>NZ_JABTTS010000003.1 GCF_018638295.1 Streptomyces sp. CHD11
GCGGGACGACGTGGCCCCCCGGCGCCGGGCCAGAGGTCCGTTCCAGCGACTCATCCGGCTTCCTCCCACAGTCTGTTCACGCGGTCGGTCGACGACCTGGTCGAGGCCCTCGGCGCGGAGACCGGGATATCCAAGAGTGAGGTCTCGCGGTCTGCCAGGACCTGGACGGCCCGCTGACCGCGCTCCGTGCCCGGCCCCTGGACCACGTCCGATTCCCGTACGTCTATCTGGACGCGACCTACTGCAAGGCGAGGGTCGAGCACCAGATCGCCTCCCACGCCGTCGTTCGACCAGACCAACGACCACACCGATAGTCACATGATCAACAACTTCTGTTAGGACCTCTTAAATCCGCTCCGCGCCAGGCCTGGCTGGCGCCCGATCTGGCGGTCCCTCTCGTCGCGAGTAGCGCCTCCCGTCTGCGGAGAGGAAACGGGAAACAGTGCCATTTACCTTGTCCGTCCAGTCAGGGGTGCCGCACTCTTTCTTGCAGCACCCCTCTGCACCTGGATGGACGGTCCTGGAGGTTTCCATGCCACAGCCGTCCATCGAGTTCGGCGCAGAGCTGAGGAAGCGGCGCTTGGGCGCCGGATTGAGTCTCACAGCACTATCCGCGGTCGTGCACTACAGCAAGGCACAGTTGAGCAAGGTCGAGCGAGGCATCAAAGCGCCCAGCCGTGATCTGGCTCGGTTGTGCGACGCCGCCCTCCACGCCAGCGGAGCGCTGATCGCTCTGGTCGCCCCGCCCGCTACTGACGTACCGAAGGAACCGGCTCCCTACGGGGTCAACGAGGAGGAGTGGGTGATGCAACTGTCACCGGATGGTTCGAGCGGCTTTCAGCCCGCAGGTCGGCGGCAGGTCGTTAGCGCCGGGGCAGCCTCGCTGATGAACTGGCGTACGGGCGGCCAGAGCCGCGTATCGCAGAGTGGGGGCGTGGGGATGCTGGATGCATCCCGTTCGCTGTTCACGCACTACCGGCGGCTCGGTCAGAGCGTTGAGCCCGGCTTCCTGCTGCCCGGGCTGATAGCGCAGACCCATACGCTGCGGGAGTTGTCCGCACACGTGGATTCCCGCACCCGCCAGGAGTTGCTGGCGCTGGGCTCCCGGTATGCCGAGTACGTCGGCTGGCTGGTACAGGAGACGGGTGACGAGCAGGCGGCGCTGTGGTGGACGCAGCGCGCGGTAGACCTTGCTGCAGCCGGTGGCGACCGGGCACTGGCCGGGTATGCACTGGTCCGGCGGGCACTGGTCACGCTGTATCAGGACGATGCCGAGCAGACCGTTGCTCTGGCACGTCGGGCGCAGAGCGGCACGCTCCCGCCGCGGATCCGGGGTCTTGCCGCGCAGCGCGAGGCGCAGGGGCACGCTCTCGCCGGCGACGGTGAGGCGTGCTTACGCGCTCTGGACCGGGCCCGGACACTGCTGGCCCGCCAGAAGAGCGAGGGCGACGCTCCCGTCATCGGCAGCATGCATCTGCCTGACTCGGTCGGCATGATCACCGGGTGGTGTCTGTTCGACCTCGGCCAGATGCGGAAGGCGGCCGAGGAATTGGACCGCCAACTTGCGCTGGTGTCGCCTGATGCGGTGCGTACGCAGGTGCGTTACGGCGTACGCCGGGCGCTGGCTTATGCGTCGCACGGTGAGATCGACCACGCGTGCGCATTGTCGGCGCCGCTGCTCGATGGAGTGGAGGCTGTCCGGTCCGCGACCGTGACGATCGACCTCCGTCGCCTCTCGCGCGTCTTGGCCCGCCAGTCCGGCCACGCCCTGGTGCGCCGGCTGGAGCCACGCCTGGCAGTGCTATCCCGACTCCCTGTCTCCTGAGAGGAACCTGGCATGCCCGACGTGTTCATCAACTACCGCACGGGGGACGGCAATGACATCGCCGCCCTGATCGACAACGAGCTTGCCAACCGTTTCGGCAAGGACCGGGCGTTTCGCGCCTCGAGGTCCATCCCTCCGGGCTCCACCTACCCCGACGCCCTCCTCATGAGCGTGCGCCGCAGCGCACTGGTGCTGGCGATCATCGGGGCCGACTGGCTCAACTTCCAGTCCAGGCTGCGCGACCCGGAGGACTGGGTCCGCAAGGAGATTGTGGAGGCGTTCAACTGCGGAGTGCCGGTGGTGCCCGTCCTCGCAGGCAGGGGGACGGAACGCCTGCGCAAGGAAAGACTGCCGGACGAGCTGGTGAGGCTGGCCGAACTGCAGTCCGTGCGGCTGGACACACAGAACAGCGAGGCGGACCTGAAGCGCCTGGGCGACCTGGTAGCCGAGATGGTTCCCGGGCTGTACGACCTCGAGCACGCCGGGGTACCGGCGCCTGGCCCCGGCTCCGTCTCCAATTCGGCCGGCGCCGTCAGCGGAACGGCCGTGCAGAGCCGTGACTTCACCGGGGATGTCGGCAATACCGTGATCAAGGGGTCGACCGGTCCCGTGCATTCCGGCCAGGGAAGCATCTACCAGGACTCGCGCCATGTTTCGGGTGATCGGCACTACTCGGGCGACGGTATGACGAGTATCGAGGGTGATCAGCGTGGTGACATCCGCCACCGGTTCGGTGACTCGGGCCAGCCCGAGGACGACGAGCGGTGAGCGATACGTTCACCACGCGCGTCGAGCAGCCCGGCGGGCCGGTGCACGCTGGCTCGGGTGACTTTTACAGCTACACCGTCAATGTGGGCCTTGGTGACCAGGAGGCGCCCGGCCGAAGTCCGCGCCGCATCGCAGATGACCAGCTCCGCCTTGTTCGGCAGCAGTTCGTCGACCCCGCCGGGATGGGCATGGCACGCCGGGTGCGCGACGGCAGCAGTACCGTGATCCTGCACGGCGCTCCTGGCAGCGGCAGGACCGCGGCAGCCTGCGTCCTGCTGTACGAGGTTCACCAGGGCGCCGGTATCTTCCGCGAGCTTCTGCCCGGGGAGGAGGAGGGGGCCCTCACCGATCCCAGTCTGGTCGGCGTCGGTGACCGGCTGCTGCTGAACCTTGCCGAGGCGGACGTCTCCCAGTGGGCTCAGACGCGCAGGGACCTGTCTGCTCTGCGCAAGGCCGTGCAGGAACAGCAGGCGCATCTGGTGGTCGTCATGCCGCATGATGGCGCCTTGGAGTCTCACCTCCAGCCCTACCGAGCCGATATTGCGCGCCCGCCGGCCATGGAGGTCTTCCGTCGGCATCTGCGGCTCCACCAGATGCCGTACGAGGAGTACCTGGTTCCCGCCCCGGCGCTAGATGAATTCCTGGCAGAACAGCCGCCGATGGAGGAGATCGCGCACTTCGCCGACCGCGTGCGCCGAGCTCGTGCCGCGTCTCCGGTTCGTGGTGGGTTCGCCGCTTGGTGCGAGCAGTCCCGCGACGCACGCACGCAGTGGCGCAAGGAGGTCGCCGAACTCGTCTCGACGAAGTGCGCCGCCCAACAGCGGGCGCTGGTGTTTGCCGCCGCCATGCTCCACGGCGCGCATGCTGACCTCGTCCACCGCGGCGCCGCACTCCTGCTCAGCACCCTCAATACGCCTCGGGACGGGGCCCCTTTACTCGAAGGCAAAGACCTGGCCGAGCGCTTGGCGGAGATCGGTGCAGCAGCCGGGCCGGATGGCCGCGTACGGTTCGCCAGGCTGGACTACGACGCCGCGGTCCGCGCCCACTTCTGGGACCACATGCCTGACCTGCGGCACCTGTTCAGCACCTGGACCGCCCAGAGTGCGGAGCTGGACGATCCGCACATCACTTCGGACCTACGCAAGCGACTGGTGGGCCGACTCGCCGACCAGTACTTGCGCACCGGACGGGGAATCGATTTGGCATTCCTGGCGGAGGAGTGGAGCGCTGCGCCCACGAGCCGTGCCCGGCTGGAGGCCGCTGTCAACACATTGGCCTGCGGTCTATACGACCCGCGGTACAGCCGAAGCCTGCGGATGCTCGTCTACAACTGGTGTAAGGGGAAGCAACTGACGGGGAACCTCGCGCATGTTCTCCTACGCACCTGCACTGACGTGATCGCCCCCACTCACCCTGACCAGGCCGTGACCCGCTTACATCACCTGGCCCGCCGGGAACGCGGCGCCACCCCCGCTCTCGATGCCTTGTGCCGCCTGGCAGCGACCAGTGCCCGACTTCGCCGCCGCATGCTCGACCGCCTCACCTGTCATTCGGCCGCACCAACCGTCGACGCCCGCCTCTTCCTGCGGATCTGCGACCCCGTGGCACTCACGGACCCAACTGGCGCACTTCGCCCGCTCATCGACGAAAAGGGCGTCCAGGACTGCGTGGTAGCAGGCTGGGCGGAGGCACTCGCCCGACTACCGCAGCCGCACTGGCAGCCGTACGCCGAACGATGGCTGCACAGAGCCTGCACTGCCGACAAATATCGCGACCGGCTGCTCGCTCTGTTGGTCGATGCCGCAGGCCGAAACGGCAGCACCCTCGCAGCGCTGTACTCGGCCGCCCGCGCCGCAGAGCCCGCCGCCCCGGGTGGACGGGCATCCGGCGCCGCAACCACCGAACACCTACTCCAGAAGATCTCCACGGCCCAGGGCCTACGCCCGCCGGCCGCACCGCCCAGGGGGACCACACGATGACCACTGGCCGCAAGACGACGATCGTTTTCCTCACCGTCCTGTGTGCCCTACTGCTGACCATCCTCGGCCTGGTGCAGGAATGGCCCACATGGGCGTGGGCCGCCCTGGCCTTCGCCGTCATCGGCGCTCCTGCGGCAGCCTTCAAGGTCGCAACGATGCGCCGCGGTTCTCTACCCTCCGACTTCACGAACTTCCTCCCCGCCGCCCCGATCGAGCGTAGGGAACACCACGTCAGCCGCGTCGCACTGCCCAGTAAATGGACCGACTACGACTTCGTGTTCTCCGCCACCGTACGGTGGCACCCTCTCGAAACCCACGGCGACGACCCCGTCCTCAACCCGGCAGGCCTCGCCGTCGAAGCGGTGCTGGACCGCGCCCGCACACTCACCGAACAGCGGGAGCCCGGCCGGGCCTCACTCGTCCAGCACGAACTGAGCGGTGCCCTCAGCAGAATGCGCCCGGACCACACCGGCCACCTCCAAGTCATGGCAGAAAACGTCACGCTCACCTTGCACGAACCCGACCAGGAACGGCTGGCCAAACTCGCTGAGATCCGCAAGGACAAGGCTGTCTGGGAACACCAGCGCACATACGAGCAGAGCAAGCGCGAATATCTGGGAGACGACGTACTCAAGGACACTGGCAGCGCGGTGGTCTGGTGGCTGGCCAAGAACGACAACCACATAGAGAAGACCGTGGCAGACCTCGGTCTCCTTGCCCAGCTCACATCCGCAGCCAACGACGCCGATATCCCCGAGCGGCTTCAGGACCGCATCCCCACGTCCAGCGAGACCTCCACGCCTGCCGAACGGGAACCGACAGCTTCTGACCACTTCGATGCCTTCCTCACCGGCATGGGCTTCACCATCGGAGATGACCGACGGGGAATGCTCACCAAGCAGATCGCCGACATCATCAGAACGCAGGACAAACACGAGACGGCTGATGAACTGCTGCGCCGCTACGACCCGCCAGCAGCCTTCACTTCCAACGCGGACGACCAGCCAGAAGAGCCAGAACACCCCAGATGACGCAGACGGCCGAATACTCGAAAGCCCAGATCTACTTGAAGGAGAACCATGGACAGCGAGTTGGCCGCGTTGACCGCGTCAGGAGCGACCACCCTGGTCTCACTCATGGTCACCGATTCCTGGACGTACGCCCGCGAACTCCTGCGGCGGTTCCTCTCACGCAACGATCCAGGCAACTCCACGATCGCCGATCTGGACGTCGCGCGGGGCAGGCTCCTCGCCTCCCAGTCCACTGGCCATCCACACGAGGCCGCCGAGACCCTCGAACAGTGGGACGCATACCTACGACACCTGTTGGAGGCCCGCGCCGTCTCCAGCGCCGAACTGCGCGAACTGCTCACGTCGTTGCAGCACCTCCAGAGCGGAGCGGCGCGGCCGGGCACCGTACGCAACCACGTCAAAGGCGGTGTACACCACGGCCCAGTCATCCAATCAGGCCGGATCACCGGACTGACCATCCACGGCCACAACCCCGACCCGCCACAGGACTGAGTTCTGCACACACAGGCTGTCGTGGGCGATCCGTGAGGCAGAGGGAAGCGGTAGCTACCGGCACCGTGGACGGAGTGGAGCTGGTGCGTCCGCCGCCCAACTCAGCTCCGTACCGCACCTTCCGTGAGTACCTGGTCGAAGTTCAGGAAAGAGGGTCGCCCTCCGGCCAGCAGGCCATTTATGGACAGCCGTCGCAGGAGTTGTCAGCGGTCACGCTTTTACCCACGATCTACATGATCAGCGTCATGCAATTCGGCTCTGGCGCTGATCTTGTGACTGGTTGCCCGGCCATTGTAAGCGGCTGGGAAACTGGGCAACTGCCGTGACGATGGCTGATGGGGCCCGGTGGGGTTGTGATCTTCGGTTGGCGGAAGCCACCCGGAGTCCCCCTGAGGCTGTGCCGACACGATGAACCCCGACGACACTCCCGCACGGCTCCGACTCGACTGTGCTCTGGACTGCTTGGACGTCACTTTTCGCGGAATGACCGCCCCCAGCGATGAGACCCAGTGTGACTGCCACTGGGGCAGCGAAGAAGAGCTTGCGCAATTGAAGATCCCGGACGTGGTGCTCGACCCGGACCTTCTGCGTCGCACCTGGGATGCCCCCGACTGGAACGACCACGGCGCGGTGCTGCGCCGTATCCTGCCTCAATTCGCCAGGGCGCTGGTCAGTGCCCTCGTGGAGCCCATGTTTGGCATGCACGAGGTCGGACGTTCGTTCATTCGCGGCCACTGGCGGCATGGCCTGAGCACCAGAGCGCGGCGGTGCGGGAGTTCCTGCGTGCCTGGTGGGCTCACACTCTCGCCGCATCGGAGCCGGCCGTCCCCGTGCATGAGGTCCTCGCGCTGTGCGCCGAGGCATCTGCCACGCTCAGCCCTTGGCTCAACACCTGGGAGGCACTCGAAGACCGCGTTGCCGACCGGCACCTGACCGAAGCGGCTGCCCACTGGGAGTACGACCTTCTGGGCGATCAACTTCCATGGGACGCGTGGGACAACGCAGATGACCTGCGCACCGACCTCGCGGCCTGGTTGGTCCGTCACGCCCCTACGCGGCTTCAAGCCCAGGACGCTCCCGAGGAACTGCTTCACCGCTACGACTCATCGGACTCACCGGCCCCGTCCGCTGGGAGGACCCACACTGGCCCAACCACCGCTATTGAGCCGGCTTCACGGCGCAGCCTTCCCTGGTATCAAGGCCGTCTTGACCTGCTGGAGCAGCCTCAGGGCGTGAGGAGTACACGCTTGCGGAGGAAGTCAAGGTTTACTCGTCCACATCCTTGCATTTTGAGTAGTTTCGTCCTTGTGGCCAGCCCTTCGACCTGGCCGGAGCTCCAGGGGTGGAGGGTCCGGCGGTGACGGCGTCGATGTCGCGGCTCAGCCCGTTGATCAGGGAGTGGAGAGCGGGCAGGTCATCGGCGAGGACGCGCTCCATCCAGGCGGGCGGTTGGTCGCCCCGCAGGTCACGCATCATGGCGGCGAAGTCGCGGACGTGGTGGGTGACGGCGTCGAGTTCGGGGCAGTTGGTCCGGAGCTCCTTGAGGTCGGCGGCATCCTGGGCGGTCAGGTTGCCGGGGTCGGTCATGATCCAGCGGACGATGCGGCGGGGCCGTGGAGCCGGGCGGTGTGTGGGTGGCGTGGCGGTGACGGCCTTGAACGGGCGGAGGTAGCGGCGGACGGTCTAAGACGTCGTTTCTAATGGTGGTTCTTTGGGGCCCGAGCTGTGCAGGGATACTGCGGTGGTGCTGTTGACGTGGATCGCTGAGGTGGCGGACGAGCCCCTGGTACTGGAGCCTGCTGACCGACGGATGGAGTGGGAGAGCAACACCTGGTCGCTGGGTGCGACAGACGAGGACAGGACGTCGTTGTCCGTCTCCAAGGTGGTGGCTGCCTTCGAGCGGACTGCTTCTGCCACCCGGGGGCGCGTTCGCGAACTGGGCTTTCCCGGGGTGGCGACGTTCTATGTGTGGCATGACAAGCAGGCCGGGCAGCTCCGGTGCGCAACCGGTTCTGTGCCCCCGGATGTGTTGCCGTTCGGCGGTACCTATGTGGCTTCCGAGGACCTCGGTCCGGTCGTCGAGGGGTTTCTGGCCGACAACGAGCCGGGCGTCATCGCCTGGTCGGAACTGGACGACGTGCAGAGTCCTGCGGAGCAGACCGAGACCGAGCCGGAGGTCATGCCTTTCCGTGTCTGGATCTACAGCGTCGGAGCCTCACACTGACTGGTTCTGCCCGTCCATGCGGACGAGTCTGCGGTGGCAGATGAGGGCCGCGGCTATGCCGGCGAAGGCAAGGAAGTGTTCAGCCTTGCGTTCGTAACGGCGGTGGAGTCGGCGGCAGCCGGCCAGGACACTGTCCTCTCGACGACCCATCGGTGGCGCCCGAGTCGCTGTGAGGACTCGATCCCTTTGCGGGCGATGCGGTGGCGGATGCCGCGTGTGCGGAGCCATCTGCGCCGGTGGTCATAGTCGTATCCTTTGTCGGCGTGCAGCTTCGCCGGACGGCGACGACGGGGTCCGCGGTGGGAACGAATGGGCGGGATACCCCGCACTAGCGGCTCAAGCCCCTGGCTATCGTGCGTGTTGGCGGCCGAGATGCCCATCGACAGTGGCAGTCCGTTCCGGTCCGTGACCAGGTGGATCTTCGATCCCAGCTTGCCGCGATCGGTCGGATTCGGTCCCGTCAGAGGCCCCCTTTTGCAGCCCGGAGGCTGACAGAGTCGATCGCGCGCCGCGACCAGTCGACCTCGCCGCGGGCGCCGAGTTCGTCGAGGATGACGCGGTGGAGCCGGGCCCAGACGCGGGCTCGGCTCCACTGAGCGAAGCGTCGGTACACCGTCGGCCAACTCGGTCCGAACACCGGTGGGGGCTGCCGCCAGGTGCAGCCTGACGTGGCCACGAAAATGATCGCGGCCAGGGCCTCGCGGTCACCGGCCCGCCGCCGGCCCCCGCCCTGCGGACGTATCACCGCCGTCGGCGGCACCACCCGCCGAAACAGCGCCCACAATTCGTCTGGCACCAGCCGCTCAACCAGATCCGTCATGCTTACGGTTCAACGAACGATCACGCCATAAGAGACGACGCCTAAGACCGTGTCCTATGTGGTGAGTCAGACGAGTCGTTTGTAGCAGCATAGCCAGACTGCCGCGCCTCGGCGTCGTCGGCCGAGCGCTCGAATCGCGCCCGTGTATTCGGTGCGAGGCCGTAGCAGTCCCGTCCGCTCTTCGCGAAGGCCGGCATCGTGCAGAAACCGACGAGGCCGGGGTTGGCGGCCCGTGCCATCCGTGCGCTCAGCAGTGGGACCTCGACAACCGGATGGGGGCGGACCGACACCCCGTACTCCTTGGGAGTCTCGCGGGCCCGTACACCCGCGAGACTGCCCACTCCCATGATCACCGGCAGCAGTACGCCAAGATCCCCGACATAGTCAGGCTGTGCCAGGAGGCTACGGCAGTCGGGGTGTGCTTGGCACCAGAAGACGGGTCAGGGCGTCACCGGCCTCAGCAGTGAGAGGGCCGGTGGCGTCCAAGCCGAGTCGGTCGGCGAGGTCACGGGCGTGGACGCGAGTAGCGGCCTCCAGCAGCGTGGCGTAGGTGTCAGTGGCGGTGCGGGTGCGCCGCCAACTGGTCAGGGTGAGGGTGGCGGTCACCGCTGCGGCAGGCCACCACCAGATGGTGAGGGGCAGATAGAGCAGGGCCCAGGCGGCCAGGACCATGGCTCGGGCGAGGGCCTGGCGGCTGGCGTTGATCTCGACGCGGTTCTCCTCGGGCAGGAGCAGCCATATGTGTGGCCAGGCCGCGGCGAAGTCGAGGTGGTGGTCGCGATCCATGCGCACAGCCACGGCATGGATGCGGTCCCCGCTCCAGGAGGGACGGTCGGGGTATTCGGGGGCCACACGGGTCATCGCCGCGTAGGCGGCGCGGCGTTGGGCCGGATCCAGCCGTTCACCGCGGGTACGGACGAGGGCGGCTTCTTCTCGGTGACGATGCCAGTCCGAGGCTGCCGCGCGCCAGAGGCGCTGTCGTCGGACGGTAAGGCGGTGGGCGAGGCGGCGCAGCACGGGCGGCCAGGTGTACCAGTCGGCGGCCAGGTGCAGTCGTTCCACCAACGATCCGATGCCTTGGGCGACGATCCCGGCGGTGGCCGACCCGGCCAGCACGGCGGCCAGCAGCACTGCCTGGCCCCCGAGAGTGGTGGCGACGGAGGTCTGGGCCCAGACGGTGATCCGGTCGGTGAGGCGGCCGACGTCGAGGGCGTGGCGGTGACCCAGGGTATGCGCAACCGTGGCCGCGGCGAGGTACAGGGTGCCAGGCAGCACCAGCAGGGAGATCCACCGCTCGGCGAGCCTCTTGCCCAGCTCTGTCAGCAGGCTGCCCATGGTCTACAGCCGCTCCCGGCGGAGTGCCGCACCGCTGATCGCGCAGTGCGGTACCGAGGCGGGCCCATCCGGCCACCAATAGCGCGCGCAACGGTCGGCCGGGCACACGTATGCGGTCTCGCCCCCGTAGCTGCCTGACGAGGTGCCGCTGATCCCCGCTGGACGCAGGCTGCGCACGCCGGTGCCCGCGTCGGCGTAGCCATACAGTCCCAGGGCGTCGCCATCGGCCCGCAATGCGGCATGCAGTACCTCCAGCGCGTCGGCTATCTGGCCATCGGCCTGCACGGCGGCGAGCAGGCCTTCCAGGGGGCCGTCGCTCCCGTCCGAACTGGTGAGCAAGTCCCTACGGATCAGCTCCATGTTGACGCATACGATGGCTAGTTGCTCAGCTGTGCGCCGAGCCGTTCCACTGGGGTCGCCGACCACTCGTCCTCCGTTGTTCCGTCGGTCACCGTTCTTCCGCCGCTGCGGGTCCGGTGGGGAGCGTAGTCGAGTAACTGACCATGCGCTGCATGGGTTTGAGGATCTAACATCGCTCCCGGTCGGGTGATCACACAGGGGTGACGTGGTATGGACTTGCTGGCCGCAGTACGGGCGCGTGTGCAGCGGATTCGCGAGACCGGCGATCTCTTGCCGGCGCTGGAACGGCAAGGAGTACGTGAAGCCCGGCAGCTCGCCGGTGTCCTCCAGGGCCACGACGGCGACCTGAACGTCCGCTTCACGCTCGGCTGGTTTCACTGGTATCGCTACCAGGCCCTGCTCGAAACGCAGGGTCATGCGGACCCGGAGCTCGAAACCGCCGTCGATGTGTTCACACGGTGTTTCACCGCGGGAACGGAGGGCCTGCCGGAGCCGTTGCTGCCCCTTCTCGCCGATGCGGTGATCCCCGATGCTCGTCGGGTCCTCGAGCATGCACAGGATTCACTCGAACCGGAAGAGGTCTTTGCCGCCGCGGCGATGTGGCAGCGAATCAGTGGGGCCACACCCACGGAACACCCCAAACGCGCGGCAACGCTGACCAGTCTGGGGTGGGCTCTGCATCTCACATTCGGTCAGACACAGTCGCTGACGGACTTGAATGCAGCCATTGATGCTGACCGGGAGGCGGTGCTCTCCACACCGGGTGATGACCCCGACTGTGCGGAGCGTCTGGGCCATCTGGGGCGAGGGCTGGGCGGCCGGTTCAATGTGACCGGGTTGATCTCGGACATCGACGCGGCTGTCGACTGCTACCAGGAGGCTGTGCTCGCCACTCCTCCGGACCACCCTGCCCGCGCGGACCGTCTGTACAGCCTGGGGCTCGCGCTGGACACCCGGTTCGCGTGCACGGGGGTACCAGCGGACCAGGACGCGGCTGTCGGTCTCTTCCTGGAGGCTGTGGAGGCCACTCCTGGCTGCGACCCTTCCCGCGCGGAGCGCTCGTACAGCCTGGGGCTCGCATTGATTGTCCGGCTCGGTCGGACCCAGGTGATCGAGGATGCCTCCCTGGCCATCGACCATCTTCTGGAGGCTGTGGAGGCCACTCCTGCTGACGATGCCGACCGCGCGGACCGTCTGTACAACCTGGGGCTCGCGTGGGAAGCCCGGTTCGATGAGGCAGGAGCGGTGGCGGATCTGAACGCGGCCCTCGACTGCTACACGGAGGCGGTGCATGCCGCCGCGATGGAGGACCCTGATCGCGCAACGTACCAGTACAGCGTGGCGATCGCGTATATGTCCCGGTTCGATGTGACGGGGGTGACAGCTGACCTGGACGCTGCTATCGACCTATTGCAGGGGCTCGTGCAGGAAGCCGACGGCGACAACCCTGAGCGGGCGACGTACCTTTCGGGGCTGGCCGGTGCGCTTTCCACCCGATTCCGTCATACCGGGGAGATGGCACACCTGGATGCGGCCGTCGACTACCACCAGATGGCCCTGCGCACGCCGGCTGTCGCGGATGACGACCGGGCGCTGCACCTGGACAACCTGGGGTTCACGCTTGTCGTCCGCTTCTGGCGGACCGGGGATGTGCAGGATTTGGATGCGGCCATCGACTGCCACCGGAAATCCGTGGCGACCACTGCCCCGGATGGCATGCAGCTCCCAAATCGTCTTGACAGCCTGGGAGTGGCGTTGTGTGCGCGCTTCCGTCGATTCGGGTCGACGGTAGACCTGGATGCGGCCACCGAGTATCACCGCGAAGCGGTGCAGGCCACACCTGCCGACTATCCCAAGCGCGCGGCGTACCTGGCCAACCTGGGGGACGCGTTGCGTGCGCGCTTCGGCCGGTTCGGGTCGGCGGCGGACCTGGATGCGGCCATCGAGTATCACCGCGAAGCGGTGCAGGCCACACCTGCCGACTATCCCAAGCGCGCGGCGTACCTGGCCGACCTGGGTAACGCGTTGCGTGCGCGCTTCGGCCGGTTCGGGTCGGCGGTAGACCTGGATGCGGCCATCGAGTATCACCGCGAAGCGGTGCAGGCCACACCTGCCGACCATGCCGCGTACGCGGGCTCCCTGTCGAACCTCGCGAACGCGCTAAGTGACCGCTTCAAGGAGGACGGGGCGACGGCCGACCTGGACTTGGCTGTCGGTCTTTTCCGGGAGGCTGTGCAGGCTACCCCCGCCGACCACCCCGAACGGGCAACGTACCTGTCGAACCTGGGCAACTCGCTGCGCGACCGCTTCGAGGAAAGTGGTGCGTTGATGGATCTGGACGCGGCCATCGAGTGCCATCGCGAAGCCGTGCACGCCGGCCCCGCCAATCATGCCGGGCGTTCGGTATCGCTGTTCAACTTCGGGATCGCCCTGCAAGACCGATTCCGGCAGACCGGAAACGCGGCAGACCTGGACACAGCTGTGTCCGCCTGGACCGAGGTGGCGGAAGCCGAGCCGGCCGTACCCTGGATCCGCGTCAAAGCAGCGTGGCTCGCGGCGGGTCTGCTGGCGGCGCACGACACGGGGCGGGCAGCGGATCTGGCGGAGGCTGCGGTGCGACTCATGCCCGCGGTCACACCGCGCCGGCTCGCGCAGGGTGACGTACACCATGCACTGATCCAATTCGCCGGACTCGCTGATGATGCCGCCGCCCTGGCGCTCTCCGACACGGCGGGGAGCGCCAGCGAGCGTGCGACGCGAGCTCTGCGACTACTGGAAGCGGGACGTGCCACGATCCTCAGCACGGCGCTGGACGCCCGCAGCGACCTGACCGAACTACGCGAACGGCACCCGGAACTCGCGGAACGGTTCAGCGCACTACGTGATCAGCTCGATCAGCCCGAAGACACGTTTGCCCCAGGCAAGGAAACCAAGGAAGAGCCCTCGGCAAGGCGGGATCGCCTGTCACAGGACCGACATCGCCTGGCAGCGGACTTCACCGCGACCCTGGCTGAAATCCGCGGTCTTGACGGCTTCCATTCCTTCGCTAGCCCACCCACAGTCGAGGAGCTCCTGGCCGAGACCTGGCAGGGACCGGTGGTGGCATTCGTCATCAGTGGACACGGAAGCGCTGCTCTGCTCCTGACCTCCACGGCCATTACCCATCTCGAACTTCCGCAGCTCACCGTTGACACCGTGATCGAGAAGGTCACCTCTTTCCAGGACGCACTGTCGATGGCGATATCGGGCGAAGGCAAACCCCGACGGCAGCAAGGGCAGGCTCAAGTGGTCACCGTGCTGGAGTGGCTGTGGGACAGCGCCATGGAACCGGTGCTGGACGCTCTTGGTCACACCGGCCAACTGGCAGCCGACGACGGATGGCCCCGGATCTGGTGGGCACCAGGTGGACTGCTGGGGCAGCTGCCACTCCATGCTGCCGGCCACCACACTGCCCCACCTGGCGACCGACGCAGTGTCATGGACCGGGTCATCTCCTCCTACACCCCCACCGTGCGCGCGTTGCGCTCTGCCCGCGAGCACATCCGGCGCTCGACAACGGCGCCGTCGGCGTCCGCCCGGGGGCTGATCGTCTCCATGCCCACCACCCCTGGCCTTCCCCACGAAGGCCGACTGGACTTCATCCGCGACGAGGTCGCCACAGTGCAGGGGCATCTGTCCGAATGCGTACTCTTGGAGGAAAGCGGCACCGGTGGAGAAATCCCTGAGTCTCGACTGCCCACCAAGGCAAATGTCCTGTCGGAACTGCGGAGTTGCTCGATCGTGCACTTCGCATGTCACGGAGACAGTCATCCCATCGACCCGTCCCAGAGCCTGCTCCTCCTCCACGACCACGCTGATGATCCGTTCACCATTGCCAGCCTCGGCGCCGTTCAACTCGGTGGGGCAGAGCTGGCCTATCTGTCCGCCTGCCGTACAGCGGCCATCGATGTCCCCGCGTTGGCCAACGAAGCCATCCACCTGACTACTGCCTTTCAGCTTGCTGGCTTTCCCCAGGTCATCGGCTCCCTCTGGGAAATCAATGACGAGAGCGCGGTCATCGTGGCCGACAGCTTCTACACCCAGCTGCACACCAGCGACAACGTACTCGATACACGTAGGGCCGCCGAGGCGCTGCACAATGCGGTACGAGCGGTGCGGGACGCAAATCCGCGCATCCCGTCATTCTGGGCTGCCTACCTTCACAGCGGTGCCTGACCTTATTCTTAGTACTCCCGCAGCACTTTGACGTTTTCCCTGTTCAGGGGCGGTTCGGGCGAGTGTCGTGGGCCGGGTGCCGGCCCGTGTTCTCTTTCCCGAACCGCCCCTCGATCGTGTGCAGCCGCCGCTGATACTGGCAGCGGCGGGCGACGGCTTGGCGTCGTCTGTGCCACTGTGACGATCTCAGTGCGCGTGCCCTGATGAGGGACTGATGAGCGCGTGTGGCGGGCGGGTGGCCAGTTGCCAGGAGCCGCCGAACTTCTGCCACGGTGAGGGGCGCGAGGCAGGAACCGTTTCTGCTGCCCCTTTTGCCGCGGCGTCGGCGGCCATGACCACCAGGAAGGCGTGGGCCAGCATGGCCAGGGTGACGTGCCGCATCCAGCCGGTGTAGCGGCGGACCTCGTACTGGTCGAGGCCGCACTCGTTCTTGGCAGCCTGGAAGGCTTCCTCGATGGCCCAACGTGTTCCGGCGACACGGACCAGGTACTCGACCGTGGTGCCGAGCGGTGCGTAGGCGAGGTAGTAGGCGATCTCCTGGGGCTTGATGACGCTGCGGCGCGCCAGTGCCCACCGCTGGTGGGTGGGCAGTTCGTCGTCGAAGTCCTCGATGGAGGTGATCTGCAGGGCGGCCCAGTGGTAGACGCGCGGGCCCTTGGCGCCGTCACCGCACGAACGTCTCTCCCACGCTTCGTCGGGAGCCTGGGAGAACGCAGGCCGCCACCGCCCGCTCCAGCATCGCCTTGGCCAGGGCGGCTTGGTGGCGAACGCGACGTTCTCGCCGATCCGCGCGTCCGCCCGGTGCTCGGCGTCTTCCGTCCAGGACATGCTTCCAGGCCGCCAAGAACGAGGCCGGCCTGGATCATTATCAGGTCCGCCACTACCGGGCCTGGTACCGACACATCACCCTGGCCATGGCAGCCGCCGCCCGCCTGACCGCACTCCGCGTCACCACCGGTGAAAAGGGGGAGGCAACCGCGACCTGATACGACTGAGCGTGAAGGGAATCCGCCGCCTGCTCGCCATGGTCGTTCACACCGTCCGACAGGGAGCCGGACACATCCTGCACTGGTCCCGCTGGCGCCGCCGTCACCAGCACCGAGCCCGCGTCAGCCACTACCGCCGCCGCGGCCACCGGCCGCCATAGCCGCCGTGCCGTCTATGAGTACGCATCGCACAGAAAGGGGCAGTACCGACGTGCCCGATTCCCCCTCTGGTCGCTCATGACCCACGGCGAGCACGTGCTCGCTCCGACACCCATCTGCAACCAGCAAGTCCCACAAACACAGAGGAAATGGCGAACGAGCGTCGATGCAGTCTGGTCACGCATCCTCACCGCACTACAGAACCCACCGACGACCAGCTGACTTCCGCACTCAAGGAGTACGCCGCCTACCTCAACCCGATCATCGATCGCGGCGAAATGCCGCCCGCCGACGACAGCCCCTGGACCTAAAATAAGATCGAAGCGGTGCCGGTCTTGATCTGAGTAAGTGATTCCCGCGAACACGCTTGCCCATTAGCCTCTGATGCTATCTATTCAGCTTGATGCCCCACTCTATGGCTTCATTCTCTGTTTGAATGATCACCTGGGTTAGTTCCTCTTTGCGAGCCGCCTCGATGTTCGGGTTGGCCAGCGCGGCTTTGGCCACCTCTAGCCGCGCTCTTGCTCTCTTTCGCTTAGTCATGCGATCAAGGGTAATCAGCACCCACTCGAAGATCGCAGACAAGACAACGGCAAAAAGGGGGCACAGGTAGAGGAATGCTTTTCCTGCGAGCGTCTCGCCGTCGTTGGCGTCAATTAGGGCGGCCAAGCCGACTCCGGCTCCAGCACCCGCCAGTGATGCCTTCAGAGAGTCGGAATTGAATGCCGAAGGAGCGGAGGAGGGGAAGACACCGCTTGATCTCTGCGGCGGAATCGTCACGGTCTCAGGACTCCCCGCGCTTCTTGGGGTCATCCAGTAGACTCAAGACCCGGTCGATGTCCTTCTCGTTCGCAGGATCCAGCAAGATGGGCTCCTCCCGGCGCTTAACTGCGCTATCGCCAGTGAACACCGCACCAATCTGACCGCCTGCCGCAATGGATGTCCGTCCATCGGCATGGCGAACAGTCACACTATCGGCCTGTTTTCCTGCACGTAACTTGCGGATCATTTCCAATCCGATAGGAATGAATCCCGCCACTGCACCAGCCGCCCCTAAGATCGTAAAGAGGGCTTCCGTCTCCACTTTGTCCCCTTCCCCACATGTCAAGGGTTCCTCACTCAGATACTAGCGGTCACGGTGGGTGTGGGGGCAGTGGCTGTAAGTTGTCGACTAGATCCTGCTTCGCGCGAGGGGCGGGCCTCAAGGCGGGCCCGCTCTCGATCTAGCCTCTGAGCTGTGACGGGCGTGGGATAGTGCCAACTTCCGCTGACCAGTGCCATGTCAGCAACACCGAACGCGCCGAAGTCCTCGGACCGTTCCTCCACGCCTACACCTACCATCGCTGCCACACCGCACTCGAAGGCCAACCGCCCATCAGCCGCGTCAACAACGCTGCGAGGCAATCACCTAGCGATGATCAACGGGATGCTGTGTGAGTTGCCGACGGGTTCCTCGGGACGGGGTCGGCCGGAGCGTTATGGGCCGGCGAGAGGTTCGCCCGCTGGGAAGCGGACGGCACGCTACCCGCCTGCTTCAGGAACTCCAGGTCAGGGACGACTCGGTCGGGTCGGTGGAGTGGGTGATGTCGGTCGCCTCCACCGAACCGACCGGGCCCCTCACGCTGACGCTCATGGAAGCGGGTGGCGGCGGAGACGGACTGGAGATGCGCCATGCTCGGCGGTCGGCCGGTTCCGCAGGGGGAAGTGGCCGCGCTACGCGGAGAGGTTGGAGAAGGCCTCACTGGCCAAAGTCATAGATCAGTAGATTCAGGTAGTTCATGCGATTAGGTGGTTTAAGTCGGGACTGTGCGCACACTGCGACAGGCTTCTGTTTCCTGGTGGCGAGACGCGGGGTGGTCACAACGGGAACGGATACTGCGACGTCCTGCTGCCGCATGTCGGCTGTCCTCCGCTCGTTGAACACCGACCAGTGTCAGGAGCACAGAATGCCACCCTCTGGGATTGACCGGGCCGTTTTTCCGTGTCTGGAGGCGGACTTGAACAGGGTCCGTGACGCTCTGGGACCGGTGCGTATCCAGGGCCGGCCCGAACTCGACGCGCTCACTCAGGAAGGGCCCGGTACGTCCCGTGGCCTGGTCCGTCCCGCCCTTGCTCTGCTCTCGTACTACGTTCTTGCGGATCCATCGGTGCCGGCCGATGACCAAGCCGTGCGTGCCGCCGCAGCCGTCGAACTGCTGCACCTGGGCGCGCTCTACCACGATGACGTCGTGGACCATGCTCACGAGCGCCGGGGCCGCCCCAGCGCCAACGCGCTGTGGGGTGAGCACCTCGCAATCCTCGCCGGGGACTGCGTGATGCTCACCGGCCTCAACATGCTGGCGCAGCTCGGTCAGCGTGAAGTCATCGCCGGGACGATGGCGAACGAGCGGATGTGCGCCGGCATGGTGATGGAGGCGGCCGACCTGCATTCGGCCTCGCGCAGCGAGCAGGCATACTTCGACGCGATCGACGGCAAGACGGCACAACTGTTCGCCCTGGCCTGCCGGATGGGCGCAATGCAGGCGAACAGGGAGAGCGGCCGACAGGACAGCCGGCAGGAGGACCGGGAGGAGGCTCTGGCCGGTTTCGGCTGGCAGTTCGGGCGCGCCTATCAGCTGCGCGATGACATCCTCGATCTGACGTCCACGGCCGAGGAGCTAGGCAAGCCCGTCAACACGGATCTGTCCGAGGGCGTCTACACCCTGCCGGTGATCCGCGCGGCTTCCCGCGACCGCGACCTCGGCCGCCTTCTGGGCAAGGAGCTGACACAGAAGGAGGCCGCACGGGCCCGGGACCTCGTTCTCGCCTCAGGGGCTGTGCAGGAGGCACAGGAGGTGGCCGAGGCGCACATGGCCAGGGCCATTCATGAGCTCTCCCGCCTTGCCGATCGCGCCCATGCACTTGATGGGCTGACGGCCTACGCGCAGGCCGTACTCGACCGGCCGGCTGCTTCCCGCCCCATGACCGTTCCCCGCCAGGTCCGGCAGGCACCCCAGCCGCAGGACAGCACGCAGGCTCGGCAGGTCACGCAGTGGATGAAGGACTGGCTCGTGGACACCGGCATCGCCGCCACCCCGGCCGAGGCCGATCACCACCGGCTGACGGGCTCTCTGTCGATGATCGAGCGGGTCCTTCCCCGGGTGGCGGAGGGAGCCACCAACGCCGATGGCAGCGACGATGGCCTCCTCGAGAGGAAGCGGACCAGCGCAGCCTTGGGCACGGTGTTCGCTGTGTGGGACGACCTGTTCGAGGATCCGCAGCTGACGGACCCGCAAGACGTCACCGCACTGAGGGAAGGACTGGTGGCGACACTGCGCCAGGACCCGGGCAAACCCTGGACACCTGGCGCGATCCCGACGTCTTGGGCTCAGTTGTGGCCACGCCTGTGCAAAGGCAGGACGGTGCGATGGCAGGAGGAGTTGCTCGACAATGTCGAGGAATGGCTCCACGCCTGCGAGCGTGAGACGCACCACCGCATCAGCGGTTACATCCCCTCACCGGCGGACTGGCTGTCGTTGCGGAGGTCGACCGGTGGATTCGAGGTCGGCATGGCGTGCTCGGAGATCGTGCAGAACCGGGAGATGCCGTCGGCGGTGCGCAGCCACCGCATGGTTCGACGCCTTGAGGACCTCGGCTTCTTCGTCATCTTCGCTGAGAACGACATGGCGGGAGTGGACCAGGACGAGGCAGACCAGGTCCCCTACAACCTCGTCCGGGCGATCCGTCACGAGTTGGGGTGCAGCCGCGCGGAAGCCATCGGGCGTGTGGAGCGCCAGGTGGCGGAGAAACGTGCCCAGTTCAACGCGGTCTTCACGTACGTGCCCGTCCTCTTCCGCACGTTGCCCGGCCTCTCCGGTCAGGGCAACCGGTATGCGTCGATCTACGACATGCTGAAACTGTTCCTCGATATGCGGCAGGACGAGTCTGAGAGGTACCAGCCGCAGACCACGGCCGCGGGACCGGACTTGAAGCGTCTGCGTCGTGAGATCAGCCGGTACGCCGTCCCGGCCTCGTCCACGCGTTAAACGCCGGGGGAGAGACACTCGGCGTCCCTGCGCGGGTTGCTTGCGCGGGGACGCCGCCCTTATCGATTTGCCGACTTCTTCAACGGAACCAGGTCGGTATCGGCCTGCCGGCCGATCTGCACGGTGGCTGTAAGAGCTGACCTCGTGCGCCGGTGGAAGGCCAGCAGCCCGAGGAGGCCGACGGCGGTGAACCAGGCCAGCTGAACGGTGAAGTCCACTGCGGACACGGTGGAGGAAAAACCCGCGGCTGTCGCGGCCTGCATGGCACCGTAGGAGGGCAGCCAGCGCACCATGTCGCTGTTCGCTCCGCCGCTGGCGAGGGGATTTTGCAAGCCCAGGTCCACAACACTGATCATCACAATGGCGAACATGCCCTCCACCTCCCGGCGCAGGAGCGTGCCGAGGGCGACGCCCAGCGCGCCGTAGGTCATCGCCGTGCAAAACAGCGCCGCGCCGAGCAGCACGGGTTGCCTGGGCGACCAGAAGCAGCAGATGACCGCGGTGGCGTAGGAACAGACCACCACTGACGCGATGACCAGGCAGGCGACCTTCGCTAGCCCCAGGGGAACCCGGTGGAACCCGGCCATGGACAGACGCCGGTCGAAGGCCCCACTGCTGAAGGTCGCCGCGAACATCATGAACCCGGTGATCAGCGTGACCCCGTTCAGCGCCCCGGTGATCTGGGTGATCTTGTCACCCCCGGCGGTCAGCACGTGACCGGTGCCGTACAGCCGGAACTGCACCGCCTCCTTGGCGATGGCCCAGCCCGTCATCATGACCCACACCGGCAAAAACACCGCCACGAGCAGCATGGCGAACCGGTTCCTGGCGTGCTCCACCAGGCCATATCGCATGGCGATCTTGAACAGCCGCATCCCGCGCCTCACCGCACGTCCTCCTGCCGTCCGTGCAGCACACCGTCCCGCAACCGCCACACCTGATCGAGCCGATCGGTGTCGTAGGCCAGATGCGAGACGACGAGGACCGATCGGCCTGCCACACGCAGGTCTCCGACCAGATCCCAAAAACGCAGGTACGTCTCCCAGTCGAAGCCCTGGTACGGCTCGTCCAGCAGCAGCACCTGCGGGTCGTGCATCACCGCGAGCGTCAGGTTCAGCTTCTGCCGCGTGCCGCCACTGAGCGTCCCCACCAGGACGCCGGCGTACTGGTCGAAACCCAGGATCTCCATGACCTCCTCGGCCCGCCGCAGATCCGTAACGTCATAGGCCGCAGCGAAGAAGTCCAGGTGCTGGCGCACCGTGAACGCGTCGTTGAGCACCACCTGCTGAGGGCAGTACCCGAACCGCCCACCGTGCCGGACCACGCCCCGGTCCGGTCGCAGCTCCCCCGAAAGGATCTGCAACAGCGTCGACTTGCCCGCCCCGTTCTCGCCGACGATACCCACCACCGACCCCGCGGGCAGCGCCACGTCGATACCGCGCAGTACCCTCCGAACGCCGTAGGAATGATGGACTCCCTCTGCCTCCATCAACGCCCCTCCCTCAGCCCCGCTGCAGGCCAGATAGATGTCCCACAACTGCCAACGAACCAACGGCCGCAAAGAAACGTGTCAAGGCGGGACCGGCTGTCACAGGAAGATGCTTGTGACGAGGGGATGGGCGGAGCGGAGCGCAGTACGCGCCGGAGACCGGGGAGCACTCACCGGCATTGCGCGCCAGGCGAAAATCATCACACGGATCACCAGCTCCCAGGGCGGCCCGCAGCAGATGATCACAACTGATCGCTCCGCAGAGTGACCACAGGGCAACATCGGCGGCATTTGCTGATAAGCATGCTGATTTGCTAACTGAAGAAGGTCGCCAGGCAGGGCGGGGAGGTAGTCCTGATCGACGGCACCCTCATCGCCACCCAGCGCCGCACCGGGAAGGCCGACCGGCGGAACTACTCCGGCAAGCACCACCATCACGGCCTGCATTTCCTCGCCCTGACCGACGAGCGGGGCCAGCTGATCTGGATATCCGCCGCCCGGCCCGGCCGCACCCACGACAACACCGCCGCCCGCCAGGACCACGTCCTGGCCCACCTGCGCGCCGCCAGCCTCGGAGCGTTGGCAGACCTCGGCTTCCGCGGCCTGGACAACGACGTACTCGATCCCGTGCTCGTCACCGGCTTCCACGCCAGCCGCACCCACAAGCTAACTTCCGGCCAGAAGACCGCCAACCGCGCCCGCGCCATCGGACACGCACCCGTCGAACACGGCTTCGCCCACCTCAAGAACTGGCGGATCCTCACCAAGCTCCGCACCAGTCCCGCTCGCACCACCGTCCTCCTGCGCGACCTGCTCGTTCTGACGAATCTCGAAGTCAACCGCTGGACGCACGATCTACTCCGCCGACAGCCGCCCACGACCAGCACGAGCACCCGTGAGCCGGTCACACCATCCCTTTGACCTGCGGCTTCAAGTTGGCGGAGGCTCAGTGCACGGCATCGTCGGCGGGCGCACGCAGCGGTGCCTCCGATGCACCGCACCGAGCGCACTGATACCGGGGTGTTCCGCACTCCCCCACCGGGTGGAGCGCACCGAGTGGACCGCCCGATCACCGCTATCCCGGGCGCACTCATGCTTGCTCTGCCGTCCTTCGTCGTACGAGGCGTGGTTGAACCGCGTGGAGTAATAGTCAAGAGTTGTGGATCAGCTAACCTGTTCAGCGGTTGCTCTGTGCTTTGAGGCTCGTCCTGGCGGTGTTGCGGATCCGTTTGGTACGACCGCTCTCGGCGAGGAGCCGTAGTGCTTCGATACTCGAGGTGGCAGTGATTTTGCGCTGGAGCCAGTCGGATGACTCCAGCAGGGCCGTCGGGTGCCAGGGCTGCCCGAGCCTGATGGCCCGGAAGAGGGCCCATTCCTGCAGGCGCCGAGCGAGTAGTGGGTGTCGCACGGTGGCTTGGGCTATCGCCTTGGCCCACGGTTCGAAGGCGGGGCCGCGGTGGAGCTCGGCGGCTCGACGGTCCAGGTGCCGCAGAATGGCGGACTGGGCCATCGTCTGGTCCGGATCGGTGAGGACCTTCGTGATCAGGGCGGTTTCCTCGGTATCGGTGACCTGCACGAGTTTGCTCAGGAAGGCCGCGAAGCGCAGGTGCTCGGCTGGTTCGTCCTGCGGAGTGTCGTAGGGGTTCATGCGGCCAGCTCCTGCCGTTCGACCAGGACGCCGTTTTCGAACCGGGCTCCGGCGCGGATCAGGGGCACGAGGTGGGCGCCGGTAATCGCCCTCCAGCGGGCTTGGGCAGACCCGACGAGCTTGAACACCATCGCGAGGGCCGCGACTGGGCTGCCGGCGCCGCGAGTGACCTTGGTCCGGAGCTTGACAGTGGAGAACGTGGACTCGATGGGGTTCGTGGTCCGCAGGTGGATCCAGTGCTCTGCCAAGAAGTCATAGAACGCCAGCAGTTCCTCGGCGTCGTCGGTAATCTTCGCGACGGCCTTGGGCCACTTGGCGCCGTAGGTCTTCGCGAACGCCTCGATCGCCCGCTCGGCGTGGGCGCGGTCCTCGGCGTTGTAGATCTCCTGCATGGCCTTCGTCGCGCCGGGTTGTGCGGACTTCGGCAGACAGCTCGAGACATTGCGGGCCTTGTGAACCCAGCACCGCTGGTGCCGGGCTGCGGGGAACACCCCGACCAGCGCGTTCCACAGGCCCATGGCGCCGTCGCCGACGACCAGCTCGGGGTCGCGGACGCCGCGTCGGCGGCAGTCCCGCAGCAGGTCGGCCCACGACTCGGTGGACTCCCGCAACCCCTCGGCCAGCGCGATCAGCTCTTTCGTGCCATCCAGGCGCACGCCGAGCAGGACCAGCACGCACGAGTGTGCCTGCCCGAGCCGGACCTTGGGGCGCACGCCGTCCGCCCACACGTAGACGAAGTCGCGGTCGGACAGGTCACGCTGCTGGAAGTCGGCGTGATCGTCGCTCCACTGCCTCGTCAGCCGGGTCACGGTCGCCGCCGACAGGCCGGCCGCACCACCGAGGAACTGCTCGAGCGCGGGCACGAAGTCGCCGGAGGACAGTCCATGCAGGTAGAGCAACGGCAGTACCTCGGAGATCTTCGGGGACTTGCGGCACCACGGCGGCAGGATCTTCGAGGAGAACCGCTTGCGCTCGCCGGTGGCCTCATCGACGCGGCGGTCGTTGACCCGCGGTGCCCTGACCTCGACCGGCCCGGCCGCGGTGACCACCGTCCGGGGCCGGTGGTGGCCGTTGCGGACCACCAGCCGCCGCCCGTGTTCGTCGGTCTCGGCCGCCAACTCGGCTATGTACTGGTTGACTTCCGCTTCCAGCGCGGCGGCGAGCATCCGGCGGGCGCCCTCGCGCACGATCTCATCGATCAAGGAGCCGGCCTGCGTGGAGCCGTCGTCAGTGACTACGCTGAGCACGGGCGTGCCTTCCCGACCCGCGCTGCGAACGCGGGCCTACTCGGTGACCATCAGGATCATTCGGGAAGGTACGCCCTTTGCGTCCCTCCCGGAACCGATCCACAAGTCCTGAGCATTGCTCAACCGCGTGTGCTGCCCGGACAGACGGACGAGACAGTGAAGAGGCCCGACGGCCAAGCTCCTGACTTGTTGAATCGACCCCAGACGCTCGGTCTGCAGCCGTAGCGTCCAGGGTGTCGGTCGGCACGGGCCCGCAGTGCTCCTTGCCGCCCTCGGGCTGGCTCACTGATAGCGTGCCGCCGCCGGCCGACACCCGCGGTGTGGCTCGACAGAGGCATGAAGGTGACACGGTGACTTCAAGTCAGGGTGCCCACCGCACTCCCCTTCCTGTCTCATCGAGTGCGAGGGCAGCAGCCTGTGATCCTGATCGGTGTCGATCCCCACAAGTCGTCCCACACCGCCGTCGCCGTCGACATTGCCGGCCATCAGGTGGCCCAGCGCCGGTTCGTCGTCAACGCCGGAACCTTCCGCCAGCTGATGCGCTGGTGCGAGCAGTGGCCCGACCGTCGTTTCGCGGTCGAGGGCGCCGGCGGCCTGGGCCGCTCCCTCGCCCAGCAGCTGGCCGCCGCGGGCGGGAACGTGGTCGACGTGCCCTCCACCCTGTCGGCCCGGGCCCGACTGCTGGCCACCGGCGGAGACCGCAAGACCGACGCGAAGGACGCCCTCCACGTCGCCCAGGTCGCCCTCTTCCGCCACGACCTGCGACCCGTGGTCCCCGAAGACCAGACCACGATCCTGCGGCTGCTGACCGAGCGCCGGGACGACCTGGTCCACGAGCGCACCCGCGTCCTCAACCGGCTCCACGCCGTCCTGCGTGATCTTCTGCCCGGCGGAGCCCCCACCGGCCTGTCGGCCGACAAGGCCGCCGCCTTGATGAAGGGCGTCCGGCCGGTCACGGCCACCGACAACTGCCGCCGGGACATAGCCCGTGATCTGCTGGCCGACCTGCGCAGACTGGACCGGCAGGTCAAGGGCAATGAATCCGAGATGCGCGAGGCCGTCGCCGCGACCCGCACGACGCTGACCACCCTGCCGGGCCTGGGCACCGTGCTGGCCGCGAAGGTCCTCGGCCACATCGGGGACGTCGGCCGGTTCCCCACCGAGCACCACTTCGCCAGCTACACCGGCAGCGCGCCCCTGGACGCCTCCAGCGGCAACAACGTCCGACACCGGCTCAACACCGGCGGCAACCGCGCGCTGAACTCGGTGCTGCACACGATCGCCGTCTGCCAGATCCGCGACGGCGGGCGCGGGCAGGACTCCTCCGCAAGATCAGTGAGGGGAAGACCCCTTCGGAGGCCCGCCGGGCCCTCAAGCGACGCCTGTCCAACGTGGTCTACCGGATCATGAAACGAGATCAACGGAGCCACCTCGCTCAGGCCGCTTGACACACAGAGGCGCTATGAGGTCACGGACGCCCGCGAGTACACCCAGTGGCATCACCCGCGGGCCGACGATTCAACCCACAGACAGCCGAAGCGCCAGTCAGACCAAGAGTCAGACCCCCGAGCGATGCCGCTTACATCCTCACTGTCAGACCTATCCGACATGATGCTCTTTTCAGCTATGCGCCGAGAGGGCCACAACCGATGAGAAGTGATGAAGTCGCGGACCTGGCGAACTTCCTCCGGGCTCGTATTGACGAGGACGAAGCTGCGGCACAGTCCGTGAAGCGCGACACGGCCGAGGACACAACAGGATTGAAAGCTCAGGTTCTCGCCGACGTCACCGCCAAACGAGGCGTCCTACGCTTTGTGGAGCGTATGCAGCAGGACGCCGAACACGTCGATTTCCTTGTTCACGGTCCTGCCATGATCGTGCTCTCTGCGACTACCTTCCCACTCCGCCACCTTGCTGCGGCATACGCCGCCCACCCCGACTTCCGCCCCGAGTGGGAGCCGAACGAGGAGGAGGTCGAGCCGGACCTGCTATTCAGTCGTTCTGACTGGGCATAGACCGAACGGCAGGCCTCGCAGCATCCGGACAGCCGCTATCTGCCAGCGCAGAGGCAGCCGACTCATCGTTAGGGAGAGGGTGAGCGCGACGGCGGCCACCAGACGGTCGCGCCTCGGCGTAGTCATGGCTGCGGTGTTCGGGAACGCCGGGCATCATCGACGGAACCGGCTCCGGCTGAGGGCGGTCGAACGCTTGAATCTGCGACTTCTCGTCCACGCAAAGCCCAAGGGTCTTCTCCGGCGGGTCAAGGTAGAGGCCGACGATGTCGCGGACCTCGTCAACGAACAGCGGCTCGGTGGACAGCTTGAACGTCTGCGAGCAGTGCGGAGCCAGGCACCTTCTTACGGACCAGAGCACTGCTGCGAGCTGTGCTCTGATGGCTTCATGCGACCTGAGCATTGTCTGACCAGGAACCGCATAGAGGTGTGGCACGAGCCTGCGCTGCCGTCGGGGCCAGAGCGGGTCAGGTTCTGGTCGGTGCTGCGCGGTTCGATCCTGCCGATCCTCGTCTGGACTGGCGTCGCGTGCTTCGCGTACTTCGTCTACAACCCGCTTCCTGGGTGGGGCCTTCGCGCTGTTGTTCATCGCTGGGTTCGGGCTCCGCCGCAGGGCAAGGCACTCGGTTCGCTGCAGCGCCTACGGTGCATTGGGCGGAGTACTTGACAAATCCATGGCCGGGTTCTGAGCGTTGCAGCGGAGAGGGCCCGTCGTCATGTTGAGCGTGCTGACCGATGCCCCGTGCCAGGATCGAGCCCCTGTTGCCTGACCGGACTCCTCGCAGAGGAGAAAGGTGGCGTGATCACCGGCAGGTGATCGATGCAATCGCCTGGTAGTGGCTTCGTTCACTTCAAGCGGTTCTGGCTCGCTTTCCGTGGTGCGCGCACGCTGAGTCACGGCTGGTGCTCCGATCAGGCTTCGGGAGGTTGCTTGAAAATGATCAGGGCCGATCTTGGTGTGGTCGACAGTGCGGCGTCGTGGAAGAGATGTCGCCCCGCCTGGAGGGCCTGCTGTTACCGTCCATCGCGGACGTGTCGGTGCTGTCGCTGGACGTGAGTCACGAGGCGGTACGCATCGACCTCTGCAGTACGGCGGCCGGGGCGGCATGCCCGGACTGCGGGAGCGAGTCGACCCGGGTGCACAGCTCTTACCTGCGATTTCCTGCGGACGTACCGAGTGGCGGACGGCGGGTGCTCCTCCGACTGCGAGTCCGGCGGTTCTTCTGTCCGGAGTCGTCCTGTGCTCGGCGGACGTTCGCTGAGCAACTGCCGGGACTGACCCGGCGGCACAGCCGGTGGACGGAGCGGCTGCGGTCGATTCTCGCCGCGGTGGGTCTCGCCCTCGCCGGCCGGGCCGGCGCCCGGATGGCACGGGCCTTCGGAGTGCCCATCAGCCGCAGCGCGGTGTTGCGGCTGCTGGAAGCTTTGCCCGAACCGGATGTCCCGGCCCCGCGGGTGGTTGGTGTCGATGAGTACGCCACACGCAAAGGACGGGTCTACGGCACGGTGCTCGTTGACGTCGAGTCCCGCCGGCCGGTGGATCTGCTGCCTGACCGGAAGGCGTCCAGCCTGGCCGCATGGCTCGCGAAGCGACCCGGCATCGAGATCGTCTGCCGGGACCGCGCACCGTTCTTCGCGGAAGGTGCCACAACCGGGGCACCACAGGCGACGCAGGTCGCCGACCGCTGGCATTTGTGGCACAACCTCGGGGAGGCCGCTGAGCGGGCTGTCACCCGACACCGCCAGTGTCTTCGCGTCCTGCTCCCCGATCCTGAGGGGAAGGCGGACGAACCCGCGCCGCCCGAGGAGAAGGCAGTCGATCCGACGCGGCTGCCCCATCGTCTGCACCTGAGGCGCGCCTTCGGTCCCACTGGCCTCTACGAAGATCACTCACCGTGCACGCGTCACGGAAAGCGAGCCAGAACCTTCCAGCGGTTCTGGCTCGCCATCTGTGACACGTGCACGGTGGGTGACCTCCGCCGGGAGACCAGGGCAACCGAATGGGTTTCAGGTGCGGTCGTTGGTCATCACGTCGGCCGCTCTGCGCCGTAACGGGACATGAACTGCGACTGAACGGTCGGCCAGGAGGTGGGCCATGCGTGGGGCGTCGTATCCGGCATCGAAGACGATGAGGATGTCGCGGTCGCCGAGGTGCCAGCGGCCCATGTCGATGAGGTCTTCGACCACGCGGCGGACCTGGGCGGCGGTGACCTCGGCGACGTCGCCCTCGGGCCCGAGCCGGAGGGCGTCCAGGAGCTGACACCAGGAGGTCCGGCCCGTCTCCAAGGAGGCGACGAAGGAGTACGGCCAGCCGGGGATGAACTGCTCGGAGGACCGGCCGTTGCGTCCGTAGACGTGGCAGAACAGGCGGTCGGCGCTGGTCGGTGCGTCCGGACGGAGCCAGTGGCTGAGGTCGACCGCGAAGACCAGGCGCCCGTCGGCGGCCTGCGGCATGGGCAGACCGGCCAGCACCTGACGAAGGCGGGGCACGTCGACGTTCCCGCGGTTCAACGCCTCCTATATTGCGTCGTGGTCGCGCCGGTGCTCGGCCACCAGCGTGAGGTCCACCAGCGAGGTCACCGGACCGTCCGCACACAGCAACGCGTCCACGAGCTCGAACAGTTCGTCCCCGCGCGCGGTCAGGCAGTCGAATAAGTCGTCCCGGAAGCGTGACGCTTGCGCGAACGCTTCCCCGGGACCGGTGTCAGGCAACAGGCTCACCTTCACGGCCTTCGTCTTGATCGGTGCACCTTGGTCGGAGCACATGATCAGGGTCGAAGGCCGCCCCAGCGTCCGGCGAACGCCCAGGTGAGCAGGCAAGTTCGAGGCCCATTTCGACCTCAGGCCATGAAAGACAAGCTGAGGGCGGAGTTCATGGATGCGCAGGTCCGGCGCAAGAGTGCGGGCAGTTCGCCCGGTGTGCAGTCGGGCAGCCATTCGTCCAGAGCGCAGCGCCAAGCGGCCACGAAGAACTCGATGAGGAGCCGCAGCTCGAGACGACTGTGTCCGTCGAGACGGCGCGCGATCTCGGCCTGAGTTTCGGCGCAGTGCCGCAGCGTGTACCCGTCGAGTGCGGGCGAGTCGGCGATCAACCTGAGCGTGAGCGGGAAGCGCCGGTACCAGTCCTCATCCATGCGCTCCAGAGTGGTCAGCATGGCGTCGAGGAACACGTCGGCCAGCGGCCCGGACTTCTTGATGCCGTCCAAGACTTCCAGGTAAACGTCCCAGAGCTGCGTGACGGCGGTGAGTGCCACGTCCTCCTTGGAGCGGAAGTTGCGGAAGAAGGTCCGCCGGGACACCTCCACCTGATCCAGCAGCGCGTCCAGCGGAGTGCTGTCGAATCCGCGTTCGCCGAAGAGCGTGACGGCGGTGTCGACCAATGCCTGGCGAGTACGGAGCTTCTTACGTTCGCGCAGAGTGGCGGGCTGTTCGGAGGTGGTCACCATGAGTACTCTACCAAGCACGCCGAGATCGCGCATATGCTCTACTGGAGCAAACGCCACACTGTGGCATTTAGTGAAAGGGATCTTCCCGTGCGCGCACTCGTCGTCGACCACACCTGCCCCGGGCACCTGTCACTGACGGATATCCCCGCCCCGCGGCCCGCCGGCCACGAGGCGCTCGTGCGGGTCGAGTCGGTATCGCTGAACTTCGGTGAGGTCCATGAGGCGACCCGTCCACGGATGCCGGGCGGCACCGTGCTCGGCTGGGACGCAGCCGGCGTGGTCGTCCAGGCGGCCGCCGACGGCTCCGGCCCGGCCGAGGGCGAGAGGGTCGTCACCCTCGGCGAGGCCGGCTGGGCCGAGCAGCGAGCCGTACCCGCTGCCCGGCTCGGCACCGCACCGCAGGACGCCGACCCCGGCGCATTGAGTACCGTCCCCGTCGCCGGACTGAGCGCCCTGCACGTGCTGCGCCGGATGGGATCGCTGCTCGGTCGCCGCGTGATGGTCACCGGTGCTTCCGGCGGCGTCGGCCGCTACGCCGTCCAGCTGGCCGCCCGCGCGGGCGCGCACGTCGTCGCCATCAGCCGGAACCCGGCCCAGGCGGACGGACTGCGAGCCCTGGGCGCCCACGAGGTCCACCCCGAGCCGGCCGCCGCGCGGCAGCCCGTGTCTGCCGTTCTCGACAACGTCGGCGGACAGTACCTCGTCGACGCCTTCGCCACCCTGTCGGCCGGTGGCATCCTCTACAGCGTGGGCCGCTCCTCCGAGGCCGACGTGGTGCTGTCACCTGATGCCCTGCTGGGCGACGGAGGACGGCACGACCGAGCGATCCGCACCTTCTTCCTCCTCGGCGACCCCACCACCGACTTCTCCGCCGATCTGACCTGGCTGGCCGGAGAGATCGCCGCAGGCCACCTCGATCCGGGCATCAGCTGGCGCGGCCCCTGGACTCGCCACTCCGAGGCAGTACAGGCTCTACTCGGTCGGCGCCTCCACGGCAAAGCCGTCCTCGATCTCGAGTAACCGGGACGAAAGTAGATCTTGGACTGTGAGTGGTCACGGTTCATGGTGAAGACCGCTCGTGGGCCGCGGTCCTGTCGACCGGCGAGTACCGCAGCGGCCTCATAGACGGCTGCCTCGCCGAGACCGGCCTTACCATCAGACCCGCCTGAGCAACGAAGCGACATCACGAGTTCAACCTCAGTAGTAGCTGGCAACTCGTGAAGTACGCCGGCCACGCCAACAAGCACGGCCTGCAGCACCTGCTCTCCCACAGCCGCTGGGACGCCGCCGGCTCCCGCAAACGGTGCCTCGGACAACGACTCGACCGGAGTCCTCCGCTTCACAGGTGGCTGCGGGATGGACGGGGTGGGGACAGCGGGCGTCTCATTCCTTGGAGGAGTAATCAAGGTCGGCCTGGAAGCCAGCGATCAGGGTGTCGAAAACTTCGCGGGACGTCGCGCGGTATCCCGGAGCCGTCGGCGCCCTCAGGGGTGACGAATCCGTGTAGTGCTGATCGCAGCGCCCGCGCGGCGTCGACCACGCGCGCGTCGGGCAGGCCGAAACCGGCGAGAACATCGAGCAGAACCTCCAACGCTTCTTCACTCACACCGCGGTCCTCCTCGTCGTCGGCTACCGGAGCAGGGACAGCGGCGGCGTTGCGGCCGGGATGTTCCAGGGCCCAGCGACGGTAGCCGCCGGAAAACGCCCAAACCGCGTCCGGGCCGGAACGGCCCACGGAATCCCGGGCCAGCTGATGGGCGAACTCGCGCTTGGCCCGGACGGAGATGCCGTGCCGCAGTTCCTGCAGCGATCCGACATGCTGATACAGGGAGGGCGGGCCGTACGCCGAGCCTGTCGGCCAGCGAACACACGGAGGCCCGCCCTAGGCACGAGCGTGTGCTTCCAGGAATGCCAGCATCAGGGAAACCGTCTCCTCGGGGCACTGATCGTGCGGGTAGTGGCCAGCTCCCTCGACCACCGCAAGCTCTCCGACCCCGGCCGGCATCGCAGCCACGATCGCCTCGCCCTCGGCGCGCGGATCTACCCAGTCGGGGTCGAGCGAGCCCTGCACGATCAGGGCAGGACACCGTACGTTGCCCAACTGGGCGCCGGCATCGGTCGGTGCTGACCGCCCCATCTTCTGCATCGCGCGCATGCGGCCGGGCTCGCCCAGCATTGCCTTGATGCGAGCCAGCCGGTCTGTCCAGTCGGCTGGCTTGGAGCCCGGGTAGGCATGGTCGAGGTAGCGGAACCACAGGGCCACGCTGCCGAACAGGCCGGCGCCGAGCAACCGGAAAGCACCCGTGCGGTAGCTCTTCGAGCGGAGGTCGCCAAGCTTGATCGACTGGGCGCGCGTGAAGGGGCACAGCTCGATGATGCCCTTGACCAGACCGGCATCCTGGGCGGCTGCGATGGTGGCGGCGCCTCCGGAGATCGAGTGGCCGACCAAGACGGCCGGACCGCTGTCGATGTGGCGAATCACCGCGAGCAGATCGCCCGCAATATCGGTGCGCGAGCAGGAAGGCCATTGCGCGCTCGACTCGCCACATCCCCGCAGGTCAACCGCGACCACTAGATACCCCGCTGCCACCAAACGCGGCAGGACGAACCTGTACGCCGCGCGGCTGTCCCCCATGCCGTGGGCCAGAACGACCAGCGGGCCTGCCCCGGCGGTCTCGTACGCGATGGTGCCACCCGGGACGGACACAAACTCACCCATGACATTTCCCTGCTCCTTGAGCGCAACAGTTGCAATTGAATTCGATCAGCTACAGGCGGCTGTCGGGGACGCCTTGGTATGCGAGCCGCTTCCGGCGGGTGAAGAATGACCCCCACTGCGTCAGTCGATGTTGGTTGTCCGCGTATTCGTTTGAGTGGCCCTGGCAAGAATTTCGCGATGCTGGGGTGTGCCACCGTGCGCCGAAACTGACCAGATGCCGTACCTCGCATTTGCTTGCTCCCGTCGTCGTAGCTCACCGGTTCGTCGAGCAGGTCGAGACGGTGACAGTGGCGTATGACGTCTACCGTGGTGTCCGCCAGATCGGCCAACTGGCGAGTGCTCCACGGCATGTCACATCCCTCCCGGATCTGAACAGCGTTCCTGTCTCGCTGTTTATGAGTCGAGCCCGTCTCCGGCCTTCCGCGAACCTGGAGTCCACGGCTTGGCTTGGAGACCGATTGAATCGTGAATGGAGAATCGGAGTCGCCGGAACCGTAGACCTTTTCGTCGGCCATGGCGAGGGCTGCGCCGAGGTTCACAATGAACTGGAAGTCTGTAGCTCTTGGATTCGCTTACGCACGCGAATTCACCACCCGCTGCGAAAATGCGATGCCGCACGCGTCCTACCTTTTCTAATCGTTGTATGAAACAGGTCAGGCAAGCCCGGCGGACAAGCGGCGGTGCGGATCACTGGGGGACCCAGCGCGGTGTAGCGGTTCCGTCCCACCGGAACGGGTCGTCCTCGAGTGCGGAGCGGTCCCACTCCCCAAGCACGGCGGCGGCTTCGTACGTGGCGTGGAAGAACTCGGCGACCGCGCGGTCGGGATCGGGGGCAGAGCGGACGGCCTCGTAGGGAAGGAGGAACTGCTTGAACTCGGAACTGAAGTGGGCGCCTTCGGGTCCGACCGGGTAGTCGGCGAATCCGTCCGGGGCAGGATAGGCATAGGCGTAAAAGGCGCCTTCCTCTCCCCCACCAGGCCAGAACCCGCAGCTCGACAGCTCTCGGGAGTAGCCTTCGACCATGACCCAGTCCCCGCAGTTGGGAGCGCCACCGGGGTGCGGAGGGGCCTCCCGACCGGAGAAGCGGGTGCAGGCGAGGTCCATCGCTCCCCAGAAGAAATGCACCGGGCTGACCTTGCCGACGAAGTGCGACCGGAACTCGCCCATGACCCGGTTCGCCTGTAGCAGCTGTCGCCAGAACAGGGCAGCCGCTTCAGCGTCATAGGAGGCGTGGTCGTGATCCTCGGCGAAGGGGATCGCCGGCTCTACCTCGTTCGGGTGCGGATGGATCGGGGCCTCGATCTCAAGAGCGTCGAGCGCGTGCACAATCTGGGCGTAGAACTCGGCGACCGGCATGGGCCGGAGCGGAAAGCCCCGCACGCCACCGTCGCTGCTGTGGACTTCGAGCCGGTGGCCGACGAAGTCGAACGCGACCTCGAAGGCGCCGGCGCGGTACGGGACGGTCGAGGTCGTCAACCCGCGGGGACTGACGTAGAGCGTGACCTGCCACCAGTGGTTGACCAACGGAGCGTGGGCCATTCGGATCTTGCCCACGATCTGTGTCCACATGTGCAGAGTGTCGCGGGTGGCGGTCCAGTCCGAAACCCGAAGGCTCGGCCAGCTGGTCGCGGCTGGTGCGGTCATCACTTCTCACGTCCAATCGCTTCGAGGGGCTCAGCGGTGTTCGGGATTGGCGTTGTCGGGGCGGCAGCCGGCGTCCCAGGCCGAGCGCTGGTTGCCGTAGGCGGGGATACCGCCGGTGTCACGGATCATCGACGCGAGGTGGAGCAAGTTGTACGTCATGAATGAGATGTTGCGGTTGGCGAAGTCGTTGTCCGGGCCGCCAGAACCCTCGTCAAGGTAAGACGGGCCGGGACCGACCTCGCCCAGCCATCCCGCGTCGGCCTGGGGCGGTACCGTAAAGCCGATGTGCTGCAGGCTGTAGAGGATGCTCATCGCGCAGTGCTTGAGGCCGTCCTCGTTGCCCGTGATCAGGCAGCCGCCGACGCGTCCGTAGTAGGCGTACTGCCCCTCCTCATTGAGCACGCCTGAATACCCGTAGAGCCGTTCGATCACCTGGCGGGTCACCGAGCTGTTGTCACCGAGCCAGATCGGTCCGCCGATGACCATGATGTCGGCGGCGAGGATTCGGGGGAGCAGTGCGGGCCACTCGTCGGTGTCCCATCCGTGCTCAGTCATGTCCGGGCGGACGCCGGTGGCGATGTCATGGTCGACGGCGCGGATCTGGTCCACGCTCACGCCGTTCGCCTGCATGATCGCCACACTGCGGTCGATCACGCCTTGGGTGTGGCTGCGGTCAGGAGAGCGCTTCAGGGTGCAGTTGATGTACATCGCGCTCAGGCTTGTGAAATCGGGCTTGGCATGGGCGGGTACGTTCATCAAAGGTGATCCTCCTGAGTGTTCCACGTGCCGTCGCACCCGTGAGTCGGACTTGTTTTCGGGACGGCGGTATGACGACAAGTGCGCAGCAGTAACGGAATATGACGAAAGGGAGCAAACTGGCACACGTCCTCCTTCCGGAGGATAACCGCACCGACGACACGACGAGGTGCTGCCCGGCCCCGGAATCGGCCGATTCCGGGGCCGAGGACTCCCAGGAACCGAGTCTGCGACACCTCATGAAAGCCCGGAACTGTCATCGAAGGAACAGGGCTCACGGCACGCGTGTGCGCTGCACGCGCGGCGGTGCGTCCTGTTCATGTCAGAGTTCGCTTCTGACTGCAGGACCGTTCTGGACGCGTCGAACAGCTCGGCGACCCTGGCGAAGGCGATCGCGCTGTTCACGGTCATCGCGGGTTCGTGGCTCAGCAGGTCGACGAACTGGTACGACTGGTGGTCGACCAGGGCCACCGCGCTCTCCGGTGTCAGAAGTACGTCGAGGCCGGCCTTCGCTTCCCTGCTCATGGGCCCTCGCCGGTGCTTGCTCGGCAAACCGAGACGGGAGGCCGTCGACGCCGCCACGGGGAGATGGGCGTACACGCGCACGCTTCCGGGGCTGCCCGGCCGATCACCGACCCAAGCTGGTCGGTCGCGCTCCACCCTAGGCGGACTGTGTACTGCATGACCTACAGTAGCATCGGAGATTGACACGTCAACTAGATTGGTTTCCGAGCGCAAGGAGCACCCACAGTGGACGTTTCCCTCCTCGGCGTCACCGGCGGCGGAGGTAGTTTGCTCCCGCGGAAACTGCGGTCGCGGGGAGACGCCCTCCGCGAGCTCGTCCGTAGGGACGACCAGCGAGCCGAACTCGCGAAGCAAGGGGTGGACGCGCGCCTCGGCGACCTCCCCAGCATGACCATGGAAGAGCTGGGGGAAACCTTCCGAGGTGTCGACGCGATCGCCTTCAGTGCCGGATCGAACGGCAGTAGCACGGAGGTCACCCGGGCCGTCGACAGCGACGGCGTCACGAAAGCAATCGAGCCGGCGTACCTGGCCGGTGTCGAACGCATCGCACAAGTCTCAGTACTGGCGGCGTCCCGGCGGGGACCCGCCCTCGGAGAGGAAGTCGAGCACTACTTCGCCGTGAAGAAGGTCGCGGACACGCTCAGCCGCAGCGGGCTGAACTGGCTGATCCCGCCGCTCGCCGCTCCTCGGCGGTCCGGGAACCGGCACCGTCTCCCTGAGGTCGGCGGAGTTCCACGGCCAGATCACTCGCGACGACGTGCCCGGCACCCTCGCCGCACTGCCGCACGAGCATCGAGCAGGCCGGCAGATCCGCGAACTCGACGGGGGCCCCACACCGATCGAGGAGGCGGACCGGGCCAATGTCGGGCAGTCACAAGCGCCATGAGCCGTCTGCCGACAGGAGCGCCAAGTCCCCTACGCGTGTTCCGGCCGACCGTCCAGGTTGGCGATGATCCTTTCGGCGAGCGTGCGCAGTTGCGCACCCTCGGTCGAATGAGGCCGGAGAGCGCGGTATCGCGGGCGAAGACAGACTACAGCGACAGGACTTCAGTGGCTGCGGGGGATACCGGCATCGCACTGTGCCTTCCGCTCGAGTTCGACTTCCACCAGGTACGAGCGGATCACCAGCAACTGCCCGTACTCCCGCTGCGCCTGCGACACGCCTGGCGCGCCGGGCCTCGGCAAATGACAGGGCCCCCTCCCTCACTCGGTGGCGGCGATGCGAGATCGGACAATCGGTCATTCACCTCTCGCGGCGCGCCAATCGGCGAAGCCCTCGTATTATGGAATTCGCCAAGTGGCTGCGAGTTCAAACCTGTCTGCATGACTTACTCTCGGAAGAGAATCCTTGATATGCCTCGTCGGCAAATGTTCCCTGTGACCAGTGGCGCGATAGCGGAATGGCGAACATCGGCCCCACCGACACGGTCCGCATTGGAATTCATGGAGCTGGCCCCCGGGCACGCTCCTCACGTCGGCGTGAACCATAGCAACAAAATCGCTATGCCAAACTGAGCTAATGTTGGTCGACCCTTGAGTTCACTGAAGACCCCGATCGGTCGCCACAGGGGCGGCGACTGGAGACCATTCAGGTCCTGAGAATGTCAGAGCAGCTGCCCCGCCGCCATCGGATGCACTCCGCCATCTTCCGAACTAGTCACGGGAGAACGCTCCTCAGTGGGAAAACACGACCCGGCAGAGTATCACCCTCATATGTGCCGAGAACCGACCTCTCGGTTCGAGGGAGGAGCACTGGCTTACGGCGTGCGAGTTTCCCCCTGACATGACAGCACTCGCAATCAGGGCATGTGATCGACAGGGCGCGCATCCGGCCGGAGAGTATTCCGCCCAACGCCGGTCAACACCACCAAAATGGGAGTGCTGCGAGACACGGGCGCCCCCGAGGCCGCGCAGTGACTGCAAGATTGGCATTGATCCAGCCGTGTCCCGGGAATCCGGCTGGAAGAAATTACGAACACCGGCAAACATCGAGAAATGAGACAGCGGTGGAAATGGGAAGAAGACGGTGGGCAACCTACGCCGCTCGGGCCCGCTCCGGCGATCGCCCGCGCGTGCCGCGCGGATCGAGGCGTTCTGCCTGGAGGTGGGTTCCCTTTCTTCCACTGAGCGCGGTGGTCTTCGCGATCGCGTGGCTCAACCGCACACCGTGGTGGGGGTGGGGGCTGGTCGTCGCCTGCCTCGTCGCGCTCGGTCTCACCACACACTGGTGGCTTCGGGGCCCCGCCCTGCTCAGGGTGGGGGCGTGGCTACTCGCGGGAGCTTTCGTATGCACCACTGCCATACTCGCCTACCCCTCGGCTGAGAACCGCGCGGCCGGGGGCGTCGATCCTCGGCCGTCTCGGACCGTTCTCACGGAGGAGGGCCCTGTCAGGGGGGTTCTCAACGACGAGCGCGACGTCGAGGTCTTCGCCGGGATTCCCTACGCCCGGCCTCCCATCGGCGACCGACGTTGGCGCCCGCCGCAGCCCCCCGAACCGCGCTCGGATCTACTCATCGCCGACGAGTTCTCCGACGTTCCTGTCCAAGGCACGTCCACCTTCTTCACCCGCGCGCTGTCGCAGGTGGTGGAAGCGCCGCTGGAGGACACACTCCTCAATCCGTATCCGGTGAGTGAGGACAGCCTGTATCTCAATGTCTGGCGCAGCACAAGACCCTCAGCGGCGAGGCTTCCTGTCATCGTCTACATCCCCGGCGGCGGATTCGCCACCGGCTCGGGTGCCCTGCCGCTCTACGACGGCGAGTCGCTGGCGTCTAGAGGCGAGGTGATCACCGTCACGATCAACTACCGTCTCGGCGTGCTCGGCTTCCTGTCACACCCCGAGCTCGCGGAGGAGTCGCAGGTCGGCGCCTCGGGCAACTACGGGCTGCTCGACCAGATAGCCGCCCTTCGATGGCTCCGCCAGAACATCGCAGCGTTCGGCGGCGACCCGGATCGTGTAACGATCGCTGGTGAGTCGGCGGGCGGTGAGAGCGTCTGCGTCCTCGGCGCGACGCCGCGTGCGAAGGGTCTCGTGGACGGCGTCATCGGCAGCAGCGGAGCCTGCATGGGGACCCACGGCAACACCGACCGAGGCGATCAGTACGACACCCGGCGGGCGGCGGAAGAAGCAGGGCGGAACCTCAGCGAGCGGCTTGGGGGCGCCACCGTGGAGGAGATGCGCCGCATGCCTGCGGACCGGGTCGTGGAAGCGGCCAAGTCCCTGAATAGTCACTGGCGCCCGTCCGTCGACGGCCACGTCCTCGACCGGGCGCCCGTGGACATCTACGCGGCGGGCGATCAGTTGGACGTGCCGACCCTTGTCGGAAGCAACGCGGACGAGGCCTCTCTCGGTCTGCTGAGCCCTCCGGACACCGACGTCAACGACTACCTACGAGCGGTGCGCGAAGAGCACGGTGCGGACGCTGAGCTGTTCCTCCGTCTCTACCCTGGCGAGACCGAGAAACAGGTACGCGATTCCATCCTCCAGGCCGAAACCGACAAGATCATGACCCGCGCCATACGCCGATGGGCGATGCTGCAGACGCGCTCGGGTCACGCCGATGCCTACACCTACCACTTCGCGCATGTCCCTCCGGAGGACGGTCTGCGGAAGTTCGGCGCCTACCACGGGGCGGAGGTGATGTACGCGTACGACAATCTCGGCAAGGACGGCGACGCCGCGTACGACAAGCGCGACTTCACCCTGCGTGACCAGATGAGCGGCTACTGGATCAACTTCGCGCGTACGGGGGATCCGAACGGGCCGGGGCTCCCGAACTGGCCCACCTTTCAGGAGGAGATGGACAAGGTCATGAGGTTCGACGCCGGCAGCGCCGTGGCGCCCCGGACGCGACCGGATGCTGTCGACTTCTGGCTGCGCTACGAAGGACCCCTTGCGTAGTGCTCCACCGTCTGCCGGGGTGGGAGGGCCTCCCGATCAGCGGAGCCGGTCGCCGAGCCATTGCAGGAGATCGGGCGTCACGGGATCCGTGCCAGCGGCGTACTCGTCACTCCTCCTGGCTGCTGCCGGCGACCGCAGGAAGGACATTGTGAGCCAGCGCGTCCACGACCTCCTGGCAGGTATAGGCCTTGGCCAGCGCCACTGTCAGGGCCGTGGTTCGGGACGCGCGCTCCTCTGTCCGGACGCTCCCTCCGGAAATCGCGCGAAGTACCGTCGGGACCGCTGGCGCGGCGTCCGTCAGCCCGTGGCGCGGCCGTGATGCGTTCCTGCGCCCAGGCGGAGACGGCACAGAGGAAGTCCCAGTGTCCAAGGGTCGGGCGAGTGCCTGTCGTCACGACGGTCAGGGCTCCGACCGGACGGTCTCCGTTCAGGACGGGAACGACCGCAAGCCCCGTGCCCGGCGGCTCCTCTCCCCCAGCCATTCCTACCGCGTGGCCGAAGCGATGGTGAGGCGTCCATACGCGGCGGACCTGCCGTACGGCCTCCGCCGGCGCCTGCTCGCCTTCCTCGCCGAGCGTCTCCCAGGCCCGGGCATCGACAGGAGTCAGCCCCGACGTGGTCACCAGCTGCAGTGTGGAGGGGATCCGCGAAGGTGCACCGCACCGCCGAGGCCACCCGGCTCCGCAACGGCGTGCAGCAACGCGAGCCGGAGAATCTCGGTCCGCTCAGTGTCCCGTTCGACGCCTTCCAGCAACGCACGCCGAGCCCTCAACCCTTGCAGCGTAGGCGTCAACCCCTGTTTGCGCCCTTCCGGCGACCCGACCACGCGACCATGAAGTAGATGCATCAACTATATTCGTGGGCGACAGTCACACGAGACAGGTGTGCGGTGCGAGGGGAGAAGTCCGGCAATGCGGAATCTGACCGTGGCCCAGCAGATGGTGGACGTCCTGCGCCAGGCGGGCGTGGAGCGGATCTACGGTGTGGTGGGTGACAGCCTGAACTCGGTGGTCGACGCGGTGCGCCGTACCGACGGCATCGAGTGGGTCCATGTCCGGAACGAGGAGGCCGCCGCCTTCGCCGCGGCGGCAGAGGCGCAGCTGACCGGCAGACTCGCGGTGTGTGCGGGCAGCTGTGGCCCGGGGAACACACACCTGATCCAGGGACTGTACGACGCGCACCGTTCGGGTGCGCCCGTCCTCGCCCTGGCCTCGCACATCCCGTCCCACCAGATCGGTACAGGCTTCTTCCAGGAGACCCATCCCGAGAGGCTGTTCACCGATTGCAGCGACTACTGCGAGATGATCAGCTCTGCCGGCCAGATGCCCCGGGTTCTGCGGATCGCCATGCAACGCGCGCTGGGCAACGGCGGGGTGTCGGTCCTGGTCGTACCGGGTGACGTCGCTCACGACAAGGCGACCCGTCCGACGGGAAGCAGCGACCTGGTCACCGAGCGCGGCAGGGTCGCCGCGCCCGTCTCCCAGGTGCGAAAGCTGGCCGAGAAGCTGAACGCGGCTCGGAAGGTGATGCTCTTCTGCGGGGCGGGAGTGCGGGACGCCCACGCCGAGGTCATGGCGCTCGCCGAGAAGTCCGCCGCTCCCGTGGGACACAGCCTGCGGGGCAAGGAATGGATCCAGTTCGACAACGCCTACGACGTCGGCATGAGCGGCCTGCTGGGCTACGGCGCCTGCTTCGACGCGATGCACGAAGCCGATCTGGTCGTGCTGCTCGGAACCGACTTCCCCTACAACGACTTCCTGCCCCAGGCGCGGACCGTGCAGATCGACCACGACGCCGGCCGGCTCGGCCGTCGCACGCTCTTGGAACTCGGTGTCCACGGCGACGTGCGGGAGACGTTGCGGGCCGTGCTCCCTCTGGTCGAAACCAAACTGGACCGTACCTATCTGGACCGGATGCTGCGCAAGCACGCCAGGTCCCTGGAAACGGTGGTCTCCGCCTACACCCACGACGTCGAGCGGCACATACCGATCCATCCCGAATTCGCGGCATCCGTGCTGGACGAACTCGCGGACGACGATGCGGTATTCACCGTGGACACCGGTATGTCCAACGTGTGGGCAGCACGCTATTTGACCCCCAACGGGCGCCGCCGGATGATCGGATCGTTCCTCCACGGCACGATGGCCAACGCGCTGCCGCACGCCATCGGCGCACAGTTCGCCGACGCCGGCCGCCAGGTGATCTCGATATCAGGTGACGGTGGACTCGGCATGCTGATGGGCGAGTTGCTCACCGTGAAGCTGCACGATCTGCCGGTGAAGACGGTCGTGTTCAACAACTCCTCGCTCGGCATGGTGAAGCTGGAGATGCTGGTCGAGGGACTGCCCGAGCACGGGACAGACCACGAACCGGTGGACTACGCGGCGATCGCCCGCGGTGTGGGCATCGAGGCGATCCGCATCGAGCACCCCGGGGACGTCGCCGGCGGACTCAAGCGGGCTCTGGCCCATGACGGACCGTTCCTGGTCGACCTGGTGACCGACCCCAACGCCCTGTCGATCCCGCCGCACATATCGGCTGCCCAAGTCAGGGGAATCGCCTTCGCCGCGGGCCGGACCGTGCTCGACGGGGGCGTCGGCAGGATGCTCGACCTGGCCCGTGCCAACCTGCGCAACCTTCCCCACCCCTGAAACATGGCACTTCGTTACCCCGGTGCGTACGTGCCGCGGGAGTGTACGGGCCCCTGTGCGACCCGACGGGCCCTCCGCAGTTGCAGGTCCGACCATCCAGATCCCTTTTAGAGAGGTTGCACTGGTGGAAAAATGTTCCGGACACAATCCAGGAGCGGTCACAGAGACGCGCCTGACGCACGAGATGCATCGTCTGGCGACCGGCCTTCTCGTCGATGCCGTCGACCGTGACTCGGTACCCACGGAGAGCCTGGCGCTGTTCAGGGACTTTGTGGTGGCGAACCTGCGGCATCACCATGAGACCGAGGACGCGTGGCTGTGGCCGCTGATCCTTTCGGCCGCGCCGGGGACAGCCCGGCTGCTCGACGAACTGAGCAGGGAGCACCAATACCTGGAAGCAGCACTCGACCGTCTCGCGCAAGCAGAGATCCACGGACCGACAGCCGGCGATGACACCGCCTCGCCGGCTGGGCGGCCCTCGAGCGGATCCCGCACCGCCCTTCGAGCGGCAGCCCTTGAGGTGCGGGACAGCGTCCGGGGCCACCTCGCGCACGAGGAACCCGTCCTGTTCCCCGCGCTTCGTGATCACGTCACTCGGGACCAGTGGGACGACTTCTCCCGTCGCGTGATCGCATCCTCCCCCACGGTGGCCGGGCATCTCACGATCGGACTGTTCGAAGAGGCTGGCACGCCGGAGGAGGTGCGGTCGGCGTTGGTGAACCTGCCGGACGGCCTGCGCTCACTGATACCGGCGATGAGCAGCCAAGCGGCCGCCGACCTGCGTGTACTGCGAGGACTCGACTCATGACGTCGACTCCCCTCCCTTGGCCGGACACGGCCCACGAGGTGTTCTCCGGAGACCTGAACGTCGCGGTCGCGTACATCACCCCTGCCGGCGGCGCGGTCGTCGTCACCGTCTCCCCTCTGGGTCTCACCGACAGAACGGCGGGGCGGATCGGATTCACGACCTCGCTCGGCTTTCCCAGGAAGCTGGAACGAATTCTCCACAACCCCCGTGTCGCCCTGGCCTACCACGCACGCCAGCACGGATTCGCCCGGCAGTGGGACTACGTCCTCGCCCAGGGCGACGCCTTGGTGCAGATGCACCCCTCCGAGCAGCGGCTCGACGACCTGACGAAGGCGTCCGAACGCTTCTTCGGCTCGGAGTGGACGGGCAGCGCCTGGGGCTGGATAATGCGCGAGTACCAGCGGGAACGGGTCTTCGTCGACGTCGACGTCACCAGGGTCGCCACATGGCCGGACCTGGCCGCCTCCGGGCCGAGGCTGGTCAGCGGCCCCGCCTGGCCGGGCCATCCCGCAGCGCAGCAGGCACCCCGGAACGGAACGGCACCTCGAGTCGACGTCAGCAAACTGGCGCGGAAAATACGGCCTCTTGCGTACCGACTGTTGGCCTACCGAGGGGCCGATGGTTACCCCGTCGTGGTACCCGTCGAGATCGTTGGGCATGACGCAACGGGGTTCCGGCTTCTGGCGGCGCCGGAGCTGCTTCCACCCGGCGAGAGGCGGGCGGGATTCCTCGCACACTCATACCGGCCGCAGAACGTTGGGCTGAGCATGACCACACTCACTGGCTGGCTGACGGCCGGGAGCGGGGCGGAGGCCCGCTACGCCCCCCACACCTCCACCGGACTGGCGGCACCGCCGAACAGGACGGTCCAGGCCCTGGCAAGTGGGCTCCTGGCCAAGCACGGTGTATGGCGGGCCCGACGTGACGGCACCCGCGACCGGCTGTTGAGGCTTGCCGACCAGCAAAGCCGGCCGGAGGGCTGACTCCTTCCCAGTCCGGCGTCCCGATCAACCCTTTGTCCGTGTCGTAGAAGGGACCGGCTGTCAGTAGCAGTTGCACGGCGGACGGGTGAAACGGTGGCCGAGGGGCGACAGACACGCAACGCCGAGCGCACGCGGCGTGCGGTGCTCGACGCGTCGGCGCAGGTGGTTCTGGAGAAGGGTGCCGCCGTCACGCTAGCCCAGGTCGCGACAGCCGCCGGAGTATCAAGAAGTGGTTTGATCCATCGTTTCGGCAGCAGGAACCAGCTGATCGCCGCGCTCGTGGCGGATGCGCACGAACGCTTCCGGGAGGTGGTTCTCGGCCATCTCGACCTGTCCGAGAACCACCCCAACAAGATGCTCCGCGCCTACGTGCGCGCCCTGTGCGCGGGAAGCGCCGAGGTGACGGCCAACCGCGACTTCACGTCGGCACCGATGTGGAGCGGCCTGTACACGATCTCCGCGGTCGCTCCGGTCATGGAGGAGAACGCCGCCTGGTGGGACACGCAACTCGCCCTCGACGGGCTGAGCGCCGAGCGCATCCTGATCGTGCGCCGGGCCGCGGAGGGGATCGCCCTGGCCGCCGTCCACGGAGAGCAGGACGAGGCGAGCATCGCGACGGCTTGCTACCTCCTACTCGAACTGGCCAGCGAGGGCACTTTCCGCGCTGCTCCGATGTGCATGCGCAAGTCGATAGGAGTGACGTTGACCTCGCGCCGGTGTTTTCGCCGCGGTGCCGGGCTTCCCACAGCCAGCCGCGTTCATCCGCGACACGCACCACGGGGTCGGTTCTCCGCCCCGAGTTTGGTGGCCGCCGGCGAGGTAGTTCCGCACCGTGCCCTGTGACAGTGCGGCACGCTCAGCGATCTCCGGGACGGGCGCTCCGTGGGCAGCCAGTTCCAGGACCTCAGCTTCCCGCGCGATGAGCGGAGAGTCGCCGGCGGAGACGGCGTCGGCGGCCGGCCCCGGTTTTGCGTAATGGTTCCGGTGTGCACGGACCTGTTGACCTCGGCCAACCGCTGCGCACTCACGGTCTTCGGCACGAAGCCGCGGACCCGGCGGGCAGCACTCGCTTCAGATACCCCGGCAGGCCGTGACTCGTCACGATCAAGGTGGGGCACCGGCAGCTGGAACCGCTGCGATGTAGCCGCACACACCCTCCGCACCCGGCATAGGTCGAGCATCGCGATGTCCTGGCCGGTGTGCGAGTGCCATGGTCGGCGCCCCGGGCCCGGTGGCCGGCGACCTCGCCTACGACCGTCAGTCGTCCTTCGAAGGCAGCAGGGTCTCCATCGCACCACGGATCAGGTGCTCGTCATCGGCGAGTAGCACCCGCAGCGGCGATGTGTCCGCTGTCTGCATGTCCAGAGCCTCCTGGCCTTCGCCGTTCACATGTCCACCTCCCCCAGCGGTACCGATGCCGTCAGCCCGAAGGCGCCCGCTCGCCGAGTTCCGGCTCCGGGGTGCCGGCCAGGGCGGCCATCCGTTCGTTCAGGCTGGCGACGAGCGTCAAGTCGTCCTCGAGGGATGGCATGGCGGCCATCGTGTTGCGGATAGGGTGCTCGTCATCCGTGAGCGGCAGCGGCGGTGCGCCCGCGGCCTGTGTGTCCGGCCGATCCTCGTCTTCGCTGCTCACACTGTCACCTCGTCCAGCGCTACCTCTGCCGTCAGCCGGAACGTACCTTGCTCGCCGAACTCCGCCTGCAGCGTGCCGTGCAGGGCTCTCAGGCGCTCGCGCAGGCCTGGGAGCCCGGAGCGGGTGGTGCCCGGCGGCTCTATAAGGGCGCCGTCGCTCTCGACGGTAAGCACTGCGCGTTGCCCGGCTGCCGCTGGGGTGACCGCCAGCGTGATCGCGCACCACTGGGCGTTCCCGTGCCGCAGCACGTTGGTCGTTGCCTCGCGCACCCCCCAGCCCAAGGCCGACTGGACGGCACTCGGCAGCTCCGGTTGGTCCGCCCCGGTGATGGAGCAGCGCACTCCCGCAGCCTCGAGCACGCCCGCTGCACCCAGGAGTTCGACCCGTAGATCGACCTTCCGGTATCCACGGACGACCCCGCGTGCTTCGCCCTGCGCATCCTGCGCAAGGCGCTGCACCTCGACCATCTGGTCAACAGCCTCCGGCCGGCCCCGCCGTGCCATCTGCACGGCCAGCTCGCTCTTGAGCACTATCACCGTGAGGTTCCTTCCCATCACATCGTGTAGATCGCGTCTGAACCGCAGTCGTTCCTCGGCCACCGCAAGCCGTGTTTCGGTGTCTTTGGCTTGCTTCAGCTCCCACATGAGTGAGAGCGACCACGCGCTGGACCGGCCGACGGATGCCGACAGCAGAAAGCCGATCAGCATGATCACGGGTGCCAGCGCGAGATCTGCACCTCGCTCGCCCGCCACAGCCAGAACAGCTGCGCCCATAAGCACCGCTGCCCCGTACAGCACGGCGAAGACCCGCACCGACGCCATCATGGCGAGCGGGATGGTGAACGGAACTGGGGCGAACAGCAAGGCCATCTGCTCCGCCTCGGCTTCCAGCCCCACCAACGCCTCGAAGCCGGCGAAAGTGGCCATGAGGAGCACCAGCAGCCCTCCGCACAAGTACAGGCGGGTCCAGGGGGCAGGGCCTCGGTGTATGTAGCAGTTCAGCGCCTGTCGGACCGCGCTGATGCTGGCGCCGGCCAGCGCCGATGCGATGGCTGTAACCAGTCCGGCCAGTACGAGCGGGACCGGCTGGGCCGGCACCGCGAGAAGTACGGGGATGCAGACCCACACCAGGAGCACGAGGCAGGACGTCACGTAAAGGGTGCCGCGGCTGTAGAGATCCACTTTCTCGAACCTGGTCCGCCGCCGCCATCCGTCTATGGGCCTGATCGTCCCGCCGGCACCTCGCTTCTCGTGCTTCGTGGCGAGTTGGACCTTCATCGGCATGACCGTTCCCCGTGCTTCAGGCTGAGCTCGTCGAGCAGACGACCTGTCCCCGGTGAGGCTGACAGGGTCTCCGGCCACAGCCATGCGTCCTCGGTCTCGTGGTGATGCCGCAGGTTCGCCACCTCGAAGTCCCGGAAGAGTGCACGACTCTCCGCAGGTATCGAGTCACGTTTCGCGGCGCCGAGAAGACTGTTTGCCAGACGGTGCGTCTCGTGACTGTGACGCGTCTTCATGATCACTCTGGACTCGCGCCCCAAAGGTTCTTCCACTGATAGGACCCTTCTTGCAACGGATGTTGCAGGTCGGATTCGCTTGTTGCCGGGGCCTGCCGGTTCGCCGGCAGGGCCCCGCTCAGCGCGGTGTGACGCCCGTGCCAGGGCAACGAAGCGCACGCCAGCCTGCCGTTATCGACATGCTGCCGTCCGAAAATCTCGTCCTGCTTTCGTCGGCAGGCAGCCGCATCTGCTCAGCCGGCCGGCGGCCTAGGACAGGTGCTCGGCCCGAGCCTTGCCGGTGAGAGCGTCACCGGCGAACACCATGGTGCGGACGGTGTACCGGTTGAGTGAGCCAAACACCGGCACGGCGTCACCAGCCTGTTCGCCGCCTTCCAACATCACCCACGGCGCTGCCATATCGGAACGCCACCGACGCCACCGGGCTGTCGAACTGTGGCCTGCGCCAACTCGCCTTCACCCCACCGGCTCCTCCTGGATGAACCAGACCGAGCGGGTCAACCTGCTGACCGACAAACTCACCCGCCGCGGCGTCCACACCTCCGTGAAGGAACGCGAACCCACGGCCCTTCATCTGCACCGAGAATGCCGACGAGGATGTGCGGTCAGCGACGTGGTTCCCAGCGGAACATACGGGAGGCGAGCGCGACGGCGACGACGACCCAGAGCAGCGTCGGCAGCAGCAGCGGCAGGGAGTCCGCCACAGGTACGCCGCCGTTCCATGCGTTGAGGACGAGTTCGGTGGCCGAGCCGCCCGGGAGGAGCCGCTTGAGTTCGGTGAGCTCCTGAGTGCCGGTGATCCCCACCCAGGTGGAGACACCGATGGCGCCGAGGCTGACGGGCAGTGTGGTCACCTGGGCGTGCTCAGGGGAGTTCGTCAGTCCCGCCGTGGCCAGGCCCAGGGCAAGCATCATGGCCACTGTGGAACCGACGGCCGCTCCCAGCAGCGGGAGGCTGTCCGGAGCTCCGGTGACCGCGGCCAGTACGGCGAGGATGACGACCACCTGCACGATCGCGAGGACGGTGACCGGGAGCATCAGCCCGATGAGGATCGCGACGTCACTTGCCGGGGTGCTGCGCAGCCGCTTGAGGAAGAGGTTCTGGCGTCGCGAGGCGAGCGTGGTCACCGTCGTCGTGTAGAGCCCGAAGGCTGCCACGGTGAACATCACCACCGCAGCGATGTATCCGAGGCTGCCCAATTCGGCGAAGACGTCGTGTCGGTAGATGAAGAACGCGCACGGCGCAATCGGGATGACAAAACTGGTCAGCAGCACCAGCCGGTTGCGGAAAATTTGGATCAGCTCGCTGAGAGCGATGGAGAGCATCGAGATGATTCATTCCTGTGAGGTTCCGGCGTATGGGGGCGAGGTGCGGCCGCTTCCGGTGGCCGGCCAGACCGCCCTGAGACATCAGTCGCTGCTGATCGCGCGGAAGACGTCGTCAAGTCGGGTCGGTCCGGCCTCGAGGTCGCGCAATACGACGCCGTGGGCGTGCGCCCAGCCGAGCAGGATGTAGAGGTCTTGCGGGAGGTCGAACGTCTCGATCAGGAACCTTCCCCCGTCGTCGCTCGTGACCAGCAACGGCAGCGGCCCGGGGGCGGAGGGTGCCAGGGAGAAGCGAATGGTGGCCGGCAGGGTGCGGGTCAGCTCGGAGACGGTGCCTTCCTGGTGGAAGGTGCCCTTATGCATGACTCCGATGCGATCGGCGTGCTGCTGGGCTTCCTCCAGATAGTGCGTGGTCAGCACGATGGTGGAGCCGTCCTCACGCAGTTTGTCCACGGCTCGCCATAGAGCGTCGCGGGACTGGATGTCGAGTCCGGTGGTGGGCTCGTCGAGGAAGATCAGCTCGGGCCGGCCATAAACGGCGGTGGCGAAGTCCAGGCGCCGCTTCTCACCGCCGGAGAGCTGAGACACTTTAGTGTCGGCCTTGCGCTTCAGGTCGACAATACCGAGCACACGTTCGACCGTGTCGGTGCGACGGGAGAGCTTGCCTATCAGCTGTACGGACTCCTTCACCGTCAGGTCCGGGGAGAACCCGCTCTCCTGCAGCATGATGCCTATCCGGGAGCGAACGGCCCGCCGGTCCCGGGGGCTGCGCCCGAAGACGCGCACGGTACCCGAGTCGGCCGAGCGGTGGCCTTCCACCGTCTCCAGGGTGGAAGTCTTGCCGGCCCCGTTGGTGCCGAGCAGCGCGTAGACCTCTCCCTTTTCCACCTGGAAGGACAGGTCTTTCACGGCGTGGAAGCCACCGTACGTGAGGTTGAGCCGGTCAACATCGATGACGGGTGTCGAGGTCATGCTCCGATTGCACTCCATGCCGCGACAGGCCGGCAGTGGCGTGGTGTCACGACCAGTCCGTGACATTTCCAAGGGCGAGGACATGACGTGATGTCACTGGTGGCATCGGTGGAAGCAGGCTGACGCTGTCAAACGCATCTCGTTGCCGACCCGGACATCACCCGCTGTCCGCACTCAAACACTCGATTCCAGAGAGACCGCCATGAACACACGGCCCCTGCACCTCCTGCTGGCGGCCGATACCGCCGTCATCGCCACGGCCTGCGTCGCCTTTGCCCTCCGTCACCTCGGCACCGGCCTTTACCCTGATGCCATGGAGTCATGGATCGAGGATCACCAGTGGCTCAGGTGGGCGGCTGCGGGCATCCTCGCGCCAGACGCCGTGGTGATCCCTGTGCTCGGCCTGTGGACCCTGCGGTGAGGCCGCAGGGTAGCAGCGCCGGGATGATCGGGCGTCGCGTGGAGACACGCGAACGGTTGCGTCGGCTCAACGCTTCCGCGATGGCAGTCGTCACCCTCGCGGTAGGCACGCTGGTGGTCGCGGTCGATGCCCGGACCTGGTTGGACGCGGTCGTCCTGAGCACCGGCGTGATCGCCGCCTTCGTCGCCTCCATACGGTGGACGGCAGTCGGCATCCCGCGCGTCGTCCTCCCATGCCTGATCGTCACAGCCGCGGTATGGATCGTTGGCTCGCTGGCGCTGGACGCACACGCCGCCTTCTACGGAATTTCCGTCGTCGGCTCGCTCTACGCCCCCAAGCTGCCGCGCCATCGCGTCCTGGCCGCCATCGGGCTGGCCGCCTTCGTCGCCCTCGTGGGCGCGGCAGGACTGCTGGTCGCGCCGGACGACACGACGAATGTGCTGCTCCTGTACGTCTTGGTCCCGGCGGGAGTCACCGTAGTGGTGACCGGCACCATGTTCGCCGGCCAGGTCTTCTACGACCTCGTCGAGGAACTGGAGGACTCGAGGGAACGAGAGGCGGAACTGGCCGTCGTCAAGGAAAGGATGCGGTTCGCCAGCGATCTGCACGACATCCAGGGGCACACCCTGCACGTGGTCAAACTCAAGATCACGCTGGCCGAGAGGCTGCTGGGAACCGACATCGGACGCGCCGGGGTGGAGCTGAGGGAGGTGCACGCCCTCGTCGGCGACACGATCACCCAAACCAAGGACCTCGCCTACGGGCAACGGCGGCTCAACCTCTACGCCGAGCTGGAGAACGCCAAGAACCTCTTCGAGGCCGCCGGTATCTACGTCCGGGTGGAGCGGGAAACGGAAGTCGCCGCGCGGGTCGGCGAGCTGCTCGGCCAGGTGCTGCGAGAGACAACGACCAACATTCTGCGCCACGCGCAGGCCACCTACGTGAAGATCACGCTCTCGAAGTCGGGCATCGCCGTTCTCAACGACGGCGTGGGTCCCGCGCCCCTGTCCGGTCTCAGCGGACTGTCCACGCTCAGGGAGCGCGTAGCCGACAACGGAGGTGAGCTGATCGTGGAGAAAGGTGACGGGCGCTTCCTCACGCGCGCGCAGTTCCCTGACGGGAGGAGCGACCGATGACGACCGTGGTACTGGCCGACGACGAGGCACTGCTGCGCAAAGCGCTGGCGACGCTGCTCGCCCTGGAAGGCGGGATCACGGTGCTCGCCGAAGCACATGACGGCGAGTCCGCTGTCCGAGAAACACTCGAACACTTGCCTGACGTGCTCGTCATCGACCTCGAGATGCCCGGGGTCGACGGCCTGGAAGCGGTCGCCGAGATCCGCCGTACCCGGCCAGATCAGGTGATCCTCATGCTGACTCGCCACGCCCGCCCCGGGGTCCTGCGCAAAGCCCTGAAACTAGGTGTTCAGGGCTTCGTCAGCAAGTCGGCCGAGCCCGCGCATATCACGTCCGTGATTGCCACCCTGCACGCCGGTAAACGGTGGATCGACCCCGACGTCTCCGCGCGCGCCGTGGTGGACGACTCTCCCCTCACCGATCGCGAGATCGATGTCCTGCGCGTCACCCGCGACGGCTACTCCGTCGCCGATATCGCCGCCCGTCTGCACCTGGCGGAGGGGACTGTCCGCAACTACCTGTCGAACGCGATGCAGAAGACCCAGACCCGCACCCGTCACGAGGCGGCCCGCTATGCGTGGACACACGACTGGTTGTAGCGGGCCGTTCTGGCGGCGGGCGTCGCGCATCGGCCTACCGAGCTTGTACGCGGTTGGCGGTGAAACGTCGAACCTGGACGGTTGATCGTGGTCAGGTAGTGGGGAAGTCGACTCGAGCGGTGATCAACAGCACTCACCGGATGGCCCTCGCCCACGCCGACGCGGCCGGCGACATCGACTGGCTGGTCCGGATCGACTCCACCATCGTCCGCGCCCACCGGCAGACGAACCAGACGATCACGCCCTCGACCGATCCCGAGGCGGGCTGACCACCAGGATCCACCTTGCCTGCGACGGCAAGGGCCGCCCGGCTCGCGATCCCGGTGACGCCCGGCAACCAACCACGCCAGTGTCTGCGCACGCCCTCTGCTGGCACGGATCCGTGTTTCCCACCCCGGCCCCGGCTGGCCGCGCTGCAGGCCCGACCATGTCATCGCAGACAAGGGTTACAGCTCCCGCGGCTTCCGCGCCTACCTGCGAAACCGCGGCATCGCCCACACCATCCCCGAGAAGACCGACCAGCGAAGGAACCGGCTGAGGCGCGGTGGCCCCGGCGGCCGACCGCCAGGGTCCGACCGTAAGACCTACCGGCGGCGCAACACGATCAAGCACTCCAGCAGTTCCTATTTCCCTACGAGGCGTCCGCTGCGCGCCGGACCCTGACCGCGCCGTCGCCGAGTTCCTCCACACCACCTGCGAAGCCGCCGCCGCGCGCGGACGATGGGATCGCTCCGCATGGGAGACAACCCCTTCGGCGGGATGGCACTTCTACGCCTCGTTGGGCTCCGGGGTAAGCAAAGTCGAGGAGACGTCCGCCCCGACTGGCCGTTCTCCCCGTTCGCGTGGGCGGTCTGCTGCGAACAGAATGGCGGATCGGGTGAGCGGGCCGACGCCGAGGCATGAAGGGGGCTTCTTGGCGGCACGCGGACGTCGAGACCAGCGAAAGGCACTGCTGGCGAAGTGTCGCGTGACCGTGGTTGTTGGTCCAGTCCGTCCGCTCCTGGCCACGACTACCTCGGCGGTCGGATGGGCCTCAGCCGAGCTGCGCCTTCGGCCACCGCAGGACATCACGTGTGACCGGGTCGGTGATGTCCGCGAACTCATCGTGCCTCTTGAGGAACTTGGCGACGTATGGGCAGACCGGGACGATCCGCATGCCGGATGCGCGCACGTCAACGAGTGCCTGCTGGACCAGCTGTGAGCCCAGTCCCTGGCCGGCGAAGGCCTCGTCGATCTCCGTGTGGAAGAAGACGCGCTGCACGTTCAGGTCACGGTAGGCGGTCAGACCGGCGCGTCGGCCGTCGACCAGGATCTCGTACCGTGATCGGCGTCCGCACGCTCGACGACCGTGGTGGTGGAGGACTCGCTCATGGTGTGCCTTTCGTGAGGGAGGTCAGAGGTCCGGCGGGTTCCGGCGCGGTGTGATGACGGCGTTCGGCAGGGCCGGTGCGGGGAGGCGACCGCCGGGAAAGTCCTCGATGACGCCGCAGCGGTCGGAGGAGGCTTCCCAGTCCTCGCGGACTTTCACGATGTCCTCGTGGCTGCGGCCGATGAAGTTCCACCACATAGCGAACTCCATCAGCGTTACCGCACGTCAGCGACGTCCGGCATGCCTGACGGTCAGCAAACTGTCAACATCAGTCATGGGTGTCGGTCGGCCATGAGGCGGGATTCGCTGGTTCGTGGGACGGGTCGTTCTTCACGGAGTGTGAGCATCCGCGGTCGCGGTGGTCGAAGTGCCCGCACCCCTACAAGATCCGGTATCGGTCGGCGGCCGGGAAGCAGCTGGAGGAGTCAGGGTTCGCGCCCCAGGACGATGTCCTCGAGCGCTTGACGGAAGTGGATCACGTCTCTGACGGTGTCCTCGTCAGCCTGCACCAGCTGGGCGATCACCGGCACCCGGTTCCCGCCGGCCGAAGCCAGCAGCATCATCGCCCGCCGATAACGCACCGAACCGGTGCTGCCCCGGCGCACGATCTGCTGCAGCCTCTGCCCCTCCTGGTCGGTCAGTCTGCACAAACGGACGGGATCAGCCATCGCGCCTCCAGCGATCGGATCAGACGTCACCGCACATCCAACCGCCAGAACCACCGACCCGGCTAACGTATGCGGTCACAGCACTAGCGCCTCGGCCCCGCGACGGCGTAGGCAGCGGTGCCCACTACCGCGAGAAGCAGGGCCGTCCACATACCCGCGGTCGTGCCGGACGGCAGCAGCATCCAGGTGGCCACCTGCATCGGTGTGTTTGTCGGCGGCGGGGCGAAGATGGCGACCGAGAGCCAGGCGAACGGCAGCGTCCAGGCGTACTGGCCGCCCGCGAGCGCCGCGCCCAGGGCGGCCAGTCCCAGCAGGCCCGCGCTGTCCCGGACGACGAACGCGGCGGTGGCCATGGGCCCGCCCGGGATCTGCACCGTCAACAGCACCGCGGCGACGATCGCGCCCGCGAGCAGCACGTGTGCCGCTCTGCGGGGCACCCAGCGGATCGCCGCCGTCCGGTCCAGCGCGGGGTCCTGCCCGCTGAGCCCGACCGAGACGGCCATCGCCCCGGCGGCGAGGACGAGTACGGGCAGCCCCTGATCGGTGGGTCCGTCGCCCTCACGCCCGTCCCGGGTGAGTACCGCCACCGTGACCGCGCTGGCGACCACCGCGGCGAGCGACGCGGGGATCTGCCGGGAGCGGGCGTACAGCGTCAGCCACCTCACCGGAACAGACGGGATCACCGGGAAGTACCGCCCGTCAGCGCGTCGAGAGGTTCGCCCTCGCAGGACAGCGCGGCGGCGCGCATCGCGCTGATCCGTGCGAGCTGTTCGTCCTGCGGCAGGGCTTTGAGTTTCCTCCATACCGGGCGGGCCTCGGCCATCTGCTCAGCCGCGGAGCGGCCGGTGCCGTCGAGCGGTTCGAGGTCGTCGGTGACCCAGCCCGCCGCGATACTCAACGCGGCGGCGTCACCGTAACCCTCCCAGCCGACGGGGGTGCATCCCGGCACCATGCCCCGAGCGATCAGGGCCCGGGTCAGCTCCCTGCCCTTCGCGGTGGCGATCACGGCGTCGTCGAAGTCGAGGAGCACGGTCTCGCGGAACCACCGCGGCTCTGAGCCCTCGGGCAGTACGGTGGCGATCTCCTGGACGGAGATCGGTGCTTGACCGCCCAGGGCGGCGTGCAGCAGGCGCAGCGCCTCCTTGCCGGGACCCGCGAGACGGGCGAGCCGTGCCTCCTGCGTCTTCGTCACACACACCGGGCCGTCGCACACCAGCTCCGCGGCGGACTTGTCGACGACGTACATCCGGCCCGGGTCGGAGGGCAGCACGAGAAGGGCGATCATCAGGCCCGCCAGGACGGGTGCCAGCGCGGTCAGCCGGGCCCGCGGGGTCGCGGCGATCAGCAGGGCGAAGCCGGTCGCGGCCATACCCAGCAACCAGGCCGTCTGCCCGAGGTGCACGGACGCGGAGAGTGTGACGAGCGCGTCGCGCACCTCCTCCACCGTCGGTGACAGCAGCGAGACCTGGTTCGGCTCCGTGACCGGGACCCCGCTCGCCGTGACCGTCTCCGTGTGGCCCAGGGACGAGTGCATCAGGACCGTGAACACGAAGGCGCCCATGGCCACCGCGGGCGGGGTGAGCGCGGAGGGCAGGGCCCGCCCGGCCCCCATGCCCAGCACGGCCCCGGCGACGAGGAAGAGAGTCCCCACCAGTGAGATCGGCAGCCAACCGGCATGTGTGTAAGCGGAGTTGCTCCACACCTGGACGGCGCCCACGAGGACGAGGAGCGCGAAGCCCGAGGCGAGCGTGAGCGCCGTCGTGCCCGCCAGCACTGCGGCCCGGTGCCGGGCGGGCCGCGGTGTGCTGGTCAGCAGCTCGTACATCTTCGAGCGGTGGTCGCGCAGGCCCTGCAGCGCGCCGAGTCCCACGGCCAGCGGCCACAGGTAGAACAGCAGGGAGCGGGTCCACATGGCCATGGAAGTCCACTGGGCCGTCCATGCCGTGGTGCCCCTCCACCACGCGGCGTCCACCAGGTACAGGAACGCCAGCGCCGGAACCAGGACCACCACGCCGGCCCACGGGGCGACGGAGCGCGTCAGCTCGATGCGCAGGACACGGAGGATCACCAACTGCCCCTTTCCTGGAGGGGGTTGTGCAACAGTGCCGAGTAGCCGCGCTCCAGGGGGCTGTCGCCCACGTGCTCGGGGCCGCCGGCCGCCGCCAGTTCGTCCGGGGTGCCCTGGAAGACCAGCCGGCCCTCGGCGAAGAGCACCACGTCGATGCAGGCGGCGGCGACGTCCTCCACCAGGTGGGTCGAGACGAGCACACAGGTGTCCGTGCCCAGTTCCTGCAGCAGGTCGCGGAAGCGCAGCCGCTGCGCCGGGTCCAGTCCGACCGTCGGCTCGTCGAGGAGCAGCACCGTCGGGTCGTTGACGATGGCCTGGGCGATTCCGACGCGCCGCACCATGCCGCCCGACAGGGCCTTCATCCTGTCGTCGGCGCGGTCCGCCAGGCCCACCCGCTCCACGGCGCGCTGCACCGCAGCGGGGATGTCCGCCTTCGGCACCTCCTTCAGCCACGCCATGTACTCCACGAACTCGCGCACCGTGAAACGCTTGTAGTAGCCGAACTCCTGGGGCAGGTAGCCGATCCGGCGGCGCAGCGCACGGTGCTCGCCCCGGCCGTTCACGGACTCCCCGAACATCTCGAGGGTGCCCTCGGTGGGGCGCAGCACGGTGGCCAGCGTACGGATGAGAGTGGTCTTGCCCGCCCCGTTGGGACCGAGCAGGCCGTGTACGCCGGTACCGAGCCGCAGGTCGAGGCCGTCCACGGCCATCCGTTTCCTGCCGACCCTGACCTTGAGCCCGGCGGCCTGGATCTCCCAGGCGTAGGCCGTCGGCGCTAGATCGGCCGCGTTGACCGCGGGCGTCACGTGGGGTTCCTCTCCTTGGGCTTTCGTGTTGTTCATCGATGTGTTCCGAGCACGGTGTACGCGCTTCTGCGGGCGATCACGACCGCGATACCGAGTACGAGGACGAGGCCCCACGCGGGCAGACCGTCCGGCCGCAGGACGAAGGCCGTCCGGCTGGTCGCCACGGTCGGTGCCATGACCACGCCGGCCCACACGGCGGCCAGCGCGACGGCGGCGCGGGTCACACCGACGATCCCGCCGAGCGCCAGCGTCGCCGCGGTGAAGGCCAGGCAGGGCAGCAGCCACTGGGCCACCATCACGCCGGTCACCCACCCGCACACCAGCAGTACGGGGACGACCACGCCGAGTCCGGACGCGGTGCGCCGCAGCACCAGTTGGAGCCCTGCCCTGGGCGTCGAGGCCGTCAGCTCGTACGCCGGGTCCAGTCCCCGGGCCCAGGACGCCGCGACACCCAGCACGGGCAGGACCGGCGCGAACAGCAGCACCATCGACACCTCGCCCGTACCGGTGCCGACCACGTCGAGCAGCAGCGCCAGCAGCGTCACGCCCACCACCATGGCCAGCCATGGCACCATCGCGGGCGTCATCCACCGTGACAGCCGCGCCGGCCGCACCGCCTGCCGGAACCGTCCGCGCCGCATCGTGGCGGTGACCGTCAGCCGGGGCTCCAGGCCGGACCACACCGTGTCGACCAGCGACACCACTGCGGGCACCTCGGCGGTGACCACGGCGGACAGCCGGTCACGGCACACCCGGCACGCCTCCAAGTGGGCCTCCACGGCCCACACTTCGTCGGCGGCGAGGTCCGTACCGCCGCGCGCGAACCCCTCGATGATCCGCCCCGACGCGTGTTCCCCGCTCATACCAGCGCCCTCCGCATCGCCGTCCGGGCCCGGCGGGCACGGGTCTTGACCGTGCCCTCGGGCAGCCCTAGCAGGACCGCGGTCTCCCGGACGGAGAGCCCATCGAGCACCATGGCCTGCAGTACCTGTCTCAACTCCGGCGCGAGGCAGCGCAGCGCGTCCCCGACCTCACCGCCGACGGTCGCCGCCAGTGCCTCCTCATCGGCCGCGGGCGCCGCGGCCGGCACGGCGGCAGCCGGCGGGGGCTCCGCGTGGTGGGCCCTGCGCCGGAAAGCGTCGACCAGGCGCCGCACCGCGATGGTCCACAGCCAACCGGTGGCGGTCCCGCCGACCGCGGCCCCGGCGAACGCGCCTGCCGCGCGCCACACCGCCAGATAGGTCTCCTGCATGACCTCCGCGACGATCTGCTCGTCCACGCATCGGCGGCGCAGGCGCACCGCCAACCACGGCGACGTACGCCGGTACAACTCCTCGAATGCGGCACGGTCGCCCTTCGCCACCAGCCGGACGAGACGCTCCTCGTCCACCTCGTGCAGCGGTGCCCTGGCTGATCTCACACCTGCTAGACGCCCGGTCCACGGATCAGGTTTTCCCTTCGCGGTGATCCCCGTCACAGACGGGGTACCGTCGGCGGCTCTCTTGCCGACGACTGGGGGTAGGACCTGCCACGGACGCACGGCCGGGCGAGATCTCGTCGGTCAAGGCGACCGACACGGTACTCAGGGTCGACGCCCGTGCGACCGCAGAACAGGTGGCCTGCCCCACGTGTGGATGCTGGGCTGGACAAATACATGGCACCTACCTGCGTTACCCTCGCGGTCCGCCGACAGCAGGCAGACTCGTCGTGGTGTCGTTGCGGGTGCGACGGATCGTCCGCGAAGAGGAATCGTGCCAGCGAAAGACCTTCACCGAGCAAGTCTCCGGCCTCACCTGCGCGTTCGGGCGACGGACCGAGCGGCTGCGGTCGACACTGGTGCCGGTCTGCCTTGCCCTCGCGGGCCGGGTCGGCGCCCGGATGGCGGACACTTTCAGAGGGCGTTTACTCCCGGACAGTGGGGTGACGCCCCACAGTTGATCAACGTTATGGATCGTGTTCGAGTCCCTCGCCCAGCTGGCGGTCACCCGCGAACGCGACCGGACCACGTGTGTGGCGATAAGGCGTACAGCTCTCGTCGAAACCGCCGCTACCTGCGTCGACGCCAGATCAAACACACCATCCCTGAGCCGACGAATCAGAAGGTCAACCGCCAACGGCGCTGTAGCCACGGTGGGCGGCCGACCGGCTTCGACAGCACTGCCTACAAAAGGAGGAACGAAGTCGAGCGTTGCTTCAACGTGCTCAAGGGCTCCAGAGCCGTGGCGACTCGCTACGACAAGAGGGCCTACGTCTTCCACGGCACGGTCACTCTTGCGGCGATTCGATTGTGGCTCCGCTACTGATGTCAGCCATCGCAGCGGATGCCCCGGTGGTTGCCTCAGTCGTCGGCGGCGACGATGAGCGTGATCCGCCCAGCCGAGCGGTCGATGAGCACGAACTCGTGGAAGTAGTCGTGCACGCGTCACACTTCCGCCACTTCAAGCAGGCCCTCGGCTGGACCGCACCGAAGATCCGCACCCCCCGAGGCAGCCGGCCGACGGATCTGGCTCATCATCGCCGCCCACACCCAGCTGCGGCTTGCCCGGCCGCTGGCAGCCGACCCGCGCCGACCCTGGGAGAAACCCAGCCCGCCGGACAGACTCACCCCCGCCCGCGTCCGCCGCGACTTCCGACACATCCGCCCGGCGACCGCCTGCCCGGTCCTGGCACCGAAACCCTCCCGGCCCGGCCCCGGACGACCACCAGGCCGCAAACACCCGACCCAGCCCCGCCACGACGTGCACACACCCCGCAAAACACACCCGACGCAACGACAAAGGAAGAAGTCGACGACCCCACGGCCCCGGCGCACAGGTTATAGATCAAGTTGGGCAACCCATGTGTCGACTTCCGACTTGTCGAGTTCCCTACCCCGTGCCTATCGCATTCCGATGCTCATGTTGGGCGACGACGCTGACGGGAAACCCTCGCAGAGCTCACCAGCGCCAGTGATTGACCGTCAACGGACTGTCTTCACGCTCATCGCGTCCTCCGGGACGGAGTGAGGGCGTACAGATCAAGAATGTCGGGGCAGGCGGCGATGCCGGGGCCGCCAGCCTGTACCCAGGCGGCGATGTCCTCGGTGGCGTCGGGGTCGTTGACGAGGCCGAGCCAGACCGGACGAGCGCCGGCAGCCCGTGCGGCGGCGGAGGGCTGAACGACGATGACGTTGGCGTGTTCACACACGTCGAGGCAGTCAGAGACCCGTACAGGGACCTTCTCGGCCAAGTGCGCGAGCTGCCGGTCGTGATCGACGCCGGTGATTTTCGGGGTTCCGCAGCAGCAGTCCCGGCAGACGACGACGTGGCACGGCGCCGGTTCGGCAGAGGTGTGCTCCGTGTCAGCTGCTTCAGGGCGCTGTCGAGGCATCGCCCGTCACACTCCTCTTCGGGGGAAATTCATCCTGGGCAGCCGGGCGCAGGAAGCGGATCACGGGGTGGCCGGGGTCGTGGCCGACCTCGGCGCGGACGCCGTAGACCTGCTCGATGAGGACAGGCGACAGGACCTCGGCGGGGGTGCCCTCTGTGACCGCGCGGCCGTCGTGCAGGACGAGGAGGCGGTCGCAGTACATCGCGGCAAGGTTGAGATCGTGCAGGGCGATCACGGTGGTGACCGGCAACCCGGCGATCAGTTCCAGGAGATCGAGCTGGTGCTGGATGTCGAGATGGTTGGTGGGTTCGTCGAGGAGAAGTTCGCGAGGTTCCTGGGCGAGGGCGCGGGCGATCTGGGCACGCTGGCGTTCGCCGCCGGAGAGGGTGTGCCAGGACTGTCCGGCCCGGTCGGTCAGCCCGGTGCGTTGCAGGGCCTTGGTGACGGCTTCCGCGTCCGCCGCCGTCGGCGGGGTCCAGGCGCGGCGGTGTGGGATGCGGCCCAGGGCGGCGACGTCGCGGACGGTCAGTTCGGTCTGGGTGTCGGCGTGCTGTTCGACGGTGGCGATACGGCGGGCGGTGGCGCGGCGGCCGACCTCGGTGAGCGGGCGCCCGTCCAGTGTCACGACTCCGGCGGTGGGCGTCAGGACCCCGGCCAGCATTTTCAACAGTGTTGACTTCCCTGAACCGTTGGGGCCGAGCAGGCCGACGGTCTCGCCGGGGCGCAGGGTGAGGGTGACGCCGTCGACGACGACTTTGTCGTCGATGCGCCGTACGACGCGGTCCGCATGCAGGCTGGTCATGCTCGTCTCCGTCCGCGGTAGAGGATGGCGACGAACGCCGGTACTCCGATGAGGGACGTGACCACGCCCACCGGGACCTCCTGGGGGTCGAGGACGGTACGGGCGAGGGTGTCCACCCAGACGAGGAAGACGGCTCCGGTCAGTGCGGTGACCGGCAGGAGACGGGCGTGCCCGGAGCCGGTGAGGGCGCGGGTGGCGTGCGGGAGGACCAGGCCGACGAAGCCGATCGCGCCGGCGCAGCTGACCAATACGGCGGTGAGCAGCGCGGTCGCGCAGAGCAGGACCAGGCGGGTTCGGGTGACCGGGACCCCGAGTCCGGCGGCGGCCTCCTCACCGAAGGCGAACGCGTCGAGCGTACGGGCGTACCCGAGGCAGATGACGAGGACCACCGACAACACGATGGTGCAGAGCAGCACCTGCCCCCAGTCGGCCCCGGTGAGTGAACCCAGCAGCCAGAACAGCACACCCCGGGTGGTTTCCGCGTCCGCCGAGGTGAGGACGATGAACGAGGTCAGCGCGGAGAACATCTGCATGGCCGCCACCCCGGACAGCACGACCCGGTCGGTGCTGGCGCCGAGGGTGTGGCTGAGCAGCAGCACCAGCGCGAAGGAGAGCAGCGCCCCCAGGAAGGCGCCCGCCGACAGGGACACCACTCCGCCGCCCACCCCCAGCACGACCACGGCGACCGCTCCGGTGGACGCGCCGGAGGAGACACCGAGGACGAAGGGATCGGCCAGCGGATTGCGCAGCAGCGACTGCATCACCGCCCCGCATACGGCGAGCCCGGCGCCGCACACGGCGGCGAGGAGGGCGCGCGGCATCCGCAGGTTCCACACGATGCCGTCCCGCAGCGGCGCCAACGTGCTCTCGCCGAAACCGAGATGGGCCGCGACGGCAGCCCACACGTCGCCGGTGGAGATGTCGGCCGGTCCGATCGTCACAGCCATGGCGATCGACACAAGCAGCGCCGCCAGTCCGCCGCCCGTCAGCAGCAGGGTACGGATGCTCACTTGGCGAGCCCGAAGTCGCGCAACCCGGCTGCCACCTTCTCGATCCCCTCGATCGTACGGATGGACGGGTTCATCGCCTGCCCGCTCAGCAGGACGTATCGCTTCTCCTTCACCGCGGTCAGATTGCGGGTGGCGGGGTTGGTCTCCAGGAAGCGGATCTTGGCCTGGGCGGTCTCGGCGGTCTGCTGCTTGCGGGTCAGGTCCCCGATCACGATGACGTCGGGGTCGCGGTCCGCGACGGTCTCCCAGCCGATCTGGGGCCATTCGTCGTGGGTGTCGGAGAAGGCGTTCTTCGCGCCGACAGCGCGGGTGATGGCACCGGGGGCGCCGCAGCAGCCGGCCAGGTAGGGCGACTGGGAGTTGGCGAACCAGTACATGAGGGAAACCTCGGAGGCGGGCAGCCCGTCAGTCGCCTTGCGCACCCGCTCCTTCAGCTCGGTGACGAGCTGCTCGCCGCGCTCCTCGATACGGAAGGCCCGTGCCAGGTCGCGTATCTCGCCGTACACGGTGTCGAGGGTGAGCGGCTCGCTGCGCGATCCGTCGCCGCCGCTGTCGTTGTCCTTGCCCGCCGAGCAGTCGGACGGCGAGACGTAGGTGGGCACGCCCAGCTTCTCGAACTGCTCGCGGGTGGCGACTCCGCCCTTGCCGAGGGTGGAGACGAACGAGGCGGTGATGAAGTCGGGTTCGGCGTCCAGGACCTTCTCGAACGAGGGCGCGTTGTCGGCGAGGCGCGGCACGGAGGTGTTGGCCTTCTTCAACCCCTTCATCACCGGGTCGGTCCAGGTTGCCGTACCGGCGATGCGGTCGGCGAGGCCGAGGGAGAGCAGGATCTCCGTGGTGCCCTGGTTGAGGGAGACGGCCCGCTTCGGCTCCGACTTCAGGGTGACCTTGTGGCCGCAGTTGTCGAGGGTCACCGGGTAGCCGGCAGCAGAGGTCGTCTCCGACTTGGCGTCGTTGTCGCCGGAGGATCCGCAGGCGGTGAGCAGTAGGGCGGACGCGAAGAGAAGCGCGGGAGTGCGGTGAAGGGCGGGGGTGCGGAGCACAGGCATGCCTCTTGGGTCGGGGCTCGTACGCGGAGCCTGGCCTACGGACGTACCTCCGCGCGGTGCGCGGAGGTGCCAGCAGGTCTTCGGACTCGGGTTCGTCCGGTCGGGGCGCCTTCCCGGTCTCCCAGTGGCGTTCTGTGCCCCGCCCGTCCCCCTTACCGCTGCGCGTCAGTTCCGGATTTGCACCGGATTCCCTGGCCTCGGGTGTGGCTCGACTGGCCCGAGGAGGCTATCAAGTCCGTCGTACGGTCAGACCATGCGATCGGTCACGGGGGACGGCATGAACGTGCTGGGGTCGCCGTCAACGCCCTGCTCGTCCCCTACCTGCTGGCCGCCGTCCGCATGGCCGAATCCGGCTTCGACACCGCAGCCGACATCGACACCGGCATGGAGCTGGGCTGCGCCCACCCCATGGGCCCGGCGAACCTGATCGGCCTGGACACCGTCGCCTCGATCGCCGAGTCCCTTCACGACGAGTTCCGCGAACCCCTCCACGCGCCGCCGCCGCTGCTCCAGGCGGTACTGCTGGGCCGCAAGAGTGGCCGGGGATTCCACGTATACGGCCAACTGAGCATCCTGGCGCGACCGGGCTGAGGGGCACGGACGCGCCGTCGGCCGAGGGATCCGGCGGCTGTTCGCAGGGGAACAGCGGGAAGCGCGCGGGTGCGGCGCTTCCCGCGCTCGGAACACTCCAAGCGCGCCGAGGGCGTGTGACTCCTCACCATCCGAATGCCGGACCTGGTCCGCCGAGCCGGAGGACTGCCCGTAGGCTGACGGGTGCAGCTGGTTCGCCCCGTCCGCCAGGCGGGATGCGTCGTAAGAGGGAACCCGGTGGGAATCCGGGACTGCCCCGCAGCGGTGAGCGGGAACGACCGCCGTCATACGCACTGGACCCGGTGAACAGGGTCTGGGAAGCGACGGCTAGTAGGTGCCTCACACGAGTGAGACGTGCCCGTGAGTCCGAAGACCTGCCCGTTGCCCGCGTACGAACCACTCGTGCACGGATATCCCGGTGACCTCGTGGGCGGGTCGGCGTGCATATCGGACGGACGACCGCGCTGGCCGCGCGAGGTCGAAAGCGTCCGGTTCGTCACCCCTTCGCGCTCGCGTCCCGTCCCGGGATCCAGGGAGATATCTCGCGAAGGAGATTTCCGTGACAGCGAAGTCCGCAGCCGCGGCAGCACGGGCAACCGTGTACGGCTACCCCCGCCAGGGACAGCAGCGGGAACTGAAGGAGGCCATCGAGGGCTACTGGAAGGGCCGCGTCACCGCCCACGCCCTCCATGCCACCGCCGCCGAACTGCGCGCCGCCAACTGGCACCAGCTCGCCGGCGCCGGGATCGACGAGGTCCCCACCGGCGACTTCTCGTACTACGACCACGTCCTCGACACCACCGTCATGGTCGGCGCCATCCCCGAACGCCACCGTGCCGCCGTCGAAGCCGACGCGCTGGACGGCTTCTTCGCCATGGCCCGCGGCACCCAGGACGTGGCACCGCTGGAGATGACGAAGTGGTTCGACACCAATTACCACTACCTCGTCCCCGAGTTGGGACCCGACACCGTTTTCACCGCGAACTCCACCAAGCAGGTCGCCGAGCTGACGGAAGCACTCACCCTGGGCCTGACCGCGCGGCCCGTCCTGGTCGGCCCCATCACCTACCTGCTGCTGGCCAAGCCCGCACCCGGCGTGGCCGCCGACTTCGAGCCGCTCACCCTTCTCGACCGGCTGCTGCCGGTGTACGCCGAGGTCCTCGCCGACCTGCGCGCGGCTGGCGCGGAGTGGGTACAACTGGACGAGCCCGCGCTCGTCCAGGACCGAACCCCGGCCGAACTGAACATAGCTGCCCGCGCCTACCGCGAACTCGGCACCCTGACCGACCGGCCCAAGCTCCTGGTCGCCTCCTACTTCGACCGGCTCGGCGACGCACTGCCGGTGCTGGCCAAGGCCCCCGTCGACGGCCTCGCCCTGGACTTCACCGAGACCGCAGCCGCCAACCTCGACGTCCTCGCGGCCGTGGGCGGACTGCCCGGCAAGCGCCTTGTCGCCGGGGTCGTCAACGGCCGCAACATCTGGATCAACGACCTGGCCAAGTCCCTGGCCACTGTCGGCACCCTGCTCGGGCTGGCAGACCGGGTCGACGTGGCCGCTTCCTGCTCCCTGCTCCACGTCCCTCTCGACACGGCTGCCGAGCGGGACATCGAGCCGCAGATCCTGCGCTGGCTCGCCTTCGCCCGCCAAAAGACGGCCGAGGTCGTCACTCTGGCCAAGGGCCTCGCCCAGGGCACCGACGCGATCACGGGCGAGCTGGCCGCGAACCGCGCCGACCTCGCCGCCCGCGCGAACTCCCCCATCACCCACGACCCCGCCGTCCGGGCTCGCGCAGCCGTCGTCACGGACACCGACGCCCGTCGCTCCCCGCCCTACGCCGAGCGAACCGCCGCCCAGCGGGCCCATCTCGGCCTGCCCCTGCTGCCGACTACCACCATCGGTTCCTTTCCGCAGACGATCGAACTGCGCACCGCCCGCGCCGATCTCCGCGCGGGCCGGATTGACACCGCGGGCTACGAGGAGCGCATCAAGGCGGAGATCCAGGACGTGATCTCCTTCCAGGAGAATGCCGGCCTCGACGTCCTCGTCCACGGCGAGCCCGAGCGCAACGACATGGTGCAGTACTTCGCCGAGCAGCTCACCGGCTATCTGGCCACGCAGCACGGCTGGGTCCAGTCCTACGGCACCCGGTACGTGCGCCCGCCGATCCTGGCGGGCGACATCTCGCGGCCCGAGCCGATGACGGTGCGCTGGACGGCGTACGCCCGGTCCCTGACCTCGCGTCCGGTCAAGGGCATGCTCACGGGTCCGGTCACCATGCTGGCCTGGTCGTTCGTACGCGATGACCAGCCGCTCGGCGAGACGGCCCGGCAGGTCGCCCTCGCCCTGCGCGATGAGGTGAGCGATCTGGAGGCGGCCGGGACTTCGGTGATCCAGGTGGATGAGCCGGCACTGCGGGAGACGCTGCCCCTGCGCGCCGCCGACCACGCCGCGTACCTCGACTGGGCCACGGAAGCCTTTCGCATCAGCACCAGCGCGGTGCGACCGGACACCCAGATCCACACGCACATGTGCTACGCCGAGTTCGGCGACATCTTCCAGGCCATCGACGACCTCGACGCGGACGTCATCAGCCTGGAGGCCGCCCGCTCCCACATGCAGGTCGCCCGCGAACTCGCCGACCACGGCTACCCCCGCGAGGCGGGACCGGGCGTCTACGACATTCACTCGCCCCGCGTTCCGAGAGCCGAAGAAGCGGCCGAACTGCTGCGCACCGGCCTCAAGGCCATTCCCGCCGAACGGCTGTGGGTCAACCCCGACTGCGGCCTGAAGACCCGCGGCTGGCCCGAGACCCGCGCCTCCCTGGAAAACCTGGTCGCCGCCGCCCGCACGGTCCGTGAGGAACTCCCCGCGTCCTGACGCCAAGCCGGCCGGCCGGCCGGGGGAGGAAGCACGTGCCGACCTCTCCCGGCCCCGGGCACGAGAGAAGAGCGCCAGCACATGGCTCTCGGTATCCACGTCCGGCTTCGAGGTTCCGCTGCAGCAGGCTTGGGACGCCGGTCTGCGGCGGACTCCGCAGCATCACCTCCCGGTGAGGCCCGCGTGCCGTTTCCACGGGTAGCTGTCCCAGACTTCGTCCAGGATGGCGTTGCGGCCGAGGTTCTGACCTGTGAGCGCAGGGCCCAGGGAGTACGTGGACTGGAGCGCGTCCGCCTGCCGTTCAAGGAGAACCCGATTTGCCGACGTGTCTCGCAGGGTGACGAGGTGTTCGAGTTCCGCAACGCTGCAGACCGTGACTGACGTACCTGTATCTGGCTGTCCTTCACGTTGGAAGGGTGCGTTGGCTGTGTGGAACGGTTCCATGGTCACAACCAAACCGTGCACAGGCCGGTCCACGGGTATGTGGGTGAAGTTCGGGTGCCTGCTGGTGATCAGGGCCGCGGTGACTTCGACCTGCTGGCGGGCGTGCTTGAGCTGGCGCAGGGCTGCATTGGTTCTGTCGAGTACACCGAGGCGTAGCTGGGTGGGACGGGTCGGCTTCACTTCGACGAGGAGGACCAGGTCGTCGAAGACGACGATCCAGTCGACGCTGCGACGCTCGTCGCGATAAATGATCTCGGCGTGCACCGTGGCGTCGGGGAGCTGGCGCAACTGGCGTCCGGTGTATTGCTCGAAGAGGTCTCCGAGATCCTGGGCGAAGGGGCTCCCGAAGCGGGCCATGCCGAGGTAGTACAGGCCAAGGGGGCCGCCCTTGCGAGCAATGAGGTGAGTTAGCCTCGATCTTGCATGACGGTCCGCCGACGGAGTTGGTGGGCCGTTTCATTTTCGTGGCTGGTGAAGGGCAGGCCGGGGTCCCGGGTGTCGCCTCGGGTGGGCGCCGGGTTCCACTGCTCCGGACTGAGCTGGTGTTCTCGTAGGGGCGGGAAAGTCGCTGTTCCATCGGGGTTGGGCAGGAGGGCGAGTCGTTCGAGTGCGCCTGTGATCTCGCTGGTCCAGGGCCAGTGTCGGGTGAGGCGGAGGATGCGGCGTCGGCCGGTGGTGACGAGCTGGGCGGCTGCGGAGAACAGGCGGAACCGCAGGCGGCGGGGTTCCCAGAGCCGGGCCCTCCCATGATCAGAACAGCTCCCAGAGGGCCCATACCGTAGAGCATGGGGAAGTCCTTGCCGAGTTCGGTGATGAGGAAGGCCAGCCTGCGAGGGCGAGGATCAGGAAGGGACGCCTGATGACGTGACGGCAAATGATGGCCCGTCGACGCCATGCTCCCTGCGCTTCGGTGAGGCGTGTCCAGCCTGACGTGACATGACGTCAGCGTAGTCGGTGCACCAGCCGTCAGGCAGATGCGCGTTCGCGAGAGGCCCTTGAAGGACAAGGAGATGCCTTGCCCCCGGCTGGCTCGCTCTCAGGCAGCCGCAGCCTTAATTTGGGTCAGTTCACGGCGAAGTTCTGTGCGGCATTGGGTGTAAAGGGCCTGGTAGATCGTCTCGTGGCTCAGGTGCATGTCTGGCCGTTGATCGAAGCATCTGCGCAGAGCGTGGCAGATCTCCCCTCACCCTGCGGGCTCTGCTCAGCGGCGAGCCCCATGCAACCCAGGGCGAGAGCCCCAGTGCGCGATCGCTGTCGCGGGCGGCACCTGGATCTGGGCCCGGTGCGCTTCTGCCACCCTCGCGTCACCGTCGATGAGGAAGACGGCCGGCGGGCACTGACCGCGCTGGAGAGCGGGCACGGCGAAGGGTGCGAGGTCACCGTACGGCCCGTCGATGGCAAGTGTTTCCGGCTCCTGCGGCAGGACGCCACGCCCGCCACCGGGTGGGAGCCCGGTGGCGCTGGGCCTGTCCGGATTCTCCGAGCCCCGCTGAGGCCCTGCACGAGAACGATGCCGAAGGCTCTTGCTGTCGCATGCGGACGGGTGTTGTCCCTTACGGTCGTACTGCCTGGAGTGGGCCGTCAGCCACCGTCGCGGGCAATCCACGGGCGGATGCCGGTCTGGACTGGCTCGGCCGCTTCCTCGAGCATGGCGCCGTTGAGGCCGTCGAGGTGCCGTCCAGCGTGGTCCGGTGGTGTGCGGCGGTGCGCTGCACGGTCAGCCGCCCGCCACCGGGAGTGAGGGAACGTTCGGCGTCCAGCAGCCCGTGCGGGCGCGCCAGGGGCAGGCCGCTCTCTCTGCCGTGCAGGAGGGGCAGGCCGTCGTACTCGCTGTACGGGCCTGCGACGCCGCGGTTTTCGGCCGTCGTGCGGTCCTTCATTCAGCCGGGCGGGCGGTAGGACATGAGGTGCTGGCCTCTTGAGCCCGGAGCGCTGAGAGTCGCCGTCCTGCACCCTGTCGCCAAGCGCTGCGCCTACGAGCGCGTCGGCCCCAGCCGCGACGCCAGCACGGCCGGGCAGGACGGTGAACTGTACGGTTCCCTCGGATGGTGTCCCGGCCCAAGCCGGGCACCTCGGTACAAGGACCGGAGCCACTTTGCGCGGGCGGCACCTGTCCCGGCGTTCCGGGAGACGGCGCCGGTCCTGCGGGCGTCAGGTGGTGGTGGGCCAGGTCCGCAGCAGGGCGGCGATCTTCCCGGCGGTGCAGGCCGGGTCCAGGAGCAGGTCCTTGAGAGCGAGGGCGTCGGCGCGGGCGGGTTTGACGGTGATCCCGGCGGCATCGAGGTACATGACGCCGGTGGCGGCGGCGACGGCAAGATTGGAGCGTTCCAGCCAGCGGCAGCGGCCCAGGGTGTGCACCAGGGCGGCGGCCTTGGCGTAGGGGCCGTCGTAGACGGGCTGCTCGAACAGTTCGGCCCGGTGGCGGGCGACCGCTGAGACCGGGACGCCGTAGTCGTCGGGGGCTGGGTCGTTGACCCCGGCGGCCTCGGCGACCTGCAGAATCCAGGGGACGTCGATGTGCAGGTCCATCAGGCGGCGCGCGCTCCCCGGGGCGTGTGCTGGGCGTCTTCGGCTTCGTCGAAGAGTGCCTGATGATCGGTCAGGAATCGGGCGGCGGCGTCGACCGCGCGGGTGCGCAGGCCGCTGGCGTCGTCCTGCACCAGGCGGGCAAGATAGTCCCCGATACTCAGTCCCAGGTCGGCGGCGCGCTTCTTCGCGAGTTCCGCGACATCCTCGTCCACGCGTGCGCCCAATTGTGTCTTCGCCATACCCGTATGGTAACAGCTGTTACCACGATGTTCGGGCGGCCGTGCCGCAGCGGCGGCCCCGACGACGGTCGCCAGGCGGCCGCCGCGGTCGAGAACCGCCCCGGCGCACCAGGTGCCGGGGCCATCCGCCGGGCACGGGTCGCCGCCCAGTCCGACCGGGTCGTACTCGGCCCTCTTCTGGCTCGGCCGCTCCCCCGTGGGCGAGCCGAGACGAGTCCTACATCAGAACGGCCGGACTGGCGTCCTCGGCCGTCCAGTCCCCCGCGAACAGGGCGGCAACCAGGTGTACGTGCTCATCGGGGAGTCGGCCGGAGCGGTGCTTCGTGCGGGCTTTGGCGAGTCAGGCGCCGATCTTGACGGTGTCGCCGTCGACGCGGATGGCCTCGCGGGCGGCGGGGTCGCGGCCTTCGCGATGGAGGAAGAGCTCCAAGAGCTGGACGGTCTCCTCGAGGTGCGGCGGGCGGGGCTATAAGGGGGTTGATGTCGAGGGTGAGGCCAAGGGCGGTCATCAGCTGCTGGCCGTCGGCGAGGGCCGGCCAGGTGGTGAGCTGGCGGGCCAGCCAGGGGCCGATCTTCACGCCGCCGAGGTGGGTGTCGCGCGTCAGGGCGGCGGGGTCGGCGCCGGAGGCGAGGTGGGCGCGCAGCAGGTGGTACTTGCGGTGCCGGTCTGCACTGTGCGGCAGGCGCCAATCGGGGGCGAGGGCGGTAAGGGCCTCGGCGTGGGGCGGGTCGAGGGTGTTCTTGGTGGCGCGGGCGGTGAGATGGCCGTGGGTGCGCAGGTAGTCGGCGGCTGCGGCAAGGCGGGCGCGCCAGGCGGCGTCGTGCTGGTCCCAGATCATGTTCCTCGGCACCGAGGGGTTCGCCGCCCCGGAACTGTCCAGGACCCCATGAAGTTACGCCGTCCAGCGACATCTACGGCGTCGGCAGAGGCATCGCCTGGGCCCTCACCGGCACACTGCCGGAGACCAACCTGCCGCTGCTGTCTCCTCCCGGCCCGTGGCGCCCCGTCGGGCGCGCGGCCACCCATCCGGATGCGCAACGCCGCCCCCAGACCGTCAGCGAGCTGCTCGTCGAGCGGGAGGTGACCAATCACCGCTCATGCCTACCACGCGGCAGGCCAACAGCGCCTGCGTACCGCCTCCGAGGCCCTCCTGATGGATCTCATTCCGGAACGATCAGTAAGACGCGACCCGTATCGCTCCGACGACTGCGGTGTGGACGGTGAACCGAAACCACGACCCACGATGCCGCGCCGTCCGGTGAGCGCGCGAGCGAGACGGGTCGGCGCGCTGCCACGTGCCTCGCGCGGCAGCAACGGCGGCGGCCATGAATCGGCGAGATCAAGGACAGCCGCTACTTGGCTGGCTGTGCGATGCCGGTACGCAGGACGGTGGTGCGGAACAAGGTCACCAGAGGTCTCAGGTCGACCCGGTGCCACGCAGCCCACAGCTGGACGCTTGTCTCGTGCCAGGGAAGCTCGCGCACCGCGACCTCCTCAGTGGTGGCGCGGACCATGCTCTTCTGCACGAAGGCGAGTCCGAGGCCAGAGGCGACCAGACCGAGTGCGGTCAAGGGCTCAGCCGCGTCGAAACGGATGTCGGGCCTGAAGCCGGCCGCCGTGCAGGCGGCAACGAACGTGTCCCGCCAGGCGGGGTCCTGGGCGTTCTCGACTGCGATCCACGGCTGACCGTCGAGGTCCCCGGGGGTCACTTTTTCCTGGTCCGCGAGAGGATGCCCGGCGGGCATGGCGAGCAGCAGCGGGTCCTCGAGCAGGGGGGCGGCCAGCAGGTCGGGATCGTCCCCGCTGGGAGGTGCATGGACGAGGGCGATGTCGAGGCTGCGCTGCCGCAGGCCTTCGAACTGCTCGGCCGGCGGAAGGTTGTACAGAGCGATGTGAACACCGGGGCGTTCACTGTGCACAGCGCGTAGCGCGCCGGGCAGGATGCCGGTGTGCATGGCGTCCGCCACGTAGCCGATGCACAGGCCGCCTTCATCTCCACGGCCCAGCCGACGGCCCAGGTTCTCCAGGCGGTCCGCATGCTGCAGCAGTGCGCGGGCTTCGGCCAGGAAGACCTTGCCGTCACGAGTCAGCCGGATTCTTTGCTGGCTGCGCTCGAACAGGGTGAGGCCGAGGTTCTGCTCGAGCTGAACGATCTGCCGACTGAGTGGCGACTGGGACATATGCAGCCGCTCGGCGGCTTGGCCGACGTGTTCGGTCTCGGCGACGGCTACGAAGTAGCGGAGTTGCCGCAGGTCAAGCATGTAAGACCTCTAAGGACTCAAGTGTGTCGAAGTAAGTCTTGGACAGTCTTAAGTGTAGATCCTAGCCTCGGACACGTCAGCCGACGGAGCGCGCAGAAGGCGCGAAGAGAACACATCCGTCGCCGTTCGTACAGCAAGGATCTGCACCATGTCCATCACGTCCTTCCTGCCCGGCCGCCTGGGCTTCGGCACCGCACCGCTGGGCAACATGTTCCGGGCCATACCCGACGAGGAAGCCGCGGCCACCGTGGACGCTGCCTGGGACAACGGCATCCGCTACTTCGACACCGCGCCCTTCTACGGCGCGGGTCTGTCCGAGATCCGGCTCGGAGACGCGCTGGCCCGCCGCCCCCGCGAGGAGTTCGTCCTGAGCACGAAGGTCGGCCGCGTCATCCTCGACGAGATCGAAGATCCGTCCGCCCGCGACCTGGGCGAGAAGGGCGGACTGTTCGAACACGGACGCCCCAACAAGATCGTCAACGACTACTCGGCCGACGCCACGCTGCGCTCCGTCGAAGACAGCCTCAAGCGGCTGAGGACCGACCGCCTCGACATCGTGTGGGTACACGACGTCGCACAGGACTTCTACGGCGACGAGTGGCTCGCCGCGTACGAGACGGCCCGCACCGGCGCATTCCGGGTGCTGCAGAGGCTGCGCGACGAAGGCGTCATCAAGGCCTGGGGCCTTGGCGTCAACCGGGTCGAGCCCTTGGAGCTGACGCTGGACCTCGAGGAGCCCAAGCCGGACGCGTTCCTCCTCGCCGGCCGCTACACGTTGCTTGACCACGAGCGCGCCCTGCAGCGGCTGCTGCCGGCCGCGAGGACCCAGAACGTCGACATCGTCGTCGGTGGACCGTACAGCTCCGGCGTGCTGGCCGGCGGGCGGCACTTCGAGTACCAGAAGGCCCCCGCCTCGGTCATCACCAGGGTGGAGCGCATCAAGGCACTCGCAGGGCAGCACGGCGTGGGCACCAAGGCGGCAGCGCTGCAGTTCTCCCTTGCTCACCCCGCGGTCGCCGCGGCCATTCCCGGCGCCTCCCGGCCCAGCCGCATCGCTGAGGACGTCGCGGCACTCGGCCAGAAGGTCCCGGCGGCCTTCTGGGCAGCTTTGCGCACGGAAGGACTGATCACTCAGGACGCCCCCGTACCCAGCGCCTGACCACTACGTCACCCGAACAGGAGACGACCATGGCAACTACGACCGCAGCCATCGACATCCCGGTGCCCGCCGACCGCGTCTGGCAGCTCATCGGCGGCTTCGACTCCCTGCCTGACTGGCTGCCCTACATTCCCGCGAGCACGCTCGGCGAAGGCGGCCGCGTCCGCAGCCTCACGAACGAGGAAGGCGGTGTCATCGTCGAACGCCTCGAAGCGTTCGACAACCAGGCGCGTACCTACAGCTACTCCATTCTGCAGGCCCCATTCCCTGTCACCGGTTACCGCTCCACCCTCACCGTGCACGAGAAGCCCGGCGGGCAAAGCCGTGTGGAGTGGTCCGGCACCTTCACCCCGGCCGGTGCAAGCGAACAAGAAGCGATCGCTCTGTTCCACGGCATCTACACCGAAGGGCTGGCCGCACTGAAGAAGACACTCAAGGCGTGAACACGGACGCGGGATGCCCGGTGGCGCCGCCCGGCTCCGCAAGAAGTCTGTCCGGCGTCAATGGGCCCTGCGCGAGGGAGCCTTGCAGCTTCCGACCGCTGCCTGTCGTGCTGGTTCTGTCCGGCCGAAGCTGCGGGTTCCCCACAGCAACCTGCAGGCCACCGTTGCGCCTGACCGCCACGGCCTGCGCAAGCAACGGCTCACACGCCGGACAGGCACTTCGGGAGAACGGGAAAGGCCCACCCCGTGGCGCTGCGTTGCGTGAACGCGCTCGGAGCGAGAAAGCGGGGTGCCCGCGGCGGAGCGCCCGCGACTCCTACAACTGCCCGAACACCAGCGATACAACAAGGAGACCCACATGACCAGTCCTTCGACTCCGGCCAGCCACCGCACAAAGGGTCTTTGCCGACCACGGGCGCCGACTCGGCACAGGAGATCTGGACGGCATCAGTGCCAATTACGTGCGCGATGCGGTTTTCATCACTTCCCAGGGCATCCTGCGGGGGCGGGAAGGCGTCAGGAAGGGCATCGGCGCACTGTTGGCCGATCTGCGCGATGCAAATGGGAGCTGAATCCGCAAATCGCCGGTGAGGTTCTCTTCCTGGAGTGGTCGGCTACCAGCCCGACGGCGCGCATGAGGGACGGCGTCGACACCTTCGTCTTCCGACATGGCTACATCCAGGCGCAGACCGTCCGTTGCACCCTGGTCGCCGGCGACTGACCAGCAGTTGGCCAGACCACCGAGTCTGGTCACCGCTGTACCGATGGCCGGCGGCGCTGCCAATGCCGGATCCTGCCACCCACTGGCCGCCCCTCCCCCGCAGCGGACGCGTTCCCGGAGGACTGCGCCACTTCCGCGAACGGCACCGTCCACTCCGTGACCGGCTGACCTCCGAGCATTACCAGGTCAACGCGCAGCCGTTGTGCCGAGTTCACGGTCGCTCCCCCATGCCTCCCCGCGCCTCGCGGCCGGCGTGCGACTGCGCCCAGCCAGGGGCAGCCACGGTTGCCGCACAGGCACATCCGTCCGCTCCGCTGGATCACCTGGTATCGAGCCCTCGGCCGGTGCCGGTGTGCGGGGGCGGGCCGTCCCCGCACACCGGCATGGGTCAGTCCACGGTCACCACATTGCGCGGGGCCTCCGCCAGGCCGGCGGACAGGGCGCCGAACCTGCTCTCGACCGCTGACTTCTCGGCCGCGTTCGGGTACGGGTTCTTGCACGATACGCCGGCGCTGCTCCCCGACATCAGGCTCGTGCAGGGACCGGGTTTGCGGTCCGGCAGGCCCAGGATGTGGCCGAGTTCGTGCGACGAGATGCGGACCGTGTCGTACCCCTGGTTGACCGCCTGCCGTCCGATGTACACGGTTCCGTTGCCGAGCGAGGTGGTCAGGGCCCGGGGCCAGCCGTTGTCGGCCAGGATCCGGATGTTGGCGCGTTGTCCGGCGGCGGCCGGGCGCAGTTCGACTGCCTCCACGCTGGCGTTCCAGATCGCCGCACCCCGATCGACGGCGGCCCTGAACTCCGCCGAGGCACTGGCGTCATAGGTCACGACGCGAGCCGCCTGGGACTGGTCGGCAGGGCCTGTTGATGCCGCGTAGGCCTGGCCGCCGACCAGAGTGCAGGTCATCGTGAGGGCGGCGCTGAGGACATGGGCGAGCGGGCGTGAGTACATGGTCGACCTCCTGCGAGACGGGTGGCGTGCACATGTCACGTGCTTGTTGGACTGTCTGCCCGTGTCCGGCAGGCCCCAATCCGTTAATTCGACACCGCCGGTCGGCCGGTCCTCTTCACCAGTTCACGCTCAGTAGGCTTACGGGTCAGCCTTCAAGTGAGCAGGCTGGCGACCTCGCGGACGGCGTCCCGGGCGGTGCGGCCGACGCCGATGAGGGTGGCCGAGGCCGGGCCGGTCCAGTCGCCGTAGCCGAGCAGGTGCAGCCGCGGCTCGCCGAGGGCACGTGTCCCGTCGGTGGGGATGCGTCCGCGCGGACCCCGCAGGTTCAGCGGGGCAAGATGGGCCAGTGCCGGGCGGAAGCCGGTGCACCAGACGATCACGTCCGCGTCGCTCTGGCTACCGTCGGCCCACCGTACACCGGTAGCGGTGAGCTGGGCGAACATCGGCTTGGCGGTCAGGAGTCCGGCGTCGCGGGCTTCGCGTACGGGCGGCACGGCCACGATGTCGCCGAGCGAAGCGACTCCGCCGGTGTCGGTGAGGCCGGCGTCCAGGGCGCGGCGGCGGGCGGTGGCGACATCGAACAGGGCACGGCCGTCGATGTCGTCCGGCAGGAACCGCGGCGGGCGCTGGGTCACCCACGTCACGTCGACTTGGCCGTCCAGGGCGAGGTCGGCGGCGATCTGGGCGCCGGAGTTGCCGCCACCGACCACGACGACACGCTGGTCGGCGAAGTCGGCAGGACAGCGGTAGTTCACCGTGTGCAGCAGCCGGCCGGTGAGGGTCCGGTGGCCGGGGACGGCGGGCAGGAGGGGCCGCGACCAGGTGCCCGTGGCACTGATGACCGCACGGGCCCGCCAGGTGCCGGAATCCGCCTCGATCAGGAGCCCGTCGCCGTCACGGCGTACGGCGTCCACGCGGGCGCCGTGCTGGACGGGCAGGTCGTAGCGCTTCCTGTAGTCGGCCAGGTAGTCCACCACGTGCCCGGCACCCGGATACGTCTCGCCCGCCTGGGCGGGCATAAGGCGGCCGGGCAGCGAGGAATGCTCGGCCGGGGAGAACAAGCGAGTCCCACATGTGCTGCCAGGACCCGCCCGGCGCCGCCTCCGCATCCAGGATCACGAAGTCGAGACCCTGGCGACGCAGGTGGTAGCCGGCGGCGAGCCCTGCCTGGCCGCCGCCGACCACTACCACATCCGTCTGCTGGGTCACGGGGCCGTCGTCACCATGTCGGCGGCGAACTTCCTTCGCCAGGCGAGCGCGATGTAGACCAGGCCGATCAGCACCGGCACTTCGATGAGCGGGCCGACGACACCGGACAGGGCCTGGCCCGAGGTGACGCCGAAGGTGGCGATGGCGACCGCGATGGCCAGCTCGAAGTTGTTGCCCGCCGCGGTGAAGGCGAGGGTCGCGGTGCGGTCGTAGGCCAGGCCCAGGCTCTTGCCGAGCAGGAACGTGCCGAAGAACGTCACGGCGAAGTACACCAGCAGCGGCAGCGCGATCCGGACGACGTCCAGCGGCTGCGACGTGATGGTCTTTCCCTGCAACGCGAAGAGGATGACGATCGTGAACAGCAGCCCGTACAGCGCCCACGGCCCGATCCTCGGCAGGAACCGCTGCTCGTAGTCGGTGCGGCCGAGCTTCTTCTCGCCGAGGCGGCGGGTGAGGAAGCCGGCCAGCAGCGGGATGCCGAGGAAGATGACGACGTTCAGCGCGATCTTCCACATGGAGATGTCCAGGTGCTCGCCGTCGCCGAGGCCCAGCCAGCCGGGCAGCAGACCGAGGTAGAACCAGCCGAGCAGGCCGAAGGCGAGGACCTGGAAGACGGAGTTCAACGCGACGAGGACGGCGGCGGCCTCACGGTCGCCACAGGCGAGGTCGTTCCAGATGATGACCATGGCGATACAGCGGGCCAGGCCGACGATGATCAGGCCGGTGCGGTATTCCGGCAGGTCCGGCAGGAAGATCCATGCGAGCGCGAACATGACCGCCGGGCCGACGATCCAGTTGATGACCGGCCGGATCGGGAAGCCGTGGGCGGTGGTCCACGACAACCAGAAGATCCCAGCCCTGCGGCGCCTGTATATGACGGCCACGCCCCGGCTGTGGCAGCTCGGGGACGAGGACGAAGCCGGTGCACCGGGCGAGCTGGTCGCGAGCATGGACGACGACCCCACGGGTCCCTTCGGCAGCAGGGCGTTCACTTTGACGCTCTCGGAGGCCATCGACCGGGGCATCTGTGCCCCCTACCAGGTTGTATGCGTCGATGTCACCGATACCGCGCTCCAGGCTGCGCAGCTCCTGGGCGCCGAAAGCCGCTCTGCAGAGGTCCGTGGGGCCCGGCTCGCCGCTCTGCAGACGGCCCTGGTGAAGGCGTCCGCCGAGGAGAATCTCCGGCACACGCTCGTCTTCCACCACGTCGTCAAGGAAGCCGAGGCGTTCGCGGTCGGCCTTCCCGACGTCGCCGCGCAACTGCACGCATCCGACCCCGCGCTGTACCCCAAGACGATCTGGGCGGACTGGCTGTGCGGGGACCACAATCCCCTCCACCGCCGTCGGCTGCTGGGCGAGTTCGCCGCCGGCATCGCCACGGACGGCACCGTCGTGGAGAAGTGCTTCCTGAGCTCGGTGAAGGTCCTGGGCGAAGGCGTAGATATCCGAAATTGTGACTCTGTGTACTTCGCGGATGTGCGCGGGTCGATGCCGGACCTGGTCCAGGCCGTAGGCCGGGCGCTGCGGATGCAGCCTGGCGAGGGCAAGATGGCCTCGCTCGTGGTGCCGGTCCTACTCGGGCCGGGCGAGACGGCGGACAGCATGCTCACGTCCCGGGCGTTCGGCGGGCTCGCCAAGCTTTTGGAGGCGCTGCGGGCGCACGACGCCCGTGTCGTGGAGCAGCTCGCCGAGCAGCAGCCGCAAAGCCGCGTGAGGGGCGTGCAGAGCCGTAGCAGAGTGGCAGGCGAGGAAACCGGGAGCGACCGGAGCGACCGTGACGTGTCGGTGCCGGCCCGGGCCCTGCTGAAGTTCTCCACACCGCGTGATCCGGCGCAGTTGGCCGCGTTCATCAACCTGCGCGTCCTCAACCCCGAGCACGAGCACTGGCGGCGCGGCGTGGAGGCGGCCGTCATCTACGCCCGCGAGCACGGCGATCTGAACGTGCCGTTCACGTTCCGCGTGCCTGCCGTCGACGACCAGGAGGCGGAAGCCACGGGGTGGCCGGCCTCGCTCGCCGATTTCCCGCTGGGACAGTGGACCGCCGACGCGCGCCGGTTCTACGCCCGCGGCGACATGGACGAGGACCGCATCGCGCAGCTGGAGAAACTCGGCATGATCTGGTCGCACTTCGACGTCGCCTGGGAGGAGGGCCTGTCCGCCGCGCGCGGGTGGGCCGCCGAACACGGGCACCTCCTGACCCCGCTGAACGCCACCTACCAGGGGTACCGGGTGGGCATCTGGCTGAAGAATCAGCGGGCCGCCGCCCGGAAGGCACAGGAGATCGAGCAGCAGGCCGAGGACCTGCCCGTGGGCTCCGTCGCCGGGGCGCTCTCGGACGAGCGACGCGAACAGCTCGAGGACATTGACCCGTCCTGGTGCCCGGCCTGGCCCGTGGAGTGGCAGCGCGCCTTCCATCTCGTCCGGTTCCACCTCGATGCCGGCGGAACCCTGCCCACGAAACCGGGCGACGTCGTGCACCAGGGCGAAGACCTCGGCCGGTGGGTCCGCACGGTTCGATACGGCTGGGACAAGCTGACCACCGTGCAGCAGTGGCTGTGCGAACAGGTCCTCGGAATCGAGCCCGCCACCGAGGACGAGAAGCCGCCCCCGCGCCGCACACAGGCCGACAAGTGGGCCTTGAACTACCAGGCCGCCCGCCAGTTCTACGAGCGTGAGGGGCACCTTCGAGTGCCAAGGAAGCACATCGAACGGATCGTCGGCGAGGAGCGGGAGCACAAACTGGGGGCCTGGATCGGGAATCAGCGCAGCCGGGCGGCGACACTGATGCCGGAGCGGATGGAACAGCTGTCCGCAATCGGCATGCGCTGGGCGTAACGCACCCACGCAACAGTGAGCTGGGCAGAACGTCTGCACGGCCCACAGCTGTGTGGTCTCACCGGCGGGTCGTGTACATGTGCAGGACCCTGTCGAGCGCCGCGGACCGGTCCGGGTGCCCGAGGACGACCTACTCGCAGGTGTCCGCGAGATGCTGGTTGCCGCTCTTCACTCGGCTGCCACGCAACCTGCCGGTGATTCCGCCAAGGTACCAGCGGAAGCCACTGAATGCCCGTGCCACTGACCTTTCCGCGTCCTTCGCATGCTCACGGCTGCGCAAACTCCCTATGCTGCAAAAGCCTTTACGAGGGGGACGAGTCCCCATGGTGTCGACGCGGAGGTTCGATGGATCCGGCCAGCATCGGTACAGCCGCTCGTATCGCCTCGTCGGTCGCGCGACCGATCATCGCCAGACTCTTCGTCAAGGAAGGGCTGGGCGCCGGGCTCGTCGACAAGCCGGTACGTGTGTCGCAGTTGGTGTGTTGGGGCGAGAAGCGCAAGTTGAACCAGCTCGACATGTGGAAGATCGCCCGCGAGTTAGTCAAGGTGGCCATCGAGGCGAACCCCCATGAGCCGCCTATTGCGTCCGATGAACGCGAAGCCCTGGCGGACGCCCTCGCGGCGACGCTCAGCGCTCTGGGAGACCTGGAAATGGACGACGTCCAGGCAGTCCGGCTCGGTCAGGAGGCACTGGCGCGTCGCTTGAAAAGAGAACGTCCGGACGCCACCAGCGACCTGTCTGCTGACGCCACCGTCCTGTACGACAGCCTCGTCGATCTGAGCTGTCTGCACATCCTGCATTTCTTCACCCAGCGCTCGACCTTCGTCGCCAGTGCGCTAGTCGCGCAGGCCCGCCTGCTCGATGAGACCCTGCGCGCGCTGGACGCACTGGTGGACCGGATACCTCGTCCCGGCAGCGCTGATCAAGAATTCGAGATCCGCTATCTCGCCCACATCGAACGCAAATACGGCAAGCTCAATATTTTCGGCCTTGACCTCAGCGACCCCAGTCGGGCCCGCTGGCCACTGGACACCGCATACCTGAACCTGGAACTGGCCTCGCAGCATGCCGGAAGCTCACCGTCAGCGAACCGCCAGCGCGTGGAGGAAGCCCTCTCCGGTTGTACCCGGGCGATGCTGCGTGGGACGGCGGGGTCAGGCAAGACCACCCTGCTGCAGTGGATGACCGTATCCGCCGCACAGGGGACCTTCCCCGACGGGTTGGCAGGACTGCGGGGCCGAGTGCCATTCATGCTTCCCCTGCGCGCACTGGTCCAGCAGCCGGGCTTGCCACGCCCCGAGCAGTTCCTCGGCGCGGCTGGCAGCATCCTGCACGGATTGCAACCCGAACACTGGGCCGACCGAGTGCTGGCGAGCGGCCGGGGCATGGTTCTCATCGACGGCGTGGACGAGGTTTCAGAGAGCGAACGCCCCAGCGTACGACGCTGGTTGCACGAGCTCGTCGACCACTATCCTAGGACGTTCTTCCTCGTCACCTCCCGCCCATCCGCCGTGGACACGCACTGGCTCGCGGAGCTCGACTTCGCCGAGTTCAACCTTCTCCCGATGACCCGCCACGACGTCGACCGCTTCGTCGAACGGTGGCACGAGGCTGTCCTGACCACGCTCGATGAACCCGATGAACGACAGGCAGTGGAACGCTGTCGTGACGCATTGAGCACCACACTTCGGCAGAAGTACGACCTGTACCGGCTGGCCACCAACCCCTTGATGTGTGCGCTCGTCTGTGCCCTGCACCGCGACCGGCTCACCCATCTGCCCGAGCGCCGCATGGAGCTTTACGCAGCCGCACTGACCATGCTGCTTGTGCGCCGCGACAAGGAACGCGAGATCGCTGCGCCGCAGGGGCTGGCACCAACGGAGGAGGCCCAGGTCCAGCTGCTCCAGCGGATCGCATACTGGTTGATCCGCAACGGACGCTCGGAAGCAGCCCAGACCACCGCGGTCCGCATCATCCGCGAGAAGCTGCCGGCCATGCCGCACCTGGCACCACCCGACCGCGCCGAGGACGTCTTCAGCTTCCTGCTGCTGCGCAGTGGGCTCCTGCGCGAGCCGTCAGCCGGCATGGTGGACTTCATCCACCGCACATTCCAGGACTATCTCGGAGCCAAGGCAGCTGTCGAGACCGAGGACCTCGACCTGCTGGCCGAGTCCGGCCGTGACGACCAGTGGGACGACGTAATCCGCCTTGCCATCGGCCATGCCCGAGACAGCGAACGCGCCTATCTGCTGCGGAAGCTGATCGAGCTAGGAGACCTGACCGCCGACTCGCGGCTGCGCCGACGTTACCACCTGCTGGCCGCGGCCGCACTGGAACACGCCACCACCCTAGACCCGGCCGTCCGCGCTGCGGTGAACCTGCGGGCGTCCGCCCTCATCCCCCCGGCCACCGCGGTGGACGCAGAGGAACTCGCCACCGCCGGCGACATCGTCCTGGACTTCCTGCCCGGCCCTGACCGGTTGGCTCCGGAACAAGCCCGGGCGACGGTGATGACCATCGCACGGATCGGCGGCGAGGCCGCGCTGGACCAACTCGCCCACTTCAAGCGGGTAGCCGACCGCGACGTACGTCAGGAGGTTGCCCTGTCGTGGCCGTACTTCGATGCCCGCGCCTTCGCCCAGGAAATCCTCGATGGGCTGCCGCTGGACGACCTCACATTGCACCTGACCGATCCCGAACAGATCACCTGCCTGCGATTGCTGGACCGTATTCCGCATCTCTTCCTCAGAGGACAGATGCTGACGACCGAACTCGTGGATGTCCTGGCTCCGGAGAGGGCCCATTCGCTGTCGGTCGCGCCGTCGAGCGCCGTCTCCATCACGCTGCCCTCGCTTGCCCCGCTGAGTGGCCTGAGCCGACTCACGATCGAGTCATGCGACGTCATCACGGACCTGACCATGCTCGGTGAGAATTCAGCCGTGGAGCTGTCCCTGTACCGGCTGCCGGACGGTGTGAATCTCTCGTTCCTTGCGTCGGCCGCAAATCTGAGATCCCTGACACTGTCTTCTTTGCACAGCATCCCTCTCCCCACCGAGCCGTTGTATCAGGTCACCTCGCTCACGCTAGAAGGTGTCCTGACCGAAACGCAGATACCGGACTTCGCGGAGGCCTTTCCCTCGCTGACCTCACTCACCCTGCACCTGACGTGCCAGAGCTATCAGTCGGCTGTCGACCTGGCGCCGCTGCAGAAGGTGCCGCGCGCGCAGATCAACGTCACCCTCGTGGACGGCGGAAAGGTGCATGGTCTTGAGTTGCTACCCGCCGAGCGCGTCGTCGTGCGGCACGAGGGACGGGGCAGGCAGGAAGGCCGAAGCTGGACCGGTCGGCTACGGCGGTTCCGCACATAGATCGATGCGGGAATTCTCATGTCATGACACTGAATCTTCTCGCTTGATACCAACAAATTACTACCTGACCAGCCATAACTGATGACATCCAGTGACCCTGACCGCGTGATGTCGTCATGATGGTTGCGCAGGCCGGTTCCGGTGAGGCAGCTGTCGAGGACGTCGTGTCGGTACTGGAGCTGGCGTAGGCCGCGCCGGACTGCGGTGATCAGGTCGTTCAGGTCGGCGGACGACCGGTTGGCTGTGGTGGTGCGCCGCGGCACGGACCAGATGCCCTCGACCGGATCGAGGTCGGGTGCGTAGGGCCGCAGCTGGAAGACGGTGAGCCAGTCACGGTCGGCAATGTAGCGACGCATTCCGGCGGTGAGGTGAGGTGGGTGTTGAGATTGTCCCAGACCAGCACGATCGGGCCGCCGAGCTGCTGATGGGCACTCTGGACGAGGTCGCGGTAGTCCTTCAAGGAGAGGCTTTTACGCCCGTCGGGGCAAGCCTCCGGGCAGGGCCAATAGATCAGCCGGGAGGGTTCGCCAGCCTTGTAGCAGGCCAGGGCGGCAACCGATAAGCGGCAGCAGGAGCAGCCCGCACGCGGATCACCGGGGTGGGGGCCGCGGCGGGACCAGGTGCGGGTGGTCGGCGGCGTCATCGAGAAGCCGGCCTCGTCTTCGAAGACGAGCCGGGCGTCGAGCGTCGCCAGTTTCGTCGTTCTTGACCGGTCCCGACGGCAGCTAGGTGTATTGATCACGAGCGTTGTTAACGCTGGCGGGGCTTGAACATGGCGAAGACCTCCGGTGTGGTGGAGCTGTCTAGGACTGCACCGCACGGAGGTCTTCGTGTCCCACCGTAATGCCCGGCTGACCGTTCACGGCAGGCGGCTGCTCATCGAGCGTGTCCGCACCGGCCGCCCTGTCGCGCACATCGCAGCGGAGATGGGCATCTCGCGCGTCACGGCCCACAAGTGGGTCCGCCGCTGGAGGTCCGAAGGCGAGCAAGGGCTGCACGACCGCTCCAGCCGTCCCCGCACCACGCCGCACCGCACCCCGGCAACCACCGAGACCCAGGTGTGCCGTCTGCGCCAGGACCGAAAGCTCGGCCCCGCCCGCATCGGCCCGATCCTGGGGCTGCCCGCCTCAACGACTCACCGGATCCTGGTCCGCCACGGTCTGAACCGCCTGGCCTTCCTGGACCGGCCCACCGGAGAGATCATCCGCCGCTACGAGCGCGACCGGCCCGGCGAACTCGTCCACGTCGACGTCAAGAAGCTCGGCCGGATCCCCGACGGCGGCGGCCACAAGGTCCTGGGCCGCCAGGCCGGCCGTGCCACCCGCAGTGGCATGGGCTTCGACTACATCCACTCCGCCGTCGACGACCACACCCGCCTCGCCTACAGCGAGATCCACGGCGATGAGAAGGCCGCCACCTGCGCGGCCTTCCTCCGCCGGGCCGCCGCCTTCTTCACCGCACACGGCATCGACCACATCGAGCGGGTCCTGACCGACAACGCCTGGCCCTACCGCAAGAACTTCGCCTGGCGCGACGCCCTGGCCGACCTCGGCGCGACCGGCAAACTCACCCGCGCCTACCGTCCGCAGACCAACGGCAAGGTCGAACGCTTCAACCGCACCCTGCTCGACGAATGGGCCTACCTACGGCCCTACACCAGCAACACCGAACGAACAGCAGCCCTGGCAGACTTCCTGCACACCTACAACCACCACCGATGCCACACCGCACTCAGCGACCACCCACCGATCAACCGCGTAAACAACGCTCCGGGTCAATACAGCTAGGGCCTGGCCCAGGTGGCACCTGGATGGGGTTGTTGCACATGCCGTAGCGGCATGTGGTGGGGTCGGGGCACCACAGCACGAAAGGCTCTGTCTGCGATGTATCCCTCCCTCACGCCTCCCCGGCAGGTCAAGATCGGTGATGCAGCCGCGTTCGCCGGGATCACCCCACGCGCCATCCGCCATTACCACGAGATCGGTCTGCTGCCGGAGCCCGAGCGCGGCGGGGACGGCCGCCGCCGCTACGGCTATGACGACATGACCCGCCTGCTGTGGATCCGCAAGATGGCTGATGCTGGTATCAGCCTGGACGACATGCGGGCCGCCTTCGGTGAAGCCCGGGACGAAGCCCTGGACCAAGCCTCAGATATCGAGTCGGTCCTGAGCAGGCTGGAGGAAACCTTGGCGGCGCAGGAGACCGCCATCAAACGTCGGCGCGCGGCTGTCCAGCGCCTGCAGGCGGTGGGCAGCCCTCTGGGGCTGCTCTCGGAACTGGTCACGGACCGGCTCAGTCACCTGCCCCCGGGCGCGTTGCGCCCCTCCGATCTGGACGCCCTGCTGGTCACGGAACGGATCTTCGGGCCGCTGGGCGCCGCCATCCAGGCCAGCACGTTCATCGTGCTGGCCACCCACCCCGACCTGCGGGCCGAGGAGGACCGCCTTGAGGCGGCCGAGACCGCCCTCGACGACGGCGTCGAACCCGACGACCCGCGCGTCGACGAGCTCGCCGTACAGCGATGCGCTCACCAAATGGCCCTGAACCACGCCATCGAGGCAGCTGGTCTTGACGCGGCCGAGGAGAAGATCTTCGAGATCTACGACGCCGACCTGAAAGGGGAGGAGGGCACAGAGATGAGTGCCGCCGCAGCGATCACCAAGATGCCTTACGACTTCTCTCCTGCCCGGATGCGCTGCATGGAACTCGCCGGACGACTCTTCGGCGAGGCACTTGCCGACGCCCACCCCGCGGACAGCTGATCGCCTGTGTGGCACTGACGTGGCCCGACAACCGGTCGCGTTCATCCACATGTGACCGATCGGGTCAGACGTCGAGCCCGGGCCGTAACCAAGAGTGACATCACAACTGGCCGTACGTGGGGATTCCGACCTGGCCGCTGCCCCCGGGGCATGCTGAGGCCATGAGCGCTGACCCGCGGATCAGCACCCTGGCGACGGACGTGGCTCGCCTCTGCCCGGCGGGGTGCTTGTTCTTGGCGCCGGGTGGCCGGCCGGGGCCGATTTCTCGGGGTTTGGGAACACGGGTCGGCAGGCGAGGTGAACGCGGATGTCCCGAAACCCTCGGCGGACCCGGGCCGGGGTGAGCCGGTCGGAGGTGGTGAGAGTCTCCCCGGGCCAGCGGAGATCGGCGGCGAGGGGCCGGGTGAGCCGGAGCTGAGTGTGGGCGACGATCAGGATCCAGGTCCAGCGGTCCGCGGCTTCGGGAGTGCGAAGTTTCGGGGTGGTCCATCCGAGGGTCTGCTTCGCGAAGCGGAAGGTGTGCTCCAGGTCGGAGCGGCGGAGAAACGCCTGCCAGAGGCGGTCCACGTCGTCCGGGGTGGCACCGGTCTTGGAGGACCATAACCACACCGGCGGGGCATCCCGGTCCTTCGACAGATGCTCGACCTTCAACCGCATCAACGTACCCTCGACCAAGGGCAGTTCGCGTTCGTGGTCGAGCCATGAGGAGCAGTGGGTGAGCTGCGGGTGGACCCGGTCCCATGCCTGGGTTCCAGCCTTGCCGTAGTTGATGGTATCGGTGACCGTTGTGAACGCGGGCTCGGGCCAGGTGTCCGGCTTGGTGAAGCGGAACTCCGGACCGTGCTTGGGCGGCCGGCCGTTGACACCGTGCATCCTCAGCGGCTTCGGCAGGCGCGTGACGCGGTCGGAGCGGACCCGGCCGACCATCTCGACCGGCAGGTCGCGCAGGACCCAGGCCAGGCGGGTGACGTCGTAGCCGGCGTCGAAGACGATCACGATGGCCGGGTCCCCGGCCTGCCACTGGCCTGCGGCAATGAGCCGTTCAACGACTCCTCGGAGCTGGGCGGCGGTGACCGCGGTCGCATCGTCCGCGGGGCCGAGCCGAACCGCGTCCAGGATCGCAGTCCAAGAGGTGGCACCCGGCTCCAGCACGGCCACGAAGGAGTAGGGCCAGCCCGGAATGAACTGCGACGCTGTCCTCGCGCGACCGTAGACGTGGCAAAACAGCCGCTCTGCTGAACATGGTGCATCCGAACGGAGCCATGGCGACACGTCGACCGCCAGGACCAGGCGCCCGCCCTCGAAACGCGGCAGCGACAGCCCGGCCAGCACCGTCTAAGGCCGGTCGGCGTCGATCCGGCCGTGGCTCAGGCCGCCATACATCGCTCCGTGCCCGCGACGAAGCTCGGGCAGCAGCGTCAGGTCCACCGGGGACTTCACCGCCCCGTCCGCACACAGCACCGCGTCCGCCAGCTCGAACAACTCGTCGCGCCGGGCCGTCAGACACTCGTAGTCACCCCGGAAGCGTGACGCTTCCCTTCGGACAGCATCAGGCAGCGGACTCACCCTCACGGCCTTCGTCGTGGTCACGTGCACCTTGGTCGGAGCACATGATCAGACGAGGGCCGCCCCCACGTCCGGCGAATCCCCATGCGAGCGAATCCGTTCGAGACGCCATTCGAGCCCGTGGCACCATGTACCGCATGACGACGAACCGAAAGGTCCATGCCGCGTAGACGGCCAGGACAGATCCGTGCTGGCGCCCCCGCCAGCCACCTGACAACCGGTGCAAGGCCAGTTATCGACGGCCTGTCTTCGCGTGCACTGTCCGAAATCGCCCGTCTCGAGCACACCCGCAACTATCTGCAGTCAGGCGATGTCAGTACAGCTGTGGGCCTGTGGAAGAACTACGTCCACCAGCCCGAGCGCGATCTGTGGCACGACTACGAGTGGGGCAACGTGCACTGGTACTGCTGCGGCAACCCCCTCGAAGCCCGAGCCCTCCTCGCCACCGTGATGCAGGCCATATCACCCCGAAGTGCCCGCGAACTGCGAAAGACTGTCAGCCGGTCAGACGCCGTCCGGGACCGTCCATCCCATGCCCGCCCTATGACGCGGACGGTAGATAAAGAACAAGCTGAAGTCGGCGTGGGCCTGTTCGACGGCTTCGGGATACGCCTCGCGCTTGGCGTGGTCGGCGAGCGCCCGGTAGATGCTGGCGACGGAGGGGTTGTGGCCCTTGCGCTTGCCGGTGGGGATGATCAGGTCGGGCTGAATCTCAAGTGCCCGGCTGTCGGTTGGCAATCTGAAGCAGCCTGCTGAAGGTGTTTCGCGTGGCCACCGGGCGGTCCGCAGGAGGGCCCTGGGGGTGGTGCGTCAGCCTGAGGCGCCGCTGCGCCGGGCGTAGGCGCGAGCGGCACGGGCACGGTCGCCGCAGCGTGTGGAGCACCAGTGGCGTCGGCCGTGGGTGCGCAGGAGGAACCGGTCACAGGGGGCTGATCCGCAGGCGGCGAGGATGTCGGGGCCGGTGAGCAGGTCGGCGGCGTCGGCGGCGAGGGTCGCCAGTGCGTGGTTGACGGCCTGGTCGGTGGGGTGCGCCTGAACGCGGCGCAGCCCCCGGGCTCCGTCCCAGGCGAGGAGGGGGACGGTGGGCACGGCCGTGAGGGCCTCGTTCACCGCGCGCAAGGACTCCTCGGGCGGCGTGGTGGTGTCGACGCGGGCGGCGATCAGGGCGCGAATGTGGGCGCGCAGCGTGCGCATCCGCTGCGCGCACACCTCGTACAGCTGCACGTCCGGGGTGGTCAGGTCGTGGGCGGCGAGCCAGCGCATGGCGGATTCCGGGGCGGCGAGCAGGTCGTAGCTCTGGCCGACGGGCAGGGTGGCGGCGGTGTCGGCGAAGTCCAGGGAGCAGTACCGGTCGGCACCCGGTGCCGGGGGAAGAGCGGTCGGTGCCACCTCGGGGGCCAGGGTGTCGTCCATGCCTCTCATGGTAGCGCTTGCGTTTTTCCGTGATGCCTGCCTAGCCTGGCATCACGTCAACCGCAGGTTTTTTTCGTGAGAAACGGAGACGTGATGTCCCAACTCAACGCCAATCAGTTCCCGATCCGCACGTTCGGCGGTCCGACCGCCCTGTTCGAGTACGGCGGCCTGCGCTTCCTGACCGACCCGACCTTCGACGGCCCCGGCGACTACGCCTCGCCCGGTGGCCCGACCCTGACCAAGACCGCCCCCTCCACCACCACACCCGCCGATCTCGGCCCCATCGACGTGGTCCTGCTCTCCCACGACGAGCACGCCGACAACCTCGATACCTCCGGCCGGGCCCTGCTCGCCGACGTCCCCCTCACCCTCACCACCCCCGGCGGCGGCAAGCGCCTCGGGCACAAGGCCAAGGGCCTGGCCGACTGGGAGACGGTCGAGCTGGAGCGCCCGGGCGGCGGCACCACCACTGTGACCGGAGTCCCTGCCATCCACGGCCCCGGCGCGCGTGAGGAGATCGAGCCCTTCACCGGCCAGGTCGTCGGCTTCGTCCTGACCGGCGAGGGCCTGCCGACGGTCTACGTCAGCGGCGACAACGCCTCGCTCGACGCGGTCAGGGAGATCGCCGACCGCTTCGCCCCGATCGACACCGCCCTCCTGTTCGCCGGAGCACCCCGCTTCCCCATGCTCTTCGACGGCCGACCGGTCGTCCTGGACAGCGCCCAGGCCGCCGAGGCCACTCGGATTCTTGACGCCCGCCGTGTCGTCCCCGCCCACCACGACAGCTGGGTCCACTTCACCGAGGGTCGGGACGAGCTGGAGGCAGCCTTCGCCGCCGCGGGCCTGACCGACCGCCTGGATCAGGACTGGGCGCAGCGCGCCTGAGCCCGAACCGCCAATCAGGTCCGCCGGGATGTCCAGGCCCCGCAGCAGATCCCCCGCGCGTACGGTCTGGCTCCCGGCGATAACCACGCGAACGCCCAGCTGCCGCAGTGCGGACAATGCCGGGCGGACGTCGTCGTACAGGTCGCCCTCATCCAGGTCTTCCCCGCGGCCGGCGGCTTCACGGGCCTGGTACTCGGCAGCGACATCGATTCCCGGCCTCGGACGCGACAGTCACCGCTGACCGTTCCTCACCGGCGTCTCCCGCACCCGACTGGAAGGCAGGATCAGCGACCCGCAGGCGATGACCGTCCAGCAGCCCCTGGCATTGAAGGAGTAGTACCGGCCTTCCCAGTCCGAGCTCAAGATCGCCCGAGCATCGCCAGTGAGCGGCACAGGTTCCGCAGGTCGGCGATGGAAGGGAGCTGGCGAGCTACGTGATAGACAGTTACGTGCTCGTTCAACCGGATATCTCTGGCACCCAAAATCTCTGAGTAGCAGCGCCGGAGTCCGGTAGGTCAACTCGCGACGGTTGAAACGCGAGCTCACCAGCAGACCCCCGGTTCGTACACTACGAGGGTGGAAGACCATACGGCCACCAGGATCTACGCACGTCCGGCGCCCGCCTTACGGCGGTACGTCGGCTCGTATGTCGGTTTCGATCTTCGTGGGTTCCCCGCGGGGGTGCACTGCGGTCCGCCGGGCCGCGTGCTGACTGCGGTGATCAGTCTGTCCGACCCTTTGGAGGTGGCGGCGGGCGTCGACGACGGGTCACCGGTCACCCGGTTCGGCAGCGTGGCCGGCGGCCTGATGCGCCGGTCCGTTGCGATCCACCACGACGGACGCCAGGAAGGCGTGCAGGTGTCGCTGACACCGCTCGGGGCCCGGGCTGTCTACGGCATGCCTGCCGCTGATCTCGCCCACCAACTGGTCCCACTCGACGAGCTTCTCGGAGCGCTCGGTGTCGAGCTGGTCGACCGGCTCCGCGCGGCCACGACATGGGCCGCGCGGTTCGCTGCGCTGGACGAGTTGCTCTTACGAGCCGCCGGCCGCGGCGCCGACGGCGACCCCGCGTCCCGGGTGCGCCCCGAGGTGGCCGAGGCCTGGCGCCGCCTCTTGGCTGCGCGGGGCCGCGTCCAGGTCGGGGGGGTCGCCGCAGAACTGGGCTGGAGCCGTCGGTACCTCACCGAGCGGTTTCGCGGTGAGGTGGGCCTGTCGCCGAAGACCTTCGCCCGGGTTTTGCGCTTCGAGCACGCGCACGAACTGGCCACCATGCACGACCCGCTTCCGTGGGCCGATGTGGCGGCCGTCTCCGGCTACGCCGACCAGGCTCATCTCGTCCGCGACTGGACTGAGTTCACGGGCCGATCGCCGACAGCATGGCGTCGCGGCGAAGTCCTGCTCGGGATGGGGTAGTCGCCGGCACGTGGCTCAGCACGTCGGCTTCCGTTCCCTTTCCTTCAAGACCGCCCTATCGCTGTCCTGTGACCATTGTCGGCATGAGACTCGTCGATCATGAACCCAACGCCATCAACCTGCGGACCACCCCCGTGCACCTCGGGCTGGGGTCGAGAGCGAAACCCATCGAGGGCTTCGCCTGGGACCCGGAGGTACTCCATGCCTACAGCGCGGCGGTTGCGGCGGACGGCGCCGAGGGCCGAATGGTGACGATCTTCGACGGCGACGGCCTCGGCGACCATTGGGAGCGCCACCCCGCCGGGGACGAACTGGTCGTCTGCCTCAGCGGGTCGGTGACGGTCATCCGCGATGTGGACGGGGGGCCCGACCGGGTTGTGCTCGGGCCAGGCGAGGCCACCGTTAACCCGGCCGGGACGTGGCACGCGGTCGACATGGCGGGACCGGCGTCCATCCTGACCATCACCGCCGGCCTCGGCACCGACCACCGTCCCCGGACCGAGCGCGCCGGCACGTCCGGCCCGCGAACACCGTGACGATCCGTGTCGCGTGCCTCGGCGACAGCCTCACGCGCGCGCAGCTCAGCGTCGACTACCTGGACCTTCTCGAACGACGCCGGCCTCCCGGTGACGTACGGCTCGCCCGCTTCGGCGTCAACGGCGACTTCGCCCACAACCTCTCGCGGCGCCTCGATGCCGTCGTCGCGGACCCGCCCGACGTCATCACCGTGCTGATCGGTACCAACGACGCCCGAGCGAGCCTCGCCGGCTACCCCGTCGAGCGGGCCATGAAGCGCAAACAACTCCCCGAGCGCCCGTCGGCCGGCTGGTTCCAGCAATGCCTGGGAGCCGTCGTCGAACGGCTGCGAACGCAGACCGACGCGATGATCGCTCTGCTGTCCCTCCCGGTCCTCGGCCAACAACTCGACGGAGCCGCGGCGCGGGCATCACAGGCGTACAGCCGCATGATCGCCGAGGCCGCCACCACCAACAAGGCGACCTACCTCCCGCTCCACGAACGCCAGAGGGAGGAACTACGCCAGGCGCACCCGTCGCCGATCCCCTACCGGGACCCGACGCCCGCAGCGAGCGTCAGCGTCCTCGTCCGGCGCGCCTTGCTGCGCCGCAGCCTCGACACGATCTCGCAGCGCCGGGGTCTCGTGCTCACGACCGACCACATCCATCAGAACAGCCGCGGCGCCGCCCTTGTCGCCGAGGTCATCGACACCTGGCTCCCGAGCCGGAGCGCGTAGCCGGTTCCGGCGGCGGCCCCCTTCTTGGGTATTTGGTTCCCACCCCTACGGGGCAGGCAACAACGACCGGACCATCTCGAACGCTCTCGGCTATGACGACAGACCCATCACCCCCTGTGCGGCGAGCGGCTCCGGTCGCCGGGACGCACCTGAGAGGCCGGCCGCGGTGGGGGGACGGGTAGGCCTGGGCGGCGCACAGCCGGGCAGCGATGACCGCGCCGACCGAAGTGCGCACCGGGTGGGACAGGGGCCGGCCGGTGATGATCTGCCGCAGCTGTTCGGTGCTCCAGCCGGCGTCCAGCATGACGGTGGCCACGCCGCCCTGATCGGTCAGTGCCTTGCCCGTCAGCAGCAGTCAGGGACGGCTCGCTCCGATCTCCAGCAGCAGAGAATCCCCGGATGCATGTGATCGGTCGGCTGCGTGGGAGACGGGTTCGGCAGGTCCGTCCGTCCGGGAGTGCGCGTGGCAGCAGCGTGTCGGCACGGACGCAGGGGCCTGGTGTTCTGCTGGTTGGTCTTCTTGCCCATGGTGTTTTTGGTGGGGTGATCAGCCAACGTAGGTTTTTCCACCGGTGGTTGACCGGACTCTGGTTGTGCGCTGGGGTTGTGCACGGCGGGCAGGTCGGTGATGCCCTACGCGGCCGCGCCCAGGGTGCCGTCGGGACGACGCCGGCGTTTCCGCAGCAGGAAGCCGTGCCTCTTCAGCTCCTTCGGTCCGCTCTTGACGGCTGCCTCGCCGTCGCGGCCGCGGCACGCCAGGTCGGCGACGGTCATGCGCCAGCCGTCGCGATGTGCTGACGAGCCCGAATAGCCCCTCCGCCTTGAACGACAACCGGTGATCACGGAACAGGCCGTTGGCGATCTGGGTGAACTGATCCGCTGCCATCACCCCATGCCGCACCCCCGCCCCGAAACGGCTCACCGCGCTCCCCTATGCACCGGGAACGCACCGCCGTTGAGATTCTGCGGCCGGCGTGGCGCCGGAGTACGACCGGGACCGCCGGATGGAACGGTGAACGGCCTTCATGCCGTCGGCCCACCCGGCACCCTCGACCGGATGGCCGACCACCAACCCCGACCAACAGTCACGACCGGACAACATTCGCACTCGGACGCCGTACTCGGTCACCTGGCCAGGCGCACCACCATCCTCACCACCCGACCATGCTCCCGACCGTGTCGGCCCCGGTGCCTTGGACTGCTGCGCAATGAGCCTGAAGGCCTGCGCAATCGACGTGCGCAGCCGGGACGCCTGCGCAATCGGATCGGCCCGCTTGAGCGGGCTCTTGAGAGACCGTTCGATCCGCCGGCGCTCCTCTGTGCGCAACCGTGCGGTCCTCTGCGGCCGACTCCCCCACCCGGCGAACTCAGCCGCACCCAGCCTGCCTGGGGCTGTGGTTGGACTCATGGTCGGGCCGACCACGAGACCAACACGGGGTCGGTGTCCCGTTCGTGACCGTGGTCGGGGTCTCATGGTCGGTGGTCTGGTCGGTGTCGACGGGTTCTCTCTAGGACGATCGCCTCTCCCCGGGCTCCCTCAGCCTCCACCTCGCCGAGCAACGCTTCAGCCCCGGCAAAGCCCGCTCCCTCGCCGCCGTGTACCGGCCCGCAGTGATCCTGCGCATGGTCGCCGCGCTCATCACACCGGCGCAGGCAAACAGATCACCGCCTGCGTACCCCTCCAACAGGCGCGTTCTCCCGACAGTCCCGGCCAGTACTACTTCGACGGAGCGCCCGACGGCACCCTGGGATAGAAGCCCGGCGACCGCGGCTTCGCCCGCACCGCGGACAGACCCACAGGGCACGCGGCACGACCGCACCCGGCCAGCGCCGACGGTGGCCGGTGCGGTCGTGCCGGAGCGGAGCTTCTGAGCGACGTCGCGCAGTTCAAAGGTCGGCTGCAGGACATGCCGACCGCCGGCCAAGCTCCACCGGAAGGCGGGGGGCAACCGATCGCTCTACTGCCCACACGGAGGTTACGGAGCATGACTGCCACCAGCATCAGCCTGCCCCGGCCCGCACCGGTCCCGGTCACCATCGGCCTGGCGTCCACCCACAGAGGCCACCGGCACCCTGCCCGTGTCGTTTCTCCACTCCCCCGATCCCGAGGATGGTCCCTCCGCCGTTACTGGGCACCGGCTGACCGCTTCTACGGCAGGCTCCCATGGCCACAGCCCGCCCTGCCCTGCGGCGCCGGACGTGCCCCCAACGCCCCTTATCAACCAATGGCGTTGATCGTGTGAAGTTCGGAGGAGCGGCTTCCAGGCGCCACGGTATGCGGTGATAGCATTCCGGCGTCTGCGACCTTGATCCACTTATGTTCAGCACCCAGTTCCACCAGCGCGCTGAGCATCAACCCTGCTGCAGTGCTCCGGACGGGTTGCGGATCCTTGCGAGGCGTACCTGTCGACGCCTGCACCACGCGCCGTGAAAGGTTTCCATGACTCAAGACGTGCTTCTTTGGTGCCTGGTTGCGATAGCGGTGATATCCATAGCCGCGGTCGTAGCGCTCGTGCTCCGCAGCAGAGGCGTACTGAGGAGGAAGAAGGAGTCCGAGGACGAGCTGCAGACGCAGCTGCAGTACAGCCAGATAGAACTGGCCCGGGTCCGGGCCGAGTTGTTGCAGCTCAAGAACGAGCAGGACGGTGTCATCCGCGAGGCGGAGACGACCGCCGAGGAGAACACCAAGGCGGTCCTCAAGGGTGCCGCTCGCTTCCTGCAGAGCCTCGCGGCCGAGCAGACGACGCTGCTGGACAGCGTCCAGCGCGAGTACGGCGGCCACCCGGTCCTCACCGACCTGATGGACATCACTCACGCCAACGCCCAGATGGCCCGCAAGGCCCAGGGCATCGCGGTCATGTGCGGTGCGCCTCTGGGCCGGCGCAACCAGCCGGCCAGTGTCTACGACGTCGTCCGCAGCGCCCAGGGCCAGATCCGCAACTTCCAGCGGGTGGAGATCATGCAGCCGAGCGGCATCGCGCTGAAGGCCTCCGCTGTCGCGCCGGTCGCCCTCGCTGTCGCCGAACTGCTTGACAACGCTGCCAGCTTCTCGCAGGCGGACGCTCCGATCGAGGTCACGTTCCGCCAGGTGCAGCAGAACCTGTGCATCGTCATCGACGACGCCGGCGTCGGCATGGGTGACGAGGAGCGGCAGCGGGCGACCGCGCTGCTCGCCGGCGACGACGTGCCCCGGCTCTCGCAACTGGGCACGCAACCGAAGTTCGGTTTCCCGGTGATCGGGCTGATCGCCCGTCAGTACGGCTTCAAGGTCGACGTCACCGGCGTGTCCCGATATGGCGGCGTCCGCGCCGTCGTCCTGCTGCCCGAGGAGCTGTGGACCATGGAGGAAGCCCCGTCGGCCCCCGACACGGCGCCCGTCAGCAGCATCCGGCCGATGGAGACCCGCAGTCCGGCGCGCACGGCCAACGGCCTGCCCAAGCGCGGGCCCCGAGTGGCGTCCATCGGTGACTCGCCGTCGACGGACCAGCCGCCGAGGCGTACCGTCCGGCGCCGCGGCACCGGGAGCCTGGGCGCACTGCAGCGCGGTGCCCAGACCGGACGTGATGCGGCCTCCCTCGACGCCCCCATGTCTGAAGGGTCCGACAACGCATGAGTACAACCGACCTGTCGTGGATGGTCCAGGACATCGTGAGCAACGTGCCCAAGGCACGGCACGCCGTGGTGCTGTCCGCGGACGGCATCCCGCGCGGCTCCACGGACGGTCTGACCGCCAAGGACGTGGGCACGGTCTCCGCGGCCATGGCCGGGATGCAGTCCCTCAGCCGGGCCACCGCCCACTTCGCCGGCTCCTCGCAGACCCGGGAGTGGATCCAGACCGTCATCGAGTTCCAGCACGGCTGGGTGTTCCTGATCGGAGCCGGCCAGGGGGCCTACCTGGCTGCCGCCGCCGAACCCGATGTCGACATGGAGCAGCTGTCGTTCCGGATGAACCGGCTGGTGGCCCGGCTGGGCAACAACCTCACGGCCCCACCGCGGGTGACCGCCTCCGACGCGGCTGCGGCAGGCCCACAGGCTTCGCACGGGCAGGCGGACAGGGCCATCGCGGTACTCGACCAGCTGGACAGGGTGGTGGCCTCGGTGCCGAACGCCCTGCACGCGCTGTTGCTCGGCGCGGACGGTCTGCCCCGGGGCGCGAGCGCGGGGATCGACAGGGACCTCGCGGACACGATCTCGGCCGCCATGACGGGGATTCACGCCTACAGCCGGGCGACCGCGCCCTTCGCGGGCGGGGCGCGGGACGACGAGTGGAGCCAGACGGTCATCGAGTTCCAGCACGGCTGGGTCTTCCTGATCGCGGCGGGCGAGGGTGCCTTCCTGGCAGCCGCCGCCGAACACGACTGTGACATCGAGGAGTTCACCGCCCGACTGAGCGATGCGATGCCCGCCCAGGCCTCGTCTCGCGCCAGGTGGAGAGAAGGGGTCGGCGATGCATGAGGACCCGTCCGAAGAACTGGAGCTGACGGCCCCGTTAGTCCCCTTCTTCGTCATGGCGAAAGGGCGCGTGCTGCCCCGGGAGAGCGAGTACGAGCACACCACCATGATCTCGGCCCAGGCCGCGGCGGCCGCCGCGGTGCGCACCCTGGATCCGGAGGCACATGTGGTGATGAACCTGCTCGCCGACGGATACCTGTCGGTGGCCGAGGTCGCCGCCCATACGCAGCTGCCCCTGGGCATCGTGCGCATCCTGCTGGCCCAGATGGCCGAGGACGGGCTGATCCACGTGCGCGGCCCGGTGCCCCATGCCGAGCGCCATGACCCCGCCCTGCTCACCGCCGTGCTCCATGGCCTGGAGCGCATACGAACCGGAGCGTAAGTACCGTGTATCTGGATCCCAAGGTCTCCCGCTCCGTGAAGGTCCTGGTCGTAGGCCACTTCGCGGTGGGGAAGACCACCTACATCGGAAGTGTCTCCGAGATCGAGCCGCTGCAGACCGAGGAGGAGATCACCGAGGCCAGCGAGGGCTGCGACGACCTCTCCGAGACGCCGGACAAGACGACCACGACCGTCGCGATGGACTTCGGACGTCTGACCCTGAGCGACGATCTGGTGCTCTACATCTTCGGAACGCCGGGGCAGGAACGGTTCAAGCAGATGTGGGAAGGCCTGTCGAGGGGAGCGCTGGGAGCGCTCGTCCTGGTCGACCCGGAGCGGCTGGGAGAGACCTTCCCCATTCTCGACCTCGTCGAGGACTTCGGCCTGCCCTACGTCGTGGGGGTCAACACCTTCGACGGCCGGTCCCGCTTCCAGCTGTCCGAGGTGTGCGAAGCACTCGACATCTCCGAGGACACACCGGTCATCGACTGCGACGTCCGCGACCAGGACTCCTCGATGCAGGCCCTCATCACCCTCGTGAAGCACCTCTTGTCCTCACTCGGCTAGGAGCCACCGCCATGCAACAGCCCCTCGAGACGGCCGGGACACCCTCCGGTCACCCGGCACCCGGCAACGTGCCGCTGTACGGCCCCGAATTCGGCTCCGACCCCGAGCGCACCTACGACCAGTTGCGCTCGACGGGGCACAGCGCTCCTGTCGACATCGCCCCAGGCGTCCAGGTCGAACTGGTGACGAGCTACGACGCGAGCCTGTACATCCTGCAGAACCCGAACCTGTTCGTCCGCGACTCGCGACGCTGGCACGCCCTCAACGAGGGGCGGATACCGGAGGACAGCCCGGCCAGGCCCATGATGGGCTACCGCCCCAACGCCCTGTTCAGCGACGGTGCCGCCCACGCCCGGCTGCGTCAGGCGGTCACGGACAGTCTCGCCACCGTCGACCAGGGGCGGCTCATCCGCCTGACCCAGCAGTCCGCCGACTACCTGATCAGCCGGTTCAGCTCCGAGCCGCTCGGACAGGCGGAGTTGATGGCGGCGTACGCACAGCCGTTGCCGCTGCTGATCTTCGGTGACCTGTTCGGCTGCCCGCCGGAACTCGGCGACCGGGTCATCGCCGGGATCACCGGCATCTTCCAGGGCACTCCCGGCGCCGACGAGATCCTGGCCGGAGCACTCGCGGAGCTGATCGCCCTCAAGCGCCGCCAGCCCGGCGAGGACCTCACCACCAAGCTGATGGTGCACTCCGCCCGGCTGAGCGACGAGGAGGTACTGCACCAGCTCGTGACGCTGCTGTCCGGTGGCACCGCTCCCCTGGCGGCGGCCATCGGCACAAGCGTCGCGCTGTACCTCAGCGACGACTGGCCGACCGGGCTCCCCGCGGAGGACGCGGTAGTCAAGACACTGTGGAACTACGCCCCGATCGCCAACTACGCCGGCCACTACCCCACCCAGGACATCGAGTTGGGTGACCGGACGCTGCGAGCGGGCGACCCGGTGCTGATCTCCTTCGCAGCGGCCAACAACGATCCCAAGCTGACCTCGCACCGTGAGCAGCTCAGCCCCAAGGCCCACCTCGCCTTCGGTGCCGGCCCGCACGCGTGCCCGGCCAAGGACCCAGCGTTCATGATCACTGCCACGGCCGTGGAGTCCCTGCTCAACCGGCTGCCCGACGTCGAGATGCGCGTCCCGTTCGACGAACTCGCCTGGGTGCCGGTCCCGTGGAGCCGCTCACTGGTCACCGTGCCCATCCGATACAGCCCCCGCAGCGTGCCCCAGGCCGCCAACTCTCCTCACACGTCCGCCCCGACGGCCCGAACCGCACCCTCGGCCGCCGGCGTCCCCCAGGCACACGCGGTACATCGCCCGACCCATGCCGCACGCCCGAAGGGCGGGTTGTTCAGCCGTTTCCGCGCCTGGATGAATGGGGAGTGACGCAAGTAACCATACAAGAACACAGTGTTGTTGTATGGCTCATGTGACGGTCGGGTACGGATAGCGGCTGGCAGAAAGGAGCCGCTATCGTGGGAAGTGCCACGACTCCGTCCACGGACCGTCGGGCCACCGTCTCTCTGTTCTCCCGTCTTCGGACGGCCGACGGACAGGCCGACCCCTTCCCCTTCTACGAAGAACTCAGGGCGCGCGGTGCAGTCAGCCCCGCGCCCTGGGGCGGGTTACTGGTCACGAGTTACCCCATCTGTGAGCAGGTACTCCGCAGCGGCACCTGGCTCGAACCGGACGCCCGGTGGCGGGAACAGCAGGATGCGCGCACCCGCTGGAGCGCCCCCTCCTCCCGGGAGATCAGCCGAACCCTGCCCGCGCTCAACCCTCCGGAGCACACCCGCGTGCGCCGGTCGGCCGGCACCTTCGACCGCGGCACCATCGACCGCATCGGCAGCAGGGTGGCACGCATCGTCGACCGGCTGCTGGGCGGCCTGTACGAGCGCATACAGGCGGGAGAGGCGGACTTCGCGGCGCTGGTGAGCGAGGAACTCCCCGTCGCCACGATAGGTGACTGGCTCCGGCTGCCCAGCGCCGACTGGCCCCGCCTGCGAGAACTGACCCACGACCAGGTCTTCACTCAGGAACTGCTGCCCAATGCCAGCCAGTTGGCGTGCTCCGATGCCGCCATGGCCGAACTGCGCACCTACTTTCTCGGCTTGGTGCGGGAACGGCGCAGACATCCCGGCGACGACCCGGTCTCCCGCTGGATCGACACCTGGGACCAGATCGAACCCGACCAGGACCAGGCCGACGAAGCGGTCTACTTCCTCGCCTTGTTCGTCCTGCTGGCAGCCCTGGAGACCACGTCGACCCTGCTGTCGACGATGACACTCCGTCTGGTCGAGGATCCCGGCCGCTGGACGAGCCTCGTCCAGCGGCCGGACCTCGTGCCCTCCTTTGTGGAGGAGTCCCTGCGCCACGACCCTCCCACCCATGTCATCAGCCGCGTCGCCGCCCAGGACACCTTCCTGGCAGGCACCGAGGTGGCGGCCGGAGAGATGGTCCACCTCATGGTCGGCGCGGCCCACCGCGACCCCGAGCAGTACTCCCACCCCGGCGTGTTCGACCTGGAACGCAACCCCTCGCACCTGGCTTTCAGCTGGGGCATCCACTACTGCCTCGGAGCGCCCCTGGCCCGCCTGGAAGCACAGACCCTGCTCCGCCACACGATCACTCGTCTGCCGAGACTCACCCTGGTGCGCCGCCCCGCGCAGGCACCCCGGGTGGCGTTCAGACGCCTGCTGAATCTGGATGTAGCACTGGCATGAACCCGCTTCGCACCCCCACCGCCGTGTCCACCGCCGCCCCCGAGTCCCCGCCTCCGGTCGACACCTCCCCCGCACCCGCCCCCTTGTCCCTCACCCGGACCGGCGCCGTCCTCCACGTCCAGCTCAACCCCGACGCACAGGACGACGTCCTGAGCACGGCGGTGCTGGACGCCCTCATCGCCGTCCTCGACGGCCTGCACGACCAGCCGGACCTCCGCATCCTGGTGCTCTCCTCCCTGGGCAGCGACTTCTGCCTGGGAGCCGACCGGCAGGAGTACCAGGAGAGCCTGGCCGCGGACCCCGCGGGGAACGCGCTGCTGCGCATCGCGGACAAGGCGCAGCGCCTGTGCCAGGCCCTGGAGAACACCCACGTCGTCACCATCGCCCGGCTCCACGGCAGGGTGGTCGGCGCCGGCCTCGCCCTCGCCGCCTACTGCGACCTGCGCGCGGGCGCCGACACCTGTCGGTTCCGGATGCCCGAGCTGGGCCTCGGGCTCGCACCCGCCTGGGGCGGAGCCATGGGACGCCTGATCACGGAAGCAGGTGCGGCCCGCATACGCGAACTCATGCTCACTTGCGAAAACTTCGACGCCCGGACCGCTCATCGTCTGGGGCTCCTCCACAAGGTCGCCCCGCTGGACGCCCTGGACCACACGATCACCTCCTGGACCAGACCGCTGGCCCGGCGCTCACCCCAGGCCCTCGCCCTGACCAAGCGCATGCTGACCGGCTACTCGAAGGCCGCCCGCGTCGCCGACCCCGCTCTGCTGGACTCCCACCTCCTGGCCGCCCAGCTGACCCGGCCCCACTGACCCGCACCCCGCGCACCCGGCCCTTCTCGTACGCACCGGCGCCAGCACGTCGTACGAGGGGGGCCGCCGCTGTGTCCGGCGCGTCCCGAACCCTGTCGACCGGGCGATCCTCACCCACCCGCTGCGGAGAACGCCGTGCGGCCGGATGGAGCAAGCCCGTCGAGCAGGCCGACGCGGTCCCGGCGGCTGAGGGTGCCCCTGCCCACCGAGTCCTCCAGCCCACTCATGCCACTCATGCCCGTCCCCCGCATGGAGACACGTCCCCGTACCGGTGCCGGACCTCACTCCCGCCGCCCACCAGACCATCGCCCCGGACAACGGCCTCAACAGCTGGAACATGAGCGGGGAGCAGTGGCAGGCGGGCTCAGCCGTCTGACGCCCCCTCCGGACACGGAGCCGAACTCACCCCGCACCCCCTTCCCCGCGCGGGCGGCCGCGGCAAGGATGACGAGGCGCCAGCCCACGCGATCGCGTAACGGAGTTCCGGCGGCGGGATCACCGTCACCCGGCGGCTTCGGAGGTGTCGAGGGCAACGCCCGCCGGGACGTCCGTGGCCCGGCGGGCACAGGTGGCGAAACCTCCGTAGCGGTCCGCGGGGCAGCCCGCCAGACGGACCGTCCGGACGCCCGAGGCCGCGTACGGCCTCAGGGCCTCATCTCGTACGCGCCCGACAACGCCTCGACGCGCTGCCAGACGCTCTCCGAACGTGCCGCGTCGACGGCCGGACGGCGGACCGCGTCGAGTGCCCAGCGCTGCTGCTCCTCGGTGGCGGAGTCCTTGCCGTGCAGTTCGATGGCGTGGGTGGAGAAGTCCCTTACGAGGACGGCGAACAACTCGTCGAGCACGTCCTCGGCAAGGCCCGTGAGGGCCGCCTGCTCCAGGATCAGCTGGCCGTGGACTACGAGCGCGAAGAGCAGGCCGACGGCGAGGAGGAGGTCGAGGTCGCGGCTCTGCTCCTCGTCGGGAGCGGCCGTGCGCACGAACTCGCACAGTGCGTCGGCCTGTTCGCGGAAGCGTGCGACGTTGGGCAGGTGGGCGTACGCGTCGTAGGCCGGTCGCCAGTCGTGGAAGCGGACCGCGCCGAGCCCGCGGGCGGCACCCTGGCGGAAGAGGAAGCCGTCGTCGGCCGCGTCGAGGCGGGTGGGGACGGGCTCGTAGGCGGCCGGGTCGAGGAGGTGGTTGCGCAGGAACTTGAGGATCAGCGCCAGGTTGACGTGGACAGTGCCCTCCAGCTTCGGCAGGCCCCGAATCTCGACGGCCGCCTGGGCGAAGTACTTGTCCTTCTCGAAGCCCTTGGCGGCGATGACGTCCCACATGAGGTCGATGACCTTCTCGCCCTCTGTGGTCACCTTCATCTTCGTCATCGGGTTGAAGAGGAGGTAACGGCGGTCGTCGGGGCCGGCGGTGCGGAAGTAGTCGACGGCTCGGTCGCTGAACAGCTTCATGCCGACGAGCCGGACGTACGCGTCGGTCAACTCGCGTCGCACGTGCGGAAAGGCGGTGACGGGGCGGCCGTAGAGGATGCGGTTCTGTGCGTGGGTGACGGCCTCGTACATCGCGTGCTCGCAGATGCCGATCGAGGCGGTGCACAGGTTGAATTTGCCTACGTTGACGGTGTTGAGGGCGGCGTCGAACGCGGCGCGGCCGGTGTGCAGGACGTCCTGCGGGGTCACGGGGTAGTCCTCGAGGCGGAACTCGCTGACGTACTTGGAGGAGTCGACGACGTTCTTGACCAGGTGGTACGCAGGGTGGCGGCTGTCGGCGGCGAAGAAGACGTAGCCGTCGGGTCCCTCGACGTCGGTGCGGCGGCCGAAGACGGAGACGAGGCCCGCGGAGTTGCCGTTGCCGATGTAGTACTTGGAGCCGGTGGCGCGGAAGCCGCCCGTGCCATCGGGCTCCAGGAGCATGTCGGTGGAGTAGATGTCGGCGCCGTGGGCCTTTTCGGAGAGACCGAAGGCGAACACCTCGCCCTGCGTGAGGAGTTCGGTGGCACGGGCGCGGGCGGCGGGGTTGTCGCTCTGCCAGACGGGGCCGAGGCCGAGGATGGTGACCTGCCAGGCGTACCAGTAGTCGAGGCCGTAGAAGCCGAGGATCTCGTTGAGGGCGGCGATGCGGGCGGTGTCCCAGCGTTTGCCGCTCTCGCCGTCCGCGGCTGCGGAAGCGGGGGTGAGGAAGGTCGCGAAGAGCCCTTCCTTCGCGGCGAAGGCGAGGAAGTCGCCGAGCCAGGCGCGCGTTCGGTAGTCCTCGATCAGCCGGCGCTTGCCCCGCTCCTCGAACCAGTCGACGGTCGCGCGCAGCAGCCTGCGGGTTTCCGGGTCGAAGTGTGCGGGGTCGTAGGTGCGCGGGTTGAAGAGCAGCGCGTCGGCCATGAGTGCCGCCTTTCGGCTGGGAGGGGTGCGGGTGAGTGTCCGTGTTCGCATGCGGGTGCGGGTGCGGGTGCTGGGGTGTGCCCGGCCGGTCAGTAGTCCGTGTCGAACCGGGCCAGGGTGGCGAGGACATCGTCGAGCCAGGCGATCATCATCCGCTCGTACGCGATGCCGCCGCGCAGCACGGCGTGCTGGAGCTCCCGCTCGGCGTCGAGCCGGCTGTCCGGCGGGGGTTCGCCGAAGTCGCGGGCTTCGCCGGTGAGGTAGTGGGCGAGGCGGTCTGTGTGCGCCTGCCGGTGCCGCTCGACCTGGCTGATCAAAGCGGTCGGATCGTCGAAGGCGGCGCCCCGTACCTTCACTGCGAGATCGTGGCGGACGCTTTCGGGCTCGGTGGGTTCGTTCAGCCACGCGGAGAGCGCGCACCGTCCGCGCCCTGCGACGGAGTACTCCTTCTTGTCCGGACGGCCGTACTGCGCAACGTCTCTGGCCTCGACCCAGCCGTCGCTCTCCATACGCTTGAGCACGCGGTAGATCTGCTGGTGGGTAGCAGTCCAGAAGTACCCGATGGACCGGTCGAACCGCCGGGCCAGTTCATAGCCGGAGCCCGGCTTCTCCAGCAGGGAAACTAGGATCGCGTGCTCGAGCGCCATACCTATGATCTTCCTATGCACCTTGTTGCATAGCAACGTCGGCGCGGTGAGACGCGGCTCACGTACAACCGGTCAGGCGGCGCGACTCCCTCGTCGTCCGATGCGCCTCGTCCGGGTCTTGTCCGGTGGGAGTGCCGTTCGTCTGCACCTCAGCAGGTGTGCGTTGCTCGTGCGCTCTCACCCGTGGCCACGCCATGCCGCACGATCAGCCATCGGCCCAGCCTCACAATGAAGTGCCTACGCCGGTCCGGGGTCGGCTCCGCCTGCTTCAGGAGTGACCTCTTGGCTTCTCCCCTTCGTGGACGAGGGGATTCTCACGGCTCACGTCGTGAGGGTTTCTGCTTCGGTGCCGACTGCCCGCCCGGAGTGCTCCACTGGGGTCTTACACCAGTTCCACAGACTGTCACGGCCAGCCCGGCCGCCAGAGGGTTCTTCGCCGCGTTCACGTCCCTGTAGTTGCCGGGGGGATCGGCTCCAGGTCCCGCCGGTTTCGTTGATCAGCCGGGTGCGGTCTTGTCGTGATAGCCGAGTTCCTTCGCGATAGCGAGGGCACCCCTGTGCCGTGAACATCACCGCACAGCCTACGGCCCAGCCAGGCCGTGTCTCTTTGGCCGGCGTCCGTCCAGGCCCTGGTGCGCGGTACTGCGAAGATGGGGTTGACTCTCACACTGTGTCAGCCAGTGGAGTGGCCGATGTCATGTTCAGCATTGGAGCTTTCGCTAAGTACGGCGGCGTATCGGTGCGCATGCTGCGCCACTATGACGCCGTGGGGTTGTTGCGCCCTGCCCACGTCGACCCGCACACCGGCTACCGGTCCTACGAAGCCGGCCAACTGGCCCGGCTCAACCGTGTGATCGCGCTCAAGGAGCTTGGCCTCACGCTGGATCAGGTGCGTGCCATCCTCGACGGTGAACTGGAGGCGGGTGAGTTGCGCGGGATGCTGCGGTTGCGTCGGGCTGAGCTGGAATCGGCCATGGCGGCCGACGCGGCGCGGATGGCGCAGGTCGAGGCGAGGCTTCGGATGATCGAGAGTGAGGGACAGATGTCGTCTGACGACGTGGTGATCAAACGGATCCCGGCGACGCGTGTGGCTGAGCTAACGGCCGTTGTGGAGAGCCTCGAGCCGCAACTCATCACCCCGGTGATCACCTCGCTCTACGCGGAGTTGTGGAGCCGGATGCAGGCCGCCGGGCTCCGGGCGAGCGGTGCGGCCGTCGCATATTACGAGAACCCTGAGGGGCCGGTGACCGTGCACGCGTCCATCCCCGTCGACTGTGAGCCGGCCCCGGCGCACGACTTCTCCGTGGTGGATCTACCGGAGGTGGATGCCGCGACACTGGTGCACAAAGGGCCGGCAGAGCAGGTGATCCCCAGCGTTCAGGCGCTCGCTCGTTGGATCGACACCAATGGCTACACGTCGATGGGCCCCGCCCGTGAAATCACTCTCTCCTGCCCGCACTGTAACGACCACGCGGTGACCGAGTTGCAAGAGCCGGTCGCCCGCCGCTGAAGTACCCTCGTCGCGCTCAGGTACGGCACCAGATGGGGATGGCGGCGAAATGGAGTGCGGTCTGGCAGGCGATGGCGAGTTTGTCGCATCGCGTGGCCGGGCCGCGCCACTGCTTGAGGCGGTTGATGCAGCGTTCGGCGGCGTTCCGCTGCTTGCATGCCTCCACGTCGGAGCCGGGCGGGCATCCGCCTCGGCGGCCCAGCCGCAGGCGGTGCCCAACCTGGTCGGAGGGCTGCGGAATGACGGCACGGATCCCCCGCTGTCGCAGGTGGGCGCGGATAGCGCGGGACGAGTAGGCCCGGTCCGCCAGAACTGCAGTGGGGCGAGTGCGGGGCCTGCCCGGCCTGTTCCGGGCACCCGGATGCGGGCCATGACAGCCGCAAAGGCCGGTGCGTCACCGGCTTGTCCTGCGGTGATGCCGAAGGCCAGGGGTCGTGCGCGGCCGTCTGCGGCCAGATGGACCTTTGTGCTCAGCCCGCCGCGGGAGCGTCCGACCCGGTGATCGGTCGGCTCGCCGCGGCGGGCTGCCCTCTTTTTCAGCGTTCCAGCGGCGGGCTGGCGGGCACGGATGACGGTGGAGTCCACGGACACCGTCCAGCCGATGCTGTCATCGGCGTCCGCCTCGGCCAGGACAGCAGCCGCGAAGATCTTCGTCGACGTGCCGTCGACGGCCCATCTGAGCACCCGTTTGTGAGTGGTCTGGTACGAGCCGAGCTCGTCAGGAAGGTCCCGCCAGGGCGAACAAGTGCGGTACTTCCACGCGATGGCTTCGAGCGTGCGGCGATGGCCAGCCCACTGCCGCCCGCGGACCGGGTCAGCCGGCATCAGCGACTTGATCCGGTCCCACATCACATCAGTGATCACTGATCGGACGGACACATCCGATCAACTGACCAACCGACCAAAAGGGCACGGTCCAGCCCGGCAGGACGGCTCGGAGGGAAGGTCTCTCCATTACGTCACCTTGACGACAAGGCGAGGGGGTGGATATCGTCACAAGGACGAAAAGGAGGGCTTCATGGCCGACATCACCACGCGCCTCGGCTGGCGTCACCTGCGCTCGTCGCCCACCGCCCATGTGCGGTACCACCGGCGCGGCCGGCTGGTCCACGACGGCCCGGGGCTGAGCTTCTGGTTCCGGGCACTGACCGCCTCGCTCTCCGAGGTACCCGTCGACGACCGGGAACTGGCCGTCGCGTTCCACGCGCGCACCTCGGACTTCCAGGACATCGGCGTCCAGGCGACCGTCACCTACCGGATCCACGACCCGGCGACGGCCGCCACCCGTCTGGACTTCGCCATCGACCCGGACACCGGCGCCTGGCGCGGCGCGCCCCTGGAGCAGATCGCCACCCTGCTCACCGAGTCCGCCCAGCAGCACGCCCTCGACGCGCTCGCCCGCACCACCCTGGCGTCGGCTCTCGCGGACGGCGTGGCCACGGTCCGCGAGCGGGTGGGCAGCGGGTTGGCCGCCGAGCCCCGCCTGCCCGCCACCGGCATCGAGGTGGTCGCCGTGCGCGTGGTGGCCATCCGGCCCGAGCCGGAGGTGGAGCGCGCACTGCGCACACCGGCCAGGGAGCAGATCCAGCAGGAAGCGGACCGCGCCACCTACGAGCGGCGCGCGGTGGCGGTCGAACGCGAACGCACCATCGCGGAGAACGAGCTGGCCAGCAAGATCGAACTCGCTCGCCGCGAGGAGCAACTGGTCGAGCAGAACGGCACCAACGCACGCCGCCGGGCCGAGGAGAACGCAGCGGCCGACGCCGTACTGGCGCAGGCCGAGGCCTCGCGTACGGTGCGGCTCGCCCACGCGGAGGCCGAGGCCACGGAGCGCACCGGCGCGTCGCGTGCCGAGGCACAGGCCGCCTGGCTGCGGGTACACGCCGACGCCGGCCCGGCGATCCTGCACGCGCTGGCGGTGACCCGGCTCGCCGAGAACCTGCCGCGCATCGACAGTCTCACTCTGTCGCCGGACGTCCTCACCGGGCTGCTGACCAGGCTCGGCACGGCGACGCCCGGTGCGCCCGGCACCGGGGACGGGCCCGTGGTGGGGGCACGGCCGTGAGTCTCGCTCCCCGCGCCGTGCTCGTCCACCGGACCACCGAGTACGAGGAACTGCTCGCCCGGCACGGCACCCGCGGGCAGGCGGAGTTCTTCCTCGCCTCGCGGGGCAGGAGCATCACCGAGGTGGCCGAACGCCATCACCGGGCAGCGCGGGCTGTCGCCGACGTGGCGGCCGCGGTGCCGCTGACCTGGCGGCGGGCCCGCGTCGAGCGGGCAGATCTTGACCGGTTCCTCTTCGGTCCGGAGGACGTCGTGGTGGTCGTGGGGCAGGACGGCCTCGTCGCCAACACGGCGAAGTACCTGTCGGGGCAGCCGGTGGCCGGGATCGACACCGATCCCGGACGTAACCCGGGTGTGCTCGTGCGTCACCGGCCCGCAGACGCGGGCAGGCTGCTGCGCTCCGCCGTCCTGCCGGGCCCGGCGGCGGACGAGCTGGCGATGGTGGAGGCGGTCGCGGACGACACGCAGCGGCTGGTCGCCCTCAACGAGATCTTCCTCGGGCCGGCGGCCCATCAGACCGCCCGCTACCGGGTCGGCCCCGACCACGAAGGCACCGCCCCGGAGGCGCAGGCGTCATCGGGCATCGTCGTCGGCACCGGGACCGGGGCGACGGGCTGGCTGCGCTCACTGTGGCTGGAGCGGGGCAGCACCCTCGTGCTGCCCGCCCCGTCCGAGCGGCGTCTGCTGTGGTTCGTACGCGAGGCGTGGCCGTCGCCGGCGACGGGGACCGCCCGGGTGGCGGGCGCCCTGTCCGCCGCCGAGCGGCTGCGGCTCACGGTCGAGTGCGACCGTCTCGTCGTCTTCGGCGACGGCATGGAGTCGGACGCGCTCTCACTCACCTGGGGCCAGACTGTGCGGGTGGGGGTCTGCGACACGGCACTGCGCCTGCTGGTCTGACCGGCCCCGGGTGGCTGTGCCACCGAGGTGACACCAGTAGTCACGGTGAGGTAGTTCGACCCACACATCGGACGGTCCGACCACGGCACGCCTGTCCGTTCAGACGCAGTCCTGCGACGGCGCAGGCGTAGGTCACGGCACTGTGCTGGTAGAGGTAGGAGGCCGGCACCTCCTCGAAGGTGTCCTGCTCGTCCGGTTCTCAGCCCGGGTGCAGGTTCCGGCTCCCGACCGACGGTGTCGTCGCGGGCGATGCTGCCCCGGTTATCTCTCTTGTGATTGGCGTACATGCCGTGGCAGACCGTGCGGGCGGACAACCGGGCCGGCACGCCCGGCATCTACGGCGCGTATCCCCCAGGCTGTGTGACAGTGGCCTGGGGAGTCGTCAACACTCGACGGTTATAGGCAGGTTGTGCCAGGTTGTGCCACCCAATGACCGCATGCGCCGGAGCAGAAGCGTTGGCGGCGCCGTTCGTCCGCGACCGCGAGTACCGCGAGTACCGCGAGTACCGCGAGTACCGCGAGTACCGCGAGTACCGCGAGTACCGCGAGTACCGCGACCAGTAGTCGGAACGCCTTGCGTCGTTCGCCGACAGTGCTGCAGCCGGCGATCTTCCCCGTTGCTGGCCGATCGGGGCCGCAGGTGATCAGGACCGCAGGGGTGTGCGCCGGGCGCAGCCCGCCCGGCACGTCGGATGCTCTCAGGTCCGTCTTCGGTCACGGCGCGCGCCTGCACGCAGTGACGGCGCGGGAACAGGAGTACCTCGGCCTGCTCTTTCGGGCCGTGGGCGTCGAAACAGTCGATGCGCTGTGACATCGGGCGCAGGCCTTGGGCGAGTTCGTTGAGGATGATGTCCCGCTCAGTCATGATCGCCGTCGCCTGCCGCACGGGGCCGATACCGACGTACTGAGGGCGGTGCAGCCGTCTCGCCCACGACGACAGGGGGGCCTGCCGCTGGCGGTCAAGCAGATCTCGGACCATCCGAGGTCGGAGTTCTTCCGATCCGCCGACCGGAGCAACGGGCGACCCGGCCGGTGGAGGGCCCGCCAGACCCCGCTTACGTTCGCAGACATGACGAACGCATCGACCGACCGCGCGTCCGCGCTCAGCCGCCGCGCCGCCCTCACCGGCCTGATAGGCGGGGCCGGGGCGGCCGTCCTGGCCGGTTGTGCCGGCTCCGAGGGGGTCAGGCCCGCGAACGCGCCCGGCAGAGACGGCACCGCGCGGCCGACGGCCCCCGACAGCACCCCGACCCCCGGGGCCATGACCCTCTTCGACGACCCCGCCTTCAACTTCAACGGTCTCCTGGCGCTCGGTGGAGCCGGCTCCGGCAGCGCCGAGGTCGGCGAGGTCCTCACCGCCGTGAACACCATCAACCGGGCCGGCCTCTCCTCGCAGACGTACGTCCGCACGTTCCACGAACTCGGCGACCGCCTCATGGGCCCGACTCCGGGCAGCAGGCCCGACGACGCCACGAGGCGCTCCCGCGCGCTGCGCGCCGCCCAGTACTACGGCCAGGCCCTGTTCTTCGTCCTCGGCTCGGACCACCCGGGCAACGAGGAGGACCTGTACCGGGCGGGCCGGCGGGCCTGGGAGACGTTCTGCGACCTGTGCGACCCGCAGCCGGTGCGCGCGCAGATCCCGTACGGCGACATCACCCTGCCGGTGTGGTTCTTCCGACCGGAGCCGTCCGACCACTGCCGCCCGACTGTCATCCTGACCAACGGCAGCGACGGACAGAACGTCGACATGTGGACCTACGGCGTCGGCGCCGCCCTGGAGCGCGGCTGGAACGCCCTGGTCTACGACGGCCCCGGGCAGGGGCAGTTGCTCTTCGTGGACCGGGTGGTCTTCACCCCCACCTGGGAGGAGGTCGTGTCCCCGCTGATCGACTGGCTGGAGACCCGGCCCGACGTGGAGACCCGGCGGATCGCGCTCACCGGCCTGAGCATGGGCGGCGACCTGGCACCCCGGGCCGCCGCCTTCGAGGACCGCATCGCCGCGCTGGTCGCCATGCCGGGCTGCGTCGACCCGTGGCTGGGCTTCCCCCCGGAGCTGCGGCAGATTTTCACCCCGGACAAGGAGGAGACCAACCGGATCTGGAACGAGGAAGTCGTCCCCGAGCTGACCCCGGACGAGGCGGCCACGCTGCGGAAACGCTTCGAACCGTTCTCGGTGGAGGCGATGCTCGCGGCCCGCCAGGGCAGGACCTTCACCGACTTCTGGACACCCGCCCGCCGGATCACGTCGCTGGACATCACCGATGTCGTCCCACGCATCACCATGCCCACACTCGTCCTCGACTACGAAGACGAGCAGTTCTACCCCGGCCAGCCCCGACAGATGTACGAAGCCCTGCGCGGGCCCAAGAACTACGTGAAGCTCACCGCCGCCGTCGGCGCCCAGCTCCACTGCTCCCCGATGGCCCCGCAGCTGCACTGCGAGGTCGTCTTCGACTGGCTCCAGCAGGTGCTCTGAGCGGGCCCTCGCCCCGGAGGAGGACCATCTTCGCGGGGGCAGGGAGCAGTGGAACCAGGCCGTGCGCGCAATCGCCGCCGAGGGACCATTCCCACGGGGGCGGGGAACAGGCCAGTCAGTGGGATGGGACAGCTGCTTCACAGACCACTGTCCCGTCTGCTCTGAGTACCCGGAGTTCATCGCGAACTGCACCGTCTCGATCTTCGAGCCCTTCGCCACCTCGAACACGATCCAGCTCAACGCCTTCTCGTCCTCCGGCAGGTTCACGTCCGACGACACCGCCGGCTATGTCGTCGACCATCTCTGATGTTGCTAGGGCGTGTGTCGGAAGTGCTCTAGCTGGGCTCGTGCGCGAGGCTGACCGGTGGGCCGTGAGCGAGGTCAGCAACCGTGATGGCCGAGGACCACAGTCACTCGTTCATGGCCGCGACGAGGACGGCCGCCTCGTAGCGGACCGCGAGCTTGTCGTATCGGGTGGCGGCTGCGCGGTTCCTCTTGAGGCGGTTGATCACGCACTCCACCGCATGAAGCTCGCGGCAGTCGAGGGCCTCCCACCGGCGCCGCCCACAAGTCTCACGCGGCCAGCTGACACCCGTCGGATTCGCGACCGTCATGACCACGCCGGCCCTCCAGGCAGCGATGCCGACTCCGTCGGCGTCCTCGGTCACACGCCAGGTCAGGAGTCCGATGGCTGTACACAGCACACAGCGTCGGCCGGTAGATCCAGGCTCTCCATCGCGTGCCCGGCATGGTCCATGAGGGCGGGGTATGGCGAACTGAGCGCCGCGGCAGTGGGTCTACCTTCTCGAGTCCCGTCCACTTGTGCGATCTCCGCGGCCGCGAGGGGGCTTTGGCCCAGGTGCAGCAAGGTGGCAGGAGACAGGGAGCGGGCCGACTGACGTGGTCAGGCAGCCGGGCGGTCGGTGATGGCCGGCAGGGTCGTTGTCCTGATCCGGCGGTAGGTCACAAAGCCGTTCACGGTCACCCCCGTCCAGATGAGGGTGCTGACCAGAGGCCACCACAGGTCCCGTCCCCCTTCACCCTGAGTGAGGTTGACGACCCAGCTGACAGCCCAGCCGACAGCGAGAACAAGTGCCGCCCACCTGGCCCACCGCCAGATCTGCATCGTTCCTCGTGCGCGGGATTTCTGTGAGTTCTGATCATCCTGTCGGAGTCGTGTGCCATCCATGACTATCCGCCTACCCCCTGCTCGCCCCTTGCCTCCCGTGCCTTGGGAGAGGGCCGAAAACGAACGGCCTCACCGCGCGCAGGCGGTGGTCCTGGCCTACTGGGCGGGGTTGGCTGGGGACGGCGACCGAGTCTGACGGCCGCGTGATGCCGTGTCGCGCGGCATGCCGGCAGCAGCGGCTCGTTCCCGCCCACGGCTCATCCGACAGGCGCCACGGCGGCCGCTCCATCCTCAGGGCCGGCCCTGCATCCCCCGAGCGAGCTACCTGTTGCGTCCTCTCCGGGGTGACGTGCGCCATCGGCGGTCTCTTGTTGACTCGAACCGTCAGCACAACGGCCGGACAAGGCCTACCAGACCGGTAGCTAAGGACAACACCATGACCACGACACGCAGTTCCGCACAGCACCGTCTCCCCAGAGGCCGCCGAATTGCCGCAGCTCTGCTGGTTTCCACACTGGCAGGAACCGCACTGGTCGCGTGTACTGCCGACGCCAAGGGCTCGAAACCGGCCAAGGTCTCCGGCAAGAGCGCCGGCGAGACCGCGGGCAACACCAAGATCACCTGGGGTGAGTGCCCGGCCCTGGCCGGGGGACAGACCCGTGACCCCGACCTGACCTGTGGAACGTTGGAAGTGCCACTCGACTACCAGGACCCGGGCGGCACGAAGATAGACGTGGCGGTCTCCCGGCTGTCCACCGCACAGCCCGCGAAGCGACGTGGCGTTCTTGTGCTGAACCCCGGCGGGCCGGCCCTGGGCGGTCTCGGCATGCCCGAAACCATGGCATCCGCACTGCCGAAGTCCGTGCTGGACCGCTACGACCTGATCGGTTTCGACCCGCGCGGCGTCGCACACAGCACCCCACAGAGCTGCGGTCTGCAGGACCCCGGCGTGCCCGGGCTCTTCCCCTATCCCGCCGCGGACGGCTCGATCACCGAGAACGTGGCCCTCGCCGAAGCCGTCGCCAAGCAGTGCGCCGACACCGTGGGCGAGAAGCTGCGGCACTACAACACCGCCAACACCGCCCGCGACATGGACGCCATCCGCCAGGCGCTCGGTGAGAAGAAGATCTCCTACTGGGGCCAGTCCTACGGCACCTACCTCGGCGCCGTCTACCGCACCCTCTTCCAGAACCACACCGACCGGATGGTCCTGGAAGGCAACGTCGACCCCACCAAGGTATGGGCCGACCAGGTGGCGGACACCTGGGGCAAGGGCATGGCCGACCGGTTCCCCGATGCCGCCCAAGTCGCCGCGGCCCAGGCCGGCACCCTTGAACTGGGCACGAACGTCGAGGAGGTGACCGACACCTATCTCGCCCTCGCCGACCGGCTCGACCACACGCCGGCAGCGATTCCCGGCACACCGGTGTCACTGGACGGGGCACTGCTGCGGAACATGACCTACGCCCTGCTTCTGCACGACGACACCCTTCCCGTGCTCGCCAAGTTCTGGAAGGCCGCCGACAACCTGTCCCACGGCACCACCACAGCCGCCGACACCGCGGTCCTCAAGGAGGTGTTCGCCCAGACGCCCACGTCCCCGGACATCCCCGCGGACAACCAGGCCACCATGTTCCTGGCTCTCACCTGCGGTGACGCCGAGTGGCCGCACGACGTCGACGGCTATGCCGCCCGTACCGCCTCCGACCGTGCGAAGTGGCCGCTCACCGCGGGCATGCCCGCCAACATCTGGGCATGCGCCTACTGGGACAAGCCGGCTGAGCCGACGGTCGAGGTCGTGAAGGGCGGCCCTCGCGACACCCTGATCCTGCAGAACCGCCGGGACAACGCCACCCCGTGGGAAGGCGGCGTCGGACTGCACAAGTCCCTCGGCGACGGCTCCGCCTTCGTCGGCGTCGACAACGGCGGGCACTCCGTCTACGGCGAAGGTTCCGCCTGCGCCGACAAGGCCACCGTCGACTTCCTGGCCACCGGCCACCTGCCGGACAAGGACGTCTACTGCACCGACGTCACCGAGAAGTAACCCGCCGGAACACGGTGCTTTCATGTCCGGCCATCTGTCCGTTCGGAGCCGCCTCGAAGGGGCCGACAGCAGTCGCCCCAGCCATCGCGGGGATGGGCCGGGAACCGCTGCACCGACATTCGGCACGGCCCCGGAGCTGCGGCGTGTTACACAAGGCCGTGATCAGGCAGGTCGGAGCGGGGCCTGTGCCCTCCTGGGCCCGCGTGCGCCGGGTTCGGTGTCTTCGCACGGAGCGGCGGTCGCGACCGGAAGCGCATGTTGTGCCGCTGCTGACACGGTCCGGCTCGGCCCGGGACCATCCGTCGAGCGACCGGGGATCCCGGGTCCGGCGCAGGACCTCGCTCGACCGGGGGTACTGCTCCACTGGCTCGACGTGACCAGGAGGGCCCTGGGACGGCGGGGCCTCCCATTTCCGCGGGGTGCCTCATGAGGCCGCCTCCTCCAGCACCGTGATGCCGGCGATCGGAGGCCGACCGTACAGGGCGAGGATCTCGTTGGCGAGGGCGATGGTCCGCAACGGATTGTCCCGCTGCCGATGGGCCTCGATGTCCGCGGCGAGAAGCCCGGTGGGAACAGCCCCCGCGTCCAGCAGGACACGCCACTCCGCGGGCGGGAGTTCCAGATACTCGAGGTGGGTGAGCCGGGCGATCTCACAGGGATCGGCGAGAGTACCGGGATAGGCGGACAGGGTCCGCAGACGTGGCAGGCCGAGGACGGGGGCGAGACTGAGGGGCTCCTTCTCCCAGACCCCGATGCTGAGGACCTCCAGACCGGGGTGGGCGGCAGCCTCGATGCTGGGGATGGAGGCGCGATTGACGTAGGCGACGAGCGGAGGCTTTTCGGTCCTTCGGACCGGCCGGCCGTCGAAGTGACGGTGGACGACCATGTCGGTGAGGGAGTCGGCGACCAGCCCGGCACCGATGCTCCCCTCGTGACCAATGATGATCACCTGCCCGACGTGCCCCTCCGGCCCCGGTGTGAGGTCGACCGCGATACGGTCCCCGCCGCCGTTGTCACCGAAGACAATCCAGCCCGGCGAGCCGACGAGCCCCTGAACGGCGTCCTCCGGGCCCGTCTCGACCGCCTCCATGGCACCGAACCGCCACAGCACATGCCGGGAAGCCGCGTCGGCGACGTACACCTCGCTCAGGGGAAGGAGTTCGCAGCCGATGGTGTCGTACGGCTCCTGGTAGTCGTCCCAGTCCTCGTACCGGCCCCGGACGACCTGGTACAGGGCCCTCAACTCGGCGGGCAGCGGCACGCCCAGACGCGCCTCGGCCACTGCGATCTCATCCTTGGAGGCGCCCACCGCGTCCGGGAGCCGTTCTCGAAGAGTGCGTTGCAGCAGTTCCACATCCGCGGACGGAGCCGGTACCGCGCCCGGCACCGGCTCGGGCAGGCGGCGCACCGGCTCGGGCAGAGCCCCGTCCTGGAGGAGAAGCGTGCCAGGGTGCGCGGTCGCGACACCCGGCTCCGCGGACGAGCCCAGGTCGATCAGATGCAGCCGGACACCACCGGGAGCGGAAGATGCCTCCACGACGAAAGAGACACCTTCGCTACCGTCCTCCTTGAGCGCTTCCACGATCCGGCCCACGGCATCGAACTGCTCTTGATCGTCGGACACCTGTGAGGCGCGCCCCGGCTGCGGCGGCCGGTGCGGCAACGGAACGCTCCATGCCCCGGGACTGATCTGCCCCGCCACATGCCCGCCGGGCACGGAAAGCGTTTCCGTGTGGGCGGCGCGCAGGAGCCGCAGCAGGGGTTGCCAGGTAGTGAAGTCATAAAGCAACACGAGAAGGACCCTCCTGAAAGTGTGCTCGCCAATTCTGGATCACGGACGAAACACCGACAACATAAAGGCCCTCCCCAAGACGGAAGCGAACTGAAGGGAAGCAGACCTCCCTTCGCTCTGCGGTCCGGCGCCAGCAACGACGGGTCTCCGCCCGGACTCCGGCCCCCGTCGCCCGGATCCTGGACCGCCCGTCTATCGATGAGCGGACGGCCGGCAGCCTGCGGAGGGCGCCGAGGAAGACCACAGCCGCACAGCAGGGCGCTGTTACCGACAGATCAACAGCGGTGCCGCCGCCCAACGGAAGGACTCACAGAACCTTTGGCCACGGGTATTCTCTGGCAATGTCGAATCAGTCAGTGGCGGCGGGAGTCAGTCTCGCTGGTGTGATGGCGCACTGCGGCGGAAGCCCGGTGGGCGCCATGGAACTTCTGGTGGGAGTCATAGCATCGGCACCGGCGGCTCCGGAACCCTATGCGGCGCTTGCCGAGTTGTGGCAGGACCGACGCTCGGAACTGACGGAGAGCCTCGTAGAGGGCGGCTCCTTGAGCGCTCTGCCGGCGCAGGCGTACTTCTTGTTCCTCGAAGGGGACATGGACGACGCGGTGATGGCCCTTGGCTCGGTCACGGGTGCGCGGCCCGACGTGGCATGGGGCGCTGCACCCTGGTTCGGCGATGTGGGCTTTCTCGGCGCGGTGAGTGCCGAGGCGCTGGCCGAGGCATGTCTGCGGACGTTGGACTACGGCCACGACCTGGACACCGATGAGATGCGGGAGCAATTCGCCCCCTGGTTCCATGCCCTTGACGTGGTCTCCGAACGCCATCCCGTACCGGAAGCGCTGGCCGCCATGGCCCGACTGCCCCGGGCCTGCGGTCAGTACGAACTTGCCTTCGGTCTGTGCGACCGCGCCGATGCCGTCGATCGGGTCATGTGGACCGCAGTCGCCCGAGCGACCACCTGGCGCGTGATGCGCGACCTGGAGCAGGCAGCTGCGGCCTTCGAATGCGCCTTGCACCTGGACTCCGCCAACTGGTCCATTTACCTGGACCTGGCGGACGTGCGCGCCGAGCAGGGCGACTTCGCCGCAGCCGCGAGCCTCGTCGAACAGGCCCTGAAATACGAACCTCACGACGTTTCCCTGCGCGCGGCGAGCGCCGCCTACCGGACACGCCTTACCGGCTCGTCCGACGATCTGAAGGCCCTGATCGCCCTGGCGCCGGAGCTCCCGCACACCACCTACCGGAACCTGCTGATCGATTACGCGTGTGCGGGGCCGAAGCTGCCCCGGAGACTTGTTGCCAAGGCACACCGCATCCGTAAGCACTGAAATACCTAGGGTTCCGACCGGTGCCAGTCGTGAGCACCTCCCCGTTCCCGGTAGCTGTCCGGGCGATCAGGCCCTCGTTATGAGTCGGCGGAGGGACGTGATGTGCACTGTGCAGATGAGCCGCACGGCGGCGGTCGCGCTCGTGCAGCAGATCACGGACGCGGCCTACACCTCGGTTGCGCCTCTTGCACCGCTTCCCGCCGAAGCCGGTCGGTCGTCCGCCGCGTGAGCCACTGGACAGTTGGGCGGCCTGGCTGTCGGGTCGGTCTTCACCGGGGTCGTGTGCCGGAAGCCCCGGTGCCGCTGGCACTCGCAACGCGGCTCGAGCTGTTCCGCCGGCTGTCGTACTACAACCTGCGTCGTTGGCATACCGCGCTCGGTTACTTCATACCAGCCGAGTTCGAACAGCAACTGATCACGTCACGTACGCTGCCACTCGTCGGGTGAACCCTGCTGTCCACACCCGGGGACCAACCTCAACGGATCGCTGCCCCATGCCAACAGCAGATCGAGCCGTTGGTGGGTCACCAGGAATTCGACTTCCCGACACCGGGCGATGCCCGTCCGGGCGTTGTCAGCGGCGATCCCAGGGTAGCGTCGCAGGCATGGCCTTTCACACCACCGTTGAGCGCGCTCAACGCCTCAAGCAGTTGCACGCCCAGTACAAGCCGCTCGTGTTGCCGACCGTCTGGGACGTCTGGTCCGCGCGCACGGCAGTCGCCGCCGGGTTCCCCGCGCTGACGATCGGCAGCCACCCCCTCGCCGACTCCCGGGGCGCAGACGACCATGAGGGGCAGACCTTCGAGGAGGTACTCGCCGCCGTCAGGCCGATCATCGCGGCGGTCGACGTCCCTGTGTCTGTGGACCTGGAGGCCGGGTACGGGCAGAAGCCCGCGGATCTCGTCGCCGGCCTCATCGAGGTCGGCGGCGTCGGTCTCAATATCGAGGACACCGTCCACTCGGACAGTGGCCGCGTGCGCAGCACGCAGGAGCACGCGAGCTACGTCGCCGGTCTGCGCACAGCGGCTGACGACGCGGGGGTCCCGGTCTGGGTGAACGGACGCACCGACCTCTTCGTGCACGCGCAGGATGCCTCCGACGTCCTCGACGAGGCGATCGACCGACTGCGGGCCTTGGAAAAGGCCGGCGCCGACAGTGTCTACCCGGTGGGTATTCAGGACGACGACGACCTGCTCGCGGCGGTGACCGGAGCCGTCACCGTTCCAGTGAACTCCACTGCCCATCCCGTCAGGCACGATCTCGAGCGATTCCACCGTCTCGGCGTGGGCAGGATCACGTCCGGCCCGCTGCTGCAACTCGCCATGGCGGACACGATGAAGGACATGCTCATGCCGTGGGCACCCCTGACGGGTTGACCCGGACAATGGGGTTGGCCGCCGGAGTCCTTCACCTTGCGGCGGGGGTGACGCGCCTCCGGGATCCGGTAGCGCTGAACCGAGGGCCCGAGCGGCTGTTGCCGGCCTTCGGGCGGTGCGTCCCGTTGTTCCGTGAGCCTGGGTGTCGGCGACTCTGCCGGGACTGTGGCCGGGTCGTGTCCAAGCACAGTGCCTCGCCCTTCACTGAGCCCTGTTTCAGGTAGCGGGTGAGCCCGCGGGCGGAGAGTTCTTCGGCCAGTTCCATACAGCGCAGGCGGGCTGGGGAGAAGTCGTAGGGCATCTTGCCGGTGGCTTCGAGCACGCTCATGGAGTCGGCCTCCCGTCTGCCAGAGCTGAGGTCGCCCTCACCGTCATCGGCGGTGGCCGGGTGCGAAGTGTCCCAGGCGTCGAAGAGGTCATCGTCGTCCTTGCCCAGGCCGGACTCCTCGATGACGGCCTGCAGGGCGCTTTCGAAGGCGTGTCGCTCGGCAGCCACTTGAGCCACCCGTGGATCATCGACGGCGACACTGTCGTCGAGTGCCTCCTCGGCGTCATCGATGCGGTCGGAATCCGCCCGCAATGTGGGATGCGTGGCCAGGACGACGAAGCGGGTGGCCTGGACGACCGCGCCGAGCGGGCCGAAGATCCGCTCGGTGACCAGCAGATTGTCCAGGTCTGCCTGACGCAGGAAGCCTCGGACAGGCTCTTGAGGCGTTCGGTGACGACGTCGGAGAGCAGGCCCATCCGGCTGCCTTCGGTGCGCATCCGCTGCACAGCGGTCCGTTGCCGCCGCAGTTCCGCCTCCTGCTGAGGGACAGATCGGCTGCTGCGTCGTGGGGTCTTCTCGTTGCTCCACGGCGCGGCCGATGAGTTTGTGGCTCCCGGTCGGTCCAAACTCTTGACACCCTAGGAAGGGAGACCGCCATGCCGGAGCTTCTCGTCGACTTCATCACCACCCTCGACGGCTACGCATCGGGCCAGGGATGGCCCGGGTTCTGGGGCCTGGAGGGCCCGGAATACCTCGCTTGGCTCGGCGAGCAGCCCCAGGCCACCTACCTCATGGGAGCCAACACCTACCGCCTGATGTCGGGCTTCGCCGCAGGTGAGGTACCGGATGGCCAGGACGAGTTCAGGCCCGAAGAAGAGGCGTCTGTCGACGAGCTCACGCGAGCGTCCAAGGTGGTGTTCTCCTCCTCGCTCGAGGAACCACTGACATGGGCCAACTCCACACTCGTCCGCGACGACGCTGTCGATGCCGTCCGCGCCATGAAGTCGGGGGGCTCGGGGCTCCTCAGCACGATCGGCAGCCTCAGCCTGTGCCGGGCCCTGCTACGCGCCGGGCTGGTCGACCGCTTCCGGGTCGTGATGTTCCCGGTGATCACCGGGGCCACGGGCGAGGAACGCATCTATGACGGCTATCCGGACGTTGCCCTCGAGATGATCGAGCACCGCACCTTCGACGGCCGCATCCAGCTGGTCGAGTACAAGCCCCGCGTGCTTGAGCACCCACCGCTCGGCGTCCCTGCGTGACGTCGCCCCGTCCGTCCGTCGGTCTGGACGGCCGCCAGACCGACGGAGGGGAGCAAGACCGGATTCGTCCTGAGCGAAAGGCCGGTGTCGGGCTGGAGAGCGGCTGCGAACGGTGTGGGTGTTAGCTTCCTTGCCGTGCTGAATCACCAGGATGAGACCAGGGCGGCCTATGACGGGGTTGTCGAGCTGTATGCGTCGATGTTCGCCAATCGGTTGGAGACACATCCCTTCGCGCGGAACATGATCGGCACGTTCGCGGAGCTCGTGCGTGCCACGGAACACCTGCGGGTGGCCGACGTCGGGTGCGGACCTGGTCATCTGACGGCCATGCTGCACGACTTGGGACTGGACGCCTTCGGGCTCGACCTCTCCCCGGCCATGGTCGACCACGCCCGGCGGGCCCAGCCGGCGCTGCGGTTCGAGGAAGCGCACATGGAGGCCCTGCCGGTCGAGGACGGCACGCTCGGCGGAGTGCTGGCCCACTATTCGATGATCCATACTCCTCCTGGCGAATTGCCCGCCCTGCTCGCGGAGCAGGTGCGTGTCCTGGCACCAGGTGGCCTGCTACTGGTGTCCTTCTTCGGAACCGAGGGACCTGATCCGGTCCGCTTCGACCACAAGGTGGCGCCTGCCTATAGCTGGCCGGCGGACAGATTCGTCGGGCTGCTGGCCGAGGCCGGGCTCGTTACGTTCGCCCGGCTGCTCCACGATCCAGCGTCCGAGCGGGGCTTCCTCGACACCCATGTGCTGGCCCGCCGCCCGTAGGGCGTCAGCACCCATGACGTGGTCCGCGAGTCAGGCGTCTGCATCACCATGGGCCGCGGCGGTACCTGCCCCGTCTTCCCCGGCCAGCGCCACCTGGACTGGAAACTCGACGACCCGGCCGGCCAGGGCGTCGAACCCGTCCGCCCCATTCGCGACGAGTTCAAGACTCTCGTCGCGGGTCTGATCGCTGAGATCGCCCCGGCGATGCCGGAGGCGAGGGTATGGCGAGACGCGCGACGTCCTCATTCGACCCCTGCTGACGCACGAATACCACAGCCTTGGAATACCTGCCTGTAACCAACTGCACGCCCCGACCTCTCCTCCAAGGACGTCCCATCCCTCGCGGCGCTGTAGCTGTGCTGACATGCCGTGGTCTGGGCCGTACAAAGCGCTCGGGGCAATCGTCGGGAGACAGCGACAGGTGCCGTAGTGGGCGTCAACAGGCCCCAGCAGCACCGCCATTCCGGTCCGGCCCGACCGGCTTCCGGTCTCCTCCGGCCCGGATTCGCCGGGACGGCTGTGCCGGGCGACTACTGAGGTTGAACTCGCGGTGTCGCCCGCGGTCAGGGTTTGATGATCAGGCCGGTCTCGGCGAGGCAGCCGTCTATGAGGTGACCGCGGTACTGGATGTGCCGTAGGCCGCGTCGGATGCGCCGGACGAGGTGTTCGGGGGTGAAGAAGGCGACATTGGAGAGCCAGCCGCGTCGCAGGAGGGACCAGATTCCTGGTTCTTGTGCCTCACTTCGTGATCACCAGCAGCGAGGCACAGCGGATCGGAGCACCTGTGGCACATGTGACTCAGTCCCTGGACGGCCATGCAGATGACCCGGACCGAAGTCGTCATCAACGAGAGCGTCGGACCCGGACATCGACCGCGTGGTCCCTGCCGAGGCCCTGAGGCTCTGGCGCCGCCTGGACCGGCCGGCGCCGCAAGACCTACGCCAACGACCAGGGCTCCGCAGGATCCCAGGTCGCGGTCACCGCCCGCCCCAACCGGTCTCCAGAGCCGACCAGGATCCCGCCGAACGGGTCCCACCCGCCGCCGACGTGCACTGCGGCTACACCGCCGCATGGGCCGCCACCCATCCGGCACGCGATGTCGGCGGGAGCACCCCGGACGGCCGCACCGACAGCCAGGTCGCGGTACGCCGCGGCCGGGGTCGCGGCACGCCCGGTCCAGGGAGAAGACCGCCGATGCCGAAGGAAATCGTGCAGATGAGCCAAGGGTGACCGGCTCCCGTTCGGCCGCTCAGGGCTCTTCCCTTCCGCCAGACTCCTGGAGAGGGACGCTCCGGTGGGGCGCGTATGGGCGATACGGGGTGGGCGTGACCGAGCGCGGTAGGGACGACCGTGCCGCTTCGGGCGAGACGGGGCTGGGTGTGACGGACCACGGCGTTCAGCGCGCACGCTCGGCGACGGGGAACCGCCCGGGTGAGCGACAGGACAACGACGAGCAGCGGCACGTCGATGGGCCGGTGCGCGGGGTGCCGCGGCACGTGGCCTGCGTGATGGACGGCAATGGCCGTTGGGCTCAGCAGCGCTCGCTTCCCCGGACGGCGGGCCATCGGGCTGCGGAGACCACCGTCATCGACATCATCGAGGCGGCCCGGGGAGCCGGCGTCGAGTGGCTCAGCCTGTATGCCTTCTCCACCGAGAACTGGAACCGTCCTGGTTGCGAGGTCGACTACCTGATGCGCCTGGTCCGTCGGGTGGTGCGCAAACACGCGCCGCTGCTGCTCGCCCGCGGCATCCGCTGTCGCTTCCTCGGGGCCGCGGACTCACGCGTTCCCCGTGAACTGACTCGGGATTTCGAGGATCTGGCGACGCTGACCGCCGACAACCAGGGGATGACGCTGACCGTAGCCTTCGACCACGGCGGACGCCGGGACATCGTGGAGGCCGCCAGGTCGCTGATCCGCAGCGGGACGCCGGCCGAGGAGGTGACCGAGCGGCTCTTCGCGGCCCACCTGCCGTTCCCCGACACCCCCGACGTGGACCTCGTCATCCGCACCTCCGGCGAGCAGCGCATCTCGAACTTCATGCTCTGGCAGGTCGCCTACGCCGAGTGGGTCTTCCCCGAGGCGCTCTGGCCGGACTTCCGGGCGCCCGACTTCCTCGCCTGCCTGCACACCTACCGGCGCCGTGACCGCCGCTTCGGCGGCGTGCCGCGCCAGACGAACGGAGACCTGTCATGACGACCGGAACCACCACGGCGGCCGACGAACCATCCCTGTTCGGCCCGGAGTCGCAGTTCCGCGCCTTCTTCGACGACCCACGCTGGGCGCTGGCCGTGATCCGCGCCACCGTGCTGGAGGCCGCCCACCCGCAGATCGGTGCCGCCCTCGCCGACAACTCCACCTTCGTCGCCCACCCCTGGCGCCGGCTGCGCAACACCTTCCTCAGCATGCGGCGCATGTTCGACGCCGATCCGGCGGTACGCGAACGGGAGGCCGCCCGCCTCAACAGGCTGCATGCCCGCATGAGCGGCTCCGACGCCCGCGGCCGCGCCTACGACGCCATGGACCGCGCGACCCGCGCCTGGGTGGTCGCCACCCTCTTCGAAAGCGCCGTCACCATGTGCCGGCTGAGCGGCCAGCCGCTCGACCAGGACACCATGGAGCGCATGTACGCCGAGTACCGCCTGTTCCTCGCCGCGCTCGACGGCGACGCCGGGGAACTCCCCGAAGACCTCGGCGACTTCTGGCGGTACTTCGACAGGGTCGTCGAGGACGAACTGGAGAACACCGAGGCGGCACGCGTCATCCTCTACCGGCTCTTCGACCACCTGCCCGCCCCCGCGCTGCTGGCCGGCGCACCGACAGTGTGGGCGGCCGGCCGGGCCGTCGTCGGTCCGCTCCTCGGCGCGATCACCGTCGCCTCGCTCCCCGAACCGTACCGGCGCAGGGCCGGCCTGCCCGAGATGCCCGGTGCCCCGACCCTCATGCAGGGCGCCTACCTGGCCGCCGGGCTCACCCGTTTCCTGCCCGAGGGCTGGATCAACGTCGACACCATCATCGAGGCCCTCTCCGTCCCACCCGGCAGCGACGACCCCCGCGCCCGGACCGTGACCGCGCTGCGCGCCCGTATGAAGCGGGCATCGGCCCTGCTCCGCCTCCTCACACCGCTGAGCGACGAGACCGGCCCCGACCCGGTCCCGGCCGCCTCACCGGCTACGGGCGAGGGTCGGCGCTCGGCGGCGGAGTTCTTCCGTCAGGTGCTGGACCAGACCGGCGACGGCCACCTCGACTGGCCTGACCTCGCCGCCATGGCACGCGAACTGGCCACCCGCCTCGACCTGGACGAACCCGCGGAGACTCGGCTCTACGACGCCTTCGCCGCCTGGTGGCGTGAACTCCAGGCCGCCCTCGACGCGGACGGCGACGGGCGGGTCAGCGCCGACGAGTACGCTGCCGCCGTGCCGTCCCTCGCCGGTCCCGCGCTCATCCGCGTCGCCGAGGTGCTCTTCGACGCCACCGACAAGGACGGCAGCGGGACCATCGACGCGGACGAGCACAGGACACTCTTCCGCACCGCCTTCCACCGCGACCTCACCACCACCGACGGCACCTACGACCGCAGTGCGTTCGTCGGTGACTTCCTTTCCTTCATGTCAGGCCGCCGCAGGAACACCCCGTTCGACCCCCTGCTCTCCGATGCCTGACGAACCCGTAGGAGGCGCCGCCACCGGGGGCCGGCACACCGCCCCTGGTGCAGGGCGCAAAGCGGGGCTCGGTCATGCCTCGGCCGGCAACAACGGCTGTCGGGGGTGCAGGGGGCCACATACACACGCCGGTACAACCGGACGTGCACGGCGAAGTGCTTGCTCCGCCGATGGCGGGGAGCCTTCATCGGTGCGCTTCGGCGGGGAGCACAGGCATCCCCCGCGCGGTGGAGACGGAGGTACGGGTCTCCTTCCGGGGTCGCTCCGGGGCCCGTCCTCAGGGGCGATGGCGGGGAGACGGCTCGCCGGGACGATAGGGCGCATGACGACCACGCAACTCCCCACCAGCCTTCCGCCCCCGTCCCGTTGGGCCGTTCGTGCCGCCCACGCCGTCGCGTTGGTCACCCTGCCGTCCGGGGTCTGGCGCCTGCTCCTGGCGGCAGGTTTCACCGCCGGGTACACCGAGGCCGGGTACGAGGCGATGGGTTTCACCGGTTGGGGCGCGGTGTACGTGGTCGGGCTCACTGTGGGCGGAGAGTTGCTCGCGCTGCTCACTCTCGGGCTGGTCCGGCCATGGGGTGAGGTGTTGCCGCAGTGGGTCCCCCTCGTCGGCGGACGCCGGCCGAATCCGCGTGCCGTTACCGTGACGGCGGGTCTCGGCGCCGCGGCGCTGACACTGATCCTCATCCGGTTCGCCTTCTGGTGGACCTTCCCCCATCCGGACATGACCCCTCTCGGCAGCACGATCGCCGGAATCCTCTATCTGCCGCTGGTCGCCTGGGGGCCGCTCCTTGCTGCCGTCGCCCTCGACCATCACCGGCGACATCGCGCCGCAGGACTCTGACCGGTCCGGCGTCCCCGGCTCCGGCTCCGGCTTCGGCTTCGGCTTCGGCTTCGGCTTCGGCTTCGGCTTCGGCTTCGGCCCAAGGCTGCACGTCCCGCTGTGCCACGTCCGCGTGTACGTGGCTGTGCGGATTCGCCCGTACTCCGACAACGGCTCGGCCGAGCGAGCGCGGTTCGTCCGACAGGATCCGCGGCCGCGGCTGTCTCTTCCCTACGACATACGCAAACGACCAACCGGGAGTACGTGTCAGCTGATCCGGAGACCGACCGCCAGGGTCAGTTCAAGGGACCGGTGTGGCGATGCGAGGTCCGGAAACAGCTCCCGCAGCTGCGACATCCGGTACCGGACTGTCTGGGGATGGACGAACAACTCCGCCGCCACCTCGTCCCGCCTGCCCTGGTGCAGCAGCCACGCCCGCAACGTCTCCTCCAGCCGCCGTGCGGTCGCGACGGGCAGGGTCCGCAACGGTGCGAGGGCTCGGGTACGCAGGTCTGTGAACGCGTCCATGTCGGCGCTCAGCACCAGCTCCGGCAGGTGCTCCTCGGTGTCGCGAATCTCGCAGGAGAGGGAGCGGGCGCGTACGGCTCGTGCGTACGAGGCGGACGCACGAGTCCATGGCCGGGCCGGGCCGACCACGGCGGTGCGGTCGGTGAGCTGCCGCAGGAGATGTGATCGGTCGGCATCGGGGACGAGTAGCACACCGGTGGAATCCGGCAGATCGTCGAGGACGAGGGTGCTCGGGTCGAGCGTGCGGTAGGCAGGGCGAGCCTGTGCGGCGGGCAGCAGGACCGCGGTCAGCGAGACAGGAGGCTGCCACCCGGCCCTCTGGGCAGAGGCCAGCAGCACGTCCGGGCTCGCGTCGGCGAGGAGGTCACGGGCCAGGAGTTCCAGGTGGCGCTCGTGGGCCCTCCCCCGGGCTGCCAGTTCGTCGGCGTGGCCCGCGGCGCTCGCGGCGGAGAGCTCGTCGATGTAGGCGAAGGTCAGTTCGGCGAACTTGGCGACCTCGGCGGCGGGCAGACCTGCGGGTACGGCACCCGCGGCCAGGCACCGCCAGGCCACGCGGGCGCCGACACGGTAGGCGCTGAGCAGGGCGTCCATGGAACGACCGTCGCGCACCTCGCCGCGGCCCAGCTCGTAGGCTGCGTCACCGGCGTCGCCGCCTGTGGCGTTCCCGCTCGCGAGGTCCAGGTAGTGGCCCAGGGCGGTGCGGACGGCTCGGCGGATGGTGCCGCCCATGCGGCCCGAAAGGGCGTTGGCGTAGGGAGGGACCTCGTCGATGATCGCCTGGACGACCTCGTCGGCGGTGGTCTTCAGCGCGGCCCGAAGTGCGGTGACCGTCGTCTCGTCCAGGGCCAGTTCGCTGGCCCTCCGGATTGCATGGCTCACGTTCTGTTCCCTGCGAACAATCTAGCCGATCAGATTTACGTCCTGCGGTCAGGACTTTACGCCTAGAGGCGCAGCAAGCTGGAGTCATGACGAGTGCAGCCCTCCGCAGCAGGGCGTGGAAACTGCTCGAGATGGTCACGACGCCGCTGCTGCCGTCGGACTACCTCGACCTGGTCAGCCCGCTGCGTGCGGGCGCTGACCTACGTGGGCGCATCGAGGCCGTGCACCCCGAGACGCGTGACGCCGCGACTGTCGTGATCAGGCCGGGACGGGGCTGGCGCGGCCACACAGCCGGTCAGTACGTGCGGATCGGGGTCGACGTCGACGGGGTGCGCCTGTGGCGTGCCTACTCCATCACCTCGCCGACAAACCGCCGGGACGGCCGCGTCACGATCACCGTGAAGGCGATCCCGGACGGCAAGGTCAGCAACCACCTGGTCCGCGGGGCGAGACCGGGCACGCTGATCCAGCTCGACCAGCCGACCGGTGACTTCGTGCTGCCGCGGGTGAAACCCGCCAAGGTGCTCTACCTGACGGCCGGCAGCGGCATCACGCCCGTGATGGGCATGCTGCGCGACACCGGGTTCGACGACGTCGTCATGGTCCACTGCGCGCCACGGCCGCAGGACGTGATCTTCCGCAGCGAACTGCACGGCCTGGTCGCGGACAAGAAGCTGCGGCTCACCGAGGTGCACACCGACACGGACGGCATGCTCGACATCGCCCGTCTCGACGAACTCGTGCCCGACTGGACCGAGCGCGAGACCTGGGCCTGCGGGCCCGCCGGTCTGCTCGACGCCGCCGAAAAGCACTGGGCCGAACACGGCGTCCCCGAGCGCCTGCACACCGAACGCTTCCGCCCCAGCATCGTCGTCGCCGGCAACGGCGGCGAGGTCACGTTCAGCGTCACCGGCAAGACCGTCGACGCGGACGGTGCCACGCCGTTGCTGGACATCGGCGAGGAGGCCGGCGTACTCATGCCCTCCGGGTGCCGCATGGGCATCTGCTTCGGCTGCGTCACGCCGCTCAAGGCGGGCGCCATCCGCGACCTGCGCACCGGCGAGATCACCGAGGCCGAGCCGGGCGTCCTCATCCAGACCTGCGTGTCCGCCGCGGCGGGCCCCTGCGACATCGAACGGTAGGAGCACCTTGACCGCCATCGACCCCACCGCCCACCTGACCGCGGAGCAGATCGAGGAGCTGGGCCGCGAGCTCGACGCGATCCGCGACGAGGTGATCGCCGACCGCGGCGACAAGGACGCCGCCTACATCCGCAAGGTCATCTCGGCCCAGCGCAAGCTTGAGCTGGTCAGCAGGGGCGTGCTGCTGTTCTCGATCTTCCCGCCCGCGTGGCTGCTCGGCACCGCCGGGCTGTCCGTGGCGAAGATCATGGACAACATGGAGATCGGCCACAACATCCTGCACGGCCAGTGGGACTGGATGCGGGATCCGAAGATCCACTCCACCACCTGGGAGTGGGATCATGTCTCGCCGTCCGAGCAGTGGAAGCACTCGCACAACGAGCTGCACCACACGTACACCAACGTGATCGGCAAGGACAACGACCTCGGCTACGGCATCATGCGCGTCGACGAGGACCAGAGGTGGCACCCGTTCCACCTCGGCCAGCCGCTGTGGAACTTCATCAACGCCTGCTTCTTCGAGTACGGCATCGCGGCGTACGACCTGGAGCTCGGCAAGAACCTGCACAAGCGCCGCCGCAAGAATCCGGAGTTCCGCGCGCGGGCCAGGGCCGTGGGCCGCAAGATACGCAAGCAGGTGCTCAAGGACTACGTGATCCACCCGCTGCTGTCAGGCCCGTCGTTCCTCCCCACGCTCGCCGCCACCTTCACCGCCAACGTGGTCCGCAACGTCTGGACCCACTCGGTGATCATGTGCGGGCACTTCCCCGAGGGCGTACAGGTCTTCGAACGCCGATCGATCAACGGTGAGACGCGCGGCCAGTGGTACCTCCGCCAGATGATGGGCTCGGCGAACATCAGCGGCAGCAAGGCCATGCACTTCATGACCGGCAACCTGTCGCACCAGATCGAGCACCACCTGTTCCCGGACCTGCCGAGCAACCGGTACGCCGAGGTCGCGGTGAAGGTGCGCGCGCTGTTCGACAAGTACGAGCTGGAATACGTCACCGGCCCGCTGCCCAAGCAGGTGTTCTCCGCGTGGCACAAGGTCTTCCGGCTCTCGCTGCCGAACAAGAAGCCCAAGGTCAAAACGCCGGACCGCGAGCAGGAACTCGTCGCCGCCTGATTTCCGGTACCGGGTCGGATCTCTCGGCCGTACCGGCGGCACCGCCGGGACCGGTGAGCTCCGTCGCGAACGGTGGGCGACCGCGACGTCAGGCCGTAGGGCACGGGACCCGGGGCAGCCAGTTGGTACCTGGACGTGCGCCGGGAGCTCGGCACCCAGCCCTCCGCAAGGTGCTGTAGTGCACAGACCGCCATGGTCGGGCCGGTAGTCGGGGCGCACACTCGGTTTGCCGACATGCAGGCGGGGTGGAAGGCGAGGGCTGTGGCACGGACACTGCCGGAACCGGTATCGCCGCCCCTGTGCCCGACCCCGCGCCGCTGCCGAAGTGGGCGGGTGAGCCGCAGCGGGACGGGGGCGGGCCCTGGTCAGTTACGGACTGATCTGATCGCGGCGGCCAAGGGTGGGAGCATCAGGCCGTCGGCCATGGTCTCCCCTCAGTACGGTTCACCGGCCCCGCCCTCGCCTGAACGGACGGTTGCCGTCAGCGTGTTCGTGGACTGGGCGCCGAGCCTGCCGTAGACGGGCGAGAAGGTCGGCCTGCCCACTCCCTCGGGGAAGAACCGGCAGTGGGCAGGGGACGGTTGCTGAGCTCATGGCCCCTTATCGGGATCGTCCGTTCCCTGGTGAGCCGGCGCCGGTCGAGAACGCGGCGAAGATGTCGAGGAGGCGAAGACGCCGGGAGCGAAGCCGGGCCTTGGCCCCGGTTCCTGGGCACGGGCTATGCGGCTTGCGTCAGCGTAGGTGACGTCGCTCGGAAGGTGCTCTCGTAGGCGATCGGACTGCGGTGTCCGAGGCGGGAGTGACCGCGTCGGGTGTTGTGACGGTGCAGCCGCGGCGGAAGGCGTCGAGGCGGGCCTCGACCTCGGTGGACCAGTGCTTTCAACCCTGAAGCGTCTCGCGTTCGAACGTCGCTTTGGAGGACTCGGCGAGCGCGTTGTCCGCGCTGGAGCCGATCGCGCTCATGGACTGGTGGACGCCGGCCTGACGGGCAGGCGTCGGCGAAGGCCCGCTGGTGTACCGGGCTCCGTGGTCGGCGTGCAGGACCGCCCCGGCGAGGCCGTCGCGAGTACGTTCGGCGGCGGACAGGGCGTCCTTTGATCGGCAGCGACCTGCCGGATCTCGCTACGGGCCACGCCTGGTACAACGCGACCGCGTCTGCCTTGAACTGCGGCGGATAGTTCTTCATGACCACGCCTGGACGAGCGGTGAATGGACGGGTTCCCGTCAGTTCGTCACATGCAGACAGAGGGCAGCGGAGACCTCGACGCGGGTGGCCGTAGCCGCAGCTCGCTTCAGCAAGGCCTGCGGCGGTCTCGACCTCTCGCCCAGAGGACACTCACGACAAGGCCGGGGCCGGACATCGCCGGTGGTGGTGCGGCGCCCTTGGCAGTGGGCCGAACGTCCCGGTGGGCCTCATCGACGCCGCAGACGCCGGTCTTCTGTACAACAGGACACTGCAGTCGTGCGGGGAAGCAGGCACGGCTCAGCGCCGGACATCACTGTTACACACCTACTTCACATAACCTCCATGATCGAGCTCGGTGCGTATTACAGTTTTCTTCGCGCGACCGTCGTCTTGTGTCGCGCGAAAGACAGATGGGCTGGGATCTTTCGCATGCCCAGGTGCGCCGTTGGGGGCTTTATGCAGGAAATGATCATGGGTTCGAATGTGGCCCTGGCGGACCTGAGTGAGGACGTCGGATCAGTGATCGTCAGTCTGGGCTGGGTCAGTCCGACTGGTGAGGGCGACGCGGATGTGTCGGTCCTGCTGCTGGACGCGAATGGCAAGGTGCGCAGCGACAGCGACTTCTACTTCTACAATCATCCGGTGGCCGCTGACGGAAGCGTGCAGCTTCTGGGCAAGACGCCGACGGCGGACGGCAGTGAGGACCGGATCAGCTTCGACCTCACCGCCGTGTCGTCCGGGATCGACCGGATCGTCGTCGCCGCGAGCAGGTATGGCGAAGCCCGCTTCGGTGAGCTGGAGGATGTGAGGATCACGCTGGCCGACGCGGCCGGCGAGAGCCTCCTGCGGTTTGCCGTCGACGATGCCGGCTCGGTGACGGCGGTCATCTTCGGCGAGCTGTACCGGCGGGGTGAGGGATGGAAGTTCCGTGCCGTCGGACAGGGCTACGAAACCGGTCTCGCGGGGCTGGCGACGGACTTCGGCGTGGACATCGAGGACGACGCGGCCACGGAAACGGACGCGGAGCTCGGCGCCGCGGAAGCCGATGAGCAGGTGGATGGGGCGGCTTCGGCGGCGGCCGAGGAGCCGGCCGGGCAGGCGCCGCTGGATGCCATCCCCGCTCCTCGCCTGCCTGAGGGCGAGGCCGATGGGCCGAGGAAGCCAGCCGCCCGCCCTCGCACCGCTAAGAAGAAGGTCACACTGCCCAAAACGGTCAAGAAGACCCTGGCGGAGAACGACTCCTGGAGGCAAGCCAGGCTTTTCCCGGTGTCCGTGCTCAAGAGCGACCGGGACCGTGAGATGCGCGCCACCTCGGTATTGCTGTCGGTGATGGCGCAGGTGCCGGAGTTCAGCAGGAGGCTCACCGCGGGATTCGGTGCTCCGGCGGGTCGTATGGAGACGTTCACGGAGGTCTCACTGCCGCACGGCGACAATCCGCGGCGCCCGGACGGGGTGATCCGGGTGGAGCGGGCCGGCAAGTTGTGGACCGCGCTGGTCGAGACGAAAACCAACGGCAACGCGCTCAAGGCCGATCAGGTGCAGGCGTACATGGACATCGCCGCGCGCCGCGGCTACGAGGCCGTGATCACGCTGACGAACGACGTCGCTCTGGAGGGCAGCCCGCTGGTCGACGTCAAGATCGACAAGCGGCGCAAGCACAAGGTCGCCCTCTGGCACCTGTCCTGGGCAGAAGTCACCCAGCAGGCGCAGATGCTGATCAGGCATGAGGGAGTGGGCAACGCCGCGCACGCCTGGTTGCTCCAAGAACTGCTGCACTACCTGCAGCACGAGAACTCCGGTTGCCACGGCTTCCAGAACATGGGCCCGGCTTGGGTTCCCGTGCGCAACGGGATCGACGATGAAACCCTCTGCCAGGGCGACGCCCGTGCCCTGGAGGTGGTGGAGAACTGGGAGCGGCTCATCCGCCAGGTTTGCCTCAGGTTGGGCGGCGAACTCGGGCAGAAGGTCCTCCCCGTCCAGCGCGCCAAGCGCGGAACGGACCCCAAGGAGCGCCGAAACCGCCTCGCCGACCAGCTCTGCTTGAACGGACGGCTCCGGGCGGAGCTGCGCATCGACGGCATCCCCGGCGTCCTGACCGTGAGCGCCGACCTGCGCACCGGCAAACTCCGCACCGGCATCGACATCCCGGCCCCCGAGCAGGGCTACCCCCTGAGCTGGGCCAAACGACTCGTCCGGCGCCTGGCCGAGGCACCGGCGGACCTGCACGTCGAAACCCTCCTCGACAGCGAGACCGGAGGCCCACGCGGAACCCTGGAACGGCTGCGCCCCGAACCGGCGGACCTGCTGCCCAAGGACAACGCCAAGATCACCGGGTTCCGCTTGTCCCTGCTCAAGAGTATGGGAAGCGGCCGCGGCAACGCCGAGACCGGTTTCATCCGCAGCGTCGACGACGCCGTGGACCGCTTCTACACAACCGTCGTCGTCCACCTGGACACCCCGACAACACGCCGGACGTCCTCCAAGGAGCGCGTGACAGCGGAATGACGCCCGGGCGCAGGCGGCGGCTATACCGTCTGCGCCCGCCGCGAGCCCGTCCTCTTGCAGGAGCCCACACCCCACCCGACCACCGCAAGAGGGTGCTTCGCACAACCCGGCGCCGAACCGCCGGTTTCCGCCCGGTCGTTCAGTCCGAGCCGGCAGGCGATCGAACCGCCCCTGCCGGGGCCGGGGGCTCAGGGGCCGGCCCGGCAGGGCCTGAAGTGTGGCGCCACAGGGGCTGTTCAGGTCACGTACGCTCGGACCCGTGCCCCGTCATCCGAAGAAGCCTCGTCGGCTGATTGCCGACGGGCGCGCGTATCTGTGGACGCTGCGTCACCGCCACAGCGTGGCGGACGGTGCCAGGTCATGTTGTGAGACTCTCACCCTGTACCCGCAGCCGGCCGGTGTCGGCGGCCCACTGCGCATCGTCTTCACCGAAGGACCGGGCCGGTACGTGCCGGGCGGCGCTCCTCTGGGCTCCGGAGACGTGGGATACATCCGTGGCGCCTCCCTGAACCTGCACGAACCCGGCGCCGTCCGGGCCCTGCTCGACGCGGCTGCCACCCGCGGGTGGCAGCCGGAGGGGCGACGCGTGGTGGAGTTCGACGGCTGGTCCCTCCTGGAGGCGGCAGCCGCCACGCAGGCCGGGGCCACCGGCCCCGCGGTAGCCGAAGAGTGGCCTTCGGCAGCCCTCGGACCAGTCCCCTCGGACACCGGTCGGATATGCGTCCACTGGTGGCGAACCCGACTCTGGTCGCGACCCCGCCTGCGGTTCCACTTCACCCGCGCCATGCCCCGGACGGACATCCGTTGCCTTCGCCGACGCCCGGGGCGGCGACGGCAATGCCGCTCGCTCGGTCTGTCCGGCCCCTTTGATCCGTCAGTTCGCGCCCACTGTCACCTCCTGATCACCAACTCGAATCAGGATTTTTCTTCAATGCTCCGCTGTCGGCAGGTGGCATCCTGACTTTCGGCAGAAAGCCGCTGAACACGATGGATGAACATGACGAGGCAAGCCACAAGCAAGATCGACTACTTCAGGTCGGCCGCGAGCGGCGTCGAGTTCCTCCTCGGCCGACTGGACGGGTACCGGTACTCCCCGCACGTGCACGACACCTTTGTCGTCGCGGCACTCTCCCGCGGCGTCGGTGCGCTTTCGATCGGCGGCTGGCCCTACAGCCCACGGGTGGCACAGTTGATCTTCTGCAACCCCTTCGAGGTCCATGACGGCGCGGCCCGCGGCAGCAGTCTGAGCTACCGGGCGAGTTATCCGTCAGAATCCCTCCTGCACGGCATCGCCGCTGAGAACGCGGCGGCGCCCGTGCGCGGGGCCGTCCGCTTCATCACCGAGCCGGTGGTGGACGATCCTGTGGGCGCGGCCATGTTCCTCCAGGCGCACGAGAGTTCGCGGCGCGGTGGATGCGCACTCGAGGCGGAGGAGCGCCTCTTCTCGACGTACGCGTACTGCCTTTCGCGTTACGCGGGCGTCCACTTCGCGGAAGCCGGGCAGGAGGACGGTTCCATCGATCGTGCCGTGACACTGCTGTGCGACGACTACGCCGCCAAAGTGACGCTCTCTGACCTCGTCGATGAGGCAGGCGTGCCACGGCAGCGACTGATCAGCGCGTTTCGCCGCCGGACGGGACTCACGCCGCACGCCTTTCTTCTCAATCGGCGGATCATCGCCGCGAAGCAGCTCCTGCGCCATGGCGAGAAGGCGTCCGCCGTGGCGGCGAGAACCGGTTTCAGCGACCAAGCCCACCTGATCAGGACCTTCAAAGCGCGCATGGGTGTGACACCCGGTGCCTACCAGCAGGCCGTTCGCGAAGGGTGACGTGGCTGCCGCCATCCCCCTCCTTCCCCCCAACGCCCTCACCGTCCCCTTCCTTGGAGTACGCATCATGTCCAAGCGCCTGCCGGAACCGTTTCGCATCAAGGTCGTCGAACCGATCCGGATGACGACGCAACGCCACCGCGAGGAGGCACTGCACCGCGCCGGCCTCAACCTCTTCTCTCTCAGCAGCGACGACGTCTACATCGACCTCCTCACCGACAGCGGCACCGGAGCCCTGAGCGATCGGCAGTGGGGAGGACTCGTCACGGGCGACGAGGCGTATGCGGGCAGCAGGAGCTTTCACCGGCTGCAAGAGACCATCTCCCGGATCCTCGGTTTTCCCCTGACCATTCCCACCCATCAGGGGCGGGCAGCCGAGAACATCCTCTTCCCCGAACTGGTCGCGCGCTGTGGGTCGCCCTCGCCGGTGTTCATATCCAACTTCCATTTCGAGACGACCAAGGCGCACGTGGAGCTCGCCGGTGGGCGGACCGTCAACACCTTGACCCCCGACGCACTGGACACCGGCGCATACCATCCGTGGAAAGGGAACTTCGACATTCCGGCGCTCACCTCGGCCATCGAGCAGCACGGCGCCGCGAACGTGGCCGGTGTCATCGCCACGATCACCTGCAACACCTCCGGCGGACAGCCCATGTCGGTCGCCAACCTGCGCGAGGTGTCGTCCCACTGCCGCGACCTGGGCATTCCTGTCATCCTCGACATCGCACGCTTCGCCGAGAACGCCTGGTTCGTCAGGCACCGCGAGAAGGAGTTCAAGGACAGCGCCATATCCCACATCGTGGCGGAGATCATGGCCTGCGGGGACATCCTCGTCGCATCCGCCAAGAAGGACGGCCTGGTGAACATCGGCGGCTTCTGCGCCTTCCGCGAGGACGGCGAACTGTACCGACGGGCACAGCAGCGCTGCCTGCTGACAGAGGGCTTCATCACCTACGGAGGGCTGGCGGGCCGCGACATGGAAGCACTCGCCATCGGCCTGGAGGAGGCCATCGATCCCGACTACCTCACCTACCGGATCGGACAGGTGGCCTACCTGGGTGAGCGTCTGCGCACAGCCGGCATCCCGATTCAGCACCCCACGGGAGGCCACGCGGTCTTCGTCGACGCCGGGGCCATGCTGCCCCACCTGCCCTACGACCAGTTCCCCGGGCACGCCCTCGCCTGCGCTTTGTACCTGGAAGCGGGCGTCAGGTCGGTAGAGATCGGGTCGCTGCTGCTCGGCCGCGACCCGGACACCGGCGTACAGGAGAAGGCACCACTGGAACTGCTGCGGCTCACCATTCCGCGCCGCGCCTACACCAACGACCACATGGACTACGTGGCCGACGCGCTGATCGAGGTGGCGGTCAGGTCCGCCACGATCCACGGCGTCCGCTTCGACTACGAGCCGCCTGTGATGCGCAACTTCACCGGCCGCTACCGCTGGGTCCGACCAGCCCCGCTGCACGCGACAGCGGCCACGCCAGCATGATCACCGGGTATCGCGTTCGTCACGCCCAGTACGGATCACCACGCCATCAGGGCACGGGGGCTCTCGGCGACGCAGCCTCTACAGGTCGAACTCCAGGTGCTCGATGTCCGTGAACCGGATCTCTTCCAGGCTTCCGGCACGGTGGCCGCCGTCCTGAAAGTACACCTCTCTGAGTCCTTCCGCGGCGATCTGTCGGAGCTGCGGGTCGCCGGCGCCGGCCTGCTGGGCCTCGAAGAGGCGGGCGGCGTACTGGGGCGGGAGCGCGACGGTCAGATGCCGGAGCCGGTCCTCGTCCGTGGAGCCGATCGGCGCGGTGTAGCCGAGGCGGGCGCGGGTGTCGATGACGATGCCGTCGGTGGTCGCTGCCCTGCGCCGGGCTCTGGCACGGATCTGCGGCTGCCACCGCTTGTTCACTTCTCGGTCCAGGCGTGCGGCGAGGTCCGGGCGGGGCTTCTTGATCTGGTTCTTCACGTACCGCTCGACGGTGCGCTGGGAGATGCGCAGCATCTGGGCGACCGCCTTGGTGCCTTTGAGCTGTCTGACCAGGTAGCGCATCTGCGCGGGCGCGGTCTTGGGCGCCGGGCGGGTGAAGGATTTCTGTACCGCGGCGTCGAGGCCGTCCCCGAACAGGCTCATCGTGGCCTTCTCCTACTCTCCGTTGTCGAGGCCGGTGACGGTGCCGTCCTTGATGTAGCGGGCGAGGTTGAGTCCGGGGGCGTTGAACCGTTCGCGGACCCCTTCGCCCCACAGGACGCTCTGGGTGCCTTCGTGTTTGACCAGGCCGGGGTTGACGCCGAGCTTGAAGCCGCCGGGCAGCGGCCTACCGTCCCGGTAGGGAAGGAAGTCCAGCGGCGAGGGTCCGCCCGCTGCGTAGACGACGCAGTCGGACAGGACCGCGACCGGGTACTGGCCGGTGAACGCCGCATGCTTGATGATCTTGCGGTGCAGGTTGATGCGGGTACGGGAGATGACCGCCGCCCGGATGTCGGGCCGCCACGTCGGGCGGGACAGCGCGTGCCACGGCTGCCCGGGCCGCCAGCCCTCGCCCCGGGGTCGTTCGCGCAGTTTGCCCAGGCCGCCCTTGACGGTCGCCTTGATCGCCGAGGCGGCGATCGCCAGCTCGGGGTCGCGTTCCCGATAGCCGTCCATCGCGGCGAGGAAGTCGGCCGGGGCCATGTCGGTGTGGACGCCGAGGTCGGCCATCGTGGCGAGGTAGGCGTCGCGCAGCCGCTGGTACCAGTTGTCCAGGTAGCGGCCGTTGTCGTACCGGACGTACGCCTCCAGCGGACGCACCTCGTAGCCCAGTTCCACCGCGTACGCCACGGTGGGCGTCGCGTACCAGGCCGGCCCCCCGGGGCGCTCGCCCTTCGGTGTGAAAGGGCTGGGCAGCAGACTCGCGTCGAGGTCCGCCCACTTGTCCTTGCCGGCCTTCACCCTGGACAGGTCGACGTGGGAGAGGTCCGCCAGCCATGAGCCGGGCAGCTTCGGGTCGAACACGGGCCGGTTGACGTGAGTGGGTGCGCCGAGGCCGACGACCAGGCCGTTCGCGCCCGCAGCGAAGGCCATGTTCACGTCGATGCCGACCAGATGCCGCAGGGTGCACTCGGCATCCGTCATCGGCCGCGCCCAGTCGTAGGCCTCCTCGAACAGCTTCTCCGCCGGGCCGCGGACGTGGAAGCGCGGCAAGTCTTCGAGGAGCGGGTGCCCGTCCGGGGCCTCGCACGGTGCGCAGTCCACCGGATCCTTGCCGAGCGAGCCCGGATTGTGCTCGGAGTGCCGCTTGCCGTCGGCATCCGGCTCGGAGGCCCGCGTCGGCGGGTGCAGCGCGGTCATCAACTCGAGGCCGGTCACGGCGGTCGATCCGCGCGGGGTCATCACCCGCGACGCGTATACGCCGAGGACGCGGGTGAGCTGTGCCGGCGCGAGCTGTGCGGCGTGCCCCCAGTGGCGGGCGTCGAGGGCGTTCCAGGAGGGGACGCACAGCTGGACGCAGTTGCGCTCCGAGCCCTGTGCCGGGCGGTAGATCCGCGCCCACGGCCCGAGCCCGCGCTTGGTCAGTCTCCAGTCGGCGCGGTGCAGTTGCCTGACGACCTTGTGGTCTTCCGGGACCCGCCCGGCGAGCCGCTCCTCATCGGTGAGCGCGGCCGGCAGACCGTAGCGCTTCAGCGCGGCTTCGGTGAGTACGAGCAGCGGATCGGCGTCCTTGCCGGGGCCGGACAACTTCGGCTGCCCGAGCTTCGCCTCCTTGAGCGTCCAGTCCACCAGGGCCGGGATGGACTTGGAAGGCACGTCCAGGACCAGGCCGCCGGTGCAGTACGCCAGCACCTGGCCGTCGACGACGTCGACGACGGCGAGCGGTCCGTTCTCGAAGCCCGGGTCGGTGCGGTCCGCCGGGGCTCCGGCCGGGGCCGTCTTCCGCGTGCCCGAGCTGCGCCACGTCGACGTGTTTGTGGTGCTGCCCGCCGGACGCGGTGCAGCCCGCTCAACAGTGGCGGACGCGGGGGCGGTCCGGGTGTCCTCGTTCTCAGGCGTGGCCGCAGCGGCCGGGGCCGGGCCTGTGGGCAGAGTCCGTGTCTCCACCAGGTCGGGCCGGCCGGTGAACATGGCCGGCGCCGGGTCCGGGACGGCGGCGGGCGCCGGGTAGAGCTCGGCGAGCTTGTTCAGCAGCCGCGCGTAGGCTTCCCGTTCGGGGCCGCGCGGCTCCACGGGTTTCTTGACCGACTCCCAGCCGGACACCGTCGCCCGGCGTACCTTCAGCACGGCGGACACTTCGTCCAGTGTCAGCCCGTGAGCCTGGCGCAGCCGCTTGCGCTCCTCCGCCGGCGGCAGCGGGGAGCGGGACGCGACCAGCGCGTCGACCGCGTCGAACAACTCGGACATGGAACACCTCCAGGGTGCACCTTACCGAGCAACCGTACGGATGGCGCACCCATCACGTACATGGCGCGCACGTCCTACGTCGGCAGACGTTGGCAGACCTTTCTGGCGGCGTCTGGTGGGCAGGACGGTCAGGGACTTCGATACGCGGTCCTGCCGTACCACCGCCGACCTCAGTTGCCCACGCGACCCGGCGGAGCGGGCGGCGCAGGAGTACCCGGCGAACCAGGCGAGCCAGCCGTCCGGCAGGTCGGGGGCGGGCCCCTGGGGGATCCGCCCGAGCCCTCTGGTGCAGGCGGTGAGGGCTCGGGTGAAGAGCACAGCGGGTGCTGCCGGCAGCGCACGTGTCGTCATCGGGCGTTCACCTGTTCCGTGAGCTTGCCCTTGCGCAGACTGAGAATGCGGTCGGACTGGGCGGCCAGGTGCTGGGAGTGGGTGACGACGACCACGCACTTGCCCTGCTCGTGAGCGAGTTCGCGGAAGGTGTCGATGATGCCCTGGGCGGTGTCCTCGTCGAGGTTTCCGGTGGGTTCGTCGGCGAAGAGGATGTCGACGTCACAGGCGAGGGCGCGGGCGATGGCGACCCGCTGCTGCTGGCCGCCGGAGAGCTGCAGCACGTTGCGAGTGGCCGTCGCCTTGTCGAGACCGGTCCTCTCCAGCAGGTGCAGGGCGCGGGCCTTGCGGCTTCCGGTCGCGGGTCCGGCCCCGGTGATCTCCATGGCGGTGGTGACGTTCTGGAGGGCGGTCATGTAGGTGAGGAGGTTGTACTGCTGGAAGATCGTGGCGGCGTGCTTGTTGCGGTAGCGGCCGAGACCGAGCTGGGTGAGGTCCTGCCCGTCGAAGCTGATCGTGCCCCTGGTGGGGGCGTCGAGGCCGCCGGCGAGGCTGAGCAGAGTGGTCTTGCCGCTGCCCGAGGGGCCCAGGACGGTGTAGAAGGTGCCGCGTTCGAAGGCGTAGTCGATGCTCTTGAGGACCGTGGTCCTGCGGCGCCGGCCGGAGTAGGTGTGGCTGACGTCGGCGAGGCGCAGGACGGGCGGGGCGGCGGTGGCGTTGGTCATGGTGGGTCACTTGCCTTTCGTGAGGATGGTACGGGGGCTGAGGCGCAGCACGGCGCCGGCCGGGACGGCGGTGGCCAGCAGGCCGACGCCGAGCCCCGCACCGCCGACGGTGGCGAGGTCCGACGGGTCGAGAGCCACCGTGATGCTGTCGATGGGGTCGGCGTTCTCGACGGGCTTGTCGTTCGGGTCGATGCCCTGATCAACACCGGTGCTGCCGGGGGCCGGGGGCTGCCAGGAGTCGATCTTCCGCTCGGAGGCGGAGGCTTCCCTGCCCAGCAGCGCCTCGCCCGCGCTCTGCGTGAGGCTGGGGGCGAACAAGGAACTCAGGCCGATGGCGACGGCGGCGACCGCGAGGTTTTCCAGGGCCTGTTGGGCGATGAGCTTGCCCTTCTTCTCGCCCATCGCCAGCAGGACGCCGTACTCCTTGCGGCGCTGCTTGACGGCGAGGTTGGCCAGGAGGGCCAGGACGGCCGCGCCGGCGATGCCCATGAGCCACATGGCGATGGAGGCGGTGGAGCGGATGCTCTTCAGTGGGCCCGTCATCTGCTGAACGGCCTTGTCGTTGGCGGCCAGTTCGAAGCCGTCGAGCTCGGCGCCCGCGATCCGCTTCGCCTCGTCCTTGAAGGCGTCCTGCACGTCGGCGTCCTGAAGGAGGAAGGTCGCCTTGCCGACCTGGAGCGACCCGTTCACTTCGGGCGTGAGTGCGGACATGCCGCCCACCGTTCCGTACAGCATGTTCGCCGGGTTGATGCCGTACTCGGTGTCGGGTTCGGTGCTGGGGCGCGGGTCGCGGTAGACACCGGCCACGGTGTAGTCGGCCTTGGTCTTTCCGTCGTTGCCGGTCAGGGTGATCCTGTCGCCGGCCTTGAGGCCGTTCTTCCTGCCCAGCCGCTCCTCGATCAGGAGTTGCTTCCTGTCCTGGTCGGCGGCGGTGAGGTGCTTGCCGGAGAGGAGGGTGAACTCGCCGCTGCGGAAGTCCGGCAACAGAGACGTGTCGAGCACGCCCATGCCCACGGTGCCGCCGGGGCCCATGGGGTCTTTCGGTCCGCCGTGGACCAGTTCGGTGCTGCCCGTGAGGAGGGCGCGGTCCCACACCGAGTAGGTGTACTTCTGCACCTGGGACAGAGCCCCGAGCCTGTCCACGGTCGCCGCGTCGATGCGCGGGGCCTGAATGGTGCCGCCGTCACCGCCCAACTGCCCCATGTCCATCTGCAGGTTGACCTCGGCGCCCACGGTACGTCTGGCGTCCCGCTCGGCTCGGGCAGTCGCATCGTTGATCAGGACACCTGCCAGCACCATCACGGAGATGACGAGGAAGGTGGCGAGGGTGATCAGGGTGCGGCCCTTGCGGGCCCACAGGCTGAGCCCTGCGCGTTTGACGAAGTTCATGTCTGGCTCTCTTGGTCCGGGCCGGTGGGTGGCACTTCGGTGGTGACGACCGGTCGTGCGGTCGGTGGCCGGGCTATTGGGTCTCGTCGAGGATGGAGCGGGGGTGCAGGCGGAGAATGCCGATGCCCGGAATAACGGTGGAGACCAGGGAGATCCCGAGTCCGATGCCGGTGACGTTGCCGATGGTGGCCGGCTCGACCCGCACCGTGGGCGGATCGATCTCGGCCTCCGGCGCACGGGCCTCTGGAGCCGGCTTGTCGTCCTGGCGGCCGAGGAGTACGTCGCCCACGGGCTGTCCGGCGAGCGAGCCGGCCAGCGTGGCGAGCGCGACGGCGGGGAGGAGCACAGCCGCCACCTCCACGGTGTGCTGGCCGATGAGCTTCCATTTCTTCTCGCCCATCGCGAGAAGCACCCCGAGCTCGGCACGCCGCTCACGCATCTGCAACGTCACGATGAGCCCGAGAATCAGCGCACCGGCCGACGCGATCACCCAGACGACCAGCCCGGCGAAGGTGCCGACCTGCTGGATCGGACGGACCTGGTTCCTGTACGCCTTGTCATTGACGCGGAATGTGAAGCTGCCCTCGCCAAGAAGCCGCTCGGCCTCGGCGTGCAACTGCTCGGCCTGGTCCGGGGAACCGATCCTGTACACCGCCTCGCTGACCGTCGCCGTGCCGGTGGCGAGTTCCTGCGCCGTGCCCACCGGTACGTACAGCGCGTTGCCGGGCAGTTCGTGCGGCGGCGTCCACCCCGGCGGATCCCGCGTCGGGTCCTGGAAGACACCGACGACCTTCAGGACCGCCGTGCGCTCGCCGTCCGGCGACCGCACCCGGACAGTGTCACCCACCTCGAGGCTGTTCTCCTCGGCCAGCCGCTGCTCGATCACCGCGACACCGTGGCCGGCGTCCTCGGAGGCGATGCCGCGCCCCGCCGTGATCTTCGCCGAACCGTACGAGAAGGGCAGCAGCATGCCCGAGTCACGGACTCCGTTCACGGCCAGAGGGTCTTGTTCCGCTCTGCGTTCCTTCGCCCCGGTTCCGGTGCCGCCCGGCTTGGGTGCGTCCGACGTCAGCGGTGCGAAACCCCGAGCCCTGGCGCGCACCGGAAGCTCCGCGTTGTAGCGGTTCACCAGGTCGAAGGCGCCCAGCCGGTCGGCGAGGGGCGGGGTGAGCCCCTTCTTCCTGACCGTGACGTCGACGCCGATGGTGCGTTGCGCACCGGCTTCCTGACGGGCGGCGGCGGCCTGCAGCAGGAAGCCTCCGAGGAGCAGGGCGCAGAGGACGACGAAGATCGCCAGCAAGGCGGCGGTCTTCGACTTCCTGGCACCGAGGCTCATCCCGGCGCGCTTGACGAAGTTCATGCCCTGGACTCAAGCAGCCCGCTGTTTGCAGCGGGATAAGCACGTTACAGCGGTATAAGGACCCGCAGGGCCCTGGTCTTCGTCGAGGGCGGCGGATTCGCCCGGCCGGCTCGGAGTGCACCGCCACGCGCCCTTATCCAGCTGTAATCGCCATCTTGGTTTCATGGGGGCATGAGAGTCCTGGTAGCCGAGGACCACCGTGTTCTCGCCCGCACCATCGCCACGGGTCTGCGCCGCCAGGCGATGGCCGTCGACATCGCTGTCAGCGGCGACGAGGCCGAGCGGATGTGTCTGCTCACCGCCTACGACGTGCTGATCCTCGACCGCGACCTGCCGGTCATGACCGGCGACGAGGTATGCAGGCGGCTCCGGGAACTGCAGGCCCCTCCGCGGATCCTGATGCTGACCGCGGCCGGCGAGCTCGCGGACAAAGTCTACGGTCTCACCGCGCTCGGCGCCGACGACTATCTCGTCAAGCCCTTCGACTTCGCCGAACTCGTCGCCCGTGTAAGGGCCCTGAGTCGCCGAGCGACCGAGCCTCCCGCCGCTGTGCTGCGCTTCGGGAGCATCGTCCTGGACGAGACACGGCGCGAAGTGTCCGTGGACGGCCGCCCGCTGGAGCTGACCCCGAAGGAGTTCGCGGTCCTGCACCTGCTCCTCGCGGCCGGTGACACACCGGTGCCGCACGACGAGCTCGTCCGCATCGTCTGGGACGAGCACCTCGACCCACGCACCAGCGCGGCCCGCGCCACCGTCAGCAGGCTACGCGGCAAACTCGGCGACCCCGGTCTGATCTCCGCCGACAAGGGAGGGGGATACCGGCTGTGCGATTGAACCCGCAGGCACTGCTGAGACGGCTGCCTTTCCGCGCCCGCCTGGCCACGGCCATCTCCGGACTCTTTCTGCTCGCCGGCATCGCGCTGCTCGCCTTGGTGGTGCTGCTCGCGCGCTACGGAACGGCCCAGCAGGTCCAGGGACTGTCGATCACGTACGGAGATGTGCAGAGCGGTCCTGCGACACCCTTCGAGCCCGTGCGCCCCGCCAGGCCGGATCCCCTCTCCACGGCTCCGAGTGACTTCGCCATGATCCAGAAGATCGACCAGACCGTGCAGGCCGTTCAGGACACCGCGCTGCGTCAGATGGTGCTCTGGTCCGCCGTCGGAGTCCTCGTGATGGCACTGCTTGCGGGACTGCTCGGCTGGTGGCTCGCGGGACGGGCACTGTATCCCGTGGCCTCCATGACCGAGGCGGCCCGCCGCATCAGCGAACAGAACCTGCACCAGCGCCTGGCGCTCACGGGCTCCGACGACGAACTCCACCGCCTCGCCGACACCTTCGACACCATGCTCGACCGGCTGGAGCGAGCCTTCGAGAGCCAGCGCCGCTTCGTCGCCAACGCCTCCCACGAGCTCAAGACGCCCCTCGCCGCCCAGCGCGCCACCCTCCAGGTCGGCCTCGCCGACCCCCTCCCCGAGAGCCTCGCCGGCGTCCGCGAGGACCTGCTGGCCACCAACCGCGAGGCCGAACAGCTGATCAACGCACTCCTGCTGCTCGCCCGCAGCGATCGTGGCCTGAACGAGACCGAGAGCGTGGACCTGGCGGTCACCGCCCGGCTGGTGACGGCCGAACTCACCCCGCAGGCATCGGCCCACGGCGTGCACCTCGACCTCAGCGCCGACACCGCACTGGTGGTCCGCGGCGACGCCGTCCTGCTGCGCCATCTGCTGACGAACCTGATCCGCAACGCCATCCAGTACAACCATCCCGACGGCGAGGTCCGGGTGCGACTCGATGTCGCCACCGTGACGGTGACCAACACAGGCGTCCACGTGCCCGCCGAGCGGGTCCCCGGCCTGTTCGAGCCCTTCCGCCGCCTCGACGCGGACCGCACCGCCACCACCGGTCACGGCCTGGGGCTGTCCATCGCCGCCTCCATCGCCTGCGCCCACCACGCCACACTGACGGCGCGTCCGGGCGCCGAGGGCGGGCTCGCCCTCACCTTGCGCTTTCCCCGAGCGCCCGCAACGGCAGGAGCACCAGCGCCGCATCCCGCCGATCGCCGGTGATCTTTCTCTCCTGTCCGACCGGGTCGCGGACCGTCCCGGCGATTTCGGCGCCACCTGCGACAGCGACAGCGCCGCCCTCGCGGACGTCGTTCCGCACGTCCGTCATCATCGGCGCTGGTGCCACGCCAGCGTCCTGCGGTCGGTGTTCACGCTGTTCACGGCTCTAGTGCGCGCCCTCGGCCGGTGACCTCGGTGTCTCGTAGGCGTAGCTGAGGGCGGTGTCCAGGAGATGGCGCAGCTGGGCGGGTGTGGGGGCCACCGCGGTGGCGATGAGGGCATGGGGGTCGGCGAGGGGAGTCAGGACCGCGTGTCCCTGTGCGGGGTCGTCGCCGATGACGTGCGGTTCCTGGGGTGTGTCCAGCTTCGGGTCGACGAGGAGGAGTTGTCCGGTGGCGCGGTGCGTTCCGAGGATGGCGGGGCCGTCCCATGCCGGTGCGGGGTCGCCGTAGGCGGTGTGCTGGTCGAGGAGCGGTCGTCCGCCGCGGTGGACGGTCAGACGGGTGGTGAGGTGACCCGGTACTTCGCCCGAACGGCCGAGGAGTTGTTCTTCTCGCATGAGCAGGTGGGAGGTCGGGACCAGATCGACGGCGAAGGTCTGGTGCAGGGTGCTGCCCCGGGTACTGATCAGGGGCTCGGGCAGCCAGTGCAGCGTCGCGTGATCGCCCACCCTGATCCGGAGGTCGTAGGTGGCTGAGGCCGTGGTGGGGCCGCGCAGGGCGATGGTGGCGGCTGCGCTGGTCACTTCCAGCCCGGCGCGGGTCTCGACGGTGATGTCGAGGGCGAGCCGGTCTCCGCCGAGCGGCGCGCTCATCGCGCCGAGCACACGGACGCGTGCCGTGTCTGCGCGGGCGCGTAGCCGGCGCAGGTGGAAGGGGCCGTCGTGGTGCAGGAGCGGGACTGTCGTGGTGCGGCCGTTGTGGGTGGCCCTGATTCGGGCTGTGGCTGCGATTCCGGACGGGTGGGCGGGGGTGGGTTCGGCGGAGCGCCGGCCGTGGGGCGCACCGTCGGCTTCGAGGGGTTCGTCGGCCGGAGCCGGGACCACGGTCGGTGCGTACGCGTCGGTGACGTTCACCGGGTGGATCCGGCGGCGTGCCAGGCGGCGAGGCAGCCGGTGACCCAGTCGGCGACCGGGCGGACACCGTCCGGTGCGGTAAGGCTGGTGAAGGCGTACGGCAGGTCCCCGCGCTGTTTGCGGGTGTCGGCCCTCATGGTGTCCAGGTCGGCGCCGACGTAGGGGGCCAGGTCGGTCTTGTTGACGACGAGGAGGTCGGCGGCGGTGATGCCCGGGCCGCCCTTGCGGGGGATGTCGTCGCCGCTGGCCACGTCGATGACGAAGACCTGGGTGTCGACGAGTCCGCGGGAAAAAGTCGCGGTGAGGTTGTCTCCGCCGGACTCGATGAGGATCAGGTCGAGCGGGTGCAGGGTCTGTTCAAGGTGCTCGACCGCTTCGAGGTTGGCGGAGATGTCGTCGCGGATGGCGGTGTGCGGGCAGGCACCGGTTTCCACGGCGGTGATCCGTTCCGGTGGCAGGACGGCCTCGCGGCGGAGGAAGGCGGCGTCTTCCTGGGTGTAGATGTCGTTGGTGACCACGGCGATGGAGAGCCGGTCGCGCAGGACGCGGCACAGTGCGGCCACGGTCGCGGTCTTGCCCGAGCCGACAGGCCCGCCGAAGCCGATGCGCAGGGCTCGGCGGCTGCCGTCGGTGAGCAGCGGTTCGGCGCTGTGGGTGTGGCGGTGCGGCATGGTCACGGGGTGGTCGAGATGCACAGGGACGCTCCAGGCAACGGTCTGGTCTGGTCTGGTCTGGTCGGGTCGGGTCAGGAGGCGAAGAGGCGGACGGTCCAGGCGGCGTGCTGTTCACCGGTGATGTCCAGCAGAGGGGCGGAGGCGGCGGGCAGGGCGGCTACTCCCTTGGCGGCCGTTTTCCGCCCCGCGTCGGCCGCGGTGTCGGAGACGGTGTCGAGTTCATGGGCGAGCCGCGCCAGGACGGCGGTGGCGTCGAACGGATCCAGGCTCAGCAGACGCACCGCGGCGGCGGCCGGGCCGCCGACGCTCTCGTAGACGGCGGCCCGGGCGGCGTCGAGCGGGGTGAGCCCGGCGGCGCGGGCGGTGACGCCGAGCACGACCGGCTGGTGAGCGCCCTCGGGCCGGTGGTGGGCGAGATGGTCGAGGTCGGCACTGGGCCAGGTGGCCCGGGCCGCGCGCATCAGCTGCCGGCCCAACCGGCGTGCGACGCGGCGCAACGCCGGCACGGGGGTGCGGGTGTCCGCGGCCTCGTCCAGTTCGAGGGCGTCGTATCCGGTGGCGGCCGCTGCGGCGAGGCCTGCCGCGACCAGGCCGGCGGTGTGCAGCCGCCCCCGGCAGAACGCCTCCAGGCTCGCGGTGTCACGGACGCGGCCGGAGGCGACGGCGGCCTCCATACCGCCGGAATGGGCGTGTCCGCCGGCTGGGAAGCGGCCGTCGGCCAGGACGAGCAGGGCAGTGCGGCTCATGGAGTCGCGGGACCGCCTTTCGGGAGGGGTGCCGGAGGTGGCCGCACGGGTGCGCGACAGCCCGGCCGCCGGGATCAGAACAGGAAGTAGCGCTGCGCCAGGGGAAGTTCCGTGGCGTAGGTGCGTCCGACCTCCTGTCCGTCGATAGTGGTCCGGACGTCGGAGGTGGTGGCGCCGCCGATGGTGACGTCGAAGGTGTCGGGGTCGATGTCGATCTTCGGGACACCGTCGTTGTGGATCATGTCGGCCTTGGTGACCTGCCGGGTGGAGCGGATCGCGCGCAGGGGCTTGAGCAGCCCCGTTTCGGTGAGTTCGCCGTCGAGGGCGGCTTCGGCCACGAAGTTGAAGGAGTTCGCCGCCGGGGCGCGGCCCTGGAAGCCCCAGACGGGGCGCGGCAGATAGGGCTGAGGGGTGGGGATGGAGGCGTTGGCGTCGCCGATCTGAGCGTAGGAGATCTGGCCGCCCTTGATCACCATGTGGGGCTTGACGCCGAAGAACTTCGGTTCCCACAGCACCAGATCGGCGAGTTTGCCGGTTTCGACGGAGCCGACCTCGTGGTCGATGCCGTGGGTGATGGCCGGATTGATCGTGTATTTGGCGACGTAGCGGCGGGCGCGGAAGTTGTCCGCGTGCGCGTCGTCCTCGCGCAGGTGGCCGTAACGGGACTTCATGACGTGCGCCGTCTGCCAGGTCCGCATGATCATCTCGCCGATGCGGCCCATGGCCTGGGCGTCGGAGGACATCATCGAGATGGCGCCCATGTCGTGCAGCAGGTCTTCGGCAGCCATGGTGGAGGGCCGGATCCGGGAATCGGCGAACGCCATGTCCGCGTCGACCTCCGGATTGAGGTGATGGCACACGATCATCATGTCGACGTGCTCCTTCACGGTGTTCACGGTGAAGGGCCGGGTCGGGTTCGTCGACGCGGGCAGCACGTTCGGCTTGCCGGCGAGGCTGATCATGTCGGGGGCGTGACCGCCGCCGGCTCCTTCGATGTGGAAGATGTGCAGGCTGCGGTACTTGGCCTTCTTGGCTCCGCGGTCCTCCTTGGTGGCGGCGAAGGTGCTCTGCACGAAGCCGGACTCGTTCAGCGAGTCGGCGTGCAGCGCGACCTGGACGCCGGTCTCCTCGCATACGGTCAGCGCGGCGTCGATCACTGCCGGGGTGGCACCCCAGTCCTCGTGGATCTTGAAGCCGAGGGCACCGGCCGCGACCTGGTCGTGCAGCGACTTCTTCGATACGGTGCTGCCCTTGGCGAGCAGGCCGATGTTCACCGGGAAGGCATCGAGCGCTGCGAAAGTCCGCTGGATGTGCCACTTGCCAGGCGTGACGGTGGTGGCTGTGCTGCCCTCGGCCGGGCCGGTGCCTCCGCCGATCAGCGTCGTGACTCCCGACGCCACCGCCTCGTGGATCTGCTCCGGGCACAGGAAGTGCACGTGGGTGTCGACACCGCCCGCGGTCAGGATGCGTCCCTTGCCGGAGATCACCTCCGTCTCGGGGCCTACGACGAAGGCCGACGCGCGCGGGTGGTCGTTGCGGGGCGGCGTCATGGTCTCCGGGTTGTACGCCTTGCCGATGGCCCGGATACGGCCGTCACGTAACCCGACATCGGCCTTGACCACCCCCCAGTGGTCCAGGATCAGCGCACCGGTGATCACGGTGTCCACCGGTTCGCGGGGGTCGTCCCGGGGGATGTGCGACTGTCCCATCGACTCACGGATCACCTTGCCCCCGCCGAAGACCATCTCGTCGCCACTGCGCCCCGGACCGCCGCACCAGTCCGCGTCGATGCGCAGGACGAGATTGGTGTCGGCGAGCCGGACCCGGTCGCCGGCGGTCGGCCCGTACAGGTCGGCGTAACGGGAACGCAGCAGTGGGTCCCAGGGTTTGTCCTTCTCAGCCTTGTCCGGCATCGAGGTGCTTCTCCTCTTCGCTCTTGTCGGCCTGGAGCCCGTGGACGATCCGCTCGCCGGCGATCGGCACCAGCATCACGGTGCGCTTGTCGCCGGGTTCGAATCGTTCGGAGGTACCGGACGGGATGTGCAGCCGCATTCCGTGGGCGGCCTCACGGCGGAACTTGAGTCCCGCGTTGGCCTCGGCGAAGTGGAAGTGGGATCCCACCTGGATCGGACGGTCCTTGGGGTTGCGCACCACCAGCGGCAAGGGCGTCGCGGCGTCGTTGAAGGCCACCCGGTGTTCGTCCTCGTCCGGCAGCAGTTCCGGCTTGCCGGGATGAACCTCCACCGTGGTGAACGCCTCGTCGAACGGCTTGCTGATGGTCACCAGCTTGGTCCCGTCCGGGAACGTCGCCTCGACCTGAACGTTGTCGACCATCTCCGGCACACCGTCCATGACCTCGCTGCGCTGCAGCACATGGCGCCCTGACTCCATCACCGCGTCGACCGTCGCCCCGGCCCGTGCCTCCTCGTGCACATGTGCCGTCAACAGCGCCATGACTTCGGGATAGTTCAGCAGCAGACCGCGTTCGCGGCGTCGCTGGGCGACCTCGGCCGCCACGTGGATCATCAGACGTTCCTGTTCGTGCGGAGTCAGATGCACGCTGTTCCTCCTCTCCTCGTTCGTCGCTCAACAGCGCGGCCTGTACGACGAAGTGGACGGCAGGCGCCGCCCGTCGTACCTGTCGCAGACCGAGTCTGAGAGACAGGCGGAACCAAGGGACAGCCCAATGCCCTGGTCGGCCCGGATGGAGTGAACCGGGGTCACAGGGCGCATGTGAGGGGGCGCGACACCCGCGTGCGGGACTCATGCCGGGGAACAGCCCGCCTCGATCAGGTGATTCCAGGTGATTCGGAGCGCCCGCCCTCGACCCCCGAGGGATCGGCCGTATGTCCCGCGGTTGTCTCCCCCGGGGGGTCAGGAACGCACCGCTCAACCTGTGCCACGGAGCGAGGGAGACGGGTGGTGTGCGGGACACCGCGCCGCGTTGTCACGCGTTCGAGTGACATGCCCGTCAAGAGTCCTGCCGCATAGTCTTCGGATCCGGAACACCCGGGGGAAGTTCCGGGTGTCACTCGAGGTTCGGAAGGCCCCGCCCACCGGCGCGGCCCGTGATCCACCACGTTCACTCCGGTCGGACATCCGGTGCCTACGAGTTCCCCCCTGATGATCTGGAGGGGCACGGCCATGAAAAGATCCCGAAGCACAATCACGCTGTTCCTCAGCGCAGTTCTCGCCATGGCGATCGCATTCGCGGCGGCTGCCCCGGCGAACGCCGCGCCGAAGCGGTCGAACGGCCGCAGCGCGGTGATCTTCGTGCACGGGTTCGATGGCACAGGCGCAGCAGCGACCAACTGCCAGGAGTACTGGGCGAGCGCGATCAACTACTTCCAGTCGAAGAAGTACACGAACGCCCAGCTGAGGACGTACAGCTACTACCCGAAGAAGTCGGGATCGAATGGCTGCACCTGGAGGTACACGAACTCGGACGGCAAGTACGGTTCGCGCAGGACGAGCCTCACGGCGATCGCCAAGAACTTCGCCAACCGCGTCTACAACTCCTACTCCAGCGCCCCGTCCGGCGGCCAGAAGGTCGACGTGGTCGCGCGTTCCATGGGCGGCCTGGTGGTCCGCTCCGCGCTGTACCACGTCAAGAAGGGCACTGCCGGCTTCCCGCCGTACCTCTATATCGAGGACGTCGTGACACTTGGCTCTCCGCACGACGGGGCGAGCGGCGTTCAGCTCGCCCTGTGCAAAGCGGCCTACAACTCTCCACAGCAGTGCAAGCAGATGACCAAGGGCAGCAGTTTCCTCAAGGGCCTTCCCCAGACCCCCAGCAAATCGGCCATGGGAACCGACTGGACGGCGATCTCGTCTCACGACGACTCGACGGTCTCCGGGAATTCCGGAGCGTGGATCAACGCACAGCACAAGGCCCAGTTCGACGGCAGCGGCGACAATCAGATCAGTCACACCGCCTTGAAGAGCCACAAGAACGGCACGTTCCGCGCGCGAGTGAAGGACGGTGGTGCGTGGTCGTCCTATGGCCAGAGGGTGGCGCCGGTGGTGATGGCGCACAAGGCCGTGCTCAACAGGTCCGAGTACTGACCCGGAGGTTGCGTGACGGTCCGCCGACGGTGTCGGTGGGCCGTTCTCGTGTCACCGGCCGCCCGGCGACTCGTGTGCGCGGCGGCGAGCCGGTGCTGCCACTCGGTGTGGCGGAGCTGGTGTACGGCCCCGACCTGTCGGGGCACACCTCGGTCGCGGGCGTCGGCGAGGAAGGCCATGAGGTCGTACGGCAGCCGCGGGCGCAGAGCGAGGCAGCAGCGGGCCATGGTGCTGTGCCCCCGGGCGGCCTGCCGGATACCGATGGCCGGCCCGGTCAGGACGTCGGGACAGCTGGGCGGAGATGACACCCGCGACGGTGACCGCCGAGCGGATCGGCGGGACCCGCGGTCCGACCATGCTCCAGCACCGGATCCGGGAGCCGCGGCCGGCCTGTCGATCTGCGGCTTCGCGTTGCTCTGTGAGCCGGGCTAGGCCGGCGCGCCTGCCCCGGGCGCACGCTCGTGCCGGTTCACGCGGACGCCAGTCCCACCCGGTAGGCGAGGACGACGGCCTGAACACGGTCACGCAGGGCGAGTTTGGCCAGGATGCGCGACACGTAGGTTTTGACGGTTTCGGGCGTGATGAACATCGCCGCGGCGATCTCCGCGTTCGACATCCCCTCGGCGATCAGCTGGAGCACTTCCAGTTCGCGGGGGGTCAGCGCACGCACGATGTCCTGTCTGGCCGGCCGGGAGGTGTCGGCCGGCCGCAGATGCTGGGCGAAGTGGCCGATGAGGTGGCGGGTGACGGCGGGTGCCAGCAGGGACTCGCCCCGGGCGACGGTCCGGATACCGTTGACCAGCTCTGCCGGAGGCGAGTCCTTGAGGAGGAAGCCGCTCGCGCCGGCGCGCAACGCGTCGTAGACGTAGGCGTCGACGTTGAACGTGGTGACGACCAGTACCTTCGGTGCGCCCTCGGTATCGGGACCGGCCAGCTGCCGCGTCGCCTGGATGCCGTCGAGCAGCGGCATCCGGATGTCCATCACGACCACGTCGGGGCGCAGCCGCAGCGCGGACTGAACCGCCTCGTGGCCGTTCTCGGCCTCTCCGACGACCTCCATGTCGGGCTGCGAGGAGAAGATGGTGACGTAGCCGGTCCGCACCAGCGCCTGGTCGTCGCAGACGAGCACACGAATCGGTGGCGGCGCGTCGTTCATGGGACTCACTTCCGAAGGGGGTCGGTCGGGATCGTGGCACGGACCCCGAACCCGCCTCCGGGCCGGGGACCGGCCTCCAGTTCACCACCGAGCATCCGCACCCGTGCACGCAGCCCGGCCAGCCCGCGCCCGCCCGCAGGGTCCGGCTTCCGCGTGGCCGGTGCGGCGGCGGGCCCGTCGGTGGTCACCTCGATCCCGATGTGCTGCTCGCCGTGGCGGAGCAGGATGCGTGTCGGCTTCCCGCCCGCGTACTTCATGGCGTTGGTGAGTGCCTCCTGCACCACCCGGTACGCGGCCAGCTCCACGTCCACGTTCTGCGCGGGCCGCTCGCCCTGCTCGCTGAACTCGACCGGCTGACCCGACCTGCGGGCCTGCTCGACCAGGTCCCCCACCCGCCCCAGGGCGGGTGCCCGGCCCGCCCCCGCCGGGTCCGCGGACGCCGACTCGCCGGTCGCCTCCAGGACACCGAGCAGGTACCGCAGTTCCGTCAGCGCCCGACGGCCGGTGTCACTGACGGCCGTCAGCCCTTCGCCGGCGCGTTCCGGAGCGGACGTGAGCACGAACTGCGCCGCGTCGGCCTGGACCACCATGGCCGTCACGTGGTGGGTGACCACGTCGTGCAGTTCGCGGGCGATCCGCGCCCGCTCACCGGCCGTGGCCACCTCGGCAGCCAGCCGCCGCCGCTCCGCCTCCTCCGCCCGCCGCGTGCGCACCATGCTCCCCACCAGCCAGACCGCGGCCAGAGCCAGGGAGAACGCGAGATAGTCCGGTACCGACAGCGGTGAGCCGCGGCCGTCCAGGACGACGGCCAGCACGGCGTATCCCGTACTCGCCACGACGACCAGGCCGTGGCGGAAGCGGACCTGGTGGGCCCCGGCGGAGTACAGGGCCAGATACAGCCCCATGCTCGCGAACGTCGTCGCGAAGCCCATCGCCTGGTGCACGGCGAACGCGCCCGCGACGACGGCCAGACAGGCCGCGGGCCACCTGCGGCGGACCGCCAGCGGCAGGCTCTGGGCCAGGACCAGCCCGACACTCAGTAGGTTCGCCGGCCGCTCGGGCAGATCGCCGATCTGCGCACCGATCTTTGACAGGGTCGGCACGAAGGCCAGCAGGGTGAGGGCCAGGGCGAGGACGCCGTCCTTGAGGAGAGCATCCCGCTCCCGCCACCGGTCGCGTGACACCCGGAGCATCGGGAAGCTCCAGGGCGCCTGACGGGACATCACTTCAGTTTCCTCCAGTCGGCCTGTCTCAACGGTTCGCGGATCGGCGGGCCTTGATGCCGCCGTCGCGGTGGGCACGGACGAGCATCACAACGGCGATGGCCACGCCGATGAGGACGGGCATGATCGATGCCTCCAGACCGAAGCCGCCACCGGTCAGAAGGGCGGAGCCGTGGACGTCGACGGTGAACAGACCCTCGGGGGCGTGTCCGGAGACCGGAATGCCGAGCAGCTGCTGCGTGAGGTTCCACGCGAAGTGCAGCCCCACGACGAACCAGATGTTACGCCGCCACAGGAAGGCGGCTCCCAGCAGGACGCCCGCCTCCAGAGCGATCGCCACTCCGCTCCACGCGTTCGCAGCCGGGGCTCCCAGGTGCGCGACACCGAAGAACAGCGAGGTGATCACGATGGCGGCCCAACTGCCCCACAACTTCTCCAGAGCCTGCAGGGCGAGACCACGGAACAGCAACTCCTCGGTGACCGCAGCGCCGACCTGGACCGCGACCGCGGTCCAGACGACCGACATGAAGCCGTCACCCGCCCAGGAGAACGAATAGCCTCCGAACGCCGTGATCAGGAGAACGGAGACGAGGATGAAGCCCAGGCCGATCCCGCCGCCCAGCAGCACCTCCCGGCCGGCCCCGAGCCGGGCGATTTCCGGCGTTGAGCGTTGTGCGGCATGGCGCATGACCAGCCAGTACACGGCCACCGCGGCGACCGCGCCCAGCACCGGCACCGGTCCGGGACCGGTCGCCGTCAGACCCGAGACGAGGCCGACGCCGACCATGCCCGTCAGCATCCAGCCGAGCGGGGAGCGCGCGATCCGGCCCCAACGGCCTCCGAGTCCCTCGCGGTCCCCTTCCGGGCCGGATCCCGTGTCGTGCGGTGTGACGGACGCCGTGCCCATGGTGGCCTTCCCTTCGGTGGTCGCACTCGTGGCGACCTGACGACCACGCTAGGAAGGCGCCGCCGTCCGCGAATCACCCGCGTATGGACAGCTCCTGTAGCTCTCACGGGGGATGCGCCACCCTCGTCCGCCGCTCAGCACGCGCAGCCGCGCGGCACAGTCGGGGCGCGGACAGGACCGGACGCCGTGCGAGGGGCGGGAACCGAAGGCCGCGGCGGCGGGAATCGGGTGGGGAGACAGCGTCGACCGGTCCGCACCGCACCGCACCGGTAGGACGGTCCCGCCGCTCTTCTCCGGACGGAACGGCCTGGAGCAGGAGCCGTCCGGGACCGGGAACGGCGGCCGCTGCGTGGTTCGGGGTTCTAGGCGACCCTGATCACGTACTTGCCCTGTACGCCGCCCGCCTCCAGCTCCTGGTGTGCCGTCGCTGTCTCCTCCAGCGGGAAGACGGTGTCCACCGCAGGGCGCAGCTTCCCCTCGACCACATGGCGGGCGAGGTCGTCCAACTGCCCTTGCCGGGGATTGCCGCTGAAGACGCGCACCCGTCCACGCCCGTGGATCACGCTGGCCGCGATATAGCCGAGTGATGCGGCGGGCCGGTTCAGGTCGAAGGCGATGGTGACCATGCGCCCTCCGGGATCCAGTAGGCGTCGGAAGGCCCGCAGGTCGGTCCCCACGGTGTCCAGGACCACGTCGAAACGTCCCAGCTGCGCAGGGCGGACGCTCCGGTGGTCCACTGCCTCGTGAGCCCCGAGCCCGCGGACGAATTCGAGGTTGGCGGCGCGTGCGAGGGCCGTGACCTCTGCGCCGTAGGCCCGTCCGAGCTGGACGGCCGCATGGCCGACGCCGCCCGCCCCGCCCCGCACGAGCAGTCGTTCACCGGGGCGCAGCGCGGCTTTGTCCCGCAGTGCGGTGACGGCGGTGGTGGCCACCGGCAGCGCGGCGGCGTCGACCAGGTCCAGTCCGTCGGGGACCTGGCCGACCCGGTCGGCCGGCACGGTCACGTACTCGGCGGCGCTGCCGAATCCGGAGGTGCGGCCCAGGACCCCCCAGACGCGGTCGCCGACCGTGAGCCGCGTGACTCCGTCGCCCTGCGCGGCGACCTCGCCGGTGAAGTCCAAGCCGACGCGCTGGGGGAACCTCCGGCCGGTCACGAGGCGGAGGCGGCCGGCGCGGGCTGCCAGTTCTCCGCCGTTGACACTGAGCGCGTGCACCTTCACGAGGACCTCGCCGGGGGCCGGTTCGGGGCGCGGCACCGGGCCCAGGTACAGCACCTCGGGGCCGCCGTAGCGGTCGTAGAGCACTGCATTCATCATGTGGTTCTTCATCGTTGCGCCTCTGCTGCCGTGATCGAACGAGGTGTGACACCGACGGTAGGCTGCTAAGCGGACGCAATCGTCCGTTTGGACCGGAAGCGAGAGACAGTGACGATGGAATCCTCTCGGATCACACCCCAGGGCGGAGTGCGGGCGGACGCCCGGCGCAACCGGGAGCGGGTCCTGGCCGCCGCCCGCGCGGTCTTCGCCGAGCACGGGATCGACGCGCCGATGGCCACCGTGGCCCGCCGGGCCGGAGTCGGCGTAGCGACGCTGTACCGGCATTTCCCGACCCGGGACGCACTGGTGAGGGGGGCGTTCAGGCAGCAGATGGAGACCTGCTCGCGGGCGCTCACCGATGCCCTGGCCGCCCCGGACCCCTGGCAGGGCCTCCAGCATCTGGTCGAGACCGTCTGCGAACTGCAGCGGGAGGAAGGGGGGTTCCCTGCCGCGTTTCTCGCCGCCTCTCCGGAAAGCGGCGCGGAACACGCGCGGTCCCGGGAACAGGCGGAGCGGGACATCATGACTCTCGTCCGCAGAGCTCAGGCCACGGGCGCGCTGCGGGCCGATTTCCATCCTTCCGACCTCGCCGTGATCCTGTTGGCCCACTGCGGTCTGGTGGCCGCGCTACCGGACGACCCGGCGGCCTCCCGACGCCTGGTGGCCTACCTGCTCCAGTCGTTCCGTGCCGACGCGGTGGGCCGGCCGCTGCCTCCGCCGGCTGCTCTGACACTGCAGAGTCTCCCGCTCACGACTGCGGGCCTCCAGGGGCGACGGCCCAGAGCCTGACGTGGAGCGGCAGTTGCCCGCAGGGACGGCCGGCCCGGCGAACGTCTCCCGCGTGCCGGAACGGGCCATGCCCGGCAACGGAGGCGTGCTCACTGACAACACCGCGGTGGAGTGGCGCGGTCAGAGATCGGTGTCGAGTCGGATGTGCTCGATGCCCTCGTCCAGGAAGGTGGCCAGGTCCTGGGCTTCAGCATGGACGGCTCGCTGCTCCGGGGCGGTGAGCGGACGGAGAGGGCTGATGCGAAGCCGGTTCTCGCGAACGGTCCAGGTGGCGGTGACCCGCCCGTCGACGAGGACCGTGCGGTGGCCTTCGACGGAGAGACCGAGGTGGGCGGCGTCGATGATGCGGCCGCGGTCGCGGTAGCCGAGGATGGCGTTGTCGAAGGCCGGGAGGAACCTGACGGGGGCGGGGGTGTCGGGGTGGGGGCGGGGTGCGTCGGGCAGGTCGAGCAGTTCGCGGCCGTGTTCGTCGCGGAAGGCGACGAGTTCATCCCGGGCGGCTTTGATGGCGGCGGGAAGACCGGCGAGGCCGCACCAGGCACGGAGGTCCGAACTGGTGGCGGGCCCGTAGGCGGCGAGGTAGCGGTGCAGCAACTGCTGTCCGACGGGGTCGTTGTCGCCGGTGGGCAGGGGGTCGATGTCCCGTTCCAGCCAGGTGGCCAACGGCAGGTTGACCACGCCCGCTCTCCGCTGCCACAGGCCGCGGGGCGGGAGTTGGGCCATGGGGATGAGGGCGGCGACGAGCAGTTCGCCCAGGACACGGCGTGGCGGGCCGGGCCAGCGGTCTTCGAGGGCCTGCACGAGTTCGCGCAGGGTGCGGGGCTGCCGGTCGGCCATCACCGCGCGGCCCGCGGCGGCGACCTCGTCCATGTCGATGCCGGCCAGCTCGCTCCGGTAGGTGCCCAGTACCCGCTGCCGGAGCATGGTGTCGTGGCGGGCCCGCCAGGCGAGCGCGTCGCCCGCGGTGACGAGGTGGACGGTGCGGCGCATCAGGTGGGTGCGCACCACCGTGCGGCCGGTCAGTGCGTCGTCCAGTTGCCCGGGCCGCAAGCCGGCCAGGCGGGACCAGAGTCCGGCGAAGGGTTCCTGGGGTTCTTGCGCCTGCAGGCCGCACAGGTGGGCCACCGTTTCGTGCACGGACGTGTCGGTGCGGGTGAGCAGGTGCTGGCGGGCCAGGGTGGCGCGGTTGAGGGCGCGGCTGTCGAGGACGGTCATGGTGTGTCTCAGGCCGCCGCTCGCTCGTGGGGCGGGCGTCGGCGCGCTCCGTACGCTCGGGGTGGCCCGGTCCTTCCCAGCTTACGCATCCGCACGTGACCCGCTTTCTTCCGTTCCTTCGGTGTACTCGGTGCCTGCGCCGTCCGGGCCGCCGGGGGTGGGCGGCCCGGACGGCGCAGTCCTGTCGGGCCGGCTGGATCAGCTGTTGTACGGGGCGGTGACGTCCAGCACCCAGGTGACGCCGAAGCGGTCGGTGAGCATGCCGTACAGGGGCGCCCACGGTGCGGGCTCCAGCGCACGTACGACGGCGGAGCCCTCGGCGAGCTTGTCCCACAGGGCGGTGATCTCTTCGGCGTCGTCACCGCGTACGGAGACGAAGAACGGGTTCGCGCCCTGGTTCCACGGCAGTTGCGAGGGCACGTCGTAGGCCATGACATGGAAGCCGTTGTCGCCGGCCACCTCGCCCCACATCACCCAGTCCGCCTCGTTCTCGTTCTGTACGGCGCCCGCGTCCTTGTAGGTGACCGCGACGGTGCGTCCGCCGAAGACGGACCGGTAGAAGCCGAGTGCCTCGCGCGCGGTGCCCCGGAAGTTCAGGTGAGTGGTGGTTGTGACGGACATGGTCTGCTCCTTGCCTCGACGCAGCGTGCGCCGCCGACCCGTCCAGTGCGGGTGGCGACCGCGTGACCAGGAGTGATGCCTCCTGATCGGCTTGTACGCCACCTTGGCAGGAGTACCGGACAGGGCGTGTCCTCTACTTCCGCGATGATGGATTCCATGCAGAAGACGTCCTCCCGGCTGCTCGCGCTGCTCTCGCTGCTCCAGACCCACCGTGACTGGTCCGGCGGGGATCTCGCCCGGCGTCTGGACGTCACCTCGCGCACCGTGCGCCGCGACATCGACCGGCTGCGCGATCTCGGCTACCCGATCACCACCGTGAAAGGACCGGCCGGCGGATACCGGCTGGAGGCCGGCACCCGGATGCCGCCTCTGCTGTTCGACGACGGCCAGGCTGTCGCGCTGGCCGTCGCGCTGCAGACCGCGGCCGCCGGCACCGCCGTCGCCGAAGACGCCGCCCGCGCACTGGCCACCCTCCGCCAGGTCATGCCACCCCACCTGCGCCACCGCATCGATCTGCTGCACGTCACCGCCGTCCGGCCGCCCGCTGCCGGCGCCACCGCCGAGGTGGATCCTCAGGTCCTGCTGGAGCTCAGCCAGGTCATCCACGCCCGCCAGGAACTGCGCTTCGACCACACCCCGGGCCCGGGCGCCGCCTCCGGCGTCTCGCGCCGCGCGGAGCCCCACCACCTGGTCACCTGGCGCCATCGCTGGTACCTCGTGGCCTTCGACCTCGACCGCGACGACTGGCGCACCTTCCGCGTGGACCGCATCCGGCCCCGCACACCCACCGGCCCCCGCTTCACCCCGCGCGCACTCCCCGGCGGCGACGTCTCCACGTTCATCACCAGCCGGTTCCGCGGCAATGACGGCACCACCACCGAATGGCCCTGCCGAGGCGAGGTCATCCTGCCTCTCCCGGCCGCCGAGGTCGCCCCCTTCGCCCAGGACGCCATCGTCGAGGAACTCGGCCCCGACCGCTGCCGGCTCACCCTCGGCTCCTGGTCCTGGACCGGACTCGCCGCCACCCTCGGTCACTTCGACACCGACGTCACCGTCGTCGGTCCACCGCAGCTGGCCGCCGCGTTCGCCGACCTCGCCGCCCGATACACCCGCGTCGCGGGATCGCGGAGCGGTCCGCCGCCGTGAGGAGCGCCCTCGCCGCGACCCTTCTCTTTCGCGGGAGGTCGTCGACGGGGCGCGGCCGGGCGGCGCCCCTGTCGCACGGGCTCCGTGGGGACCGCTCAGGCGAGCTGCGCCTTCAGCCACCGCAGGACGTCACGTGTGACCGGGTCGGTGATGTCCGCGAACTCGTCGTGGCGTTCGAGGAACTTCGCGACGTAGGGGCAGACCGGGACGATGCGCAATCCGGCCGCGCGCACGTCGGTGAGTGCCTGCTGGACCAGCTGTGAGGCCAGCCCTTGGCCGGCGAACGCCTCGTCGATCTCCGTATGGAAGAAGACCCGCTGCGTGCCCAGGTCACGGTACTCGGTCAGACCCGCACGCTGGCCGTCGACCAGGATCTCGTACTGGTGATCGGCGTCCACACGCTCGACGACCGCAGGGGTGGAGGACTCGCTCATGGTGTGCCTTTCGCAAGGGGGTCAGCGGACCGGCGGGTTCCGGCGCGGTGTGATGACGGCGTGTGGCAGGGCCGGGGCGGGAAGACGGCCGCCTGGAAAGTCGTCGATGACGCCGAAGCGGTCGGAGGAGGCTTCCCAGTCCTCGCGGGCTTTCACGATGTCCTCGTGGCTGCGGCCGATGAAGTTCCACCACATGACGATCTCCTCTCCGAAGGGAGGTCCTCCGAGGAGGACGGTCCGGGCGGGGGCATCGGACTCGTTCACCATCGTCAGGGTGTCCACGCCGCGCGGGACGTAGCCGAGTTCGGCAGGCCGCAGCACGGTGTCGATCAGGCGGACGTGTCCGCCGTCCACGAGGAGACCGTGCTCGAAGGTCGCGTCCACGGCGAGAGTGATCGCCGCACGGGGTTCGATGACGATCTCGGCGCCGAGCAGCGGCGTGAACGCCCGGACCGGGGAGGTCCGGCCGGCGAGCGAGCCCAGAAAGACCCTGATCTGAGCCCCGTCGATCTGCGCGGGGTCGGGCACGTAGTGCTGGAAGTCGCGGGCGGTGTCACGGTGTTCTTCGGGAAGCGCGACCCACAACTGGACGCCGTGGAGGACGGTGGTCTGCGGGGTGGAGACCTCTGAGTGTGCGATGCCGTATCCGCCGGTCATGAGGTTCATCTCGCCGGGCCGGATCAGGGCATGGCTGCCGAGGGTGTCGCGATGCTCGACCTCTCCGCTGAACAGCCAGCTCACCGTCTGCAGACCGGTGTGCGGATGCGGGGGCAGGTCCATGCCTCCCGACGCGGCGACATCGTGCGGACCGTAGTGATCGGCGAAGCACCAGGCGCCGATGAGCGTGCGCTCCCGCTGGGGCAGCGTCCGCCGCACGCGTATCGCTCGTGGACCGCCGAGGGGGACCTCTCGAGCCGACAGGACATCGACCCGGGGGGACCCGGTCGGCCGGTCACGTTCGGCGAACTCTCCGCAGCGCACAGCCGCGGCATCGGTTTCCGCGTTGCTCATCGGGAGCACCTCCTGCCCGTTCTGGTTGTCACATCAACTAGGATGCCACGGAGACAGGCCGATGGCCACAGCACCCGGAGACAGGCCACTGTGAGCGTGACCCGAAGGAGCCCCGTCGTGAGCGACCACACCCACAACCCCCCGGCCCGAAGGGTCTTCATCGACAAACAGAGTCCCCAGGCCTTCCGCGCCTTGACACAGGTCTCGGAAGCGGTGCGAACGACAGCCTCCGAGGCCGGACTCGACCGCACCGCCGTGGAACTGATCAACCTCCGCGTGTCCCAGCTCAACGGCTGCGCCTACTGCCTCGACGTGCACACCCGAGCGGCCCTGCGCGCCGGCGAATCACCGCAGAGACTCGGAGTCCTGAGCGCATGGCGGGACACCGGCCTGTTCACTCCCCCGGAGCGCGCCGTCCTCGCACTGGCCGAAGCCACAACCGATCCGGCGAACGCCTCGAAGCAGACGTCCGCATACGAGGCCGCCCGACAGGTCCTCTCCGCGGACCAGATCTCGGCCGCGATCTGGGTGGCGGTCACCATCAACGCGTTCAATCGCGTGTCGATCATGAGCAAGCACCCCGTACCGCCGCGTCGCGACCGCTAGGGCCACTTTCCCGGATCGTGGCGGTCACCGGATGGCGCTCCCAGCTCCCGCGTCCGGGAAGTCGGGCGCCCCAAAGGGCGGGGGCAGCAACCAGCTCTTCGACGAAGATCCCTCTGTGGCCGCGGCGGAGCTGCTGGGTGAGAACCCCTACCGGGAGGCCTGGAACCGACGCTCGCCGGACGAGGGGATGGCGGCAGCACGTCACAGGTGCCGCAGCCGGAGCACCGCACGGCCAGGGAGATGGGCTCGGCTCCCGGGTCCTGGGGTATCACCCGCGGGAGGCGGGCACGGCCCTCACCGACCGCAGGGCCCCGCGTGGTCACAGTACGGCTGGAGACCGCTCTGACCGCAGCCGCACAGTATGGCCCTGGTCTCGGCGCGTGCGCCGTGCGGCGTGTCCACGCTGAGCTGCCCGCGCACGGCCAGTTGCCCGGCGGCGCTTCGGGTGATCGTGGTGGGCTGTTCGGGGGTTTCCGTCCCGCCCGACACGAGTTCGTACTGGAGCGCGCCCGAGGGACAGCGCCGGACGATCTCCGCCAGGCGCTCGGCCGTGGCCCTGTCCGGCTGGATCCACGGTCGCTTCGTCGGGTCGAACACCTCGGGCAGCCCCTGGACGCATTCGGCGGCGTGGAGGCAGCGCCTCGCCTCGAAGGTCACCGTGATCGATTCCGTTTGATAGGTCTTCTGTTCGGCTTCGCCGCTCATGCCCGCCTCCCGCTCCCGTCGTGCTCGGCTCGTCAGTCGGTGACCTTGCTGCGGGACTGGTACAGCAGGTCCTGGTACTCGGGGTGCCTGCTGATCCAGCCCGCGATGAAGGGACAGGTGGCCAGCACCCGCAGGTTCGCGGCACGCGCCTCGTCGAGGGCCGTGCGGGCCAGCGCGGACCCGACTCCCGCGCCCTCGTACTCCGCCTCGACCTCGGTGTGCACGAACGCCACGAGTTCCGCCGTACGGATGTACTCCGCGACGCCCGCCACCTTGGACTCTCCATCGACACGGGCCTCATAGCGCTTCGCCTCGGGCACGTCTCTCACTTCTACCGTCATGTGTCCTCCTCGTGCCTCTGATCCCGCCGGCTCGGCAGAATCCCGTCAGCCAGGACATCAGCCTAGCCCTACGATGTTGACGCATCAACTGAAACCTCCGCGGGACGTCCGCGGTGCAGCGCGGGATGCCGGACTCCGGACCTGCGGGAAACACGGCTCACACCGGCACGTTCGGTAGATGAGCTGTCAACGATTTCGTAGACTGACCTCATGGACGCACAGCCGCGCTGGCTCGACCCGGAGCAGAAGGCCGCCTGGGACAGCTTCATCCGCATGCAGGAGAAACTCATCGGACGGCTTTCCCGACGCGTCCAGGCCGACTCCGGGATGTCGGCGGCCGACTACATCGTGCTCGTCAGCCTCACCGAGAGAGGCAACGGCCGGATGCGCTTCCTGGATCTCGCCAAACTCGTGGAGTGGGAGAAGAGCCGGATGTCCCACCAGGTCACGCGGATGGCGAAACGCGGGCTCGTAGCGAGGGAGGAGTGTCCCGACGACGGACGCGGAGCGTTCATCGTGGCCACCCCGGCCGGCTACCGGGCGATCGAAGAGGCCGCGCCCCAGCACGTCGAGCACGTCCGCCGCCTCTTCATCGATGCCCTGACCCCGAACCAGCTCAACACGCTCGGCCAGATCTCCCAGCGCGTCCTGGACCACATGGAGAAGCAGCCTGACTAGACCATGGCGTTGCCGTTGGCTGATTCTTCCGGAGGGACGATGTCCTGGACGACGTCCCAGTGCTCCACGATGCGTCCGTCGTCCAGCCGGAAGATGTCGACGATGACCACGGGGTCCGGGGCCCAGCCGTGGACGATGCTGTGGGTGAAGACCAGATCGCCCTGGGCGGCGATCCGCTGCGGCTCCCAGGAGAAGCCCTCCAGGTTCGGAACGACCTGGCGCAGGGTGTCGAGCCCATTGGGCATCCGCGGGCTGTGCTGAATGTAGGGCTCGGCCCAGTACCGGTCTATCGCGGTGAGGTCCTTGTCGGCGAACAACTCCCGCATGGCGGTGAGGACGATGTCGACGTTGCTCTGCGCCTGATCGTCCTGCGCTGCGGCGTACTGGGCCATGGTCGGGCCTCCTCGATCGTTCCGGTGAAGTGGTGGAGCTTGCCGTCGACGTCACGTGGGGGGATACAGCGTCCCGTTTTCTCGAAGTCCTCCAGATGCGTCACCGTGGCTCCGCCCGCCTCGGTCCAGGAGTTCAGGTAGACGCCCTCGCCGGCGAGTCGAGATTCAGCCTGCGGTCGGCCGGCAGTCACGGATCGCCGAATGCCCCGGCGGTGGAGCTCCGCGGATCGGCGTACGTCCGGGACACCGACCTCACGCCATGATCTAGTTGACATGTAAACCATAGAGTGCCATGGTTTACATGTCAACTAGATCAGCGGGAGTGACCTGGCCCGGAACCCGACGGGCGGGAAAGTCGCGCGGGCCGCCCGGGACGGACGTTCCGTCCGGCCGTCGCCATACACGCACCGCCCTGCCCCGACACAACGAAAGCGTTGAGCGAAGTGAACACGATGGATGTGTCGCAGATCGAGTTCGGTATCGACAGCTTCGGAGACCGGCCCCGGAACGACCAGGGTGCGATCGTCTCGCACGCCCAGGCGATCCGCGCGGCGGTGACCGAAGCGGTCCTCGCCGACCAGGTCGGTATCGACGTTGTCGCGCTGGGGGAACACCATCGTCCCGAGTACGCGATCTCCAGCCCTGAGACAGTGCTGGCGGGCATCGCGACAGCCACGAAGCGGATCCGGCTCGCCTCGGGCGTGACGGTGCTGTCCTCGGACGACCCCGTGCGCGTGTTCCAGCGGTTCGCCACGGTCGACGCGCTCTCCAACGGCCGCGCCGAGGTGATCCTGGGACGCGGTTCCTTCACCGAGTCGTTCCCCCTGTTCGGGTACGACCTCAAGGACTACGAGGTGCTGTTCGAGGAGAAGATCGACCTCTTCCATCGGCTCCTCGACGAGAAGCCGGTCACCTGGGAAGGCACTACTCGCGCCGCCCTGCACCATGCGGACGTGTACCCGAAGACGGATTCGGGACGTCTCAGCACATGGGTAGGGGTGGGCGGGACACCGCAGTCCGTGATCCGCACCGCTCAGTACGGCTTCCGGCTCATGCTGGCCATCATCGGCGGCGTACCCGACCGGTTCGCTCCGTACGTGGACCTGTACCGGCGTGCCAGCCAGGAGTTCGGCACGACCGCACAGCCGATCGGGACGCATTCGCCCGGCTTCGTCGCCTCCACCGACGAAGAGGCCAAGGAACTGTTCTACCCCGGGTACAAGGAGATCCGTGACCGGATCGGGGGGCAGCGCGGCTGGCCGCCGCTCCGCCGGGAGGAGTTCGACGCCGAGGTGGACCGAGGGTCGCTGTACGTCGGCTCGGTCGAGACGGTCGCGGTCAAGATCGCCCGCGCCATCAGGGTGTTGAACGCGGGCCGGTTCGACATGATCTACTCCGCCGCCGGCACCGTGTCAGCCTCCGCACGTCTGCGTTCGGTCGAGCTGTACGGCACCCAGGTCATCCCCCGGGTCCGCGAGCTTCTGGCCGAGCAGCCGGCGGCCACGGCGGGAGCGACGCGATGACCAACCCGGTCACCACCATCGGGATCCTGGGAGCCGGTAAGGTCGGCACCGTCCTGGCGCGCCTGGCGGCCGCCGCCGGCTATCGAGTCCTGATCTCCGGGTCCGGTGACCCCTCCAGGATCGCGCTCACCGCCAGAATCCTCACTCCCGGGGCAACCGCCGTGCGGTCGGCCCAGGCCGCGGACGCCGCCGACGTGGTGATCCTGGCGCTCCCGCTCGGCAAACACCGTGACCTCCCGGTTTCGCAACTGGAAGGCAAACTGGTCATCGACGCGATGAACCACTGGTGGGAGGTCGATGGTCCCCGCGACGCGCTCCTCCCGCCCGACACGACGTCGAGCGAAGTCGTGCAGCGGTTCCTGACGGCCGCGCGTGTCGTGAAAGCCCTCAACCACATGGGCTACCACGACCTCGAGGACGGGGCTCGTCCAGCCGGCGGCCGCGGACGCAAGGCCATCGCGATCGCCGGTGACTCGCCCGAGGATCTCGCCGTCGTGTCCGCGCTGGTCGACACCCTCGGGTTCGACCCACTCATCATCGGCGACCTCGCAGCGGGCGTCCGGCTCGAGCCAGGAAACCCCGCCTTCGGAGCACACGTCGACGCCGACCGGCTTCGCGTACTCACCGCCGCCCCTGCTCCGACAGAGCTTCTTGAGCACTCCTAGCGGGGCGCCGGTGCATGTCCGAGACGGTCGCCCTCGATACCGCCGAATCGATCAGCTCTTGCGCATGTCCGCGCCGACGGGGACGGGGCGGCCAATTCATCGCTGACAGTGGGGCGTTCCGCCGAGGTACACCAAGAACAGAGGAGTGATCACGCGCGCCGCGCCCGGCGGGGCGTCAGGTCATCTCCCCGGGATACATCGACACTGTGACGCAGTGACACGCCGCCAGGTGCCGCTCGTTGGCAGGGCGGACGGAACGCGGTTCTCGCAGCGTGAAGACAGCCATGATGCATGGAGGACGAATGCGGCCCATTATTCCCGACTATCTGGCCGAGGCGTTGAGCGACGTGGAGCCGGACACGTCCGGGGAGCCGGCGGGATACATCCCCGAGCTCGCAGCGGCGAACCCCGAGCGCCTCGGTGCGGCCTTCGCCATGATCGACGGAGAGGTCTACGGCGCCGGTGACATCGATACCGAGTTCACCATTCAATCGATCTCCAAGCCGTTCGTCTATGCGTTGGCGCTGTCCGATCGTGGATTCGACCCTGTGCTCGCCAAAGTCGGTGTCGAGCCGTCCGGAGAGGCGTTCAACGAAATCTCGCTCGAGAGCGACACGGGGCGCCCTCTCAACCCCATGATCAACGCCGGCGCGATCACCGTGCACTCGCTGGCCGGCACCGAGGACCTGAAACCGAGCGAGCGTGTGGAACGCGTGCTCCACGGTCTCTCGGCGTTCGCCGGTCGCCGGCTGAAGACGGATGAGGCGGTTTGTGTGTCGGAGATGGAGCACGCGCACCGCAACCTCGCCATTGCCCATATGCTCCGCAACCACAACGTCCTCACCGAGGACCCAAGGGTCATCGTGGACGGCTACACCCGCCAGTGTTCGGTGCTCGTCACCACGCGAGATCTCGCCATGATGGCCGCGACGTTGGCCAACCGCGGGACGAACCCGCTCTCGGGCGAGCAGGTGGTGCCGGAACCGGTGGTGCGTCACGTGCTGAGCGTCATGTTCAGCTGTGGAATGTATGACGCCGCTGGTGACTGGGCGACCCAGGTCGGCATCCCGGCGAAGAGCGGGGTGGCCGGAGGCCTGATCGGCGCGCTCCCCGGACAGATCGGCATCGCCACGTTCTCGCCACGGCTCGATGGTCACGGGAACAGCGTTCGCGGGGTCTCACTGTTCGAACGCTTCTCTTCCGACATGGGTCTGCACGTGATGGAGGTGCCGGCCGCCGCGCGTGCCGTCGTGCGGTCCCACCATGTCGTCGGCAGCGGACCGAACGCGCTCCGGGTTCTGCAGCTGCAAGGGGGCATCGGCTTTGCCGGGGCCGAGCGAGTTGTTCAGGAAGCCATGGCCATTCCCCCTGCGGACATCAGGGTGGCTTTGGACCTGGCAAGGGTCCACTCGATCGACGACGTGGCACGGCGCGTGCTGCTGGAGGTCGCGCGCCGGCTGACACTGAGTGGTCACGAGGTCTACCTGGTCGACCCGGAATCGGTCATGCCCGATCCCTATCCCGGCGATGACGGCCGAGTCACGCTCGTGGACCATGTGGACCATGTGGACCGCGCCGACCTGCACGCCACGTTCGCGGGAGGAGGCCAGAGCGGTTGATCACGCAGGAAGCAATCCGCACCGCAGCGCGCCGCACCCGGCCCGCCTCCGGTGACACGCCGTTGACCGTACGTGCTCCGGGCAGTCAGGAGAGGAACGCGACACATGACCGAACAGCCTGACGAACCATCCACCGAGGCCGGGACAGAGACACCCTGGACCGCGACCGGTCCGGACTCCCCGACCCTGCCCGAGGACCTCCTGCTGCTGCTTTTCCAACCCGAGTCCGGAGTCGTCGCCGGCGAGACCACTCTCTTCTACGTGCTCGCCGGAGCCGTGCTCGCGGACCTCGCCCTTCACGGATCCGTAGCCGTGACGACGACCCGGGCCGGGGCCGTCACCGTGGAAGCCGTCCGGGACAAGCCGCCGCCGTCGGACGAGATCCTCCTCTCGGCCTGGGAGTATGTGTCGGACAGACCACGCGGCGTGCAGACGGTGCTCCCCGCGATCGGTCCGGGACTCCGTCACCCCCTGCTGGAACGCCTCATCGCCCGTGGCGACATTCGCAGGGACAGTCGCAAGGTGCTCGGCTTCTTCAGGACGACCGTCCTCAAGGACAGCCGGAACGGGCGCCGGGCCGGCCTTCTCGAAGAAGTCCGCCACGTCCTCGTCGACCGTGCGGAGCCGACGGCTCGCACCGCCGCACTGGCGGCTCTGATCTGGGCCGGCGGCACGCTCCCCCAGTTCGATCCGCAGATCCCCTGGACCTCGGCGGTGATCGACCGGGCCCGGGAGCTGGAACGCGGCAACTGGGGTGCCGGAGCCGCCGGCGAGGCGGTCGCACGCACCATGACCGCGGTCATCGTCAACAGCGTCATCAGCACGACCGCCGTGGCGTCGTCGCATCAGTGAGTGTCTCGGAATGGCCGCTGGGTCCCGTCGGTGACTCCGCTCGTCGTCACTCGTGACCCGTGAGCGTGTCGTCAGGAACGGACGTTTGCACGGACCGCCTCCTCGTTGGGTGTGGGCCCCGTGTTGAGTCCGAGGATCCGCCGACCGATCCGGGGCTCGTGGAGGAGTCCCGGCGCGGGGATTCCGGACCGCGTCGACTCCCCCTCGGTTGATGCCCGTCCCCGGGTCGACGGGCCGGGCCGCCGGAGCATCCGGCGGCCCGGTCTCGGCAGGCCGCTATGGGCCGCCGTCGCTCGGCGGTGAGATCCACGTCGTACGCGCCGTCGTACCGGACGAACTCCCCGGGGCGGCCGAGGAGGCCGCCCCGGCTATTGGCGTCCTGGCGCCGGACGTCATGGGCCGGAGGGGCCGACCGGGCGTTGTCCGCGAGAAACGGGCCGACGACAGGCGGTAGCCGAAACGGATCAGCGCCGGGGCGGCGGCGATGTCAGGCCTCTTCTCCCGTGGGCGTGGCCAGGAGCTGCATCTCCCAGGCGAAGGCCACACCGCTGGCACCGCCGTGCTGTGCCTGGACCTCGGCGGCACCCTGCACGGTCTTCTCGCGGGCCCAGTCCCGCTGCCACTCGCCCAGCACGGCCATCCAGGTGACCGGGACCACGCCCGCCTGGATCATGCGCTGCACCGCCATGTCGTGGGCCTCCTTCGAGACACCGCCCGACGCGTCGGTGACGACGAAGACCTCGAAGCCCTCGCCCGCCGCCTGTATCGCCGGCATGGCCACACAGATCTCCGTCCAGAGGCCGGCAATGATCAGCTTCTTGCGCCCGGTCGCCTTGACGGCATCCACGACACGCTCGTCCTGCCAGGTGTTGATGAGGGTCCTGTTGATCGGCTTCTGCTCCGGGAACACATCCTGCAGACCCTGGAGAAGAAGGCCGCCGCGGTCCTCCAGGACGGTTGTCAGGATGGTCGGAACGTCGAACACCTTGGCTGCCTTGGCGAGCCCGACGACGTTGTTGATGACCATCGTCGGTTCATGGCTGTGCAGGTTGGCGAACTGGAACGGCTGATGGTCGATGAGGGTGAGCACACTTTCCTCGGGCGTCAGCAGCGCGCCGAGTCCGGCCTTGTTCTCAGTACTCACGGGATTCCCTTCTGAAGCCTTGCGTCCGCGGGTCTCCGGCAGTTCCCGGCATCTCGATGCCCCGCAGTGAGGCAGATACGTGACGGCCGGGCCGGCGACCCCCACCATTTGGTTGACGCATCACCTACGCTAGAGGTCGGTAATTGATGCGTCAACTAGCTTTGGTCCGTGGGGCGTTCAGGCGGGCTCACGGTTCTTCGAGCCGGGAGGCCGCCCGAACCTGGTCATGAGGATGGGGAGCACGGGCCGGCCAGGCGCCGTGATCGGTGGCCTGCGTCCGTCAGTGAGCAGCGCTCCGGGTGCCGGCCGCCGTGAGTTCCCTGCCAGGGGCGGGTCCCCTGTGTCCCGGTTCGGTTCGCTCCGGGGTGGGTCGGGCCGCCGGGTGCGGGGCAGGGCTGTCGTGCGCCGGCCGTCGACGGGTCCAGGCGGGAAAACCCCTGCTCACCGCGGCATCGCCCGGCGGGTCGTCCTGAGCCGCGCCCGCCGGGCCGGTCACTGATACTGGAAAGATGGGCAAGCTTCGGCAGTACGCCTCGGCAAGCCGACGGGACGACCGAACGCCGCCGAAGGTCGGCCCGCCGGAAGCCGGCCCGGAGGCACGTCACCGTGCGGCCGGCGGGCGCGTCCTGTCCCTGCTGAGGCCGCGCAGCGTCGCCGGTCAGGTCTTCCTGCTGCAACTGGTGGTCGTCCTGCTGCTCATCGCCACGGCCGTGGTGGCGCTGGTGATCCAGGACCGCAACCGCGCGGTCCAGGAGGCCGGCGACCGGTCGCTGGTGGCGGCCGAGTCGTTCGCACAGGCGCCGGGCACGGCGGAGGCGATGCGGAGCGATGATCCGACCGCGGCACTCCAGCCCCATGCGGAGGCAGTACGCAAGAAGACCGGCGTCGACTACGTCGTGGCGCTGAGCCCCTACGGCTTCCGCTGGACCCACCCGGACCCGGACCAGATCGGGGAGCACGTCTCGGCCTCCTACGGCGCGGCGCTCGAAGGTGAACCCCACCAGACCACCTTCGACAGCAGCCTGGGCAAGGCGGTCGACTCGACGGTGGCCGTCTTCGACGAGCAGGGGACCGCGGTCGGCCTCGTCACCGTAGGGGTCACGGTGGACCAGGTGACCAGTACGGTGCAGGGCCAGCTGCCGGTGATCTTCGCCGCCGGCGGTGTCGCGCTGCTGCTGGCGGCGGGCGGGTCGGCACTGGTCAGCGGGCGCTTGCGGCGCCAGACCCGCGGTCTGTTGCCGCACGAGATGACCCGTATGTACGAGCATCACGACGCGGTGCTGCACGCGGTCCGTGAAGGCGTCATCATTCTGGACCGTGACGGAAGGCTGCTGCTGGTCAACGACGAGGCGCGCCGGCTGCTCGCTCTGCCACCGGAGGCCGAGGGCGAGCCGGTCACCGCACTCGGACTGAGCCCGGCCCTGGCGGAGCTGCTGGAATCGGGCCGGCCGGTCACGGACAAGGTCTTCCTCGCCGGGGACCGCCTGCTCGCGGTCAACCTGCGCCCGGTCGGCCCGAAGGGGGGTCTCGTGGCCACGCTGCGGGACACCACGGAGCTGCGGGCTCTGGCGGGCCGGGCGGAGGTGGCCGGCGGGCGCCTGCAACTGCTTTATGAGGCCAGCACGCGGATCGGCACCACGCTCGACATGGAGCGCACCGCCGAGGAGCTGACCGAGGTGGCGGTCCCGCGCTTCGCCGACTTCGCCACCGTCGAGTTGGTCGAGCCCGTACTGCTGGGTGGTGAACCGACGGGGGCCCGGATGGAGATGCGCCGGATCGCAGCCGCGGGCATCCGGGAGGAAGCACCCCTCAACCCCGTCGGGTCGCCCTTGCACTACGTGCCCGACAACCCCGTGTCCGTCGGTATGACCACCGGTCGCCCGGTCCTGGTACCGCGCCTGGCGATGGCCGACGAGTGGCGCGCCCAAGATCCGGAGCAGACCCGGAAGGTCATCGAATACGGCATCCATTCCATGATCTCGGTGCCGCTGCAGGCCCGAGGGCAACTGCTCGGCGTCGTGGAGTTCTGGCGTTCGGAGCAGGACCCCTTCGAGCCGGACGACCTCTCCCCCGCCGAGGAACTCGCCGCCCGCGCGGCCGTGTGCATCGACAACGCACGCCGCTACACCCGCGAGCACACCACGGCCGTCACCCTCCAGCGCAGCCTGCTGCCCCGCGCGTTCCCCGAGCTGTCCGCGCTGGAGGTCGGACACCGGTACCTTCCCGCCCAGCAGGCGGGCGTCGGAGGCGACTGGTACGACGTCATCCCGCTGCCGGGAGCCCGGGTGGCCCTGGTGGTCGGCGACGTCGTCGGACACGGACTGCACGCCGCCGCGACCATGGGCCGCCTGAGGACCGCGGTGCACAACTTCGCCTCCCTCGACCTGCCTCCGGACGAGCTTCTCGCCCATCTGGACGACGTGATCACCCAGATCGACCAGGACGCGGCAGCCGTGGGGAATTCCGAGACCGTCACCGGTGCCACCTGCCTGTACGCCGTCTACGATCCGGTGTCCGGGCGGTGTGTTCTCGCCCGGGCCGGTCATCCCGGTCCGGCACTGGTGGCGCCCGACGGCTCCGTGTCCTTCCCCGACATTCCCGTCGCCCCGCCGCTCGGCGTGGGAGGGGGTCTCCCGGTCGAGACGGCCGAACTGCGGCTGGCCGCCGACAGCCGGCTCGTCCTCTACACCGACGGGCTGGTCGAGGCCCGAGGCCGGGACATCGACGTCGGACTCGACATGCTGAGGCAGGCTCTGGTCCATACGGGCGGCGCCACCCCGGACGAAACCTGTCAGGCGGTGCTCGACGCCGTGCCGCGCACCGGGCCGAGTGACGACATCGCCTTGCTCGTCGCACGCACCCGGCTGCTCGACCCGTCCCAGGTCGGGGAGTGGGAGGTGCCCGAGGACCCCGCCGCCGTCTCCCGGATCCGCGCCGAGGCCACCGGCAGGCTGGAGTCCTGGGGGCTCGGCGAGGCCGCCTTCACGACCGAGCTGATCCTCAGCGAACTGGTCACGAACGCCATCCGTTACGGGGCGAGCCCCATCAGTCTGCGGCTCCTGCACGACAGCGGCAGCGTGATCTGCGAGGTCCGTGACGGCACCAGCACCTCCCCGCACCTGCGCCGGGCGGCCATCACCGACGAAGGAGGCCGTGGCCTGTTTCTCGTGGCTCAGCTGTCGCGCCGCTGGGGCACCCGGTACACCGACAGAGGAAAGATCATCTGGGCTGAACAGTCACTCGACGCCGGTGCGACCGGGGACCTGAGCGGTCTCCTGATGGCGGACCTGTGAGGCGGGACGGACACCGGAGCGTCGCTCACCCCCGCCAGGGCGCACGCTCGGCGCGCTCAGGGGCTGCCGTCGACGGTGAGGTACGGGATTTTCACCGGGTCCTGGCCGAAGGCGGCCCCGAGGTAGACGGCCGACAGTTTGGCGAGCGTTCCGTCGTCGATCAGCTGTCTGATGATGCGGTCCAGTACCTCTTTTTCGGATGATCCCCTCGGGTACAGGGCTCCGTAGCTCTGGCCGGTCCGGTACTGGCCCACGAGACGCACCCTGTCCCCCATCTTCTGGGGATACGCCAGCAGGATCGTCGTGTCGTGGACGACCGCGTCGATCCGCCCCTCCTCCAGCGCCTCGACCATCTCCGGGTCGTTGGGGAAGGCGGTCACGGGCTTCGCCGGTTGGATGCGGTTCTCCACGAACTTCTCGCCCGTGGTGCCCTCGGCCACCCCGATGCGGACGTCGCGGATGTTGTCCTCGTCGCTCTCCTCGCCGTCCCTGATCAGCAATCCCAGGGTGGAGGAGAGGTACGGCGGGGAGAAATCGGCGACCTTGCGGCGTTCCGGGGTGATCGTGATCTGTGCCAGGGCCAGGTCGAAGTCCTTGGTCCGGCCGGACACGACCTCCGGGAAAGGGGCGTCCTCCACGGTGACCCGGTCGAGTCCGGACCGGTAGGCGATGTTGGCCGCCATACAGTACTCGTAGCCGCTCGTGACGGAGTCCGGTGTGTCGCCGTTCCACCAGCCGGGCGCGGGCAGGGTCGTCCTCACCGTGAGGGCGCCCGCGGTCTCGGGTGACAGGTCGAACTCCCCGTAATCTCCGGAGACCGAGCAGTCACCGTACTTGACGTTCGGCGACTCCGACCCGCTCTGGTCGCAAGCCGAAGCCGCGACGATGAGCGCCACACTGACAGCCCTGGAGACGATCGCTGCCGCGGCGCGCATCATTGCACCTCCGGTAGGTACATACTCCTGGAGTCACCATAAATCACCACGCACCATACGGCTGCCGGAGCCACTGTCCGACGCAGGCCCGTGACGGCTGGAGCTACTGCTCCAGTGCGCCGGTGCGCAGGCGGCGCACGGCGAGGGCCGCGATGTCGTCGTCGAGCCTTCCGTTCGCGTAGCGGAGCAGGTCCGCGTGGAGCCGGTCCAGCAGCTCACGGGGTGGCGCCGGGTTGTGCCGGCGCGCCCAGTCCGCGAGCGGGAAGAACGCGCCGGCCCGGTCGCGCGTCTCCGTCACCCCGTCGGTGTAGAGCAGCATCTGGTCGCCCGGCAGGAAGGCGGCGGTGTCCACGTTGTAGTGGTCTCCCAGGAGGGCCGAGAGATTGAGGGGCGTGGAGGCGAGGGTGGGCTCCAGAACCTGGATCTCCCCGCCGCGCAGGAACACCGGGGGCGGGTGTCCGCAGTTGAGGATCCTGACGTGCCCGCCGCCGTACGGGATCTCGGCGATCAGGGCGGTGGCGAAGTGCTCGGCCTGGTCATCAGCGGGGACACTGGCGCTGTAGCGGGACGTGGTGGTCTGGATCCGTCGGATGACGGCCTCGAGGTCGGGCTGGTCGTACGCGTTCTCCCGGAAGCAGTTGATCACGGCGGAGGCTGCCCCCACCGCCGACAGACCCTTGCCGCGCACGTCGCCGATGAGCAGACGGACTCCGTACTGCGTGTCGGCGGCCTCGTAGAAGTCGCCTCCGATGCGGGCCTGCTCCTGGGCCGCCACGTACAGCGACTCGATCTCGACATTCTGAACTCGGTGCGGCAGCGTCCGCAGCAACACCTTCTGGGCCGCGTCGGCGACGAGCCGGACCTGGAAAAGCGTCTCCTCGCGCTGCAGTCGCAGATGGCTCGCGTACGCGGCGGCCAGGGTGACGGCGACGATCGCGGCGGCCGTGTACGGCGTCCCCAGATCGGAGTAGAAGAAGCTGAGGCCGATCATGACCAGCAGACAGAACGTGCCCAGCAGGACCGTCGGGAGCACGGGCCACAGTGCGGCGGCGAGGGCGGGTGCCGCGGGCAGCAGGCGGCTGAAGGCGATCTCCCTCGGTGTGGAGGCCGCCAGGCCGGTGATGAGGATGGTGACGATAAGTGGCGCCAGCAGCATGACCTCCCGCTGGCCGCCCTTCCGACGATGGCGGTTCCGGAGCCTTCCTGAGCGGATCACAAAAGGATCCTATCCGGACGATACGGGCATCCGTCACGGCGGGCGCGGTGGCCGGCCTTTCGGGGCCCGGCACCTCCCGCCCCCGGCGCGACGTTCGGCGCGGAGCCATGTCCCTGTTGATGTGCACCGGTTGAGGTACATGGCGGGTCCGCGGGCGTCGCGTCAGGAAGGAGGATGGTCGTTGGTGTTCCGCGGGCACCGCCGTCCGGCGCTGCCCGCGGGTGTCATCGGACGCGTTCCATGGCCCACCGCGGAAGATTCTCGAAGAACGCGACCGCCTCCGGCCGCCACCTCGAGCGCCAGCCGGCCGCCTCGGTCGAGGCCAGCTCGGCACAGCGCCGCATGTCCGTGCGCATCTTCGCCGGCACCCCCCGGCGCTGGGCGATCTCGTGGACGGTCCGGATGGTCAGGTCGGTGCAGTCCGGATCACCGAGGGCGGACTCCACCACGGCCGTCTCGGCATCGGTGGCGGCCTCCAGGATGGCGTGGACGGTGTAGTTGCGCCGCCCGGCCCGGATGTCGGCCCCCACCGGCTTGCCCATGGTCTGCGCGTCTCCGAACAGGTCGAGGTAGTCGTCACGCATCTGGCCGCCGATCCCCACCAGCCGGGCGTAGCGGCGCAGTTCCTCCTCGAACAGGGCCGGCTGCCCGCCCGCCGCGAGCAGCCCCAACTGCATCGGGGCAAGTACGGAGTAACGAGCGGTCTTGTAGTCGGCCACGCAGTGCAGTGCTTCCTCGTCCATGGCCGGGGCGAAGTCGCGCTCGAGGTCGATGATCTGTCCCATGAAGGTGTCTGACGCCGCCCTGGTCTGCACGTCGACCATGGCCTGCCGGATCGCGGTGGGAGCCCTGGCTTCCAGCAGGACCCGCAGCGACAGGGCGAGCGCGAGGTCGCCCGCGAGGATGGCGAGGCCGAGGGCCGCCTGCGGATGGCCGGGGAACCTCTTCCGGTACGCGTAGTAGGTGGAGAGGCCGTCGCGGCGGGTGGGGCTGTCGTCGATGATGTCGTCGTGGATCAGACCGTGCGTCTGCAGCAACTCGACACTCAGCGCGGCGTCGTCCAGTGCCTCGACCGGCTCCGCGGTCACCAGGCCGGCGGCCTCGTGGACCAGCGCCACCCGCGTCCGCTTGCCCCCACGCAACGACAGGTCCCGCAGCAGCTGCAGGCACTCGGGGGTGAACCGGCTGAACGCCGGGATCTCGAGATCGGTGCCGAGAGTGTGGAAGTACTCCTCGAGCAGCGTGCTGAAACGGTTCTCGTAGTCGGCGAGACGCGCCCGGACCCGCGCCGTCAGGACAGCGGCATCAGTCACAGGGAAGACCTCCGGGTGGGGAAGGGCTGCGGACAGGCACGGAGCACTCCGGAAGGCCGCTGGACCCACGGCTGCCTGAGCGGACACCTGGGTGCGCTCACTGCCCGCCCGTGGTCCCCCACGGCGGCTGAGGGGGACGGGGAAGCTCCGGGAGTCCAGGAGCCAGGGCAGTGATCATCGTCTGGTCGGCCGCTCAGCTGCGGGTGTAGGTGAGGAAGGCTGCCCCGCCCTCCAGGACGACATGGTCCGTCAGGTTCCAGACGCGCGGATCGAACGCGGCTGTGCGGCCGAAGAGGGGGATGCCGGTGCCGATGGTCAAGGGGCCCAGTTTGACGATCAGCTGGTCGATCTCGGTGTAGAGGGCGCCCGCCAGTTCTCCCCCGCCGATCAGCCACAGGTCCTTGCCGTCCTCCTCCTTCAGCTCCCGTACCTTCGCCACCGGGTCGCTCGCGACCAGTTCCACGGCCGGGTCGGGGCTCTCGGTCATGGTGGTGGAGAACACCAGATGCCGCAGGTGCGGATAGGCGTCGGTGATGCCGGCCCGGAGACCGATCTCATAGGTTCTGCGTCCCTCGAGGACGGTGTCGAAGTGCGTGCCCCCAGCGGTGACGGACAGGGCCTTCCTGGCCGGGGCGGGCAGGGTCTCGGGGTACTCCTCGGCCAGGTACCGGACGTAGTCGGCTGGGACCGGCCAGAAGCCGTCGGGTCCTGTGGGGTCGGCGCCGTCGGGCCCGGCGATGAAGCCGTCGAGAGTGGTGGCGATGTAGTACACGAGCTTGCGCACGGAGGGGTCCCTCGGGGTTCGGGTGACGGGTGGAGGGGGCGGATCCAGTGACGAGATCGGGATTCCGCGCGTCGGGATGGGATCAGCCGCGCTCGGGCACAGCCCACTCGACGAACCGGATGATCAGGCCGTTGGGGTCGGTGACCTGGAACAGGCGCTCGCCCCACGGTTCCTGACGCCACGGCATGGTGACCCGGACTCCTGCCTCACGCATCCGCATTTCCTGCTCCTGCAGACCGGAGGCGAGCGCGAAGGCCGGGATCAGACCACTGACGCGCTGCTCACACTGCTCCTGCGAAGTGGTGACGTCGTCCACGGTCAGCGAAACGGTGGAGTGAACTGCACGGAACTCCCTGGATGGGGTGGAGGACGGGCTCAGGGGCCACGCATGCAGTTCAGCACAGACGCACCCCTCCGCCATCCGGCCGACGAAAACTTACGACGAACGTAAATTTATCCTGAGCCATCTTTGCCGTCAACATAAAAATACTACGAGGCTAAGATTGCGCCATGGCAACCCGGACGCCGGCCACCCCAGCCGGACTTCGCGAGACGAAGAAGCAGGAGACCAGACAGCTCATCTCCGACCACGCGACACAGCTTTTCATGGACCAGGGCTTCGAGCAGACGACCATCGCCGAAATCGCCGCCGCCGCCCGCGTCGCCAAGAAGACCGTCACGAACTACTTCCCCCGCAAGGAAGACCTGGCACTGGAGCATCAGGAGCAGTTCGCCGCCTCACCGGCCCGGGCCGTAGCCGCCCGGCACCCCGGGGAATCAGCGCTGGCCGCGCTGCGCCGCGCATTCGCCGACTCCGTCGCCGCCCGGGACCCGGTCGCCGGATTCTCCGGCCAGGAGTCCGCCCGCATGATCGCCGACAGCCCCACCTTGAGCACCTGTGTGCGCGGCCTGCACGACCGGCGCGCACACCACCTCGCTCAGGCGCTCGGCGAGGCAACCGGAACTCCACCGGACGACATCACCGTCCGGACCGTCGCCGGGCTCCTCAACACCGTCCACCGCGTACTGTTCCACCGCATCCAGGAGCTGACTCTCGCCGGACACCCCGACGACCGGATCGCCCGGACCATCACCGCCGAAGCCGCTCGAGCCTTCGACCTACTGGAACCGGCCCTGTCCGACTACGCCACCGCCTAGCTCACAGGTGAACAGCAGTTGGTACGCGGATGTATACCGGAGCGCCGCCCGGACGCATGGCCGTCCGCCTGCACCCGCCACCCGAACCGGCGACTGACCCTGCCGCAGGCAGGGCTGTCAGTCGTGTGACGGTGAGACAGACTGGGCCCGCCTCAGCACGCGACTATCCCTGGGAGCACAGCAGATGAGCAACAGCGTACTGACCATGTTCGGCGGGCCGAGACAAGTCGGCGGCCAGGGTCAGACGAAGGTGACGGACCTGGTCAGCTTCTCCGACACCTCGGGGCCGGCACCCTCGGCCGTGTACGTGGAGCGCGAACTGCCGCCGGGAGGGGCCTCCGCCTACCTGGCCGCCCGGCGTGGCGGGGCCCGTTCGTTCGCCCTCTGGGCCGACGATCAGCGCCGGGAGCGGGTGGCCGCCGTGGTGCCCCTGTCGGCCGGCGGCGGCGTCGCGAGGTTCCAGGTGCTCGGCGCCCACGGCGAGCTCATCGGCACGCTGACGCGCGAGAAGGCGCTTCGCGGAAGGGGCCTGCGCACCCGCTGGACCGTGCACCAGCCCGACGGCCCGGAAGCGGTGAAATTCAAGGGGCGGATCATATGGTGGTGGATGTGGTAGCTCCTGCTGCCCCTGATGTCACTGGTCCTCGTGATCAGCGTCTTCGACAGCGTGCCCGGCAACGAGGGCGGCTTCGCCCGCGCACCCCGGTGTATCCGGTGGCGTGCGAACGGCCAGGTCCCGCCGGAGTTCAGGTCCAAGGGCGACAAACTACACGTCCACGCACCCGGTGTGGACTGGCGGCTCGGCGCCGCGCTGATCGCCCTGCTGCGCAGCTTCCACGCCGGTGCCTGGGACTCGGTGAAGCAGTGACGAGAGCGCGTCCGGCGGGCGCCGAGCAGATCATGCTGGACGGCATCGCACGCACCTGTCCGACTGCCATCCCACCGGCGCGGTCGCCGCAGGCGCGAGCCCGCAGCACTTTCCGGCCGATACGTCGGGACGGCTGCGCGGCGTATGCGCCGTAATGATCGCGGACGCCTCGGTGCTTCCCAGCTGTCCGCAGGTGGATCCCCAGCTGGCCGTCATGGCGGCGGCCCTCGCGATCGCAGAGGCGCATGTCCGTACGTGCTGACCTGGGCTGAGCATGGTGATCAGGAGCGCACCGGACGCCCGCCGGCCGCAGGCTCGCCGCCGCCGGGCCCGGCCGCTTCGGCGACTCCTCGTGCCATCGGCACGGTCCTCGGCGAAGCGGGGGCCCGGCGCGGCGGCTGTCCGAATCAACCGCCGCCCGTGCGACGGCTCGGCCGGTTCACGCCCGGTACTCGGTGAGGTCGATGGCGTGAACGTGCAGTGGGTAGCCGTACACGGGGTGATTGGTCGCCCGCTCGGTCACCATGCCGAGCTTGCGGATGACGTTCTCGGAAGCGTCGTCCCCCGCCCGGTTGATGCTGATGACACGGTCCAGGCCGCGGTCCTGTAGGGCGAACTCCAGTGTGGCGTGCGCGGCTTCGGAGGCGTATCCCTGGCCCCAGAACGGGGAGCCGATCCGCCAGCTGATCGCCACGGCGGGCATCACCTCCGGCAGGAACTCGGGCACGGACAGCCCCGTGAAGCCGATCAGCTCGCCGGAAGCCAGCAGCTCGACGGCGAACAGTCCGAAGCCTTCCTCGTCCCACTCCTCCTCCCACCGCTCGATGTCCTCGGCCGTGCCGTCCAGGCCGCGCACCGAGCCGTCATCGATCCAGCGCATCACCTGTGGGTCCATGTTGATGTCCGCCATGGGCACGAGGTCGGCGTCGTGCCAGCTACGGAGCAGAAGTCGGGGCGTGCGGATCTCGGTCATGCGCCCATCCTGCCGAACGCGGACGCCTCCTCGTCAATTCGGCGCTCACGCTGCTCCTGGACGGCTCCGCCGCACACGGAGCGGGTCGCGTCGAGCGGGGCCGCGGCGTCGTCTCCCCGCGCTCCGGATGCCCATCGCAAGGCGGAGGAGGGCGGCAGGGCGAAGCCCTGGCAACCGACGACAACGCGGCGAGGCGCGCTGCCAGACCCCGCGAGCCCGGTATGACCCGAACCAGAGGCCCTAGCCGTCGAGCAGGCCGGCCGGAGGTACGTCCGGGAGCAGGTGGGCGAGTTCGAGGGCGGGATTGAGCTCGGCGGCGAGGACCAGCAGCCGCAACGGCTGGGGCGCGAGGTTGGTCACGGTCGTCTTGCGGGGCGGGCTCTCCCCCGACGGCTGTTCGAAGAGCAGGTGGAGGCCTGCGACGTCCATGAACCGGGCGTGTTCCAGGTCCCAGACGAGCTCGGTCACCTGCGGCGGCAGCCCGGCAGCGGCCGCACGGAGCGTGGGCAGGGTGTCGTAGTCGATGTCTCCGTGCACGATGATGCGGGCGGTGGAGCCCTTGATCCGCTTGGTGAGGTGCATGGTGGGCGATCCCCCCTTTTCCGGGGTGGGGAGCCCAAAGGCGAAACGCCCCGTGAGGGGCGAGCCGACGATGGCGGGAGCCGGGAGCCCTGGAAGGGGGCAACACCCGGCACCTGTAGACCGGCACGGGCGGTGCCGGTCGGTCTCGTGTCCGCCCATCGTCGCACACTCCGGTCTCCCGTGACCCCGTAGGGAGGTGATCCTGACCCGCTGCTCCGCGGGCCGCCTGTTCAGCGGTGGTCGGCCCGCCCGGTTCGCCGCGCGACGGTGAGTGCGGCGCACACCGTGCCGACGGCCACGATCGTCAGTCCGCGCAGCCACACCTGGGCCTCGATCTGCGTGGCCAGCACGGCACACGAGGCGATGCCCAGTACCGGCAGTGCGGTCGGGGTCCGGAAGTGGTCGGCTTCGCCCGGGTCCCGGCGCAGGACCAGCACCGCCGTGTTGACCATGAGGAAGACGACCAGCAGAAGCAGCACCAGGGTGGACGCCAGGGTGGCGACACCGCCGGTGAGCGCGAGGAGCATCGCCGGCAGCGAGGTCGCCGCGATCGCGGCCCATGGCGTACGGCGGCCGGGCAGCACCTTGGTCAGCGCGGCGGGCAGCAGGCCGTCCTTGGCCATGCCATAGGCCAGGCGGGAGGACATGATGCCGGTGAGCAGCGCGCCGTTGGCCACGGCGACGAGCGCGATGGCACTGAACAGGCGGGGTGGCACACCACCCGCCTCCTCGACGACCTCCAGCAGCGGCCCGCTCGAACCGGCCAGCCGGGCGGTCGGCACCGCCGCGGACGCGGCCATACCCACCAGGACGTACACGGCTCCCGCGGTGGCGAGGGCGCCGAACAGGGCGCGAGGGTAGGAGCGCCGCGGATCGCGGGTCTCCTCGGCGACGTTCACCGAGGTCTCGAACCCGACGAAGGAGTAGTACGCCAGCACGGCGCCGCTCAGTACCGCCGCGGCGGCGCCCTTCTCCGACGTGCCCAGCTGTGTCAGCCGACCCGCGTCGCCGTCGCCGCGCAGCAGCAGCCACGCGCCGAGGACGACGATGACGGCCAGTCCGCCGACTTCGACGACGGTGGCGACGACGTTGGCACGGGTCGACTCCTTGATGCCCCGTGCGTTGACGAGGGCGAGCAGGGCCAGGAACAGCACGGCCACGAGCCAGACGGGCAGTGTCACGAAGGCCGACAGGTAGTCGCCGCCGAACCCTCGGGCGAGGGCTGCCACGGAGACGACGCCCGCGGCCAGCATGCAGAAGCCCGCGACGAATCCGGCGAACGGCCCGAAGGCGCGCGTCGCGTAGTGGGAGGCGCCGCCCGCCCGCGGATACTTGGTGGCCAGCTCGGCGTAGGAGGCGGCGGTCAGCATCGCCAGCAGCAGCGCGACGACCAGCGGTACCCAGACCGCTCCCCCGGCGTCGGCCGCGATCTGGCCCACCAGGACGTAGACGCCGGCGCCGAGCACGTCGCCCAGAATGAAGAAGTACAGCAGCGGAGTCGTCAGCGCGCGCCTGAGCGCCGTGCCCTCCTGTGCCCCCGTCGCCGACGCCGTGTTCCTGACTGTTCTCGCCATGCCGCCTCATGTCCCCCGTATCGCGGAAGGCACGCTCGGCCGGCGGTCGCCGCACGGATGAACCGTGTCACACCGGCCGCCCGCCCCGGACGATTCCTCGGCCCTGAGCGGTCCTGCCGGACATCGGGGACCATCCCGCGACCGGTGTGCGTGCTTCCTCAGCGGTGGGCCTGCCGGCGGTATGCGGTCAGACGGGCGGTATCCGAGCGGCCACTGCCTCGTGGGCGGTGGGGTAGGTGGCGAAGACCTCGTCCAGACCGACGATGCGGAAGACCCGCCGGACACGGTCGGGGACGGCGGCGAGGGCGATGCCCGCGCCCCTCTGGTGGGCGTAGTTGCGTGCGGCGATCAGTACGGTGATGCCGCTGGAGTCGCAGAAGGTCAGAGCGTCCAGGTCGACGATGAGGTGCTGGCCCGGGCGCAGGTCCAGATGGGGCAGTGCGGCGCGGACCTGGGGGGCGCTGTCGTGGTCGAGGTCGCCGGTCAGTTCGATGACGGGCCCGCTGGTGGCGGTGCGGGTGCTCAGGGTCAGGGCGGTCACTGATGCTCTTCACTGGGGGGTCGGGGCACGTTGATGGCCAGGACGGCGGTGTCGTCGTCCACGCCGGTGCCGAGGGCGTCGAGCAGGTCACTGAGAGCGTGGACCGTTGCGGAGGCGGTACTGGGAGCCAGGGCCTGGGTGAGCTCCAGGAGTGCTTCGTCGCCGTAGCGTCCGCCGGACCGGTCGGTACGGGCTTCGGTGAGGCCGTCGGTGTAGAGGAGCAGGGTGTCGCCTGGCTCGAGTCGCACGGTGGTGGTGGCGATGTGGGCGTCCGGCAGGACCCCGACCAGCTGGCCGCCGTGGGTGGGGAGGTAGTCGGCGCTCCCGTCGGCGCGCATGAGGATGGCCGGGGGGTGGCCGCCGCCGGCCAGGGTGATGTGGAAGGCGCCCTGTTCGTCGAGCGGGGTGAGCAGCCCGAAGATCACCGTGCAGAAGCGCGGGTCGGTGCCGTTGTACTCGTGGTTCAGGACCGTGTTCAGGTTGCCGAGCACGGCGGCGGGATCGGAGTCGTAGACGGCGGCGGCGCGCAGGGTGTAGCGGGCCAGGGAGGTGACCGCGGCGGCGGCGGCGCCCTTGCCGCACACGTCACCGAGGAACAGACCCCAGGTGCCGTGGGCGAGAGGGAACAGATCGTAGAAGTCGCCGCCGACCTCGTCGACGGAGGCGATGTGGTAGTGGGCGGCGACCTCCAGGCCGGGCACGTCGTCCAGGGCCGGGGGAAGCAGGGTGCGCTGCAGTGTGGTGGCCAGGGTCTTGAGGCGGTCGCGCTCGCGGTCCGCTTCCTGCCGGGCGCGCAGCAGTTCGGTCTCGTAGGCGCGCCGGTCACGGGCGTCGGTGACGGTGGTACGGATCAGCAGTGGCTGACCGTCCCGGCCGGTCTTGACGGTGGAGGTCACCAGGACGGGCAGGCGGGAGCCGTCCGCGGCCTTCAGGTCCAGCGCGATGCCGCCGACCTCGCCCTGCATGGACAGCAGGGGCGCGAAGTGGGTCTCGTGGTAGAGCTTGCCGCCGACGGTGAGCAGGTCGGAGAAGCGTCTGTGCCCGACCAGGTCCTCGCGGCGGTAGCCGAGCCAGTCCAGCAGCGTCTTGTTGACCTTGGCGATCTGTCCGTCCAGCAGGGTGGACAGATATCCGCAGGGCGCGTTCTCGTACAGGTCTTCGGCGCTCTCCTCGAGCAGCGCGGTGAGGAGTGTCCGCTCGTCGTCCGGCTCGCCGTCGCCGTCCGAGTCCGTCACGGGGTGGTGACCGTCGCCGGTACCGCGCATCACCGGGCGGTCCCGGCGGCGAAGGCGGCGATCGCCTCAGCGGTCGCCCCGGGCGCGCTCAGCTGCGGGCAGTGCCCCGTCGCGGTCAGCGTGACCAGCTCACTGCCCGGGATCCGGGCGTGGACGAAGGCGCCCACCTCCGGTGGGGCGATCGCGTCGTTGGAGCACTGTGCGATGAGGGTGGGGACCGTGACCGCGGCGAGGTCGTCGCGGTTGTCGGACAGGAAGGTGGCCCGGGCGAAGACCCGGGCGATCTCCGGGTCGGTGCGGCAGAAACTGTTGGTCAGCTCCTGCCCCAGCTCCGGCCGCTCCGGGTTGCCCATGATCACCGGAGCCATCGTCGCCGACCAGCCCAGGTAGTTCGACTCCAGCGAGTGAAGCAGTTCGTCGATGTCCTCTGCGCTGAACCCGCCCCGGTAGCCGGTGGCGGGGTCGTCGATGTAGCGCGGCGAGGGGGTGAGCAGTACCAGACCGGCGAAGCGCTCGGGCTCCTGCGCGGCGGCCAGCACGCCCACCATGGCGCTCACCGAGTGCCCCACGAAGACCACGGGGCCCGCGTCCAGTACACGGCAGATCTCCAGCACGTCCTGCGTGTAGCCGTCGAGGGCCGCGTAGCGCTCCTCGCTCCAGGCCGAGAGATCCGAGCGGCCCGTCCCCACGTGGTCGAAGAGGACCACCCGGAAATCGCGCTCCAGGACCGGCACCACCAGACGCCACATGTTCTGGTCGCAGCCGAACCCGTGCGCGAGCAGGATCACCGGGCCGTCCGTCCGGCCTGTCACCGTCACATGGTTCCTGGCTCGTACGTCCATACGCTCCATCCTCGCACCCCGGCCCTCCCGATGTTCCACGCCGGGCAACCACCCCGCCGACCGGCAGACCGGGACGTACCGGAAGCCTGTCGGAGGACACCTGCGCCCCTGCCCCGGACTCTCACGTTCCCGGGCATGTCCTGCGGAAACGAGTCCGCTCCTCCACTGGAACCCGGCTGTCCACGGGTGACTCCGACTCAGCTGCGGGGCTGCAGCACATCAAGGGCGCCGGTCTCCGTGTCGAAGCTGCGCAGGGTGACGAGCCGGGCCGACAGCGGCGGCGCCGGAAGCAGTGCGGGGACGCGCCGGCCGGCGAAGGCGCCGGCCCGCCGGGTGCGGCCGAGGGTGATGTGAGGGCTCCAGCGCCCGGGTTCGTGGAAGGGGTTGAGGGTGCCGGGCGGGCTGTCCGAGACCACCGCCTCCCACACCCGGCGGTGCAGACCGGCCAGCACGGAGTCGAGGTCCAGCGACCAGGCCAGCACCGAGGTGGGCCGCTCGAAGCGGACCACGCCGGTGAACCGCACCGGCAGCGGCAGCGCGGCCGCCACCTCGGCGAGTTCCCAGCGGATCGGGGCGGTCAGCTCCGGGCAGGCGGCCAGGGTCACATGCGGGCTGTTGGTCGGTGAGCGGTGGCGCGCCTGACTGGGCAGTCCCGCGTCCGCAAGCCGCCGCCAGGCCTCCCGGACCGCCAGCTCCGCCGCCTCGTCCAACAGAAGCTCAACCGTGCGCACCGCCGCAGCCTATCGGCACGTCCGTGGCCGACCTCCGGAGGGCAGGTGGGCACGGCTGCACACGCGTCACCCGTGGTCCCGGCCGGGCGAGGGGCCGACCCGGTGACGGTCCCGCCCCGGCGGTTGGACGTCGTGGCGGGGGGGAACCCGGCACGACATGATCTTCCGGAGCACCCTCGGGGCACCGCGGAGTCCGGCGGGCGGAGAAGACGGAGGGAACCGGGATGACGGACCGATTCGCCGTGGGTGACCACGTGCGCTGGAACTCCGAGGCCGGACACGTCGAGGGCGTCGTCGTCGGGATACACACCCGCGACGTCCGGTACAAGGGGCACACACGTCGTTGCTCGGAAGAGGATCCGCAGTACGAGATCAAGAGCGACAGGACCGACCACATCGCCATGCACAAGGGAAGCGCCCTGACGAAGCTGTAGTCCGTACGGGTCTCCCCGGCGGAAGCGCGGAAGTGCGAGGGTTTCGAGGCAGCGCAATGACGGACCGCGTCCACACGATCGGACATTCGACACGCAGTTTCGACGAGGTGCTCGGCATGCTGCGGGGAAACGGCGTCTCGTGCCTGGTCGATGTCCGGTCGTTCCCTTCGTCCAGGAAGTACCCGCAGTGGAACCGGTCGGCCGTCGTCGACGCCTTGCCACCCGACATCGCATACCGCTGGATCCCCGAGCTGGGTGGCCGCCGTCACACGCCCAAGGGCGTACCCAGCGTGAACGGCGGGTGGCAGGTCAAGGCCTTCCGTGACTACGCCGACTACATGGGCACCGAAGCGTTCACGAAAGGGCTTGCCGAACTCCGGGGACTGGCCCGGCACGGGCGGCCCGCGATCATGTGCAGTGAAGCGGTGCCGTGGCGGTGCCATCGGCGGCTGATCACGGACGCGTTGATCGTCTCCGGTGTGGACGTCGTGCACATCATGTCGGGCACGTCGGCGAAGCCGGCCGTCCTGACACCGCATGCCCGCGTCGACAACGGATCTCTGACCTATCCCCCGCCCCGGTGACGCCCTGTACGCACCTGGTCGGAGGCGTCCGGTCAGCCGCCGGGGCCGGCTGAAGGCGTGTCCCCGTTCTGTGCCTGCCGGGCGCGCTCCGCGAGCACCGGGGCCAGGTCCCGGCCCCCGTCCTCGTCGATGCCGCCGCTGTCCGTGGCGACGGGTGACGGTCGGCGGGTCGCGCACACCCGGCCCCGCGTCACCGTCCCGTTGCCACCCTGTGGAGCGCGACGACGGGACGACGAGAGAGACGTCACAGCCGGGACCGGCCCGGACGGAGCCGCCGCCCCCGTCCGGGCCGGTCCGGGCACGCACCGGGCGCGGTGCGTCCGCTGTGCCGACGGTGATCCAAAAGGACCGACGTGAGCGGGAAATTCCGTTTGGCACCGCATTGTGCGTACCTTTGTCGACTGACCTCGCACCCAGTGCCACGACATCGGGGACACGTCACACCGATCGGAGACTCATGCGCCCTCACATACCGTCCGTCCCCCGGATGGCTGCTGTCCCGCCCGTCGCCTGGGCCGGGGGCGCTCTGACCGTCGGCGTCGGCGGGCTGTACCTCGCCGGACTGCTGCTCACGGGCGGTGAGATCGAGGCGGGCACCACGGTGCGAGGCGTGGACATCGGAGGTCTGTCCCGCACGGAGGCCGCCCAGAGGCTGGAGCGACAACTGCCGGCGACCGGTCCGGCGGAGCTGGCCGTGCGGGTCGGCGACCGCGAGGGCGCGGTCGACGCGCGGCAGGCGGGACTGACCCATGACATCGGGGCCACCCTCGACCGGGCGGCATCCACCGGCGCCGATCCGGTCAGCGTGATCGGCGGGCTGTTCCGCTCGGGCGGTGACATCGAGCCGGTCGTGCGCACCGACCGGGACAAAGCCCGTACAGCCTTGGTGAAGCTGTCGGAGACACTCGACCAGAAGGTCCGTGACGGCGCCGTCTCCTTCACCGACGGGCGGATCGAGCAGACCGCCCCGCGCACCGGGTACGCACTGGACGTGGAGGCCGCGGTCGACACCCTGCGCTCCGCCTTCCGGAGCGGGACGGGGGGTTCGGTGACAACGCTGCCCGCACGCGATGACGAACCGAAGGTCACGTCGGAGGAGGTACGGCGCGCGGTGCGCGAGTTCGCGCGGCCGGCGATGTCCGCTCCGGTCACACTCAGCGCCGCCGGTGAGCGGTTCACCCTCACCCCGGCCGTGCTGGGCAAGCACCTGACACTGCGGCCGGACGCCAACGGCAGACTCACGCCGAAGCTCGACAGCGCGGGCCTGCGTACCGCGCCCGCGGTGGCGGACGCCCTGGACAAGCTGCCCGCCACGCCCCAAAACGCCCGGTTGGGGGCCGACGGCAACTCAGTGGCGGTGACCGCCGACGCCAGGGTCGGCGTGCAGGTCACCGACAAGGCCCTGGGCAAGGCCGTACTGCCCCTGCTCACCGGGTCGGGCACCGCCGCCCGCACCGGCGACGTGGAGACACGAAGGATCCAGCCGGAGATCACCCGGGAGAACGCGTCGCGTCTGGGGCTGACCGAGAAGATGTCCTCCTTCACCGTCGACTTCGAGCCTGCCGCCTACCGCACGACGAACGTGGGCCGGGCGGTGGACCTCATCAACGGCTCCGTCGTCATGCCGGACGAGAACTGGAGCTTCAACCGCACGGTCGGCGAGCGCACCCGGGCCAACGGTTTCGTGGACGGCATCATGATCTACGACGACCAGTACACCAAGGCGCCCGGCGGCGGCGTCTCGGCCGTGGCCACCACGGTCTTCAACGCGATGTTCTTCGCCGGCGTCAAGCCCGTCGAGTACGGCGCCCACTCGTTCTACATCGAGCGCTACCCCGAGGGCCGTGAGGCGACGGTCGCCTGGGGCAGCCTCGACCTGAGGTTCACCAACGACTCCGGCAAGGCGATCTACATCCAGGCCGAGTCCACCGACACGTCGGTGACCATCACCTTCCTCGGCACGAAGAAGTACGACGAGATCACGTCGGCCAAGGGGCCGCGTACCAATCTCCAGCAGCCTGCCGAGAGGGTGAGCACCGACGAGCAGTGCGTGCCACAGACCCCGCTCGAGGGTTTCGACGTCACCGTGGAGCGGGTCTTCCGTGACGGCGGCCGGGAAGTGAGGCGTGAGCCCTTCCGCACGCGCTACACCCCGCGCGACGAGATCCTCTGCGAGGAGGCGCCCTCCGCGGGAAACGGGTGAATTCCCGGCCGGCCGGGAATAGCGGGGAACGTCCTTCGTTGATCACAGCATGACTTCTGAGACGCGCGAGGTTTTCGGACAGGTCGGCATCTGGAGCAGTGCGCTGCACAGGTCGCGGGTGGACGAGGCGGGGAAGGCGGCGATCGCTGACGCGGTCGCCGAGCTCGAAGGACTCGGATTCGGCACACTCTGGATCGGAGGCAGCCCCTCCCCCGGCGACGCGGCGGCCGTCGTGGAGGCCACCCGCACGGTCACCGTGGCCACCGGCATCCTCAGCATCTGGGACCACCCCGCCGAGGAGGTGGCGGCGCGGGTCGCGGCGATCGACGCGCGGGCGCGCGGGCGGTTCGTCCTCGGCCTCGGTGTGAGCCACGGCCCGATGGTGCCGCAGTACGCGAAGCCCTACAGCGCGATGGTGGCCTACCTCGACGCACTGGACGCCGCCGCTCCGCCCGTGCCCGACGGACAGCGGGTCCTCGCGGCGCTCGGCCCGAAGATGCTGAAGCTGGCGGCCGGACGGGCGCGGGGCGCACACCCCTATCTCGTCACCACCGAGCACACGGCGGAGGCACGCGCGGCGCTCGGCCCCGAGGCGCTGCTCGCGCCTGAGCTGTCGGTCGTGCTCGACACCGACCTCGACCGGGCCCGGACGACCGCGCGGAACATGCTGGGGATGTACCTCCGACTGCCCAACTACACCGACAATCTTCTGCGCCTTGGGTTCACGGAGAGTGATTTCGACGGTGGGGGCAGCACCCGTCTCCTCGACGCCCTGTTCGCCCTGGGCGACGCCGAGCGCGTGAGGGCCCGTACGCGCGAGTACCTGGACGCCGGCGCCGACCACGTCGCGCTGCAGGTGCTCACCGCCGACGAGGGTGGTGCCGGCCTGCCGCGCGCCGAATGGCGTCGGCTGGCCGGGGTCTTCTCCGACGAGCTGTAGCGGCAGCTTCAGCGTTCAGCGGGTCTTCCCGGCGGCGGGTGGCGACGCGGCCCCGTCGTCCGCGGACGTACGCGGTTCACGGCCGCCCCGGGGCTCGGGGCGGCTGGTGGGGTCGGTGCGCAGGTGTGCGCGCATCCCCTGGAGACCGAAGAGGATGAGGAGTTCCACCGCGCCTCCGTCGGCGCTGCCCAGCCAGTGCGGTACCGACGTGTCGAACTCGGCCGCCTCCCCCGGTGACAGTGTCAGGTCTCGTTCACCGGCCACGAGCCGCAGGCGGCCGTTGAGCACGTACAGCCACTCGAAGCCTTCGTGGGTCTGCGGGGTCGGTTCGAGCGGTTCCGGCCGGGCCGGAATGATCATCTTGAAGGCGTGCACCCCGCCCGGCCTGCGGGAGAGCGGCACAAAGGTCATCCCGAACCGATGGAGCGGCTTGAGGTGGATCCGCGGGTCGCCGGTTCGCGGAGCACCGACAAGATCGTCCAGCGGGACGTCGTAGGTACGGGCCAGAGGCAGCAGCAGCTCCAGGGTCGCACGACGCTGCCCGCTCTCCAGCCGGGAGAGGGTGCTCTCCGAGACGCCGGTCGTCGCCGCGAGGTCGGCGAGCGTGATTCCACGCTCACGGCGCAGTGCACGCAGCCGTGGCCCCACCGCGTCGAGTACGTCCTCGTCCGTCCTGCGGTCCATCGCGCCATCTTGCCATAACCGCAAGGTTCCGTGCCAGGACAGCCGGGCCCTCGAAGACTGAGTGCAGGCCGGTACGAGGGTTCGCGGGGAGCGGCTGCCCGCGGTCGCGCCGGGGACCGCGGACACGATCCGTTCGGGCGGCGTGGCCAGGCCGATCCTGTCCCCGCCCTGTCCCCGCCGGGGACTCGCCCACGTCGTGTCCGGCCGACCGCCGATACGCCGTCCCGAGGAGACAAAATGATGATCACCACGGCACGGCCGTTTCCGCCACGGCGACGCTTCGGCCGGTACGCACGCACGCCGGCGATCTGCGCGCTCACCCTCCTCCTCACGATCGGCGCGGCGGCCTGTTCCGCTCCGCCGGCCGCCGACGCTCCCTCCCATACCTCCGTCACTCAGGGCGACCCCCGGTTCGAGAAGACCTTCCGCCATGAGTTCGCCGACATCGACGGTGTCCGGATGCACTACGTGGACCGACGAGCCCGTGTCCGTCACACGCACCGCTGCGTCACACGCACTGCGCTTTCTAACGTTGCACAGACCCTTCAGGTACGGCCCCGGCCTGTGGCAGTCTGAGCCGGACGGCCCGTGGCCGACAACGTTGGCAGTGAGCGGCTTCCAGGCGTTCGGGCAGCGTCTGCCCACTCGTCCTCGCGGTCGTCCTCGCGGTCGTTCCCGCGCTCGTTCCCGCAGGCAGAAGGAGTTCTCGCATGGACCTCGATCGTCGGCGGATTCTTCACGGTGGCGCCGCGGTTCTCGGCTCGGTGGCCCTGGGCACCTCGTCGCCGGCCGGCGCGGCCGCACGGGTGAGTGGACCGGGCGGCCCTTCCAGCACGATGCCGGCGGCCGGCGGGCGGCCGGCCGCGACGGCGTTCTACCCGCCGGCCGGCGCCGGAACGGCATTCCTCGACCACCGGGCACTGCTCGGAGATCTGCCGGAGGCCGAGTGGTACGAGGCGAACATCCCCTTCGTCGACCTGCCCGACACCGTCATCCGGGACACCTACTACTACCGCTGGCGCGTGGTCAAGCACGCTCTCAAGTACACCGGAGCGCGGGAGGGCTGGATCCTCTCGGAGTTCCTGGGTCCGGTCGGCTACTCCGCGCCGCACGGCGGAATCGTCGCCGCCGCCGCTCATCACATCCGCGAGGCCCGCTGGCTGCGCGACCACCGCTATCTCGACGACTACATCGGCTACTGGCTGCGCGGCAGCGGCTCGGGCCCCAAGCCCGCCACGGACTTCCTCAACAAGAACACCACCGACTGGGCCCACCAGTACTCCTTCTGGATCGCGGATGCCGTCGTGGCCCGGGCCTCGACGGACGGCAGATGGCAGCACGCAGTGAATCTGCTTCCCGAACTGGACCGCCAGTGGCAGGGATGGGCCCCGCAGTTCGACGAGGAAGCCGGTCTCTACTGGCAGACGCCCGTATGGGACGCGATGGAGTACACCGCGAGTTCCTACCAGAGCGACGATCCGTATCACGGTGGCGACGGATTCCGCCCGACGCTCAACGCCTACCAGTACGGCGACGCCAGGGCGATCGCCGCGCTCCTCCGCCACCGTGGACGCGGGGGCGACGACGCGAGGGCCGACCACTACGACGCCCGCGCCCGAGCTCTGCGGACCCGTCAGGAGCGCCTGTTGTGGGACGAGGAGGACCAGTTCTACAAGCACGTCATGCGTGACGGCAATCCCGGACGGCGCAGACTCGCCGACCGGGAGCAGATCGGATTCCTGCCCTGGTACTTCCACATGGCACCGGCGCGGAACGCGGCGGCGTGGGCGCAACTGCGCGACCCGCAGGGGTTCGCCGCGCCGTTCGGCCCGACGACGGTGGAACGGCGCAGCCCCTGGTTCATGCACGAGGCGCTCGATGGCTGCTGCCGCTGGAACGGTCCGAGCTGGCCGTTCGCCACCAGCCAGACGCTCACCGCCCTGGCCAACCTCCTCATCGACTACCCCGCCCAGTCCCACGTCGACCGCACCGACTACTACGCCGTGCTCCGCGCCTACGCATCGACCCACCGGAAGAACGGCACGCCGTACGTCGCCGAGGCGCACCACCCCGACGAGGACCGCTGGATGTACGACAGCCGCGGACACAGTGAGGACTACCACCACTCCACCTTCAACGACCTGGTCCTCTCCGGACTGTTGGGCATCCGGTCCCGGCCCGGTACCACCGTCGCCGTCGCGCCGCTCGCGCCGCTCGACTGGGATCACTTCGCCGTGGAGAACCTCCCCTACCACGGGCACAACCTCAGCGTGCTCTGGGACCGCGACGGCCGGCGCTACGGACACGGAGCCGGGCTGACCGTGTGGCTGAACGGCCGCCGCGTACATCAGCAGGCCGACCTGACGCCGGTGACGCTGGACGTGGGCGGGACCGTGGAGCACGTCCTGCCCCACGAGGTGGACGACCTGGCCAACGTCGGACAGGAGGGACATCCGCTCGCGCGCGCTTCGTACACCTTCCCCCTCGACAGTCCCGCCAAGGCGATCGACGGGCAGGACCTGCACATCGATACACCGTCGTCACGGTGGACCACCTACGGCAGCCCGAACGGCAGCGACTGGCTCACGGTGGACTTCGGGGTCCCCACACCCGTGTCGGACCTCCGGATCTCGTTCTACGACGACGGCGGCGGTGTCCGCACCCCCGACTCCTTCGAGCTCCACTACCTGGGGCAGGGCGGCACGTGGCATCCCGTGCCCGGTCAACGACGTGTCCCCGAAACGCCCCGACGGGGCGTGCTCCACCGGATTCTCCTGGAGCGGGCCCTCACGACCACCGCCCTGAGGCTCACCGCCGTACGCGCCGACGGTGGTGCGGTGGGGGTGTCCGCCTGGCAGTCCTGGCGCACGGAGGACCCCCGGCTCGACGTCGCCATCGAGACACCGCCGGACGGCCTCGTCCCCGTGGAACCCGGCGAGCCCGTGGAGGTCACGACCACGGTCGGAGCACACGTCACGACCGTCGTCAGCCCGGAACTCCTCGTGCCCGAGGGCTGGAGGGCCGTCCCCCGGAACACCATCCGCCCCACCGCGGTCAAGGCCGGAAGGACGCTGCGCACGCGCTGGCTGGTGACGGCTCCCGCCGGACTCCCTCCGCGCCTGCCGCAGCCCCTGCGCCTGCTGGTCCGGTCGCGTGGCAAGGGGGCGGAGCACTTCGTCACCAGCGTCGTCAACCGGGCACAGGCGGGCTGAGCCCCTCTCAGGGCGGCCGTGGCGATCACGAAGCCGGGGAACACGCCCGCCGTGGCTCACGCGCCCCGCGTACCGGGCGGCGCCACAGGTGTTGACAACGATGTCAGACGCGTGATCCAGTCCGGTTCCATCCAGCCGGGTCACGCCTTTGCGCTGCACCGACGGGTGCGGAACAGGAGACCGTTTCCATGCACAGACCGCTTCGCCGATTGCGCCACCGCGCGTCAACAGTCCTCGCCGCACTGGTTGTTGCGGGCGGTGCCCTGGGCCCGGCTCCGGCCGCCGCGCAGGCGCCCGCTGCCTCCCCTCAACTCACCTCCCTGGTCAACCCGTTCATCGGGACACAGAACTTCGGCAACACCTTTCCGGGCGCGAGTGCCCCGTTCGGCATGGTCCAGGTCAGCCCGGACACCGGCGGCCAGGGGGGCTACGACTACCAGCAGGACAGGATCCACGGATTCAGCCAGACCCATCTGTCCGGCGTCGGCTGCTCCGTCATGGGCGAACTGCCCCTCATGCCGACGACCGGAGCGGTCGACAGCGTCGACCCCGACGCCTACCGCTCGGCCTACTCACACGACGACGAGGACGCCGAGCCCGGCTACTACCGCGTCGGTCTGAAGTCGTACGACATCGACGCAGAGCTGACCGCCACGCCCCGCACGGGATGGCAGCGCTACACCTTCCCCTCGACCGACCGCGCCAACGTCCTGTTCAACACCGGCAAGGCCAACCAGCGGGTCTACAGCTCGCAGGTGCGCGTCGTCGGCGACCGCACCGTCGAGGGACGTGTCGAGGCGGGCAACTTCTGCGCGGGCAAGGACCGGCACACCGTCTACTTCACGGCGGCCTTCGACAGGCCGTTCGCCTCGCACGGCACCTGGCGGGGCAGCACCCGCTCCCCCGGTGAGCGGGAGGCGGCCGGCGAGGGCGGGAACGGTGCGTGGGTGACCTTCGACGCACGTGCCGACCGTGACGTCGTCGTCAAGGTGGGGCTCTCCTACACGGGCGTCGAGGGCGCCAGGAAGAACCTCGAGGCGGAGACGGACGACTCGTACGACTTCGACGCCACCCGTGCGGCACTGCGGGCCACGTGGGAGCGGCAGCTCGCCGCCGTGCGGATCGGCGGCGGGTCCACCGAGCGACAGCGCGCGTTCTACACGGCCCTCTACCACGCGCAACTGCACCCGAACATCGCCGGAGACGTCGACGGCCGGTACGCGGGCTTCGACGGGAAGACCCATACCGCCTCCGGGTTCACGCCGTACCAGAACCTGTCGCTGTGGGACACCCACCGGCCGCAGAACCAGCTGCTGCAGATGCTGCAGCCGAAGGTCGCCCGCGATGTCGCGCTGTCGGTCGTCGCGATCGGACGGGACGGCGGCTGGCTGCCCCGCTGGTCGCTCGCCAACAGCGAGACCAACATCATGACCGGCGACCCGGTGACGCCGTTCCTCGTCGAGGCGTGGTCCAAGGGCCTCCTCGCGGGCCACGAGAGGGAGGCGTACGCGCTGCTCAGGAAGAACGCCCTCAGTACGCCACCGGACGACTCCCCGTACAACGGCCGTGCGGGCATCGACTCCTACCGGGAGCGCGGCTACATACCCAGCGGGCTGGAGCCGGGGAAGGACTGCCCCGACAAGGGCGGCGACAACGACTGCCGTCATCCCGCCTCGGCCACCCTGGAGTACGCGGCGGCGGACGCGTCGCTGGCCCTGATGGCGAAGGGGCTGGGGCACACCGCGGACGCCCGCGTGTTCGCGGCACGCGGGCAGTGGTACCGGAACCTGTGGGATTCCTCCATCGGGCACTTCCGGCCGCGCACGACCGACGGCACCTGGCTGACGCCGTACGACCCCGTCGAGGCGGGCCACCAGTTCCACGAGGGCGGCGCCCACCAGTATCAGTGGCTGGTGCCCCAGGACCCGGCCGGGCTGGTGTCCCTGATGGGCGGCAAGCGGAAGACCGAGAAGCGGCTCGACGCCTTCTTCGCGTACGACAAGCTCCTCGCGGATCCTGCCCGAACCGCTCGGGAGGAGTGGATCTCGGCACCGTACGACTACTACGGAAAGCCGACCTACAACCCGAACAACGAGCCCGATCTGCACGCCCCGTACATGTACCTGTGGGCCGGCGCACCCGCCAAGACGGCCACCGTGATCCGCGCCGCGATGACGCTGTTCACGGACGGACCCGACGGCATGACCGGCAATGACGACCTCGGCACCATGTCGGCCTGGTACGTCTTCTCCTCCCTCGGCCTGTACCCGACGACGAACGGGGGCGGCTTCCTCGCCGTCTCCAGCCCCCAGTTCCCGTCCGCGGTCATCCGGATCGGTGACTACGGGAACGAGCAGGGCGGCACCCTGACCGTCGAGGCACCGGGCACGAGCGACTCCCGGCGGTATGTGAAGCGGGCGCGGTTCGCCGGGAAGGACCTGCGCGCCACCTGGCTGGACTGGGACGCGGTCGCCAGGGGCGGGGACCTCCGCTTCGAGATGGCCGCCGAGCCGTCGGCCTGGGGTACGAAGAAGGGAGCGGAGCCGCCCTCGGTGAACCGCGCGGCTGCCGACTCCCGCCGGCACCTCGACGCGTCGCTCCGGACCGTTTCCGACGTCGTGCCTGCGGCCGACAGCGCGCAACAGGTCCGTCTGCGGCTGGACGTACTGGGCCAGTCCCCCGGCACCCTGCGGGTGGGCGTCGAGGCGAAGGCGCCCCGGGGCTGGACCGTGAAGACCGGCAGACCCTTCCCGCTGGTGTCCGGGCGGCTGCCGGTGCAGCGGACCGCGGCGGTGGACGTGACCGTCCCGGCGGGCACCGCGCCGGGTTCCTACACCGTACGGATCACGGCCGCCGCGCACGGGGTGCCGGACGTGGAACGCGTCGCGGCCATCGAGGTGCGCTCCGCCGCCCGCTGTGCGGCGGACGTCCGTGAGGAATGTGCCGTGGACCTCGGCACAGAGGTGAACCACGACGGCACCGCGACCGTGGCGGCCTCCGACGAGGGCGACTTCGACGGATCGGGGTGGAGCTACGACGGTGATCTGCTGCCGGCGGCGGGACCGGCCGTCCTGGACGGCGTGACCTACCACGCGCCGGATCCGTCCGGGACGGCCGCGAACTTCGTCGAGGCCCGCGGCCAGGCCATGCTGCTCCCGGCCGGGTCGTACGGGACCTTGCACCTGGTCGCCGCGGCCCACCACGGCCCGGTGGCGACCCTGCTCACCGTCCGCTACACCGACGGGACCACCACCGAGGTGCCGGTGACCGTGGGCGACTGGGCGGGAGCGACACCGGAGGGCGGCGCCGTGGCGCTGGAGATGCCGCACCGGATCAAGAGCGGGCAGGGCGTGGACGGCCCGCCGGTGCGGCTGTTCGCCTCCTCCGCGGACCTCGACGCCTCGAGGACGGTGCGCTCTCTCGGCCTGCGCAACGACCCCCGGGTGCAGGTCTACGCGCTCACTCTGAGGTAGCACCTGGCACCTTCGCCTCTCGCCCGGGAGTTCACCCGGTGGCAGCGTGACCGCGTCGGTCACGCTGCCACCGGCGTACGGGCTGCCGGACCGGGCCGGCGATGCGGCAACCGGCGCGCCCGTCGCGTTCTGGCCACAGTGCTCGCCCAGGCGTCGTCCCGCCTCGGTCCGGATGCCCTCGCCTGTCGCCGCTGCGACGGCCGGAGCCCGGTCACCGGCCTCGCCGCCCCAGCCCTGCCGCTCCCACCCGGCCGCGTTCCGCCCGGCACGGACCGCGCGCGTGGTCCGGACGGTTCCCGGCGTACGCGTGCGCCCTCCGGCCGGCCGGAGCCGAGGCGGAAGCCCGGAACAAGCCCCGTCCCGCTGTGACGTCGGGGGCCCGCGCTCAGCGATCGACCGCGGACCTGATCCGGCCGAGCCACTCCCTGCCCAGCCGGCGCCCGTCCGGGAACCGGTCGTCCCGGTCATGGCGCCAGACCGTGATCACCGCCAGCACGAGGAGACGGCAGTCACTCAACTGGTCCGGGTCTGCGCCCGGGTAGTGGGCGCCGGCCTCTTCGGGCGCGTGGGCCAGGTCGAACTCGACGGGTCCACGGCAACACGTCTCGAAGTCGATGAACAGCGGCCCGTGCCGCGTGGCCAGCACGTTGCCGGGGTGCGGCTCGCCGTGCAGCAGCTGCTCGGCGCCGCCGCGCTCGCCGATCCGCCGGGTCAGGTCGCGCAGCGTGTCGCCGAGCAGTTCCCGGTCCGCGCCGGTGAGCGCCGGAGTGCGGGCGGGGTCCGCCACGAGTCGTCGGGCGCGCTCGACCCGGTCCGTGTACCGGGGCGACGGGATGTCGAGATTCCGCATGCCGTCGTGAAGCCGCTCGAGCACGCGGGCGTGGCCGGCCGGTGCGACCTCTTCGGGGACGGGTTCGTAGTAGGTCCACAAGGTGACAGCGAAACCGTCGCGCTCGTGGACGCGTGGCTCGACCCGGGGATCGAGAGCGGCCACGGGGGCCCCGAAGGCGGCGAGCCGCCGGGCGATGTCGATCTCGAACCGCGCCACCTGGTCCGCCATGGGCGCCACCCGGGCCAGGACATCACACGGCAGCAGACGCAGCGTGAGCTTGTTCGAGTCGAGGAGAACGGTCGCATCGTCGGCGGTCAGGCCGAGCGAGGCGGCGGTCGACAGCGCCGCGGCCGTCGCGCGCCGGGCCTCGGATGCCTGCATCGTCGCCCCGGCTCCTCTCCGTACCACCTTCGTGCGCTGTCCGGCGCACCCTAGCAAGTCGCCGTCCACGCCGACGGGTTGCTCGGCCCACGCGGGCCCCTGCCGGCGACGGCGGTTCTGCGCGCCGGTGGCCGCCGTGCGGAACGGAGCCCGGGCGGTTCGACGCGTACCGGCGGGCGCGGGGGGCCCGGCGGCCCGGGGCAGTGCGGGTGTGGCAAGGGCAGGTTCCGGCGACCCGGGCCGGAGCCGCTACTTGATCAGGGCGTTGGCGCCGATGATCACCAGGCCGATGACCATGTCCCCGGTCGCGGCCCGCAGGGACGCCGGCCAGCCGCGGCCCGCGCGACGCGCCGTCCACCCTCCGCCGGCCGCGAGGAGCAAGGTGTTGAGGAGCAGGGCGACGTCCACCGCGTCGCTCTCGCTCCACCAGGAGGGGACAGCGGTCAGCAGCAGTACCACGGTGGGTACGGCCGCCGCGACGACCGGCCACTCCCCGAGCATGGCGCGCAGCCCGACCCGGAGACCGCTGCGCTCGGCCGACATGCGGTGCGCGAGAACGTGGGCGTACCCGTGGGCGGCCGCGGCGGCCACGGCGGTGAACAGGACCCAGAGGGCGTCCGATCCGGGGTCGGTCTGCTCGTCCGGGGAGTCGAGGGCGGCCGCCAGCGCGCTGGCCAGGACGAGTCCGTAGACGCCGCTGAGCAGTCGTGGTTCGGGCAGTTGCCGGCCCGCCGGCGTCGGGCCGGCCGGCCGGGGGAAGCGGTCTGCGGGGTGGTGCGTCACTACGGCCTCCGGTGGGAGGGGCGGGCCAGGGCGGTACGGCACCATGTCCGACGGCCGGGGCGGGACGTACACGTGTGCCGTGTGCCCGGCTCAACTTCCGTGGGGCGCAGAAGCAACGCCCCGCCCCGAAACCCGTGTCGTCCGGCGGGCCCGCGAGTCGCGGCGGCCGGCGCCTCGCGGAACAATGGCTCGCGGGCCGTCTGCCGTACACCGGCCCGGAGAACCACACGGTGAGACGTGATCTCACCTGCCGACGTCACCAAGGAGACGCACATGTCGTCGAAGAGGCGCCGCAAGAAGAAGTCACGCCGCAAGCACGCGGCGAACCACGGGAAGCGGCCGCAGTCCTGATTCCCGGTGGGCTCCCCCGGTCCGCCGACGCGACGCCGGGGCACGACGCCGGTCGTCGATGACGTGTCCCGGCGTCGCGTCGGCGCAGGGGGCGGACCTCCTGCCGCGCGGCCCCGAGCGGTCGCGGCCTGACGGTGACATCCACCGTTCGTCACCGAAGTAGCGGAATGGGTCGTCGGGCCGCTCAGCCCCCGTCCGCCCCGGCGCCCGAGGCCGGCAGGGACCCGATGGCCGTCGGATCAGCGCGGGCGGGGTGGCGGTCAGGGGGCGGACAGGAATGTCCTGATCTCCTCGACCACGCGTTCGGGGGCGTCCTCCATGAGGAAGTGGCCGGCGCCGGGGACGGTGACGAGGTCGGCGTCCGGAATGGCGCCGCTGAGCCGCCGCGCGTAGTGCAGGGGCTGCCACCGGTCCTCCTCGCCCCACAGGACGCGCACGGGCACGGACAGGCCTCCGAGTGCGTCGCTGATCTCCTCGGTGTACTTCGCGTCGTAGTGGCGGACCTGGTGTTCGAAGAACGAGGCACGGCCCAGGGCGGAGCGGTGGGGCGCCAGGTAGGCCTCGAGAACGCCGCCGGTCATGAGCGATCCGTCCGCGACGGTCATCTCGAGCTGGCGGGTCAGCAGATCGTCGAACGCCTCTTGCGACATGCTCATGCAGTCGTCCAGGTGCTCGTCGATGATCCGGCGCCAGGTCGGGGAAGGCCATGAGTCGTAGCTGACCGAGTCGATGACCAGCAGCCGCCGCACACGCTCGGGGTGGGCCACGGCGAAGCGCAGGCCGACGGCGCCGCCGATGTCGTGCGCGACGATGTCGGCCCGTTCGATGTCCAGCGCGTCCAGAAGGTGCGCGAGGAGGTCCGTCTGGGCGGCGACCGAGGTGTCGCGGTTTACCGGCCGCTCGGAGCGGCCGTAGCCGAGCAGGTCGTAGGTGACGGCCCGGAAGCCGTCCGCCTCGATGTGCGGGACGACGTCACGCCATTCGTACGAGTGGGAGGGCGTGCCGTGGATGAAGATCACAGGCATGCCCCGGCCCTGGTCCCGGTAGGCGAGGCGTACCCCGTCGACGACGAGGTCGCTGGTGAGAAGGGTCATGGTGGCTCCATGGAAGGGATGGACGGCACGGGGGAGCCCGGCGGCACGGATGTCCGCCGCGCGACCTATACTAGGTAGACCAGTCTACCTAGTGAAGTCGAGGTGTGAGATGTCCGAGTCGGAGCGGACACCGGCCGCCGGGAGGCGGCGGCCGGCCCGGGAGCGGGTCCTCGCCGCAGCGGCCCGGCGTTTCTACGCCCATGGGGTCACGGCGACCGGGATCGACACGATCACCGCCGACGCCGGTGTGGCGAAGATGAGCCTGTACAACAACTTCCCCTCCAAGGCCGATCTCGTCCTGGCCTACCTGGACGCCCGGCACCAGGAGTGGCTGACGCGGTACCGCGCGCGGCTGGAGCGGGCCGACGGCCCCCGTGACGGCGTACTCGCCGTCTTCGACACCTATGTCGACAGTGCCGAGCCCGTCCGCGGGGACACCTTCCGCGGGTGCGGACTGCTCAACGCCGCCGGGGAGTTGCCCGCCGGGGACGCGGGACGGGCGTTGGTGCGCCGGCAGAAGGAGGAGGTCGAGCGCCTGATGGCCGATCAGGTCGGGATGCTGCTGCCCGGCTGTCCCGAGGCGGCTCGCACCCTGGCGGAACACCTGGCGTTCCTCCTGGAGGGCGCCATGGTGCGGGCCGGCCTGGAAGGCGACAGCGGTCGCCTGCGGCAGGCCCGCACCATGGCGGCCCGTCTGCTGGAGTCGGCCTGACCGGACCCACAGCGAGCGGCACCCCGGCCCGTGACGCAAGGTGAGGTGAGCTGGACGGCCTCGTCCGCGAACGCATGCGCGCCCTGCGGGTCACCCAGGACTGTCCCTGGAGGAGCCGGCCACGCTCCCATGTCAGCCGGTCGACGCTGAGCCGCATCGCGAACGCGGGCAGCGGCGGCTCGCGCTGGATCAGCCGGTCACCCTTGCCCGCGCCCTGGACACGTCACTGGATCAGCTGGTGGAGACCGCCACCGACGACGTCATCTCCGGTCCGGCGATCCTCATGCTGGGGCACAAGCGTCTGCGCGTCGAGACCCACCAGGCCGCCGAGTTCCCCACGGTGCTTCCGCACGCCGTCGCCACCGCCGGCGGCACCTGCGAGATCCCGGGCGTCTTCGACCGCGACGCCCGCCGCAGCCATCGGCGCGACGCGGCAGGGGCACCGGTGACCCGTCCGACTGACTCCTCCCCCTCAGGGCCGCCCGGGGCCGCGCCGGTCGTGCGCGGCCCAGCGGGGCATCACGCCATGTCCACGTCGGTGTGCAGCACGTCGTGGTCCGAGTACGGGGTGGTCCACACACGGTGCCGGAGCGGGGCGACACCGCGCAGGAAGATGTAGTCGAACTTGCTCCGCCAGTCGGTGGTCGGCGTGCAGGCGCCGGTGTCCGAGGGACGGCACCGGGGGTCGGTGTCCTCCGCCAGCGCCCATATGGGGGTCAGTTCGGGGGTGTCCGGCACCGCGTTCAAGTCGCCGAGCACGATGGCGCGCTCGTGCCGGGCGATCGCCGCGGCGAGCACATCCGTCTGCTCGGCCCGGACCGCTTCCTGACGGCGCTCAGCGAGATGGGTGTTGAAGACCCGGACCGGCCGGTCGCCCACCAGGGTGGTGACGGCCATGTAGCCGCGGTCCTCCGATCCGCCGTCGGGGTACTCCTCCTTCACCTGGTCCGTCATCGGTGCCGCCGAGAGGATCGCCTGCCCGTAGCCACCGGGGTTCCACGGAAGTCCCCCGCAGCGGCTCCACTTCTTCAGAACCGCCCCGTACTCGACGTGGTAGACGAGCCCGTAGAGGTTCTCCAGATGGTCCCTGATCCGTGCGACGTCCCGTTCGCACGCCTCCTGCAGTCCGACGACCTGGGGCGCGAACCTGGCGATCTCCGAGGCCCGGTCGGCATTGCTCTCTCCGCAGGGGTTGCACATGTTCCACGTCATGACCCGGTTGGGCACGACGTCCCGCGCGGGACCCACGGGCGGCGCCTCGGCGGAGAAGAGCCCGCTCGGTGCGCTCGGTCCGAGGATCACCATGCAGGCCGCGACCGCCGCGACCGCCAGCAACCGCGTTCCCCTCGCGAACACCATCGCCTCCCTGACGAACCGCCCACGGCATCTGCCGTCTTCCGCACGAGGTTATTTGACGGCCATGCGGAAGGTCACGGCGAGGCCCGCCGGAGAGACGGTGTGCCTCCCGTACGACAGTGGCGCCGGACCACCGGACCGGCGGGGCAGGGCACTTCGGCCGGCGACCGGGACCGGACCGGCTTCGGCGCACCGGGAGCGCGAGGGCCGCCGGTCCGGGCGCCGGCCCTCGCGGGGCAGCCCCGTCAGCGCCTGCGGGACCAGCCGGCCCCGATGCCCGCCACGTGCAGGGCCAAGGCGGTCAACCCCAGCAACATGACGTTCACCGAAGAGAACACGTCGTTGGTGCCGATCTCCGCCGCGTTGATCAGAAACGCGATGAAGAACAGTACCGCCGCGATGATACCGAGCATGAGCGAGCTCCTCTCGTCAGGATGAAGCCCGTATGCCCAGTCATCGCGCCCACAGACGCGCGAATACCTCGGAGAGCGGAATTCTCCGCTCGGGCCGTCGAGTTGGACGTCGGGGACGGCACCGCGAACCGGCTGTCGGCCGGACCGGCGGGAAGACGTGCGTGGCCTCCCCTGTGCGGGTGCGTCCACCGGTGAGCGCCCGGCGGCCTCGTCGTCCCGACGGACGCCACCCGCTCCTGAGAGGAACAGCGACCCTTGACATCCTCCCCCAGGGGAGATCGCCCTCCCTGCTCTGGTGTGCCGGGGCGAGGAGGACACCTGGATTCCCCTGGCGAGGGACAGCAGCTCACCGACCGCATCCCGGGTGCCACGCCCGGACCGATCCCCGGTGCGGGCCACCTCGTCCAGGAGGACGCGCCCACCGAGCTCACAGCGGCTCTCCTCACGTTCCTCCAGCGGCAGGGCTGACACCCCACGCGCATCAGGTGCCGGCCGTCCGGCGCGGATGTTTCCGGGACGCCCGGTTGCGCAGCGGCGGCCGCGCAAACGTGTGTCCGCTACCGCTCGGCTGCGCAGCGGCTGTGTATCTGCTGTGTATCTGCTGTGTATCTGCCCTGACAGGCCGGTACCCGTAGTGGGGCCGTGACCCCGCGTCACCCACGACAAGCCGTCCGACCAGGCATGATGGAGGACCGACCTTCCGGTACCGCGCCCGATGGATCCACATGTCTGATACCTCCCCCGTCCTTCCCGTCACCGTTCTGCTCGTCGAGGACGACGAGGTGATCCGGAGATCCGTGGCCATGGCCCTGGAACGCTACGGCTACCGCGTGGAGGTTGCGGGCGACGGGCTGACGGGGCTCGAGCTCTTCCGCGAGGGTGCGCACGACCTGCTGCTGCTCGACGTGATGCTGCCGGGCCTGGACGGCATCGGGCTGTGCCGCCGGATCAGGGAGACCAGCACGGCCCCGGTGCTGATGATGTCGGCTCGCGGCGACTCCCTCGACGTGGTCTCCGGACTGGAGGCCGGGGCCGACGACTATGTGGTCAAACCCGTCGACACCCCCGTCCTGGTGGCCCGTATCCGTTCGCTGCTCCGCCGGGCCGCCTTCACGCCGGCCGCGCAGACCGAGCGGGCCGGCCCCGCCGGGACGCCCGCCCGGCTGGTCTTCGGCGATCTGGCCATCGATCCCGCGGCCCTGGAGGTCCACCGGGGCGGTGAGGAGGTGGCGTTGGCCCCGACCGAACTGCGCCTGCTCCTCGAGTTCGCGGCACATCCGGGTGTCGTACTGAGCCGCCAGACCCTGCTGCGCAACGTGTGGGACTACGGCTGGGACGGCGACTCCCGGGTCGTCGACCTCTGCGTGCAGCGGCTGCGCAAGAAGATCGGCGCCGACCGCGTCGAAACCGTCCGCGGCTTCGGCTACAAGCTGCGGCGCTGACCCCGGGAACGCCTGATGTCGATCGTGCGCGCACTGCTGAACCTCCGCTCGGTGCACTGGAAGGTCATCGGCCTGGTGGCCCTGGCCTGTACCGCGATGGCCCTCACCGTCGGCCTGCTCGTGCACAGGTCGACACTGGACCGGTCCATGCACGAGGGCGCGGCCAAGGCCATCAGCACACTGGACAGGGAGATCCGGGACGCCCGTACCACCGGTGGGGCTCCGCCGTCGGCGACGCCCGGCGAGCTTCCGGCGTCCCTTCTTCGGCAGGTGGAACGGAACGGCAGCGGAACGCTCTACGAGAACGAGCCCCCGGCACCCGTCTTCTGGGCGGCACGGAGGGAGGGCGGGCAGCTGTACGCGATCCGGACCGACATGACCGCCGACCTGCTCACCCGGCAGGCCCTGGACCGGCACCTGTGGAAGTACTCCCTGCTCACGCTGGGCGTCGTGGTCCCGGTGACGGCGCTGGCCACCGAGGTGCCGGCCAGACGGCTGCGCCGGGTGGCCCGGACGGCGCGCAGCATCGCGGAGGGGGATCTGGACGCACGGACCGCCATGGGTTGTTGGGGCGGTGACGAGATCACCGAGATCTCGGCCACGGTCGACTCCATGGCCGACAGTCTGCAGGAACGCATCACCGGTGAGCAGCGCTTCACCGCCGATGTCGCGCACGAGCTGCGCACACCGCTGATGGGGCTGGTCACCTCCGCCGGTCTGCTCCCCGAGGGTGAGGCGACCGAACTGGTGCGAGACCGGGTCCGGGTGCTGCGGGACCTGGTCGAGGACCTGCTGGAGATCTCCCGTCTCGACGCGGGCGCCGAGCGGTTCCGGCCGCGGGAGGTGGCCCTGGCCGAGCTGGTCGAGGAGTCGGTGGCGAGAACGGGGCTCACCGCGACGGTGAGCGCCGTCGGCGTCCCGGTCGCGCAGACGGACCCGCGCCGACTGGACCGTATCGTCGCCAATCTGGTCGTCAACGCCCACCGGCACGGTGCCCGGCCCGTGGAGATCACCGTCTCCGGCCGGACGATCACCGTACGGGACCACGGACCGGGATTTCCGCCGGATCTCCTCGCGAACGGACCCCAGCGGTTCCGTACGGGCGCGGCCGAACGGGGCCGCGGCCACGGTCTGGGGCTCACGATCGCCCGGGGCCAGGCCACGGTGATCGGGGCGGCCCTGAACCTCATGAACGACCCCGCGGACGGCGGGGCGGTCGCGGTCGTGCGCCTGCCGGCAACGGCTCCCGCGGACCTGTGCGAGGCGGGTCCCAGCGGTTCCGCGCGGCCCTAGACACGCCCCGTCCTCTCCGCCGCGCCGGCCGGCCCGCTGATACACGACGGATGGTTTCCCGAGGGCTCACAGCGCTCCGGCATCCGTCGTCCGGACGCATCGCGCCAGCAGCCTTGCTGCCGTACTCGTCCTGTGCGTCAGCTCCGGAGGTCGCTTCCGATGTTCCTTCCCCCCGCCCGCCGCCCCCGCACCGTGGTCGGTGTGACGGCCCTGCTTCTCCTGGTCGCACTGGGTATCGTCGTCACCCTGGTGTGGCCCGGCCCCGGGGCCGTCCGCGATCACGGTGTCTCCTCCCCCCGTACGGACGCCGGCCGGCCCGCGGCCGGGGAGGGGTCCGACGTGGCGTGGCCGGGGGACGGCCAGAGCGCCGTCGCGCTGGAGGGCAGAGGTTCCCTGGGGGTGCGGGGCGAACGGCGGCCGGTACCGATCGCGAGTCTGACGAAGGTGATGACCGCCCACGTCATCCTCACCGGACATCCGCTGCGACCGGGTGAGCGGGGCCCCCGGATCGAGGTGGACCGGCAGGCCGCCCACGAGGTGGGGGTCGGGGGCGAGTCGACGGTACCCGTCCGGGCCGGCGACCGGTACACCGAACGACAGCTTCTGGAGCTGCTGTTGATCCCATCGGGGAACAACATCGCCCGTCTGCTGGCCCGTTGGGACTCCGGCAGTCAGGAGGCCTTCGTGCTCAAGATGCGGCGGGCCGCGCGCGACCTGGGCATGACCGACACCACCTACACCGGAGCCAGCGGTATCGAGGTGACGACGACGAGCACGGCGGTCGACCAGTTGAGGCTGGCCCGGCAGGTGATGAGGAATCCCGTGTTCCGTGACATCGTGGCCACCCGGACGGTCACCGTCCCCGGCGCGGGTCCGGTCTCCAACACCAATACGCTGCTGGGCACTTCGGGCGTCATCGGTCTCAAGACCGGCTCCAGCACCCCGGCGGGCGGCAATCTCCTGTGGGCCTGCGAGGTCCGCGTCGGTGACCGCGACCTGATGATGCTGGGCGCGGTCCTGCACCAGCGGGCCGGCACCACCGCCGGTGAGGGGCTGCGGGCGGCACTGGACAACAGCCGTGCGCTGATCGACGGGCTGCGCGGCCGGCTGGCCTCCCCCCGGTCGGAGGGCTGAACGAGGATGGCCACGACACGCACCGGCGCCTCGACAGCCCGCGAGGGACAGGCGCTGACCCCGGACGCGGCGGCGGGTCCGCCGGAGGACACCCAGGCGCCGCCGGCACCGCCGTCGTCCGGGCGGTTCCGGCCGCGACGGTCGCCGTACGCGGGAGCCGTGACGACCGGACTCGCCGTCCTTCTCGCCGCGGTGGTGACGGCCCACGACCGGGTGCCCGACACCCCGTGGCACCTGGGAAGTCTGGTCGAGACGCTGTTGCCCTGGACAGCCCTCGCGATCCCCGCACTGACCGCCGCGGCGCTGCTGCGCCGGTCCCGGGTGGCGACGGTGTCCCTGCTCCTGCCGGTCACGGTCTGGCTCACGGTCTTCGGCGGCACCCTCACCGACAAGTCGTCGCCGGGCGGAGATCTCACCGTGGTCAGCCACAACGTCAACCAGGACAATCCCGATCCGGAGGGCACGGTACGCGGCCTGGTCGCGTCCGGGGCGGACGTCCTGGCGCTGGTGGAACTGGGCCCCGCCACGGCACCCGCATACGAGCGTGCCCTGGCCCCCGCCTATCCGTACCACTTCTACGAGGGCACGGTGGGTCTCTGGAGCACCCACCCCCTCCGGGACGCCCACTCGCTGCCGATCATGCCGTGGACCCGGGCGATGCGCGCCACGGTGGAAACCCCGGAAGGCCCCCTGGCCGCCTACGTCGTGCATCTGCCGTCGGTTCGGGTCAACTCCGCCGGATTCACCACGGGCGCACGTGACGAGGCACTCCGCCGTCTCACGGCGGAGTTGCCGGCCGAGGACGCGCGACCCGTCGTCGTCATGGGTGACTTCAACGGCGTCGGCGGGGATCGCGCGCTGCGCCCCCTCACCCGGCACTTCGACGAGGTCCAGTCCACGGCCGGTGCGGGCTTCGGGTTCACCTGGCCGTCACGTTTCCCGATGGTGCGGATCGACCAGATCTTCGTGAAGGGCGCGAAGGCCACCTCGGCCCGGACCCTGCCCGCGACGGCGAGCGACCACCTTCCGGTGGCCGCACGCCTCGACCTCGGCCCCGCAGCTCCGGCGTGACCTCACGCGTGTACCTGCGTCGTTCCACCGCGGCCCTCGTGCCCGGGCAGCGCGCCGCCGGTTCAGCGGGCGGCGAGGAGTGCGAGGGTGTCGATCACACGGTTCGAGAAGCCCCACTCGTTGTCGTACCAGGCGACCACCTTGATGTGCCGGCCGTCCACGCGGGTCAGGGCCGAATCGAAGATCGACGACGCCGGGTTGCCGGTGATGTCGGACGACACCAGCGGGTCCTCCGAGTACTCGAGCACTCCGGCGAGCGGCCCCCGCGCCGCGGCCCGGTACGCGTCCAGTACGTCCTCGCGCGTGACGTCCCGGCCGACGGTCGTGTTGAGCTCGACGATCGAACCCACCGGAACGGGCACCCGGATCGAGTCGCCCGACAGCTTGCCGTCGAGGCCGGGCAGCACGAGACCGATCGCCTTGGCGGCGCCCGTCGTCGTCGGCACGATGTTGACGGCCGCGGCGCGGGCCCGGCGGGCGTCGCGGTGCGGACCGTCCTGCAGGTTCTGCTCCTGGGTGTAGGCGTGCACGGTCGTCATGAATCCGTGCTCGATGCCCGCGAGTTCGTCGAGGACCGCGGCCAGTGGAGCGAGCGCGTTGGTCGTGCACGAGGCGTTGGAGACGATGGTGTGCAGTTCCGGGTCGTAGGCGTCGCTGTTCACGCCGTACGCCAGTGTGATGTCGGCACCGTCCGACGGCGCGCTGACCAGGACCTTCCTCGCGCCGGCGTCGAGGTGGGCCCGAGCAGCCGTGGCGGAGGTGAAGCGACCGGTCGCCTCCAGCACGATGTCGACGCCGAGTTCGGCCCACGGCAGCCGGGCCGGCTCCCGCTCGGCGAGCACCGTCACGCGGTGGCCGTCGACGACGAGAGCGTTCCCGTCGACGGTGACCGGCCGGCCGAGCCGGCCCGCGGTCGTGTCGTAGGCGAGCAGCCGCGCCAGAGTGGCCGGCTCCGTCAGGTCGTTGACGGCCACGACCTCCAGGGTGCTGTCGCGCTCGAGCAGCGCGCGCAGCACGTTGCGTCCGATGCGGCCGAATCCGTTGATCGCGATGCGAGTCATGTGCGGGGTCCCTTCGTGTCGTCCCCTGCCAGGGTCGCGCCCGGTCCGGCCCGGTGGCAGCGGCACGAACGCCACGGTTCGAAAGGATCGCGCCAACCGCGGGCGGGACCCTAGTCGACCCGGGTGAAAGTGCGCCGGTACTCGCTCGGAGTGGTGCCGAGGATCCGCTGGAAGTGCAGGCGCAGATTGGCCCCCGTGCCCAGGCCGACGTCGGCGGCGATCTGTTCGACACTCAGTTGCGAGCGCTCCAGCAACTCGCGGGCCACGTCGATGCGGGCGCGCATCACCCATTGCATCGGTGTGTAGCCCGTGTCCTCGACGAAGCGGCGTGAGAACGTCCGCGGCGACACCGCCGCGTGCCGGGCGAGTTCGCCGAGGGTGAGGGGTTCACCGAGCCGGCGCAGCGCCCATTCGCGGGTGGCGGCGAACCGCTCGCCGAGTTGCTCGGGCAGGCTGCGCGGGACGTACTGGGCCTGGCCGCCGCTGCGATAGGGCGCCGCGACCAGGCGCCGGGCCGCGTGGTGGGAAGCGGCGACGCCGAGGTCGCCGCGCAGGATGTGCAGGCACAGGTCGATGCCGGAGGCGGCGCCGGCCGACGTCAGGACGCTGCCTTCGTCGACGAACAGCACGTTCTCGTCCACCCGGACCGACGGGTGCCGGGCCGCGAGCGCCCGGGTGTAGTGCCAGTGGGTCGTGGCCCGCTTGCCGTCGAGCGCTCCCGTGGCAGCCAGGGTGAAGGCACCCGTGGAGATGGCCGCGAGCCGCGCACCCCGCCGATGGGCGGCGATCAGCGCCTCGACGACGGCCCGCGGCGGGTCCTCGCGGTCCGGGAAGCGATAGCCGGGGATGAAGACGATGTCGGCCCATTCGAGCGTCTCGAGCCCTTGGGCGACGTGGTACGACAGACCGTCGCCACCGGCGACCGGCCCCGGGGCCGCGCCGCACACCCGCACCTCGTACGGCATGCTCGCCCGGGTCGTGAACACCTGGGCGGGAATCCCGACGTCGAGGGGCTTGGCGCCTTCGGAGACGAGGACGGCGACGCGGCGCAGGCGGGAAGCAGGCACGGGGGAAGCGTAGGCGAACCGCGGCGGGGCGGCCCCGGCCCGGGTACGCCGTGGAGGGCCGTCGAGTCGTGAGGGAGGCCGGCAGCCCGCCGCCCACCACCGGTCGCCGGTCGCCGGTCAACCGCCCAGGCAACCGGTACGGAGGATGGTCCGGGCGTTCCGGCCGGAAGGCCGGAGTGTGTCGGGGAGGCACGGCCGGGCACGGTGTGCCGTCCCATGAGGCCAGGGGTGGCGGACTCGCTCCGGTCCTGGTTCCGCCTCCTCCTGTGCAGGGCTCCCGCGTCAGTCCCAGGGCACGCGGAGGGCCAGCAGGGCGACGTCGTCGTCGTTGTCCGCGGGGCGCACCCGGCGGAGCAGCTGATCCGAGAAGGAGGCGAGGGGGCGGTGGGCGAGGGCCGCGGCATGCTGGCGCAAGCGGTCCAGACCGCTGTCGAGGGGCCGGCCGGGCGCCTCGACGAGGCCGTCCGTGTACAGCACCAGGGTGGATCCGGGCGGGAGCAGTGCCGTGGCGTCGGGACGCGGGAGGTTCGTCTGGGTGCCCAGCAGAATGCCGTGCCCGTCGGTGAGATAGGTCGCCAGGCCGTCCCGGCTGACCAGCAGGGGCGGAGGGTGCCCCCCGTTGGTCCAGGACAGCCGCCAGTGATTGTCCTCGGCCGCTTCGATACGGGCGAAGATCAAGGTCACCATGTCGACGTCGGTGATGTGGTGGATGGCCGCGTCGAGCCGCTCGACGATGCGGCTGGGAGGGTCCTGCTGGGACCAGGCATAGGCGCGGAGCATGTTGCGGACCTGTGCCATGCCGGCTGCCGCCTCCAGGTCGTGGCCCACGACGTCGCCGATGGCCAGAGCGGTGGATGTGGGGGACAGCGGGAAGGCGTCGTACCAGTCGCCGCCGACATGTGAGGCGTCGGGTGCGGGAAGGTAGCGGACCGTCATCCGCAGGCCCGGGACACCCGGCATCTGGGGCAGCAGATGGGTCTGCATCGTCTCGGCGACTTTGCGCTGGCGCTGGTAGAGGCGGGCGTTGTCCAGGGCGAGGCCGGCGCGACGCGCGATGTCCTCGATCAGTGGAAGGTCCGCGGAGGCGAAGGTCTCCGGGTTCTCGGCGCGGCCCAGCGTCAGGGCGCCCAGGACGGCGCGTGTGCTGCGGATGGGCGCGATGGCCGCGGTGTGCATTCCGGTGGCCTTGAACAGGCGCCCCTGCTCGGCCGCGATCCCGGAATCCGGTGTCCCCTGGTACGTCTGCGGGCCCGCCAGGGTGGAGGAGACGCCCCGCAGGGCTCTGGAGAGGGGCATGGGGGACTGCTGGGGAATCGGCGGCATCGGACCCTGGAGGTCCTCGTGCCGCACGAGGGTGTCACCGTCGGCGTGGACGACGACCGTCCGCCACACCTCGTCGCGCTCGGCGATCAGGTCGACGATCACCCAGTCGGCCAGCCGGGGCACGACCAGGGCCACCAGCCGGTCCAGCGCCTCGTCGGCGTCGAGGGTGGAGGTCAGCCGGGTGGTGGTCTCGGCCAGCAGGGCCAGCCGCTGCAGTTCCGACAGGGACTGGGACGTCCGCGGCGATGGTGCGAGGGGCGGCTGGGACGGCTCGGGAGTGTGGAAGACCACGAGCGTGCCGGTGCGGTGGTCACCGTAGTCGTACGGAGTGATCAGCCAGGAGATGAGCAGAACGGAGCCGTCGGCGGCCGCGAAGTAGTCCTCGTCGGCCTGGGCGGTGCGTCCGGAGTGGAAGGGCTGCCGCATGGCGCACTGGGTTCTCGGAATGGGCTGCCCGTGCGGTCCGCGGTGCAGCAGGTCGTGCGCGTCCTGCCCGAGGAGTTCCCCGGCGGTCCGGCCCAGCAGCCGCTCGGCCCGGCCGTTGACAGCGACGATGCAGCCCTCCTCGTCGACGACGTAGGCTCCGGCGCCGATGACCTCCAGCGCTCCGGTGAGCGCGGCCGAAGAGGCCGGCACGAGCGCTTCGTGAACGGGCTCCGTGTGTTCCGGCCCTGCCATGGCGTCCTCCTCGCTGAGCGGGCCGGCGCACGCCGCCGGTCATGCCCGGCTGTGTGTGCCTCTCCCGATGGTTCGCCTTCCCCGTATGCCCCTCCGCGGGAACAATCCACGTTACCGGCGCTGTCGCCTCGCTCACCGGTTCGGCCGGCCACCGGTTTCGCCGGAGCCGATGCCCCGTGGGCCCCCGCCCGCCCCCGGAACGCGCTCGCCTCCTTCTCGTGCGATCTCGTGCGATCTTCACACACCTGGATCAACCGGCACTGCGGGGCCGGTCGGCGGCGTGCACTGTCGTCTCATCAGTCATTCCCCTCCACGAAAGAGTGACGATGAAGCGCACACGGCACAGCGCCACCCGGCGGACGCTCTCCCTGGCTCTCCTCCTCCCGGCCACCGCTCTGATAGCCGCCGGCCCCTCGCCGGCCTCCGAGAACGGGGAGGCGGCCGAGCCGCAGCGGAGCGCCAAGCCGACCGTCGTACTCGTGCACGGCTACTGGGCGGACTCCTCGGGCTGGAACGAAGTCGTCGAGAGCCTCCAGGCACAGGGCTATCCGGTAGTGGCCACCGCCAACCCGCTGCGCAGCCTGTCCGGCGACTCCGAGTACCTCGCTGCCCGGCTCGAGGCGATCGAGGGACCGATCGTCCTCGCCGCCCACTCCTACGGCGGCGCTGTCATCACCAACGCCGCGGCCGGCAACCCGAACGTCGAGTCCCTCGTCTACATCGCCGGATTCGCTCCCGCCGAGGGCGAGTCCGCGTTCGAACTGGCGGCCAAGTACCCCGGCAGCCGTGTGACGGACGACCCCACGGCCCCCGTCCCCACCGCCCTGGACGCCGTCCCGCTCGGCGGCGACGCCGCGAACGTCGACCTGTACCTCAAGCCGGACAAGTTCAGCGACGTCTTCCTGAGTGACCGTCTCGAGAAGAGCCGCGCACGCGTACTGGCTGCCTCGCAGCGGCCCGCGACCGCCCTCTCGGGCAGCGAACCGGGCAGGGCCGCGGCGTGGAAGACCATTCCGTCCTGGGCGCTCGTCCCCACCGACGACCGCACGATCGGCACGGACAACCTGCGGTTCATGGCCGAGCGGGCCGGTTCCACGACCGTCGAGATCGACGCCCCGCACGCCGTGCTGGAGACCGACCCGGACGAGGTCACCGACCTGATCCTGCGGGCCGCGCACGACGCACGGCCCGCCCTCGCCGCCACCGGTGCGGCCACGCAGAGCGCGGTACTCGGCGGCACGGCGGTGCTCGCCGTGGCCGCGGGAGCGGCTCTCATGATCCGCGCCCGCCGCGCCTGACGGCGCCCGCCAGGTCGGCCGCACCGCCTCGGCCCGGGGCGTCGGAGCGGCAGCGCCCTCCGGCAGCGGCCCGGGTCCGTCTTGCCGTTCCGGCATGATGGCGTGCCGGAACGCGCAGGGCTGCGGAAGAATCCGGGTTCCCGGCAGAAGGAGCCCCTGATGAGTACCACCGATGCGGCCAGGTTCTGGGACGGCGTCCACACGAACCGTCCGACGGTCGCCGATCCACGGCCGAACGCACGTCTCACCGAAACGGTCGCAGGGCTGCCGGCCGGCGAGGTGCTGGACCTAGGGTGCGGCGCCGGTGGCGACGCGTTGTGGCTCGCCCGCCAGGGCTGGCAGGTGACCGCCGTCGACGTGTCGTCCGTGGCGGTCGAGCGCCTCACCCGGCTTGCGGTCGCCCAGGGCGTGGACGGCCGGATCAGCGCCCGGCGGCACGATCTGCGCGTGTCCTTCCCGGACGGCCTGTTCGACCTCGTGTCCGTCCACTACCTGCACACTCCCCTCGACCTGGACCGGGCAGGCGTGTTGCGGTCGGCGGCACACAGCCTGCGGCCGGGCGGCCGTCTGCTGGTCGTCGACCACGGCTCGACCGCCCCGTGGTCGTGGAGTCGGGATCCCGGAGTCCGGTACCCCACCGCGCGGGAGGTCGCCGCGGACATGGCCCTGGACCCGCGGACGTGGACGGTGGAGAGGGCCGGGGCCCACACCAGGAACGCGACCGGACCGGACGGGCAGACCGCCGAGGTCACCGACCACGTACTGCTCGTCCTCCGCACCGCCTGATCCCGCGCCGCTCCACGAGGAGACCCCATGCCTCCCGCCCCACCCCGCAGAAGCCGCAAGGACACCCCGCCGCCCCGCACGGGACACAGCGAGGCGGAAGTCCTTCGCGGGTTCCTCGACTACCTCCGCGAGTCGGTCGCCACGAAGGTCGAGAGCGCCCCCGAACCGCAGGTCCGCACCCCTGGAGTGCCGTCGGGCACCAACCTGCTCGGTCTGCTCCACCACCTCACGGCCGTCGAGCGGGCGACGTTCCTCGGTGACCGGGTCGCCGACTGGCAGGGAACCTTCCACGTCTCCCCCGAGGACGGTGTGGCGGATGTCGTCGCCCGCTACCGTGAGGCGGTCGCCCGGGCCGACGAGGTGCTCGACGAGTGCGCCGATCTCGCCTCGCCCGTGCCGCGCCCCCGGCCCCACCGTGCTGCCCCCAGCGTGCGCTGGGCACTCACCCACATGATCGAGGAGACCGGACGTCACGCCGGCCAGGCGGACATCCTCCGTGAACTCATCGACGGCGCGACCGGCCGCTGACCACCGCCCGGCATCCACGCCCGTGCGGCCACGCCCCACTCTTGACACGTTCACGCCTACCGCTTGTATGGTCTAGGCCAACAGAACTCACCGCTCCGCTTCCGGAGTTGACCTGCGCGGACCCCGACCACTTCCCCGCGAGGACGGTGAGAGCGCGCCACCTTCGCGCCTCTTGGCCCCACCCACGAGCGGTCGACCCGCCGCGTGCGGTCCCCCACCCATGACCCACGACCACGCGCGCCCGGGGACGATCCGATGTGAAGGAGTTCCCCATGCGTACCAGCAAGAAGACCGCCGCGCTGATCGGCGCGGCTCTCGCCCCCGTGGTCGCCGTCGCTCTGCCCGCCTCGTCGGCGAGCGCGCACGGCTACATCTCCGATCCGCCCAGCCGTCAGGCCCAGTGTGCCGCGGGCACCGTCTCCTGCGGGGACATCACCTACGAACCGCAGAGCGTCGAAGGGCCCAAGGGACTGACCAGTTGCAGCGGTGGCAACAGCCGCTTCGACGAACTGGACGACGACAGCCGGGGCTGGACGGTCACGCCCGTCGCCCGGAACACGACGTTCTCCTGGCGGCTCACGGCCCAGCACGCGACCAGCACCTGGGAGTACTACGCCGGCGGTCAGCGGATCGCGCTGTTCGACGACGGCGGAGCCAAACCCGGGGAGGTGGTGAACCACCAGGTCGACTTCGGCGGTCTCACCGGACAGCAGAAGGTCCTCGCCGTCTGGAACGTGGCCGACACCACCAACGCGTTCTACGCCTGTATCGACGTCAACGTCGGCGGCTGACCACCGGGCCGGGCGGCTCCCGGGGACGGCCACCCCGTCCCCGGGACCGCCGCCCACCGCGCGCACGCGTCGGCCGATCACGCCGGCGCGCCACCCGTCCGGTCCTCCCGCATGCCCCTCCGCCACCGACCGGCGGCAGGTGAGCCGGTACCGCGCACCCGGCCCGCGAACCCTCTGGCCGGCCCCGGCCTCCTGCGCGGGGAGAAGCGACGCGTCCGGCCGGGTGGGGGCCGGGTTCCGTACCCTGGCTGCATGCGCATGCGCCCCACGTTGAGCTGGACCCCCGCCGACGGCCTGCCGCCGGGCACCACGGACCTGGAACCGGTCGCCGACGCGCTGCGCCCCGGCGGTGTGCTGGTATTGACCGGGGCGGGTATCTCCACCGAGTCGGGCATCCCCGACTACCGGGGCGAGGGCGGGAGCCTGACCCGCCACACGCCGATGACCTACCAGGACTTCACCGGCAGCGACCGGGCCCGGCGCCGGTACTGGGCGCGCAGCCACCTCGGCCGGCGCACCTTCGTCCGCGCCCGGCCGAATTCCGGACACCGGGCCGTGGCCGCCTTCGAGCGGCACGGCCTGCTCTCGGGCGTGATCACCCAGAACGTCGACGGTCTGCACCAGGCCGCGGGCAGCCAGGGCGTCGTGGAACTCCACGGTGGCCTGGAGCGGGTCGTCTGCCTCTCCTGCGGCGCCCTGAGCCCGCGCGCCGAACTGGCGGCGCGGCTGGAGGAGGCCAACGCGGGCTTCGCGCCCGTGGCCGCCGGGATCAACCCGGACGGTGACGCCGACCTCAGCGACGAGCAGGTCGGGGACTTCCGGGTGGTGCCCTGCACGGTGTGCGGCGGCATCCTCAAACCGGATGTGGTGTTCTTCGGTGAGAACGTACCGCCGCAGCGGGTCGAGCACTGCCGCGCCCTGGTCAGCGAGGCGTCCGCGCTGCTCGTCCTCGGGTCCTCGCTGACCGTGATGTCCGGGCTGAGGTTCGTCCGCCAGGCCGCCTTGGCCGGCACACCGGTACTGATCGTCAACCGGGACCCCACCCGCGGCGACCGCCACGCCCTCAGCCGGGTCGCGCTCCCCCTGGGAGACGCGCTCGGCACGGTTGCCGAGCGGCTGGGCATTTCTCCCGTCGCCGACCGGACGGTGGCCTGAACAGGGGCGCGGCGGCCGGATCGCCGAAGTCGTCGAGGGCTGCCGGCCCCCGACCGGCACCGGCCGCCCGGCTGCCGCACCAGCCACTCAGCGGTCCGCCGACCCGGGAGGGACCGGGCCGGCCGAGCCGGCCGGGTGCGGTGCGGTCGCCCAGGTGAGGTGAGGTCATCCCGCGGCGGCCAGGCGGCGCCGGAGTTCCTCCTCCGTCACATCCTCCAGATGGGTCAGGAAGACCCACATGTGGCCCGAAGGATCCCTGAGGATGACGGTGCGGTCCCCGTGGAACATGTCCGTCGGCGGCTGGAGGATCTCCGCCCCGGCGGCCGCCGCCCGCTCCGCCAGACGGTCGACGTCCGGCACGAAGACATGCAGCGCGACGGAGGTCCCCCCGCCGAGGGAGACCGGGGCGGCGAAGGCGCCGGCCTCCGCCTCGTCGGTACTGGCGTCCCCCAGCATCAGCACCGACCGGCCGACGGTGATCTCGGCGTGCAGGACCCCGCCGCCCGGAGCATCGACCCTGAAGTCCTCGTGGGCGCCGAACGCCCGCTGGTAGAAGCCGATCGCCGCGGCGGCGTCGTCGACCATGATGTGCGGGATCACGGCATGCCGGTAGCGGTCGGGGATCTCGGTGTGCGCTGTGCGCCCGCCCATGGTGAACCTCCTCGGAACGGCGCCGGCGGTCGGTTCCGCGGCCCTGCGGTGAACGTAGGACCTCAAGTCCGGTTCAGGTCAAGCGTGGAAGGTGCCGCGAACCCGGAGGCGTCAGCTGACCAGCACCCAGAGCAGCAGGGTGAACAGCAGAGCGAACACGAGCAGCGCCGGCGCCCCGAGGATCAGCGCGAACAGCCCCCACCGGGTCCGCCCCGCCGGAACAGCCGTCTCCGTCGACCGGGTTGCCCCGTCCTGTACTGACCCCATACGTCCCACTCCCGTCGAAGCGCTGCCCGTGTACGTCGATTCTGTCAGCCGAACGGCGACCGGATCGCCCGAACGCCCGCACACGAGGCGCAGTTCGGCGGAACGCCGATCAGAGCCGTGAGGCGTCGCCTGCCTCCCACGTCACACCGAGGCCGGCCGACCGGGTCCCGGGCGGGGCACCCATGCGCGTTCACTCCAGGTCGAAGGCGCGGCGGGCTCGTTCGATCTCGGGCAGGTGGGCGGCCGCCCATTCCAGCAGTACCTCGACCGGCGGCCGCATGGTCTTGCCCAGCGGGGTGATCCGGTACTCGACCGCGACGGGGCGGGAACTGAGGAGCACGCGTTCGACGATCCCGTTGCGCTCGAGCCGCCGCAGGGTCGCGGTGAGCGACTTCTGCGTCACGGCCGGAATGGCGCGGCGCAGGTCGTTGAAACGGCAGGGCCGTTCACAGAGTTCACCCAGAACACTCAGCGACCACTTGTCCAGCACCTGGTCGAGCAGTTCCCGGTGCGGTGGCGCGACCTCGAGCGCGCCGTCGTGTCTGTCGTCGGTATCCGTCACGATACTTGGTCTCCTTGAAGTGTCCTGCGTCCACCAGATATCAAATGTATACCTGCAAGCACCAACCGAGGAGACTCCTGTGTCCGTCCGTCGTTTCACCCCCGAAGGCATGATGCGCCCCACGCCGTACGCGCATGTCGCCGTCGGCACCGGCACCCGTCACGTCCATGTGAGCGGCCAGGTGGCCCGTACCGCGGACGGGTCCCCCGTCGCCCCGGGCGACCTGGCCGGGCAGGTCGCGCACGCACTGCGGAACACCGCCACGGGCCTCGCGGGAGCGGGCGCGTCGTTCGACGACGTGCTGCGCCTGACGTTCTATGTCACCGACTGGGCCCCCGAGAAGATCGGTGACTTCATGGCGGGGGTCGAGCAGGTGGCACAGGAGATCGGACTGCCGGTGCCGCTCCCCCCGTCGTCACTGATCGGGGTCGACTACCTCTTCGAGCCCGACGTGCTGGTCGAGGTGGAGGCGACCGCCATCCTCGATTGAGGGCCCGTCGGGACACCTCGAACGCGTCTTTACTCTTTCTTTGCAACGCGGTCCGTCCCCGCATCGTCTCTCCGCACGATCCATCACCCAGCCCGCCGGATCACGTGCGGGCGGACCGAGGAAAGAGAGCGATTCATGCGCCGAACCGTCCTGAGTGCCGCGGCACTCGCGTGCACAGCCGTACTGGCGAGCGCGATGCCCGCGTTCGCCGACGACCCCTCCCCCGTTCCCGACACCAAGGTGGCGGAGAGCGCGACGCCGACCCCGGCCCAGGAAGCGGCCCCGGAGGACGGTGAGCCGGCCCCGGCGGAGGACGCCGGCGGAGTCACCGTCGTACCCAGGGGCGCGCCCGACACCGGTACCGCTCCGGCGTCGGCGGAGTCCGGCGGCGACGGCGCGCTGATCGGCGGGGGTGCCGCCGCGGTGCTCGCCGGCGGGGGTGCGGCGGTCTTCCTCGTTCGGCGTCGGCGGGCGACAGCGGAATGACCCCGCTCTCCAGGCGTGCCTTCGCCACCGCGGCCGCGGGGGCCCTCCTGGCCGGCTGCGGCGGCGGGCACCGGACCGGCGGCGGGGCCGACGGGCGTCCGCGGAGCACGGAGCCGGCCGGGCGGTCGTCCGCGAAGCCGGCGCGCGCCCTGCGGCGTTCGGTTCCGGTCCGGCTCGAGATTCCGGCCATCGCGGTGGACACCCCGGTCATGAGGCTGGGGCTGGCCCCGGACCACACGGTCGAGGTGCCTCCGCTCACGGCCGACGACCGGGCGGGCTGGTACCGGCACTCACCGACGCCCGGCCAGCGCGGTCCGTCGGTGATCCTCGGCCACGTCACGGTCGGCGACCACGGGGACGGCGTCTTCCGCCATCTCGCGCGGTTGCGCCGGGGTGAGCGGATCGTGGCACACCTGGAGAACGGCACCGCGGCGGAGTTCGCCGTCGGCTCGGTCCGGACGGTCGCCAAGGCCGACTTCCCGACCGAGGAGGTCTACGGGGACGTCGACCGTGCGGAGCTGCGGCTCATCACCTGCGGCGGCCCGCGTGTCGGGGACGAGTACCGCGACAACGTGATCGTGTTCGCCACCTTGCGCGCCGCGATCGCCTGACCCGTCACCGGGGTCCCGGGCCGCCGGTCCCGTGCCGGCGGCCCGGGGCCCCTTCCGCGAGCGGTACGACGCCATCGGTGCCGCCACGACCATGGAGAGCGTTGAAACGGTCCCGCGAGCAGGCAGCGTCCGAACTCTTCGCTGCCCTCTATCCGCGTCTCGCCGGCTGGTGCCGCCGGCTGGTCGACGACGACGAGACGGCCCACGAGATCGCCTCGGAGGCGTTCACCAGGCTGTGGTCCCGCTGGACCTCCGTGGCGGAACCCCGCGGCTTCCTCTACGTCACCGCGGCCAACCTGGTACGGGACCACTGGCGCAAACTCGAGCGGGAGCGCCGGACCGTCCACCGGGTGGGCACCGAGGCCGCCGTCCGGCCGCACAACGAACAGTCGGATCCGTCCGTACGCCTGCTCGTGCAGTCGCTGCCGGAACGGCTGCGCGTGCCGATCCTGCTGCACTACTACGCTGACATGCCGATCCGGGAGGTGTCCGCGGTGACCGGACGCAAGGAGGGAACCGTCAAGGCCGATCTCCACGCGGCCCGGGAACTGCTCCGAGCCCACTTGAGGAGAACCCTTGATCACACGCCCTGACGAGGATCCGGAGTTCGGCGCCGACGACCCCCTCACCGTCATACTGCGGCCCGCCTCCGACTCCCTCGGCCCGCCGCCCGGCCGGTTCGAGGCGATCCGGCGCGGCGCGGCGCGGCGCCGGCTGGTCCGTACCGTGGCCGGCGTCGGACTGGTCTGTGCCGCCGGAGCGCTGGTCGTCCTGCCCCTGCAGAACGCGTCGAAGGCCGACAGGCCCGTCTCTCCCACGGTGCCGCTCGCCCCGCCTCCGGTGAGCGACGGCCGCTCCCCCACGCCCAGTCCGCCGGTGGCGCCGGTGGTCACCGAGTCCCCGCATGAGCCCGTGACCTCGGCACCGAGCCAGGTCGTGCCCACCCCCGCCCCGCCGGCGCTGGACCCCCCGGCGGACCCGGACCCGCCGGCCACGGACGCTCCGTAGCGCAGGGCGGCGCGACGGCCGTCCGGGGCCGGCCCCGGGCGTGGGAACGGGTCCGCCCCCGCCCTCCGCGTGTGCGGGGAGCAGGGGCGGACCTGCGGGGCCGTGCCCGCCCGGGGAGGCAGACGGGCACCGCTCCCGGCGGGTCAGGCGCCGGGCAGGACCCCGCTGCGGACGACCTCGGAGTACCAGCGCGCGCTCGCCTTGGGGATGCGGGTGCCGGTCGGGTAGTCCACGTAGACCGCGCCGAAGCGCTTGCTGTAGCCGTAACCCCACTCGAAGTTGTCCAGGAGCGACCACAGGAAGTAGCCGCGCACGTCCGAACCGTCCACGATGGCCTGGTGGACGGCCGCCAGGTGATCCCGCACATAGGCGATCCGGGCCGGGTCGTTGACGTTCCCGGACGGGTCGGCGTAGTCGTCGAACGCCGCGCCGTTCTCCGTGATGATCAGCGGCAGCTTGGGGAAGTCGGACGAGAGCCGGCGCAGCAGGTCGTACAGGCCCGTGGGGTCGACCGCCCAGCCCATCGCGGTGCGTTCGCCGGGCGGCTGGTGGAACGCGACCCTGTCGGCGCCCGGCCAGGGGGTGTGGGCGCTGTTGCCGTGTCCGTCCGAGGCGTGGGTGGCGCTGCCGTCGGCCTCGGAGACGAGGGTGGGCGTGTAGTAGTTGACGCCGAGGAAGTCCAGCGGCTGGTTGATCTGCTGGAGGTCGCCGTCGCGCACGAAGGACCAGTCGGTCAGTTCCGCGGTGTCCTTGAACAGGTCCTCCGGGTACGCGCCCTGCAGCATCGGGCCGGTGAAGACCCGGTTGGCGAGCGCGTCGATCCGGCGGGCCGCGTCCGTGTCGGCGTCGCTGTCGGTGAGCGGCCGCACGTGGTGGATGTTGAGGGTGACCGAGCACTGGGCGGCCGCCGGGAGGCGGTCGCGCAGCGCCTGCACGGCGAGACCGTGGCCCAGGTTGAGGTGGTGGGCGGCGCGCAGGGCGGCGACCGGGTCGGTGCGCCCGGGGGCGTGGACACCGGAGCCGTAGCCCAGGAAGGCGCTGCACCAGGGCTCGTTGAGGGTCGTCCAGGTCTTCACCCGGTCGCCGAGGGCGTCCGCGGCGAGGGCCGCGTACTCGGCGAACCGCTCGGCCGTGACCCGCTCGGGCCAGCCGCCGGCGTCCTCCAGCTCCTGGGGCAGGTCCCAGTGGTAGAGGGTGGCGACGGGCTGGATGCCCTTGTCCAGCAGGTCGTCGACGAGACGCCGGTAGAAGTCCAGGCCCTTCTGCACGGCGGGGCCGCGTCCGGTGGGCTGGATGCGGGGCCAGGCGAGGGAGAACCGGTAGGCCTCCAGGCCGAGTTCGGCCATCAGCGCGACGTCCTCGCGCCAGCGGTGGTAGTGGTCGGTGGCGATGTCACCGGTGTCACCGTTGCGGACCCGGCCGGGGGTGCGTGCGTAGGTGTCCCAGATGGAGGGCGTACGGCCGTCCTCGGCAGCCGCCCCCTCGATCTGGTAGGAGGCGGTGGCCGAGCCCCAGAGGAAGCCCTTGGGGAAGGAACGGGCGGCGTCCGGGGCGGACGCGGTCTGCTGAGCTGCGGTGACCACGTAAGTCCTTTCGGGAGAGGGGGGTTCGCAGGCGAATGCCTGGTGGGGCGTGGTGCGGGCCGGGGGCGTGGCGTGGTCAGCCCTTGACGGCGCCCGCCATGATGCCGCTGACGATCTGGCGGCCGAAGACGACGAACATCAGCAGCAGCGGCAGCGTGCCGAGCAGCGCGCCCGCCATGATCAGTGACTGGTCGCGCACATAGCCGGCGCTGAGCTGGGTGAGGGCGACGGGGACCGTCGGGTTGGTCATGTCGAGCACCACGAACGGCCAGAAGAAGTCGTTCCACGCGTGCACAAAGGTGATCATGAACAGGACCGCCATGGCGGGCCGTGCGACGGGCAGCACGATGCTCCAGAAGATCCGCAGCGAGTGCGCCCCGTCCACGCGTCCGGCCTCGACGAGTTCGTCGGGCAGCGCCTCGGACAGGTACTGCCGCATGAAGAACACACCGACCGCGCTCACCAGCGTGGGGAAGATGACGGCGGGCAGCTGCTGCGACCAGCCGAGCTCGGCCATCATGATGAACAGCGGTACGACGCCGAGCTGCGGCGGCACCGCCATGGTGCCGATCACCAGCAACAGCAGGACGTTACGGCCCTTGAAGCGCAGCTTGGCGAAGGCGAACCCGGCCAGCGTCGCGAACAGCACCGTGGACAGGGCGATCACCGTGGCCACGATCAGGCTGTTGATCATGGCCTTGCCCATGGCCGCCTCGTCCCAGGCCCGGGCGAGGTTACTGAACAGATTCGGGCCCGGCAGGAAGGGTGGTGGCGTCTGGCTGACGCGGGTGTTGTCGGTGGAGGCGGCCACCATCGTCCAGTACAGCGGGAAGATGGACAGCACCGCCATGATGGCGAGCAGGACGTAGGCGAGCGGGCCGGCGTGGTGCTGGCGGCCGGCGCGCTGGCGCAGCAGCCGGCGGCCGCCGCCGGCCGGCTTCTCGGGAGGTGTCTGGTCCGGGGTCTCCGTCCGGACCGGGAGGCTGTGAGTGGTCATGACGACTCCAGGTCAGGACGTGCGGGAACGCAGGCGCTTGATCAGGCGCTGCACCACGAAGGCGAGGACGAGCAGCATGAACATCGCCCAGGCGACGGTCGCGGAGCGGCCCATCTGGTAGTTCTTCCAGCCCTCCTCGTACAGCAGCAGGCCCAGCGTCTGGTACTGGTTGTCCGCGCCTCCGGTGATGCCGTTCGGGCCCTGGCCGAAGATCAGCGGTTCACCGAACAGCTGGGTGGCGCCGATCGTGGAGAGCACGATGGTGAAGACGATGGTGGAGCGGATCCCGGGAATGGTGACGTGCGTGAACTGCTGCCACCGTGAGGCGCCGTCCAGGGAGGCGGCCTCGTACCGGTCGGCGGGGATGGCCTGCATGGCGGCCAGGTAGAGCAGGGCGTTGTAGCCGGTCCAGCGCCAGATGACGATGGTGGAGATCGCCGCCTGGGCGGGCCACTTGTCGGCCTCCCAGTTCACCGGGTCGATACCGACCGAGCCGAGAGCCCAGTTGATCATGCCGAAGTCACGCTCGAAGATCATGGTGAAGACGAGCGCGGCGGCGGCGACCGAGGTGGCGTACGGGACCAGCGAGGCGACGCGGAAGAACAGCGACGCGCGCATGCGGTAGTTGAGCAGGTGCGCCATGCCGAGGGCCATCATCAGCTGCGGCACCGTGGAGATGACGCCGATGGTGATGGTGTTCTGCAACGCGTTCCAGAAGCGTGAGTCACCCCAGAGCTCGACGTAGTTGTCGAGTGCCACCCACTCCATGACGTCGAGGGTGGCGAGTTCCACGTCGTGCAGGGAGATCCACGAAGTGTAGACGAGGGGGTAGAAACTGAAGGCGGCGAAGATGATGAAGAACGGCGCGATGAACGCGAACGGCGCGCCCTTGATGTCCAGTCGGTGCAGCAGCGCGCTGCGCCGCCGGGCTGTTTTCTCGCCTCCGGTCTTACGGGGCGTGCCTGGCGGCTCCTCGCCGGCCGGGGCGTTGGTGGTGGAGGTGGCCACCGGACTTCCTTCCTGAGAGCGGATGTATGAGCCGGGTCCGGGCCCGCCTGCCGGAGGCGGCGGGCCCGGACGACCGAGGGGCGACCGGTCAGCCGACCGCCTTCTCCACACGCTCCATGGTGGTGTCCCACGCCTCGTCACGTGAGGTCCCCTGCTCGATCAGGGCCAGGCCCTGCGAGAAGGTGTCCTTGATGGTGCCGTCCTTGCGGCCGAGGACCTGCTTGTCCGGGATCTCCTGCGCGGCAGTGCCGAAGATCTGGCCGATCGGAGCGTTGCTGAAGTACTCCGACTTGGCGTTCTTCACCGCGTCGCTCTCCAGCGCCTGCTGGGAGGACGGGATGTTGCCGATCTCCGTGAAGATGTGGGCCTGCTGCTCCGGCGCGGTCAGCCAGGCGACGAGCTTCTGGGCCTCTTCCTTCACCGGGCTCTTCTCGACCACGCTGAGGAAGGCTCCGCCCCAGTTGGCTCCCTTGGGCGCGGGGGCGACGTCCCACTTGCCCTTGTTCGCGTCACCGGCCTTCTCGCTGATGTGGCTCAGCATCCAGGCCGGGCACACGGCGGTCGCGAACGTGCCGTTGGCCAGACCCGGGTCCCAACCCGGCTGGAACTGACGCAGCTTGGCGGTGAGCCCTTCCTCACCGGCGTCGGCGGACAGGGCCCAGGCGTCCTTGACGACCGGGTTCTTGTCGTGGATCAGGTCGCCCTTCTCGTTGTAGTACTGCTCGGAGTGGCCGTAGACCATGGCGTTGAACAGGCCGCTGGCCGAGTCCATGAACGCCACGTCACCCCCCTTGTAGCCCTTCTTGAAGGTGCGGCCGGCCTCGACGTACTTGTTCCAGTCGCCTTCCCACAGCTTGCCGACCTCTTCGCGGTCGGTGGGCAGGCCGGCCTTCTCGAAGTAGTCCTTGCGGTAGCAGACGGCCATCGGGCCGATGTCGGTACCCAGGCCCAGCACCTTGCCGTCCGTGGTGCTGATCTGGGACTGCTTCCAGGGCAGGAAGTGGTCGGTGCCCGCTGTCCCGGTGAAGTCGGCGAACTTGTCGGACTGGGTCTCGGTGATCTCCTTGGCCCGGCCGATCTCGATGCCCTGGATGTCCTTCAGACCGTCGCCCGCGGCGAGCCTGGTCTGCAGCGCGGTGTAGTACGTCTGCTCGTCACCGGCGATCTCGGCCTTGATCTCGACATCGGGGTTCTCCTTCTCGTACTGCTCCAGGAGTCCCGTTTCCTTGATGCCCATCACGCCGAACAGGCCCATCGTGATGGTGACCTTGCCGTCCTTCTTGCTCCCGCCGGTGGCCGAATCGCTGCCTCCGCTGCAGCCGACGACGAGTGTCAGCGCGCCGACGGCAGCGGCTGTCGCCACCGCCTTCGTACGCAATGAACCGAGAGTGCCCATGGATCTCCTCCTAGCGACGGCGCTGACACATCGGAGTGACGAGTTTCGCGATGACTACAGCGGCTCTGGTAGAAGTGGGAACGTGCCCATTTCTCGGTGGGCACGTTCCCACCACGCATCGAAGACTCCTGGCTCATGGATGGATCTGTCAATAACTTGAAAACAACTTGTCATCACGAACCGGACACGGAGCCCGGGGGCCGGTCCGGGAACGGTGCGATGCCCGCGGCGGCGTCTGCAAGAATTGCCGCTGGTCACCTCCGCGGCAGGCATCCCCGCCGCGGCCGCCGAGGGGGGAGTACATGACCGGCAACCGCCGTCCCACGATCAAGACGGTCGCCGCCCGGGCCGGCGTCGGCCGCACCACGGTCTCCCGTGTCGTCAACGGTTCGGACCTGGTGAGTGCCGACGCGAGGGCCAGGGTGCTGGCGGCGATAAAAGAGCTCAACTACGTCCCCAACTCGGTCGCCCGGGGCCTGGTGACCAACCGCACCAACGCCGTGGCCCTGGTGATCCCGGAATCGGAGAGCCGGCTGGGATCGGAACCGTTCTTCGCCGCGCTGATCCGCGGTGTCAGCGGCGCCCTCGCCGAGAGCCGGACCCAGCTGCAGCTCATGCTGGTGCGTGACCAGGCCGAACGGGACCAGCTCACCGAGTCGGTGGCGACGCGGCGGGTGGACGGCGTGCTCCTGGTCTCCGTCCACAGCGACGACCGGCTGCCCGGCATGCTGGACGACATGGGCCTGCCCACCGTGCTCGCCGGCCGCCGTGACGCGGGCGAGCAGCTGAGTTACGTCGACTCGGACAACGCCGGCGGGGCCACCGAGGCGGTCCGGCATCTGCTGGGGAGCGGCCGGACACGGGTCGCGACGATCGCCGGCCCGCAGGACATGGACGTCGGCCGCAGCCGGCTCGCCGGGTGGCGCGTCGCCCACCAGGAGGCGGGCCGGCCGGCGGACGAACTGCTCATCGAGGCGGGCGACTTCAGCGAGGAGAGCGGCATCCGTGCGATGCGTTTGCTTCTTGAACGCGCGCCGGACCTGGACGCCGTCTTCGCCGCGTCCGACCTGATGGCGCTCGGCGCCCTGGCCGAACTGCGCCGCCAGAAGCGGCGGGTGCCCGGTGACGTCGCCGTGGTGGGCTTCGAGGACTCCGTGCTCGCCCGGCACACCAACCCGCCCCTGACGACGGTGCGTCAGCCGGTGGAGGAACTGGGCCGGACCATGGCCCGGATCCTCACCGACATCACCCAGCACGGCGCGCCTCGGCAGCAGTTGACACTGCCGACGGAGCTGGTGGTCCGGGAGTCGTCATGAGCCGGCTCCTCGGCAGCCCGGAACCGCCGTGAGGCGGGGCCTGGTACTGCCGGCGGTGCTGGTGGTCTGTGGCGCGGTCGCCGCCACGGCTCCACTGCTCGACGGATCGTACGGCGCGGGGGCTGCGCTGCTCGCGGCATCCGCGCTCTTCGCATGTGTGAACTCGCCGCTGGTTTTCCCGCGTTCGACCAGCGCGCGGGAGGCACAGCGGCGCAGCGCGCTCGACGGCCGGCCGGTCGTCTACTGGCGGCCGGGCTGCACGTACTGCCTGCGGCTGCGCCTCCGTCTGGGCCACCGTGCCCGGCGACTGCACTGGGTGGACATCTGGCGCGACCCGGAGGGAGCGGCCGTCGTGAGGGCGGCCAACGACGGTGACGAGACGGTGCCGACCGTCGTCGTGGCGGGCCGGGCACAGGTCAACCCCGATGCCACATGGGTGCGCGAACAGCTCTGACACCGCTTTGCTGCGAACGGGGTGGGGAGTGGTCAGCTCCTGCTCCACGGCTTCCGGCAGGACGTCACCCTACGGCGGGATGACTGTTCGCGGCAGCGGGCCTGCCGGGTGCCGCGCCACCCGGTCCGGCCGGCCGGCCACGCCCAACGCTGCCTGCTCCCGGCAATCGGGCGGCCCGCAAGGTTGCCGACCTGCCGACCGGTCACGGCCCGGAGGAACTGCCTATGGTCATCCCTGTGTGCCGGGAATCCTGGCCGGCGTCCGGTGCCGTCCGGAAGCTCCAGGTGAACCTGCGCAGACCGATCGCCCGACGAGTACGCCGTGTCCCCCGCCTGCGCGGCGCACTCGGCCCTGTCCCCTCTCCCCCGGAATGACCGCCATGCCGCGCCAGCACGAGTCCCGTGAACCCCCTTACCGACCGCAGGACCTGATCGACGAAGTCGTCGTCCGCTTCGACGCCTACGCCCGGGCGCGCGCGGCGAGCGAGAGCGTCTTCTCGACGGCGCGGGCGACTCCGCGCCAGGAGCAGCGGGCCTTCGACGACCTGCAGGCCGCCGTCACCCGGCTGCGCAACAGCCTGCGCTGAGCGGCATACGGCACGGGTCCGCGCGACGAGCGCTTCGCGCGGTGTCTCCGGTGGCCCCGCAGTCCGCCGCTCGCGGCCGGTCGCGTGGTCGAATACCGGTAGGGAGCCGGCGGACGGACTGGGAGAGCTTACGTGAACACACCGCGGATCGACTACGGGATGGTGTTCGCCGCGACGCCCAGCCCTTACCTGGTGCTGGCCCCCGATCTGCTGATCGTCGCGGTCAACGACGCGTACCTCCAGGTCACCGACCGGACGGAGGAAGAACTCGTCGGCCGGTACCTCTTCGAGGCCTACCCCGGCAATGCGGCGGATCCGGCCGCCAGCGGCGTGCGCGACCTGGCCGCCTCCCTGGACCGGGTTCTGCGCTCCAAACAGCCGGACACGATGGCGGTGCAGAAGTACGACCTGCCCGTCACCGGGCGTCCCGGGGTGTTCCAGGAGAGGTGGTGGTCACCCGTCAACACCCCTGTTCTCGGGCCCGGCGGAGAGGTCCAGTGGATCATCCACCGGGTGGAGGACATGACGGAGTACATGCTGTCCCGTCAGCCTCGGAACGAGCGGGAGATCATGGGCGCGGAACAGGGTGCCGTCGTGGCCGAGCTGTTCACCCGCGCGCAGGACCTCCAGGTCCTCAACGAGGAACTGCGCGACGCCCACGACTGGGAACGCCGAACCGCCCTCGGCCTGCAGGAGGTCATGCTGCACTCTCCGGACCTGGCCGGGCACCGCGAGATCGCCGTGCGCTACATGCCCGCCACCCGGTCACTCAACGTCTGTGGTGACTGGTACGACGTGGTCGATCTGCCCGACGACAAGTTCACCGTCGCGGTCGGTGACGTGGTCGGTCACGGACTGGAGGCCGCCGCCGTGATGGGTATGCTGCGCAGCGCCCTGTCCGCCGCCGTCCGTGCCATCTCCGAACCCGGCAAGGCCATGGACGTCCTCAGCGGGTACGCCCGTACGTTCGAGAGCGCTCTGGCCACGACCGCGGTCAAGGCGGTCGTCGACCGCCGCAACCGCCGCATCACCTACACCAGCGCCGGTCACCTCCCGCCGGTTCTGTGCCGTCCGGACGGCACGGCCGTCCTGCTCGACCAGGCGACCGACCCGCCCCTCGGTGTGGTGACCGATCAGAGGCCGCGCCCCCAGGCCACGGTGCACTACAGGCCGGGTGACACCCTGGTGCTGTACACCGACGGTCTCGTCGAGCGCCGCGGCGAGGACATCGACGCCGGGCTGTTCCGCCTCTCCGACGCCGTGGGCCGCCACGCCCGGCTGAGTCCCGAGGATCTGGCCGACACGCTGCTCACCCACCTGGGCGTGGCCGACGGTGGCCCCGACGACATCGCGCTGGTCATCGTCCGCCTCTGACCCACCGTCCTGTGCCGCCCGCCCCGTCGCCCCCGGTGCGGCGGGTGACGGGGCGGCCGTGGGCGGTACCGGCTGCGGTGCCCGCGGTGGTGGCGGCGGTGCGGTGGGTGTCCAGTGGGGCATGAACGCCCGCCGGGTTCAGGCGCTGCGGCGATGACATCGACCCGCTCCGTCCCGGCAACCGGGAGTCAGCCGCCTGTGCGGTCCTCACGCTCACCTGCGCCGGGGTGCGATGCGCTGATCCGGTCCAGCACCAGTGCGGTGGCGGCTCGGACGGTGTACGCGTACTCCGCGGCGCGGTCGAACCGTGCGAGATGCGGGGCCGCTTCGGTCACATGGGGAAGACCGGAGTTCTCCAGCATCGTTCGCCGTGCGGCGATGCTGTCCTTGTCCGACGTGCCCAGAGTGGGGCCCGCCTGGACTTCTCGGAGCAGGGTGCCGATCAGCAAGGCGAGGAGGACACGCATCAGCTGCACGGATTCCCCGTTCGGGACCCCTGCTGATCTCAGGACGCTCAGGAGCGCTTCGACCGGTGCGAGTCCTTCGAAGGATGCCATCTGACGCGTGAGGACCAGGGGTGCGGCTTCGGGGTGGAGGAGCGCACGCTCACGGAAGGCACCGGCGATCGCGGGCAGGTCGGTGCGCAGGTCGCCGGTCGCCGCCGGGATGCGCACCCCGCCGAGCACATGCTCGGCGACGGCGTCGAGGAGCCCGTCCTTGCCGTCGACGTGGTTGTAGAGGCTCTTGGCGTCGACTCCCAGGACTCGCGCGACGGAACGCATGCCGACGCCGGAGACCCCCTCGGCGTCGATGACCTCGAGGGTGGCGTGGACGATCACGTCCTTGGAGAGCTGCGCGGTGCCCTTGGGGGGCCTGCCACGGCGAGCCCCGGCGTGGGCGTCCACTGATCGGGTCATGCCGTTCATTGTGCCGCAGCCCATTGTTCGTATCCACGGCGTGGGTATAACCTCCCCCGCAGATATCCACGGCGTGGGTAAATCTGTGTGAGGAGTGGCGATGCACTTCCCCTGGACCAGTACAGCGGTGACCGACCTGCCCACGGTCGGCACAGCGGTCGACACGGTGACCGACCTCTCCCGCTCCGGGGAGCCACCCGGAACGCGGCTGCGGATCGCACAGCGGCAGGCTGCGGCGTTCCGCGACGAGTTGGCGTCGACCGGAACGCCGGACAGCATCGTGACGTGCGACCTGGTGACGTTGCCCTATCCGACGAGGTTCGGGCTGTTCCGGGCCTCGATGGCGCCGGCGCCGTTCCTGTCGATCACGAACCGGATGCAGGTCATCCGCTGGACCGAGTCCGACGGACGCAAGCGGGTGCTGCTGTTCGAGCCGAGCGACCACGAACTGGGGCGGTACACGCCGTACTTCGACACGCTCGCCCAGCGCACACCGCGCATCCTGGAGCGGCAGTTCGTCACCGTGCACGGCACGGTGCCCGGCCACCTGGCCCGGCTGGGGATCGAGCCGGCGGAGGTGGACTACCTGATGTTCGATCACCTCCACACCCAGGACCTGCGGCGCTGGGTGGGGACCACCGCCTTCCAGGACGATCTCGGGCAGACACCGAAAGCGGCGTTCCCCCACGCGAAGGTGATCGTGCAGCGCGACGAACTGGTCGCGATGGCGGACCTTCACCCGTTGCAGAAGCCCTGGTACCAGCCCGGCGCCTACGCGGACGTCCCCGCCGCGGCGTTCCTGCCGGTGAACGGCTCGGTGGTGCTGGGTCCGGGCGTGGCGGTGGTGAAGACGCCCGGACACGTGTTCGGCAACCAGTCCTTGGTCGTCAACACCGACACCGGGATCTGGGTGTCGAGCGAGAACGTGATCGCCACCGAGGCGATGGTCCCGGAGCACTCCCGGCTGCCCGGCCTGGCGAGGTGGGCCCGCGCGTGGCAGCAGGAGGTCGTGCTGAACGCGAACACGATCGAGACGACGGCTGATCAGTACAACTCGGCCGTCATGGAGAAGGCCCTGGCCGACCGCAGCCAGGTCGATCCGCGGTTCCCGCAGTTCTTCCCGTCCAGTGAGCTGACCGGCGCCTGGACCAATCCCGGCACGAGACCGACCTTCACGCACGGTGCCATCCGCCACGGCGCCCAGCCCGTCTGAGACAGGAGACGCAGATGCCCGCCACACCCGACGCCCCAATGCCTCCCGCCCGGTTCACACTGCCCGCCGAAGCCGTCCTGCGTGCCCGGGAGCGGCTCGTGCTCGACCACTTCCGGGACGAGGTCCGCCAGGACTGGGACGCGACGCTCTCCACGTTCCCCCACCCGCACTACGAGCTGATCGCGCAGATGCTGGTGCACGACGGCGACCGTGAGGTCCGCGGCTACTACCAGGACACCCGGGTCGCGTTCCCCGACCAGGCCCACGAGCTGATCGCCTTCAGGCACAGCGCCGACGCGGTGATCGTGGAGTTCTGGCTCATGGGCACCCACAAGGGCTTCCTCGGCAGGATCCCGCCGACCGGTTCGAAGCACCGCACCCGGATGACCGCGTACTTCATCTTCGACGAGAACGAGAACCTGGTCACCGAGCGCGTCTACTTCGACCAGCTCACGGTCCTCAAGCAGCTGACAGCGGGCCTCGACAAGCGCCGTCCCGCCGGACTGCTCAGGCTGCTCCGCGTCCTGCGCGGCGCACTCTCCTCGGCCAGGTCGAACCCCGATCCGCGACTGTCGAACACCACCCCGCCGGACCTCGACAACTGAGACCGCCCTCCACCGCACAAGGACCGTGGCTGCCGACGCCCCCCGAGCCCGCGAGCCGCGCGCTTCGCGCAGGTCCACGCCGTCGGCCCCCGCCGCGCCGACCCGTACGCACGCTACGGCGCTCCCGCAGGTCACCGACGAGAACTGAGACAGCCATGAAGGTCCACCACCTCAACTGCGGCACCATGCGCCCCTGGCGAACCCCGGACGGACTGGTCTGCCACGTCCTGCTCGTCGAGACCGACGACGCTCTGGTACTCGTCGACAGCGGCATCGGGCTCCAGGACGCGGCCGACCCGGCAGGACGCTTCGGACCGGCACGCTTCTGCGTCCGCCCCGCCTTCGACACCAGCGAGTCAGCCATCCGCCAGGTGGCCGCGCTCGGCTACGACCCGCACGAGGTCCGCCACATCGTCCTCACCCATTTCGACGCGGACCACACCGGCGGACTCAGCGACTTCCCCTGGGCCGAGGTCCACCTCACGGCCACCGAGAACCAGGCTTCCCTGCACCCCAGGGGAGTGGTGGAGCGGGGCCGCTACCTCCCGTCCCACCGCGCCCACGATCCGCGGATCGTCCCGCACACCCCCGGTCGCGGCGAGCCGTGGCGGGGGTTCCCCCACGCCACGGAACTCGCAGACGTCGCCGCCGGGATCGTCATGATCAGCTTGCCCGGCCACACCCGGGGTCACGCCGCCGTCGCCGTCGACGCAGGCACCCACTGGGTTCTCCACGTCGGTGACAGCTTCTACCACCGCGGACAGATCGACGGTACCGGCCGCGCCCCGAAGTCCCTCACCGCCATGGAGCGACTGATGGCCTCCGACCGGTCCGGAGTCAGAGGCAACCACCGTCGTCTGAGCCGGCTCTGGGCCGACGACCCTGCCGACCTGCTGCTCGTCAATTCCCACGACCCCGTCCTGCTGCACCGGGCCCACAGCAGAACCACACCGTGAGGACCCGATGCGGCGGCGGTGCGCTCAGGTCGGTGTCGTCCGACCGGGCCGGAGCGAACCGGGGCCCCGCACCGTGACGCGCGCGTCACGGTGCGGGGCCTTCCGGCCGGTCGCGTGGATCACGGTCCCCGGGACCGTCGCTACGGCGCCACGCAGCCGATCGTTCCCGCCGGGAAGTCATTGCCCGACGAGGTGGCCGTGAAGCCGAACGTCACGCTCCCGTCGGGCGGGATCACCCGGTTGTGGTCGACGTTCCCGACTCTCACCGTGCCGTCGGAGCCGGTGGACAGGGAACCGTTCCAGGCACTGCCGATCCTGGTTCCGTCACCGGGCTTCCACTGCACGGCCCAGCCGTTGAGCGGCGACGTTCCGTGGTTCATCACCTCGACCGAGCCCTGGAACCCGCCGCCCCAGGAGTTCACCACGTTGTACACGGCCATGCAGGAGCCGGTGTGCTCGTCCGGGTCCGTGGGAGTCGGGTCCGGGTCCGGGTCCGGGTCGCCGCCCGCGTCCCCGATACCGGTGACCTCGCCGTTGCCGCCGTCGAAGACGACGTCGGAGCAGGAGAAGAAGTTCTCCTGGCTGTCCGAACGCACCCACTGCATGAAGATCAGCGCGTCCCCGGAGCGGCCGGAGGGCAGGTTGAGATTCCAGTGGTAGTGACCGCCGTTGGTGCCCGGTGAACCTTGCTGGGCCGGATCGGTGACGGTCTGGATGAGCTGCAGGTCGTTCCAGCCGAGCTGCGAGGTGGGCGACCAGCCGGGCTTGGTGATGTACACCCGGAAGTCACCGGGGTGGGCGGCCCAGTTGCTGTACTTGACCTTGATCGTGGAACCGGAGGTGAGGTGCGTCCGGGGCCAGTCGGAGCGGGCCGCGTTGTACGCGGAGAAGTCGTACGGGGACCGGTCGCCGGCGCTGCAGAGCGTTCCGTCCGGGACGTAACCGGCGCCACGGCCGCCCGCGTTGGAGTCCAGCACGGCGAACCAGTTGTACAGCGCCGTGGCACCGCTCCGGTTCAGGGCGTCCCGGCACGCCGGGTTGGACGGGTCCAGCGCTCCGGTGCCGGTGACGGCGTCGAGCTGGCAGAGGTAGGTGCGCGAGCCGGGCATCATCGACACGCCGTGCGCCTGCGCGTCGTTCTGCCACAGGAAGCTCAGGCCGAGCCCTCCTAGGAGGGTGGCCAGTACCGCTGCCAGGGAGAGCAATCTGTTGCGTAGGGCCATGGGATCTCCTGTGCCTGTTGTGGGGTGGAAGGAGCAGCCAGCGGGGTCGGATCGGGTGGCGGGAGTGGAACCCTGCCCGTCCGGGGAGGGGCGTCGTCCGGACGGGCGGGGGGCGCGGGGGGCGGATGGCCGGGGCTGGTGCGCGGGAGTCGGGCCCGCGCTGACGGCGAGGGAGGAAGAGCGGGCCCCGGAGCGGGCGGTCACGGCCGACGCGCGCACTGCCCGCCGTAGGGACCGGGGGCCGCATACGTGAACCGGCAGCCGGGCCGGTCACCTGGTCGAGCAGACGGAGCCGTTCAGGCGGAACGCGTCCGGCTGTGCGAAGGAGCCGCTGTAGGTTCCCTGGAAGCCGAAGCTCTGGCTCTCACCGGGCGCGATCCGCGCGTTGCTTCCCGTCGCACTGGCGGTGACCGCTCCGGAGGAGGGGGTGACGGACGCGTTCCAGGCGTTGGTGACGCGCTGCCCGGAGGGCAGGGTGAAGGCGAGCGACCAGCTGTCGAGGGGAGCCGGGCCGGCGTTGTTCACCGTGACGTTCGCGGTGAAGCCGCCCGGCCAGACGTTGGTGGCGTACGACACCGTGCACACCGCCGGGTCACCGGGGTTGCCCGGGTCGCCGCCGCCGGTCTCGATGCTGGAGGAGAAGGAGTTCACCGTGAGCCCCGCCCCGTTCTGCCAGGGCTCGAATCCCGCCTGGATACTCGTCAGGTACCAGTCGTTCTGGGCCATTCCGCGTGCGACGGTCTCCCGGACGAAGTCCATGACGTCGAAGCTCCAGCTGCCGATCGCCGACGGCGCGACGAACGACAGCACGTCGTTGGTCCCGTTGCCGCCCGACCAGACCTGCCAGCTGCGTCCGCCCACGGTGGCCGTGCCGACCTGGGAGCCGATCGGCTGGACCGGGCCCACCTTGGCGAACCAGATCATGATCTCGGTCCGGTTGACGCCGTCGGTCCGCGGCGTCGGGTCCAGCCAGATGTCGTACGAGGCGTTGTACACGGCGTCGCCGACATAGCCGTAGGAAATGCTGCTGGGCGCGCGGGAGATGTCACCGACCCGGGCGGGGAGCTCGGTTCCCGGCGAGCAGTTGGTGTAGTGACAGCCGTTGAAGACCGACGGGTACGACTTCGGGGCACCGTTGGTGGGAACCGAGCCGTCGGCCCGGGTGACGCGGAAGCCGGTGTCCGTGGTGGTGACGCACTGGGGGTCGCTGGTGCCCCAGCGGTTGTTCTGGACGACGTAGCGTCCCTGGATGGTGGTCGATCCGAACTGCTCGCAGACCGTGGTGTCGGCCTGGGCCGGAGCCGTCGCGGTCACCAGCGCCGCGACCACGGCGAAAACGGTGAGAAGCGTCGCGAACAGGCCGCGTGGGGCGCGGGTCAGGTGCCGTAACCGTCGCATGCGGGGGGCCTCTCCAGGAGGGTGCGGGGGCGATCGGCGGGAGCGCTCCCGCCTCCCCATGTGATGGGAGCGCTCCCATTTGTGGTTCGGGACGGGACTGTAGAAGGCTCACATGTCCCTGACAAGGGTGCGGGCAGAGACGCGTCGCACCTTTTTCGAAACCGCAGGTCGGCAGGGTGATCCATCGGGGCGCCGCACGCCGGGAGCGCTCCCGAAACATTCGGTGCGTGCGGTCCCGCGCACGGAGGCGGCGGCAGGACGGGCCAGGGTCAGGGTCAGGCGGAACCTCGGCGTACCAGTTCCGTACGGAGGATGACGTGCCGCCAGGCCACCGCCGAGTCCTCCATCTCCTCCAGGAGCAACCGCACCATGGTGCGGCCGATGTCCTCCAGGGGCTGGCGTACGGTGGTCAGTTTCGGGTCGGTGTGCTGGGCGAGCGGGAAGTCGTCGAAGCCGATCACCGCGACGTCCTCCGGCACCCGGCGGCCGGCCGCGCGCAGGGCACTCAGCGCTCCCGCGGCCATGGTGTCCGAGGCGGCGAACACGGCGTCGATCTCCGGGGCCCGCTCGAGGAGTCCGGCGGTCGCACGGCGTCCGCTGTCCTCCGAGAAGTCGCCCTCGGCGATCCAGGAGGGCCTGCCCTCGATCCCGGCCCGCCGCAACGCCTCGCGGTATCCGCGCAGCCGGCACTGGGCCACGTACATGTCGAGCGGCCCGGTGACGGTGGCGACCGAGCGGCGGCCGGAGTCCAGCAGATGCGTCACCGCGCTGCGGGCGCCGCCGGCGTTGTCCGCGTCGACGTAGGTCACGCCCTCGTCGCCCGAGCGCCGTCCCAGCAGGACCGTGGGCAGTCCCACGTCGGCGAGCATGTCGGGGAGCGCGTCCTCGGCGTGTACGGACATCAGCATGACGCCGTCGACCCGGCCGCCGCGCGCGTACTCCACGAAGCGCCGGCGTTCGGCGTCCGTGCGGACCAGGGTCAGCAGCAACTGCACCTTGGTGTCGGTCAGCGCGTCGCCGACGGACCTGACGATCTCGGAGAAGAACGGCTCACCGAACATCCGCCAGTCCGGCTCCGTCATGACCAGCGCGACGGCGTCGGCACGCCGCCCGGCCAGCGAGCGGGCGGCGAGATTGGGGACGTAGCCCAGTTCGGCGACGGCCCGCTGCACGGCACGGCGCGTCGATTCCTTCACGCCCGCCGCGTTGTTGATGACACGGGAGACGGTGCCCCGTCCCACACCGGCGAGCGCGGCCACCTCCTCGAGCGTCGGTGTGCCGGGACGCTGCCTGACCATGACCACCCCCACGAGATCACCTGATCCTACGGGGCCCGGGGCCCGGTGCGGCCGCTCTCCTCGCACGGCGCCATGCTGTCCGGCGACCGGGGACGGCGCACGGCCGGCCCCCCGGCGGACGTTTCCCTCAGGTCGACGGAGGATCACCCACCGGTCCGGGCGGGCCTCTCCGTACCCGCTTCGAGACGCACCCTCGAGACTTCGTACCGCACATTCCCGCTCGCCCCGGCTCCACAGTCAGCGGTGCGCCCCGCCCGGGCGCCGAGAGGCACCTGGCGACGGCGACGGTGCGCCGGCTGGACCCCGACAGCCGTACCCCGCACGAGGAGGCGGGCGATCCGGAGGCCGACGGTCTCGCCGGCTCCGTCTGGCAGGCGCGGCGCGGTCCGGCGGTCACCGCGACCGCGGCCTGGTCACCGACGCGCCGCGCTCCCCCGGCCACCGTCACGGCGCACTGCCCGGTGCCCCGGGGCTCGGTGAACTCTCCGAGCGGGCCGGGTCCCCTGGCGGAGCGGACCGGGGACGGCGACATCCGCGCGAACTGGCCGAGGCGATCCGCGCCCCGCCGACCGTCTCGGCCGACCCCGGCCCATTGACTCGTCGTTACGCACGGGTAAGTTGACTCCTGAGTAAGTAAGCACGGCAGCAACCAGCACGAGAGCATCAGCCGCGACCAGGAGCCGTCATGGGCGTACGCAAGGATCTGAAACGGGCGAAGGGACGCACCGACCTGGCGGGTCGGGGCGGAGTGGAGACCGTCAGGGACGAACGGGGCATCGTCCGTGAGGCCCGTACGGCGGTCCTCGCCGGGCGGCAGATCACCGGCAGCACCGCCGACATCCCGTTCACCAACGCGGCCGAGGCCCCCGACGCTGTGGTCCTGCGCCGCGAGCGGGCCGGTGCCTGGCACCCGGTCACGGCGGCGGCCTTCGCCCAGGAGGTCACGGCCGTGGCGAAGGGGCTGATCGCCGCCGGGCTGGAACCGGGCGACCGGGTCGCGGTGATGTCGCGCACCCGCTACGAGTGGGCGGTGCTGGACTTCGCGATCTGGTCGGCCGGCGGCCTGACCGTGCCGGTCTACGCGACATCCTCGCCGGAGCAGGTGGAGTGGATCGTCCGTGACTCCGGGGCCCGGCACATCGTCACGGAGACCGCCGGGAACACCGCCACCGTGAAAGCGGGCACCGCCGCCCACAGCACGCCGCCGCGCGTGTGGGAACTGGACGCGGACGCCCTCGCCGACCTCACCGCACTCGGCGGTGGTGTGCCCGACGAAGAGGTCACCGAGCGGCGTACCGCCCTGACGCCCGACACCGTGGCGACCGTCTGCTACACCTCCGGCACCACCGGCCGCCCCAAGGGCTGCGTCCTCACCCACGCCAACCTGTACGCGGAAGCGGCCAACACCGTCGAGCTGCTGCACCCCGTCTTCAAGGAGGTCACGGACCAGGTCGCCTCGACCCTGCTGTTCCTGCCGCTCGCCCACATCCTCGGCCGCACCCTGCAGATCTCCTGCCTGATGGCCCGGATCGAGGTCGGCCACTGCCCGAGCATCAAGCCGGACGAACTGCGGCCCAAGCTCAAGGCGTTCCGGCCGACGTTCCTGGTGGGCGTGCCCTATCTGTTCGAGAAGATCCACGACACCGGCCGCGCCACCGCCGAGAAGCTGGGCCGTGGGGCCTCCTTCGAGCGGGCCCACCGCGTCGCGGTCCGTTTCGGCCAGGCACACCTCGACCGGTTCCTGGGCCGCGGCAAGGGCCCCGGACCCGGTCTGTACGCCGCGCGGGCGCTCTACGACCTGCTGGTCTACCGCAGGGTCCGCAAGGAGCTCGGCGGGCGTGTGCGGTACGCCATCAGCGGCGGCTCCCCGCTGGAGCGCGACCTCAATCTCTTCTTCTACGCGGCCGGGATCATGATCTACGAGGGGTACGGCCTGACCGAGACCACCGCGGCCGCCACCATCGTCCCTCCGCTGGCCCCCCGTCCCGGCACGGTCGGCCTCCCGGTCCCCGGTACCGCGGTCCGGATCGCGGACGACGGTGAGGTGTGCGTCAGGGGCGACATCGTCTTCGGGTCGTACCGCAACAACCCGGCCGCCACGGACGAGGTGCTGAAGGACGGCTGGTTCACCACCGGTGACCTGGGCTCCCTGGACGAGGACGGTTATCTGACCATCACCGGGCGCAAGAAGGACATCATCGTCACCTCCGGCGGCAAGAACGTCTCCCCCGCCGTCCTGGAGGACCGGCTGCGCAGCCGCCCGCCCGTGGGCCAGTGCCTCGTCGTCGGCGACAACCGGCCGTTCGTGGCGGCGCTGATCGCCCTCGACCCGGAGGCGGTCGCCCACTGGCTCTCGGTGCGCGGGCTGCCCGCCGGCACCCCGGTGTCCGAACTCGTCCGCGATCCCCGGATGCGGGCCGAGGTGCAGAAGGCAGTGGACCACGCCAACGAGGCGGTCTCCCGTGCGGAGTCCATCCGTGCCTTCACCCTGATCGAGGGCGAGTTCACCGAGGAGAACGGACTGCTGACCCCGTCGCTCAAGGTCAGGCGGCAGCAGGCGCAGGAGGCGTACGCGGCGGAGATCGCCGCGCTGTACTCCTGAGACCCGGGCCCCGCCCGGGGTCCGTCAGCGCAGGTCGAGCCGCATCAGCACACGGGGATGTCCGGACAGGACCGAGGTGGTGTCGGCGGCATGGGTGAAGCCGGCCCGCTCGAAGTTCTTCCGCAGGCCGGGGTATGCCATCGTCTGGTCGACGCGCGCGTCGCCGTTGTCGAGGGGGTACGCCTCGATCGCGGGGGCGCCCCGGTCGCGGGCGAGCGCGACCGCGCCGGCGATGAGGGCGTGCGAGAGGCCCTTCCGCCGGTGCCCCGGACGCACCCTGATGCACCACAGCGACCAGACCGGCAGGTTGTCGACGTGCGGGATCTTGCGGTTGCGCGCGAAGGACGTGTCCGCGCGGGGTGCGACGGCCGCCCAGCCGACCGGCTCCTCGCCGTCGTAGGCGAGCACGCCGATGGGTACGCCGGTCCGGCACAGTTCGGCGACGTACTCGCCCCTGGCCGGGCCGCGGAGCTCCTTGTCGAGCCTGGAGGGGATGCGGTAGCTCAGGCACCAGCAGACGTTCGCCCCGGGCGACTTGGGGCCGAGCAGGGCCCGTACATCCTCGAGGACGGAGGCGGGGCGGACGTCGATGGCCATACCTCCACGATGTCACGCCACCTCGGGAGGCGCCCCGCCGTCGGCCGTCAGCGCGCGGAGGTAACGGGCTCGGGCGCCGCGCTGGGCGAGGAGCAGGACGGGGAAGAGGAATCACCAGGGACCCGCCGGCGCCGCCCGGGTCAGTGAGCGCAGGGTCAGCAGGACACGGCCGTCCCCGTCCCGGTGCACGATGAAAGCCTCCTCCCCGCTGACCGGATGTCCCCGCCGGGTGCCGTAGGCGAAGCCGCACCGGTCGCCCGTCTCCACCACGGCGACGACCTCGACCGGCTCACGGACGGTGAACCGGCCGGGTCCCGCCGTGATGGTGTACCGCCCGCCCTCCCGCACCCTGAGACCGCCTCCGTCGGCCGGGATGACGGAGAAGCCGCTGCGGCGTTTGACCTCCCAGCGCACGACGGCGTCCCCGGCCGCCGCCCAGGTGTCCGCTCCGTACCCGATCGTCACGGTTCGCTCGTACCGGCGGAACCCGGACGGCGACGCGGGCCGGATCGGGGCGGCCGGGGCGGTCGCCCCGCGGGCGGGACAGGTCAGGCCGGTGTCGTCACTCATGCGCCGGCTGCTCCAGGAAGGCCGCGAGGCCGGCCAGCAGCCGGTCGACGTCCTCGGTGCCGGTGTACGGGGCCAGGCCGATCCGCAGGCCGCCGGTGTCCCCGAGGCCGAGGTGGCGGGACGCCTCCAGGGCGTAGAAGCTGCCGGAGGGCGCGTGGACGCCGCGCTCCGCGAGGAAGCGGTAGGCGTCCTCGGTGCGACGGCCGTCGAGGGTGACCAGCAGGGTCGGGGTGCGCCGGGCGGCACGGGAGCGGACGGTGACCCCGTCGAGGGCCGTCAGACCCTTCTCGAGCCGCTCCCGGAGCACCGCCTCGTGCTCCTCGAGCAGTTCGTAGGTCCTGGCCAGCCGTTCCCGGCGGCCGCCGGCCGGCAGCCCGGAGAGGCCGGCCAGGAAATCGACGGCGGCACGGGTGCCCGCGAGGAACTCGTAAGGCAGCGTACCGAGCTCGAAGCGCTCGGGCACGGCGTCCGTGGAGGGCAGCAGCTTGTCCGGGCGGAGGGTCTCCAGCAGCTCGGGGCGGGCGGCGAGGACCCCGTGGTGCGGGCCGAGGAACTTGTAGGGGGAGCAGACGAAGAAGTCCGCGCCGAGCGCCTCGGTGTCGACCAGCTTGTGCGCGGTGTAGTGCACGCCGTCGACGTACAGCAGGGCGCCCGCCTCGTGCACGGCACGGGCGATCTCGGCGATCGGCGGGATGGTGCCGATGAGGTTCGAGGCGGCGGTGACGGCGACCAGCCGGGTGCGCCCGGAGAGCCGGGCCCGGATGTCGTCGGCGGTCAGTTCACCCGTGTCCGGGTCGAAGTCCGCGTGGCGGACGGTGACGCCGGCCCGTTCGGCCGCCTGGACCCAGGGGCGGATGTTGGCGTCGTGGTCCAGGCGCGTGACGACCACCTCGTCACCGGGTGACCAGCCGGCGGCGAGGGTGCGGGCGAAGTCGTAGGTGAGCTGGGTGGCGCTGCGCCCGAAGACGATGCCGGCCGGGTCGGCGCCTAGGAGGTCGGCCATGGCGCGGCGGGCCTCGTCGACGACGGAGTCGGCGTTGCGTTCGCCGGGCAGCAGGGCGCCGCGGTTGGAGAGGGGCCGGGACAGCGCGGCGCCGATCGCCTCGATGACGGGCAGCGGCGTCTGGGTGCCGCCGGGGCCGTCGAAGTGTGCGGTGCCGGAGGCCAGCGCGGGCACCTGGGCGCGCAGCGCGGTGAGGTCGTACGTCATGGAGGGCTTTTCCTCTCGGTGCGGTGCCGGCGTGCCGGTCAGGTGGGCGAGCCGTCGCCCGGCGCGGGTTCCCGCGGCGGGTCGGTGAGCTGCTCGCGCAGATAGTTCCAGACGACCGCGACCAGCGCGGCGACGGGTACGGCGAGCAGGCTGCCGACGATGCCGGCCAGGCTGCCGCCGAGGGTCACCGCGAGCAGGACGACGGCCGCGTGCAGTCCGAGGCCCCGGCTCTGGATCATGGGCTGGAACACGTTGCCCTCGAGTTGCTGCACCACGACGATGAGGGCGAGCACGAGCAGCGCGTCCGTCAGTCCGTTGGACACCAGGGCGATCAGTACGGCGACCAGTCCGGCGAACAGGGCGCCGATGATGGGCACGAAGGCGGACACGAAGGTCAGCACCGCCAGTGGAAGCACCAGCGGGACGTCGAGGATCCACAGGCCCAGACCGATGAGGACGGCGTCGAACAGGCCGACCAGCGCCTGGGACCGCACGAACGACCCCAGGGTGAGCCAGCAGCGCTTGGCCACGACCGGTACGTCGGTGGCGAGCCGGCCGGGGAGCTGGCGGCGCAGCCAGGGCAGGAACCGCGGACCGTCCTTGAGGAAGAAGAACATCAGGAAGAGCGCCAGTACGGCCGTGACCACACCGCTGACGACGGTGCTCACGCCGGTGACGGCGGTGGTGGCGATGGCCCCGGCGCTGTCCTGGAGGCGGGCGGTCGCGGAGTCGAAGGCGCCCGCGATCTGCGCGTCGTCGATGTTCAGCGGCGGCCCGGCGGCCCATTCGCGCAGCCGCTCGACACCTTCGACGACACCCTCGCCCAGCTCGCCCGACTCCGAGGCCACGGGAACCGCGATCAGCGCGACGGTGCCCGCCGCCACCCCCAGGAACAGCACCGTCACCACGGAGGCGGCCAGCGCGGGGGCCATACCGCGCCTGCGCAGGTAGCGGGCCGGAGGCCAGGTGAGCGTGGTGAGCAGCAGACCGACCACGAGGGGCCAGACCACCGGCCACATGCGGCCCAGTAGCCACAGCACCACCGCGGCCGCCACCAGGACCAGCAGCAGTTCACCGGAGACACGCGCCGAGGTGCGCAGTGCGGAACGGGTTTTCCCCGCATTCAACGTGGCAGACATGGAGGCACCTTACGGGGCCCCCGGACCCCTGCGATCACCCGGGACCGCGGGAAGTACCACCGGTTCCGGGCCTCCGGTGCGGACCCCGCGGCCCGTACGGAGGCGGAGGCGGAGGCGCGCCTGCCGCGCGCCGTCGCCTCCGCCGGTACCCGCCGTACGAGAGCGGTCAGTTGAAGGGGGCCAGCGTCAGGGAGGCCTGGCGCGGGTTGCCGTCGTGGACGAGTGACTCGTGGGCGCCGACGTCGTCGAAGGCGAAGCCGTAGGCCTTCCCGTCCGCCATGTGCGCGTGGATGATCCGGGAGTAGTGGTTGGTGACGGGCTCCCGGTAGAAGCCGGCCGCGCTCGCATCGGGCTGGTGGGGGTTGTCGAGGAGGGTGGTGCGGTTGAAGCCGGCGCACAGGGTGCGCGAAATGGGCCCGCGTACCTGATCGTTGGGGGCGTCGAGATGGCGGTGGCAGCCGAAGACGGACGAGGCGTCGGGCTTCTGGAAGCTGGTGACGACGGCGCCCGAGCTGTTGGTGAAGTTCATGACGCCGCCGGACACCCGTCCGGTGTACCTGATGTCGGGGCGGTCGCCGAAGGGGGTGACCGTCAGTGTCGTGCCGGAGTACTTCTGCCAGACACGGTTGATGTAGTCGTTCATGATCGACGCGGGCAGGGCGCCCGTCTCCACTCCGTACAGCGGGGACAGCGCACGCAACACGGTGCCGTCGGGACGGGTCTGGATCAGGCCGGCCCAGCCCCCGGACTGACCCCTCAGGGCGTTGAAGACCCCGTTGTATCCACCGGGCTTGAGGCTGCCCGCGCTCAGTGAGCTGCCGTCGGCGCGCTGCACGCCCACGGTGTAGGGCGCGGAGAACATGTCGACCTGGGTGCTGTTGATCCACAGGCCGTCGTCGTTGAGCGTGTACTCCGACCAGTTGAACAGGATGTTCCGGTTGGGGTCCGTGGGGTTCTGCACGGCGGGCTGCACCAGGCCGCCGGTGGTCAGCCTGAAGGCCATCTTCTGGCCGTAGGAGAAGTAGACGCGGCCGGAGAACTTCGGCATGCGGATGGTCTTGGTCTGTCCTGCCGCCGGGCCCGGTATCGAGGCGTCGGGGGCCGGCGTGGGCGGGTTGCCGCCCGCGGGCCAGGCGTGGAACGTGCCGTTGGCGTCGGCCCAGCCCTGCCGGCCGGTGGACAGCTGGGTGCCGAGGTTGTAGACGTACACCTGCTCACCGCGGGCCGAGTTGTTGGTGATCGTGAGGGGGATGGTGTCGGGGACCGCGGCGTGGGCGGGGGACGACACCCCGGTGGCGAGCAATGAGCCGCCGAGCGCTGTTGCAAGGCTCAACACCATCGCCGTGAGGCGGCGTTTGAGTGTGGGCAGCATGCTCCTACTCCGTTCGACTGTGGCCGAGAACCGTCCTGAGAGCGCTCTCAGAGCGTCCCGCCCTGGTATGGACCTGTCAACGGTCTGGGAGTCACTGATTCCGGATTCATCCATCCCGGCGCGACGGCCGGTCAGTCCCCGCTCTGCACCACGCCACGGGTCGAGAAGGTGACGGGGGCGCCGGAGGTGAGGTCTCCCGGAGGGATGCCCGGATGGTGCCCCTCGGGCGGCCTCGGCCGTGCGGCGGTCGGGCCGAGCGTGAGCCGGGAGACGATGCGGTAGCGGTCACCCCGGTAGAGGGAGTGGACGTACTCGACCGGGCGGCCGCCGGTGTCGGTGGTGAGCCGTTCGAACAGCAGGGCAGGCGAAAGCTCCGGCACATCCAGCAGATCCGCCTCGGCCCGGGTCACCACGGTGGGCTCGATGGACTGCACGGCCTCACTGACCCGTACTCCGTGCCGGTCCCCGAAGTGCTCGTACAGGTCGCCCTGTTCCAGTTCCTCGCTGGTGAGGCCGGGCACGAGGTCCGCCGGGACATGCAGGTGCTCGATGGCCATCGGCGCGCCGTCGACCAGCCGGAGCCGGGCTATGTAACGGATCCTGGCCGCGGGCGACATGCGCAGTCTGCGGCCCACCCGGGCCCCCGCCGGCAGGGTGCGGGACTCCAGGACCCTGCTGGTCCACACGCCCCCGGCCGGGGGCAGGGCGAAGGAGTCCCGCTCCGGGAGCAGTTCCTGGGTGATCTTCTCGGCGGCGACGAACATGCCCCGCCCGTGCTCGCGCACCAGCAGCCCCGCGACGACGAGTTCGTCCACCGCGGCGCGCAGCGTCGGGCGGGACACACCGAGGCGGGCACACAGGCGGCGCTCCGAGGGGATGGCATCGCCGGGACTCCGCGTCTCGATGAGCTCGAGGATGGCGTCGCGGACCCGTTCCCGCTTGAGCATGGCGCCCGAGGCGGCGGGGTCGATCTCCATACGGGACTTTCGTTCGTCGTCGGTCACGGACGGACCGCCGGGGCCACTGGTACGGCATCGACCTTAACTGGTCCGCTCACCGGATATCCCGCACCCGCAGCGCCGAATACCGGTGGTGCGGGGAGGGTTGACGCACACATTGGTCTATGCCACCTTCTGTCGACATCAACTGGTAAAGCTACGGCGGCAACTGGTCAACCCGGAGGGCCGGGCCGCTCCCGTGCGCCCCCTGCTGTGCGGCAGCCCCACGCGAGCCACAGCCGGTCCACCACGCACCGCGCGCACCGCGTACACGATCCACCGTGCCCCGCACACCGCACAGCCCATCCACCCGTGCGCCACCCCCACCACGAAAGGATCACGGATGAGTACTCGTCCCACCGGCCGCCGCGTCCGCGCGGCACTCGCGCTGACCGCCCTGCTGGGCAGCGCCGCACTGACCGGCCTTCCGGCGACCTCCGCGGCTGCCGCGGACGGCGCCGTCTCGGTGCAGTACCGCACCAGCTCCGGCGGGGCCACCGCGGACCAGAGCGAGCCCTGGTTCAAGGTCCGCAACAGCGGTTCCTCACCCGTGCAGCTGAGCCAGGTGAAGGTCCGGTACTACTTCAAAGCCGATACGCCGGGCGCCACTTACCGCTTCGCCTGTTCCTGGGCGGTCAAGGGCTGCGCCGCCGTCACCGGCACGTTCGGGACACTCGCCCGCCCCACCGCCACGGCCGACCGCTATCTGGAGATCGGGTTCACCCCGTCCGCCGGATCGCTGGCTCCGGGCGCCGACACCGGCGACATGCAGCTGCGCTTCCACCGGTCCGACTGGCAGACCCTGCGGCAGAGCGACGACTACTCCTTCGGCGGCACCCAGGCCTCGTACGCCGACTGGAGCAGGGTCACCGCACAGCTGGCCGGCACCACGGTGTGGGGCACCGCCCCGGAGGGGAACGACCCGACGGATCCCACCGACCCGACCGACCCTCCCGGTGACGGCGGCCAGACCCTGTTCGACGACTTCGACTACACCTCGCACACCGACCCCGCGATCTCCGCGCACGGCTGGAGCGTGCGCTCCAACCCGGGTGGCCCGGGGGTACCCGGCGCGGCCTGGGACCCGTCGAAGGTCACCTTCGCCTCCTCGGGCGGCAACTCGGTGATGAATCTGGAGACCTCCACCGCGGGAACCGGAGCCTCCACGACACACACCGAAGTCCTCACCAGGAGCACGAAGTTCAGATACGGCACCTACGCCGCCCGGGTCAGGTTCTCCGACGCCCCCAAGTACGGCCCCGACGGGGACCGCGTCGTCCAGACCTTCTTCACCATCAACGACCTGAAGGCACCGATGGCCGACGACTACGCCGAGTACGACTTCGAGTACCTGCCCAACGGCGGCTGGGGCGAGCCGGCCAACATCCTCTACACGACCTCCTGGGAAACCTACAACCCCGACCCCTGGCAGGCCGTCAACCAGCACAGCGAGAGCCGGCGGAGCTTCGCGGGCTGGCACGACCTGGTGGTGACCATCGACGACCACGCCATCACCTACTACGTCGACGGTCAGCACTTCGGCACCCACGACGCCGCGTATCTGCCCGAACGCCCGATGTCGATCAACTTCAACCAGTGGCTGATCGACCTCGACGGCCAGACGTCGACCACGCCCCGCGCCTACGACCAGCAGGTCGACTACGTGCTGCACGTCAAGGACCAGGTCCTCACCCCGGCCCAGGCCGCTGCGAAGGTCGGCGAACTCCGCGGCGCCGGCACCTCCTTCGTGGACGAGGTCCCGGCGCCGTGACGGCCTGACCGCCGCACCCCTCGTACCGCTTGCCCGACTCACCGGCCGGGGCCCAGCCGGGGCCCCGGCCGCCGTGCGCGACCCCGCGCGTCCCTTCCCGCAAAGTTCACCCGATCTTTCCCCGGGTCTTCCGCCCGCGAGCCGGAGACGCTGAACTGTAGGCTGCGGCCCGCAGGACGGCCGCAGGACGACAACGTTGTCACTTTGTGGAAAGCAGGGATACCGACGCGATGTGGAACGCCACGGAGTTCTCTCCACCCAAGCCCCCGCCGGGCCGCCGCAGACTCCTCACCGCCGCGCTGATCCTCGGCACGCTGATCGCCGGGATGACGCCCGCGGCCGGCGCGGCCGCCGAGAAGCACCGTGACATCACGGCGTTCGACGCGGTCGACCCGTTCATCGGCACCCGTCTGGACACGTCCCAGAACAAGGGGAACAGCGCGTACGGCAACACCTGGCCGGGTGCCACGGTGCCGTTCGGCATGGTGCAGTCCTCCCCCACCACGTACCGCACCTCCGACGGGGACCAGAAGGGCGGATACGAGTACACGGCCGACGAGATCCGCGGCTTCGGCATGACGCGGCTCTCCGGGACCGGCTGCGAGGGACGCTTCAGCGGCTTCGACTTCCCGGTGCTGCCCTACACCGGCGAGCTCACCGGTGGCGCCCTGCCCTCCAGTCCCGCCGAAAAGATCACCGACTACTACCTCGGCTTCGACCACGCCGACGAGAAGGCCGACCCCGGCTACTACTCCGTCGACCTCGCGAACGGCGTGGAGACGGAGCTGACCGCGACCACGCGCACCGCCGTCAGCCGCTTCGACTTCCCCTCCGGCGGCGGCTCCACTCTGCTGTTCGACGTGGCCGGTTCCAACAACCGGGTCTTCGGCAGCGAGGTGAAGGTCGACGGGAACACCGTCAGCGGCTGGGTGGAGACGGCCTCGGTCTGCGACGAGGGCGGACGCTACCGGGCCTACTTCTCCACCACCTTCGACCGCCCGGTCAGGGCCCACGGCACGTGGCAGGGATCCGACGTGCGGCCCGGATCGGACGCCGCCTCCGGCGGTGACACCAAGCACGGGGCGGGCGCCTACCTCGTCTTCGACCGGGGCGCGAAGGTCACCGCGAAGACCGGCCTCAGCTATGTGAGCGTCGCGGGCGCGACCCGAAACGCCGTCACCGAGACCCGCGGCCGGAACTTCGACCGGGTCCGCGACCAGGCCGCCCGCGTGTGGCGGGACGCGCTCGGCACCGTCGACGCGGAGGGCGGCACCCGCGCCGAGCGGGTGAAGTTCTACACCGCGCTCTACCATTCGCTGCTCCACCCGAACATCTTCGACGACGTCAGCGGTGAGTACCGGGGGTACGACGGAGAGGTCCGCCGGGTCGCCCAGGGCCGCCACCACTACGTCACCTACGCGGGCTGGGACACCTACCGCAGCCAGGCGCAGCTGATCGCCCTGCTGTTCCCGAAGGTCGGCAGTGACATCAACCAGTCGATCACCGACATGGTCCGCCAGACCGGCACCTGGCCCAACTGGCCGCACCTGAACCAGGCGCAGCAGAAGATGAGCGGCGACTCGCTGCAGTCGGTGGTCGCCTCGATCGACGCCTTCGGCTCCACCGACTACGACCGCCGGGCCGCCCTGGAGTCGATGAAGACGACCCAGAGCCTGCCCGCCGACGCCACGCTGCGGCGGCACGCCTACCAGTACGCGACCGTCGGCTTCGTCGAGAACCGCAAGGGCGACTCCGCGACGTCGAAGACGCTCGAGTACGCCGTGGACGACTTCGGCATCGCCCAACTCGCCCGGCGGCTGGGTGACAAGAGGACCTACGACCGGTTCATGGTCCGGGCGCAGAACTGGCGAAACGTGTTCGACGACGCCAGTGACCACATCCGCCCCCGCGAGCGGACGGGCTTCGACCGGGGCTTCAACCTCGGTGAGCGGGGCAACCAGTTCGAACAGGCCACGGGCTACCAGTACGGCTGGATGGTGCCGCACAACGTCGGCACCCTGGTCGAGAAGCGGGGCGGCATCGAGGCCACCACCAAGGCGCTGGACGACCACACGCGGGAGCTGGACGCCGGCGTGTACAACACCTCGGGCGCGTATCTGAGCAACCAGCCCAGCTTCACCATGCCGTTCGTCTACAACTGGCTGCGGCAGCCGCACCGCACGGCGGACGTGCTGCGCCGCGCCGTGGACGAGATGTACGACACGACGCCCTCGGGGCTGCCCGGCAACGACGACCTCGGCTCGCTGAGCAGCTGGTACGTGTGGGCGAACATCGGCCTCTTCCCCGCCGTGCCCGGCACCGCCGATCTGGTGGTGAGCGGCCCGATGTTCGACCGGGTCGTGGTGGACAGCGCCGACAGCCGGCGACGGATCACCCTGGACGCTCCCCGCGCCGACGAGGCGCCGTACGTGACCGCGCTGAAGGTGAACCGCCGTTCCACGACGCGCTCGTGGCTCCCGGCGGAGTTCACCCGCGAGGGTGGCAGGCTCGACTTCCGGATGGCGGCGAAGCCCGGCACCTGGGGCACCCGCGCGGGCGACGTCCCCCCGTCGCACACGGACGGCACGGACGCCCGGAACAACATCGGCAGCACGCCGGACGACCGGGGCGACCTCGGCTCCCTCGACCTCAGCGACAACTCCCTGTCCCGTCAGCGGCTGGCGGCGGCCGGAGCGGCGCCCGGCGCGAAACTCCCGCTGGGTGACACCGGGATCGAGTTCACCTGGCCGGACACCGGCCCCGGGGAGCCCGACAACTGGATACCGCACGGCCAGCGCATCCGCCTGAACGGCCGTGGGGCGACCGGGATCTCCTTCCTCGGCCTCGCCACCAACGGGCCCGCGCAGGGCAGCGCGGTGGTCGAGTACACCGACGGCTCCACCCAGTCCGTGCCGGTGCGCTTCACCGACTGGACTCCCGGGACGAACTACCAGTTCGGCAACGAGCCACTGGTGACCACGAAGGGGCGCAACCGGGCCTCCGGCGGGGCGGACACCGTGGAGAGCAAGGTCTTCGCCACACGTCCTCAGGCGCTGGACCCGGAGAAGCGGGTCGCCGCCGTCGTCCTGCCGCAGGGCACCGACCGCGGCGTCATGCACGTGTTCGACGTCGCGCTCACCGACCGTCCGGATCTCGAGTTTCCCGGCCTGGTGCCCTCACGCATCGTCCTGACCCCGACCGGGAAGCCGGAGTCCTCCCAGGCCGTCACCTGGCGGACGGCGGCCGCGCTGACCTCCGGCGAGGTGCGGGTCCGTGAGGCCGGCACCGAGCGGTGGCGGACCGTGGCCGCCCGGACGGGCGAGGAACTGGAGGCGGGCGGAGAGCAGACACGCACCCACTCGGCGGTTCTCGACCGCCTCTCCCCCGGTACCGAGTACGAGTACCGGGTGGGCACCGGTGACCGGTTCAGTCCGGTGTACCGGTTCACCACCGCCCGGCCGGCGGGCGAGGAGTTCACGTTCCTCTACTTCGGCGACGCGCAGAACGATCTGGCGGCGAAGTGGGCGCCGGTCGTGAAGCAGGCCTACGACCGCTATCCCGACGCCGTCGGCAGCGTCAACGCGGGTGACCTGGTCAACTCCTCCGGCAACGACAGCGAGTGGCGCGACTGGTTCGGGGCGATGGACGGCTACAGCCAGACGACCAATGTCATCGCCGCGCCCGGCAACCACGAGTACTCGGGCGACACCTTCCTCAAGAAGTGGAAGGCGACGTTCGAGTACCCGGCCAACGGTCCGCGCGCCGCACCGGCCGAGAACGACACGCCCGCCGAGCGGCAGCGCGCCGCGTACGAGGCGCACATGGCGAAGGCGCTCACCGAGACCGCGTACTCCACCGACTACCAGGGGGTGCGGTTCATCTCGCTCAACGCCAGCACGGGTGACGCCCGTTCACTGATGACGCCGGACGACCTCCCGGCCTGCAGCGAGAACTGTCCCGACCCGCAGAAGCTCTGGCTCGCCATGCAGGGCCGCTGGCTGGACCACCTCCTCGAGGACAACCCCAACAAGTGGGCGGTGGCGGTGTTCCACCAGCCGGTGTTCTCCGGCGCCGAGGGACGCGACGAGAAGCCGGTGCGTGACGCCTGGCTCCCAGTGTTCCAGCGCGGCGACATCGACCTGGTGCTGATGGGACACGACCACGTGTACGCCCGTGGGTACGCGGACGCCGACGCCACCTCCACACCCGGGGTGACCACCGGCCCGGTGTACACGGTCGCCGTCTCGGGGCCGAAGTACTACGAGCTCGCTCCCGACGACGACAACGTGTGGACCCGCAACGGGGCGACCCAGGTGGTCCGCGCCGGACACACCTCCACCTTCCAGGGGATCAGGGTCACCGAGGACACGATCCGCTACGAGGCGGTCGTCGCCGCCAAGTGGGACGACCGGTCCACCACGGACAAGGAGGTCGGTGAGCTCCTGGACTCGTTCACCATCACCAAGTACGACGACGGCACGAAGTACGTGACCGAGGACGGGGTGCCGGTGCCGCCCGCCCCGGCCGCCGGCGACTGACGGCCGTCCGGGCAGAGCCCCCGCCCCACCGGGGCGGGGGCCTGTCTTGCCTGCGGCGGGCGGTCGGCGCAGGCTGGTGACATGGCTGCGAGTCCGACGCTCATCTCCTCCGTACAGCGTGCCTTCCGGCTGCTGGAGGCGGCGAGCTCGCACCAGAACGGCGCGCCGGCGAAGCAGCTGGCCCGGGAGACCGGGCTGCCGCTGGCCACGGCGTACCACCTGCTGCGCACGCTCGTGCACGACGGATACCTGCGCAAGCTGGACGACGGCGCCTTCGTGCTGGGCGACCGACTCGGGACCCTGCGCTCGACGGGCGGCGGACAGGCGCTGATCGGCCGGGTCCGGCCAGTGCTCGCAGCGCTGCGCGACGAGCTCTCCAGCGCCGCCTACCTCACCTTCTACGAGGACGGTGAGATCCGGGTCGCCGAGATCGTCGACGGTCCGAGCGCTCCGCGGGCGGATCTCTGGGTCGGTTTCGAGGACGCCGGGCACGCCACCGCCCTGGGCAAGTCCGTGCTCCGGGAGCTCGACGACGAGGCACGCCGGGAGTACCTGTCCCGGCACCCCCTCCACGACCTCACCCCCCGGACGATCACCACGGCGTCGGCGCTGATCCGCCAGATCGAGACCGCCGCCATGGCCCCGGCCGTGACGGACGTGGAGGAGTACGCCGTGGGAACGGTCTGTGTCGCGGTGCCGGTCCGCAGCGGCGGCACGCTGGGCTCGCTCGGTGTGTCGATGCCGAGGGACCGGCTCTCCCGGCTCGACGAGGTGCGCGGACTGCTCCTGCCGAGCGCCGACCGGGTGACGCGGAGCCTCTCGCTCACTATCTGAAAAGCACACCCTTGTGACGCCCGAAACAATCACCTTTCCTGAAGAAACAGACATTCCAGGACGCGCGCACGCCGCGCACAGGTGAGGACACCGGACGACACATGAGGCACGCCCCGCAGCAGGAACACGACGGATCGCCGATACGGCGGCAGAGGAGGGGTGGACGTGTTCGCTCGCCCCGGGTGCCCGCGACCGTGCACCGGGCCGCCGGCACGTCGGCCCTGCCCCTGCTGGTCATCTTCCTGGTCGTGTGCGTCGATCTCTTCGGCAGCGCGGGCAAGATCTGGCTGCCGCTGCTGGCCGCCGGACCGGCCCTGGCGGCATCGACCAGCGGTCCGGCCGGGGTTCTGGGAGTGGGCCTCCTCGCCTCCCTGCTCGGGGCCTGGATCGGCGCCCGACACGACATGGCGGCCTCACAGCTGATCGTCGTCCTCTGCGCGCTGGTGACCGTCACCCTGGCCGGAACGCTCGCCAGCGCCCTGCGCGAACGGCGTGAGCGCGTCCTGGCCGCCGTCCGCTCGGTGGCGGAGACCGCGCAGCACGCCCTGCTCAAGCCGGTCCCCGAGACCGTGGGTCCGTTCCGAGTGGCGGTCCGCTACAGCGCCGCCGCGGCGGAGGCCCGGATCGGCGGCGACCTCTACTCCCTCGTTCCCACCCCGTACGGGGTCAGGATGATCGTCGGCGATGTGCGCGGCAAAGGACTGCCGGCCGTGGGGACCGCCTCTCTCGTCCTCGGTGTCTTCCGGGAGGCGGCCCACGACGAGCCGGACATCCGGGACGTCGTGGCCCGGATCGAACGCAGCCTGGCCCGCAACCTCGGCGGCGACGACTTCGTCACCGCCGTGGTCGCCGGATACCCGGAGCCCGGGCGGCTGGAGATGGTCAACTGCGGACACGCGCCACCCCTGCTGATCCGCGGCACCGACGTGATGCCGGTGGATCCGGTCCGCCCGGCACCGCCCCTGGGGCTGCGTGCCCTCATCGACGAGCCTCCCTGCCTCCAGGTGGTGCGGTTCGTCGAGGGGGACCAGTTGCTGCTCTACACCGACGGAGTCACCGAGGCGCGCGACGCCGGCCGTGCGTTCTACCCCCTGGCCGAAGGTCTGGCCCGGCACCTGTGCGACGAGCCGGACCGTACGCTCGCCGCACTGCACCGGGACCTGCTGGACCATGTGGGCGGCCGGCTGCACGACGACGCGGCGCTGCTTCTGCTGCGCAAGCCTCTCACCGCCGGGGCGGTGGACCCCGGCGGTGAGCCCGCCGCACGCGCGCGGGACGGCGCGCCCGCCGTCCGGCCGCTCACCGGCCCGCCGGTCCGGACGCCCGGCGGCACGTTCGGCGACCGCGCGGACGTCGCCTGATCTCCCGCTCCGGCGCGGCGCCGGACGGCGCTCACGCCGGCGGGCCCCGGTGTGCGCACCGCGGGCGGATCCTCCGGGAAGGCTCACACGCCCCCGGCCGCACGGCGGAGGTCACCGTGCCGACCGGGGTCAGGTTCCCGGGTGGCTCCCCGGGCCGTCGCCGGGGCCCGCGAGGGGGGTCGGTGAGAGGACCGCGGGTTCCTCGCCGGCCTCCAGCAGGGTGTCCGCCGCGCCCACGATCAGCGGGTCCGGCTTCCCCAGCGCCCCGTGGTCCTTCGCCGGATAGTCGCAGCGGTCGAGGAGGCTGCGCATGGCCTCGAGCCGGCCCCGGCGCTTGTCGTTGTTCTTCACCACGGTCCACGGCGCGTGGGGCGTGTCCGTGGCCCGGAACATCTCGACCTTGGCCTGGGTGTAGTCGTCCCACAGATCCAGCGAGGCGAGGTCCATCGGCGACAGCTTCCAGCGCCGCAGCGGATCGACCTGGCGGATCGCGAAACGGGTCCGCTGTTCGGCCCGGGACACGGAGAACCAGAACTTCAGCAGCATGATGCCGTCGTCGGTGAGCAGTTTCTCGAACATCGGCGTCTGCTCGAGGAAATGGCGGTACTCCGCCTCCGTGCAGAATCCCATGACCCGCTCCACCCCGGCGCGGTTGTACCACGAGCGGTCGAAGAAGACGATCTCTCCCCGGGCCGGCAGATGGGCCACGTACCGCTGGAAGTACCACTGTCCCGCCTCCCGCTCGGTCGGCTTCTCCAGGGCCACGACACGGGCACCACGGGGGTTCAGGCGCTCCATGAACCGCTGGATGGTGCCGCCCTTCCCGGCCGCGTCCCGCCCCTCGCAGACCACCACGAGCCGCTGGCCGGTGTCCTTCACCCACCGCTGCATCTTCAGCAGTTCGATCTGCAGGACGCGCTTCGTCCGGTCGTACTCCGCTCTGCGCATCCTGCGGTCGTAGGGGTGGTTCTCCCGCCAGGTCTCGATGGGGGCGCCGTCCGCGTCCAGGAGCACAGGGCGTTCCGGACGCCGGTCGTCGACCTCGAGCCCCTGGAGCAGATCGTCACCGGTCGTACCGGAGGACTGCCCCGCGGCTTCCTCACGGTCCTCCGGTGCGTCCGCGTGTTCGGCCGTCACGTCGCCTCCCGCCTCTTCCGGTGCGTTACGGAAAGCGTATGTCCCCCGGTCGCCTGCGGTAATCCGACTTCACGGCCCGGGAGCGGGGGCGGGTCCCGGCGGGTACGTTGCGGGAACAACCGACAGGCGGGCAGCGGACGCCGCCGTATCCGGGGCAAAGGAGACTCACGACGTGCAGATCGATCTGCTGGGCCGTACAGCGCTGGTCACCGGTTCCACCCAGGGCATCGGGGCGGCGATCGCCACCGGTCTCGCACGGTCGGGAGCCCGGGTCGCGGTCAACGGGCGCTCCGAGGGACGTGTGCGGGAGAGCGCCGCCGCGATCGGGCGGGCGGTACCCGGCGCCGACGTGGTGCCGGTCGCCGCGGACGTGACCACCGAGACGGGCGCGCGCCACGTGGCGGAGTCCCTGGGGCGGGTGGACATCCTCGTCAACAACCTCGGCGTCTTCGGTGCCGCGGACCCCCTGGAGATCACCGACGACGAGTGGCGGCGCTACTTCGAGGTGAACGTCCTGGCCGCCGTGCGGCTGACCCGGCTCTTCCTGCCGGGTATGACCGGGCGCGGCTGGGGACGCGTCCAGTACATCGCCAGCGACTCGGCGATCGTCACACCCGCCGAGATGATCCACTACGGGGTCTCCAAGACGGCGCTGCTCGCGGTGGGCCGGGGCTTCGCCAAGCAGGCGGCCGGCACGGGGGTCACGGTGAACTCGGTCATCGCCGGGCCCACCCACACCGGCGGGGTGGAGGACTTCGTCTACGAGCTGGTGGACCGTGAGCTTCCCTGGGAGGAGGCGCAGCGCGCCTTCATGCGCGAGCACCGGCCGCAGTCGCTGCTGCAGCGGCTGATCGAGCCCGAGGAGATCGCGAACATGGTCGTCTACCTCGCCTCCGACCAGGCCTCAGCGACGACCGGCGGGGCGTTGCGCGTCGACGGCGGGTATGTCGACGCGATCCTGCCCTGAGGACCCAGGCCCGCCTGCCTGCCCGTCCGTCCGGCACGGCGTGCCGGACGGACGGGCAGGTACGGGAGGGGCGGGTACGGGAGGGGGATGCTGCCCGGCAGCGGGATCAGCCGGTGGGGAAGCTGTCCGGGGTCCTGATGTGGTCACGGATCCAGACGCCGGCGGGCTTCAGCGACGACGTGCCGGTCCAGGGGCCGTTGTCGGCGCACGTGCCGCTGGTGAAGACGGCACCGGAGCGGTGGTCGTCGGAGAAGTTCCAGTTGACCCAGCTGATCTTCTTGTCCGCCATCAGGTCGAGGTAGCGCTGGGACATCGCGAAGTCGTCCGCGCCCTCGCCCGCGTAGTTCTGGGTGCCGAACTCGGTGACGAACACGGGGATCCGGTCGGCGGCGCGGGAGAGGGCCGCCAGGTACTCCTCCCGGTGCGAGGCGGCGTAGAAGTGGAAGGTGTACATGATGTTGGAGGCGTCGACCGGGTTGTTCACGACCTCGCTCTCGTCGGCGCCCTCGGAGACGCCGAACGAGGACCAGGCGCGGGTGCCGACGAGGACGGGGGCGTCGGCGTCGATCCCGCGGATCACCGGGATGATCTGCTCCGCGTAGCTCTTGATCCGTGACCAGCTCACGCCACTGGGCTCGTTGGCGATCTCGTAGAGGATGTTGTCGCGGCCCTTGTTGCGGCTCGCGATGTCGGTGAAGAACTTCCGGGCGTTGTCGAGGTTGGCCATGGGGTCGCCGGGGTCGAGCATGTGCCAGTCGACGATCACGTACAGCCCGCGGTCGCTCGCCTGCTGGATCAGGGAGTCGGCCAGGCGGGTGAAGTGGGCGGGATCGGTCTCCCAGCCGCCCTCCTGCACATAGGTGGAGACGCGCAGGACGTCGGCCTTCCAGTCGTCGGCCAGGGCGTCGAGCGATCCGCCGGTCAGACACTGGGGGTACCACTGGGTGCCGTGGCTGCTCATGCCGCGCAACTGGACGGGGTTGCCGTGCTCGTTGCAGAGCTTGGTGCCGCAGACCTCGAGCCGGCCGTTGAGGTCCACGGGGGTGCCCGCCCGGGGCGGGTCCGCGGGCGGGTCGGCCGGTGTGGTGCCGCCGCCTGCGCAGGGCATTCCGTTGACGGTGCAGTTGAGGGGCAGACCGGTGCCGGAGGCGTTGAAGCCGAAGCTCTGCCGGCCGCCGGGGGCGATGGTGGCGTTGTAGGAGACGCCGGTGAAACGGTAGTGCTGCCCCTGCTGGGTCCTGGCCGCGGACCAGTGACCGCCGACCGTCGTCCCGGCGGGCAGGTCGAACTCGATCGTCCAGCCGTCGGCCGGGGTGTCGCCGGCGTTGGTGATCGTCACGTCGGCACCGTACCCGGTGTCCCACGCGGTGGTGCGCGTGATCTCCGCGGTGACGCGGGCGGCCGCGGTCCCGGATCGGACGGTGCCGGCCTCCGCGCCGGTGGAGGCCGGTGCGGCGGGTGCCGCGGTGACGGTGGTCAGGGCGAGGAGGAGGGCACTGGCGAGGGCCGCGGCGGCCGCCGCGGGGCGTAGCTGGAAGCGTGCCGGTGTCATGGGGGGCTCCGTCCAGGACTGGATGGTTAGGAAAGTTTCCTAACCAGAAGGAACCAGAGCCGGCCTTCGATTGCAAGGTGCACGACAAGGTCGCTCCGCCGGTCCGGCCGAAGGGCCTGGTCAGCGGAGCAGCAACTGGACGAGGGCGACGGTGCCGATGACGACGATGAGGGCACGCAGTACCGCGGGACGGAATCTGCGGCCCGTCATCGCCCCGAGCTGGCCGCCCAGGGCGGAGCCGGCCGCGATGAGCGCGACGGCCGTCCAGTCGAAGTCGGCGACGAACAGGAAGAAGGTCGCGGCGACGGTGTTCACGATGGCGACGAGCACGTTCTTGACGGCGTTGAGCCGCTGCAGGGGCTCGTCGAGGAGCAGACCCATCAGGGACATGTAGATGATGCCCTGCGCGGCGGCGAAGTAGCCGCCGTAGACGCTGGCCAGCGTCAGGCCGGTGAACAGGGGCCATCCGCCGTCGCGCCGGGCGGGCTTTCCCGTGTGCCGGGCGCGGCCGCGCACCTTGCCGCCGATCAGGGGCTGGAGCGCGACGAGGACCAGGGCGAGCCCGACCAGGGTCGGCACGATGGTCTCGAACGCCTCCGCGGGCAGGGCCAGCAGGAGGGTGGCCCCCGCGATCCCGCCCAGGGCCGAGCCGATGCCGAGCCTGAGGATGCGGCGGCCCTGTCCGGAGAGCTCCCGCCGGTAGCCGATGGCGCCGCTGACGGCGCCGGGAACCAGGCCGAGGGCGTTGGACACCGTGGCGGTGAGGGGTGACAGGCCAGTGGCGAGCAGTACGGGGAAGGTGACCAGGGTCCCCGAGCCCACGACCGCGTTCATGGCTCCCGCGCCGACACCCGCCGCGAAGACGCCGAGCATCTCCACCGGCGTCATGCCGCGGCTCCGGTCACATCAGGGCCGGCCGGTGACGTCCCGCGCCGGCCGGGCCCGGGGGAAGTGTTCATGGCACGACGCTAGCCCGCGGACCCTTCGGCGGTCGCCGAAGGGTCCGCGCGCGGCTCGCCGGTTCCGGCGTGTCAGATCTGTTGGCCGATCGCGTGGCCGGTCACCTGATCGGTCGGGTGGCCCAGCATTTCGGACGCCGTCTCCAGCGGGGAGAGTTCCCGCACGGGCGGTTCGGCCTGGGGATGGGCGTGGCAGGTGAAGCCGAGACGGGCCATGGCCCGGACGACCTCGCCGCTGGTGAAGTCGCGGCGGTCCTGCCGGGTGATGACCTGCCCCACCTGCTTGACGGGGTAGCGGCGGCGGCCGATGGTCACGGACTCACCCGTGACCGTTTCCGGTGTGATGCCCTTCATCGACTCCAGGACTCCGGCCTTGGTCAGGTCGAACGGGTATCGGGCGATGACGCAGCGCATAGTGCCTCTCAGGGAGAGATGGGAGACGGGCCGACCGGGTGGGTGAGTGGCCCACGGGGACTGAAGCGGTTCGGGAGCGGACGACGACATGGCGACGGCCGCGTGCGCGGCCGGACCGCCATGTCGTCATGTCGCTTTCTCGTCATGTCGTCACGGACGAAGTGCCTGGCTAGGCGGCACGGTCCGCGGCCGGCTTCCTCGGCGCCCTGCGGCGCGACGCCTCACCGGCGGACCGTCCCTGGCCGCCCCGGTTCTGGGCGCCCGTGCTCTGGGTGGTCCGGCCGCCCTGTGCCGTGCGGCCCTGCGCGGCTCGCTCACCGGTGGTGCGCTCACCGCCCTGGGCGGCACGCCCCTCGGTGGTGCGGGACTGGCCGTCGCGCCCCTGCCTGGCACGGCCCGGTGCGGTGCGGCTCCGGCGGCCGCGCGACGAGGACGCGGCGCGGCGGGGCCGCTGCTCCACGACGGGGGCCGGAATGACGACCGGTACGCCGGAGGGGGCCTGGGCACCGGTGATGCGGCTCAGCTCCTCGTCGCCCGACCGCACCTGGGTGGTCCGCGGGGTGATGCCCGCCTGGACCATCAGCCGGCTCATGTCGCGCCGCTGGTCGCGGGTCACCAGGGTGATGACGCTGCCGGACTCGCCGGCGCGGGCCGTGCGTCCGCCGCGGTGCAGATAGTCCTTGGGGTCGCTGGGCGGATCCACGTTGACGACCAGATCCAGGTTGTCGACGTGGATGCCCCGCGCCGCGACGTTGGTCGCCACCAGCACGGTCACCCGTCCGTCCTTGAACTGGGTGAGGGTCCGGGTGCGCTGGGGCTGGGACTTGCCGCCGTGCAGGGCTGCCGCGCGCACACCGCTGTTCAGCAGGTGCTTGGTGAGCTTGTCCACCGCGTGCTTGGTGTCCAGGAACATGATCACCCGGCCGTCCCGCGCCGCGATCTCGGTCGTCGTCCGGCGCTTGTCCGTGTCGTCGACGTGCAGCACGTGGTGTTCCATCGTGGTGACCGCGCCCGCGGACGGGTCGACGGAGTGGACCACCGGGTCGCTCAGGTAGCGCCGTACCAGCAGGTCGACGTTGCGGTCGAGGGTGGCGGAGAAGAGCATCCGCTGGCCGTCTGCCCGCACCTGGTCGAGCAGCCTGGTGACCTGCGGCAGGAAGCCCATGTCGGCCATCTGGTCGGCCTCGTCGAGGACCGTGATGGCCACGTCGTCCAGCACGCAGTCGCCGCGGTCGATGAGGTCCTTGAGCCGGCCGGGCGTCGCGATGACGACCTCCGCGCCGGCCCGCAGGGCAGATGCCTGCTTGCCGATCGACAGACCGCCGACCACGGTGGCCAGGCGCAGCCGCACCGAACGGGCGTACGGGGTCAGCGCGTCGGTGACCTGCCCGGCCAGTTCACGGGTGGGCACGAGCACCAGGGCGAGCGGCCGGCGGGGCTCGGCGCGAAGGCCCGTCGTACGGCCCAGCAGCGCCAGTCCGAAGGCGAGGGTCTTCCCGGAGCCGGTACGGCCACGGCCGAGTACGTCACGGCCGGCCAGGGCGTTCGGCAGCGTGGCCGCCTGGATGGGAAACGGGACCGCCATGCCCTCATGGCCGAGGGTGGCCAGCATCTCTGCCGGCAGGGCGAGTTCGGCGAAGGACTCCACCGCGGGGAGCGCGGGGGTGGTCGTCACCGGGAGGGCGAATTCGCCCGTCACCGGGGTCCGTCGGCTGCTCGAGCCCTTGGAACGCCGCTGTGTGCCGATACGGTCGGCGGCGCCTGTACGGCGGCCGCCCCTGGCGAAACTCTGACCGCCGGAGCGAGCGCCGGCCGTTCGATTGTTCGCGCGAGCCTGTGTCAAGTGGAACCTTCCCTGATGTGGCACGTATCAAGGAATGTCCGCCGCAGTGGAACAACGCAGGGAATTGCAAGAACGAGCCGGATTGAAGTGGTCGCATCGGCTGTTCCGCCTGGTTCATCAGACGCGACCCCAAAAAAAGCAGCGAACCGGAGCCCGCACCTTCTGGTGCCGACCCCAGCTGCGACGTAGACGTCAGTATGGCGCAGAGGCGGTCTTTCCTACCTGCGGCTTTTCGTGTACCACGACTACAACTGAGATCGACAGTAGCACGGAGCGTTCCGGCCCGTACAGCAGGCCGTCCCGGCCGGGCCGCCGCCGGGCCGGTGGTCAGGGCGCCTGAGCCGGACGCGGCTCCCCGAGGACTCCATGACGCGGCCGCCCGGGTGCCACCGGACGCGAGGAAGGGCGAGGTCCGGGGTGACGGCCATGCCGTGGAACACCCACCGGTTCGTCTCGGCGATGTCCCTCCGTGCCACTCGCCGCCATGGTGTCGTGCGTCACGGAGGTGGCGGCGTCGCTCCCTTCGGGGACACGGGCGTCGCCGCCTCCCGCGACGGCAGTCGGTGCGTGGCCGAGCGTGACTGGCCCGAACTGACTGCCGTCCTCGGTGCGTCGATGCCCCCGGCCCTGGCCGGCACGGCCCTCTTCACCGCGGGCGCCACCGGCGTCCGGCTGGAACGGCTCATGGCCGGGGTGGTGGAAGCGATCAGGCGTGAGGACGAGGAGTCCTGGCCGGGTACGGGGCTCTCGGTGGCACCGGGCGGTCCGCGGCGCACCAGGCTCCGTACGGGAGGGACATCGGGCCCGGCGGCGACGCGGAGGGACTCCCCCGCCGCCGGGCCCGGGTGCCTCCGGCTGTGGTCCGTCAACGGCGGTTGCGCATCAGCACGTACAGGAAGTAGGGCGTCCCGATCACCGCCGTCATGAGGCCGGCGCCCAGTTGGGCCGGAGCGATGACGGTGCGGCCCAGCAGGTCCGCGGTGCACACCAGTACGGCGCCCAGGAGCAGGGCGACGGGCAGGACCCTGGTGTGCCGTCGCCCGACGAGGGCGCGTGCCGCGTGCGGGGCGACCAGACCGACGAAGCCGATGGTGCCGGCGGCGGACACCGCGGCGGCGGTGAGCAGGACGCTCATGACGAGGAAGCCCAGCCGGCCCCGTGCCAGGTCGAGTCCGAGCAGCCGGGGGGTGTCCTCGTCGAGGGAGACGAGGTCGAGTTCCCTGTGCCGCACACCGGCCGTCACGACGCCGGCGGCGAGCACGGCGGCGAGCGGCAGGACGTCGGGCAGCGTCCGGCCGTAGGTGGAGCCGGACAGCCAGGTGAGGGCCTTGGTGGCGTTGAACGGGTCGGTGAGCACGATCAGCAGGCTGATCAGGGCCGTCGTACCGGCCGCGACACCGATGCCGACGAGGACCAGCCGGTTCTGCTGGAACCCCCCGCGTGCGGCGAGGCCGAACACCACCACCGCGGTGACCGCGGACCCCGCGAAGGCCGCTGCCGCGATGCCCCACGCCCCGGCGACGGGGACGCTGGTCACCAGGATCACGGCACCGAGGGCGCCGCCGCCGGAGACGCCGAGGACGGCGGGTTCCGCGAGCGGGTTGCGGGTGACCGCCTGCACCAGGGTGCCGGCCAGCGCGAGTGCCGCGCCGGCGAGGAGCGCGGCGAACACGCGGGGCGTGCGGGTCTCCAGGACGAAGGAGACGGTGCGGCCCGCTCTGCCCTGCAGCCAGTTGGACACGTCGCCGAGCAGCAGCTTGCTGTCACCCATGAGGACCGCGGCGACGGTGACGCCGGCCAGGGCGAGCGAGAGCACGACGAGGGTGGTGACGAAGACGGCGCGACTGCGGATGCGGAGCCTGTCGGGCGCCGCCGCTCCGGCGGTGTCGCGGAGCCGGGCCGCCATCACCACCAGGAACACCGCGCCGACGAGGCTGGTGACCACGCCCGTGGGGACGGCGACCGCGGTGTCGGAGTCGATGAACGCGCGCAGCAGCACGTCCGCTCCGAGGACCAGCGCGGCGCCGACCAGTCCCGCGACCGGCACTCCGGCCCGCAGCCGCGTGATCCCGCGGAACCAGCGGGCCAGCGGGCGGACGAGGGCCGGGGCGCACAGGCCGACGAAGCCGATCGGTCCGGCGAGGGTGACCGCAGCCGCGGAGAGCAGTGTCGCGAGCACGACGGCCGTGATCCGTGTGGCGCGCACCGGGACGCCGAGTCCGCGGGCCGCGTCGTCACCGAGGGCGAGGGCGTCGACCCGGCGGGCGATGAGCAGCAGGCCGGCGAGTCCGGCGACGGCGACGGGCAGCATCTGCAGGACACCGTCGAAGCCGTTCTGGCCGATGCTGCCCTGGTTCCACTGGTAGAGGCCCTCGGTCTCCTGCGGGAACAGCAGCAGCAGTCCCTGGGTGACGGCGGTCAGTCCGAGGGCGAGCGCGGTACCGGCGAGCACGAGGCGTACGGTGCCCGCGCCGAGGCCCGACAGTCCGAGGACGACGGCCGCCGCCGCGAGTCCGCCGGCGAAGGCGACGCCCGAGGAGGCCAGCAGGGGCAGCGACACTCCGGTGACGGCGGCGACACCGAGGGCGAGGTAGGAGCCGGCGTTGACGGCCAGGGTGTCCGGGGAGGCCAGGACGTTGCGGCTGACGGCCTGCAGGGCGACGCCGGCCATGCCGAGGGCGGCGCCGACGAGGAGGCCGGCGGCCATTCTGGGCAGGCGTGAGGCGACGACGACGGAGGCGTCGGCGGGATCGGCCTGGCCCGTGATGGCCTTGAGGACCTCTGCCGGGCCGACCGCGGCCGTGCCCTGGGTGATGTCGACGACGGCGAGGGCGGCGACCAGGAGCACGAGCGCGGTCGTCACCGCGGCCGCGCCCGTCCGGGACGACACGGTCGCCGGACGGGCGGTGGGAGTGGTGGCGGTGACGGCCATCGCGCTACTTCGTCAGCGAGGCGACGAGGGCGTCGGCGTACGCCTCCATCGAGCCGGTGCCACCGAACATCCAGATGCCGTCGTCCAGCCGGTGCACGTCACCGGACTTCACGAACGGCAGCGACTTCCATACGGCGTTGGAGGCGAGCTCCTTGCCGAAGGGGTCGCTGCTCGCGTCGCCCTCGTTGCCGATGTAGACGAACCGCGCGGTGCCCAGTGCGGTCAGGCCCTCGACGTCGGTGGCGGCCAGACCGTACGCCTCGTCGCCCTTCAGCTTCCAGGCGTTCTTCAGTCCGAGCCGCTCGTTGACCCCGCCGATGAGTGAACCGGCGGTGTAGGGGCGGACGGAGACCTGGTTGGAGCTGACGTAGCCGTCGGCGAAGGCGATCTCCGTGCCGTCCAGGCCGGCGTCGGCGAGGGCCTTGCTCCCCTCCGCGAGCTTGGCGTCGAAGTTCTTCTTCAGGGTCGTGGCGCGTTCGGTGGTGCCGGTGGCCTCGGCGATGAGGTCGAGGTTCTCCAGCATCTGGCCGACCGGGTCGGAGGCGTCGGCGGACGTCACCGTGACGACCGGGGCGACCTTGCGCAACTGCTTCACGGCGTTCGGCTGCAGATCGCTGGTGGCGACGATCAGGTCGGGCTCGAGGGAGGCGATGGTGTCCATGCTGGGCTCGCCGCGGGTGCCGATGTCCTTGGGCTCGTTCTCGAGCGGGACGGCGGAGTCCCACGCCTGGTATCCCTTGACGTCGGCCACGCCGACCGGGTCGACGCCCAGTGAGATCAGGTGCTCGACCACGTTCCACTCGGTGCCGACGACCTTCTTGGCGGGGCCGTCGAGTTCGACCTTCGCGCCGGTGGCGTCGGTGAGGGTGATCGCCTCGGTGGACTCCTTGGCGTCGTCGGCGGCGGGTTCGGTGGTGCCGCAGGCGGCGAGCAGGAGGGCGGCGGCGGCCAGGGGCGCGGTGCGCAGGAGGCGTCTCATGAGGTGGTACGGAGCCTTTCGCTTCGGGTGTGGTGGCGGCCGATGGCGCGGGTGCGCAGCCGGCCGGTGAGGGGGTCGGTGCCGACCTCGATGCGGATGCCGTAGACCTCGGTCAGGCGTTCCGGGGTGAGGACGTCCTCGGGCGGGCCCTCGGCGACGACACGGCCGGACGCGAGGAGCACGATCCGGTCGGCGACGGCCGCCGCCTGGTCGAGGTCGTGCAGGACGACACCGACCGCGATGCCGTGCTCCTCCGCCAGGTCGCGTACGAGGTCGAGGAGTTCGACCTGGTAGCGCAGGTCGAGGTAGGTGGTGGGTTCGTCGAGGAGGAGGACGCCGGTCTCCTGGGCGAGGCAGCCGGCCAGCCATACGCGCTGGAGCTGGCCGCCGGAGAGGTGTTCGGCTCCGCGCTCGGCGAGTTCGGTGACTCCGGTCAGGGCGAGTGCGCGGTCGACGGCGGCGCGGCCGCCGGGGTCCGTGCCGCCCCATCGGCCGCGGTGCGGGTAGCGGCCGAACTCGACGACGTCCCGCACGCTCAGCCCGCTGGGCGTGGGACGTCCCTGCAGCAGCAGGGCGACGCGGCGGGAGAACTCGCGAGGGCTGAGGGCCAGCGCGTCGGTGCCTGCGTCGATGGTGAGCGCGGCGCTGCGTGGCCGCTGCAGCCGGGCGACCGTGCGCAGCAGGGTCGACTTGCCGCTGCCGTTCGGGCCCACCAGGGCGGTCACTTCGCCGGGGCGCAGGGTCAGTGCCGCGTCGTGCACGACGTCCGTGCCGTCGTACGCCACGGTCACGTCGGTGGCCGACAGTTCGTGCCCGCGCGGGCCCAGGGCCGCCTCTTCACCAGGAATCACGAGGCAAGGTTAGCCTACCCTTAACGCACGTGATCAGGGGGTGACCCGCGGCGGATCCGGGAGTCTCCTGCCGGGCCGTCAGAAGGCGTAGCGCACACCCAGCCACGGTGTGTGCCGGTCGAGTAGTTCACGCAGGTCCGCGAGGGCACGGCGCTTGATGCCGGCGCGGTAGCGGAGGTTGAGGGCGCCGTTCTGGGAGCGTTTGGTCTCCTGCTCGGCGGGCCGCCACAGCACGTCCTCGCCGCGCGGATGCCAGCGGAGGTTCACCTCGTGCAGGTCCGCGTTGTGGGTGAGCATGATGACCTCGGCCAGCGCCTGCCGTTTGACACGCTGCGGCAGTACGTCGTCCATGTGCCGCAACAGCTCCGTCCAGGCTTCCTGCCAGCCGGGGCGGATCACGACGGGCGAGAGGTTGAAGTGCACCTCGTAGCCCGCGTCGAGGAAGTCCGCGGCCGCGGCGATCCGGCGGTCGACCGGGCTGGTGCGCAGGTCGAGCAGGCGCGAGTCCTCGGCCGGCATCACCGAGAACCGGACACGGGTGCGGCCGCGCGGGTCGAGGTCCAGCAGGTCGGGATTGACGAACTTGGTCGCGAAGGACGCCTTCGCGGTGGGCCAGTCACGGAAGGCACGGACCAGGTCGGCGGTGTTGTCGCAGACGAGCGCGTCGACGGAGCAGTCGCCGTTCTCCCCGATGTCGTACACCCAGGCCTCGGGGTCGCACTGGTTGGGCTCCGTTTTGGGGCCCTGGGCGGCGACGTGGCGTCCCAGGTGGGCGATGATCCGGTCGATGTTGGTGAAGAGGGTGATCGGGTTGGCGAAGCCCTTGCGGCGGGGCACGTAGCAGTACACGCAGGACAGGGCGCAGCCGTTGGACGGACCGGGGGCGATCCAGTCGGCGGAGCGGCCGTTGGGGCGCGTGGTGAGGGTCTTCTTCACGCCCAGCACGAGCGTCTCGCGCTTGATCCGCATCCAGCGGTCGGCGCTGCCCTCGTTCCCGTGCAGCTCGGGGATGCGCCAGTGGGAGTCCACCTCGATGAGTCGGGCGCCGGGGAACCTGGCCAGGATCTCTCTGCCGCGGGGCGAGACGGCGGCGGCCGGTTCGGCGTGGATCTCACGGATCGCGAGGAGCCGGCGCGCGTGCTCGGAGTCGCGGAACGCGGAGGCGGACGGCGCCGGCCGCGGGGCCGCCGGCTTCAGCGGCAGCTCGTCGAGGCCGAAGAGCGGCTCCTGCGGGCCGTGGGACGGGGAGGAGTGGTGGCGCATGTGGTGACCGGCTGCTCGGACGGGGAGGCGGCACGCAGTCCGCCGGCCGGGTCCGGCGGGACCCGGTCTCTCCACTGTACGGCGCGGAGCCGTCTGCCGCGGTCGGCAGCTTCGCAGGTCACCGTGTGTGACGGGGGTCCGTGGGCCCCGCCCCGCCGGCGGGCGCGAGACCCCGGGCGGCCGTCTCGCCGGCGCCGAGCCGCTCGCTCGGCCTCCCCCGGCACCGGCTCCGCCTCCGGCTCCCCGGGTCGGCCGGTGAGAGGTTGCCCGGTCGGCGTTCACGTCGCCGGGTGGGAGCCGGGTCGGTGCGGTCGGCGGACGGCGGGCGAGATGCAGGGCTGGGCCCCCTGCGGCGGAACGGCCCCTCGTAGGGTCCGGGGCGGGCCGGGCCGCCCTGCCGGCCGGCCGACGCGTGCGGTTCGGGGTTGGCCGCCCCGCCGCCCCGGCCCGCTCCGCCCCTGAGGGCGGTGCCCCGGACCCTTGTCGAGGCCGAACGGCCGCCGGGTCGCCGGCGGCCGTTCGCCCGGGTCAAGGGCGTGCGCGAGGAGGGGCGGTGGATCAGTCCCGGGGAGTGAAGCGTTCCCAGACGCGGTGTGCGGCCAGCAGCTCGCGGACCTGCTCGAGGGCGGTGGAGCCGGAGTCGGCGACGATGACGCCGGGGGCGTCGGCGGGGACGCCGGCGGCCGCGAGGGCCGCCTCGCCACCCGCCCAGGCGGCGATCGCCTTGCCGTGCCGGAATGCCTCCGCCAGCAGCTGGTCCACCCGCGGATCCGTCGCCGGCCGCCGTACCGCCGGCGCTCCCCTGCCGTCGCGCACGCCGGGCGCGTCCCCGCTCACGGCCGGCGGACCCGCCACCAGCACGGCGTCGAACTCGATGGAACGCGCGGTGACGTAACTGCGCTGGGCCGTCAGGGCGCCGGCGCCGGTGCCGAGCGTGCCGCCGGTGGGTGCGACGACCAGCGGCACCATGCCGGCTTCGAGGACCGCGTCGCGTACCGCGTGCACCCCGTCCAGGTCACCGTCCGGGGCCGTGAGGATGCCGATGACGCGGCCGTCCACCGGCCAGGTCTTCCCGAGCTGCGAGAGCGCCGGGCTCGGCGTGACATCGGCGAGCGGCACGGTGGGCTCCGGTGCGGGCAGCCCGAGCCCTTCGGCGACGCCGGCGCACAGCTCGGGGTCGATGTTGGCCAGGACCTGGAGGGTCCGTTCCCTGATGGCCTCTTCGTAGCACTTGCCCAGCTCGAAGGTGTAGGCGCCGATGATGTGCTCGCGCTCCACCGGGCTCATGCTGAGCCAGAACCGGCGGGGCTGGCTGAAGTGGTCCGCGAAGGACTCCGGCGCCTCGCGCACCTTCCGCCCCTCCGGGACGCTCACCGGTGTCTCGATGTACGCGCTCATGTCCGCGCCCGCGGTGAACGGGCAGCCGCCGTCGAGGGAGTTGGGCCGGTAGGGGGCCACGCCCCGGTGCACGGCGGTCTGGTGCATGCCGTCGCGCAGCATGTCGTTGACCGGTGCCTGGGGCCGGTTGATGGGCAGTTGCGGGAAGTTGGGGCCGCCCAGACGCGTGATCTGGGTGTCCAGGTACGAGAAGAGGCGGCCCGCGAGCAGGGGGTCGTCGGTGACGTCGATGCCGGGCACGAGGTGTCCGACGTGGAAGGCGACCTGCTCGGTCTCGGCGAAGAAGTTGGACGGGTTGCGGTCGAGGGTCATCAGCCCGATCGGCTGCACCGGGGCGAGTTCTTCGGGGACGATGTTCGTCGGGTCCAGCAGGTCGATGCCCTCGAAGGTCTGGTCCGGGGTGTCGGGGAAGGTCTGGATGCCCAGCTCCCACTGCGGGTACGCGCCCGACTCGATGGCGTCGGCGAGGTCCCGTCGGTGGAAGTCAGGGTCGTTGCCGTTGATGAGCTGTGCCTCGTCCCACACCAGGGAGTGCACGCCCAGCTTGGGCTTCCAGTGGAACTTCACCAGCGTCGTGCCGCCCTCGGCGTTCACCAGGCGGAAGGTGTGGACGCCGAAGCCCTCCATCATCCGGTAGGAGCGCGGGATACCCCGGTCGCCCATGAAGAAGATCGTGTGGTGCGTCGCCTCGGTGTGCAGGGAGACGAAGTCCCAGAAGGTGTCGTGCGCGCTCTGCGCCTGCGGGATCTCCCGGTCCGGGTGCGGCTTCGCGGCGTGCACCACGTCGGGGAACTTGATCGCGTCCTGGATGAAGAAGACCGGGATGTTGTTGCCGACCAGGTCGAAGACGCCCTCGCTGGTGTAGAACTTGGTCGCGAATCCGCGGGTGTCGCGCACGGTGTCGGCGGACCCGCGCGAGCCGACCACCGTGGAGAACCGCACGAACACCGGCGTCTCGACGTCAGCGGCCAGGAATCCCGCCTTGGTCACGGAGGCCGCCGTGCCGTAGCTCTGGAACACGCCGTGCGCGCCCGCGCCGCGGGCGTGGACCACGCGCTCCGGGATGCGCTCGTGGTCGAAGTGCATGATCTTCTCGCGCAGATGGTGGTCCTGGAGCAGTACGGGACCGCGCGGGCCGGCCTTCAGCGAGTGGTCGGTGTCGTACAGCCGCGTCCCCTGCGCGTTCGTCAGATAGCTCCCGGACTGGGCCATCCTGGCCTGGTCGGCCCCGGTCGGCGAGCCGGTGGGCGAGACGGTGTCCGGGCCGCTCTGGTCGGGCTTCGGGGGCAGTGGATCGCGGGGTTCGGTCGGCTCCGCCACGGTGGGCGGTTCGGAGTTCGGCCGTCCGGGGATTCCGTCGGCGGGCGCCGACCCGGCGCCGTGCAGGCTTTCGGTGATCTTCTTCGCTGCCCGCTTGACGGGATTGGCCTCGCTCATGGGGGGTGACACTCCTCCGCTGGGGACCGGCCACGGACGGGGTGGCCGTGCGTTCAGTTGCCGATTGCGGACGATCCGACGGAACCCGGCACCGGAAAGGGGCGCCGGGCAGTGCAAACGTCTCACGACGGGGCATACCGCGCAGAGGGCGTGGAGCGATGGGGTGAACCGCCGTCCCGCAGTGTCCACGCCCCGCAGCCCCCCGCGCTCCCGCCGGATCCGACCACCCGGCCCGCGTACCCCTGAGGCGGAAGTCAAGGCATGGAGATCGCAGGGACGGCGCGCGACGGCGGTGTCAGAACAACCGACCCTGCTCGGCCGTGCCGGTCCGGCGCGGGGCGCGGGGCGGTCCGGAGCGCCGCGACGGAGTCTCCTCCCCGAACAGCGGCTCGGTACCGCACTCGTCGGGCTCGGCCGGCACCACCACGGGGCCCGTACCCACGTTGAGGCAGAGCGGGGCGTCTCGGTCGAAGTCCCCGGGCGTCATGTCCGCCCAGTCGCGTTCCCGACGCTCACTCACCGACGCTCCGCTCCCCGTTCACCGGGACAGATTAGCGGCCGCGGGACGCCGGGTGGACGGCGCGCCGCACAGTGCCGCCCGGCCAGGAGACGTAGGTCACACCCGTGTTGCGGTCACACCTGGGTGGGCCGGTCCGTCAGTGCGGTGCGACCCGGAAATCCGACCAAGGAGATTCTCATGAACCCGCGACTCGACTTCTTCGGCAACACCCTCGCCGCCAAGGTGATGCGGCACATCAACTCGGCGGGCAGGGCGGTGACGGACTCCGGGCTGCCGCACACCACCCAGGAACTGGTGAAGATCCGTGCCAGCCAGATCAACGGCTGTGGTTTCTGCACCGACATGCACACCAAGGACGCCGCCGCGGCCGGCGAGACACAGGTCCGGCTCAACCTGGTGGCCGCCTGGCGGGAGGCCCCCGTCTTCACCGAGGCCGAGCGTGCCGCGCTGGAACTGACCGAGCAGGGCACCCGGATCGCCGACGCGGCCGGCGGCGTGAACGACGACGTCTGGGCGAACGCGGCCAAGCACTACGACGAGGACCAGCTCGTCGCCCTCGTCTCCCTCATCGCCGTCATCAACGCCTACAACCGCATCAACGTCATCAACCGGCAGCCCGCCGGCGACTACCAGCCCGGCCAGTTCGGCTGACCCGGCAGCCGGGCGGCGGGCCGCGGCCGGCCCGGCACAGGGCGGGAGGGCGCGCCGCCGAGCGTGCGCGCCCTCCGTGTGTCCGTCTCCGGCTGCCCGGGTCAGGCCTCCGTGCGCTTCGGCAGACGCCAGCCCGGCCGTACGAAGTGACAGGTGTAGCCGTCCGGGTAGCGCTGCAGATAGTCCTGGTGCTCCGGTTCGGCCTCCCAGAAGGGACCGGCCGGTACGACCTCGGTCACCACCTTGCCCGGCCAGAGACCGGAGGCGTCGACATCGGCGATCGTGTCCTCGGCGACGCGCTTCTGCTCGTCGTCGAGGTAGAAGATGGCCGAGCGATAGCTCGTCCCGACGTCGTTTCCCTGACGGTTCCTCGTGGTCGGGTCGTGGATCTGGAAGAAGTACTCCAGGATCGTGCGGTAGTCGGTCACGGCGGGGTCGTAGGTGATCTCGATCGACTCGGCGTGGGTGCCGTGGTTGCGGTAGGTCGCGTGCGGCACGTCGCCACCGCTGTACCCCACCCGCGTCGTCAGCACGCCCGGGAACGTGCGGATCAGTTCCTCCACGCCCCAGAAGCAGCCGCCCGCGAGCAGCGCCCTCTCCTCGGTCCTCGTCATATCGTCCGCCCTTCTCCCAGGTGTCCTGCGACGTACCCCAGTGAGAACCCCGCCGCGGACACCATTGTTCCGGCCGCCCCGGCGGCGCCGTACGGCGGGGCGGCCCTGCTGGAGCGCTACGGCTGAAACGCGGGGCGGGCGACGGCGCCGCCCGCCCCGCCTCCGTTCCGTACGGCTCAGGCGAGGAGGGAGATACGGGCGGTGATGCTCTTGCCGGCCGCCTCCTGGCGTACGTCCAGGGCCTGGGCGACGGCCATCACGATCTCCAGTCCGTGCTGTCCCACCCGGCCGGGATCGGCGTTCCTGGCCACGGGCGCCTCGGGGTTGCCGTCGTGGACGATCACCTCGACGGCGTCGCCGGCGAGCCGCAGATCCAGTCCGACAGGGCCCGGCGCGTACTTGCGGGCGTTGGTGACCAGCTCGCTCACCACGAGCTGGGTGACCTCCACCACGCGCGTCGGCACCGGCGAACCGTCCTCCGCCCGTGCCCGGCTCAGGAACGCGGCCGCGAGCTGGCGGGCCTGGGCTATCCAGGCTCCGTCCCCGTCCAGGGCGTAGGAAGCCCGCAGACTGGGTGCCCCTGGCACCGCCCCTTCGTCGAGAGGAACTGGTTCCATCCGGTCCGCCTTTACTCACCGATCACACCGCGCGACTACCCGCATCGCTCCCCCGCACGCCCCTGAAGTGTGACAGGTACCTCCGACATCTCAGTCCGCCAGGTGCCGTTCCATCCAGTCGGCGGCGCTCCGGCGGAACAGGCGGCGGTTGTCGGCGCGGCGGAAATCGTGGCCCTCGTGGCGCAGTAGCAGGAGTTCCGCCTCCAGTCCTCGTTCCCTGGCTGCCCGCACGAACTGCTCGGACTCGCCCGGGGGCACATTGCTGTCGTGCTCGCCGTGCACCGCCAGGACCGGGGCCCGCAGGGCGTCGATGCGGCTCATCGGCGACAGCGTGTGCAGGAGTTGCCGGTCGTGCTCCGGGTGCCCGTACTTGTGGGCGGCGGACTGGGCGATCCAGGGCTCGGTCCCGGCGAAGAAGGTGGCGAAGTCCGACATGCCGCAGACCGCCACACCCGTGCGGAACAGGTCCGGGTGCCACACCAGGGACGCCATCACCAGGTAGCCGCCGTACGAGCGGCCCATCACGGCCATCCGCCGGGGGTCCGCCAGGCCCTCGACGATCACGTGCGCCGCGCAGTCGGCGACGTCGTTGATGGCGTCGAAGCGCCCCGTCCCCAGGTCCGCGTCCACGAACGAGCGGCCGTGCCCGGAGGAGCCTCGGACGTCGGGCGCGAACACGTCCAGTCCCCTGCCGAGCAGTTCGAGGTAGAGCGGTTCCAGCACGGGGCGCTCCTGTTCCTCCGGTCCGCCGTGCAGGTGCAGGACGCACGGGGCCGGTGCGCCGGGCGAGCGGCCCGGGGCGCGGTAGTACCAGCCGCCGAGGGTGAGCCCGTCGCGGGCCACGGGGCTCACCTGCACGGGTCGCACGGCCGTGCGGCCTGCCGGGACGGCGTCCTCGTCGCGCGAGGACCACGGGGTGCGCAGGGGCAGCCCGTGCGGGAGCCACCACACTCCGGGATGGCGACGGGATCCCGAGAGCGCGACGACGGTGACGTCCGGGTCGGCGGTGGGCGCGATGCGGGTCACCACCTCGTGGGGCAGGTCGACGACCCGTCCGGTGTCCGCGGAGGCGGGGCGGGCCGCCGCACCGGTGTCTGTCGCGCCGCCCTCCCCTCCGGCGTAGGACGACAGGCCCGCGTCCGGACCGGCGTCCGGTGACGGGCCCGCCGCCGGCCCATCGGCGGGCGGCGGGTCCCCGGCGCGTCCGCCGGGGAGGGACGGACCGGCGTCCGCTCCACTTCCGGGCGGCGCGCCACCGTCCGGGCCGGCAGGGAGCGACGGGCCGCTCTCCCCTCCGGCACGCGAGGCCGGGCCCGCGTCCGGACCGGCGTCCGGTGACGGGCCTGTCACCAGCTCGCCGTCGGGCGACGGGGAGGCACCCGTCGCACCGGAGGTCCGGGCGGTGCCGGGGGACGGTGCCGTGGTCAGCCCGGTCACCTCCAGTTCGCTCACCCCGCGCACGTTCCACGCCAGCACCGCACGCCGTCCGTCCCGTCCCAGGGCGAGCAGTTCCAGGTCGCAGTCGGGCCGCTGGGCGGCCACCGTGGTACCGAGCAGATGACCCCGGCGGTCGAGCCGCGCGGCGACGAGCGCGGCGTACTCCCGGCCGCCGTCGCTGCGCAGCCACACCGTGCCGGCGTCCGGGGAGAAGCCGCCGATCCACGGGTCGCCGTCGGCGACCGGCAGCGCGCAGGTCACCACCCGGTCGCCGGTACGGACGACGAGCGCCTCGCGGCGCCCTCGGGGGCCCCGGTACACCAGGGCGAGCCGGCCGTCCCGGCTGAGGTCGCACACGCGCTGGTTGGCCGCGCCGCGTTCACTCGCCAGCAGGACGGGGGCGTCCAGCCCCTCGGGGTCGACGAGATACGCGGACAGGGCCCTCGGTTCCGGTTCGTCGGCGGACACCGTGCGGTCGCCTTCGGCGGGGCCGAGTCGTGCGGCGCCCGGTTGCAGCAGCACGGCCCGGCCGTCACGGCCTGCCCGGTTGGCGGAGTGGGAGGCACCCGGCGACGCCGCCTGGCCGGGGCGCGTGGCGAAGGACGGGGCGGAGTCGGTGACGGTCACGGCGACCGCGGAGCCGTCGTGCTGCCAGCAGCCGAGGCGTGCGGAGGTGCCCGGCTCACCGCCCGCCAGCAGGTGCCGTCCGGTGCCGTCGGGACGTACGCACAGGACGCGGGTGAGTTCGCCGCCGTCCGGTGCCGCCGTGTAGGCGATCCAGCGGCCGTCCGGGGACCAGGACACCTCCGTGACCGGATGCGGGTCGGCGTCGAGCCGGCGCACCTCTTCACCGGCCACCGGGGCTGTCCACAGCTGCGGCACCCCGGCCCGGTCGCAGATGAAGGCGACGGACCGGCCGCCGGGGTCCACGGAGGGGTACCAGCAGCCGTGAACGGCCGGGGGCGGTACGTCGTACGGCGTGGCGGTGTCCGTGAGCCGTACCGGCTCCGGTGCGGGGTGCGCCCGCGTGGCGGTGTCGGTGCGTGTCTCCATGCCGGTCAGCGGATCCCGTGCGTCTGCAGCCAGGTCTCCAGCAGCGCCGTCTGCCACAGGGCGTTCGCCCCGCGCCTGGTGCGGTGCGCGTCCGGCGCGGCGAGCAGTCCGGCGACGTACTCCTCGCGGAAGACGCCGCGGGCCCTGGCCTCGGGGGCGGTGAGCGTCTCACGGACCCGCTGGAGGACGGTTCCGGCCATGTGCTTGATCGCCGGGACGGGGAAGTAGCCCTTGGGCCGGTCGACGACCTGACGCGGCAGGACCCGTCGGCCGACGGCCTTGAGGACGCCCTTTCCGCCGTCAGCGAGCTTCAGCTCGGGCGGGCAGGCGGCGGCCAGTTCGACCAGTTCGTGGTCGAGGAACGGCACCCTGGCCTCCAGGCCCCAGTCCATCGTCATGTTGTCGACCCGTTTGACCGGATCGTCGACCATCATCACAAGGGTGTCCAGGCGGAGATCGGCGTCGAGCGCCGTCTCGGCGCCCCCGGCCGCCATGTGCGCGCGGACGAACTCCGCGGAGGTGTCCCGGTCCGGCAGCAGGCCGGGCTGGAGCACCGCCGCCAGGTCGGCGTGCGACCGGTCGAAGTAGGTGTCGATGTACGCCTCGGCGGCATCCCGGCGCGGCACGGCCGCCATCCGCGGGTACCAGTCGTAACCGGCGAACAACTCGTCGGCGCCCTGGCCGCTCTGCACGACCTTGACCTCCTTGGCCACCTGCTCCGAGAGCAGGTGGAAGGCGACCACGTCATGGCTCATCATCGGCTCGCTCATGGCACGGACCGCCCCGTCCAGCGCGCCGGCGACCCGGTCGGAGGGGACCATCAGCTGGTGGTGGCGGGTGTCGAAACGCCGGGCCACCAGATCGGAGTAGGCGAACTCGTCGCCCTCCTCGTCGCCCTCGGACTCGAATCCGACGCTGAAGGTCGCGAGGTCCTCCTGGCCCTCGCCGGCCAGCAGCGCCACGATCAGGCTGGAGTCCAGGCCGCCCGAGAGCAGCACTCCGACCGGCACGTCGGCGACCATGCGGCGGCGTACGGCGGTGCGCAGGGCGTCCAGTACGGCATCGGTCCAGTCGTCGGAGCCGAGACCGGCGTACTCGGGCCGGCGGGTGTGGACGGGATGCCAGTAGCGGTGATCCTGGTGACCGCCGTCGGGCCGGACGACCCGCACGGTGGCCGGGGGCAGTTTGCGGACGCCGTTGAGGAGGGTGTGCGGCGCGGCGACGGTGGCGTGCCAGCTGAGGTACTGGTGCAGGGCGACCGGGTCCAGCGAGGTGTCGACGCCGCGGGCCGCGAGCAGCGCGGGCAGAGAGGAGGCGAACCTCAGGCGTTCGGTCGTGGCGGAGAGGTAGAGCGGTTTGATGCCGAGCCGGTCGCGGGCCAGGACCACGCACCCGGTGTCCTGCTCGACGATCGCGAAGGCGAACATGCCGTGGAAGCGCGTGACGCAGTCGGTACCCCACTGCCGGTACGCCTTGAGGACCACCTCGGTGTCGGACCGCGAGAAGAAGCGGTGGCCGAGGGCGTGCAGTTCGTCGCGGAGCTCGCGGTAGTTGTAGATACAGCCGTTGAACACGCCGGCGAGGCGGGCGCCGGGGTCGGTCATGGGCTGGGCGCCGCTGTCCGACAGGTCGATGATCTTCAGCCGGCGGTGTCCGAGGGCGGCCGGCCCCTGGGCCCACAGGCCGCGGCCGTCGGGGCCGCGCGGCGCGAGCCGATCGGTCATGCGTTCCACCGCCGCCATGTCCGGCCGCCCGCCGTCGAACCGTATCTCCCCGCTGAGTCCGCACATCAGCGCACCCTCCCGTCCCTCGGGGGCAGGCCCGGGCCCTGTGCGCGGTCCTGGTCCTGTTTCCGACCCTGGTCCCGGTCCTGTTTCCGATCCCGGTCCCGGTCCCGGTCCTGTTTCCGGTGCGGAGAAGACTGCGTGCTCCTGGACATGGCGGTGTGACACTCTCCTTGGTCAGGGGTCGCTGAGGACGCGCATGAGCGGGGTCCCGGGGCTCTCGGGCCCGTGCGGATCAGCCGGGCGTGCCCGGGGTCGTGGCCGAGTGCATGCAGGCGGGGGTACGGCCGGCGCCGTGCGGGCCGGCCGGATGCCGGGCGCGGCGGTGCCGGGCGCGGCGGTGCCGGGCGCCCGGCGTCAGGGGGTCCCCGCGGGTCTCGGCGACCAGCATGTCGACGCCGGCGAGCAGGTCCTCGTCCCGGGCCACCCGCCGCAGCCGTTGCGCCGCGCTGCCCGCCGCGAGGGCCTCGTCGAGAAGCGTGCGCACGGTGGCGAAGTCACCGGACGCCTCCAGCGCCGGGCGCAGCCGGCGCAGCATCCCGCGCAGCACCACCGGGGCCGGGGCCCCGCGGCGGGTCTCCGGGTCGACAAGGCGGTCCTCCAGACCCGAGCGCGCCGCGCGCCAGGTGGCGGCGCGCAGCCACTCGTGGTGTCCGTCGCACCCGTGGTCCGCGCCGCGCTCCAGACGGTCGATGGCGTCGCGCACCAGGGCGCGGAACAGCCCCGCGACCAGCGCCACCGTCTCGGTGCGCGGGCAGGCGTCGCAGACCCGCAGCTCCAGAGTGCGCTGATGGTCCGAGGGGCGTACGTCGTGGTAGAGCATCCCGGTGTCGGTGATGACGCCCGAGCCGATCAGTTCTGCCATGGCGGTGTCGTACTCCGCGGCGCTTCCGTAACAGCCGACGGGGCCCGCGGTCGGCCACCGCTGCCACAGCATGGTGCGCCAGCTCGCGTATCCGGTGTCGGATCCCAGCCAGAAGGGCGAACTGGCCGACAGGGCCAGCAGCGGCGGCAGCCAGGGCGTCAGCAGGCACATGGCGCGTACCGCGGTGTCCCGGTCGGGGACGTCGACGTGTATCTGGGCGCTGCAGATCAGCTGCTCGTCGGCGACCTGGCGGTAGTCGTCGGCCATGCGCCGGAAGCGGGGGTCGGCGGTGACGTCCCGGGAGGTGACCCGGGCCAGCGGCACGGTGCCCGCGGCGACGACGGCCAGACCGAAGGAAGAGGCGGCCGCGTCCATCCGGCGCCGGGTGGCGGACAGATCCGCGAACAGTTCGTCGAGTGTGCCGTGAACCCCGCTGTTGCTCTCCACGGCCGACTGCTGCAGTTCACGGCTGAAACCTGATCCGCCGAGCCGGCCGAGCAGCGTGTCGGCCCGTGGCACGAGCCGGCCGCTCTCCACATCCAGGACGTGAAACTCTTCCTCTGCTCCGATGCGCACCGTCACCGCTGGTCCCCTTGCTCTCGTCCTGTGCCGCCTCCGCGCGGGTCCCTGAGGTCACCGGCGGCGAATTCAGCGCATCCCGGGTGCCCAGGATGAGGTGTCCGCAATCGGACCGGGGCGCACGCCACGGATCGGGGACGGCCGCCCGCCGGGGCCCGGACGCGCCACCATGGACGTGGCGGTGTCCACGGCGCCGACGTGTGCGGCCGTGTCCGCCGCCTCCGGTGAGGGACGGCCGCCGTGGCCGGGGCCCTGCCGGCGGTGTCCGGGAGCTCGGCAACCCGCACCACGCGGCGGTGACGGGGCACGAGCAGGGGCATACCGCCGGGGGATGACGCGGCGTTGACTAGACTGAGCACACCGTATCCGGCGATCGATGGACCAGTGAGGTAAGCGCGAACCATGCCGACCGAAACGTTTGAGTTCCAGGTAGAGGCCCGTCAGCTGCTCCAGTTGATGATCCACTCGGTCTACTCGAACAAGGACGTCTTCCTCCGTGAACTCGTCTCCAACGCCTCCGACGCACTCGACAAGCTGCGTCTGGCCGCACTGCGGGACGACACGCTCGACGCCGACGTCTCCGATCTGCACATCGAGCTGGAGATCGACCGGGACGCCCGCACGCTGACCGTGCGGGACAACGGCATCGGGATGTCGTACGACGAGGTGGGACAGCTCATCGGCACCATCGCCAACTCGGGCACCGCCGAGTTCCTGCGCGAACTGAAGGAGGCCCAGGACGCGGCGGGCGCCGAGGGCCTGATCGGCCAGTTCGGTGTCGGCTTCTACTCGGGCTTCATGGTCGCGGACGAGGTCACCCTGCAGACCCGGCGCGCGGGAGAGCGGCAGGGCACTCGCTGGAGCTCGCGCGGCGAGGGCACGTACACGCTGGAGGCGGTCGACGACGCGCCGCAGGGCACCTCCGTCACGCTGCACCTCAAGCCGGCCGACCCGGACAACCAGCTGCACGACTACACCTCGGTATGGAAGATCAGGGAGATCGTCAAGCGCTACTCGGACTTCATCACCTGGCCGGTCAGGCTGGTCGGTGAGACGGACGAGGCGGGCGAGGACGGCGAGGCGTCCGGGCCGCAGACGCTGAACTCCATGAAGGCGCTGTGGGCGCGCTCGCGCGAGGAGGTGTCCGAGGAGGAGTACCACGAGCTGTACAAGCACATCGGGCACGACTGGCGTGAACCGCTGGAGACCATCCAGCTGCAGGCCGAGGGGACGTTCGAGTACCAGGCCCTGCTGTTCGTCCCCTCGCACGCCCCGCACGACCTGTTCAACCAGAACTTCCGGCACGGCCTGCAGCTGTATGTGAAGCGCGTCTTCATCATGGACGACTGCGAGGCGCTGCTGCCGTCGTACCTGCGGTTCGTCAAGGGTGTGGTCGACGCCCAGGACCTCTCGCTGAACGTGTCGCGCGAGATCCTCCAGCAGGACCGGCACATCCGGATGATGCAGCGCCGGCTGACGAAGAAGGTGCTGGCGTCGGTCAAGAGCATGATGACCGGTGACGCCGAGCGGTACGCCACGTTCTGGCGGGAGTTCGGCGCCGTACTGAAGGAGGGGCTGGTCACCGACCCCGACCACCGTGACGCCGTCCTCGCCGTGGCGTCGTTCGCGAGCACGCACGGGGACGACGCCACGGTCACGCTGAAGCAGTACGTGGAGCGGATGCCCGACGGGCAGGACGACATCTACTACCTCACCGGCGAGTCCCGGGAGAGCGTCGACAACTCCCCGCACATGGAGGCGTTCCGGGAGCGGGGCATCGAGGTGCTGCTGCTCACCGACCCGGTCGACGAGGTGTGGACCGACGCCGTCGGCGAGTACGAGGGCAAGCGGCTGCGGTCGGTCGCCAAGGGCGAGATCGACCTCGCCGCGCGGGAGGACGACAGGAGCGAGGGCGAGCGGGAGCAGCAGGCCGAGGCGTACGCGGGTCTGCTCGGCTGGATGCGGGAGCGGCTGGAGGAGGACATCAAGGAGGTGCGTCTGTCGACGCGGCTGACGAAGTCCCCTGCCTGTCTCGTCGCCGACGCGGACGACCTCACCCCGGCGCTGGAGAACATGTACCGGGCCATGGGCCAGGAGGTCCCGCGTACCCGGCGCGTCCTCGAACTCAACCCGGATCATGCCCTGGTGAAGGGTCTGAACGAGGCGTACGGGGAGCGGGAGGACCGCTCGGACCTCACCGAGACGGCCGAACTCCTGTACTCGCTCGCCGTGCTGGCGGAGGGCGGCCGGCCGAAGGACCCGGCGCGGTTCGTGCGGCAGATGGCGGACCGGCTGGAGCGCACGCTGTGAGCGGCCCGTCCGGAGCGCGAACGCCGTGAGACGACGCGAGCCCGTCCGCGCTCAGACGCGGGCGGGCTCGGCGGGCGCCGGTCTCCGGGCGGCTTCCCGGAGGCGCCGGCCGCGGCGGGTGAGACCCCAGGGTTTGAGGAGCGAGACCGCCGTCATGAAGACATAGGCGGTCAGAGAGACGACCGGTCCCGTCAGGACGTCGCCGCCGTCGGGCAGGGAGTCTCCGGCCACGACGGCCTCCACGGCCGCGTTGACGCCGGGTCGCAGGGCGAACACCGTGGCGGTGGTCGTGGCCAGGGTCAGCCAGAACTTCGTCCACACCCAGCGGTGCCTCGCCAGTCCCCAGGGTGTGCCCAGGGAGAGGACGAGCCCGCTGACGAGAGTCGGCAGGGCGAGCGGCAGCAGGAGCAGGTCGGCGAGAAGGTCCATGGCCCGGACGGACGCCTCCAGCATGCCGGCCGACCCGGTGGTGTTCGCGGTGACACCGAGCGCGAGCAGGCCTGCGGTGAGTCCGAGCCAGCCGGCGGAGGCGATGACGTGGACGACGAGAAGGGCCCGGCGTGCGGGGCGGCTGAGTTTCACCCCGCCCACGGTGCCGGGTCCGGACGACGCGGACATCTGACAGCGGGAGTAACCGCGCGTACTGACGTCGGCGTACACCGCGCGGCCGGACCGCGTCCAGGTACCCTCGGCGCCGTGCCGGCATCCGGCCCCCGCGGGGGCCGCTGCGACGGGCGGGACCGCTGCCCGGGGCCGGCCCCGTACCCATCCCGCCGCGGCGACGACCGTCCGCAGCACCGGCGGCAGCGGTAGCGGTAGCGGTGCCGGTGAGTACCGGCCGTGGGCACGGCCGTGGGCCGGGGACCACCAGGAGAGCGGGGACGCCGGGCGCTGCCCGGAAGGGTCGGCCACGGGACGACCCCCGGCGTGCGGTCCGTGAAGTGGTCGCGGCGCTCCGGGCCGTCGCCGTCTCCCCGGCCACGAGCGCTCTCCGGGGCACGCCCGCGGTCAGCGCTCCGCGTCGTCGTCCCGCTCGGCATAGGCCTGTCCGTCCACGGGAGTGCCGTCCCGGGCGAGACGGTCCGCGAGTTCGTCGCGGAGCAGCCGGTCGCGGTCGACCCCGTGGGTGCGGTACGCCGTACGCGCGATGATCTGGCTCGTGATCGGCACGGTGAACAGCTGGAACAGGGCGACGAGCACCAGCACCGGGGCGTGACGCGGGGACATCTGCACAGCCGCTCCCACCAGGATGAGCAGCACCCCCAGGGTCTGGGCCTTGGCGGCCGCGTGCAGACGGCTGATGGTGTCCGGAAAGCGGAGCAGCCCCAGCGCGCCGAGCAGGCAGAAGAGCGCGCCGGCCGAGAGCAGCACGGCTGTGATCACGTCCCGCACGACGCTCATCGCATCCCTTCCCGCTTCTCCAGCAGGTGCGCCGCCGTCACCGATCCGATGAAGGCGAGCAGGGTGAGGACGACGAGCACGGGAACGGCCGTGGTGTCGTCACGCGCGGCCATGCTCGTCGCGATGCCGGCGATGGCCATGGTCACGAGGACATCGAGGGCCAGGATGCGGTCCAGGGCGCTGGGGCCTCGGAGCAGGCGCAGAAGTGTCAACAGGACGGCCACCGCCATCACGGACAGCGTGACGCCGTACAGCACGGTCATCGTTCCCCCTCCCGGGACTGCCTCGGTGTGTCGTCCGGCCCGCCGGGCCGTGGGCCGTGCGCGTCGCCGTGGTGGCGGTGGCCGACCGCACGGGCGACCCGGTGCTCCACGGTCCGTACCTCGTCGCGGCGGTGGGCGATGTCCCGGTCGTCGTGCGCCGGGAGCACGTGGACGTACAGGAGCCCGCGACCCCGGTCGATCTCCGTCACCACGGTCCCCGGGGTGACGGTGGTGACCTCGGCCACGGCTGTGACCAGCAGGTCACTGTCCACCCGCAGCGGTACCTCGATGATCGCCGAGGTCGTTCTTCCCCCGTGGCGGACGACCTGCCACGCGACGGTGAGTCCCGACCTGACGAGGTCGATGAGCAGGTGGGCCGCCAGTCGCCCGATCGACAGGGGCCGTGGCACCGCTCCCGGCAGCACGGCGGGCAGCGGGAAGGGCAGCACCACGGCGGCGACGACGAGCAGGCCGCCGACGAGTGTGAGGGCGCTGGTGGAACCCCACAGCAGGACCCACAGGATCCACAGCCAGACGATCAGCGGCAGACGGCGCAGCACCGTGCGGCCCCGTCGCGGACGGCTCGCAGGACGGGTCACCGCTCCCCCTCCCCCAGCACCGCGGACCGGTACTCCCGCGGGTGCAGCAGATCCTCGGCGGCCCGTTCGCCGAGACGGGCGAGCGGGCCCGCACACGCGGCGATCGTGAGCCCGGCCACCGTCATGCCGGCCGCGGCGGTGAGCATCAGCCGTGTCCCGCGCAGCCGGGCCGGCGGGGGCGCGTCCGGCGTCGACGCGTCCGGGGTCGGCGCGCCCGGCTCCGGAGGTGCCGCCTTCCCGTGGTCCGCCTTCCCGTTGTTCTCCGGCCGCTCGGCGAAGGCCGCTGTCCATACCCGGGTCATGGCGTACAGCGTCAGCAGGCTGGTGAGAAGGGCCGCCGCGGCCAGCGCGTACGCCGCCGGGCCGCCCTGCGCGACTCCGGCTTGCAGCAGGGCCAGCTTGGCGATGAAACCGGAGAACGGCGGGACCCCCGACAGGCTCATGGCCGGAATCGCGAACAGCAGGACCAGGACGCCCGGGGACGGCCGTCGCGTCAGACGGTGCAGCGCCGCGGTCCCCGTACCGCGCACGGCGAGGCCGGCTGCGAGGAACAGCGCCGCCTGGACGACGATGTGGTGGACGACGTAGAGGATGCTGCCGGTCAGGCCCCGGACGTCGAAGAGCGCCAGCCCGAACAGCATGAAACCGATGTGGCTGACGAGGGTGAAGGACAACAGCCGGTTGAGGTCGTCCTGGGCGATGGCGCCGAGGATGCCCACCAGCATGGTGATGATCGCCGCACAGGCCAGCAGGACCCACACATCGGTGCGGGGGAAGAGCAGCGTCTGGGTGCGCAGGAGCGTGTACACGCCGACCTTGGTCAGCAGCGCGGCGAACACGGCGGTGATCGGTGCCGGCGCGGTGGGATAGCTGTCGGGCAGCCAGAAGTGCAGCGGGATGATGGCCGTCTTGATGCCCAGGACCACCAGGAGCAGCAGGGCGAACGCGCCGCGCAGCCCGTCCGGCAGTTCGGCGAGCCGTGGGCCGAGCTGCGCCAGTGTGACCGTGCCGGTGGCCGCGTACACCAAAGCGATCAGGGAGAGGAACAGCAACGACGACGTCAGGCTGACGATCGTGTACGTCATCCCCGCGCGGGTGCGGTTCTCGTCCGCGTCCAGGGTGATCAGAACGTAGGACGCGGCGAGCATCACCTCGAAGGCGACGAAGAGGTTGAACAGGTCACCGGAGAGGAACGCCAGGCTCACACCCGTGACGAGCAGCAGGTAGGCGGGATGGAAGAGAGCCGCCGCGCGGGGGCGCTCCTCCGCGGTGCCCTGGCCCATGGCGAAGACCAGCACGGCCAGGGCGACCAGTGTCGACACGGTGAGCAGCAGGGCCGAGAGCCGGTCGGCCACGAGGGTGATGCCCAGGGGAGCGGGCCAGCCACCGACGTGCAGCGCCTGCGGCCCGCGCGTGTCGGCCAGCACCAGGAGGGCGGCCTCACAGACGAGGACGGCTGTCAGGACGCCCGTGCTGAGTGCCCGCACCACGGCCTGGGGCAGCCGGAGCAGGGAGAGGCCGGCGCCGAGCACCGGCAGCAGCACGGGAAGGACCGGCAGGGCCGCCGTCATCGGTCTCCTTCCCTCGTCACGTCGTCCGCACCGTGCTCCGCCGGGGGTTCGTTCCCGGCGCGTTCCCGGGCGGTGCCGATCCTGCGGTCCTCCACGTCGTCGCGTACCTCGTCGTGTCCGGACAGGCGCCAGGACCGGTAGGCGAGGGTCACCAGGAAGACGGTGAGGCCAAAAGTGATCACGATCGCCGTGAGTGCCATGGCCTGCGGCAACGGGTCCGCCGTCGCTGCGGGGTCCGGTTCCTTCCCCGGCAGTACGGGGGGCCGTCCGGGCGTGCCCCCGGCCACCAGCAGCAACAGGTTGGTGCCGTGGCCCAGGAGAATGAAGCCGAGGATGATCCGCATCAGCGACCGTTGCAGCATGAGGTGGAAGCCTGTTGCGAACAGGCCGCCGACCACGAGTGCCATGGTCACGTCGATCGATTTCACCGGGGTGCTCCTTCCGTCTCGCGGTCCGCCCGGGCGCCGTCCTCGCCCAGTGAGACGCCCACCGCCGACAGCAGGAGGAGAACGACACCGACGACGAGCAGGTAGACACCCACGTCGAAGAACAGGCTGGTCGCGAACTCGACCGCGCCCAGCACCGGCGGATGGACCGTCACCACCGTGCTCTGCAGCGGCACGCCGCCGAAGGCGAGCGGCAGCAGGCCGACGGCGGCGGCGAGGAGCAGGCCCGTGCCCGCGACCACACTCGCGGGCACCCGTGCGGCCGCTCCGAGGTCCGCGCGTCCGCCCACCAGGTACCGCAGCACGAAGGCGAGGCTCGCCACCAGGCCGCCGGAGAAGCCTCCGCCCGGACGGTAGTGGCCGGAGAAGAGCAGGAAGAGCGACAGCAGCAGGATCGAGGGGAACAGCAGACGGGTGGCCACCTCCAGCAGGACCGATCGTTCGCCGCCCGGCCGCTCGTCGGCGCCGGGCAGCCAGGGCCGCGTCGGTTCGTCCCAGTGCGCGGTCGGGAACGTGCCGGCCGGACCGGCGCCCGTCGCCCGCCGCTCGCCTCCGTTCACGCGGACCAGGCTCGTGACGCCGATCGCCGCGACCAGCAGGACCGCGATCTCCCCCACGGTGTCCAGCGCGCGGAAGTCGACGATGATCGCGTTGACGATGTTCTTGGCCCCCGCCTCCGCCGCCCGGCCGGCGTACTCCGACGAGACCGCCGGGGAAGTGCGGGCGGCGGAGGCGACCAGGGCGAAGCAGGTGACGAGGACGCCCACCGCACCGGCCGCCGCGGCACGCACGAGGCGCGCGCGTGGCGCGGTCCGGCCCGTACCGAACCGGGGCGGCATCCGGCGCAGTACGAGCACCACCATGACCAGCGTCATCGTCTCCACGAGGAACTGAGTGAGCGCCAGGTCCGGTGCGCCCCGCACCACGAACACCGCCGCCACCCCGTAGCCCACGGCACCGGCCAGCAGGACGCCGGTCAGCCTGTGCCGGGTGGCGACCACGGCCGCGGCCGCCGCCAGCACCACCACCGCGAGCAGCGGCTCGACCGGTGACCACCACATCTGCGGGGAGCCCAGGGAGGGTGCCGCAGCGGCCAGCGCGGCACCGGGCACCGCCACCAGGGTCGTGAGCAGCACCGTCAGGTAGACCGGCAGTGACCCGACCTGCGTGTGCCTGGTGACGACCGTGGCCAGCCGTTCCAGGGCCGCGGTCGCACGGTCGAACGCGTGCTGCGCGTCCGGCATCCGCGGCACCGGCCACGCGCCGCGCCCCTTCAGGTGCAGGAGGCCACCGAGCACCAGGGTCAGCGCCGACAGGCCCAGCACGGGCGTGAATCCGTGCCACAGCGAGAGCTCGTACGGGCCGTGCGGCCCCGGCGGATACACGTCGGCGTAGGCGGTCGCGACGGCCGCGGTGGCCGCGTGGCCCAGACCGAGCGCCAGACCCGCGCCCGACAGTACGGCCGCCGGCGCGACGAAGCCGGGCGCGGGACGCTCCGCCGTGTCCACCGCCTCGTTCGGGCGTCCGCCGAACGCACCCGAGGCGAAGCGCGCGGCGTAGGCCACGGTCAGGACGGATCCGATGACGAGCACCACGGTCGGCAGCACGTGTCCGTCGATGCCGTCGCCTGCCCAGAACGCCTCCAGGGCGGCTTCCTTGCCGACGAAACCCACGAGTGGCGGCAGACCGGCCATCGAGGCGGCCGCGAGCACGGCGACCCCGCACAGCACGGGCATGCGGCGGCCCACGCCCGACAGATCCCGGATGTCCCGCGTACCGGTCTGGTGGTCCAGGATGCCGACCGACAGGAACAGCGCGGCCTTGAACGCCGCGTGGGCGAGCAGCATCACCGTGCCGGCGAGGGCGGCGGTCCGCGTTCCGGCCCCCATGAGGGCGGTCAGCAGGCCGAGTTCGCTGATCGTGCCGTAGGCGAGCAGCAGTTTCAGGTCGGTCGCGCGCAGCGCACGCCACGCGGCCAGCACCATCGTCGTCAGGCCCACCCCGAGCACCATCGGCCGCCACGGGGCCACCTCCGCCAGGGCGGGCGCCAGCCGGGCCGCCAGGTAGACCCCGGCCTTGACCATCGCGGCCGCGTGCAGGTAGGCGCTGATCGGGGTGGGGGCCACCATCGCCGCGGGCAGCCAGCCGTGCAGCGGCATCTGCGCGGACTTGGCGAACGCGCCGACCAGGATGAGCACCACCGCCGCGGTCACCGTCCCGCCCCGCGGCGGGGCGTCGAGGATCGCCGAGACGCGGTAGGTGCCCGCCGCCTGTCCCAGCATCACGAAACCGAGCAGCATGACCAGACCGCCGGCCGTGGTGACCAGCAGCGCCTGCCGGGCGGCACGGCGCTCTTCCGCCTGCTCACCCCGTCTCTCGATGAGCAGGAAGGACGCGATGGTGGTCAGTTCCCAGAAGACGTACAGGACGAAGAGGTTGTCGGCCAGTACCAGGCCCGCCATCGCCCCGGCGAAGGCCAGCAGCAGGGATGCCTGGCGGCCCGCGTCGCGCTCGATGTAGTACCGGCAATACAGCAGCACCAGGGCTCCGACACCGGCGACGATCCACAGCATCAGCAGGGACAGGGCGTCCAGCCGCAGGTCGATCGTCAGTCCGAGTGACGGGGCCCAGGACAGGGACTCCCGGTGGTCGCCGCCCTCCAGAACACCCGCCGCCCGCGTACCCGCCCAGACCACGGCCGCCAGCGGCACCAGGGCCGCCACGACCCACACGGCACGGCCGAGCCGCCGTTGCCACCAGGCGATCGCCACCGCGACCCCCGCGTGGGCGGCAAGCAGAAACAGCACCGCACCAACCCCTCTGTGTATCCCGGCCCTCGGGACAGCGTTCGGCGTGCCGCCCGGTCGTGGACGTGTACCCCGGCCGCCGGCCTAGGGTGCCCGGTGCCGTGGCATTCAATCCTGAGGGTGTGGCAGACGGGTGCGTGATCACGCCGGCCACCGCGGGACGACGCGGCGTTCCGGCCGGCGACAGGAGCGGCCGGCTCCCGGGACCGTCGCCCCCGACGGGCCTGCGGGCCGACAGGCCGTCGGCTGCGGAGCCACCCGGGGCATCGTGCGGCTAGCTCCGGCCGGCCCGCCGGCGGACCCGGCCACCGCCGGCCGTGCCGCGCGGCGGTGCGCCTTCGCCACCGGCAGAGGACCGACGCACGGGGCGCCGCGCACGAACCGCTGGTGGACGGGCCACGGTCCCGTGACCGCGTGCCCGGACCCCGTGGGGACGGCCGCCCCGGCGCACCCCGACGGCCCGCCCCGACTGCCCGGCACGCGGGTGCCTTCCGGGCGTCTGCCGGACGCCGTACCCGATGTGCGCCGTCCCCGGGCCCGGTGGAGTCTGGGGGCATGCGGCGCAAGGACGTGCGGGACCACGGGGGCGACGATGTGGAGGGCGTTCTCGACGAGCTCTACGCGGTGCCGCCGTCCGAGTTCGTGGCCCGGCGCGAGGAACGGGCGGCGTCCGCCAGGACGGCCGGGCGGGCCGATGACGCACGCCGTATCCACGCCGCCCGCCGCCCCACCCACGCGGCCTGGGCGGCGAACCTGCTCCGGCGCTCCCGGCCCGACGAGGCCGAGCGGTTCCTGGAGCTGGGGAGGGCGCTGCGCGAGGCGCACGCCACCCTGGACCCGGACGGGCTGAGGGAGTTGTCCGCCCAGCGGCGGCGTATCGTCTCCGAGCTGTCCCGGCAGGCGGCGGGGCTGGCCCGGGAGGCGGGGCACCCGTTGTCGGACACGGTTCAGCGGGACGTCGAGACGACCCTGCGTGCCGTGCTCGCCGATCCGCAGGCCGCGGACCTGTGGGCCACGGGCCGCACGGAGAGCACGCTCACTCCGCCGTCCGGGTTCCCCGCGGAGACGGCCGCCGCGCGGGCCCCCGCACGGAAGGCGCCCCGCGCCCCGTCGGCGCCCGCGCGGAAGAAGGACCAGCTGGCGGAGCAGCGCGCGAAACGGCTCCTCCGGGCGCGTGAGGCGGCCGCGGCGGCCGGAGAGCGGCTGCGTGACCGGCTGGCGGAACGGGCGGACGCCGAGGCCGCACTGAAGCGGGCGCGCGAGGACCACCGGGCGGCCGGGGAGCGGGTGTCCGCCCTGGAGGAGCGACTCCGCGAGACCCGCGCCGGCCTGGAGCGGGCGGAGCAGGCACAGCGGGAGGCGGAGCGGCGGGACCGGACGGCCGTGGACGCTCTCGCCGAGGCCCGGCGGGAGGCGGACAGCGCCGCGGGTGAGGCCGAACGCGCGGAGCGGGACGCACGCTGAACGCGGCGCCCGCGGACGTCCGGTGGTGTCGCACATGCGACGGCGGGCCCTTCGGAATGAGCCCACGCATTGGCATAGACCTGACACCGAAAGGGCCGCTAAGCTCTGGTCACCTCACCGTGAGAGCGCTCTCACACTGCGGTTGTTCCACCCCCACCTTGTTGGAACGACGAAGGGCGACCTTCCATGAGACGCACCGGACTCACCCGTGCCGGCATAGCCGCACTGCTCATGATCGGCAGCTGGACCGCGGCCGGCTCCCTGCCCGCCTCGGCCCAGGACGCCGCCGACTCCCCCACCACCCGTGCCACCGACTCCGCGCCCGCCTCCGCCGCCCTGCTGGACGCGATGCAGCGGGACTTCGGCCTGACCCGCGCCGAGGCGGAGGACCGGCTGGCCGCCGAACGCGCGGCCACCGCTCTCGCACCCGGCGCACAGAAGACCGCCGGACCGGCCTACGGCGGCGCGTGGTTCGACGCCGAAAGCGAGAAACTGACCGTCGCGCTCACCCCGGACGCCGACGCCTCCACGGTCCGGACCCTGCGCACGTCCGGCGCCGCCGTCCGCACCGTCGAGCACAGCGCGAAGCAGCTGGACGCGGCCAAGTCCCGTATCGACCGCCTCGACGCGCCCCCGGGCGTGAGCAGCTGGTCGGTGGACCCGGCCGCCAACACGGTGGTCGTGAACGTCGTCGGCGACCGGCGGGCCGACAACGATGTCCGCGCCTTCGTCACCGAGGCCCGCGAGGCCGGTCCGGTCACCGTACGGACCGTGCGGGCACCGGCCGAGACCTTCGCCGCCGGAACGGTGGGCGGCGACCCCTACTACACCGGCAACGTCCGCTGCTCCATCGGCTTCTCGGTGCACGGCGGCTTCGTCACCGCGGGGCACTGCGGCGGGACCGGCCAGCAGGTCAGGGGCTGGGACGGTTCGTACATCGGCAACTTCCAGGGCTCCTCGTTCCCGGGCAACGACTACGCCTGGGTGAACGTGGGCAGCGGCTGGTGGACGGTTCCGGTGGTGCTCGGCTGGGGCGCGGTCTCCGACCAGCTGGTGCGCGGCTCGAACGAGGCGCCGGTCGGGGCGTCGATCTGCCGTTCCGGTTCCACGACGCACTGGCACTGCGGGAGGGTGCTGGCCAAGAACGAGACCGTCAACTACAGCCAGGGCGCCGTGCACCAGATGACGAAGACGAGCGTCTGTGCCCAGGGCGGCGACTCGGGCGGCTCGTTCATCAGCGGCGACCAGGCGCAGGGTGTCACCTCCGGCGGCTGGGGCAACTGCTCCAGCGGCGGCGAGACCTGGTTCCAGCCGGTCAACGAGATCCTCAACCGCTACGGGCTGACGCTGCACACGGCCTGACCGTCCGACAGTTCACGAGCGGGCCCGCCGGACCACCGGCGGGCCCGCTCCCCTGTACGCCCGGTCCCGTGGCCCGTCCCACGGGCCGGCCCCGCCGAAGTCACCGGCCATGGCCGGTGAGCCGGCCGCCCAGGCGGTTCTCGACAAGCAGCGTCTCGGCACGGCGAAGCCCACCGGGCCGGTGCGTGTGGTCACCGGCGTCCAGGACGACATCGTCCCGCACGAGCAGGCACGCCGACTGGCGGTGGACTGGTGCAAGAAGGGCGGCGACGTCACCTACAAGGCCGTACGCCTGCCCAACCTCGGGGACAAGCTCCTCACCAACCACCTGGCGCCGCTCCTCACCGACCAGGCGGACGCGGTGGAGTGGCTGAGCGACCGGCTCGAGGGCAAATCCGCGCGCTCCAACTGCTGGACCATGCCGCTGCAACGGTGAGTCGCGGCAACGCGACGAGCCCCGTCCCGGACATCCGGGACGGGGCTCGCATCGCCGAGCGCCGGGCAGGCCTTGCACCTGCATCTCCCCGCAGGAAGCGGGGCGTCTTTCCTTGGACCACCAACGCACGGTCCGGTGGGGGAAGTTTCCCCGCGCCCTGACCTGTGACAACCGTAGCGGCGCTCGTCCCGGTTGTCACATCGTCAGCTCACGCCGGCGTACCGGCACCCGCGAAGTTCTTCTCGACCTGTGCCTTCTCCGCCGCGTTCGGGTGGGCGTTGGTGCAGGAGGTTCCGGCGCTGGCGCCCGACATCAGACTCGAGCAGGGGCCGGGCTTGCGGTCCGGCAGGCCGAGCATGTGACCGAACTCGTGGGCCGTGACGCGGACGGCGGAGTGGCCCTGGCCGATCGCCTGGCGTCCGATGTAGACGGTGCCCCCGCCCAGCGGGCCGGGAAGGGAGCGCGGCCAGCCGTCGTCCGTCACGACCTCGATGTCGGCGTCCTCCCCGGCGGCGGCCGGGCGCAGCCGGACACCGTCGACGCTCTCGTTCCAGATCGCCGCGCCGCGGTCGACCGCGGCGNCCCCCCCCCCCCCCCCCCCCCCCCCCCCCCCCCCCCCCCCCCCCCCCCCCCCCCCCCCCCCCCCCCCCCCCCCCCCCCCCCCCCCCCCCCCCCCCCCCCCCCCCCCCCCCCCCCCCCCCCCCCCCCCCCCCCCCCCCCCCCCCCCCCCCCCCCGGAACTCCGCGGCGGCCCTCGCGTCGTAGGTGAGCACCCCGTCGGCCACCATGGGCCGGGCGGTGCCGGCGGGCGGGACCGCCGCGACCGGCCCGGTCAGTGCGGGGCCGGCCAGCACGAGTGCCGCGGCCAGGCCTCCGGTCAGCGTACGGATGCGCATGTCGACCTCCTCGGGATTCAGAAGCGGTACCGCTGAATTCCATGGAAGGGATCGGTTGGACTTCCGGATCACTCGGGGGCACTGTGAGCAAGGATCAACACCATCCCACGTCACACCCCCGCCCGCATCACCGGAGACCACCCGATGAACCACATCGCCCGTCCCGAGCGCTACGACGGCACCATGCGCTACCGGCGCACCGGCCGCTCGGGCCTCGACCTCCCCCTGCTGTCCCTGGGCTACTGGCACAACTTCGGCGACGACCGGTCCTTCGCGACGCAGCGGGAGATCGCCCTGCGCGCGTTCGACCTGGGCATCACCCATCACGACCTGGCGAACAACTACGGCCCGCCCTACGGCTCCGCCGAGACCAACTTCGGGCGGCTGATGCGACAGGACCTCGCGCCCTACCGGGACGAGCTGGTGGTCTCCACCAAGGCGGGCTGGGACATGTGGCCCGGCCCGTACGGCCAGGGCGGCGGCTCCCGCAAGTACATGCTGGCCTCGCTGGACCAGTCCCTGAAGCGCATGGGGCTGGAGTACGTCGACATCTTCTACTCGCACCGCCTCGACACCACCACGCCCCTCGAGGAGACCATGGGCGCGCTGGACACGGCGGTCCGCCAGGGCAAGGCGCTCTACGTCGGCATCTCCTCCTACGACGCCGAGCGCACCCGCCAGGCCGTGGCGATCCTCCGTGACCTCGGGACACCGCTGCTGATCCACCAGCCGTCGTACAACATGCTGAACCGCTGGATCGAGACGGACGGCCTGCTGGACGTGGCGCAGGAGGAGGGCTTCGGGATCATCGGCTTCACGGCGCTCGCCCAGGGACTGCTGACCGGGCGCTACCTGAACGGCGTGCCGGAGGACTCCCGGGCCGCGGCGGGCACGTCGTTCGACGCCGCCTGGCTGACCGACGACATGCTCCGCCGGCTGCGCGCGCTGAACGAGATCGCGGCCCGGCGCGGGCAGACCCTCGCGCAGATGGCGCTGGCCTGGACCCTGCGCGACCGGCGGGTCACCTCACTGGTCATGGGCGCCTCCCGCCCCGAGCAGCTGGAGCAGAACGTCGCCGCCCTGGAGAACCTCGACTTCTCCGCCGGGGAACTGGCCGAGATCGACACGTACGCCACCGAGGGCGGCGTCGACCTGTGGCGCGACGCCCGGCTGGGCACGATGGACTGACTCCCGGGCCCGGGGTGTGAGCCGGCGGGGAAGGGGAACTGCGGAGCGGTGAGCCGCGCTCCGACGGCGCGGCGGTCACCGGCCCCTTTCGGACGGACCCATGCAGACCTTCCTGCCGTACCCCGGCTTCCAGGAGTCGGCGCTGGTGCTCGACCGGCGCCGGCTGGGCAAACAGCGGGTCGAGGCGATCCAGGTGCTGCGCGGCCTGACCGTGCCAGGATACGGGTGGCGCCGCCATCCCGCGGTGCGCATGTGGACCGGATACGAGGAGGCCCTGGTGCGCTACGGCCTGGACATCTGCCGGGTCTGGCGCGACCGGGGTCATCAGGACAGCTGCGCCGCCACGCTCGTCGCCGATCTGGCCGCGGTGCGGCCGGGCGAGCCGGTGCGCGGTCAGAGGGAGCTGGCCGAGGCGGGTGAACTGCCGCCCTGGCTCGGCGATGAAGCCCTGCACCGCAGCCACCGGTCGGCGCTGCTCCGCAAGGACCCGGCCGTCTACGCCGAACATTTCCCCGGAGAGCCCGACGACCTGCCGTACGTGTGGCCGTCGTCCGACCGCGATCCGGAGGCGGTCGGCGGCTGACCCCGGCGTCTTCGCGCCGGGGCCGGCCGGGTCGCCCCCTCGGGGGGGCGGTGCGTCACCCCGCGGACAGGTAGTCCTCCACTCCCGGGGCCGCGTGCGCGTCCTCCGCGTTCACCACGCCGCCGACCGCCTTGGCGTCGGGCTTGAGCACATAGGTCTTGACGCTGGCGGGACGGTCGACGTCGGAGAAGTTCTGGGGGGTGCCGAGACCGGTGTCCGCGTTCGTCTGCGCACGGTGCGCCTTGACGACGTCCTCACGGGTCAGGCCGCCCGCCTCGCAGGCCTTCTTCAGGTCGTCACCCAGGAGCTGGGCGGCGTTGTACCCGGACAGCACGCCCGAGTCGACCGGCGAGTCCGGGTACTTCTTCTGGTACGACGCGACCATCCGCTGCACGCCGGGCAGGTCGGAGCTGACCGCGGGTGCGGCGCTCACGATGCTCAGCATCGCCGCCAGGGCGGGCGCGGCGGGCGTCTTCATCAGCTGGGGCGCGAAGCCGGGGGCGCTGCTGACCACGGGGACCTTCAGACCGCGGGAGGCGGCGACGCCGACCAGGGAGGCCGTCTGCGCGGGCCCCGCGCTGATCAGGATGGCCTTGACTCCCTCCTTGCGCAGGGCGGAGACCTGGGCCGACAGGTCGGTGTCCGTCGCCTGGATCTTCTGCCCGGTCACCTTCAGACCGGCCTGCTCCGCCGCCCAGGTGGACCCTTCCAGCGCGTTGGCGCCGTAGTCGCCCTCGAAGTAGACGTGGCCGATCGTGTCCCCCTTCTTCAGGCCCTTGGTACGGGTGAGGAACTCGACCGCGGCGATCATGTCGACGTCGTAGGTGGTGCCGAGCACCTGGATGGCGTCCTTGCCGAGCAGCGAGGCCGCCCAGGCCTGCGGGAAGGTGAGCATCTTGTCCCGCTCGATGTCGTCGAGCAGCGCGGCGACCACCGGGGAGCCGATGACCTGGGGCAGTGCCACGACGTCGGGGGCGATGTCGGCGTAGGCGGTGACGGCCTTCTGCACGTCGTAGCCGTGGTCCTTGACGACGATCTCGACCTCGCGTTCGCAGATGCCGCCGTCGGCGTTGACCTCGTCGGCCCACATCTGCTGGGCCTGCACGATGCTCTTGCCGAGCGTGGCGTAGGGGCCGGTCAGGTCGGTGAGGGCACCCAGTCTGATGGTGTCGGCGCCGATTCCGGGGCCGGTGCGCAGGCCGTCGGCCGCTTCGCCGCCGCCCTTGCCGTCGTCCGCCTTGGAGCTGCATCCGGTGGCCGCGAGGAGCAGGACGAGGGCTCCGGCGAGGACGGTGCCGGCGGTGCGGTGCCGGTTGCGGGGCCTGGGGTGCGTGGTGTTCACGGGGTGTGCTCCTTGGGTCGTGCGTCTGCGGACGGCTGCGGAGGCGGGGGGACGTCGGTTCCGGTTGCTGGGGTACGGGATCGGCGTACGCGTTCGCGGGCCCGGCGTGCCAGGCCGTGCAGTCCGTCGGGCGCGTACAGCAGGACGAGGACGATCGCCGCACCGTAGAGGTAGCGGGCGGCCTCGGTGGGGCCCACGGCGCCCTCGGACGAGCCGGGGGCGGCGACCAGCGGGAGCTGGTCGGCGTAGCGGGTCATCAGCAGGGGAAGCGCGGTGACGAAGACGGCACCGGCGGTCGCTCCGGCGACGGAGCCGAGGCCGCCGATAACGATCATGGCGAGGTAGTCGACGGAGAGGACGAGGGAGAAGTAGTCCGGGACGACGCGGCGGAAGGCGAGCGCCAGGAGCACTCCCGCGAGGCCGGCGTACATCGACGACACCACGAAGGCCGCGGAGCGGTGCCGGGCCACGTCGACGCCCATCACGGCGGCCGCGGTCTCGCTGTCGCGCAGGGCGGCCAGCGCCCGGCCGGGGCGTGAGCGCAGCAGGCCGCGGGCGGTGAACCAGGTGAACGCGAACAGGGCCAGTCCCAGGAACCACAGCCGTTCCTCCGCGCCGAACGGCACGCCGAGGACGGTGAGCTCGGGGTCGGTCTCGGCGAAGGTGAATCCGCCGAGGGTCAGCGGGGGCACGGAGCGGCCGTTGAAGCCGCCGGTGACGGATTCCGCGGTCAGCAGGACGTGGTGGCCCAGGAACACCAGGGCGAGGGTGGCGATGCCGAGGTAGATGCCCTTGACCCGGGCGGCGACGGGGCTGAAGACCCCGCCGGCCGCTCCGGCGAGGAGCACCGCCAGGAGTGCGGCGAGGGCCGGGGGCAGTCCCGGTCCGGGTTCGCCCGCGAACCAGGCGTAGCCGTAGGCGCCGACGGCGAGGAAGAAGGCGTGGCCGAGGGAGAGCTGGCCGGCGGTGCCGCTGAGCAGGGCGAGACCGACGGCGCCGATGGCCGCGGCCATGGAGAACAGGCCGATGCGCAGCCAGAAGGCGTCGAGGTAGAACGGCGGCAGGCACAGGACGACGGCGAGCAGCAGGAGCCAGGCACGTCGGCGGGTCAGCGCCCCGAGGAGTCGGTCAGACACGGGCCGTCCCCTTCCCGCCGAACAGCCCGGTGGGCCGCACGAGAAGGACCAGCAGCATCACCGCGTACGGGGCGACGTCGCCGAATCCCTCGCCGAACATGTGCAGTTCGGACTGGTAGCCGACGACGAGCGCCTCGGTCAGTCCGATGATCAGGCTTCCCGCGAGGGCGCCGACCGGGGAGGCCAGTCCGCCCAGGATCGCTGCGGGGAAGGCGTTGAGGGCGATCTGGCCGGTGGTGCGCTCCAGGCCGGGGGCGGGGAACGCGGAGAGGAACACCGCGGCCAGCGCGGCGAGCGCGCCCGCCAGGCACCAGGCGCCGGCCCGGACCCTGCCCAGCCGTACGCCCATCAGCGCGGCGGCCTCGAGGTCCTCGGCGGCCGCCCGAAGGGACAGTCCCCAGGAGGTGAACCGGAAGAGGGCGAACACCGCGCCTATGACGACGGCCGACACCACGATCGCGGCGAGCCGGCTGTCGGCGACGGTCACCGGACCGAGTTCGGTCACCGCGTCGCCCCACGGGTCGCCGAGCGACAGCAGGTCGCCGCCGATGCGCCGGGCCAGGTCGGTGAGCAGGACGATGTCGATACCGATGGTGACGATCGTCTGGACGTGCGCCGAGTGGGCGTCCTGGCCGCCGCGTTGCAGCAGGAAGCGGTCGAGCGCGCCGGCGAGGGCGGCCGTGGCCACGATCGCCAGGGCGAGCGCGCCGGCGAAGCCGAGGTCGTCGTGGAACACGGCGGTGAGGTAGCCGCCGAACAGGAGCAGGGAGCCGTGGGCGAAGTTGAGGACGCCGGAGGCCTTGAAGATGACGACGAAGCCGAGGGCGACCAGCGCGTAGACCGCGCCGAGTGCCAGCCCGCCGAGAATGTTGTCCAGGAATGTCGTCATGCCGCGTCCTCCCCGGTCGCGTCGGTGCCCAGGTAGGCACGCAGCACCTCGGGGTCCTGGCGGACCTCGTCGGGGGTGCCATGGGCGATGCGCCGGCCGAAGTCGAGCACGGTGACGTCGTCGGCGAGGCGCATGACGAGGCCCATGTCGTGTTCCACGAGGACGACGGAGAGGCCGAGTTCGGCGCGGAGTTCACCCACGACCTCGGCGGTGCGGGCACGTTCGGTGGCGTTCATGCCGGCCACGGGTTCGTCGAGGAGCAGCACGCGCGGCTCCAGGCAGAGCGCGCGGGCCAGTTCGACGCGCTTGCGGTCGCCGTAGGACAACAGCGCGACAGGAGTGTCGAAGAGCGCTCCCAGACCGGTGAGTTCGGCGATCTCGCGGGCCCGCCCGAGATGCTCGCGCTGTTCGCGTACGGCCCTCGGCAGACGCAGCGCGCTCGCGGCGAACCCGGCGCGGGACAGGGCGTGGCGGCCGAGCATCAGGTTGTCGGCGACCGTGCCGTGGGTGGTGACGATGTTCTGGAAGGTGCGGGCCACGCCGAGCGCGGCGATGCGGTGCGGGGCGAGCCGGGTCAGCTCGGTGCCGCCGAGCGTCACGGTGCCTTCGGCCGGGCGGCACAGGCCGGACAGCACGTTGAAGCAGGTCGACTTGCCTGCACCGTTGGGTCCGATGAGCGCGTGCACCGAGCCGGGGACGACGGTGAAGGAGACTCCGTCGAGGGCGGTGAGTCCGGCGAAACGCACGGTGACGTCCCGTACGTCGAGCACCGGCGGCGCGGTGGTGGTGCGGTCCTTCACGCCGCCCCCTGGTCCTCGGCCGACTCACCCAGGTAGAGGCGGCGTACGGCGTCGGTGCGGGCGAGTTCGTCGGCGGGGCCGGACAGGCGGGTCTCGCCGACCTCCAGGACGTGGGCGTGGTCGGCGAGGGAGAGCGCCATGCCGGCGTTCTGCTCGACGAGGAGTACGGCGGTGCCCTGGGCGTTGATCTCGCGGATCACCTCGGCGATCCGGTACACCATCTGCGGTGCGAGGCCGAGGGAGGGCTCGTCGAGGAGGAGCAGGCGGGGGGCGGCCATCAGGGCGCGGCCGATGGCGAGCATCTGCTGCTCCCCGCCGGAGAGCAGGCCGGCGGCCTGGTGGGTACGTTCGGCGAGGCGGGGGAACAGCGCGAAGACGCGTTCGCGGGCTTCCCGCCCCTGGGCGCGCCCGCGCCGGCTGAGACCGAGGCCGCCGGAGCGCAGGTTCTCGTCGACCGAGAGCCCGGCGAACACCCGCCGTCCCTCGGGGACCTGGACGACCCCGGCGCGTACCGCCGCGACCGGGTCCTTGCCGTCGAGCACCGTCTCGCCGTAGCGGATACGGCCGGCCGTGACCGCGCCTCGGTGCAGGCGCAACGTGCCGGACACGGCCCGCAGCAGGGTCGTCTTGCCGGCCCCGTTGGCGCCGAGGAGCGCCACGACGGCGCCGGGCGGCACGGTCAGGGACACGGAGCGGAGAGCGGACAGCGCACGCCCGTACGTCACGTCGACGTTCTCGACGTGCAGTGCGGGCAGGCCGTCCGGTGGTGCTTCGGGCATCACGGCTCCTCGGGACCGCGCCGCGGGCGGCGGCACGGCTTCGGGGGAAGGGGAGCCCACGACAGCACGGGCGCGACCGCTCGGTACACCCTTCGGCTGCCGCTCGCTGCGGTGTCCCAACGGGGGCGCTCGGGGGTTGTGCGGGTGCCCAGGCTCCGGCCGGAGGGCTGGTGGCGCCGGTGGGGACGGCTTCGGGACGCGGTCGTCTCCTGCGGTCGCGGGTGGCCGGCGGGGGCGGGTGCGGGTGCGGGCTTTGCCGCCGGGGGCAGGCGTGCGGCCGTGCGGTGTGTGTTCCGGCCGCACGGCGAGCCGCACACCGGCACGGGGCGTGCTCGGCCCGCACACCCGGGCCCGGGTGTGCGGGGCCGTGGGGCGCGGGACCGCGTAGCCGCGGGGAGTCCGGACGGGCCGCGTCGGACGCCGGCCGGGCGGGTCAGCGGTGGAGGATTCTGCGGGCGGTCAGGGCCAGGGTGACCTCGACCAGGTCGGAGGGGCGTGAGAGGGAACGGCCCGTCAGCTGCTCGTAGCGGCGCAGGCGGTTGAGGACGGTGTTGCGGTGGCAGTACAGCCGCCTGCTCGCCCGCTGGGCCGAGCCGTCGCAGGCCAGCCAGGTGGACAGCGTGTCCAGCAGGACCTCCGCGTCGGCGGGTTCGAGGTGGGCCAGCGGACCGAGGAGCCGGTCGGCCAGTGCCGCTGCGAGTTCCGGGCTGGACGCCACCAGTGCGGCCGGGAGGTGTTCGGTCAGCCGGACGGTACCGCCCGACTCGGGGCAGAGCGTCAGCGCGGTGTCCGCCAGACGCCGCGCGTCGCCCACGGCCGCCAGTCCGTCGACCGCGCTGCTGACGCCCACCCGTGCGCCGGGCGGCTGTTCCTCCTGCACGATCGTCTCCTCACCGTCCTCGACCCGCACGATGCCGTAGTCGGCGTCCGCACCGGTGTGCCAGTGCACGCGCACACCCGGGACGAGTGCCGCTTGGGCACCCGGACAACCGGCCACCCGGCCACCGGCGGCCACGACGACCACGTACCGCCCCTCCTCCGGCAGATCCAGCGCCTGCGCGGCCTCGGGCAGGTCGGCGATCCTGCTCGTGCCGTCCAGCAGAGCCGCGGCCAGCAGACGCACCCTGTTCTCCCGCCGCCACGCCAGCTGACGCTCGGTCTGCCGGTAGGCGTCCGCGACGAGCGTGCTGTGCTCGTCGACGAAGTTCCACACGTCGGACGCCACGTGCACCAGCAGCCGCACGTCCTCGGGCGCCGCCCGTGACGTCTCGTCGACCAGGCCCTGCCACACCAGGGAGCCGCCCAGCCGGAAGGCGTGCAGTACCGCGTCCAGCGGGAGCCCCTGTTCGGCGCGGGTGGCGCCGATCTTCCAGGAGCAGCGGCGCGCCCCGTCCCGGGCGCCCCTCGGGTCGAGCAGGGACGAGATGCTGTGCCGCAGAGACCGGTGCACCTCCTGCCAGGTCGCGGTGGCGTCGCTCTCCACCGCGGTCCGGTAGGCGGGCTCCTGCTCCAGCAGGACGGCGATCAGCCGGTCGGTGAGCTGCGGCAGGTCGTCCAGCAGGACGCGGGCGGCCCGGTGCAGCACCCGCAGCGCGTCGGCGTCGATCAGCGACCGCACACGCGGTGTCCGCGGGAGCGGAGCGGGCGTGGGTGCGGGGCGAAACAGGCTACGTGGCCGTACGGCGTGTTGCATCGCGCATCTCCCCCAGGGTCGGGCTTCCCGGCGGTGCCCGCGCGGCGGTCCCCGTACCGGCGCGAGGCCGGCCGGGGAGCCCGTGGACCGGCCGCCACCGGACTCGTCCTGCCCCGAAGGATGGCATACCGTCCGGTCGGTCCCTAGAGCCGTGCACCGGTCTTTTCCGGTTGTTCGACCAGTCGGACAAGCTCGACCCGGGAACGGACGCCGAGGGTGGCGAACACGTTCCGCAGGTGGTAGTCGACGGTGCGGGTGCTGACGGACAGGCGCAGGGCCACCTCCCGGTTGGTGGCGCCCTCGGCGACGCACCGTGCGATACGCAGTTGCTGCGGGGTCAGCCGGGACAGTTCCCCCGCCCCGGTGCCACCCGGGGCCGCGCCTCCCGCCCTCAGTTCGGCGGCGGTCTGCTGCGCCCACAGCCGCGCGCCGCACCGCTCGAAGCCCAGCAGCGCCTCGCCGAGGCGGGCCCGTGCCTCACGCAGCCGGCGTCTGCGCCGCAGCCACTTGCCGTAGAGGAGTTCCGTGCGGGCCCGTTCGAAGTCGCCGGCCGTCTGTTCGTGGCGTTCCAGGGCCCGCAGGTACAGTGCGCCGGCCGCCTCCGGGGCGGCCAGCAGCGCGCGGCAGCGCATCAGCTGGGCGGGGGCCTGGGGGTCGGCTCCGCAGGCGGCCCAGAGTGCGAAGTCCTCGACCACCGCCCGGGCCTGTTCGGGCCGGCCGGCGAGTGCGGCGGCCTCCACGAAGCAGGGTACGGCCAGCATCCACACCGCGAAGTGGCCGCGCCGTACGCCGGGGCGGACCAGCGGGCCGAGCCGGTCGGCGGCCTCGAGGGGACGGCCGGCGCCCAGGTCGGCGCGGGCCGCGGCCCATTGGGCGAGGGTGGCCGCCTGCGCCAGGCCGTGCCGGCGGGCGATGCGCAGGGAGGCCGCCGTATGTTCGCCGACGACTTCCTGCTCTCCCTCGATCGACGCGGCGAGCGCCAGTACGGCGTGGTGGTGGGCGGCCGTGTTCCGCTGCCCGGTCCGCGCGGCGGTGCGCAGACCCTCCTCGGCGTGGGTGCGGGCGAGCTGGTGGCGCCCGGCCCGCAGTTCGGCGTACGCGAGGTACTCGAGCGCTCTCGGTTCGAGGGCGGCGGAACCGAGGGTCCGGGCCGCCGCGAGCGCCCGTGCGCCGGCGCGGCGGGCGGCGGTCGTCTCCCCGAGCATGAGCGCGGCGGCGGCGGACCTCAGCAGCAGCTCGGGTTCGTCTCCGCTCAGCCCCTGCTCGACCACCCGCCGCAGAAGGACGGCCGCCTGGTCGAACCGTCCCAGCAGCACGGCCCGCATCCCGTCCCGGTGGTCGCGGAGCAGGCCCTCGCGGGAATGGGCCACGATCGCGCCGGCCCGCGCAGCACCGGCACCCGGAGCCCGCCGATCCCCGGGGGGTGCCACCACCACGCCCGGCGCACCGGCCGCCCCCCGGCCGGGAACGGGAAACGGCCAGAGGCCGTCGGCCGCCTCCGGGACGCCGGTGGCCGGCGCCGTCGCCCTCGCCGGGGAACCGGAGGTGTGCGCACCCACCACGCCGGACAGGCCGTCGGCCGCCGAAGCACCCACACCGGCACCCACGGCTTCCGGCCCGGCGGCCGGCGGGCCGGCGGCCGGGGTGGGCAGGGCGCCGGTCGCCGAAGAGGCCGGGGCGGGGGTCGCTGCGCCCGCAGCCGTGTCCGGCACACCGGCCGGCGGCGAACCCGCCAGGGGGCGCCGGGCCGCGGTGCCGGAGGGCGGGGTGGGCGTGCCCGCGGGCGTCGGCGGGCGAGGGGAGCAGGTGAGGGCCTCCAGGCAGGCCGCTGGATCGCCCGCCGACCAGGCCGCGTCCGCCGCGCCCAGGGTGGCCGTGGTGGCGGCCTCGCGGTCGGTGGCGGTGAGCAGGGCGGCGGCGAGCAGGAAGGACTCGCGGGCGTCGTCCACCGGGCCGTCGGCCAGGAGCACCGCGCCCCGCAGGAGTTCCGCCCCGCCGCGTGCCGACGGGGGTGCGGTACGGCTCCGGGCCGCGTCGAGCAGGCGCAGCGCCTCGGGCCAGTGGCCGGCGAGAACGGCCTGCTTCGCGGCGGCGGTGCGATGGTGGACCCGCTCCGTGTCGTCCGGGGTGAGAACGGCCGCCCGCGCAAGTGCCCTGCGGCGCAGGGCGGGTGGCAGGGCGGACGCCGGGTCCGCCGCCGCCCGGGCCAGCCGGGCCGCCAGTGCGGGGGCAGGGCCCGTGACGGTCCACGAGCGGTGCAGCAGCGCGAGCATGCCCTCGGGGTCCGTCATGGCCCCGGCCAGCGCGCGGTGTGCCGCGCGGCGTCGTTCCGGCGGGGCTCCGGCGTACACCGCCCGCCCCGCCAGCGCGCTGCGGAACCGCAGCCGGCCCCCGAACAGGAGCAGTACCTCGGGCAACGGCCCGGCAGCGGAGGCCCCGGCGGCCCGCAGAACCAGGTCCGCGTCGGCGTCCGGTTCTCCCGACGCCCGCAGCGCGGCGGCCGTCGTCAGCAGCAGTCCGGCCCGGTCCGGCGGTACGCCGGCGAGACATCCGCCGGCCAGCCCGGCCAGCACCTCGCCGTCGGCCAGCGGCCGGGGCAGTGCCCGGCCTCCGCCGAGCTCGGCGGGCGACAGCCGGTGGATCAGCGCCAGCAGCAGCGCGGGGTTGCCCTCCGCCGCGGTCACCAGTTCCTCGCGCACGGCGGGATGCACGGCGCCGTCCGTCGCGTCGTCGGCCAGCCGCGCCGCTTCCCCGGCAGTGAGCGGGCCGAGCCGCAGCACGGGCAGCGCCGCCAGCTCCCGGTCGACGGGCCGGTGGCCGGGGACGGTGAGGAGCAGCCCCGCCCGGATCCCCGCGGAGTGCGCCCGCCCGGCGGCGTGTCCCAGGGCGGCGCGCGCATCCGCGTCCCACAGGTGTGCGTCGTCCACGCACACCAGGAGGGGCCCGGCTCCGGCCGCCGCCCGCAGGGCCGCGAACAGTGCCTCCCCGATCGGGTCGTCCGCGTCCCCGGACATCGGCCCGGGCGCGGGCGGCGTGGCCACGGGCGCGCGGTGTCCGGCGGCCCGCAGCAGCGTGTGCAGGCCGCCGGGGCGTCGGACGTGCCACACCGGTCCGGCCCGGAAGGAGCGGGCGGCGTGCTCCAGGAACGTCGTGCGGCCGCAGCCGGGTTCACCGGTCACCACGCGGACACCGCCGTCGGTGCGGAGCGTGTCGAGGAGCTCGGAGATCGCCTGTCGCCGCAGGGGTGTCTGTCCGGTCATCTCCGCGACCTTACTCATGCGTAAGGTGTCCTGGAAGGAACGCGTCCGCACCTGGGTGAACGCTCAACTGCCCGCTCACCAGGGGGTCTTCCCACCTCATGGCGGAAGCGGAGTGTGCCGTCGCCCAAGGGTGCGGGTGCCCGGCGGTGCACCCGCACAACGCCGGTGGGCGGCCCGCGTCGTACGCGGACCGCCCTCGCGCGTGCGGGACCTCAGGAGGTGTGCGGGCAGTTGCCCCGGGCCTCCTCGATCGTCAGGCTCCGCTGCGGCAGCGGGCAGAGGAACTTCTCGTAGCGGGTGTCGTTGTCGATGAACCGCTTCAGCCAGGAGACGCTGTATTTCGCGATCGTCGTGTTCGACGAGTTCGGCGTGAAGTGGGAGGCGTTGTTCAGTTCCAGATAGGCCCGGTCCAGGGAGGACGGCAGCCCCGTGTAGATGGGCTCGGCGTGGCTGGAGACCGGGGCGATCGAGTCACCGTCGGCGCCGAAGATCAGGGTGGGGGTGCGCAACTCGCGCCAGGTCTTGTCGAGGTTCCACGGCGTCAGCGGAATGGCGGCCTGGAGCGAGGGCCGGTCCTTGGCTGCCTCGAGGCTTCCGCCGCCGCCCATCGAGTGGCCCATGACGCCGAGCCTGCTGCTGTCGATACGGCCCCGGACCGCGCTGCGCTGGGTGAGGTAGTCCAGCGCGTCGAGCAGTTGGTCGCCGCGGGAGGCGGGCTGGTCGAGGGTGGTGTTGGTGTCGATGGTGAACACCACGAAGCCCTGGGAGGCCAGGCGCGGGCCCAGCCAGGCGATGGAGGACTGGTAGGCGGTGAAGCCGGGCGAGACGGCGATCGCGCCGAAGGTGCCGTCGGAGGTGCTGGTCGGGTAGTAGATCGTGCCGCCGCCGAAGCCCGAGACGGCGAGCGAGGAGACGGAGATGTCCGACACGGCGTACGGGCCGCGCGGCGCTTCGATGCTCGATTCGGTCGGGGCCGGGCCTCGCTCGTAGGGGTTGTCCGCCGCGTGGGCGCCGGGTCCGCCGACGGTGCTCAGACCGATGACGGCGGCGAGAGCCGCGGTCAGTCCGGCGAACCGTCCGGTTCTGCGCCTGCTGGTGTGGGGGTGCTGCTGCACGACGAGTGGTCCTCTCTGTCGCGGCGGACCGCCCGGCCGGCCGGTGGCACGGGTTGGGGGATGTGCGTCGGGGCCGTGCCAGGGCCGGGGGCGCCGCCGATTGGCTGGCGGTGCCACTGTCGGAGAGGAGAGGGCCGGTACGGACCGGCAATCTCACCGGTCTCGTGCGCCCGCGCCGGCCGCGGACGCGCGAGCGGGCCCTACACGCGGCGTGAGCCGTACGCGGGCAGAAGTGGCCGCGGTCACGGCATGCGGGGAGGAAGCGGGGGTACACGGACAGGCGCGGTCACCGTCGGAGTCGGCGCCGACGGTGACCGCTGTGTGCAAGCACTGTGTGCGACCGCTGTACGCGGCGGAGGACGCGGGCCCCGCTCAGCGGCGCCCGTTGGTGTGCGGCGGTCCGGTCACGCCGCGTCGTAGAGGTGGGCCCGGCCGCCGGCCCACCTGACCCACGCCGGGTCGTCCAGCAGCCGTTCCGCCTCCGGCAGACCCGCGCGCCGCAGGAACTCCACCACGTCCCGGTCGGAGCCCGCGAGGCCGACGATCTCACCGCGCACCGTCACCCGGCGTCCGCCCGAGCCGAGCGGCGGGTGTACCACGATGGGCGCCTTCTTCACTTCTCCAGCATCCGGCGGCGGCGTCCGGTATGCATCCCGGCCCGGCATGTCACCCGACTGGCCCGCCGGACGAGCCGTCCCCGCGATCGCCGTGCTGGTATGGAAGCGGCCTCCATGCCTACCCGGAGGGAGCTGGGAATGCACGAGATGTGGTGCGGTGCAGACACTTCGGGGGAGCCGGTGTGGCACGTCCTGACACCGGACAAGTCCTCGACGCTGTGCGGAGTGGACAAGGAGGAGGAGTCGCCGCGCCGTCTCACGACGGACCGGCACTGCTTCTCCTGCATGCAGTCGTTCCAGGCCGTCGTGGCGTCCCGCTGAGTGCCACGACGGACCGGTCCGTCCGGCGTCCCGCGCCGGCCGGACCGGTCCACCCCGTTCCCTTCACCTGATCTTTCCGGCCCCCGGTTCTCCCGCGGTCCCGGCGTCCGGCTCAGTGACAGGGGTGCTCGTCGCCGGAGGCCGCCGGCCGGGTCTCGAGACGGCAGAAGCAGGATGCGTCGATGGGGACGTCCGCCAGCGCGGCCGCCTGCTGGAGCTGTCGGGCGATGATCGCGGCCTCGCCGGTCCTGCCGGTGCGCAGCAGGCACTCGTGGAAGCCGTGCAGAGCCCAGACGTTGTTCGGATGCTGCAGGGGCCTCGGCAGCGTGGCGTCCAGCCCGAGGTCCGCGCGGTAGACCGCCTCGGCCTCGGCGACTCGGCCCTGCTCCAGAAGCAGCGCCCCGTAGGCGTGCCGGGTGGGCTGCATCCAGCCCCAGGGCTCGTCGTAGGGCAGGTTGTCGTCCAGTTCCACGGACCGCTCCAGCGCGGCGAAGGCGAGATCGTACTCGCCCTTGCGGTAGGCGAGTTCACCGTCGAGCATCGCCGACGCGACGGCGAGGATGTCGTGGCAGGTGTTGTTGAAGAGCATCCGGGAGGCGGGGACACGGTCGGCGGCCGCGCGGAACAGCTCGCGTTCGGTCTCGGCCCGGTCGGTGGCGCCGGTGGCGGACAGGGCGACACCCCGCGCGTAGTGCAGCATGGCGGTGGTCACGCGGTACAGGTCCGGGTCCTCGGGAAGGCTCAGCGCCAGGATGTCGTCCCACCGGCCGAAGCGGATCAGGACATGGACGCGCATCGCCGCGAACGCCTCCAGCCAGTCGGCCATGGGCGGGCTCTGCACCCGGAGCAGCTTCTCCGGGATGGCGTCCTCGAGCCGCGCGGCGGCGTCCAGCGCCACCTGTGACTGACCGGCGAACATCGCGCCGTAGATCCGGAAGTGGTGGTTGTGGGCGCGGTAGAGGGTGTAGAAGTTCATGGCGCCGGCCCGCCGGACGTACTTCTCGTCGGCCTCGATGGCGAGGGTGTTGTCCGAGACGACCCGGCGGTAGTCGCCGCACAGCACTTCCAGGTGTGAGGGCATGTGGAGCAGGTGCCCCGCGTCGGGTACGGCGCCGCGCAGCCGGTCGGCGACGGTGAGGGCCGCCTCCGGGGTGGGGGACATCTCCATCAGGTGGATGTACAGGTGGAGGACGCCGGGGTGCCGGGCGCCCGCCCCGGTGGCGAGCGCGCCCTCGAGCACGGCCTTGGCCTCCAGGGTGCGGGCACCGTCGGCGGGACGGCCGGTCCGCAGGTCCCACAGCCGCCAGGGAGTGAGGTTCATCAGGGCGTCGGCACAGAGCGTGGCCACGTCGAGGTCACCGGGGGCGCTCTCGTACACGGCGAGCATCCGGTCCGCGTACGGCTCGTTCCACACCGAGCAGTCGTCCGTGGCCCGCTCCTGGGGGTAGCGGGCGCGCAGGGCTTCGACGAGGGCCTGTTCGACAGGGGTGGCGGCTTCCGCCTTCCCGTGCGCCCGCTCCACCGCCCGGTGGGTGCGCTCGACGGTGCGGGCGAGTTCGTCGCCTTCGAAGGCTTCCCAGGGTTTGTTGTAGTTGGGGCCGAGGGCGTAGGCGATGCCCCAGTAAGCCATGGCGCAGTCCGGATCGGCTTCGGCGGCCTTCTCGAAGCAGGCGACGGCCTCCTCGTGGTTGAAGGCGTAGGTCCACATCAGCCCGCGGTCGAACCAGAGCTGGGCCGTGGCAGAGGACGTGGTCACGGGCCGGCGGTAGGGGCCAAGGTCGTAGTAGTCGTCCATGGATGCCTGCCTCCCGGACAGCGGGTGGGCCGGCACCGGTGCGCCGGCGATGTCCCGAAGGGGGACGAAATCGACGATAGCCGGGGGCGAGTACCCACGCAGGCGTCGGCGCGGATCCGGTCCCGGGGGGGGCGTCGTCCGGGCCGGCCGCACCCGGGGAGGACCGCCCAAGCATCACTCACCGTGCCACCATGAACACTTTCGGCAGTCGCGCGGCGGGCCGGTCACATCATTCCTGCGAGGGCTTTCACCGACGGGCTGGCACGGGCCGTACGGCGCTCCCTAGGATGTATCTCCAGTCCAGTCAGCCCAGTTGGCGCGGTACTCCGCAGGGGGAACGATGCACACCGGTAAGCAGTTGTCCACCGAGATCGACGCGACCGTGCCGACAGCCGCACGTATGTACGACTACTATCTCGGCGGCAAGGACAACTACGCCGCGGACCGCGCGGCCACCGAGGAACTCGACAAGGTGGTCCCCAGCACCCGGCGGCTGGCGCTGAACAACCGCCGCTTCCTCCAGCGGGTGGTGCGCACCCTCACTCAGGAGTACGGCATCCGGCAGTACGTGGACCACGGCTCCGGCCTGCCCACCCAGGAGAACGTCCATCAGGTCGCCCAGCGCATCGACCCGACCACCCACGTGGTGTACGCCGACAACGACCCGATGGTGCTGGTGCACGGCCGGGCCCTGCTGGAGCAGGACGAGCGCACCGTGGTCATCCAGGCCGACATGCGCGACACCGACGCGATATTCGGCCATCCGGAGACCCAGCGGCTGATCGACTTCTCCGAGCCGGTCTGCGTGCTGTTCAACTCGGTCTTCCACTGCATCCCGGACAGCGACACCGATGGCCCCCTCGCCGTGGCCCGCCGGGTGCGTGAACGGCTGGCTCCCGGCAGCTTCATGGTGATGTGCCAGCTGGTCAGCGAGGACGCGGAGGTCCGGAAGTTCGTCACCGACTTCATGGACCAGGCGACCCAGGGACACTGGGGCCGGGTACGCGAGCCGAAGGACGCCGAAGGCTGCTTCGAGGGTCTGGAGATCCTGGAGCCGGGTCTGGTGGAGGTGTCCACCTGGCGTCCGGACACGGAGGTGGCGCCGCGTCAGCTCACCGACGAGTGGATCGAGTTCGGCGGCGTGGGCCGGCTCCCGCGATGACCCCGGACGACGCGGCGCCCCTCGCCGGTCCGCTGAGCGGACCGGCGAGGGGCGCCGGCGTTCCGGACGTCCGTCACACGGCGGCGTAACGCTCCTTGATCGTCCTGTGCAGGAGCTCCACGGAATCACGCGGCTTGAGGGCCTCGTCGGCGAGGCGGTCCATTGCGATCCGGTACTCCTCCGTCTCGTCGAGGTCCTCGAGGAAGTTGGCGCTCCTTATGTGCTCCAGATAGACCACGTCGGGCAGGTCGAGCCCGCCGAAGCGCAGGTAGGTCACCGGGATCGCGGGAGCGGACGCGTTGGTCACGGCCAGCGGCACGATCTGCACCGTCACATTGGAGCGCTCGGACATCGCCGCCAGGTGCTCGAGCTGTTCCCGCATCACGGCGGTGCTGCCCAGCACGCGCAGCAGGACCGACTCGTCGATGACGGCCCACAGTTGCGGCGCGTCCTCGCGCCGCAGGAGCTCGGCGCGCCGCATCCGCAGTTCGACCCGGCGCTGCACTTCGCCCGCCTGGGCGTTCGGCAGACCCCGCTCGACCACGGCACGCGTGTACGCGGCGGTCTGCAGCAGTCCGGGGACGTACTGGATCTCGAAGGTGCGGATGGTGGCGGCCGCCTCCTGGAGTCCGACGAGACGGTCGAACCACTCGGGCATCAGCCGCTTGTCGTACCGCTGCCACCAGCCCGGCTCTCCGGCCCGCTGGAGCAGTTTGAGCAGCACCGAGGCTTCGTAGTCGTCGGTGCCGTACCGCTTCAGCAGGGCGCGGACGTCGCTCTCGGTGGGCGGACGGCGGCCCTTGCCGGACTCGATACGGGACAGCTTCGCCCCGCTGAAGCCGACGGATCGCGCCGCCTGGTCCTGGGACAGTCCGGCGTCCTCGCGGAAGCCTGTCAGCTGCACGCCGACCAGCATCTTCAGCAGGGTCGGCGCGGGCTCGGGCCTGTCCAGATAAGGTTCCAGACGGGAGATTCGATGCGACGCGGCGGACATCCTGACTCCCAGCAGACCGGCACAAGGGCGATTCACACTATCGCATCTGACAGTGGCTCAGCGCATCCGCGCGGGGAAGCCGCGCGGAAGTGGGTGACCCCGCTCCGTTTCACCGGCGCCGTCCGGGCGACCGGCGCCGGCTTCCCGGAGCGTTCAGACCAGATGGTCGAACTCGCCGTCCTTCGCGCCGGCCAGGAAGGCCGCCAGTTCCGCGGCCGTGTAGACGAGGGCAGGGCCGTCGGGGTCGCGTGAGTTGCGCATCGCGACGTCTCCCCCGGCCAGCGGGGCCACCTCGACACAGTTGCCCTCGGCGTTGCTGCGCCGGCTCTTGATCCAGCGGGCGTCCAGCTGACTGGCCCGCACTCCGTTCCGCACTCCAGGCACCGCTGTCTCCTTGCTGTTCACGTTCCACCGCGCACGGCTTCCCTCGCGCATGGCGAAAAAATGTCGCGCAATTTCTCGTGCAATTGCACGCGAGCGCTGTCAGCGTGGATAATAGCCGCGGCGTCAACCCCACTGCCGACGCCCCGTCCTGACGACGCATCGAGGAGATGCCGTGTCCTCACCTGCTCTTCCTGTGCTCCGGCCGCCGGCCGTGGCGGTGGTACCGGCGGGTGGCCCCGGCATGGCCCCCGCCTTCGCCCACACCCCTCTCCCGGCGGCACCGTACGGAGAACCGCTCCCGGCACCGGAGACGGTCCGCGCGGTGTCCGCCTCCGCGGCGCTGCGCATCGGGTGCGACCGGGAGGGCCTCGCCCGGGCGCGGTCCTTCACCCGGGACACCCTCGGCGCCTGGTCGCTCGGCCACCGCTGCGACGACGCCACCCTGGTGATGGCCGAGCTCGCCGTGAACGCCGTGACCCATGCGGCACCGCGCTGCCCGGGTGTGCCGGACGTCCGGCTCGGGTTCCGGCTGGAACCGGCGCACCTGCTGCTCACCGTCTCCGACCCCGATGACCACCCGCCCGTCCACGCACCCGGTGCCGGCTCCGGCCTCGAGGAGCACGGCCGGGGGCTGCACATCGTCGACGCCCTGTCCGAGGCGTGGGGCTGGACCCCCACCGACCCGGCCGGCAAGACGGTGTGGGCCCGGTTGTCGACCCACCCGCCCACCTGACACGACTGCCGCGGAAAGGCACCCACGCCATGCGCAGCGCTTCGACACAGCAGCCGGGCAGCGAGCGCCCTGTGCGCCACAGGCCCCCCACCGGAGTGGCACGGACCGCGCCCCTCGCGGCGCTGTCCCGCGTGCCATGGGCCGAGATGCAGGACTCCACCGGATCGGCGGCCGCCATCCCCCTGCTGCTCAACGGCATCGCCTGGGGCGACGCCGGTACGGCCCTGGCCGCCCTGGAGGATCTGCGCAAACGGATCTGCCAGTACGGGTTCGTCACGGAACAGGCGACCGCGGCCGCGGTCCCCTTTCTCTGGGAGCTGGCCCAGCTGCCGCACGTCACCTGCCGGGCCCGGATCATCGGGTTGCTCAAGGCCATCGCGGACGCCCGGCAGTGGGAGGACACCGCCGCCGCGTATCCCAAGCTGCTCAACCACCGTGAGAACCCGGTGGTGTGGGAGCGGGCAGCCCGGAAGGCGGTGCGCGCCCGGCGCGGCGAGCTGAACCACCTGCTCACCGAGCCCGACACCGACATCGCCCGGGCCAGCACGGAACTGGCGCGGGCCCTGGCCGACTGAGCAGCCGGACCGCCGGGGAACCGGCTCACGAAACCACGGGCCGCTCCGTCGGGGTGGCCCGGCCGAGAACGCGCGCGACCTTCGGGGGACGAGTCGCGCGCAGGGGGAGGGTCGCGCGCGGCCGAGGAGGGGGAAGGCTGCGCGCGACCCGGGGGACGTCGGCGACCCGCCGGTCGGGTGGGGCGCCCCTCGCCTCGGATGGCGCGGCGGTGTAGACATGGCACATGGTCCGACTCATGGGTCGATCCCGGCCCCGGGCGCCCTTGCGGCCCGCCGCGGCGTCGGCCTGGCGGCGCCGGCGGCGAGGCGGCCGCTCTCGTCCGGCGTCGGGGCTGCGGTCGGCGCTGGGAGGCCGCAGCGTCGCCGGACAGGTGTTCGTGCTGCACCTGGTGATCGTGCTGCTGCTGGTCGTGGCCGCCGTCGTGGCACTGGTGCTCCAGGTGCAGCGGGACAGCACACAGGAGGCCCGCAACCGCTCGCTCGCCGTCGCGGAGACCTTCGCCAGCGCGCCGGGCCTCGTCGAGGCGCTGGACTCCCCCGACCCCACGGCCCTGCTCCAGCCGCGCGCCGAGGCGGCCCGCGAGCTGGCGAAGGTCGACTTCATCGTCGTCATGAACACCGACGGCATCCGCTTCACACATCCCAGGACGGACCGCATCGGCAGGCGGTTCGTCGGCACCATCGAGCCCGCGCTGGCCGGGGAGCCGGTCGTGGAGGAGGTCCAGGGCACCATCGGCGAGCTGGTGCAGGCGGTGGTGCCGGTCGAGGACGACGACGGCACGGTGGTGGGCCTGGTGTCGGCGGGCATCACGACCGAGAACGTGGGCGGGGCCGCGGAGGACCAGCTGCCGCTCGTGCTGGGCGCGGCGTTCGCCGCGCTGGCCCTGGCCGTCGGGGGCGCGGCCCTGGTGAGCAGACGGCTGCTGCGGCAGACCCATGGACTGGGCCCGCACGAGATGACCCGGATGTACGAACACCACGACGCGGTGCTGCACGCGGTGCGGGAAGGGGTGATCATCGTCGGCGGCGACGGCACCCTGACGCTCGCCAACGACGAGGCGCACCGGCTGTTCAGCCTGCCCGACGACGCCGAGGGCCGGCATGTCATGGACATCGGGCTGCATCCCGGTACCGCGGAGCTGCTGGCCTCGGGGCGGGTGGCCACCGACGAGGTGCACCGGGTGGGCGGCCGGCTGCTGGCGCTCAACCAGCGGCCCACCGACCGCGCGGGCGGCCCGCGGGGCAGTGTCGCCACCGTCCGCGACTCCACCGAGCTGCGTGCCCTTTCCGGCCGGGCCGAGACGTCGCGCGAGCGGCTCAACATGCTCTACGACGCGGGGGTGGGCATCGGGACGAGCCTGGACGTCACCCGCACGGCCGAGGAACTCACCGAGCTCGCCGTGCCCCGGTTCGCCGACTTCGTCACCGTGGACCTGTTCGAGTCGGTGCTGGCGGGCGGACACCCGGACGCGACCGCCGCGCTGCGCCGTACGGCGAGGACGGGGATCACCGAGGACGCCCCGCTCTACCCCAGGGGCGAGAAGATCCGCTTCGTGGCCTCGTCCCCGCAGGGCCAGAGCCTCGCCACCGGCCGCCCGGTCCTCGAGCCCCGGCTGGGTGAGGCGCCGGGCTGGCAGGCGCAGGACGTCGATCGCTCCGGACAGGTGATCGAGTACGGCATCCACTCGCTGATCACGGTGCCGCTGCGGGCCGGGTCCCTGATGCTGGGGGTGGTCAGCTTCTGGCGTTCGGGGAAGCCGGAGCCGTTCGACGCCGATGAACTGGCCCTGGCGGAGGAACTGGTCACCCGGGCCGCGGTCTCCATCGACAACGCCCGCCGCTACACCCGTGAGCACAGCATGGCGGTGACACTCCAGCAGAGTCTGCTGCCGCGCACGCTGCCCGCGCAGAGCGCCCTGGAGATCGCCTACCGCTATCTTCCGGCGCAGGCCGGGGTGGGCGGGGACTGGTTCGACGTGCTGCCGCTGTCCGGCGCGCGGGTCGCGCTGGTGGTCGGCGACGTCGTCGGGCACGGTCTGCACGCGGCAGCCACCATGGGGCGGCTGCGCACGGCGGTGCACAACTTCTCCGCGCTGGACCTTCCGCCCGACGAACTCCTCGGCCTGCTCGACGAGCTGGTCGGCCGCATCGACCAGGACGAGGCACAGGACGATCAGGTGGCCCCGGTGACGGGAGCGACGTGTCTGTACGCCGTGTACGACCCGGTCTCGCTGCGCTGCACCGTCGCCCGCGCGGGCCATCCGCCGCCGGCCGTGGTCCGGCCGGACGGCGGCGTGGAGTTCGCGGAGGTGCCCGCCGGTCCTCCGCTGGGGCTCGGCGGTCTGCCGTTCGAGTCGGCCGAGCTGGAACTGCCGGAGGGAAGCCGGCTGGTCCTCTACACCGACGGTCTGGTGGAGGACCGGGCGCACGACATCGACGTCGGCCTGGAGCAGCTGAGGGAGGCGCTGCGCCGGGCCGGGAACTCCCCCGAGGACACCTGCAGGGTCGTACTGGAGTCCCGGCGGCCGGTGCGGTCCGGCGACGACATCGCCCTGCTCGTGGCCCGGACCCGGGCGCTGACCGCCGACCGGATCGCCGAGTGGCCGGTGCCGCCGGATCCGGCGGCCGTCGGTGAGGTGCGGGCCGCGGTCAGCCGCAAGCTGGCCGAGTGGGGGCTGGAGGAGCTGACGTTCGGCACGGAGCTGATCCTGAGCGAGCTGGTCACCAACGCGCTCCGCTACGGAGGCACCCCGATCCAGGTGCGGATGCTGCGCGACCGCAATCTGATCTGTGAGGTCTACGACAGCAGCAGCACCTCGCCCCATCTGCGGTACGCGACCATGACCGACGAGGGCGGGCGGGGACTGTTCCTGGTCGCCCAGCTCGCCGAACGCTGGGGCACCCGCTATCTGCCCGCCGGCAAGGTGATCTGGGCGGAGCAGTCGATCCCCTGAGGCCGGCGGAGCCGGACGTACGGGGAGCGGGGCCGTGAAGGGGTGGGGTCATAAGAAGCCCTGGGGGGCCGGCCATAAAGAAGGCTTATGGGCTCATAGACCGGACCCGCGTACCAGGTAAGGCATGCCTTAACTTAGGCTTCCCACGAGACGCCTGTCATCGCTCGAAGGGAACCTGACCATGCCCCGCCCCCTGCGGGTAGCCATCGTCGGATCCGGCCCCGCCGGGATCTACGCCGCCGACGCCCTGCTCAAGTCCGAGGTGGCCGCCGAACCGGGCGTGTCCATCGACATCTTCGAGCGGATGCCCGCACCGTTCGGACTGATCCGGTACGGCGTCGCCCCCGACCACCCGCGGATCAAGGGCATCATCACCGCCCTGCACCAGGTGCTCGACAAGCCGCAGATCCGTCTGTTCGGCAATGTGGACTACGGCACCGACCTGCACCTCGACGATCTGCGCATGTTCTACGACGGCGTGATCTTCGCCACCGGCGCGACCGCCGACCGCGCGCTGTCGGTCCCGGGCCTCGGCCTCGACGGGTCCTACGGCGCCGCGGACTTCGTGTCCTGGTACGACGGCCACCCGGACGTCTCCCGCACCTGGCCCCTGGGGGCCGAGAAGGTCGCCGTGCTCGGTGTCGGCAACGTCGCCCTCGACGTGGCCCGGATCCTCGCCAAGACGGCCGATGAGCTGCTGCCCACCGAGATCCCGCCGAACGTGTACGAGGGCCTGAAGCAGAACAGGGCCCTGGAGGTGCACGTGTTCGGGCGCCGTGGCCCGGCGCAGGCGAAGTTCAGCCCGATGGAGCTGCGGGAGCTGGACCACTCCCCCAACATCGAGGTGATCGTCGACCCCGAGGACATCGACTACGACGAGGGTTCGATCGCGACCCGGCGCGGCAACAAGCAGGCCGACATGGTCGCCAAGACCCTGGAGAACTGGGCGATCCGCGACACCGGCGACCGTCCGCACAGGCTGTTCCTGCACTTCTTCGAGTCCCCGGTGGAGATCCTCGGTGAGGACGGCAAGGTCGTGGGCCTGCGTACCGAGCGCACCGAGCTGGACGGCACCGGCAACGTCAAGGGCACCGGCGAGTTCAAGGAGTGGGACGTCCAGGCGGTCTACCGGGCCGTCGGCTACCTCTCCGACAAACTCCCCAAGCTGCCCTGGGACATCGACTCCGGCACGGTCCCGGACCAGGGCGGCCGGGTCGTCCAGGACACCGGCGAACACCTGCCCTCGACGTACGTCACCGGCTGGATCCGTCGCGGTCCGGTGGGCCTCATCGGACACACCAAGGGCGACGCCAACGAGACCGTGGCGAACCTGCTGGAGGACTACGCGGACGGGCGGCTGCTGACGCCCGGTTCGCCGGCCCCGGAGGCGGTGGACGCGTTCCTCGCCGAGCGCGGTGTCCGTTTCACCACGTGGGACGGCTGGTATCGCCTGGACGCCGCGGAGAAGGCACTGGGCGAGCCCGAGGGCCGCGCCCGGGTGAAGATCGTCGAGCGCGAGGACATGCTGCGCGCGAGCGGCGCCCAGGCCTGACCGGCGGGACGTGCCGGACGTGCCGGGCCCGCCCCTCGGGAGGGGGGAGCCCGGTACGTCCGGCCCCCCTCCTCCGTCCCGGGCGGCACTCCCGCCGGGACGGAGGACTCGTCGCACCCGGCGCTCCGGCCATGAGCGGGATCTCCGCCCCGCGCCTCCGGCACGGCCCGCCGGCCGCCACCCCGGGCGGCTGCCGGGCCGTCGCCCCCGCCACCCGAGAACCCGGGCGGAACCCCCGGGGCGGGGGACGCGTCGCACCCGGCCGGCGGCCGTCCGTTCCGGGTCCCGGCGGCCTTCCGTTCCGGGTCCCGGCGGCCTTCCGTTCCGGGTCCCGGCGGACGTTCGGTGCGGGTCGGTCCGTGTTCGGTGCGGGTCAGTCCGTGTTCGGTGCGGGTCAGTCCGGGAGGGCCGGCCGGCTGGTCTCGCCCGGCTCGACACGGACCATGCGGCCGTCCGGAAGGTGCACCTCGACCGGGGAGCGGCCGGACGGGGGCACGGTAATCTCCAGGAGACCTCGTTCCAGCCGCAGCCGTACGCCCCAGTGACCGTGATAGCGCAGGGCGAAGCCGTAGGAGGACAGCTCCGGCAGGGGGACCGGATCGAGCCACAGGGCACCGCGGCGCGTCTCCAGACCGGTCAGTCCGCGCTGGACCAGATCCAGCGTGCCGGCCATGGCGCCGAGGTGGATGCCCTCGCCGGTGGTGCCGCCCTGGATGTCGGCGATGTCCGCCCGAAGTGCCTCCTGGCAGAACTTCCAGGCGTCCGCGCGGCGCGCCCGGGCCAGGACCCAGCCGTGGACCAGGCCGCTGAGGGTGGAACCGTGACTGGTGCGGTGCAGATAGTGGTCCACGGTGCGCCGCCAGGTCCGTTCGTCCAGGCTCAGGCCCAGCCGGTGGAAGATGCCCTGGAGTTCGGCGGGCGAGAAGAGGTAGCCCATCATCAGGACGTCCGCCTGCTTGGAGGCCTGGTAGCGGTTGACGCTGTCGCCCTCGGCCTCCAGGATCCGGTCGAGGCGCCGGATGTCGCCGTACCGGCGCCGGTAGCCCCGCCAGTCGAGCTCGGCGAGCTCCCCGTAGCCCTCGAACTGACTGATGACCCCGTTGTGGAAGGGGACATGGAGCTTACGGGAGATCTCCTCCCACTCCTCGAGCTCGCCCGCGTCCAGTCCGGTGCGTTCGGCGAGTTCCCGGCGCCTCGGTTCGGGCAGGCCGTGCAGCACCTCCAGGGTCCGCGTGAGGACCCAGGCGGCAGTGACGTTGGTGTACGCGTTGTCGTCGAGGCCCGGCCCGTCGGCGTCCGGGTAGGCGTCGTGATACTCGTCGGGACCGACGACGCCCTTGACGCGGTACCGCCCCAGGCCCTCGTCGAAGCCGGCCGAGTCCGCCCAGAAGCGGGAGATCTGCAGCAGCATCTCGGCGCCCTTGGTGTGCAGGAACTCCTCGTCGCCCCTGGCCTCGCAGTACTGCCACACGTTGTAGGCGACGGCCGATCCCACATGGTGCTGGAGGTGGGAGTGGTCGGGCAGCCAGCGCCCGGAGCGGGGATTGAGATGCAGTCGCTGCGTCTCCTCCCGCCCGTCGCTGCCGCTCTGCCACGGGTACATCGCGCCCCTGCGGCCCGCGTCCCGCGCTGCGGTCCGGGCGCGCTCCAGGCGCCGGTGACGGTAGTGCAGCAGCGCCCGCGAGACCTCCGGGAGGTGCAGATTGAGGTACGGCAGGACGAACAGCTCGTCCCAGAAGACATGCCCCCGGTAGGCCTCGCCGTGCAGTCCCCTGGCCGGTACCCCGACGTCCAGGTCCGCGGTGTGCGGGGAGAGGGTCTGCAGGACGTGGAAGAGGTGCAGCCGCAGAATGCGCCCCGCCTCGCCGGCCACATCGAGCTCGGTCCGGCGCCACAGCTGCTCCCAGGCCGTCAGATGGGGCGCCAGCAGCTCGTCGAAGCCGTCCGCCCGGCTCACCCGGTCGACAGCGGCGTGCAGCGGGTCGCTGATCGCGGCGTCCCGGGAGGTGTGCAGGGCGACGGTCTTGTCCACGGTGACGGCGCGCCCGTCGGTCAGGTCCAGCAGGGTCGTCTGGACGGCACGCGGGCGGTCGTGCCGGACGGTGACGGGCGCCGGCGAGGTGAACCGGGCGGCGAGGGCGATCCGGATGTCCGAGGTGCGGGTGCGGCAGCCGAGCCACACCGTGTCCGCGGCGGACGTGCCGGTGAGCACACCGGTGAGATGGGGGCCGTCCAGATCCCGGTACCGGGGCACCCCGGCGTTGGTGACGCCCCCGTCGAGCGCCGCCTCGGTCTCGAGCGTGCCGGAGAATCCCTCGGCGGTGAAATCGGTGCGCAGCCCCGCCAGATGGGGGTCGGCCATGTGCACGAAGCGGAGCTGGCGCACGAGCAGCGCCCGCCCCGCGCCGATGTCGTAGCGCGTCCGGCGCTCCATCAGCCCGGAGGACAGGTGCAGCGTCACCACGTGGTCGAGCACGTCCGCCGTGTCGGGGGTCAGCCAGGACTCCCCGGGCAGGCGGAAGCGGAGCGGGAGCCAGTTGGGCAGGTTGACCATGTCTTCGTTGTCGACGTTCTCGGCGTTCTCGGCGTTCTCGGCCCGCCCTCCGACGACCTGGGAGGTGAGCCGGTTGTAGACGCCGGCCGCGTACGTCCCCGGGTAGTGCACCTCGCCGGCGGAGCACTCCGCCAGCGCCCCCCGGGTGGCGAAGTATCCGTTGCCCAGCGTGCACAGGGACTCCCGCAGGCGCGCACCCGCGGGGTCGTAGCCCTCGTACTCCCAGGTCCAGTCCGTCACTCGACGCTCCTCCCGCCGACGGCGGTCCCGGCTCCTCGGACGTCCGTACGAATATGGCGGGCGCCGTACCGCGCGGCGTCCGGCCCGGGAGCCGTCGACGAGTACCCCTGGCGGGTGCCCGGCACACACCGGGCAGGCGACGCCTACTCCTCCGGCACCGGCACCTTCCACAGCAGGCTGGTGCCCTGGCCGGGGGAACCGGTGATGTCGAACGTGCCACCGAGCTGCTCCGCGCGCTCGGCCATGTTGCGCACCCCGCTGCGGCGGCCTTCGGCGGGCATGCCCACGCCGTTGTCCGAGACCGTGAGGCGTACCTCGCGCCCGTCCGTCTCCAGGGCCACCTGGGCACGGTCGGCGCGGGCGTGCCGGGAGATGTTGGTCAGGGCCTCGGAGAGCACGGCCACCAGGTGGTCGGCGGTCTCCCTGGGCACCTGGGTGTCGATCAGTCCCTCCATCCGCACACTGGGCGCGAAGCCGAGCAGGGGAGCGGCCTCACCGACGCCCCGCACGACGCGGGCCCGCAGGCCCGTTCCCTCGGCGCCGGCGGACGCCCGGGAGCGCAGGCCGAAGATGGTCGACCTGATGATCTTGATGGTCTCGTCGAGATCGTCGACGGCCCGCAGCACCCGCTCCGAGGCCTCCTCGTGCTCGATGAACCGGCCGGCGCTCTGCAGGGTCATACCCGTGGCGAACAGCCGCTGGATCGCCAGATCGTGCAGGTCGCGGGCGATGCGGTCGCGGTCCTCGAGCACGGCGATCTGCTCGGCGTCCTGACGCCGTTCCGCCAGTTCCATCGCCACGGCCGCCTGGGCGGCGAACCCCTGCAGCGGTTCGGTCTCCTTGTCGGAGAAGGGGGTGCGGCCGGCGGCCCGGACCAGCAGGACGATGCCGCGCACACGGTCGCCCGACCCGACGGGCACGGCGGCGGCCGGACCGAGTTCATCCAGGCGCTGGGGGCCGCGGAAGACCCGGTCATCGGTCGTGATGTCCGGGCAGGTGACCGGGGCGGCCGTGGTGAAGGCCCGGCCGAGCAGGCTCCCCTCGACCGGCACGACGAGCCCGCGGTGGGTGTCCGCACCCTGTCCGATGGCCAGTTCCACGGTCAGCGAGTCGGTGCCTTCCATGGGCACCGCGACCACGGCGAGGGCGGCGCCGGTGATCTCGCGGGCACGCTCGGCGATGAGCAGCAGCGCGGTGCCGCGTTCGCTGCCGGACATCAGACCGTGGGTGATCTCCGCGTTGGCCCGGAGCCAGCGTTCCCGCTGCCGGGACTCCTCGTAGAGGCGGGCGTTGTCGATGGCGACACCGGCGGCGACCGCCAGGGTCGACAGGACCGACTCGTCCTCCTCGTCGAACTGCGCCCCGCCCCGCTTCTCGGTGAGATACAGATTGCCGAAGACCTGGTCGCGGACCCGGATGGGTACCCCGAGGAAGGTGTTCATCGGCGGGTGGTGGGCCGGGAAGCCGTACGAGCTGGGGTGGTCGGAGAGTCTGGCCACGCGCAGCGGCTCGGGGTGGCGGATCAGTTCGCCGAGGATGCCGTGGCCCTCCGGGTAGTGGCCGATGCGGGCGATCTCCTCGTCGCCGACCCCGACGGTGTGGAAGGCGGACAGCCGCTTGCCGTCCGGGCCGATCACGCCCAGGGCCGCGTACCGCGCGTCCACCACCGCCGCGGCGGCCTCCACGATGCTGTGCAGCACGTGCTCCAGCTCCAGCTCACGGCCGACCGAGAGGACGGCCTCCAGGAGGCTGTGCACCCGGTCACGGGTGCCGCGCGCCGCGTCGATACGGGCCTGGAGCTCCTCCAGCAGTTCGTCGAGCCTGAGCTGAGGCAGCCGTACGCGGGCGTCCGCGTCCCGCTCGGAGTCTTCCACCCGTGCCTCCTGTGCCCTTTCACCCGCACACCCCCGCCGGGCCGTGCCCCGACCGGCGCTCCGGTAACGGTCCAGTAAAGGCGACGGTACGGCATCGGCCCTCGGGCGGGTCCGGCGGGCCCACCGTCCGGCCACGCCCGAGAACCACCGCCCCACCGCCGCGAGGACCACGAGCCGGCCGGCCCAAGGACCCCGGGTGGCCGGAACCCGTCCCGCCGTCCCGCCGTCCCGCCGGCACGAAGAGGCCCCGGCCTCCCCGCGGCCGCAGGGCCCCCACCCCGTCGGCCCGGGACCTCCGGCCGGCCGGTCCAGGTGCCCCGGCCGGCCCGGAGACCGCGCTCCGGCCGCCCCGGGGGCCGTCTCCCCCACCCGGGAACCGTCGTCCCGTCACCGCCGGCCGGCCCGAGGCGGGGGGCCGTTCGGCCCTGATGTGGCCGGGCCGGCCGGGGCCGGAGGTCCCGGTTCGCCGGGACGACGGTCCCGTATCGCCGCAGCGGACCCCGTTACCCGGGGGAACAGGGGTGCCGGATTGCTATACAGGTGCTGCCGCCGGTCCGGATCCGCGGTCCAACGCCTTTGTTCCGTAACGCTTTTGGGAGACCTCATGCTGTCCGACGAATCCGCCGCACTGCTGCGGGCCACGCTGCCCGCCGTGGCCGGAGCGCTCGACGAGATCACCACGCGTTTCTACGGCGCGATGTTCCGCGACCGGCCGGAGCTCCTGGACGGTTTGTTCAACCGGGGCAACCAGGCCAGTGGTGCCCAGCGCCGGGCCCTGGCCGGGTCCATAGCCGGTTTCGCCCAGGCGCTGCTCACCGACCCGGACAGCCGGCCGGACGCCCTGCTGGCCCGGATCGCCCACAAGCACGTCGCGGTCGGGATCACCGACGACCAGTACACGATCGTGCACAAGTACCTGTTCGGCGCGATCGCCGAGGTGCTCGGCGACGCGGTGACCCCGGATGTCGCGGCGGCATGGGACGAGGTGTACTGGCTGATGGCCGGCGCGCTCATCGCGCGGGAGGCCCGGCTGTACCACGAGGCCGGTGTCGAGCCGGGCGACATCTGGCGGCCCTGGACGGTCGTGGAGCGCCACGAGGAGACGGACGACGTGGTGTCGTTCCTGCTGCGCCCCGCCGACGGCAGGCCGGCACCGCCGGCCCGGGCGGGCCAGTACGTCAGCGTGAAGGTGCGGATGCCCGACGGGGTGTGCCAGCTGCGCCAGTACAGCCTGTCCTCCGACCCGGGGGACGAGGTGCGCCGCATCACCGTCAAGCGGGTCGCGGGAGCGGAGGACGCCCCGGACGGCGAGGTGTCCACCCTGCTGTTCGAAGAGGTCGGCACGGGGGACGAGCTCACCCTTTCCGTGCCGGCCGGCGACGTCGCGCTGGACGAGGCGGACACCCCGTTGATCCTGGCCTCGGCGGGTATCGGGTGCACTCCGATGCTGGGCATGCTGGCCCGGCTGCGGGCCACGGGCTCCACCCGGCGGGTACTCGTCCTGCACGCCGACGGCTCGCCCGCCGAGCACGCCCTGTGCGCCGAGACCCGCGAGACGGTGAGTGAGCTGCCGGACGCCGAGGCGGTGTTCTGGTACGAGCGCCCCGGTGCCGACGAGCCCGGCGTCCGCGGCGGTCTGATGAGTCTGGAGGGACTCGACATCCCGGCGGACGCGACGGTGTACCTGTGCGGCCCGCTGCCGTTCATGCGCGCGGTGCGCGGCCAACTGCTCGCCGCCGGGGTCCCGGCCCGGTCCGTCCACTACGAGGTCTTCGGCCCCGACCTCTGGCTGCCCGGGGCGGCCTGACACGGGCAGGGTCCGGGCGGTCGCGACGAGTTAACCAGGTGTTGACCGGCGGGTGACCCGGGCGGATTGACCACGCTCGCNACCTGTGCGGCCCGCTGCCGTTCATGCGCGCGGTGCGCGGCCAACTGCTCGCCGCCGGGCTCCCGGACCGGCTCGCTCAGACCTCCAGTTCCGACTCGATACGGCGCAGCTGGTGCCGCGCCATGGCGAGGTTGGCCCGGGCCCCGTCGAGGACCAGGTACAGGAAGAGGCCGTTGCCGCCGCGCCCCTTGAGCAGGCGGATCAGGTGGTACTGGCTGTTCAGCGTGATGAGGATGTCCTCGATCTCCTCGTTCAGCCCCAGGTGTTCCATGGTGCGCAGCTTGGACCGTACGACGTCGGTGTTGCCGGCGGCGGCGACCTCCAGGTTGAAGTCCTTGCCGCCGCCCAGGGTGCCGAGGGCCATGCCACTGGTGTAGTCGACGAGCGCGGCGGCCGTCGCACCGTCGATGGAGGCGAGGCATTCCTTGAGCGAGGTCTCGGTGTTGGCCATGGGTGGTGTGTCCTTTCCGTCATGAATGGGCGGTTCGGGCCGGCCGCCGGGTGATGCGCGGGCGCCGGCCGGGAGGAGAGGTCGGGGTCAGCCGCCGGGCTGGGTACGGGGCCGGTGCGGGGGCAGCTGCGGGGTCCGCACCGGAAGGGTTCCGATGGGCCGGTCCGGGTCCTGCCCCCGTGCGGGGATCTCCCGGGTCACGAGCCGGTCGGCGTGCCGCCCGGCCCCCGGGCCGATGTGGGTGTCCACCAGCTCCGCGATCCGGGCGCCGCTGCGCCGGCCCTCCAGATGCAGCCGGCCCACGTTGACCCGGTCGTCGGCGAGCAGGGTGAGGACGGCCGTGGTGCCGGCCGCGTAGGTCGCGATGTAGCCCTGACTGCCGCGGACCAGGAGTTCGCGGAACTCGCCCCGGGCGGCGGCGTCCGTCATCCGGTAGGCGACGCCCAGCGCGGCGGCGGTGAGCGCGGCCAGGCCCTCCGGTTCGGTGTCCGCCGCGTCGTGGGCGAGGACGAGTCCGTCGACGGTGGCCGCGAGCGTGCCGGCCAGCCGGGGTATGCGGGCGCGGAGCCGGCGCAGTTCGTCCAGCACGTCGGCCTCGACGGCCATGAGCAGTCTCCTTTCGGCACGCTGCCGGCGCGCGCGGATCACAGTGCCTCCAAGGCGTCCAGAAGCCGTCTCAGCAGCGCTGTGTCGGGCTCGTCCCACGCCGCGCCGCCCGCGTCGGGGACGGAGTGGACGGGCCTGGCGGGCGGGGGTGGCGCGGGGGTGACCAGCCCGTCGGCGGCGAGGCGGCGCAGTTCGACGAGGGTGTGGAAGGTACGGCAGGCGAGGGCCGAGGCGATCTGCGCGGCGGTACGGCCGCCGTCGACCAGGGCCAGGGTGCGCCCCCGGCGGGGCGGCAGGCAGGCGGGGTCGGCGCCGGCCGCGCGGTCGAGCGGTGCGGTGTCGACGGCGGGGTCGGGCCAGATGCGGTGGAGCAGGTCGCGGCGGCGCCGGGACTCCCTGAGTACCGTCGCCACCGGTACCGGACGGACCGCGCCGAACCAGTGCGCGACACCGGGGCGGAAGCGGAGCGCGGCACCGTCGTGGGCGAGCGCGAAGTACGCCGCGTCGAACAGGGCACCGGTGTGGCACAGTTCCAGCGCGCCGGTGGTGAGACGTCCGCTGTCCACCAGCTGGCGGCCGACGCGGTGTACGGCGCCCGCCCGCTCGACCGCCTCCCACCAGCCGGCCGGCGCGAGGGCGCCGCTGCGGGTGAGCAGGTCGCCGAGGGCAGGGCTGTGGGCGGATTCGACGTGCACGACATGCCCCGCCGAGAGGTAGAAGACCCCGGACTCGGTGGAGAGCGCGCCGGTGGCGTGGTCGGCCGCCAGGGTGCCGAGCAGCTCGGGGGCGGATCCGTCGGTGCAGGGCGCTGTGGTCATCCGAGCACCAGCCGGTCCGCCATGTGGGAGAGCCGGATGCGGGCCAGGGCGAGGTTGCCGTCGGCACGGTCGAGCCACAGGTAGAGGAAGACCGTGCTGTCGAACGTCGTCACGACGAATCTCAGCAGATGGTAGGCGTCCGCGCTGGTCAGGATCAGGTCCTCGACGGGCGGCTCCTTGCCGGCGGCGCCGGCCCCGTGACCGTCGGCCGGGGCGAGGGTGCCGCTCTCCATGGCCTGGCGGGCGAGTTCCGCGGTCTCCGCGGCCGTGGCCTCCGCGTCGCCGCCCGGGGCCTCGCCGACCGCGCCCAGCGCGAGCCCGCTGATCCAGTCGACGACCAGCGCGCCCCGCGCGCCGGGCAGTCGCATGGCTTCCAGCAGGCTCTCGTCGATTCCGGGCACGCCGGATCCCCCTCCCTCGCACGGCTGTACCGCGAACGTGACGTCGACGCTACTGTGTGTGCTCGACCGAGGTGGGAGGTTTGGTGTTTTCCCGGGGAATATGCGTCGGGCGTGACGGCCCGCTGGTAAGGTCCGGGCTTTTGCCTCCACGGCGGGGAGGGTCGTCCGGTCGTGGCGCGGGCAGGGCCGGCCCCGGTGCGGATGGTGGACCGGCCCTGCTCACGAGCCCATTGTGGTGACGGTCGTACCGGTGGACCACGGGTGAACCGCGCTCATCGGGTGTGCGCCGCGCACACCCCGCGCGCGACACGCCGTGCGCGCATCTCACATGAGGGGCGTGCGGGGCGGGTAGGCGGCGACAGGGCCCGCCGTCCGGCGGACCCCGCGTCATTTCGCCGGCCGGCGGCGACGATACTGGCAGGAGCACGTGCCCCCGCTCACCACTGGACCCATGCCGAACTCCCCTGCAGCCCACGTCACGATCCCGCCCACGGTCTGGCTGGCCCGTGGCCGCCATACCGGCGGCCGGGCGGACGAGGCACTCCGCGCCGCCCTGCGCCGGCTCAAGGACAGCCGGGACATCGACGACTTCCTGGAGCTTCCCGCCGCCGACACCGCCCCTGACACCGTGTTCGAATCCCGGACACGGGTCGCCGGGGAGGTCACCGTCCGCGCCCGGCTGAGCCTCGCGCCCGCCGCGGCCGAGGGCCGGGACTGGACGCTGGTCGCGGAGGCGGAGCGGCCCTGGGACCCTGCCTGGCCGTCGCCGGCCGGAATGTTCTGGGAGCGGGAACAGGACACCGACTGGAACCACGACGCCGCGACCGGCCTGCGTCCCGGGGAGATCAATCCGCTCCCCGAGGACGACAAGGCCGTACGGCGGCTGCTGCGCGACTGCGCGCGGGACGCGTGGCACCTCCATGTCGTCGTCCATGAGGCGATGACCACGGACGAACGGGGCCGGGTGCCGCTCGCGCGCTGGCTGCCCCCGGGGCTGCGGCACCGGGTCGTGGAGCACCGGGCCACCCCCCAGCAGTGGCGGGTGGCCGACTGGGCGCTGCGGGAGTTCGGCGTGCGACTTCCCCGTGGGGGCGCCGTGGTGCTGCCGGGCGCTCACGTCCCGGAGGAGTACGACGCCGACGCCTTCTCCGTGCGCGCGGTGTTCCTTGACGGCACCGAACCGGCCGGCCTCGTCGACGCCGTGGCCCGCTTCGACGCGATCCCGCGCGTGCTGCCGGACGGGGCGCGGGACTCCCTGACCGCGCTGCGGGAGGACTGGCACCTGCTGACCCTCGCCGAGGAACTCGACCGCGAGCGCGCGCTGGTGGCCATGTACGCCGAGGCCCTGGAGGCCATGACGACGTCCCGGGACCTGTACCGCGAGGCCGCCGAACGCGCCCATGAGGCACTGGCCTCCTACCAGAACGCCGCCTCCGCCGCCCCGGCTCCCGGGGAACCGTCCGCACCCGCGGTGGCCCCTTCCTCACCCCTCCGGAATCTGACGCGCACGCTGGAACGTCTGAAGCCCGCCGCCGCCAGGTCCCGCCGCGCCGCGCCCCACGAGCCCGCGGAACCGGCGCCGGAACCCCGGACGACGACGTCCGACCACTAGAAGACGCGTGCAGAGCCTGGGGCCCGGCCCTGCGCCGGCTCTCCGGCGTCGTGCCGGGCGGCGGGGCCGGCACGCCCTCCTCCGTTGCCCGGGGGCAGGGGACGGACCCGGCCCGGGATCGGACGGCCTCGTCCGCTCCGTGCCGCCCCGCGGCCGTGCCGGTGCCCTGATCGCCCCGGGCACCGGGCCGGGTCGGTCCGTCGCCCGGCGTGTGTGATCCGGGGCGCGCCGCTGGGCCGGGGCGGCCCTGCGGCGGGCGGGCGTCGAGCTGTCCGGGTCCGGGATGTCAGGGCGCTCACGCCTCGGCGGGCGGGCGTTCGATGGCCCGGTGGGGGTCGGGGGGCGGCCAGGGCGCGAAGCGGGCGCCGGGGCGGGGGGACGCGATCCGGATGACCAGGGCCGTCAGTGCCAGCAGCGCGGCGGCGACGGCGGCCGAGGTGGCCAGCCAGGCGGGCGCGAGGGCGAGGTCGACCGCACGGGAGAGGGCGGACGACGGGTAGGAACCGCCGTAGGCGTGGGTACCGGCCAGGACCGCCGGCACCACGACCGCTCCGGTCAGTGCCACCGCGCCGGGGCGCACCACCAGGATCAGGGCCAGCACCGTGCAGAGCACCGACAGTCCGACGGTGAAGGCGTGCAGGCCGAGGGGGACGCCGTCGCGTTGCAGCGGGAAGTGGGTCACCGCGCATACCGCGAGGGCCACGGCGGCGAGCCAGCTCGGCCAGACCGCGGGCCGGGGGGCCGGCCGGGGCGCACGGTTGCGGACGGCGGCGGTGCCGGGACGGCGGCGCTGTGTCCCTGTCCGGCGGGAGGTCTTGCGGGCGGCGGGGTGCCGGCGGCCGGCCAGGAACCCGCCGCGCGAGGCGTCCGCGCGCGCGGCGCCGGACCGGTGTCCGTCCGGCGTGCCCGGAGCGTTCCCGTCCTCCGGCAGGGGTGTCCGCGCCTCCGGCCGGTGAAGGTGCTCGGGCGGCCGGTGCACGGCCAGACGGTCTATGAGTTCGACCAGTTCGCCGACGGAACGCCCGGTCGCGGCGGCGCGCAGTGCCTCCTCGCGGCAGTGCGGCGCCAGCGGCTCGTTGTGCAGCAGGGCCACCAGAAGGGTGACGTCCTCGACGGAACGGTGCGCCGCCGCCGCGCGGATCGTCTCGTCGGCGCTGCGGGCGTCGCGCGGCGGCCGGGTGAGCAGCGAGACGAGCCGGGTGACGTCCTCCACGGACCGGTCGATCCCGGCGGCGCGCAGGGCGTCGACCACGGCGCCGGTGTGCTCGGGCGAGCGTTCCAGCGCGGTGATGAGGTCGACGACCTCCGCCAGGGGCCGGTCCGCCACGGCGGCGTGCACGAGGTCGCTGACCGGGTCGCGGTACGGCTTCCCGGTCGCCGGGGGTCCGGCGTGCGACGGGTCCGGCGGCGCCGCGGGCCCCGGATGTCCGAGGGGGTCCACGAGGTCGACCGTGGCGACGGGGTCGCGCGGACGCGCGGCGTCCACCGGTTCCGGGCGGGCCACCGCGCGCGGCCGTGCCCATGGCGGGTCGGGATGGCGGGTGCCGGTCGTGGTGAGTGTCGTGTCGGCGGGCGGGACCGCGGCCGCCTCGGGGGGTATGACCGGTTCGTTCGGGCGAGGTGACGAGGAGAAAGTAGTCATGATCCGCTCCATGGGGAAGGCTGATGACCATTACTAGGCGCCCCGGCGGCGCCCTGCCACTTGACTGGTCCACCGGGATGACCTGCGGCGATCCGGCGTTTCACGGCAGAGCGGCGGGGCATCGGACGCCTGCGGGCATGGCCGGTCCCCGCCGCCATGGCGGGGCCGTCAGCGGGAATCCGCTCAGAGAAGGCTGTGCCGCGGCGACGGGCCGCGGCGCGCCGGTCACCGGAGGAGGGCAGTGCCGTTGGAGTCGACCACCGTGCTGCTGAGCGTCGCCGCGGTGCTCGCGGCCGTACTGCTGGCCGGCGCCGTCGCCGCCCTGGTCCGTCTGGTCCGCACCCGGCGGGAGTTGCGGCGGGCGGGTCTGCCCACCGGGCCGCGCTGGGTGTTCTGGGGCGCGGTCCTCTATCTGGTGCTGCCGGCCGATCTGCTGCCCGACCCGGTCTACCTGGACGACATCGGGGTCCTTCTGCTCGCCCTGCGCTCCCTGCGTGGTTCCGCCGGCGCGGCCCTGCCCGGAGCGCCTTCGCGGCGTCCGGGGCGGCAACCCGCCGATGACTACGCTCCGTAAGGAAACCAACCACCCGTTCGATTCGTATAAGTCTCTGGAAGCGAAAAGAAGTCGGCGGACCAAGCCACGGCGCACAGTGGGTCGTTGTCTGGTCGGCGCAGCACCGACGAGGGAGAGACGATGCAACCGTTCGCGCTCAACTACGCACGCCCGGCAGTTGAGTTGGCTGTTGCCACTCCGTACGCCTATGACTCCGGACTGCAGTTGAACGTCCTCGGTGACGGCCGGATCGCGGCCCGCGACCACGCGCTGTTGCGCGAGGTGGGGACGACGACGTCCACCGCGGGCTCCAAGACCCACTTCGACGACTGAACGCGGACCGTAGACATGACCGTGCTGATCCTCACCTGTGAGGAGGACGTCACCGCCGACATGGCGGTCGTCCATCTGAACGGCTCAGGAGTACCCGTGGTGCGCCTCGACCCCGCGGACCTGACCGGTGGTGTGTCGCTGTCGGGCGAATTCGTCCACGGCCGCTTCCGCGGCCATCTGTCCGTCGGGGGGCGGCTGGTGAGTATCGGCGGGCTGCGGTCCGTGTGGGTGCGCCGGCCCGGTGTTCCGGCCGGACGCGCGCCGCAGCCGTCGGCGTGGCTGACCGAGGAGGCCTCGCAGGCACTCTACGGAATGCTGCGCGGCTGCGACGCGCGCTGGATGAACCACCCGGACGCGGCCCGGCAGGCGCGCCACAAGCCGTGGCAGCTGCGCCTGGCGCAGCGCTGCGGTCTGCCCGTGCCGGCCACGGTGATCACCACGTTCCCGCGGGCCGCCCGGGAGTTCGCGGAGCGTTTCCCGGATCTCGTGGTCAAGCCCGTGTCGGGGGCGCATCCGCAGGATCCGCCGCGGGCGGTACCGACCAGCCGGGTGGCCCCGGACACGGACTTCTCGGCGGTCGCCTACGGGCCGACGCTGCTGCAGCGGCGGGTCGCGAAGCGGGCCGACATCCGGCTCACCGTGGTGGGTGAGCGGCTGCTGGCGGCCCGTAAGCCGACGGCGCCGGACGCGGACCCGCAGGAGGTGGACGTGCGTTTCGCCGCACCCGGCTCGCCCTGGGAGCCGGCCGAGGTCCCGGCGCGCGTCGCCGACGCCGTTCGCACCTATATGCGCCGAGCCGAACTGGCCTACGGCGCCTTCGACTTCGCCGAGGACGCGGACGGGACGTGGTGGTTCCTGGAGTGCAATCAGTCGGGGCAGTTCGGCTTCGTGGAAGTGGAGACGGGACAGCCGATCGCGCGGACCATCGCCGAGTGGCTGTCCCGCCCCATTCCCGACGAGCCCGCGGAGCTCAACGGTGCGAGCAGCACGGTGCGGTGAGCACCGGTCACGGTGCCGGACCCGGTGCCCGGCACCGCAGGGGGATCAGTTCGGGCGCGGTCCCGGCAGCAGGGCGGTGCGCTGCCAGCCGTTGCCCGGGGCGTGCGGCCGGCCGGGGCCCGGGCCGTGGCCGGGCGACTGCAACGGCCGCATGACCAGCTCCAGTTCCCTGCTCACGCGTTCGGCCTCGCGCCGGGCCTGTGCGGGCACGTCACCGCACTCCGCGACGAGTCGGTCGTAGATGGGGGAATCCTGGAACACCCGGCAACGCGCCTTTCTGGTCGGCGGCCCCCGGTGCGGGGACGCGACTGCCGAGTGTAGGCGCCCGTACGGGGTGAAGTGGGCGTTCCGGGCGGTCAGGCGCCCGTCGTCGAACCGGGCCGGACGATCATCAGCACGGTGACGGTCGCCCAGAGCAGGTTGAACACACCGGTGAACATGGCCAGTTGTACGGTGCTCTGCCGGTCCACGGGCCGGTGCGCGGTCAGTTGCCCGACAAGTTCGTCCTGACGGGGCAGCACGAAGGCGAGGAGCATACCGGCGGCCACCGCGGTCAGGGTGATCGAGACGATGAGCCAGCCGTCTCCCAGGACACCCATCGCGAGGGCGGTGGCGAGACCGAGGAGGGGGACGGCGATCCCTACACGGGCATAGACACGGCAGATGCGGTGGAGCAGCGCGACGGTGGTGACCGCTTTCCGGTCGGGTCCGTCGCCTCCCCCGGCCGGGACGGCCCGGCGTACGGCCGGCGGGAACATGCTGGCCGCGACGGTCACGGGACCGACGGCGATGATGGCGGCCAGAACGTGGAGGGACAGCAGGAGCTTGGTCACCGGGACTCTTTCCTTGGTGTGATCGGTGGTGCCGGGCTCACGCTAGAGGCCCGCCGAACGATCACCCAGAGGCCGGAACGACAGGATCCAACGGGTTCTCGCCAACCCCTGTCACCACGACTTCGGCACCCCGCGCCCCGACATCAGGCGATCCCGGCTGTGGCGGGAACCCGCCTATCGTGGAGTTCATGCACTCCGTGGCGATTCTGGTTCTCGATGGGGTCGTGCCGTTCGACATGGCGGCGCCCCTGCAGGTCTTCGACTGGACACGGCTGCCGGACGGCCGTTCCCCCTATCGGGTCCGCCTGTGTGCCGAGCGGCCGGAGGTGACGGCGGACGGCGGTTTCACCCTGCGCGTCGAGCGCGGCCTCGAGGCGCTGGCGGACGCCGACACCATCATCGTGCCGGGCCGTGCCGAAGGCACCGGACCGCTCTCCCCCGCCGTGTCCGCCGCGCTGAGGCAGGCGGCCGGGGCGGGAACGCGGATCGCCTCGGTCTGCGTGGGTGCCTTCGTGCTGGCGGAGGCCGGACTGCTGGACGGCCTCCGCGCCACCACGCACTGGGTGGCCGCCGGCCGGCTCGCCCGCGCTTTCCCCCTGGTCGACGTGGAGCCGGACGTGCTCTACGTCGACAACGGCCAGATCCTCACCTCGGCCGGCGCCGCCGCCGCGCTGGACATGTGCCTGCACATGATCCGCCGGGATCTGGGCTCGGCCGTGGCCGCGAATGCCGCCCGGATGTCGGTGATGCCCCTGGAACGGGAGGGTGGCCAGGCCCAGTTCATCGTGCACGAGCATCCGCCGGTGCCCCGCGGGTCGGATCTGGAGCCGCTGCTGGACTGGCTGGAGGACAACCTGGCGCACGAGGTCACGCTCGGGGCGATGGCGGCGCGCACCGGCATGAGCGAGCGCACCTTCAGCCGCCGGTTCCGTGAGCAGATGGGCACCACGCCGTTGCAGTGGCTGCTGCGTGCCCGGGTGCGGCGCGCCCAGTATCTGCTGGAGAACAGCGAGCACACGGTCGAACGGATCGCCCGGCAGGCCGGCTTCGGGTCACCCACGGCGTTCCGTGAGCGGTTCCGCAAGGTGGTGGGCACCACGCCGTACGCCTATCGCGCGTCGTTCAGCGGGCGGCGGGCCGTCACCGCGCGGGATTCCACCGCGGGGCGTGCGCGGCCTGGATCAGACGGCCAGTGACAGTCCGTTCTCGCCGCCCGGCTCAGCGGTACGCCGGGGCGCGGACCGGACGAGGATGGCGTCCGCCTGCGCTATGGCGTCGTCGATGGCGGATGTCGCCGTCACGACGCAGAGCGTGTAGCTGACATCCTCCAGTTCACGCGCCGCCGTCGGTGAATGCCGCTCCGCCTGAGCGATCCGCAGCTCCGCGTAGCGCGTCAGCAGCTGCCTGACGATCTTCGGGTCCGGTACGAGCACGAAGCGCCCCTTTCTGGTTGTCGCTTCGTGTGCCCGCGATCGGCGAAAGCACGCACGGCGCGTACGGAAGTGGCCGCGATGGTCCGAAAGCGCTCGCCTCCCCGGCAGGCGCATTCCGCCTCCCGGGACCGCACCAGGCCCGGGAGGACTTCCGGCCGTGTCCGGCGTCCGGGACGGCGGCGCCGGCCTCAGGCCGCGTCCAGCTCGGCGATCTCCCCGGCGCTCAGTACGAGGTCGGCGGCCTGCACCGAGTCCCGGACGGACTCCGGCCGGCTCGCTCCCGGAATCGGTACGACCACCGGCGACCTGGCGAGCATCCACGCCAGGCACACCTGATGCGCGCTCACCCCGTGCGCCCGCGCGATCCGCGCGAACGCGACGTGCTGCGAGGCGAGTTCACCGGCCCGGGCGATACCGCCGAAAGGACTGTAGGGCAGGAACGCGATGCCGAGTTCGCCGCACAGAAGCAGCTCCGGCTCGCTGGAGCGGAACGCCGGGGAGAACTGGTTCTGTACGGAGACCAGCCGGCCGCCCAGGATCTCGTCGGCCTGCCGGATCTGCTCCGGGTCGGCGTTGGAGATGCCCGCCATCCGGATCTTCCCCTCGTCCAGCAGTTCGCGCACCGCGCCGACCGAATCGGCGTAGGGAACGCGGGGGTCGGGCCGGTGGAACTGGTAGAGCCCGATGGCCTCCACCCCGAGTCGCCGCAGCGAGGCCTCACAGGCCCGCTTCAGGTGCCCGGGGCTCCCGTCCAGCGTCCAGCTGCCGTCACCGGGGCGCAGATGACCTCCCTTGGTGGCGACCAGGACGTCCCCGCCCCGGTCGTGGGAGGCGAGGGCCCTGGCGATCAGAGTCTCGTTGTGTCCCACCTCGTCGGCGCCCGCGTGGTAGGCGTCCGCGGTGTCGATCAGCGTGACACCGGCGTCCAGCGCGGCGTGCAGGGTGGCCAGGGAGCGGGTCTCGTCCGGGCGGCCCTCGATCGACATGGGCATGGCGCCCAGCCCGATGGAGCCGACCTGGACATCACCTATTCGACGGGTGTTCATTCCTGTGTGACCTCTTCCGGGTGTCGCTTCGACGGTCATGGGCAGCGCCTGCCAGCCTGATCGCGGGACGCCCCGAAATCCAATAGAAGAACACGAACGCATTCAGCAGGCCGGGCACTGAATCGGGGCCGCCGGACGACCGGGCCGCCCTGGGTGACGGGTCACCGGGTGGCCTGGTCGCCGCGCGGGGGCCGGTGACCGGCGCTACGCTGCGCGCGATCGCCCTTTCGCACCGTTTCGGAGGTACCCATGGCCTCACTTCTCAACCCGTACGTGAGTTTCGACGGGAACGCACGGCAGGCGATGGAGTTCTACAAGGAGGTCTTCGGCGGGGAGCTGCGCCTCAACACCTTCGGCGATGCCGGGCATCCCGGTGCCGGGGGTTCGGACAAGATCATGCACGGCATGCTGTCGACCACCGACGGCTTCACCCTGATGGGCGCCGACATGCCGCCGGGCATGGAGTACGCCCCGGGGAACAATTTCGCCGTCAGCGTCAGCGGCGAGGACGAGGCGACCCTGCGCGGCTACTGGGAGCAGCTGTCCAGCGGCGGTTCGGTGTCCGTGCCGCTGGAGAAGCAGATGTGGGGCGACGTGTTCGGGATGTGCACGGACCGCTTCGGCATCCCCTGGATGGTCGACATCAGCCGGCCGGAGGGCTGAGCCGGCCCGGCCCGGGGCCACAGCCCGGTAACGGCCGCGCTGTGCCCCGCACCGTCCGCGATCATGCGCTGCGGCGGGCCGGCCCCCGTGCCCGCCACCCGTCGTCCGGCTGTTGACAGGCATGCCGGCAGAGATCATCGTACGGACCCGGAGCGCGCCCCGGTGGAGCGCGGTGTGAGGACAGCGGGCCGGCGGCGGACGGCGGTCCGCGAGAGAGGCGGCGGCATGCGGATCGGACTGCTCGGCACCGGACCCTGGGCACAGGTGGCACACGCCCCCGCGCTGAGCGGACACCCGGACCTCGACTTCGCCGGAGTGTGGGGCCGCCGCCCCGACGCGGCCGGGGCGCTGGCCGCTCTGCACGGCGTCCGGGCCTACGACGACGTCGACGCGCTGCTCGCGGACATGGACGCGGTCGCCGTCGCGCTGCCGCCGGCGGTGCAGGCGGAACTGGCCGTGCGCGCCGCGCGGGCGGGTTGCCATCTGCTGCTCGACAAGCCGCTCGCGCCGACGGTCGCGCAGGGCCGGGAGGTGGTCGCGGCGGCCACCTCGGCCGGGGTCGCCTCGGTCGTCTTCTTCACCACCCGCTTCCAGTCCGGGCCGGAGGCGTGGATCACCGAGCAGGCCCGTGTGGGCGGCTGGTTCACCGGTCGGGCGCAGTGGCTCGGGGCGGTGTTCACCGACCCGGGCAACCCCTTCGCCGCCTCGCCGTGGCGGCAGGAGAAGGGCGCTCTGTGGGACGTCGGCCCGCACGCCCTGTCGGTGCTGCTTCCGGTGCTCGGTGAACCGCGGCGGATGACGGCGGCGGCGTACGGTCCCGGGGACACGGTCCATCTGGTCCTGGACCACGCGAGCGGCGCGTCGAGCAGTCTCACCCTGAGCCTGACCGCGCCCCCGGCCGCGGCCGGCGCCATGGTCGAACTGCGCGGCGACGCGGGCGTCACGCTCCTCCCGGAGGCCTCGGACGGAGTCGTCCCCGCCCTCACCCGGGCCGCGGACGCCCTGCTCACCGCTGTCCGTACCGGCGTTCCGGACCCCCGCGACGCGGCGTTCGCCCTCCGGATCACGGACATCCTGGCTTCGGCGGAGTCGCTGCTCGGGAGCGGGACACCCGCGTCGTGAGGCGTCCGGCGACTGCGCCACGGAGCGCTCCCCGCACGCTCCGTGGGCGCCCGGACCCGAGCGGCTTAAGCGGCCCTTAAAGGCCGGTTAAGCGCTTGTGGCGGCTTGACCGCCTCTTCAAGTATGCGCAGGTCAGGGCGGGTTGAGGACAAGTCGGACCGTTGGCGGGTTCCTGTCGGTGTCCCTAGCATCAGTGCCGCGCGCCGGTCCCGATGTACAGCCTGAGAGCGCTCTCCCCCGTCGGCCGGCACGGTCAGAACCCGCACGCCCACTTCTGGAGACCCCCACATGACTCCTCGTCACCAGCGCACCCTCGGCCGCCGCAAGGTCCTCTTCGCTCTCGGCGGAGCCGCCGTGGCCCTGCCCGCCGCGGCGGCGATCGCCCCGCACGCCCTCGCGGACCAGTCCGGGAAGCAGAAGGCCGGACCGGCAGCGGCGGGATCCCTGCCCCTCACGATCGTGAACAACAGCGGTGCCTTCGACAACACCAGCGTCCACCTGTACGTCGTGGGCAACGCCGACGGGCGTCAGGTCCGGCTCACCCCCGAGGGCACCGTCGCTCCGATCGCCGTCTCGGACAACGGCCCCGACGGTTTCACCGACTACGCGATCAGCCTTTCCGGCAGCGGCGAGACCAAGCTGTCCCTGCCGTACATGTCCGGCCGGATCTATGTCGCCCTCGGCGCGAAACTCAAGTTCAAGGCCGTCACCGACGGCAACGGCAACGCGGCGCTGCAGTACCCGGCCGGCTGGGTGGCCTCCGACCCCAACCACGGCGTGCTGCACGACTGCGCGGAGTTCACCCACAACGCCTCGGGCATGTTCTGCAACACGACGATGGTCGACATGTTCAGCGTGCCGCTGAGCATCCGGCTCACCGGCTCCGAGGACCAGACGACGGGCACGGTGCGCGATGGCGGCCGCGCGGCCGCGTTCGCCGCCGTCAAGGAGGTGGAGGCGTTCTCCCGGCTGGTCGTGGACGACACCCGGATCATCGCGCCCGGCCACGGTCTGGACTCCGGTCTGTTCGCCGAGGACTACCTGGCCCCGTACATCGACGAGGTGTGGAGCACCTACACCGGCCGGGACCTCAAGGTCACCACCAACGCCGGCACCTTCACCGGCCGGGTGCGCGGTGAGAGGTTCTCCTTCGACGGGCCCGCCCAGGTCTCCTTCGGCAAGCCCTCCACGCGCGACGTCCTCTTCTGCGACGGCGCCCTGGCCGCCCCCAACGACGGCACCACCGGTCCGGTCGCCGCGGTGCTGGGCTCCGGCTTCAACCGGTCCACGCTGCTCAGCCACCCCGACCAGCCGTCCGCCGATCCCTCGGTCTTCTACCGGACCGAGCTCACCAACCACTATTCCAGGGCCATGCACGCGGCCACCGAGGACGGCAGGGCCTACGGCTTCGCCTTCGACGACGTGGCGGACTTCGCCTCGTACATCCAGGACACGGCGCCGACGGGCCTGCGGCTGACGCTCACGCCCTTCTGAGCGGGACCGTGGGCAGGTTTCCCGCGGTCCCAGGAAGGTACCCCGGCCACCAGGAGGTGGCCCTTCACCGGGTGTGCCGCGAGCGCTCTGCGGATGCACGGCGGGCTCCCGCGTTGAAGGCTGAGTACCGGACCCGATGACAGCACCGGGGCCGTAACAGCGATCCGGACCCGAGGAGCCAGAAGATGTCGACGTCCCAGCCCGAAGCGTCCCGGCAGCCCGAGGACGGCACCACCCCGGACAACCTGCTGCACGCCCGCACCGGCACCGATGTGTCCCCGGAGGACCTGGTTCTCGCCTCCGGCAAGGACCTCACCCCGCAGAACCTCGAATGGGCCCGGCGCAAGCTGGCCGAGGAGGGGCCCGCGGCCCTGGACAAGATCCTGCCCTGACGTCGCCGCACCCCCGCTCCCGCGCCGCGCCGTCCGCCGTGCCCGGTCAGGCGCGGTCCCGGCCGTCCGGCAGCTCCGTCTCGTCCTCGACGACGTGCATCGCGGCTTCCTCCGCGCCGGCGGCCCCGCCGTCGATGCCGACGTCCTCGGCGATCGTCTCCTTGGTCGTGTCGGTGTGCGCGCCCTCGTCGGGGGCGACCAGGCGCCCGGCGCGGGCGTTGCCGGCCTCCGGGTCGACCGGCTCGCCCTCGCCGTCCCGCAGGTCGCCCACCCCGTCGCCGTCCGGCGCGGTCGCGTCGGGCACCTCCTGGGCCAGCCGCTCGTCGAGGGTCTCCCCGTCGTGCTGTTCGGCGGCCGTGGTGCCGTGCTTGGTGACCCCGAGCGGCTTCTCCGGCGGGGAGTAACCCTCGTCGAGGGTGTCGTCGTAGGTCCGCTCGTCAAGGGCGTCCTGCATGTCCAGCGGCGCGGCGTCCTCCTGCTCCTCGTTGCTCCCGGTGGGCTGGTAGGCGTCGTCGGCCATCGGTTCGGAGCCCATGGCGTCCTCCTGTCACGCTGCGTCGACTGCGTCTGCGGTGTCCGGTCCGCGTTTCCCGTCACGCGATCTTTAACCCCGCCCGGCGACCACCCGGCGTCATCGCCCGGGCGCGGGAGCGACACGGACCTCGATGTCACCGATCATGTGGACCGGCCAGGGCCGGGCGTAACCGGGCGGGGCGCCTCCGGGGCCTGTGAGTGCGGCGACCGGGGTGTGCTCGGCGGTGCGCAGGATCTCGGCGGCCGTGGTGTTCTCGTTGTTGCCGGACGTCGCGCCGGAGGAGCAGCCCGTGTAGTAGCCGATGGGGATGGACCGGTACCCGGTGAGCAGGCAGGGCGGGCGGACACCGAGCCGGTGCAGTTCACCGGCCGTGCGGGCCCAGTCGCGGCGGCCGTCGAGGGTACGGTCGACGGTGTGCACCAGGACGGCCAGCTGCACGGTGAGGTGACCGGCCAGGGCGAGCGCGACCAGCACCCTGGCGGCGGGGCGCCACTTTCCGCGCGGTGCCGTGACCAGGTACCACAGCGCCTGGGCGACCGGGATCGCGAGCAGGGCGTAGGCCGGCTGGAGGAAGCGGGGCGCCGCGTACTCGATCATGAACAGGTACGGAAGCGCCGCGGTCGTGGCGCAGGCCACCGGCAGCAGGGTAGGCAGGGTGCGGCGGGCCCGTACGGCGACCAGCAGCCCGAGGACGGCCAGCAGCGGCAGGACGAACCACCACAGGGTGATCACCGGGTGGGGCATGGACCCGGTGCACGGACGGCACAGCGCGCGCCCGCCGAGGCTGCGGAGCTGATCGTCCACGGCGATGTGCCAGCCGAGCCCGCCCTGGATGCGGGAGGCCTCCGCCAGCCGCTCCCCCAGGCCGCCGAAGGCGACATACGCCTCGATCACCCACTGGGTCCCGCCCGCCGCGAGGCCGCCGGCGAGGGCGAGCAGTGACCGCCACCGCCGGCCGGCCAGGGCCAGGACCAGCAGCGGGAGGACCACCCACACGGCGTCGGTGGGGCGCATCCAGGCCATGAGGGCGGTACCCGCGACCACGGCCCACAGCGGGCCGCCCGCCGGGGGGTCCGCGCGGTGACGCAGGAAACCGCCGACGGCGATCAGCGCGCCGATGGCGACCCAGTAGTTCGGCATGGCCTGGGGACCGTAGAAGAGGGTCACCCACAGGGAGGCGAAGAAGGCGCCGGCGGTGACCAGGATCCGGGGCGGGAAGAGACCGCGCCAGCAGCGCAGGGCCAGGTAGAGGGCGAGACCGGAGAGCACGGCGAGGTAGACGCGCAGCAGCACGGTGGAGTCGGACCAGGACGCGACGGGCGCGACCAGCAGGGTGACGCCCCGGGAGCGGGGCGCGCTGAAGAAGGCGGCCGGGTGGTGGGAGGTGATCTGGCTGGTGTAGACGATCTCGTCCCATCCGAGCCCCAGTACGGGGCGGACGAGGACGAGTTGGGCCAGGGTGAAGACTGCGGCGAGCACCGCGAGCGGCCTGCCGTCGTGCGCCCGCCGGGAGGCGTCCGGCCCGGACCGCTGGTGGCGGCCTGGTGTGTCGGCGAGGAGGGCACCGGCGCCGTCGGTCATCGTCCGTCCTTCGCTCTCGCGCGTCATGGGTGCCGGGTTCCGCGGGCCGCGGGGGCCAAGGGGAGCGAGATCCGGCCTGGCTTTCCAAGATCTCGCACAACCTAACCCGCCCGGAACCGTCATAGCAGGCGATATACGGCCAACCGTCGCAGCGGCGACCCCTGGCCGGCGGTGTGCTCAGGCCCTCGGTCCGAGTTCGGCCAGATCCGTCACGACCCGGTCGGCGCCGTGCGCGTGGAGCGCTTCGGCCTGACCGGCGCGGTCCACTCCGACGAGGTAGCCGAAGCCTCCCGCCAGGCCCGCGTCCATGCCGGCGAGCGCGTCCTCGAACACGGCGGCGCGGGCCGGCGGCACACCGAGCTCCCGGGCGGCGGCGAGGAAGGTGTCCGGCTCCGGCTTCCCGGGCAGGCCGCGTTCGGCGGCGACCACCCCGTCGACCCGGACGTCGAACAGGCCCTCGGCGCCGATCGAGCGCAGAACGTCACGGCAGTTGGCGCTGGAGGAGACGATCGCGGTGCGCAGTCCCCGGGCGCGGACCGCCTCGATGTAGTGCAGGGTGCCGTCGTAGGCGGCCACGCCGTCGGCGCGGATCCTCGCCAGCAGCAGTTCGTTCTTGCGGTTGCCGAGGCCGTGCACGGTGCGAGTGCCGGGCGGGTCGTCCGGTGCCCCCTCCGGCAGCGCGATGCCGCGGGAGGCGAGGAAGGTGCGGACGCCGGCGGCGCGCGGGCGGCCGTCGACGTACCGGTCGTAGTCGGTGGCGGTGAAGGGGCGGAAGGCGTCACCGTCCCGCCCGCGGAGGAAGGCGTCGAACAGTTCCTTCCAGGCGGCCGCGTGGACGACGGCCGTCTTCGTGACGACGCCGTCGAGGTCGAAGAGGCAGGCGAGGATGTCGTCGGGCAGGCCCAGATCCGTCATGGGGGAACACCTTCCCGGTACGGCGCCGGACAGAGGGCGGCCCCCGCCACATGGCGGCAGAAGACCGGCCGCTCAAGTGACACACTTTCCCCTGTGGCACTGACCTTCGACGACCTCCTCCGGCGTGCCCGCTCCCTTCCGGGGGACGGCCGGCGCGCGATCCTCGGCATCGCCGGCGCCCCGGGCGCGGGCAAGTCCACGCTCGCCGCGCACCTGGTGCGGGAGCTGAACGGCACCGGCCGGCCGTGGGTGGCGCACGTCCCGATGGACGGTTTCCATCTCGCCGACGCCGAACTCGACCGTCTCGGCCGCCGGGACCGCAAGGGGGCCCCGGACACCTTCGACGCGGCCGGCTACGCGGCCCTGCTGCGGCGGCTGCGCGAGGAGGCGGACGGCGAGACCGTGTACGCGCCCGGGTTCGAGCGGGTGCTGGAACAGCCGCTGGCGGGAGCGGTGCCCGTACCGCCGGCCGCCCGGCTGGTGGTGACGGAGGGCAACTACCTGCTGCTGGACACCGGCGCCTGGGCGCGGGTCCGGCCGTGGCTGGACGAGGTGTGGTTCTGCGCCCTGGACGAGGAGGAGCGGCTGCGCCGTCTGATCGCCCGGCACGAGGAGTTCGGCAAGGGCCACGCGGAGGCGGTGGCCTGGGTGGAACGCTCCGACCGGCGCAACGCCGAGCTGGTCGACGGGACCCGAGGCCGGGCCGATCTCGTGGTGCCGGCGTCCGCGATGGCGGGCGCGTCCCGGCCGTCGGAGCGGACCGGGCACGGTACGCCCCGCTGACCCCGGCTCTCGTCCCTGAGCGGAGTCGCCGAGTCTCCGCCCGCGGACCGTGTCGCCGGGACCGGCGGTGCGACGGTGCGTGAGCCCGTCCCGCCCGCCCACACGGCCGTCTCACTCCCCCACCCCTGGGACGCCCTTGTGCACCGGTCCGTCGGCGAGTGCCCGCCCGCATCTGCCGGCAGCGGCACCGCGGGCAACGCGCCCCGCGCACAACGGCGTTCCGCGGCATGGCGCCGTGACGACCGTCGCACGGGGCAATGCCGCGGTGGCGCCCCGGTGGGGATGCGCGGGTGGGAGAGTGTGCCCCCATGAGGGATCTTGTGAAGGCGGGCCGGACACCGGACCCGGGTGCCGGTGCCGGTGAGCCGGGCTCGGAACGGGAGGGCTCGCACCGGGAGGGCTTCCGCCTGACCGGCTCGGGGCGGCGGTGGCCGGTGCTCGTCGTCGTGGTGCTGCTTCTCGTGCAGATGGCCGTGGCGATGGTGACCGCCGCCGTGCGGCAGACACCGACGATCGACGAGCCCGTGTACGTGGGTACGGCCGCCGTGTACCTGGAGGAACACAGCCTGCGGTTCAACCCCGAGCATCCGCCGCTCGGCAAACTGGTGATCGCCGCGGGGGTGGCGGTCGCCGGTCCGCACCTGGAGCCGGGGTTCGGCGGCGACCAGGGCGAGTTGGGGCGGAGGCTGCTGTACGAATCGGGGAACGACCCGGGGCGGCTCATGTTCTGGGCCCGGCTTCCGGTGATCGTCCTGACCCTGTTGTTCGGCCTCGTCGTGTTCTCCTTCGCCCGCGAACTGGCCGGGAACGCGGGCGGTCTCGCGGCGCTCGCGCTGTACTGCCTCTCACCCGACGTGATCGCGCACGGTTCCCTGGCCACGCTCGACGTGCCGGCCGCGGGGTTCGCGCTGACCTCCGTGTGGCTGCTGTGGCGGTCCCGCCGGCGGCCCCGGCTGCATCTTCCGTTCGCCGGGGCGGCGTTGGGGGCAGCGATGGCCACCAAGATGAGTGTGCTGCCCGCGCTGCCGGTGCTGGTGCTCACGGCAGCCGTGTCGGTGTGGTGCGCGGCCGGGGGCGACCGGCGGCGCCGGCTGGTGCGGGCGGCCCTGGGCGCCGCGGCCTTCGCGCTGGTCGCGGTCGCCGTCGTCTGGGTCGCGTACCTGCTCGTCGATCCCCGGTTGCGCTGGAGTCCGCAGCAGGTGCCCGTGGTCCGCGGGCTGCGCGGGCTGCTGGTGAACCTGCTGCCGTTCCCCGAGCCGTACCTGGACGGCATGCGCCTGCAGTTCCAGCTCGAGAACCGGCCGTGGCAAGGGTTCTTGTTCGGGCGGGTGTACGAGGGCTCGCTCTGGTACTACCTGCCGGCCGCGCTGCTGGTGAAGACACCGCTGGGCATGCTGGTGCTGTGGGCGGCGGGCGCCGTCACGGTGGTGTCGGTGCGGCGGTTGCGGCCGGTGGCGCCGTATCTGCTGCCGGTCCCGGCGCTTGCGCTGGCCGCCGCCATGGTCGGATCACGGAACTTCGGCACCCGGTACGCCGTGTTCCTGCCGATGTTCCTGGCGGTGGCGGCGGGCTGTGTGCTGCTGCTCCGGTGGCGGTGGGTGCCGGTGGTGAGCGCGCTGCTGGTGGCGTTCGTGGCGGTGAGCTCGCTGCGGACGTTTCCCTACTATCTGCCGTACTCCAACGAGGCGTTCGGCGGCCCGTCGAAGACCCGGCTGCGGCTGCACGACTCCAACGTGGACTGGGGCCAGGATCTCGGCCGGCTCGCCGACCGGCTGCGCGAGCGGTACCGGGGGGAACGCGTCTGGCTCGTGTACAAGGGCGCCGGCGTGCCCTCGGCCTACGGCATCGACGCGGCCGACCCGCGCCGCGTGCCGCTGGGGAGGGTGCGCGGGGTGCTGGTGGTGTCGAACTCCGCGGCGGCCAAGGCGACAGGCCGGCTGGCCGAGCTGATCGGGAGCAGCCGGCCCGTCGACGACGTGGGTCACTCGATCACGGTGTACCGGCGGTGAGGGAGGACCGTCAGCTCCGGCCCGGCGCCGCCGCCCGCTGGAAACCGTCCGCGCTCACATGGGGCATCACGCTGCTCGCCACACGGTAGCCGCCGCCCGGCACGTCGGCGGACCGGCGGACGTGCACGGCGAGCGGACCGGCCCACTCGTAGCCGTGCCGCTCGGCGTGCCGGGCCAGCCGGTCGGTGAGCACCTGCCCCACACGGCCGCCCCCGCGCATCAGTTCCTCGTGCACCGGTCCGGCCAGTTCCACGTCGTAGGCGTTGGGCACCAGGACCCGGCCGGCCCGGCAGACCACGGCGTTGCTGTCGCACTCGTGCCGCAGGGCATCCACGAGTTCGACCGGGTCCCGGGCGAACATCCGCGCCCACAGGGACTGCCACCGGTTCTCCAGCGTCTTCTCCAGCGCGCTCAGGGCGCTCATGTCTTCACCTGCCGAAACATCGTCACGTCGGGGGCGGGGGTGCGCGGGGGATGCCGTGCGGTCCAGGCCGCGGGTGGGTGGCCTCGCCCCGTCAGAACGCCGCGGCCGGGGCGTCGTCAGCACGGCACGCCTACCGCTCGTCGTAGTCGTCGGGGCGGATCTCGGCTTCCTCCAGCGCCTCGCGCATCGTGCGGCCGGTGCCGCCCTGCTCCCGCGTGCCGGTGTCCTCGCGCTGCTCGATCGTGTCGTCGGTGTCCCGGGTCTTCGGCCGGTTCTCCTCGGGGACGGTCATGTCCGCTGACTCCTCGTATGTCCTGGGGTGCGCCTGTTCCGCTGTGTCCGCGGGTTCCCTGCGCGGGCGTGGATATCCCCCGGGAAGCGGGCCGGTGTGCTCCGGCGGGCAGCCTGACCGTCACGGTGCGTGGGCTATGTTGAGCATTCGTGGGAGACGAAGGAGGCACACCGGTGCCATCGCCGCAGCAGGCACGCGCACAGGCATCCGCGATCACCTCGGGGAAGGCGGGCCAGGACGCGGAGTTGTCCCCGACGGCCCAGCTCCGCGCGCTGTTCGACCGGCCCCGGCTCTCCCCCGGCCAGCGGCGTATCGCCCAGTACCTGATCGAGCACATCGCCGAGGCGGCGTTCCTGTCGATCACGGATCTCGCGGACCGGGCCGGGGTGAGTCAGCCCTCGGTGACCCGGTTCGCCTCGGCGGTCGGCTTCAGCGGTTATCCCGCGCTGCGGGAGAAACTGCAGTCGATCACTCTCGGCGCCCGGACCGGCGGCCACGCCGAGGAGGCCGGGGGGAACGAGTTGCAGGCGGCGGTCGACGCGGAGATCGAGAACCTGGAGAACCTGCGGCGCGACCTCGCCGACGCCGACCCGGTCATCGAGGTGGGCCGCCGGCTGTCCGCGTCCACGCCGCTCACCGTGCTGGGTCTGCGCATCTCCGTCTCGCTGGCCGAGTACTTCGCCTACGCCGCCCGGCGTATCCACCCGGACGTGCGTCTGGTGACGCGGGGCGGCAGCGTCGCCTACGACGCGCTGCTGCAGTCACGGGAGGCGGGCGGCACCTGGGTGCTGGCGTTCTCCATGCCGCGGCATGCCCAGGAGACCCTGACGGCGGTGCGGGTCGCGCGCAGCGCCGGGCTGAAGGTCGCGCTGATCACCGATCTGGCGCTGGGCCCCGTGGTGGACGAGGCCGACGTCACCTTCGCCACCGGGACCGGTTCGCGGCTGGTGTTCGACTCCTACGCCGCTCCGGGCGTGATGTGCGCGGCGCTGCTCCAGGCCATGACCGACGCGGACCCCGAGCGGACGCAGGCGCGGCTCGACGAGTACGAGCATGTCGCCGACGAGCACCAGTTCTTCCTCAGGGACTGAGAGCCGTTCCTTGGGCGGGCGGCGGGATGTCCGCTTCGAAGCACGCATGAATGTTTTCATACGTCTTGCAAACCAGATGGCATATATAAATACTGCTCACGGATCGCACCTCCGGTGGCCCGGGGGCCGCGCTCCAGCACCCTCGTCCCTGACCCGTTCCGCCCGGAAGGCCGACGGTCCGCCCATGCGCCGCACGCACCGCTCACCGCGCCGGGCACCCGTCGCGACCGGGCGCCTGCACGACACCCGAAGCCGCCGGCTCCTACCCGCACCGGCGGCCAGGGTGTTCGGCCGGGCTTCCCTTGGCCCGGCCACTCGTGGCGGCCCCGGTCATCCCCTGGACCGGGGCCGCCCCACCCCGTCGTCCACGTAAGACGACACCCGCACACCGGAAGCGATGATCATGTCCCTGACGTCCACGCGCCTCAGTCCCGACTGGCCCTGCCAGGTCAAGGCCCCCGGCAGCTACGACTGGGAACGCTCTGCGGCGAAGTGGCTGCGCGAGCTGGTGCCTGCCCGCTACGCGAGCTACCCGGCGTTCATCCGGCACCCCGTCCTGCTGGGCCGGCATGCCCAGATCCAGGTGGAGCACGAGATGCGGGTGGCCCGCACCGCCCTGCAGACCGCACGGGCCGATCTGCCCCGGGCGGGACTGCGCGAAGGAGTCATCGAGCACACGATCAAGCTCTACGCGGCCGAGGTCACGCAGCTTCAGCACATCGCCCGCAGCGTACGGGCGGTCACCCAGGCCCTGGCCGACGCCGGCCGCTGACCGCACGGCCCCCGCGGCCGCCCGGCGTCTGCCGGTGCACGACCGTGGAGCCGCCCGGCGCCTGCCGGTGCGCCGCCGGTGTCCGGAACCAAGGCCGGCCATCCGGCCAACGAAACCGGAGTGGTGTGCGATGCTCGTCGCGTGAAGAGCGAGCCTGTCGTCCCGGCAGGGTCCGGTTCCGCACCGGACCTGGTGGAACTGGCCAGAATCGTCGCCCAGCAGCGCGCCGAGCTGGACCGGCTCCGGGAGCAGGCCGCGACCTCGTGTGTCGTGGAGCGTGCCAAAGGCGTGGTGATCGCGCTGACCGGCTGCACCGCGGACGCCGCCGGCGAGACCCTGCTCCAGCGTGCCAAGGCCGCCCGGCGCTCCCTGCTCGAGGAGTGCTGGATCACCCTGGGCGGACTGGCGCCCGCCCGGCCGGGCGGCACGTCCCCGGGCCGGTCCGGCGACGGCAGGGACACCACGCCGGCCGGCCTCCCCGAGTACGACCCGCCCGCGGCACCGTCCGCTCCGGACGACGTCGCCGACGCACTGACCCGCCTCGGCCGCGCCCTCGTGGGGATCGACACCTACCAGGACCTGGCCCACTGTCTGCTGGACCACTTCGGGCCGGACCTGGCGGCGGACTCGGTCATGATCTACGCCCGCCGGACCGGCGGTGGCCTCGAACTGATCGGGCACGCGGGCGTCGACGAACGGCTCGCCGCCCGGTGGCGGCAGGTGCCCCCCTTCAGCGGGGTCGCCGTGCTGGACGCGATGGACGCCGGTGAACCCCGCTGGCTGGAGGACTTCGCCTCGGACAGCGCGCGGTACCTGCTGATCGGCGAACCGCCCGAGCGGTGGCTGTCGCGGGCCTGGCTGCCGCTGTCCGCCGGGGACGGCACCGAGGTGTGCATCGGTGTGCTGCGCAGGTCCCCCGGCGCCTTCACGGAGCGCGACCGCATCCATCTGCGGGGCACGGTCCGTCTGTGCGCCGGCCGGCTGCGGATGTTCTCCGCCCTGCCGGAGCCCGCCGCCGACGCGTCCCCGGACGCCGTGCAGACGCTCTTCGCGGCACTGCCGGTGCCGGCCATGCTGCTGACTCCGCTGCACGGCCCCTCCGGTGACACCGCGGACTTCCGGATCGATGCCGCGACGGCGCAGGCCGCGGACCTCCTGGGCGGGAGCGGCGCCGTGGCCGGGCGGCGGCTGCGGGAGGTGTGGCCCGACGTGACGGACGCGCCGGTGTGGCAGGGCTGTCTGGACACTCTGGCCGGTGGGGCCGCGTACGAGGGCGAACCCTTCGCCCACCAGGAGACGGTGGACGGCGTCGCAGAACTCGCCACCTACTCCGTACGCGTGACACCGCTGGAGGACGCGCTGGTCGTCACCTGGGTCCGCCACGACTCCTCGGACCGCCAGGAACAGCGGCTCGCCGAACTGCAGCGGCTGGGTGACCTCGGCTGGACGAACTGGAATCTGGCCACGGGCGAGGTGTCCTGGTCGACACAGGTCTTCGCGATCCTCGAGCGGGATCCGGCGCACGGCCCGGTCCCGCTCCCGGACCTGCCCGGACTCGCGGTCTCCGACGACCGGGCGGCACTGCAGCGGGCCGTCGGCGCCCTGACCGGCCAGGGACAGCCGTTCGACGTCCCGTTCCGGGTCCGCGGCGAGCGCGGCGTCCGGCACCTGCGTCTCGTCGTCGAGGTGGTGGCCGAGGGGGACGGCACACCCGTGGAGGTGCACGGCATCCTCCAGGACCTGACCGCACGGCGGCGGGCCGAGCTGGCCCTGATGGAGAGCGAGCGGGCGATCCTCACCCAGCACGATGTGCTGCAGTCCGAGCGGGCCCTGGTCGCCCGGCTGCAGAACGCTCTGCTGCCGCTGCCCGAGCGGGCGGTGCGTCTCTCCGGGCTGCGCGTCGAGGTCGCCTACCTCCCCGCCCAGGCGGGCGTCCACGTCGGCGGTGACTGGTTCAGCGCCATCGAACTGCCGGACGGTGACGCCCTGTTCGTCATCGGCGACGTCGCCGGGCACGGGGTCGGCGCCGTCGCCACCATGGCGCAACTGCGCTTCGCCGCGAAGGGCATGCTCATCACCGGCTCCTCGCTGACCGGCGCGCTCGCCCGGCTCAACGCCCTGCTGCTGCATTCCAGCGACACCCATGCCACCGCGACCATGATCCTGGCCCGTTACCGGCCCCGGGACCGGCGGCTGCTCTGGGCACAGGCGGGGCACACACCACCCCTGCTGGTGCGCGACGGCGAGGTCACCTATCTGCGCCGGCCCCCCGGAATGCTGCTGGGCGCGGCCATCACCCCCCGGTACGAAGAGGCCGAGTGCCGGCTCGAACCGGGCGATCGCCTGCTGCTGTACACGGACGGACTGGTGGAGCGGCCTCCGGAGATCATCGACCTGGGCCTCGACCGCCTCGCCGAGGCCGTCACGGCCCGTCCGGACGACGAGTCCGGGTCTCTGGGAGCGCTGCTGGAGACCATGCTCGAGGACGGACGCCGCGACGATGTCTGCGTCCTGGACATCCGGCTGCCGCGGCAGCTCTGAGCACCGCGGCGGACGAGGGCGGGCACCCCGGTGGCCGCCGGCCGGGGGCCGTTCATCCCGCCTCCCCCGTACGGGACTCCAGCGCCAGGCGGGTGTCGTCGCCGTAGACGCCGGTCTCGTCGCCCTGGATGCCGTACCAGAGCTGGAAGCGGGCGACGGCGGCCGAGAGGGTGGCGTCGTAGCGGCCGTCGGTGGAGCCGGCCCGGTAGACGTCGGGGACGCGCAGCAGCCGCTCCTGGAGTTCGGCCACCTCGGGCCCCGCATCGCCCTCGCGGAGGAACCCGTCCTCGGCGCGGTGAGGCGGCGCCGGGGGCGCGGAGGCGGACGGCCCTGGAGCGGGAACCGCGCGGTCGTCGCTGTCGCGGTCCATGAGCAGCAGCGCGCACCCGAAGCCGGCCAGCGCCGCGGCGGCGACGGCGAGGGTCAGCACGGTACGGCGCGTCCCCGGCGGCCGGTCGGCGGGAACGGGCGGCAGTTCCTGTGTCCTGTCCTCCGCTCCGGCCGGCGGCCCGGGCAGTGGTACCGGCTCGTAGCGGCCCTGTTCCCCCTCCTCGAACTCCCGGAACAGTTCCGCGAGCGCGTCGGTGCGGCGCGGGCGCAGCACGCGGATGGGTTCGAGGGGTGGTCCGTCGTGCTGCCGCCCGGACCCGGCCGGTGTCGTCACCTTGCTCTCCTTCCGTCCGGTGCGGGGGGGGGTCGGCCGCCCACGGGGAGAGATACGTGACGAAGACCCCGCGGGTTCAGCCGCCCGTCCCCGAGGCGTCGCGGAGGAAGGCGCGCAGGGACGTCACCACCGCCGACACGAACGCCTCCCGGCCCGCGTCGTCGAGGGCGTCGAGGGACAGATACGGGTTGAGGTCCTCCAGTTCGACCAGCAGCAGTTCACCGTCCGGCGCACGGCAGGCGTCGACGCGCTGGATGCCGTGGGCGAGGGTGTTCCACTCGATGAACTGCCGGGCGAAGTCCAGGTCGTCCGGCGTGGGTTCGTAGCGTTCCAGCTGCCAGCGCCGCTCGGGGTCGGGGGTGTGGAGGGCGTACTGGAAGGAATGGTCGACGAAGGTGAAGGAGACCTCGTAGGCGAAGTCGATGTGCGGCTGCACCAGGACGTCCCCGTCGACGAGGCCGCGCACCTCGCCGGCGGGGACGACGCGCAGCCCGATGGAGTCGGCGCCGCGCCTGGGCTTGACCACGTACCGTTCCGCCGCGGGCAGCCGGCGCAGGTCCTCGGGCCGGTCGACGGTGGGGATCACCGGACGGCCGGCCGCGGTCAGGTCGAGCAGGTACTGCTTGCCGGCCATGTCGCCCCGGCCGGTGAGCGGGTTGTAGACCGGCACACCGGCCGCCAGGGCGTGCGCGCGAAAGGCGTCGTAGGCCTCCTGGTACGCCAGTACCGGACCGCTGTTGCGCACGACCACGGTGTCGAAGCCGTCCATGAGGGCGACGGTGTCCCGCGGGTGGCACAGGGCGAGATCGACGTGCTCGCGCAGCCGGGAGGTGAGGAAGATGTCCTCGTCGCAGTAGCGGCGCCCGCGGGCCGGGTAGGCCAGGTCGGTGACATAGAGGACGCGGGGACGGGCGGACGGCATACGTGCTCCTCGGCGAGACGGTGGTCCGATCATAGGGACGGCCCGCACAGGAGTGCGGTGACGGTACCGAGTGCCGTGCCGGGCGGGCACCGAGTGCCATCACCGGTTTCCGGCTTCTCGTCGTTCCCACCGCGGCCGGGAGCCGCACCGCCGGAGCTCGTGGACGGCACGCGGTACCGCCGCCTGGTGGCGGCGGCTTCCGGCTGGTCCTGGAGCGGGGGTACGAAACAGACCGCGGTGGACGGCATCGTGGCGCTCGCCGGGGCGGGACGGCAGTCTGCGGGCGGATGTGCTCGCGGCGGCCGTGGTCGCGGCGGCCGTGGTCGCGGCGCACGACAACGCCTCGCGTTCCCGGCTGCGTTCGAAGGGCCGGGGGACGCGGGGAGCGCGGTGGACCACGCGCTGGAGCATGTGCGGGAGGCGTTCGGCGGCACGCAGGCGCCCACCGTGACCGGGCGGCCCGGCGGCCATGGTGGTGGTCGTCTCACGGCGCGGCACACCGCTGTGGCGGGTGGTGCGGGACCGGAGTCCGCGCCCGGCCGCGGCCGGCCCTTCTCCGTACGTGCTCCCAAAGGAGAGGGTACGGAGTGCCTTTACGGGTGACACTCAGTGCCATACGCTGACTCCGCACGGAGGCACGTCATACCGGGCACGTGTGCGCCGGGCGACCGCGCACGCGGGAATCCGGCCGAGCGCAGGGAGTTGACCAGCGTGTATCACCACTCAGGAAGCGTCACGCAGCAGGCGGCCGGCTCCCCGACGGGTGTCCTCGATGCCCGGGGCACCGACCGTGCGGTGGCCATGGTCTACCAGCGCTGCACCTGGTGCGGCACCGCCATGTACCACCGGCTGCTGTGTCCGGTCTGTCAGTGCAGCGAGCTGCGTACGGAGCACAGCGAGGGCATCGGCACGGTCCGTCACTCCACGGTGCTGCACCGGAACACCCCGGCGGCCCGCAATGTGTCGCTGATCGAGATGGCCGAGGGATTCGTGGTGCGCGGCCGGGTCATGGGCCCGCCCATCGGTATCCACAGCGGCGACCGGGTGCGGCTGTCCACAGCGCAGGACCCGGTGCGGGGCGAGCCGGTCTTCCAGATGCTCGACGAGCCGTTCCGGGCGTGGACCTGACGGGCCGTGCGGACCCGGCGGACGGCCGGGCGCGGTCCCTGGCGATCACGGGAGGGCGCTCCGCGCCTCAGAGGGTGATACGGATACCCACCGTGCCGTCGCGACCGCGGCGGAGGCGGCTGCCCAGGAGCGTCAGCCGGCCCAGGACGCCGTACTTGCGGGCGAGCAGCCGCCGGTAGCGGTCGGTGGTGGCCTGGTCGCAGATCTCCGCGGTGGCGGGAACCTGGTCCCCGGTCGGATTGCCGCGCACGTCGCACGGACCGACGAGGACCCCACCGCGGGCGCGGATCCGCTTCACCTTCCAGGAGTCGGCGACGGTCCACACCCCGAGCGCGTCACCGTCCCGCACCACCCACACCGGCGTGGCCACGGGCGTCCCGTTCTTGCGGTAGCTGGTGAGCAACAGGTACTTCCCGGTGCCGAGCCGGTCCCGCAACGCGTCGTTCATGGAAACGAGTCTAGGCGTCCGCCCGGCGGGCGACGAAGACGCGCTCGCGTCCCGGGCGGTCGGGCGCGTCCCGCACCTCCTCCAGGGCGAAGCCGTGCCCGGCGAGGTCGGCCCCGGCCTCCTCGCGCCGCCGGAAACGCGGGGCCGGGTCCGACGTCGGCACCGTCGCCTCCGCGGCGAACACCCAGGTCGTACGGAACGTCACCAGCGGGCCGTTCACGCGCGTCACCTGGTGCCGGTGCCCGACCGTGCCGACGCCGGGTACGTCCGTCCCGCGGTACGACTCCTCGCGGGTCCATCCCTCCCACGCCCGCCGGGCCGGATCGCGGGTCTCGAACACCAGCCGCCCTCCGGGCCGCGGCGCCGCGCGGGCGCCCCGCAGCGTGCCGTGCCAGGCAGCCGGGTCCGCGATGGTCTGGGCGAGTTCGCCGTCATGTCACCAGGTCCACGGCGAGCGGGGCCAGGGCCGTCGCGTCGCCCTCGGTCCAGCGGACCCGCGCGGCACGACCGGCTCGGCGAGGGGTACGTCCATCTCGGCCACCCACAGCGGCAGCACGTCCGCGGGGTGGGTGCGCCGCTTCATGCTGGTCCGGCGCCGCAATGGGCGGCGAAAGCGGACATCCGGCGGGGTCCGCGGGCGCGGTGCTGTCCGCGCGGCGCGGTTTCCCGCCGGGATCACCTCCGCGCTGAACGCCGGGGCTCCGGGGCCCGTATGGACTGAGGGCACCCGACTCCGGGCAGGCCCCGCGGTGTTCGCACCGTGCCGCAGAGGTTCGGGAGCCATGCATGAGGCACGCACGACGACGGGTGGTCCGGCGAGTGACACGGCTGGCGGCCGTCGGCGGACTCCTCCTGGGGGCCACCATGGTCACCCGCGCCGTCGCCAGTGAACCCCGGGTGCCCGAGGCCGTCCCGTTCTCCACCGCCGAGGAGACGCCGGTGGGCCCGGGCGCCGGCCTGGTGTCACGGCTGGGCACGTCCCGTACGGCGGGCAGCTGGATCGGTGCCGACGGCCGCACGGTGGTCGCGGTCACCGACGAGAAGGCGGCGGCCGAGGTGCGCGGGGCGGGCGCCGAGGCGAAGATGGTGCGGCACAGCATGGACGACTTCAAGTCCGCGGCGAAGACACTGGGTTCGGCGCCGCGCGTCCCCGGCACGGCCTGGGCCATGGACTACCGGTCCAACGAGGTGGTGGTCCGCGGTGACAGCACGGTGTCCTCGGGCGACTGGTCCGAGCTGACCGAGGTGGCGGACGGCATCGGCGGCTTCGTGCGGATGGAGCGGACCGGGGGCACGTTCACCACCCGCCTCAACGGGGCCCAGCCGATCCTGTCGACGGCCGGCCGCTGCTCGGCGGGCTTCAACGTGACCGACGGCGAACGGGAGTTCATCCTCACCGCCGGGCACTGCGGGCCGGACGGATCGGTGTGGTTCGCCGACGACCAGGGGCGTCAGGAGGTCGGCACCACGATCGGCGGCAGCTTCCCCGGGGACGACTACTCGCTGATCGAGTACGCCGGAGGCCGGGCCGGCGAGGGCGCCGAGGTGGTGGCGGTCGGCGACGGCAAGGGCGTACGGATCACGGGGGTGGCGGACCCCGCGGTCGGGCAGCGGATCTTCCGGAGCGGCAGCACCAGCGGACTGCGTGACGGCGAGGTGACCGCGCTCAACGCGACGGTGAACTATCCCGAGGGCACGGTCGGCGGTCTCGTCGAGTCCAATGTGTGCGCCGAACCGGGCGACAGCGGCGGCCCCATGTTCTCCGAGGGGATCGCGCTCGGTGTCACCTCCGGGGGCAGCGGTGACTGCGCCACGGGGGGTACGACGTACTTCCAGCCGGTGACGAAGGCGCTGTCGGATCTCGGCGTACGCCTGATCGTGGCGCCCGGGGCGGACGGGGACGCCGCGGCGCCGTCCCCCGCGCCGTCGGAGGCGGGGGCGGCTCCGGACACCGCCTCCCCGGGGTCCTCGACGCCGGTACGGGGCATCGTCCCGGACCCCTCGACGCTGCTGGCACGGCTGGCCGACCCGCAGAACGTGGGACCGGGCCTGCTGGTGATCGGGGGCAGTCTGGTCGCCCTGGTGGCCTCGCGGTGGATCCGGGCGGAGCAGGACCGCAAGGCCTACCGGCGTCACTACTCGGCGACCTGGGGCTGAACGGACCCGGGTGCGCGCCGTTCGGCCCACCGCGAGCAGCACGGTCGCCATGGCCGCCGGCGGCAGCCCCGCCACCTGCCGCCGGGAGACGCGCGCACCCAGAAGGACGGGACCGAGGCGGACGGGGGGTGTCGGCCGACCGGCGAAGGTGACGGCGGAACGCGGGACGCGGCGCGACAGGACGGCGCCGGTGATAAGGGGCACCTCCCGGCTCGGGCGAAGCCGGGAGCCGGGGTGACGATGCCGTGGCGGAGGGCCGAGGAGAATGCGAGAAGGGCACCCATGTGTGCGGGGGTGCCCGGTGGACGGGTGGCGAAGCCAGGGCCGCCTACTGAGCGCTCAGGCGGCCCTGGCGGGCTGCGGAGGAGCCGAGGCCCACTCCTGGACCAGGCGCTGGTACTCCTCGCGCTGTTCGCCGCTCAGTGTCCCGCCCGACCGGAGCCACAGGGCCCGGATCTCCTCGTTGACCTCATCAGCCGATCGCTCGGAGGAGGGTTCAACAGTGGTGGACATGCCGTGAAGCATACGGCGCCAGAGGTGAAGACGCTGTGAGTAATGGCACGCATACCGGGCATTACCGACAGTGTTGCTGATCACGTCCATCTGCCGTATCTGCCATGGAACGTGGGCGAGTTCACAGCACTCCGCCCCCCGGACCCCGCACCGGGCCCGGAGAGCCACGGGCCCCGGTCAGGTGCCCGGCTTGCGGCCGTACACGAAGACGTCGTCGCCCTTCCTCAGCAGCGACCAGTACTTCTTGGCGGTGACCCTGGTCATGTTGACGCAGCCGTGCGACCCCGGAGGGTTCCACATGCTGACGCCGGCCGAGTGGAAGGCCTGGCCGCCGTCGAAGAACTGGCTGTAGGGCATCGGCACGTCGTAGATCGTCGAGACGTGGTCGATGTTGCGCCAGTAGACCTTCTTCAGACCGGTGCGGGTCTCGTACCCGTCGCGTCCCGTGCGGACCGGCACCGGGCCGTGAACAAGCTTCTTGCCGTCCTGGATCCAGCTGAGCTGGAGCGTGAGGTTCACACAGGCGATCCGGCCCTTGTTCGTCGGGCACTTGCCCGCCTTGTTCGGCTTCTTCCCGACCGCCTTCTGCTTGTTCATCAGGTTCATCACGCCCCAGGTGACGGGTCCGGCGTACCCGATGTCGGGTGTGATGCCGTGCTTGGTCTGGAAGGCGCGGATGGCCTTGCAGTCGGCGGACGACTGCTTGCCGTCGACCGGACGGCCGAGGAATTTCTCGACCTGCTTCTGGTACGGGCCCTTCGAGGTGGTGCAGCTCGCGGCCTGCGCGGGTGTCGCACCGAGCGCCAGCGTGAGCGGAGCCACCAGCGCGGTGACCCCTACGGCTACGGCGCTTCGTCTACGTGTGTCCCCCATGGTCTGTTTCGCCTTTCGCAGCGGTGGCGCAGGGCCTGCGCACTCTGCCAGGTAGACGACCGACCGGGACAATCGGTTGTACGGACCGGACACACCGCGACCGAACGGTGACAGTGGGCTGCGGGGCGCAGCGGACGCGCCGCGGGGAACCGGGGCCGAGGCTGCTCGCCCCGGTGCGCCTCGACGTCCTGTCTGCACGGTCGACGGCGGTCCGGGCGAGGAACGGGTGGCCGCCTTCGGCCGGGTGGGACCGCGGGCGGCGTTCAGCGACCGGCGGAGGTCGCGGGAGGACGGGGAGCGCATGGCCGGGGTGCCGGGGTGCCGGTGTGGGCTGTGTGGGCTGTGTGGGCGGTCACCGATGTCCTCGGAGGGCGAGGACCCCAGTAAGGGCACAACGGGGGTCCTCACCAGCTCGTCGGTCTTACCGCCGGCCTCCCGGCCGGGGCACCGCCCGGCCGAAACCGGGGTTCACCGCGGTGATCCCCCCGTCGACCACCAGCGTGGTCCCGGTGATCCAGGACGCGTCGCGGGAGGCCAGGAAGGTGACGGCGGCCGCGATGTCCTCGGGTTCGCCGACGCGGCCCAGCGGATAGACCCGCCGGAGCGCCTCGAGGTCGTCGTCCCGGCCGGCCCAGGCGCGGGTGCGGACGGTCCCCGGCGCGACGAGGTTGACCCGGACACCGCGCGGGGCCGCGTGTCCGGTGAGGGTGCGGGTGAGGGAGATCAGGCCCGCCTTGGCCGCGCTGTAGGCGTGGTTGCCGAAGTCCTGGAGGCCGTTGACGGAGCCGACGCTCACGATGGCGCCCCGGCCGGAGGCGGCGAGGTGCGGGAGTGCGGCGCGGCAGCAGCGGTAGGCGCCGGTGAGGGTGACATCGAGGTCCGCGGCCCACGCCTCGTCCGGCTCGTCCTCGAAACGGGGAGCGTCCGGTGTGCAGTGGGCGGCGTTGTTCACCAGGACGTCGAGCGCGCCGAAGGTGCTCACCGCGTGCGCCACGGCCGCCTCGACCGAGGCCCGGTCCGTCACGTCGCAGGCGGAGGCCACGGCGTCGAGCCCCCGCTCCCGCAGTGCCGACGCCGTCCCCTCCGCCGCGTCCTGGTCCACGTCGGCCACCAGGACCCCCGCCCCCTCCTCGGCGAACCGCAGGGCGGTGGCGGCGCCGATGCCGCGTGCCGCCCCGGTGATGAGAATCCCGTACCCCTCGAAGCGCCGTGTGTCCGTCGTCATGGGGTGACGGTAGCCGCCGGGACGATCACGGCGGCAGAGGCGGGACGGGATCAGCGGTAGCCGGTCACGTCCGCCGGCTTGCCCGCGTCCTGGACCTCGACGAGGTAGCGCCAGGCGTCGGGCCGGCTGCCGTCGAGGTCGGTGAATCCGTACTCCCGGGCCAGGCCGCCGCTGGAGAGGGAGGTGCCGTTGAAGCGGGCCACGTCCGGGTCTGCGGCGAGGGCGGTGACGGCCCGGCCGGCATAGCGCGGGGTCTCGGAGATGGCGAAGTGCGGGACGTCGGCGAGGGCGTCGCGCCAGTTGTCCTCCCGTACCCCGAAGTGGTCGAGCATCATCTCCGAGCGCAGCCAGCCCGGGGTGAGGGCGACCGCCGTGGCGCCGCGCGGGCCGAGTTCGTGGCCGAGGGCGAAGGCCATGCGCAGCACGGAGGACTTGGCGAGGTCGTAGAAGAAGGAGACGCGGTAGTGACCGTCGTTGTAGTCGGCGGTGCCGTCGGTGACCTCGACGACGAGGCCGCCGGGGTTGCGCAGCAGCAGCGGCAGGGCGTGGTGGCTGGTGATCGCGTGGGTCTCGACGGCGAGCCGGAGCAGGCGCAGGCCCTTGTCCAGGTCGTGCTCCCAGACGGGAGCTTCCCACGCGAAGAGGTGCTCGCCGCCCCAGATGTCGTTGACGAGGACGTCCAGGCGGCCCTGCTCGTCGGCGATCCGGTCGACCAGCGCCTTCACCCGGTCCGGTTCCAGGTGGTCGGTGGGCACCGCGATGCCCCGGCCGCCCGCCTCGGTGACCAGGTCGGCGGTGTCCTCGATGGTCTCGGGGCGGTCGTACTCGGAGCGGCGGGCGCGGGTGCTGCGGCCCGTGACGTACACGGTCGCGCCCGCCGCGCCCAGCTCCACCGCGATGCCCCGTCCGGCTCCCCGGGTCGCCCCGGCCACCAGCGCGACCTTGTCCCTCAGCTGCTCCGACATGTACGGCCTCCCGTCGTCCCTGCTCGGCTGTCGCTTCGAGGGTGACGGGTAAGCCGGACATCTCCTGTCGCCTTTTCGCGCCGGTCACCCGGGCGGGCCGGCTCAATGGCCCCGCGCGATCCATTCCTCCAGGTGCGGGGCCTCCGCGCCGATGGTGGTGGGATCCCCGTGGCCGGTGAGGACCCTGGTCTCCGGCGGGAGGGTGAGCAGCCGGTCCCGGACCGAGTCGATGATCGTCGGGAAGTGGGAGAAGGAGCGGCCGGTGGCGCCGGGACCGCCCTGGAAGAGGGTGTCGCCGGTGAAGACGGCGCCGAGCCCCGGGTCGTGCAGGCAGACCGCGCCGGGCGCGTGCCCGGGGGTGTGCAGCACCGTGAGGTCGGCGCCGGCGGCCTCGATCACCTGTCCGTCGGCCAGCCAGGCGTCGGGGTCGCGGTCCGGGTGGGTCTGCTTCCACAGCCCCAGGTCGTCGGGGTGCAGCCAGATGGTGGCGCCGGTGCGCTCGGCGAGGGCGGGGGCGGCGTCGATGTGGTCGTTGTGGGCGTGGGTGCACACGATGGCCGTCAGCCGCCGGTCCCCCACCGCCTCGGCGATCGCGTCGGCGTCGTGGGCGGCGTCGATCACGATCGCCTCGTGGTCGTCGCCGACGATCCACACGTTGTTGTCGACGTCCCAGGTCCCGCCGTCGAGGCTGAACTGCCCGGAGGTGACCAGTCGTTCGATGCGGGCGGTCATCACAGCACCACCACCGAACGCAGCACGTCGCCGCGGTGCATCCGCTCGAAGGCCTTCTCCACCTCGTCCAGCTGGATGGTCTCGGTGACGAACGCGCCGAGGTCCAGGCGTCCCTGGAGGTGCAGGTCGATCAGCATCGGGAAGTCCCGGGAGGGCAGACAGTCCCCGTACCAGGAGGACTTGAGGGAGCCGCCGCGGCCGAAGACGTCGAGGAGCGGCAGTTCCAGCTTCATCTCCGGGGTGGGCACGCCCACCAGGACGACCGTGCCGGCCAGGTCACGGGCGTAGAAGGCCTGCTGGTAGGTCTCGGGGCGGCCGACGGCCTCGATGACGACGTCGGCGCCGAAGCCGCCGGTGAGTTCGCGGATCGCCTCGACGGGGTCGCCCTCGCGCGAGTCGACCGTGTGGGTGGCGCCCATGGAGCGCGCGGTCTCGAGCTTGCGTGCGTCGATGTCGACGGCGATGATCTTCGCCGCTCCGGCGAGCCGGGCCCCGGCGATCGCCGCGTCACCGACACCGCCGCAGCCGATGACGGCGACCGAGTCGCCCCGGCCGACGTTGCCGGTGTTGATGGCCGCGCCGATGCCGGCCATCACACCGCAGCCGAGCAGTCCGGCGACCTGGGCGGAGACGGCGGGGTCGACCCTGGTGCACTGTCCGGCGGCGACGAGGGTCTTCTCGGCGAAGGCGCCGATGCCCAGGGCCGGGGAGAGTTCCTGACCGGTGGAGGCGAGGGTCATCTTCTGCCCGGCGTTGTGGGTGTCGAAGCAGTACCAGGGGCGGCCCCGCAGACAGGCGCGGCATTTCCCGCACACGGCCCGCCAGTTGAGGATCACGAAGTCGCCGGGTCCGACATCGGTGACGCCGTCGCCGACCGACTCGACGACGCCCGCGGCCTCGTGGCCGAGCAGGAAGGGGAAGTCGTCGCTGATCCCGCCCTGTTTGTAGTGCAGATCGGTGTGGCACACCCCGCAGGCCTGGACCCGCACGACCGCCTCGCCGGGTCCCGGGTCGGGTACGACGACCGTCTCGATCCGCACCGGCTCGTCCTTGCCGGGTGCGATCACGCCGCGTACTTCCTGGGCCATGGTGCTGACTCCTTCGTCGGCCGGTGTCCGTCCCCCCGACCCTACGCGGGAATGATCGGTGATGCCGCCCGCCGTGCGGCGGGCCGGTGCACTCCACGTAGCCTGATGTTCCATCGTCGCCGAGGGGGGCCACGTGACCATCGCAGCCGAGGATTCCGCTCCGCCCGCCTGGCGACTGCTGTTCGGATATGTACGCCCGCACCGGTGGGCCCTGCTGGGCGGTGCCCTGCTCTCGCTGATGACCGGGGCGACGGGGCTGATGCTGCCGCTGGTGGCCCGGGAGCTGATCGACGACCTCTCCGGCGACCGGAGCATCACCGGACCGCTGCTGCTGATGTCGGCCCTGGTCGTCGCCAACGCCGTGCTGGGCGGGCTGGGTTCCTATGTGCTCCGGCGCACCGCGGAGTCGGTGGTGCTCGGGGCACGGCGCTCCCTGTCGTCGTATCTGCTGCGGCTTCGCATCGCGGCCGTGGACCGCAGTGAGCCGGGTGACCTGATGGCCCGGATCACGTCCGACACCACGCTGCTGCGTGAGGTGACCACCGATTCGCTGGTCGGTCTCGGCACGGGCGGGCTGACGCTGATCGCGACCGTGGCGCTGATGGGCTTCGTGGACCCGGTGCTGCTGGGTGTCACGCTGGGTGTGATCGCGGTGGCGGGCACGGTGCTCGGAGTGATCGTGCCGCGGATCAACCGGGCCTCCCGGCGGGCGCAGGACGCGGTCGGGGTGATGGGTGCCTCGCTGGAGCGGGTGCTGGGCGCGCTGCGCACGGTGAAGGCCTCGGGCGCGGAGCCCCGGGAGGAGCGCACGCTGCACGAGGCCGCGCAGGAGTCGTGGCGGCAGAGCGTGCGCGCCGCCAAGTGGTCGGCCGCGGCGGGGAACACGGCCGGTCTGGCGATGCAGATCGCGTTCATCACAGTGCTCGCGGTGGGCGGCGCGCGGGTGGCGACGGGCGCCATCGACATAGGGACGCTGGTGGCGTTCCTGCTGTTCGTGTTCTATCTGATGGCGCCGATCCAGTCGGTCGTCGGCGCCGTCACGCAGTACCAGACGGGCAGCGCCGCCCTGGCCCGCATCCAGGAGGCGCTGCGGCTGCCCGCCGAACCGGCGGCCGGTCCCGCGCAGCTGCCCGGCCCCGGCACGGCTCCCGCCTCGCTCACCTTCGAGGGTGTCCGCTTCCGGTACGCCGACGATCTGCCGTACGTCCATCACGGGGTGACGTTCTCCGTGCCCGCGCGGGGTATGACTGCGTTCGTCGGCCCGTCCGGCGCGGGCAAGACCACCGTCTTCTCCCTGATCGAGCGGTTCTACGACCCCGGCTCCGGTGTGATCACGCTGGACGGCCGGGACGTGGCCGAGTGGGAGCTGTCGCGGCTGCGGGCGGCGATCGGCTATGTGGAGCAGGACGCGCCGGTGCTGTCGGGCTCCCTGCGGGAGAACCTGCTGCTGGGCAGTCCGGAGGCGGACGAGGACTCGGTGACGCGGGTGCTGCGGACAACCCGGCTGGACGGTCTGGTGTCGAGGATGCCGGAGGGTCTCGACACGCTGGTCGGGCACCGCGGCACCAAGCTGTCCGGCGGCGAGCGCCAGCGGGTGGCCATCGCCCGCGCGCTGCTGCGCCGGCCCCGGCTGCTGCTGCTCGACGAGGCCACCTCTCAGCTCGACGCGGTGAACGAGGCGGCGCTGCGTGACACCGTCGCCGACGTGGCGCGCACGACGACGGTCCTGGTGGTCGCGCACCGGCTGTCCACGGTGACGATGGCCGACCGGATCGTGGTGATGGACGCGGGCCGGGTCCGCGCCGTCGGCACGCACCGGGAGCTGGTGACCTCCGATCCGCTGTACGCGGAGCTGGCGACGACCCAGTTCCTGGCGACGGCCGGCTGACCCGGGGGCACGGCGGGTACCGGCCGCGGCGTACACGGGGCGTCCGGGCACGTCACGGGGTCCCGGCTTGCCCTGTCCGCCGGGGCGGGGGAGGCTCGTGGAGAGGCCGTTACGGCCCGCCGGAGGTCCGGGCCGCGGCCTCGGAGGAGGCGGTCATCATGACATCCGAGGCACAGCCCCGCTTCGGCACGGACACCCTGCGCCAGGGCATCGAGGCGGACTCACCGGCGCCGCTGGTGGCGCTCTACGCGGACGACGCGGAACTGCGCGTCGTCGACCGCGACGCCCAGCCCAGCCATCCCCGGGTCCTGCGCGGCCGGGACGAGATCGCGGCCATGCTCGACGACGTCTACAGCCGCGACATGACACATTCACTCGAGGCGTGTGTGGTGCAGGGCGACCACGCGGCGTACTGCGAGAGCTGCCGGTACCCGGACGGTGTGCGGGTGCTCTCGGAGTCGATGCTGACCCTGCGGGACGGGAAGATCACCGGGCAGACGATGATCCAGGCCTGGGACGAGTAGCCGCGCGGGCCCGGCCGGCACGTCAGGGCGGCGTCCGTCCGCGGCTCGTCGCCCCGGGGGCTGTCACCCCCTGCCGGTCACCGCACCGGACCGCTGACGGCGTCCGAGTGCGGCTGGTATGACTGGGTGCATGCACGCAGACACCGCTCGCTCGGCCATCGACACCTTCGTCTCGGCGTTCAACGCCTCGGACGACGCCTATGTGACCGCTCTGCTGTCGCAGGCGCTCACCTCGGACGTGGTCTTCTGGGGCCCGCTCGGCAGGAGCGAGGGTATCGAGGCGGTCGAGCACTTCGTGCTGGACATCCGGCGGCACCCGGCCGGATCGGGCACCATGGTGCGCTGTTCCGGGGTGGACATGCCGGACGAGTGGGCCCGGTACCGGTGGGTGTTCACCACACCCGGCGGGGGCCCGCGACTGGCGGGCACCGACGTCGTTCACCTGCGGCGGGGCCTGATCGACCAGATGATCATCTTTGCCGGGGACCTCGAACCGGCCGGCTGACGGGCGGTCGCTCCGACGCCGGCATCCAGCCGGGCGGGCGGAGGATGCTCAGGAGCTGGCGGACCAGTTCCTCCACCACCTCGTCCAGGGTGGCCTCCACCCAGCCCGCGCTCCAGTCGTGGAGCAGACCGTTGACGCTGCCGATGAATCCGGTCGCGGCGAGCCGGTGGTCGCGGGGCGCGGCCTCGCCCCGATCGGCGGCGCCCCGGGCCTCGGCGCAGATCAGCTCCACCCACTGGGCACGGCGGGCCAGGCGCTGTTCCTCCAGACGCGGACTGACCCCGATGATCTCGACGAACGCGATGCGGATCCGCCGCGGGTCGCGGGTGACCTCGGCGGCGTAGGCGCGGAAGACGGCGTCCGCCCGTTCGGCGACCGGGGTGTGCGCCGCACGGGCCGCCGCGGCCAGCACCGCCGCCTCCGCCCGGTCGTTGACCTCGAGATGCAGCACGGCCAGCACGTCCTCCAGGTTGCGGAACTCCTCGTAGAACTGACGGGTCGACAGGCCCGCGGCCTCGCTGAGGGCGGCGACGGTGGTGGACCGGTAGCCGGGGCCGGCTCCGAACAGTTCGAGGGCCGCGTCGAGGAAGCGCCGGCGCCGCTCGGCCTTCCGCTCCTCGGCGGACTTCCCGGCGTAGCGGCCGCGCGGTGCGCTCGGACTGCCCGGCACCGGCCCTCCCCTCCTTGTCCCCACAGCCAATTTTGTCGTGTACGCAGTCTTGTGGAGACGGCCAACCCTCCTTACTTTTCAGTAAGTTGATTCTGAAAGCGCCTGTGTTCAGATTCCCGAACCCCTGTCCTGGCACGCCTCACTCATGCCCCCCACTCACAGAGGAGAGAGCAGTCATGCCGCTCCGCAGAACCAGGCACCTGTGCGTCCTCGCCGCCGCCCTCGCCCTGACCGTCACCGCTCCCGCCTCCGTCGCGAGCGCCGCCGGTGACAATCAGACCTCCGCCGACCCCCTGCGGGAGGTGCTGTTCGTGGGCAACAACTGGGACGGCACCGCCGATGTCATCGAGTCCGCCGGTGACTTCGGCCGGATCGGCCGGATCGACGTCATTCCCGACCGGGACGAGCGGATGGCCGAGATCAACGCCAACCCGATCCACTGGATCTACTTCATGGCCATCCGCAACAGCGTCGGGGAGGGCCACGACCAGTTCGTCGACGACATGTACTCCACCCCGGACGGCACCTCGGTGGTGGTCTCCCGGCCGAGCTTCGCCGACGTGGTCTCCCTCGACCTCGCCACCGGAGAGGTCAACTGGCGTTTCCGCGTGTCCGGTTACCGCTCCGACCACATGGCCGTCTCCCCCGACGGCAAGCGCGTCGCCGTCTCCGCCTCGACCTCCAACAAGGTCCACGTCCTGGACATCGAGACCGGCGCGGAACTCGGCTCGTTCGCCACCGGCGACAAGCCGCACGAGAACATCTTCAGCGCCGACGGCAAGCATATCTGGAACATGTCCATCGGCGAGGTGAACACCGCGCTCGACGCGCCGTGGCTGGACTGGACGAAGGGCGACCGGCGCATCACGGTGGTCGACGCGACCACGTTCCGGCAGACCAAGGTCATCGACATGCGCGAGCGGCTCGACGCCATCGGGCTGGGGGACTACTCGGACGCGGTCCGCCCGGCCGCCTTCTCCCCCGACGAGTCGAAGCTCTACTTCCAGGTCTCCTTCTTCAACGGCTTCTTCGAGTACGACGTCGCCACCGACCGCATCACCCGCGCCAAGACCCTGCCGAAGAACCCCGCCACCAGCGCGGACCGCACCACCTGGGTCAACGACTCCCGCCACCACGGCATCACCATGAAGCCCGACGGCACCAAGCTCTGCGTCGCGGGCACCATGGACGACTACGCCACCGTCGTCGACCGCACCACCCTCCAGGAAGGGCCGCTGGTCACCGTGTCCAAGCCGTACTGGGCGACCGTCAGCGGCGACGGGAACTCCTGCGTGGTCTCCGAGAGCGGCGCCGACCGGGTCACCGCGATCGACTTCGCGACCGGCGAGAAGACCGTGTCCGTGCCCGTCGGCGACCACCCGCAGCGGGTCCGCCTGGGTCAGGTCGCGGAAGGCTGGTCCGGCCCGTCGGCCGGCTGAGCGCGGCGGAGCGGTCCGTCCACGGGCGGCGGGAGACCGGAGAGGAGCGGGTGTGAATGCCGCGCGGGCGGGTGGCCGGCCGGCGTCACAGCCGATCGTGGGAAGGATGTCCGTGAAAGCGCGCGTACTCACGGTGCCGGGGCCGCTTCCGTGCGGGCGAAGCGGCCCGGCCCGTCAGCGCGGTGGCAGCGGGTGGAGATCCACCTCGAGCCGGCCGCCGCCGAGCGTCGCGGTCATATAGGTGTGGTGGGGCTGACGGCGGCGGTCGGTCGGCGAACCCGGATTGAGCAGACGAAGTCCCGTGGGCGCGGTGGTGTCCCACGGGATGTGGCTGTGCCCGAACACCAGGACGTCGAGGTCGGGGAAGCGCGCGGCGCACCGGGACTCACGCCCCTGCGCGGGCCCGGTCTCATGGATCACGCCGAAGCGCAGCCCCCCGAGTTCGGCATACGCGATCTCCGGCAGCCGGGCGCGAAGACCCGGACCGTCGTTGTTCCCGTACACGGCGATCAGGCGGCGACTGCGGTTCTCCAGCAGGTCGAGGGTGTCGGTGTCGACCCAGTCCCCCGCGTGGAACACGACATCAGCGCGGGTGATCTCGTCCATCAGCGGTTCGGGCAACCGCCTGGCGCGCCGGGGCAGATGGGTGTCGGACATCAGGAGCAGCCGCATGGGGCCCAGCCTAGGCGTCCGGCCGTGTCCCGCCGGGCGGCTCGACCGGTGGCGTCCGCCGGTCGTCTAGTCGTCGCCCCTGACGATGTTCTCCTCCGCCCCCGTGGCCGGCCGGGTGGAGGGCGTCCCGCGCTCCACGGCGGGCAGGCAGGTCCGCAGCGGATCCTTGCCGCGCAGCCGCCGGGCCCGAGCCCAGCCGGTCTCCGGGCGGCGGGGCCGGGGTTTGCCGCTGATCTCCGTTGTCATGACGCATCATCTTCCTTCTAATTGAGCCGGCCTTCGGGTCCCCGGTGCCGGGCCGGGCAAACACCCGCCGTCCCGGCCGGTGCCCGTGGCGGGGGGCGTCCGGTGTCCCGGAGGGGATCAGGCCTGGGGGCGGGCCACGCTGATGTCGCTCAGGGCCGACTCCGGGTCGCGTTCCATGGCGGCGTCGCCCAGCGTGACGACGCCGACGGCGTGTCCGCCCTCGACGACCGGGACGCGGCGCACGGCATGCCGGCGCATCAGCCGCACCGCGTGGTCCAGGGCGTCGTCGGGTGCCACCGTCACCAGGTCCTCGCTGCACGCGCCGGCCACGGTGGTCTCCTCGGTGTCCACACCCTGCGCGACCGACCGCACCACCAGGTCGCGGTCGGTGACCAGCCCGCGCAGCCGGTCGCCGTCGGTGACGAGTACGGCCCCGAGGTCGCGGTCGCGCATCACGCGGGCGACCTCCGCGACGGAGGTGTGCGGCCCGACCGTGACCGGTGCGGCGGTCATGATGTCGCGGACGTGCTGTGCCATGACGTGTCCCCTCTCGAGACTGCGGAAGCCTCACGGGTACCCGGTGGAGCCGCGCGGTCACCAGGCGCGTGCGGCTGCCCCGGGCCGGGCGCGGACAGCCGGCCGGCACAGGGTGGAGGTCGTCCAGGCCGGGGGCGTCCAGGCCGGGGGCACCGGGGCGTCGTCAGCGCAGGACGAACTCCGCCCACACCTGTTTGCCGCCGCTGACCGGAAGGGTGCCCCAGGTGGCCGACACCGCCTCGACCAGCAGGATGCCCCGGCCTCCTGTGGCCTCCCAGGCGATGCTGGTGGGCTTCATCGGGCTGCGGGGTGAGGAGTCGGCGACCGCGAGCCGCAGCCGGCCGCCCACCAGGGTGAGGTCGAGACGGACCTGGCCGCCGGTGTGCACCAGGGCGTTGGTCACCAGTTCGGAGACGGCGAGCAGGGCGGCGTCGATGTCCTCGGTCACACCCCAGGAGCGCAGGGTGCGCCGGGTGAAGCGGCGGGCGTGTCCGACCGCCTGGGGCACCCGCCACACCGTCCAGCTCTCACGCAGCGGGAGCGAGGTCATGCCGTCGTAGCGCATCAGCAGCAGGGCGACGTCGTCGCTGCGCGGGGCCTCGCCGAGCAGGGCGTCGGCGACCGGCCCGAGATGGGCGGGGTCGGCGGCGGACAGCTGCCGGGCGAAGCGGTCCATGCCCTCGTCGATGTCGGCCTCGTGCGACTCGACCAGACCGTCCGTGGTCAGGGCGACCAGGGTGCCGGGCCCGAGCCGCAGCGGGCTCATGGGGAAATCGCTCTGCCGCACCACCCCGAGCGGCGGACCGCCCTCGGCCTCGGCGATCTCCGTACGCCCGTCCGGGTAGCGCAGCACCGGCGGCAGATGACCGGCGCGTACGCACCACGCCAGGCCCTCCTCCATGTCCACGTCGACATAGCAACAGGTCGCGAAGAGGTCCGTCTCCATGTCCATGAGCAGCCGGTTGGCGTGGGAGACCACCACGTCCGGAGGGTGTCCCTCGACGGCGTAGGCGCGCAGCGCGGTGCGCATCTGGCCCATGAGGGTGGCGGCGCCGGCGTTGTGGCCCTGGACATCGCCGATGACGAGGGCGACGTGGTTGTCGGGCAGGGGGATCACGTCGTACCAGTCGCCGCCGAGCTCCAGCCCGACGGTGCTGGGCAGATAGCGGGCGACGGCGACCGCGCCGGGCAGCCGGGGCAGCCGGCGGGGCAGCAGCTGGCGCTGGAGCATGCCGACCAGCTCGTGTTCGGCGTCGAGGGCTCGGGCCCGCGTCAGGGCCTGCCCGGCGAGGCCGGCGGCCGCGGTGAGCAGGGCCCGTTCGTCGGCGCCGAAGTCGTGCGGGGCGTCCCAGCCGATCAGACAGGCGCCGGCCATACGGTTGCCGGCGGGCAGCGGCAGCACCGCCAGGCCGCCGGGGCCGACCTCGGCGAGAGCGGTCTCCAGCATGGAATTCGCCGGCCAGATGCTGGCGCGGCCCTCCCGCAGGGCGGCGGCGAGGGTGGGCATGGTGCGCACGGGTGCCTCGGGCCACTCGGTGCGCCACTCCGCGCGCCACAGTTCCGGCCACGCCTCCGGCTCGGGCGGGTCCAGGACGGTGACGACGAGCCGTTCGTTCTCCAGCTCGGCCAGCGCGATACGGTCGGCACGCAGCGGCCGGCGCAGCGCGGCCACGACGGCCTTGCCGACGTCGCGAACGGTGACGGCGGTGGCCAGCGCGGCGGCGAGCCGCTGGACGCGGGCCACGTCGGTGATGTCGGAGCGCAGCGTGGAGACGTCGGCGACGGAGCCCACCAGCCGGGCCGAGCGCCCTTCCCCGCCGGGCAGCAGCCGGCCGCGCAGCCGGAGCCACTTGGGCGGTCCGGCCGGCTGGAGCACCCGGAACTCCAGTTCCCGCTCGCCGATCGTCATATGGTCGGCCTCGACAACGGACATCAGCGAGGGAAGGTCCTCCGGCACCGTCAGGCCCAGCAGGGTCTCCACCCGCCCGTCGAAGTCGCCGGGCTCGAGACCGAACAGCTCCAGGACGGCCGGGTCGACCATGAGCCGGCCGGTGTCCATGGCGAGGCTGAAGCCCCCGGGCGGCGGCTCCCCGCCCTCGGCGGCCGCGAACGGCGCCGGGAAGTCCACGGCGTCGGCGACGAGGCCGAGACAGACGCGGTCGTCGGCGTCGAATCCGCCGGGGCGCTCGCCGACCACCAGGAGACAGCCGCCGCCCCCGCGCACGGGCAGGGCCGCCAGATGGAAGTCCCGGCTCGGCACGCGCCTCGACTGGGCCTGCGCGGCGAGGTCCTCGGGCGTCAGCCACACCGGCCGGCCGCGGTGCGCCTCGGCCACCGGTGACCGCCCCGCGGCGGGATAGCTGTCACGTACCCCGCACAGGGTCTTCGGCATCCCGGCGGACTCCGTCAGACGGAGCTGTTCCCCGTCCGCCCCGGGGGTGTACACGGCGGCGAACGCGGCCCCGGCGAAGACGAGAGCCTGCTCCAGTACCCTGCGCATCCGCTCGGGTGAATCCGGTTCGACCGTGACCGCCGCCAGGGCACCTTCCGCACGCAGCGTTCTCGTGCTGCGTCCCGCAGCGCCCTCACTGGCCACGTTGGCCATTACAGCGCTAATGGGACACCGGCGCAGCCCCTGTGCGCGTACGGCGGCCGGGCGGTCCGGCCCGCACGCGGGTTCGGCGGCCGGGCGGACCGGCCCCCGTGCGACTTCGGTGACCTGGCGGACCGGCTCACACGCGGGATCCGTGACCCGGACCTGTGGCCTGGTCGGCGGCCGGGCGGTCCGGCCCTTTCACCCCGGGACTGCGGCGCGGGCCTTGGAGTCCCGGTCGCGGGGTAACCGGAGGGTGCGCCGTGGCAGCGGGCCCCGGCCGGTCCGCTCTCACCCCGGTGTACGGCCCCGCTCCCTCGTCCGCTCGTCGTGCGCGACGGTCCGGCAAGGGGGAGATTGGGTCGCGGGACGCGGCCGTGCGAGGAGGTGGTCGGCGTGTCCGAGGGACAGTCGTCCGCGCGGGCGCCGACGGGTGCGCAGGCACCGGCGAGCCCCCGGGTGCCCATCGGCCGGCCGCTGCTGTCGCTGACGCTGGCGGCGATGATGGACGAGGTGCACGCCCACTCCGGGGCGGTGTATCTGCTCGCCCCCGACCATCCGGTGCTGGAGATGGCGGTGATGGCGGGGCTGCCGCGCGCCTTCGCCGCCCCCTGGGAGCGGGTGGGGCTCAGCGCGCCGATCCCCGTCTCGGACGCGGTGCGCGAGCGCCGGCTGGTCTGGGTGGGCGGCGAGGAGGAGATGGCCCGCCACTATCCCCGGATCGCCATGGTGCTGCCGTACCACTTCGCGCTGGCCGCGCTGCCGGTGGCGACCCCGGCCAAGGCGTACGGTGCGGTGTTCGTGACCTGGCCCGGCGGGCATCCGCCGGAGCTGTCCGACTGGGAGCGCGATCATCTGACCGCCGCCTGCGACCGGCTGGCGGTGCGGCTGGAGCGGGCCGCCGAGCAGAGCCTGCCACTGGCACCCGAGCCGGATCTGCTGGCCGCGCCGCTGGTGGGCGGCTTGGCCGGCACGCTCGGAACGGTGGAGGCCGCGCGGATGGTGTCCCGGCTGCCGTACGGTCTGTGCTCACTCGATGTGCACGGGCGGGTCGGCTTCGCCAACGCTGCCGCCGCCGAACTGCTGGACGTCCCGGCGGACCGGCTGCTGGGCGCCCAGCTGTGGGCGTCGGTGCCGTGGCTGAACGATCCCGTGTACGAGGACCGCTACCGGGCCGCGATGTTCAGCCAGCACGTCACCTCGTTCGTCGCGCTGCGTCCGCCGGGCGAGTGGCTGTCCTTCCGGCTGTATCCGAGCACGACCGGACTCAGTGTCCGGATCAGCCGGGCCCGCGCGGTCACCGAGATGAACCGCACGGCGCCGCCGCCCGGGCGGGCGGGCACCCGGCTGGTCACCATCAGCCAGGTGCTGAGCCTGGCCGGCGCGCTGACCGAGACGGTCGGGGTGGAGGACGTGGTGCAGCTGGTCGCGGACGAGGTCGCTCCGGCCGTGGGCAGCCAGGGGCTGGTGGTCCTCGGCTCCCGGGCGGGCCGGCTGCGCGTACTGGGGCACCGCGGATATCCGGACCCGCGGGTCGTGGAGCGGTACGACGGTATGCCGCTGTCGGAGCCGACCCCCGGCAGCCAGGTGCTGCGTACGGGGGTGCCCGCGTTCTTCGGGAACCGCGCGGAGCTCGAGCGTCTCTATCCGTCGCCGGTACACGTCTCCGGGTTCGCGGCGTGGGCGTATCTGCCGCTGATCGCCTCGGGGCGCCCGGTGGGGACGTGTGTGCTGTCGTACTCGGCGGCGCACCACTTCGCGACGGAGGAGCGGGCGGTGCTGACCAGTCTGGCGGGGCTGATCGCCCAGGCGCTGGAGCGGGCCCTGCTCTACGACGCCAAGCACCGGCTCGCGCACGGGCTGCAGGAAGCGCTGCTGCCGCACACCCTGCCGTCGCTGGCCGGGATCGAGGCGGCCGCACGCTATCTGCCGGCGACGCACGGGATGGAGATCGGCGGCGACTTCTACGATCTGGTGCCGACGCAGGGCATGGCGGCCGCGGTGATCGGGGATGTGCAGGGCCACAACGTGACGGCGGCCGGGCTGATGGGGCAGGTCCGCACCGCCGTACGCGCCTACACCGCCGTCGGGCAGAAGCCCGAGGAGGTCATGCGGAGCACCAACCGGCTGCTGCTGGACCTGGGTTCGGAACTGTTCGCGAGTTGTCTGTATCTGCGGCTCGATCCCGTACGCGGACGGGCCGTGATGTCCCGTGCGGGCCATCCGCCACCGCTGCTGCGCCGGCCGGACGGGCGGGTCCGGGTGCTCGACCTGGCCGGCGGGCCGCTGCTGGGGATCGACGGTTCGGCGGTCTATCCGTCGACCGAGGTGGACCTCTCCCCCGGTTCACTGCTGGTTCTGTACACCGACGGTCTGGTGGAGTCCCCCGGTACGGACCTCGAGGACGCCCTGGCCGATCTGGGGCGGCGTCTCACCGAACTGGGTGACCTGCCGCTGGACGAGCTCGCCGACGCGCTGGTCCGGCACGGCGGGGGCGCGCAGGAGCGCCTGGACGACATAGCGGTGCTGCTGCTCAGGGCCCTGCCGGACGCCTGACACGGCCGGCCCGGACCGGCGTCCCGGCTCGAGGGGGCCACGGCTCGATCCGGGTGGAGGGGCCGGGTGTCACGGGGAGCAGGGGAGGCGTGGTCCGGCACGCGCCCCTCCGGGCGGCCGGAACATGTGAGGCCGGCGTCCCGCCGCCGGGCGGGCCGACCCTCGGCAGGGGATGCCTCACCGAGGCCGGACGTGCCCGCGGCGACGGCAGCGGCCCGGTCCCGTCACAGCTGGACGACGGGACCGGGCCGGTGTTGCCCGGGAGGACCGAGAGGGGTCAGTGGGTCTGGGCCGGACCGGAGCCGTCCCCGGCGGGCTGCCCCGCTCCGTCACCGGCTCCGTCACCGGCGTTCTGGCCACCGGGCTGAACGCCGCCGACCTCCTGGCCGCCGGCCTCCTCGCCCGCGCCCGCCTGGTCGCCGCCCGCCTGATCGCCGCCGGCCTCGTCGCCCGCTCCCGCGCCGCCGTCCGCGCCGCCGTCCGCGCCGAGGGTCGCGCCGACCGCCGCCAGGGCGGTGGTGACCGGCTGGAAGAACGTCTCGCCGCCGGTGGTGCAGTCGCCGCTGCCACCCGAGGTCAGGCCGATGGCGAGTCCGTCCCGGGTGAACATCGAGCCACCGCTGTCGCCGGGTTCGGCGCAGACGTCGGTCTGGATGAGGCCGGTGACCGTGCCCTCCGGGTAGTTCACCGTCGCGTTCAGACCGAGGACCTGGCCGTCGGCGAGCCCGGTGGTGCTGCCCATCCGGAACACCTCCTGGCCGACGGTGGCCTCCGCCGCCTGCGAGATCGGAACCGTCTGGCCGCCGACGTCGACCTCGCTCGGCGCCTGGGTGGCCGGGTCGTCGTACCGGACGAGCGCGAAGTCGCCCTCACCGGGGAAGAGTGCCTGGTCGACCGTGGCGATCGGCTGCCCGCCCTGCTGGTCGGACCACTGGTCTCCCCCGGCGGCGCAGTGACCCGCCGTCAGGAAGGCCGGGGCACCGTCGCCCGCGGTGACGTTGAAGCCGAGCGAGCAGCGCGCTCCGCCGGCGAAGATGGCGTCGCCGCCGGAGACGAACGTCTTGAAGGTGCCCGCGGACTTCTTGATGGTCGCCATGCCGGAGCCGAGGCTCTCCACGGTGGACTCCAGCCGGTCCCACTTCTCGCCGGTCACCGTGCTGTCGGCGGTGACGAGGATCTTGTTGGTGCGCGGGTCCACGGCCCAGGAGGTGCCCGGAATGGTCGCCCGCGCCTTCAGGGTCTGCGCCCCGGCGTCCAGTTCGGTCATGCTGTTGTCGACCTCGCGGACGGCCGCGCCCGCCTTCTCGGCCTGCACGACGACGCGGTCGTCGTCGCCCGGTACGACGTTGACGACGAGCTGCTTGCTGTCGCCGTCGTAGTAGGAACCGGCGAACGCGTCGCCGAGAAGCGCGGCGAGGTGCGAGGCGAGATCCGAGGCGTCGCCCGCCTTCAGGGTCCTGGGCGCCGCCGCGGCCGCGTCGCCGGACGCTCCGTCCTGCGACGCGTTGGCGTTCGGGAGCAGGATCGCGGCGGCTCCGAGCGCCACCACACCGCCCACGGCTATCGCGGCCTTGCGCTTCGGAATTCGCTTGTGACTCAAACTTCTCGACCTCCTGGGGGGACCGGAGTCGTGCCGCCGTTCGGCGGCTGTCGGGGGCGCCTGGACGGCTTCTGGTACGCACACGGCACGGGGCGCGTTCAATCGCGCCGCCTCCTCACACGAGGTGACCGTCCATGACCGGCGGGTGGCGATCATGAAGCGGAATCCCGGCTTCGGTGAATCTGCACAGCGAATGCCCAACCCGGTCACCGGAGCGGGGTCCGTCAGGGGGCCGGCCGGCCGGGTCACGTCTTTGGGCCCGGTGTGCCGGATTCCGGCCAGGGGTGCGCAAGTGGCCGGATGCGCCGATGCGGTGGACCGTGTGAAGGACTCGCCGTCAGGCCGTGCCCTCGTCTGCACGCCTGGACACCGGCGGGGCGCGAGTTGCCTGGTAGGACGTTTGATTGATTGGAAGGCCCCGCCCGGCGCGTGCTTTGATCCATCGCACCGCAAGGCCGCTCAGGGCTCCCGGCGACGGGTGTCCGGCGCCCGCGGTCCGCGGCCTTCATCTCCCCAGAGGGGGCCGCTCCCCCCGTGTGACATTCCATATGAAGGGAAGTTCCATCATGAACTCCACCCCCCAGGTCGAGACCGTCGAGATCTCCGACGCCGACCTCGACAGCGTCTCCGGCGGTCTGTCCGTGAACGCCGTGAACACCCTCACGGGCGCGGTGGACGGCATCGCCCCGGTCTCCGGCGTGATCGACACGGTCGTCGGCACCGTCGAGGGCGCCACCGGCCTGAACACCGCTCCGGTCACGAACCTGGTCGCCGGTCTCTGATCGCGCCTTCGTGTCACTGAGTCCCGGAGCCGCCCCCCGGCTCCGGGACTCAAGTGTTGCGCCGAAGTCCGAAGTTCCGGTTCCCGTCCCACAGTTCGCCCAGGTGAGGGAAGTCCCGTGCAGTTCCGTCAGCAGGCCCTCGCCAGGCTCCAGTCGCCGGAGGAACTCGATCTCCCCGTGCGCTTCGCCCGGCCGCAGGGCTGGTTGGTGCTGTCCGTGACGGTGATCGCGATGGCGGCCGCCTCGGTGTGGGCGGTGACCGCGACGGTGTCCTCCACGGTCGGCGCGCCCGCCGTCCTGACATACGGTCAGGGCAGTTACGTCCTGCAGAGCCCGGTCGCCGGCCAGGTCACCGCCGTCCTGGTGAAGGAGGGTGAGCGGCTGCCCGCCGGCTCCCCGGTCCTCAGGGTGCGTACCGGGGAGGGCGATGAGGTGGTCCGCTCCCTCGACGCGGGCCGGATCACGTCGCTCGCCGTCAGCACCGGACAGATCGTCGCCACCGGCACGGACGTCGCCGCCGTGGAGAAGGTCACCCGCGCGAACGCCCCGCTGTACGCGACGGTGTACGTCCCGGCCGAGAGCGCCGCCGGCATCCCCGCGCGCGCGCCGGTCGACCTGACGGTGCAGTCGGTACCCAGCCAGGAGTACGGCGTCCTGCACGGTCGGGTGAAGTCGGTGGACCGCTCGGCCCGGTCCGCCCGGCAGATCGCCGCGTTCCTCGGGGACGGCCGGCTCGGCGAGCAGTTCACCCGGGAGGGCAGGCCGGTGGCGGTCACCGTCGAACTGAAGAAGGCGTCCGGCACACGGAGCGGTTACGAGTGGTCCTCCGCGGACGGTCCGCCGTTCGAACTGACCTCGATGACCCTGGCGGAGGGCTCGGTGCGGCTGGCCGACCGGCGCCCCGTCGACTGGCTGCTGCCGTGAGCACCACCCGGGAGACCGTGAGCACCCCCCGGGAGACCCGGGGCAGACGCCGGGCCGCCCCGCCGAAGCGCAAGGTGCCCCGCTCCCGGGCGGGGACCGTCCGCACCCCCACCGTGCTCCAGATGGAGGCAGTGGAGTGCGGCGCCGCCTCGCTCGCCATGGTGCTCGGCCACTACGGCCGTCATGTCCCGCTGGAGGAGCTGCGCATCGCCTGCGGTGTCTCACGCGACGGTTCACGCGCCAGTAACCTGCTGAAGGCCGCGCGCGGTTACGGACTGACCGCCAAGGGCATGCAGATGGACCTGGCCGCGCTCGCCGACGTGGCGACGCCGGCCGTCCTGTTCTGGGAGTTCAACCACTACGTCGTCTACGACGGCACGGGCCGCCGCTTCGGCCGCCGCGGGGTGTACATCAACGACCCCGGCAAGGGCCGGCGGTTCGTCCCCCTGGAGGAGTTCGACGGCAGCTTCACGGGTGTCGTCCTGGTGATGGAGCCCGGCGAGGACTTCACCCGGGGCGGCCGCAGGCCCGGCGTGCTCGGCGCCATGCCGGCCCGGCTGCGCGGCACGGCGGGCACCCTGCCGGCGGTGGTGCTGTCGAGTCTGCTGCTGGTGGCGGTGGGCGCGGCGGTGCCCGGGCTCAGCCGTACCTTCATCGACGAGTTCCTGATCGGCGGCCGCACCTCGACGCTGGACGTGCTGTTCCCGGCGATGGGCGCCTGTGTCCTGCTCACGCTGGTGCTGACCTGGCTCCAGCAGGGCAACCTGCTGCGCGGCCGGCTGATCTCCTCCACGCTGTCCAGCGCCCGCTTCCTGCGCCATCTGCTGCGGCTGCCGGTGACGTTCTTCGCCCAGCGCAGCCCGGCCGACCTGGTGCAGCGGCTGCAGTCCAACGACGCGGTGGCCGAGACGCTGGCCCGCGATCTGTCGGCGGCGGGCGTGGACGCGCTGGTGGTCGTGCTGTACGCGCTGCTGCTGTACACCTACGACCCGCAGCTGACGTTCGTGGGCATCGGGGTGGCGCTGCTGAACATCGTCGCGATGCGGGTCGTCATCCGGCTGCGTGCGACGCGCACGGCGAAGCTGCGGGCGGACACCGCGCGCCTCACCAACACCGCCTACACCGGTCTGCAGCTGATCGAGACGCTGAAGGCGACCGGCGGGGAGGACGGCTACTTCCGCAAGTGGGCCGGTCAGCACGCCACGACGCTGGACGAACAGCAGCGGCTCGGGGTGCCGACGGCGTGGCTCGGCGTCGTCGCGCCCGCGCTCGCCACACTCAACAGCGCGCTGATCCTGTGGATCGGCGGTCTGCGCGCGGTCGAGGGACACGTCTCGGTCGGGCTGCTGGTGGCCTTCCAGGCGCTGGTGACCCGGTTCACCGCGCCGCTGACCCGGCTCAACGGCGTGGCGGGACGGATCCAGGACTTCGCCGCGGACGTGGCCCGGCTGAAGGACGTGGAGAACTTCCGGGCGGACCCGCTCTACGGACGTCCCGGTGCCGGGGAGTCGACGCGCCGGCTGCACGGCCACGTCGAACTGCAGAACCTCACCTTCGGCTACAACCCGCTGGACAAACCGCTGCTGACCGGGTTCGACCTGACCGTGGGGCCCGGGCAGCAGGTGGCGCTGGTCGGTGGCTCCGGCAGCGGGAAGTCCACGGTGTCGCGGCTGATCTCGGGGCTGTACACGCCGTGGGAGGGCGTGATCCGGATCGACGGGCAGCACATCGAGGACATCCCGCGCGGGGCGCTGGCGGCGTCCGTCTCGTTCGTCGACCAGGACGTGTTCCTGTTCGAGGGCAGCGTGCGCGACAACGTGGCCCTGTGGGATCCGTCGATCCCGGACGAGGCGGTGGTGGAGGCGCTCAGGGACGCGGCGCTGTACGACGTGATCACGCGCCGGCCGGGTGGCATCCACAGCCCGGTCGAGCAGGACGGCCGGAACTTCTCCGGCGGGCAGCGCCAGCGTCTGGAGATCGCGCGGGCGCTGGTGCGCCGGCCGAGCATCCTGGTCCTCGACGAGGTGACCAGCGCGCTGGACGCCGAGACCGAACTGTCCGTGATGGACAGCCTGCGCCGGCGCGGCTGCGCCTGTGTGGTGATCGCGCACCGGCTGAGCACGGTGCGCGACAGTGACGAGATCGTCGTCCTGGACCACGGCACGGTCGTGGAACGCGGACGGCACGGGGAACTGGTGGCGCGCGGTGGCGCGTACGCGGCGCTGGTCAGGGAGCGTTGACATGACGGCGGTGCACGATACGGCGGGCGGCGATCTCGTCCTGGGCGCGCTCGGGTCGCTGGGCACGCCGGTCGACTGTTCCGGGTTCTCCCGGCTGGACCTGGAGGGGCCGCAGGTGTTGTGGCTGATCGCGTCCGGCGGCGTGGACCTGTTCGCGGTCGACGCCGGGCAGCGGGGGCAGTGGCACCATCTGGGCCGGCTGGAGGCGGGCTCGCTGGTGCCCGGCCCGGTGACCGGTCCGGCGCACACCCTGGTGGCGCGTCCGCTGCGGGACTGTGTGGTGCGCCGCATCGGGCTGCGGGAGCTGTACCAGCCGGCGAGCACCCAGACCTGGTCCTACGACGCGTACGGCAACCCGCAGTACGTACCGCCGACGACGAGCCCGCTGGAGTACGCCCTCGCGCTCGGCGTGGGACGGAGTCTGTCCGTCCTGTTCCAGGCGCCGCTGGCGACGGAGCGGGCCGCGGCGCCCACCGACGACGACGTGTTCTGGATGCAGGTTCCGCCGGGCAGTGTGCAGTACGGCTCGCTGTACGGTGCCGAGGCGGCGGCCGATCTGCTGATGGACCCCGCGCTGTGGCAGAGCATGGTCGACCAGCAGTACCGGCTGATGACCACGCTCGACCGGTGGATCGAGCAGCTGGAGCACACGCACGAGACGCGCACCGCCGAGGGCATCGCGGCCGGTGAGGCGGTCCGGGACCGGGCCGACCGGACGCTGCTCGCCGCGATCGGCGAACGGCCGGGCCGGCGCACCACCGCGGCCGACGCCGACGCCACGCACGCGGCCTGCGAGCTCGTGGCCCGGGCGGCGGGCATCACGCTGGCCGCGCCCGCGCGGTCCGGCACCGGCGCGGACCGGCTCGATCCGGTCGAGCGGATCGCCCTGGCCTCCCGGCTGCGTACCCGGGTCGTACGGCTGCACGACCGCTGGTGGCGGGAGGACGTCGGGCCGCTGGTGGGTCACCGGACGCTGTCGGGCGCGCCGGTGGCGCTGCTGTGGCGGCGCGGCGGCTACGTGGCGGTGCATCCCGCGACCGGTCGTGAGACACCGGTCGAGAGGGCGAACGCGGAGGAGTTCGAGCCCCGCGCGGTGATGTTCTACCGCCCGCTGCCCGAGCGGCGGCTGAGTCCGCTGCGGCTGCTGCGGTTCTGCATGTCGGGCACCCGGCGTGATCTGACGGGTCTGCTGCTGAGCGGTCTGGTGACGGTGGCGATCGGGGCGCTGGTGCCGCTCGCGACCGGCAAGGTGCTCGGCGAGTTCGTGCCGAAGGCGCAGACCGGGCTGATCGTGCAGGTGTGCCTCGCGGTCATGATGAGCAGTGTGGTGGCCGCCGCCTTCATGCTGCTGCAGAACCTCACCCTGCTGCGTCTCGAGGGCCGGGTGGAGGCCACGCTCCAGCCGGCCGTGTGGGACAGGCTGCTCCGGCTGCCGACCCGGTTCTTCACCGAGCGGTCCACCGGGGAGCTGGCCAGCGCCGCCATGGGCATCAGCGCGATCCGGCGGCTGCTGGCCGGGGTCGGGCCCACGGTGGCCCAGTCGGTCACCGTCGGTGCGATGAACCTGGGTCTGCTGCTCTGGTTCAGCGTGCCGATGGCGCTGGCCGCGATCGGGATGCTGGTCGTCATCGCGGGAGTGTTCCTGGGGCTCGGGCTGTGGCAGGTGCGCTGGCAGCGCCGCCTGGTGGTGCTCACCAACAAGCTGAACAACCAGGCCTTCCAGACCCTGCGCGGGCTGCCGAAGCTGCGTGTGGCGGCCGCGGAGAACTACGCGTACGCCGCGTGGGCGTCCCAGTTCGCCCGCAGCCGTGAGTTCCAGCAGCGAGCGGGCCGCGTCAAGAACCTGACGGCGGTGCTGGGCGCGGTCTATCTGCCGTTGTGCACCCTGCTGATGTTCATGCTGCTGGCGGGGCCGGCGCGCGGCTCGATGACGGCGGCGGAGTTCCTCACCTTCAACACGGCCGTGACGATGGTGCTGACCTCGGTCACCCAGCTCACCGGCGCGTTCGTCTCGGCGGTCGCGGCGCTGCCCCTGTTCGAGCAGATCAGGCCGGTCCTGGACGCCACGCCCGAGGTGCGCGCGGCGAGTACCCGGCCTGGCCCGCTGTCCGGGGCCGTCGAGGCGCGGCGGCTGTCCTTCCGCTACTCCGACGACGGACCGCTGGTCCTCGACGACGTGTCCGTCGACGTAACGCCGGGCGAGTTCGTGGCGGTCGTCGGCCCGAGCGGCAGCGGCAAGTCCACCCTGCTGCGGCTGCTGATCGGCTTCGACCGGCCGGTGTCGGGGAGTGTGCTGTACGACGGCCAGGACCTGGCGGCGCTCGATCAGTCGGCGGTGCGCCGGCAGTGCGGTGTGGTGCTCCAGCACGCGCAGCCCTTCACCGGGTCCGTTCTGGACGTGATCCGCGGGACCGGGCCGTACACGCCGGAGGAGGCCATGGCGGCCGCCGAGATGGCGGGGCTGGCCGAGGACATCCGGCGGATGCCGATGGGGCTGCACACCATCGTGTCCGGCAGCGGGGCGGTCTCCGGCGGTCAGCGGCAGCGGCTGATGATCGCCCAGGCGCTGATCCGCCGGCCGCGGATCCTCTTCTTCGACGAGGCGACCAGCGCCCTGGACAACGAGACCCAGCGCACGGTGATCGAGAGCACCAAGGCCCTGGAGGCGACCCGGATCGTCATCGCGCACCGGCTGTCGACGGTGCTGGACGCGGACCGGGTGGTGGTCATGGAAGCCGGCAAGGTGGTCCAGCAGGGCGCCCCGGCCGAACTGCTCGCCGACACCCGGGGCCGCCTGCACGAGCTGGTGCGCAGGCAGCTCGCCTGATCCGTCAGGCGTCCGCGCCCGGGTACGGCGCCCCGGAGGGCATCCCGGCCGCGACGTAGGCCTCGTACAGCCGCCGGGCGGGAGCCTCGGGGCCGGCGTGCGGTCCCTCGAAGCGTTCGCCGCGCGCCCGGGCGTCCAGCGCCGAGAGGCACACGTCCCATCCGGCGCTGTTGCGCGCGGCGGTGTTCTCGGCGCCCAGGACGTTGGTGAGGGTGAAGCGGGTGCGCTTGTCCGCCAGTTCCTCCAGGTCGAAGTGGATCTCGTCGTCCTCCCAGGTGAAGGACAGGTGGCGGGGCGGGTCGACGGCGATCACCCGGCCGCCGGAGTCCTCCAGCGCGGGGTCGCCGGTGAAGGTGACGGCGCCTTGGGGGCGCAGGTCGATCTCCGCGCGGGAGGGGAACCAGCGGGCCAGCTCGTCGGGGTCGGTGACGAACCGCCACACCCGGTCGACGGGGTGGCCGTACTCGCGGCTGAAGCGGACGGCCGGGCGTCCGTCGTCCAGGGTGAGGAAGGTGCCGGTGGGTTCGGCGGGCATGGGGATCAGTCCTCCGGTGTCGGTTCGGTGGCGTCCGGCCGCTCGTCCAGGCGACGGCCCAGCGCGTCGAGGCTCTCGCCCCACAGCTTCCGGTACGGCGCCAGCCAGGCGTCCAGGGCGGCCATGGGAGCGGGGTCCAGGGCGTGCACCCGTCGCTGCGCCTCCTGCCGTACGTGGACCAGGCCCGCCTCGCGGAGCACCTTGAGGTGCTTGGAGGCGCCCGGCTGGCTCAGGCCGCACTCCCGCGCGATCTCCCCCACCGGCCTCGGGCGTGCCAGCAGCAGGGCGACGATGGCCCGTCGACGGGGGTCGGCGAGGGCGGTCCACAGGTCGGCGGCGGGCATGTGACCAATATGCCTCTGTGGTTATATTCCTGTCAAGGAATACACGGCTCGTGGCGTGTCTTCGACGCACCGGGGGCGGCCCCCGTTGACCCGCGCGATAAACGGGTACCCACGGGCCATGCGGACCAGCGTGGTGGATGTGGGATCGAAGACCGTCAGACTCGTCGTGTCGGACACGGACGGCGGTGCGCCGCTGCCGGTGCACACCTCCAAGTGGAGGCTGAGGCTGTCCGAGCAGGTCACGCCGGGCGGACCGGTGCCGGAGCAGGCCGTGCGGGACCTGGTGGAGGCCGTGACCGAGGCGGACCGGACCGCCACGCGATGGGGTGCGTCGGGTCCGCTGGCGTTCGCGACGGCCGTGGTGCGCGGTGCTCCGAACCGGCTGGAGGTGCTGCGGACGGTACGGAATCGGACGGGCGTCGAGCTGTGCACCCTGCCGGGCGAGGTCGAGGCGGAACTCACCTTCCTCGCGGCGCGGCGCTGGATGGGCTGGCGCTGCGGACCGCTGGCGATGCTGGACATCGGCGGAGGATCGCTGGAGGTCGCCTTCGGACGCGGCAGGCTGCCCGACTTCGCGGCCTCGCTGCCGCTGGGCGCGGCCCGGCTGACCCATGAGCACTTCGAGGACGAGGACCCTCCCTCGCCGGAGCGGATACGGGCGCTGCGCCGACGGGTGCGCCATCAACTGCGTGATGTGGCGGCCCGGATCCGCTGGGAGGGGCCTCGCACGGCGGTCGCCACCTCCCGGACGTTCCAGCAGCTGGGGCGGCTGTGCGGGGCGGCGCCCGGACGGCACGGGCCGTTCGTGGAGCGCCGGCTCACCAGCGCCGATCTGCGGGTGGCGGTCGACCGGCTGGCCGCCCTGCCCGCCGCGGAGCGTGCGCGGCTGCCCGGCATCTCGGCGCCGCGCTCCGTGCAGAGCCTGGCGGGCGCGGTCGTGGCGCACACGGCGATGAAGCTGACCGGGCTGCGGACGGTGACGATCTGCCCGTGGGCGCTGCGGGAGGGTGTGCTGCTGCGCCACATCGAGGACGGTCCGGCCTGGTGGGCGGAGATCACCCGCCTCAACGAGAAGGAGGCGGCCGGCCCGGAACCCGTACCGCTGCGCGTCGCCGCCGCGCGCCACTGAAGCGGTTTCGGGCCACTGGTCGAGCGGGCCGAGGCGGCGAGCCGGCCGCACTCCGGCAGGGCTGGACGGGGCGCGGCCGGCCGGCCCGCTACCGCGGGGGCGGGCCGAGGGGGTGGGACTCCAGGGCGCGGGCCACGCCCAGCAGGTTGGCCGCCATGGCGCGGCCGGTCTTGCGGGACCAGTCGTGGCCGCTGCCGCCCTCGAGGAAGCTCGGTCCGGGACCGGGGCCCTGGTTCCAGTAGGTCCAGGCCTGGCCCGGGATGGTGTAGCCGATGTCCTGCAGAGCGCCGGTGATCTCGCTGATGACGTGGTGGGCGCCGTCCTCGTTGCCGGTGACGACCACGCCGGCGACCCGGTTGTAGGCGACCGGGCGGCCGTCGTCGTCGGTTTCGGCCATCATCCCGTCCATGCGTTCCAGGACGCGTTTGCTGACCGACGACGGTTGGCCGAGCCAGGTCGGGGTGGCGATGACCAGGATCTGCGAGGCGAGGAGTTCCTCGTGCACGGCCGGCCAGTCGTCACCCTCGTGCACGGCCTCGCTGACCACGCCCGGGGCGATGTCCAGGTCCACCGCGCGGACGACGTCGACCGCCACGCCCTCCGTCTCCAGCTGTTCGGTGACGGTCCGCAGCAGCGCCTCCGTGTTGGACGTCTCCGGTGACTTCTTGAGGGTGCAGTTGATCATGAGTGCCTTCATGCGGCATGAGGTACCCCGCCGGCCGCCCTCTGCCACACCGGCAGGGGTTTCCGTGCGCCGTCCGGGTACCCGGGGCCTCATGGAACACCCTCAGGACGAACCCCGGCTGCCCGCACCACGCGGCGCCGTGAGCCGCGCCGTACAGGACCGTCTGCGCGGCACCGGCCCGCTGCCCTGCGACGAGGACGTCGCGGCGGCCCCCGTGTACGGAGACGATCTCCAGCTCGCCCTGTACCTCTGCTACGAGCTGCACTACCGCGGCTTCGCGGACGTGGACCCGGACCTCGAATGGGACCCCGGGCTGCTGCGCACCCGCGCCGCCCTGGAGCGGCGCTTCCTCGCCGCTCTCCGCGCGGACGCACGGCGGCACGACACCGTCGAGGACGCCCTCGCCGGGATCCTGGTGGAACCCGTGGACGGCACGGGTGTCAGTCATTTCCTGCGCGACAAGGGCGAGCTGTGGCAGCTGCGCGAGTACGCCGCCCTGCGGTCGCTGTACCACCTCAAGGAGGCCGACCCGCACGCCTGGGTGCTGCCCCGGCTGCGGGGCCGGGCCAAGGCGGCGATGGCGGCCGTGGAGTTCGACGAGTACGGCGGCGGCCGGGCCGACCGGGTGCACGCCCGCCTCTTCGCCGACCTGATGGACGATCTGGGCCTGGACACGACGTACGGTGCCTATCTGGACGCGGCTCCCGCCGAGCTCCTCGTGACGGTGAACCTGATGTCGCTCTTCGGCCTGCACCGCTCCCTCAGGGGCGCTCTGGTGGGGCACTTCGCCACGGTCGAGATCACCTCATCGCCCGGTTCCCGGCGGCTCGCGGAGGCGATGCGGCGGACGGGCGCGGGGCCCGCCGCCGAGCACTTCTACGACGAACACGTGGAGGCGGACGCGGTACACGAACAGGTGGTGCGCCATGACGTCATCGGCGGTCTGCTGGAGGACGAGCCGCATCTCGCCGCGGACATCGCCTTCGGTGTGGACGCCACGGTGTTCACCGAGGACCTGCTCGGCGACCGGCTGCTCGCCGGCTGGCGGGCGGGCGAGTCGTGCCTGCGTACTCCCCTGCCACAGGAAGTCCCCCATACCTCCTGAGCACGGGGGTACTCGGCCGTCTGTGAAATCACTCGTACCCCCGGGCGTGTACGCCCCTCAGGAGGACACCGAACTGCTGGCCGGCGCCCTGGTCGAGGAGCCCGTCCAGCCAGGTGCCGACGTTCTCGACGTGGGAACCGGGTCCGGCGCGCTGGCGGTCGCCGCCGCGCGGCGCGGCACCCGGGTGACCGCGGTCGACGTGTCGTGGCGGGCTCTGTGCGCCACGCGGCTGAACGCCCTTCGCGCGGGCGTGCCCGTCCGGATCCGGCACGGGAACCTGTTCACTCCGGTGCGGGGACGGTCGTTCGACCTGATCCTCGCCAATCCCCCCTACGTCCCTGCACCCGGCGGCCGGGGCCTGCCGCGCGGGGCGGCCCGGGCCTGGGACGCGGGCGCCGACGGGCGGCTCGTCCTGGACCGGATCTGCCGGGAGGTTCCGGAGCTGCTGCGGCCCGGTGGTGTGCTGCTGCTGGTGCAGTCGGCGCTCAGCGGCCCCGAGCTGACCCTCGGCCTGCTGCGGGCGTCCGGGCTGAAGGCCGCGGTGACCCGGCGCCGGCGCATCGCCTTCGGTCCGGTGCTGCGGGACCGGGAACACTGGCTGCGGGAGCGCGGGCTGCTGCCTCCCACGGAGAACGAGGAAGAGCTGGTGGTGGTCCGTGCCGAACTCCCCGTCTGACACCCCCCGGCGCGTCACCGTGCGGCGCAAGGGGCCGCTGCTGCTGGAGGGTCCGGTGGAGGTGGAGCTGGAGGACGGCACGGTCGTGTCCTCCGACCGCTTCCTGGTGGCCCTGTGCACCTGTCGCCGCAGCCGCCGCTACCCCTGGTGCGACACCAGCCACCGCGACAGGGCCTGAGCCTCTCGCCGGCCCCGCACAGCCCGGAGGCCGGCGGGCGGCCCCACTCCGCCCGTCGGCCTCCTTGCGCGAGATCGCACGTTCCGCGTGGGGGCTCGCACTCTCCCCAGATCTGCGGGCCGCCGCGCGGTCACGGGAACCGTGCGATCCCGGTCTCAGAACGCGAAGACGCTCGAACCGTGAGCACTCATCACGCACGCGTTGGAGAAGACCCGCTCGTAGGAGACGCGCTGTCCCTGCCAGACGCCGTCGACCGTGACGAGCACGGGGTCGTACTGCTTGGTGCAGAAGACGCCTTCCCTCATCGTCAGCGCGTCGAGGTCGCCCTGGACGCCGTTCAGGTCCGCGCAGGCGGAGGCGGCTGCCGGGTGGCTGCCCGAGGGTCCGGGGGCGCAGGTCAGCGTGACCGCGCGTTCCGGCGTGACGGTCGCCGTGCTGTCGCCGTGGCCCACGGTGAGGACCAGGGCCGAGGGGGCGTAGAGCGCGGACGGGGCGTCTCCGGGAGCTGCCAGCGCGGCCCCTGCAAGGGGTGCGCAGACGGCTGCGGCCGTGAGGCCGATGACGGTGGCCCAGCGCGCGGTGTTCCGCATTGTGTGCATCCTTCCGCTTCGTTTCGTCGGGTCGCCGGCCCTGCTCGGTAGTGCCTGACCGACGTGCCGGAGTCTGCCGAGTCCGCGACGGAAACTCACATCGAGTGTGCAGATTCGGGTAACATTGCGTGTTGAAACAGTGGCGTGAAGTGACAGCATGCGAGCACCTCGACCCGCCAACCGGGCGGCCGTCGCAGGTGCGAAGTGGACAGTTGGCCGAATAACCGCCGCTCGTTAATAGGCCTGAATCATTCCGGTTCAGCTGCCCGCAGACCGTTCCCCGGCCCTCGTGCTCATGAGATTCGCGCGTCATGGTCATCACGTGATGACGAACGAGGAGCGGGATCAACTGCGGGGCTGACTTCGCGGGCCGGCTCCCCGACGACCTCTTCGGGGAACTGGCCCAACGCACGCCCGACCGCGGGGAGACCACCGTGATCGGCCGCGTCTCCGCCCTCCGGACGGCCGGGGAGGACTCGCCGGACGGCCGGGAGACGGCGGCCGAGGGCAGCGTCCAGGAGTTCCGGGAGCGCACCCGGGAGGACCGGATGGCGGTGGCCCGGGACGCCGGGCGCAGCTTCGGACCGGAGTCTCTCCCGGGGCGTGGAGTGCGACGGCCACCGCGCCCTGTCCGCCCATGCCGCCGCCCCGGTCGTGATCCGGCTGCGCCGGCCGGAGCGCCAGGTCCTGGACACGCTCGTCGCGGGCGGGGTGGCCCGCAGCCGCGGGAACACGCCGGCCCGGTGCGTACGTGGGGCGGCGCAGCGACACATGGCTCACCGGACTGCGGGAGTCGCCGGAGCGTGTCCGGCGGGTACGAACCGGGGCCGGACGCCGCGTCCGGTGAGAGCGAGTCCGGCGGGGACGGCGGCTGAACGGCCCTGCCGGCGCCGCCCGGCCCCGCCGCGGGAGCCGGACCACCCCCGCCCGCCGGGCGGCCGACGGCCGCCGAACCGTCGTCCCGCACGCTGGACGCGCCCCGCGCATACCGGCCAGTATGCGTCGGGACGGCACGGCTCGAGGAGACAGGGCGGGACGGATGACGAAGCACTGGGGCGATTTCCAGTACGAGATCTACCTGAACGGGATGACGGGCGCCGTGCCCCGGCTGCCGACCGATCTGACCCGGCTGGAGGAGCTGACCGAGCAGCGGCTCGGCCCGGGTCCGGTCGGGTACGTCGCCGGGAGCGCGGGGGACGGCGGCACCGCCCGCGCCAACCGGGCGGCGCTGGAGCGCCACCGGATCGTGCCGCGCATGCTGCGGGACGTGCACGAGCGTGATCTGTCGGTGGAGGTGCTGGGGCGCGCGCTGCCGGCGCCGCTGGCGCTGGCGCCGGTCGGGGTGCTGTCGATCATGCATCCGGACGCGGAATCGGGTGCCGCCCGGGCCGCCGCCGCGCAGGGTGTGCCGTTCGTTCTGTCCTCCGCGTCCAGCACCCCGATGGAGGACGTCGCGGAGGCGATGGGCGAGGCGGAGCGCTGGTTCCAGCTGTACTGGCCGAAGGACGTGGAGGTGGCCCGCAGCTTCCTGAACCGGGCGAAGGCCGCCGGGTTCTCCGCGCTCGTCGTCACCCTGGACACTCCTCTGCTGTCCTGGCGTCCGCGCGATCTGGACCAGGCGTATCTGCCGTTCCTGCGCGGGGTGGGCACAGCCAACTACTTCTCGGACCCGGCGTTCCGGGCGGGGCTGGCCAAGCCGGTGCACGAGGACCCCGACGCGGCGGTGATGCACTTCGTGGGCATGTTCGCCGATCCTGCCAAGACCTGGCCGGACCTGGCATTCCTGCGGGAGAACTGGGACGGCCCGATCGTCCTCAAGGGGGTGCTCCACCCCGACGACGCCCGGCTCGCGGCCGATGCCGGAATGGACGGTGTGGTGGTGTCCAACCACGGCGGCCGTCAGGTGGCCGGAGCGATCGGGGCGGCGGAGGCGCTGCCCCGGGTGGCGGCAGCCGTCGGCGACCGGCTCAGCGTGCTGTTCGACAGCGGGGTCCGCACCGGCGACGACGTCTTCAAGGCGCTCGCCCTCGGTGCGCGGGCGGTGCTGGTGGGACGCCCCTACGTCTACGGACTCGGCCTCGACGGGCAGGCCGGCGTGGAGCACGTCATCCGCTGTCTGCTCGCCGAACTGGACCTCACCCTCGCTCTCTCGGGTCACGCCACGCCGTCCACGGTCGGCCCCGACGCCCTCTGGGACCCCACCGCCTGACCCGGCGGCTCACCCGTACAACCGTTCCCTCACCCTGCCCTTGCCCTCGCGAAGACGGCGAGGGGACGGCCGGGGCCGCGGCGCTCACCGGGCGTACGGCCGGGCGGTGCCCCCGCGCAGAGGGCACCGTCCCTGCCGCGGGGATGTCACGCCAGGGGTTCGGGCAGCCTGGCGTGGCGGGCCGGCGGGACGTCCGTCCCCGTGATGGAGAAGGAGTCCGAGGCGGCGCGTACGGGTTCGGCCGCCCAGCGCTGGTTCACCGTCCGGTCGCGTACCTTGACGACGATGTCGGCGTTCGCGTCAGGGGTCGCGGGGGTGAGGGCCAGCTGCTCGTCCCAGCGGGGCAGCAGCTCGCCCTGGAAGGTGAGGTCGTAACGCACGTCGTCACGGCGGACGTCGTCGGCGTCGGCACAGGTGCCCAGGACGACGACACCGGCGTCCTTGTGCGAGTCCAGGCACAGACCGGGGTCTGCCACGCTGCGCAGCAGTCCGTCGTCCTCGTAGGTCCACTGCTGGGTCCATTGCGAGGTGCACCCCGCCAGCCGGGTGCCCGAACCGTCCTGCGGCACGCCCCGGGTGTCGAGGCACAGACCGGAGGCTATGTCACGCAACCGTGTGCGCCCGGGCGCACCTGGCAGGCCGGCGGCTCCGGGCGGTGACGCGGACGGCACGGCCGCGCGGCCACCCGCCGCGCCGGTGGCGCCCGTCGGGTCGGCGCCGCCGCCGTCCGGCGTCGAGGACCCGGCGATGAGGACACTCACCAGCACTCCCGCGGAGACCGCCCCGAGGCCGGTGAGCAGGGTCCGGGTGGAGCGCACCGGGTCCGGGAGCGCGATGCCGGTGAGACGGTCGGGGACGGGTATCCGGGACAGCAGACGGTATCGGCCGCCGCCGGATCCCCCGTCACCGCCACCGCGCCGGCGGCGGGCCGAACGTCTGCCGCTCCCGGCGCCGGCGGACGCGCGCCCCGGACGGGAGTCGAGATAGCGCCGGGCGCCCCACCCGAGCACCGCCTCGGCGAGCAGCGCGCCCAACCCGTCCTCGAAGTGACCCAGTTGCTCAGCCGCGTTCCGGCAGTAGCGGCACTCCACCAGATGCTGCCGCACGTCCGGCAGCAGCGCACCGCCCCGGCGGATGGGGACGTCGAGGAGACGGTTGTAGAAGCCGCAGTCCTTGGTCGGTGCCAGTTCCTGATGGGCAAGGACAAGATGCTGACGGAATTTGTCCCGTGCCTGTTCGAGTGCGCCCGACGCGATGTCCGGATCCATGCCCAGCAGACCGGCGGGTACGGAAATCGGCTCGGCCTCGACCTCGACATGCCAGAGCAAACAGCGCGCGAGTGCGGGCAGGGACCGGAATGCCCGCTGAGCGAGTGAGCGGTTTTCCGGAGTCATGGTCGTCGCCGTGCGCATGCCACGTCCGCCGGCCGGCTTCTGCAGCTCCGGCAGAACCCCGGCTATTCGGTCGTCGGCGGCCCACTCCCGGACCGTGTCACGCACTCCGACCAGCAGTACCGGCCGCAGCGCGACGGCTGATTCACCGGCGGCGACCCGGTCCAGGACGCGGTGCAGGGCGGCCGCGGTGACCATGCCGGCCGTCTGTCCCGACGAGGCGAGGCAGACGGCGGCGTAGTCCTGCATCGGCCGCCAGTGCCGAGCCGTCAGCAGTGCGACGGAGTGGGCGGCCTCGCCGGCCTGGCGGCCCCGCAACCGCGCGGCGAGGACCTCGTCGGATTCCCCGGGGTCCCCGCCCGGCGACGGACAGGGAGGTCGAGTGGGGTGGGGGGTGTGCACTGAGATGGTTCCTTCCCACAGCGCATGTGACATTCGAGCGTTCCGACGCCAAAAAAGGGACTCCGATGTGTGCATACCTCTTCGGCGCGGCGCGGGGGGCACGAATTCACCGGCGGCGATTCGGATCCGGTTCATCAACTCGCGTGTGTCCCCGGCCTTTACCCCCTCGCGGGTGGCTCACTCTCGCACAACCGGCACGCGGCCAACAAGGCGGTCGGCCAAGCTGCGCCCATTGACAGAAAGTCAAAAGCCGAAGGGACCCGCGAATCTCGCCCCCGGCTTTCGACCTGGTGTTTTCCCGCGGTTCACCGCCGCGGCGACACAAGTGACGGCCGGCGCTCATCCGCGCACTCGCCGGTGGCGTTCCGCACCCCCGTGCGATGACCGCGCTTGCGCTGTGACCCCGCGCGCGCTCCCGGCGCACGCCGGAACGCGTTCCCCTGGTCACACCCCTTCCCGGAGGTCGGAGCGGGGTCGGCGGCTCTCCCCCGCGCGCGGTGCGCCGTGGTCTCAGATCTGCCAGGAGCGCAGCCGGTCGGCCGCGGCGTAGACATCGGCGTCGCCGGAGATCAGGTCACGGGCGAGGTCCACCAGGGCCCCGTAGGGCGGGTCGATGCCGACACCGCTGACGAACATGTACGCCACGGCGGTGGAACAGGCGAAGCGGGCGTTGGCCGAGGGCAGCGGCCGGAGCACGGCCAGGGTGTGCAGCAGGGCGGCGGCCCGCCAGGCCGCGTCGGAGTTCACGCCCAGCCGGGGCGGGTCCACGCGATGACGGGCGACGGCCGCGACCAGGGCGGAGAAGTCGTTGACGACGGGCTGGTCCGGAAGGACCTCCTCGTGCCGCTGGAGAAGCCAGGGCACGTCGATGTGCAGCACGGGTGCCATCGGTCAGGCGGCCCGTCCCTCGCCCTTGGCGGGAGGTTCGTCGTCCGGAAAGGCCGCGGCGAACTCGTCCTTGTGGGAGGCGAAGAACCGGCGGAAGGCTTCCGCACCCTCCTGGAGGGCGCGGTGGCGGGCTATGTCCGCCGCGGCCGCCTCCCGCACGAGGGCCTTCATGGACGTACCGCGTTCCTTGGCGATCTGCCGCAGGTCCTCGAGTTCGCGGTCACTGAACTCCACGTTGAGAGCTGGCATGCCATCACGGTACCGCGCAGGTACTCGATCGTAAATAGTCGCAGGTCAAGACATACGCACGGGGGTACCGCAGAACGTCAGCCCGATACCTGGCGGTGCGGATCCCCACGGCGGTCCCCGCGGGCCGGCGACCGGGCGGCCACCGGCCCGCGGGGACGGTCCTCAGCCCTGATCGGCCACGAAGGAGGCCATCCGGGTCAGTGCCGCGTTCCAGTTGATCGTGTGTTCGTTGGTCGACCAGGACTGGATGTCGTCGATGAAGCAGAACTGGCCGACGCAGCCCTGGAGTTTCGACTGGGCGAAGGGGTCCTGGATGCTGGAGTTCGGTCCGCCGGAGAGCGTGCCGGCCGGCGGGTTGGGGGAAGCCGGGTCGAGCTGACGGGCGTACCAGCGGCTGTGCTGGTTCTGCGCGTGCACCTCGCCGTAGCCGGTGACGTAGGAGATGTTCAGGGCGTTGCGGCCCAGGATGTAGTCCATGCTCTGCAGCGCGCCGTCGCGGTACTTCGCGGCGCCGGTGAGGTCGTAGGCGGTGGCGAGGACGACCGCGTTGTTGAGCACCTGGTGGCCGGACCCCCAGTCGTAGACGTTGCCGGGCGGCGCGTAGGGCATGCCGTACGGGTGGGCCTTCAGGGTGGCCAGGTAACGGTCGGCGCCCTGGATCACGGAGCGGCGGACCTTGTGCCTGTCCTTGCCGGGCAGCCGGTTCGGCACGGTCGCGAGGTCGAGCCGGCCGGCCGCGGCGGTGCGCGCCCAGTCGAAGCCGGTCGGGCCGAAGATGTCGGCGGTGTGCACCGGGGAGTTCAGCACGTACTCCCTGAACTGCCGCTCCCCCGTGGTGATGTAGAGCTCGGCGGCCGCCCAGTAGAACTCGTCGGACACGGTGTCGTCGGGATAGGCGCCGCCGCCGATGCCGTCGTCCGGGTCGGCGAGCAGGTCCGGGTGGGCGAGGGCCGCCGTCCATGCCTTGCGCGCGGCCGCCAGCGTCGTGGCCGCGAACTCCTTGTCGTAGGAGCGGTACAGCCGTGCCGCCTGGGCGGCCGTGGCCGCGAGGTTCAGGGTGGCGGCGGTGGTCGGCGGGTGCAGTTCCCGCTTCTGCGGATCGTCGCTGGGCAGCAGCGGCAGCCCGGTCCACTGCTCGTCGTGGATCTTGTGGTGGGCCATGCCGGCCAGCGGCTCACCCTCGGGGACCTGCATCTTCAGCAGGAACTCCAGTTCCCAGCGGGCCTCGTCGAGGATGTCCGGGACCTTGTTGCCGCTCTCCGGGATGTTCAGGGTGCCGTCGCCGAGCCGGTGCGCCTCGCCGGTGCGGGCGTGCCGGGCGCGTTCGTAGGTGCTGAGCACCTCCCACGTGCTGATGCCGCCGTTCACGACGTACTTGCCGTGGTCGCCGGCGTCGTACCAGCCGCCGGTGACGTCGAGCGTGTAGTCGCACTCGCCCGGCCGGCAGGGCACCTCGCCGTCGCCCTGGTTGGGCGCCACGCCGACGTGTCCGGCCGGGCGGCCGTAGCCGGGACGCAGATCGTCGCGGATCGGGGTGCCGCTGCGCTGGGTGTAGTAGCACTTCGCGGAGTCCAGCCGTAGCCGCTCGTACGCGCGTCCGTCGATGTCGAAGGGCCTGCTGGTCTCGCCGTCCGCGGTCAGGGTGTAGCCGGTGCCGCGTCCCCGGTAGGAGCCGAAGTCGAGGGAGTGGACGTTCTGTCCGGACGAGCCGTCCACGCCCCGCGGGACGGTCCAGCCCTTGCGGACCACCCGGCCGTCGTCGTCCCTGAGCTTCCAGGGCAGGCGCTCGACCGCGTCGGTGACCAGGGTGGCGTTCTTCGGCCCCGAGGGCAGGTAGGCGACCTGGTTGACCCGGACGCGGGGGCCCGTGTCGGGCTCGTACGGCTCGGGGGCGACCCCGCCGAGCAGGGAGACGTCGTCCACGCAGAAGCGCCAGGGGTCCGCGCTGCCGCCGAGCTGGAAGCCGACCTGCCCCGTGCTGGTGTCGACGGGGGAGGTGAAGGTGTACGCGTAGGTGTCCCCGGAGACGCTGAGCTGCGGTGACACCTCGTAGTAGGTGTCGTACGGCTCCACCTGGAGGCCGACGACGGCCCGCACGACATGCCCGGCGGGTGAGCCGTCCGCGCTGAAGGAGAAGCGGTACGACTCTCCCTCGACCAGGGTGAGGTCGTTCTGTCCGACGACCGCGTCCCAGCGGTTGGCGGTGCCACCGGGGACATCGGCGCACAGTCGGCCTTCCGACGTACCCGCGGTGACGTCGGCCGACGCCCACCAGGAGTCGGTGCCGGCGTCGAAGGTCCCATTGCGCACCTGTTCGACCTCGTCGGCCCCGGCCGGCGGGGCGGGCATGGCGGTGAGGGCGGTCGCCAGCAGACCGGTCAGGGACAGCAGTGCGGTTCTGCGTCTGTTCACGTCTGGGCTCCTCTGGGGAGGTGCGGGTGTCATGGGAGCGCTCCCATGTCCGTACGCGGACCATGGTTGTGGCAGGGGTGACGGTCCGTCAACGGTCGGGACAGGACCGGTGACGGCCGCCCCCCGGGGTCGTTCGCGTTCGCGTGGCGCTCCGACGCACTAGTCTGGGACTCTGGCGGTACACCGGTTCACGGTGAGTGTGCGCGATGGAGTGGCGACGATGAGGCCGGACGACCCGTTCGACGATGCCGTGGCGGCCAGGGCCGTCATCGCCCCCGACGGCACCCTCACGCGGTGGAGCGAAGGCGCGCGTCTGCTGCTGGGGCACACCGCCGAGGAAGTCGTCGGGCGCCCGGCCGCCGGCCTGCTGGCCCGCGGTGGCCCGCCCCGGCTCCCGGCCGACCGCTGGAGCGGCACCCTCGCGCTGCGGCGCCGCGACGGCGGCACCGTGACCGTGTGGGTGCTCGCCCATCACCGGCAGCCGGACAGCGGTGGCCCCGGGGAGTGGCTCGCCGTCACCCCGCTGGAGGTCCCGGCTCACGACCTGCCGGACGATCCACTGGTCAGGGCCGCCGCGTTCCAGTCGCCCTGCGCCACGATGGTCTTCGACGAGGCGCTGCGGCTGCACGGGGTCAACGACGCCATGGCACACCTCCTCGAACTGCCGGCCGACCAGCTGCGCGGGCTGCGGCCCACCGACGTCGGCGGCCGGCCGCAGCACAGTGAGCTCGAGCGGCATCTGGACCAGGTGCTGCGCACCGGCCGGCCGTACGAGATGCAGACGTACATGAAGGCCACCGGCGAGAGCCGCGCGCACGCCTGGCTGGCCCGGCTCGCGCCGCTCACCGACCGGGCGCGCCGGGTGCGGGGCGTGTGCGTGACGGCCCACGACTTCACCGAGCAGTTCCGGGCGCGGGAGCGGCTGCAACTGGTCAACGAGGCCAGCAGCCGCATCGGCACCACCCTCGATGTCACCCGTACGGCGCAGGAGCTGGCGGAGGTCTGCGTGCCCTCGCTGGCCGACCTCGTCAGCGTGGACCTGCTGGAGCCCGACGAGCCCGGCGGTGAGCCCGTCGGCCCGCTCACCGTGCCGGTCTCGCTGCGCCGGGTCGCCCACCAGTCCCTCACCCCGGGCAGCCCGGAGACCATCGCCGACGTGGGTGAGGTGGTCGTCTACCCGGCCACCGCGCCCCACGCCGACTCGCTGATCGCGGGCCACAGCGTCATGGCCTCCGTCGCCACCGGCGACCTCGACCCCTGGCTCGACATGGACCAGGCACGGGCCCGGCAGATCCGCGAGCACGGCGTGCACTCGATGCTTGCCGTCCCGCTCCAGGCACGCGGCATCACGCTCGGCGTCGCCGCCTTCACCCGCTTCAGCCGGCCCGAGGCGTTCACCTACGACGACGTACTGCTCGCCGAGGAGGTCACGGCGCGCGCCGCCGTCTGCATCGACAACGCCCGCCGCTATTCCCGCGAGCGTGAGACCACCCTGGCGCTCCAGCGCAGCCTGCTCCCCCGCTCCCTGCCGCGCACCGCCGCCGTGGAGGCGGCCACCCGCTATCTGCCGGCCGCCCGCACCGGAGTGGGCGGCGACTGGTTCGACGTGATCCCGCTGTCCGGGATGCGGGTGGCCATGGTGATCGGGGACGTGGCGGGTCACGGCATCCAGGCGTCCGCGACCATGGGCCGGCTGCGCACCGCGGTACGCACGCTCGCCGACATCGACCTGGCCCCCGACGAACTGCTCACCCACCTCGACGACCTGGTCCACCATCTGTCCCAGGAGGCGGGCGGCGACCCGGGTCACAGCGAGGTCGGCGCCACCTGTCTGTACGCGGTGTACGACCCGGTGTCCCGCCGCTGCACCCTGGCACGGGCCGGGCACCCCGCGCCGGTGCTGATCCCGCCGGGCGGCGCGGCCCACCACCTCGACCTGCCCACCGGCCCGCCGCTGGGCGTGGGCGGACTGCCCTTCGAGTCGGCGGAACTGGAGCTGCCGGACGAGGCGGTGCTGGCGTTCTACACCGACGGACTGGTCGAGTACCGCGGGCGGGACACCGAGGCCGGGTACGCGCTGCTGCGTGAGGCGCTGTCCGACGCCTCCGGCCCGCTCGACGAGACCTGCGACCGGGTGCTGCAGTCCGTGCTCTCGCCGGGCGTCCCGAGTGACGACGTGGCCCTGCTGCTGACCCGGACGCACAGTCTGCCGTCCGCGCAGGTGGCCACGTGGGACATCCCCGCCGATCCGGCGCTGGTCGCCCCCGTCCGCAAGCAGGCCGTCGACCAGCTTGCCGCCTGGGCGCTGACCGAGGCCTCGTTCACCGCGGAGCTGGTGGTGAGCGAGCTGGTCACCAACGCCATACGGTACGGGGCCCCGCCCATCCGGCTCCGGCTGATCCACGACGCCTCCACGCTCATCTGCGAGGTGTCCGACACCAGCCACACGGCTCCGCATCTGCGCCGGGCCAAGACCTGGGACGAGGGCGGCCGTGGGCTGCTGCTGGTCGCCCAGCTCACCCAGCGCTGGGGCAGCAGACACACGGCCGACGGCAAGACCATCTGGTCGGAACTCTCCCTGACGGACGGGGAGATGTGAGCCTGGCGGCCGGCCCGGTCGCGGCGCCGGCCGGGCCCGCCGCCGGGCCCCCGCCTCCTCCCGCGTGCCGGTGAGGGCTGCGGCCGCGAGGGGCCCGGGAACCCGCTGACGAGCACGCGCGCCGGCCGCCGGTAGGGTCGGCCGGTATGACCGTCGCCCGATCCGCCGCCCTGTTCATCGTCGCCGCCCTCTTCGAGATCGGCGGCGCCTGGCTGGTCTGGCAGGGCATCCGCGAGCACAAGGGCTGGATCTGGATCGGCGCCGGCGTCATCGCGCTGGGCCTGTACGGGGTGGTGGCCACCTTCCAGTCCGACGACAACTTCGGACGCATCCTCGCCGCGTACGGCGGGATCTTCGTGGCCGGGTCGATCGCCTGGGGCATGGTCGCCGACGGCTACCGCCCCGACCGCTACGACGTCGCCGGAGCCCTGGTGTGCCTCGCGGGCATGGCGTTGATCATGTACGCGCCCCGCGGCCACTGACCAGCGGGCCGGCGGGGCGCCCGCGGCGGGCACGGGAGACGCCGCGTCGCGGGATGTCCCGGCAGCGCGCCGCGGACACCGGCTGTTGACCCTCACGTGGCGTCAGGCTCCATAGTCTCCGCTGTGGAGAATCACTGGACCGTGGGACGCGTGGCCGGCCTGGCCGGCGTGAGCGTCCGCACGCTGCATCACTATGACGAGATCGGGCTGGTCCGGCCGTCGGCGCGGACCCCGGCCGGGTACCGGGCCTATTCGGCGGGCGACGTGGAACGGCTGCGGGAGGTGCTGGCCTACCGGCGGCTGGGCTTCGGGCTGCGGGAGGTCGGAGAGCTGGTCGGCGACCCGTCCACCGACGCGGTAGCGCACCTGCGCAGGCTGCGCGGTCTGCTGCTGGCGCGGCGCGATCGCGCCGAGCCGGTGCCCGTCCCGTGGGACTGCGCCGACGGCCTGTTCGAGGCGTACTGGCGCCGTCCGGAAGCATATCTCCAGGATCATGTGCGCCGGGCGGTGTCGGTGTGGACGCGGGTCGGGCCGCAGGCCGAACAGCGGGCGGTTCGCCGCCTCGGGGACGACCTCGGCTCCGGCCGATGGGCCGAGCGCAACAGCGACCTCGCCGGCCTCGACGCGGCAGACCTCGGACTCCGCCTGCTCGTGGCCTGAACGGCGGCGCGCCTGTCAGGACGGGCCGCGCGTCCGGTCGGCGGAGCCCGTGTCACACCCCTGATCGCTTCGCCCGTGCGCGCCTGCGCGGCCCGTCACGGCAGGTCCGTGGCGGGGTGGTCGGTGACGAGGGTGCGGAGTCAACTCCCGCGCAGTGCAGGGCGGTTCGGCGGTCACCACCCCGGGCGGGCAGCCGCCTCGCCGCACCGGAAGGTGAGCTACCGAACCGACCGCACGGCCGTGCGCCCCGCAGGTCCCTACTACGTTCTCAGTAGCGGCAACTGCCAGCAGGCGTACGACGACACGGCGGCCCGCGTCCCGAGAGGCTGGGCGGACAACCAGCACCCCATGGGGAGACCTCCTGCCGTGGCCATATTTCTTCACCGAACGGGCCGTCTGGCCTTTCGGCACCGTTGGTACATCGTTCTGGTCTGGGCGGCCGTCCTGGCCTTCACCGGACTCAGCGCACTCAGGGCTCCGGAGGCTTCCGACAAGGGGTTCTCCATGCCGGGCATCGAGTCCCAGCAGGCGTTCGACCTGATGGAGCGGCGTTTCCCCGGAACCGCCGCCGACGGTGCGACCGCCCGCATGGTGTTCGTCGCCCCGCGCGGGGAGCAGATCACCGCTCCCGGGAACAAGCGGGCCGTAGAGGAGGCCGTGGCTTCCCTGGCCGACGGCCCACGGGTCGTGAGCGCGTCCGACCCGTTCCGGTCGAAGTCGCTGAGCCAGGACGGCCGGACGGCGTACGCGACGGTCACCTACGGTGTCGGGGCCAAGGAACTCACCGATGCCGACAGGAGCCGGCTGGAGGGGGCCGTCCACCGCGCCCAGGATGCGGGGCTGACCGTCGAGGTGGGCGGCAAGGCCCTGGACTCGGGCGGCGGGCCGGGCGGCACGGCCGAACTGATCGGTGTGGCCGTGGCCGCCCTCGTCCTGCTGGTCACCTTCGGTTCGCTCGCGGCGGCAGGCCTGCCGCTGCTGACCGCCCTGATCGGCGTCGGGGTCAGCCTGGCAGGCATCCTGGCACTGGCCCACGCGCTGGACCTGTCCGCGACGACGAGCATCCTGGCGATGATGCTGGGTCTCGCGGTCGGCATCGACTACGCCCTGTTCGTCGTCTCCCGCTACCGTGAGGAGCGCGCCCGGGGCCGTGCGCCGCAGGAGGCCGCCGGGCTGGCGGTCGGCACGGCCGGGTCCGCGGTGGTGTTCGCCGGGCTCACCGTGGTCATCGCCCTGGCCGGACTGTCGGTCGTCGGGATCCCGATGCTCACCAGGATGGGCCTGGCCGCGGCCGGTGCGGTCACCGTCGCGGTACTGATCGCCCTGACCCTGGTCCCGGCGTTCCTCGGCTTCTGGCCGGACGCCGTGCTCACGCGGCGGGACCGCGAGGGCGGCCGGACCGGGGAGCGGAGCACCCCGGACAACTGGGGCACCCGCTGGGCGCGTTTCGTGCTGCGGCGTCCGCTGCCCGTGCTGCTGGCGGGCGTGGCGGGGCTGGGGGCCCTCGCCCTGCCGGCCATGGACCTGCGGCTGGGCAACCCCGGGGACGAGGCAAAGCCGGTCTCCACCACCGAGCGCCGCGCCTACGACGCACTGGCCGACGCGTTCGGGCCGGGCTTCAACGGACCCCTGACCATCGTCGTCGACGCCCGGGGCGCCACCGGCGCGAAGGACGCCGTCGAGTCCGTCACCCAGCGCATCGGTGACACCGAGGGGGTCGTCTCCGTCTCCCCGGCCCGCTTCAACGAGGCGGGTGACACGGCTGTCTTCCAGGCCGTGCCGTCCACGGCGCCGACCGACGAGAGGACCCGGGACCTGGTCACGTCCATCCGGGACGACCGGCCCGCGATCGAGTCCCGGACCGGGGCGACGTTCGCCGTCACCGGCACCACCGCGGTCGACATCGACATCGCCGGGAAGGTGCAGTCCGCTCTGCTCCCCTACCTGATCGTCGTCGTGGGCCTCGCGATCGTCCTGCTGATGCTGGTCTTCCGGTCCCTGCTGGTCCCGTTGAAGGCGGCCCTCGGATACCTGCTGTCGGTGCTGGCCTCGCTGGGCGTGGTCGTCCTCGTCTTCCAGCAGGGCCACGGCGCCGAACTGCTGGGAGCGGAGCACACCGGCCCGGTCATGAGCCTGATGCCGATCTTCCTCGTGGGTATCGTCTTCGGCCTGGCGATGGACTACGAGGTCTTCCTCGTCTCCCGGGTGCGCGAGGCGTACGTCCACGGCGCATCGCCTCACGAGGCGGTCGTCAGCGGATTCCGGCACAGCGCCCGGGTCGTCGCCGCGGCCGCGCTGATCATGGTCGCGGTCTTCGCCGGATTCATCAGCGAGAGCGACTCCATGATCAAGATCATCGGGTTCGGACTCGCCGCGGCCATCCTGTTCGACGCCTTCGTCGTACGGATGGCGATCGTCCCCGCCGTCCTCGCCCTCCTCGGCCACCGGGCCTGGTGGCTGCCCGGCCGGCTGGACAGACTGCTGCCCCGCGTCGACGTGGAGGGCGAGGCGCTGGACCAGCGGCCCGCCGCGGCGGATCCGCCATCGGCCGGGTCGCCGGCCGGCCGGGAGGTCTCCCGCACCTGACATCGCTTCCCCGCGGCCGGGGCCACTCGTGTTGGACTACACGGGTGGCCCCGGCGACCGTCCGTGAGGGCGGACGGCGGCACATGTTCCGAAGCACCGACGGAGAACCGTATGAGAACCAGCCCTGAGCGCTGTACCGACCGTTTCGAGCGGTACGCCGACCGCCATCCGCGCGTCGTCGACACGGTCCTGGTGCTGGTACTCATGGCCTGCGCGATCGTGGGCAGCGGTCTCACCAGGCCCGGCGCCGCTCCGCCTCAGCGGGACACCCCCGTGCTGATCGTCATGGGCGTCTCGTGCCTCGTCCTGTTCGCACACCGGAGCCGCCCGCGGACGGTCGCCGTCGTGAACGCGGTGTGCATCGTGGTCGTCACCGCGCTGGGGTACGTGCTGACCCCTCTGCTGCTGGCCCCCGTCATGGCGGCGATGTACTGGCTGACCACGCACACCGGCCTCAGGACCGCACGCCTGCACAGCGCCACCACCGCGGCGGCGCTGATGGCCGCGTCAGCGCTCTTCGACCCCACCTACGCCTCGTCGCCCGTGCCCCGGTCCATCGGCTACTGCTTCTGGCTGCTGCTGCCGCTCGCCGCCGGGAGCATGACCAGGCTGCGCCGCGCCTATGTGGCGTCTGTGCAGGCCCGCGCCGAGCACGCCGAGCGGACCAGGGAGGAGGAGGCACGGCTGCGCGTCACCGAAGAACGCATGCGCATCGCCCGCGAACTGCACGACGTCGTGGCTCATCACCTGGCCCTGGCCAACGCCCAGGCGGGCACGGCCGCCCACTTCGCGCTCACCGATCCGCCCCGGACGAAGAAGATCCTCACCAGCCTGACCGACACCACGTCCTCCGCACTGCGCGAGCTCAAAGCCACGCTGGGGCTGCTGCGCCACGACGGCGGCCCGGACTCCGCGCCGCTGGGCCCCTCTCCGGGACTCGCTCTCCTGCCCGAGCTGGTCGCGACGTGTGCGTCCGTGGGGCTGACCGTCACGGTCGCCACGACGGGCGAGCCCCGCCCGCTCACCTCCGGGGTGGACCTGACCGCGTTCCGGATCGTGCAGGAGGCGCTCACCAACACCACCAAGCACGCCGCCGCGGACGCGGCGCACGTGCGTCTCGACTACGAGGAGTCCCGACTGCTGATCACGGTCACCGACGACAAGCCGTCCGGCGCGAGCGACGCGGCCGCGGCCGGGCCGGGCCGGGGATTCGGCATCATGGGCATGCGCGAGCGAGCCCACAGCGTCGGCGGCACTCTCCGCGCGGGCCCCCGCCCGGGCGGGGGCTTCGAAGTCACGGCCGGCCTGCCGTTCCCGCCCGCCACCCCCGACGCGGCGCCGGACACCACAGAGCATCCGACAGGAGAACCAGCATGACCATCACGGTGCTGCTCGCCGACGACCAGACCCTGCTACGGGCGACGTTCCGGATGCTGATCGACTCCTGCGCGGACATGACCGTGGTCGGTGAGGCCTCCGACGGCGCGGAGGCGGTGGACCTGGCCCGCGCCCACCGCCCCGACATCGTCCTCATGGACATCCGTATGCCGGGCACGGACGGTCTCGCCGCCACGTCCGCCATCTGCGCCGACCCTGACCTGTCCGCCACCCGCGTCCTCATCCTGACCACCTTCGAGACGGAGGAGTACGTCGCCCGTGCCCTGCACGCCGGTGCCAGCGGCTTCCTCGGCAAGGACGTCACCACCGACACGCTGCTGGCCGGTCTGCGGACGGTGGCCTCCGGCGAGGCACTCCTGTCCCCCGCCGCCACCCGTACCCTCATCGCGAACTTCCTGATGACACCGTCCCTCGGCACACAGCTCGTGTCCGCACAGCGGCTGTCGGAACTCACCGCCCGAGAACGCGAGACGATGGCCATGGCCGCCGCGGGCAGGTCCAACACCCAGATCGCCGAGGCACTCACCCTCAGTCCGCTGACGGTACGCACTCATATCTACCGCGCGATGGCGAAACTGGGCGCCCGCGACCGCGCCCAACTGGTGGTCATCGCCTACCAGACCGGCCTGGTGCAGGTGACCCCGACCACGCCCTGACCCGCGCAGGCGCACCGGTGGAAGCCGACGGAACGCGCGTCAGTCCCGTCGCAGCAGGTCCAGTGCCTTCCCCCAGCCGAACTCCGGTCGCGTGCCGTCCGGTTCCGGATCGCCCTCGTACGGGTCACCGAAGCGCACACCCATCCCGCGCAGCCGGGTGAGGCTGTCCCGGTAGGCGGGGTGGGCGGCCAGCGCGCCGGCGACGCACGGCAGGACGGCGATCGGCACTCCCAGACCGGCGGCCTCGCACAGGGTGCCGAGGGCGAGGGTGTCCGCGACACCCGCCGCCCATTTGTTGATGGTGTTGAAGGTGGCCGGCGCGACCACCACGGCGTCGGGGGCGGGAAAGGGGCGCGGCTCGCCCGGGGTGCGCCAAGCCGATCTGATCGGGCGGCCGGTCTGCGCCGCGACGGCGGCGGCGTCGAAGAAGCCGTCCCTGGCGACCGGGGTCGCGATGACACCGACCTCCCAGTTCCGTTCCTGTGCGCGGTCGATCAGCCGGCTGACGTCCGCGGCGACACCGGCGGCGCAGACCACGACGTAGAGGAAGGGCTTGTCGGTCACCCGTACACCGTAGTCACCGGCGGAAACCCCGATCGCCCCTCCCGCGGCGCGGGCGCCGGGATCCCGCCATGAACACCCGCGCACTTGCGATGCCGCTGTCCTCCCCCGCGTCCGCCGCGCTCATGACGACGGGACGAACTCCGTGTGCGAGGGTGTTGCGGCAGTGATCGACTCTGCGGCAGTACGCGAGAACGACGGGAAGGATGCCATGCCTCTGCAAGGCGAGTACGAACCCAGTCCGACGCGGTGGGTGCGCGAGCAGGTGGAGCTGTACGAGAGTTCCGGGGGCACGGAGGGGACGACCCTGCAGGACACGGGGATGCCCGTCGTGGTGCTGACCAGCCGGGGTGCCAGGAGCGGCAAACTGCGCAAGTCCCCGGTGATGCGGGTGGAACACGAGGGCCGCTACGCGGCGGTGGCCTCGCTGGGCGGAGCTCCCCGGCACCCGGTCTGGTACCACAACCTCAAGGCCGACCCGCACGTCGAACTGCAGGACGGGCCGTCCAGGTGGGACATGACGGCCCGTGAGGTCACCGGCGAGGAGAAGGCGGAATGGTGGAAGCGCGCCGTCGCGGCCTTCCCCATGTACGCCGAGTACCAGGAGAAGACGGACCGTGAGATTCCCGTCTTCGTGCTGGAACGCGACGACCGGGACTGACGGAGGGTCCGGTGGCCGGCGGACCGGGCGTCGGAGGTGAATCCTTCGCCTCGGTGCGCATGAAGCCACCGGCGCCGGGCACCCGTGGGTCAGGCCCCGCCGCGTTCCCCCGTCGCGGCGGGGCTTTCCCATGCCTCGCACGCCTCCGGGGAGCCCCGCTCGGTGACGTCGAGGAAGATCTGGTCCGCCTCGGGGACCGTACGGGCGATGGACCGCTTGATGCGTACGGCGACCAGCTCCACCCGCTCGCTGTCCAGTCCGGGCATCAGATCGACGCGGGCGGCCACCAGTACCGTGTCCAGGCCGGTCTTCATGGTGAGGAGCGCCTCGACACTGTCGATCTCGGGCTGTGCCCGCAGCAGCTCCCGGATGCGCGCGCTCGCCTCCGGATCGGCGGCCTCGCCGATCAGCTGGTCACGAGCCTCGCGTCCGAGCCGGAAGGCGACATAGACCAGCAGCGCCCCGATGGCGAGCGAGGCGGACGCCTCCCACACCACCTGCCCGGTGATCATGTGCAGCGCCATGCCCGCGATGGCGAGGGTGACTCCCACCACCGCGGTGCCGTCCTCGGCGACCACCGTGCGCAGTGCCGGATCCCGCAGTCCGCTGCCCATGCCTCCCTGCCGGCGCACCTGGTACAGGGCGCGCAGCAGGGAACCGCCCTCGGCGAGCAGGGCGATACCGAGCACGACCAGTCCGGCGACATAGCCGTTCAGGTCCTCCCCGCCGCCGTTCCTGAAGGCCTCGACACCCTGGTAGAAGGAGAAGCAGCCTCCCATCACGAAAATGCCGACGGCCGCGAGCAGGGACCAGAAGAAGCGCTCCTTGCCGTAGCCGAACGGGTGACGGCGGTCGGCCGGGCGCCTGCTGCGGCGCAGCGCGGCCAGCAGGAACACCTCGTTCAGGCTGTCGGCGACCGAGTGCGCCGCTTCCGACAGCAAGGCGGGGGAGGCCGCGGCCAGTCCGCCGACGGCCTTGGCGACGGCGATCACCAGATTGGCGGCGAGCGCCACCAGCACGGTGATCCGGGTTCTGCGATCCGATCGAGTAGTCACCTTCGGCCGATTGCCCCGGTCGGCCCAGCACACACCGTGCCGTCGGCGGAAAACGGGGAACGCGGTGAAGGGACATCCGAACGGCGACGAGGAGAGCATCATGGGCCCCGACGACGGGGGCGGCGGCAACAGTGCGTACGGCAGGAAGAAGTTCAAGAGGTCCAGGGCCCACTTCGCGGACCGGATCACCGCGGACGGCCGGGACGGCCCGCCCGTGGAGGCGGGGCGCTACCGGCTGATCGTGAGCCGGGCCTGTCCGTGGGCGAGCCGGGCCCTGGTGTCCCGGCGCCTGCTCGGTCTCGAGGACGCGCTGTCCCTGGCCGTCACGGACCCGGTGCAGGACGACCGGAGCTGGCGCTTCACCCTGGATCCGGACGGCCGCGACCCGGTGCTGGGCATCCGCTGTCTGAGCGAGGCCTACGACCGTCGGGAGACGGGCTATCCGGGCGGGGTGAGTGTGCCGGCGATCGTGGACGTGCCCAGCGGGAAGCTGGTCACCAACGACTACCAGCAGATCACCCTGGACCTCGCCACCGAGTGGACGGCCCTGCACCGCGACGGGGCGCCGGATCTGTATCCGCCGGCGCGGCGCGAGGAGATCGACGCGGTCATGGACGACGTCTTCCAGGACGTCAACAACGGCGTGTACCGGGCGGGCTTCGCCACGGACCAGGAGGAGTACGAGGCCGCGTGCACGGCCCTGTTCCGGCGCCTGGAACTGCTGGCGGAGCGATTGGAGGGGCAGCGGTACCTGGTCGGTGACACCATCACCGAGGCGGACATCCGGCTGTTCACCACGCTGGTGCGGTTCGACGCGGTGTATCACGGCCACTTCAAGTGCAACCGGTGGAAGCTGGCCGAGAACCGGGTGCTGTGGGGTTACGTCCGTGACCTGTACCAGACGCCCGGTTTCGGCGACACCGTGGACTTCGACCACATCAAACAGCACTACTACCGGGTGCACACCGGTATCAATCCGTCCGGCATCGTGCCCCTCGGCCCCGATCTGTCCGGGTGGACCACGCCCCATCACCGTGAGGAGCTGGGCGGCCGGCCCTTCGGGGACGGCACGCCGCCGGGGCCGGTCCGGGCCGGCGAGGAGGTCCCGGCGCACAGCCGTCCCTGACCCGCACCCGGCCTGACGGCCCCGGAGCCCCGTAACACCACGACCCGACGAACCCTTCACCGACCAGAACCGACACCGACCTGGGAGATCCACGTGGCGAAGAAGAGCAAGAAGGCCAAGCAGAAGATGCCCCTCGCGTACAAGCCCATCGGGTTCGCGCTGGGCTGGACCAGCGGCACCCTGGCGGGGATGGCCTTCCAGAAGACCTGGAAGGTGATCCGGCACGAGGACAACGCGCCGGACGCGCTGGACCGGGACCGCCGCTGGGGGGAGATCCTGCTGGCCGCGGCCATCCAGGGCGCCATCTTCGCGGTGGTGCGCAGTGCCGTGGACCGTGCGGGCGCCAAGGCGATCGAACGCTCCACGGGCACCTGGCCGGTCCCGGACAAGGGCGGCCGCGACTGACCGGGCCGGTCAGCCCTGCTTCGGCGCCGTCGGGAGGCCCCGGCGGACGGTGAAGGAATGGCCCGCCGGGTCGGCGTAGCCGCGCACGTCATTGGGCCTCGCGGGGTCGCCCGTCTCCGTCGGGCGGCCCCCGAGGCTCACGATCAGGCGTTCCACCGCGTCCAGATCCTCCACCACGAACTCCACGTGTGCCTGGAGGGAGTTCTCCGGGCGGGGCCAGCTGGGCGCGGTCACGTTGACATCGCGGCGCAGCGCCAGACGGAAGCCGTCGGCGGCCCGGATCTCCACTCGGTTGGCGTTGGACCCGACCTCGTCGGCCTCCAGCAACTCCTTGTAGAACGCGGCGAGTTTCTCGGGCTCGGCGCAGTCGAGCACCACCACACCCGTCGTCACCAGTGCCATGTCTCCTCCGGGGTCCCTGCACGGGGCGCTGCTGCCCCGTGCCGTACGTGACACCTGTCCCGGCTCGCCGGTTTCAGTCGGCCCCCGGCACGGAGGAGACACGAAGAAACTTGGTCGCAATTCGAAGACATATGTCAATCGAACATGCTCAGATTCGCTCGACCGAAGGTAACTTGCAGGGACGGGACCGGTGTTGGACCGATCCACTTCCCCGTTGCACGGAGCAGTATGGAGGCGATGGCGTCGTGCGGTACGAACCGGCACCGCCGACCCGGCACCTCAGCGTCCGCCAGGTCCGGGGACACACGGTGCTGGAGTTCCGCGGTGAGATCGACATCGCCGCGGCCGAGGAGATGGTCCCGCATCTCGACGTGGCGACCGCCGAAGCGGACGCCCGGGTCGTGATCGACCTGACCGGGGTCGAATTCTTCGACTGCTCCGGACTGCGCCTGCTGTACCGGGCCCGGCACCGGACGGCGGACGGGCCGGGCGGCCTGCGCCTCGTCTGCGCCCATCCGCTGACCCTGCGCATGCTCCGCATCACCGGCCTGTCCCGCCTGCTGCCCCCGTGGCCGACCCTGGACGCCGCCCTGGCCGCGGCGGCGGAGCAGCCGGAATCCGCCTCCGGTCCCGCCTGACGGCGCCTCGGCCCGCCGGCGGTTCCGCGTGCGGGCGCCCCTCAGTGCGCCCCCTCCGTGCTTCCGGTGCGGCCTCGATTCCTCGACTTCCCTGTCTGCCCGCCCGGCCGAAGGGCATCCGGACTTCAGGAAGGAGGGCCGTCGCCATGACGACTCCCACGAGGAAACCGGCCGGCCGCGTCCCCGGATGGGTGAAAGTGGTCGGCTCGGTGGTCCTGCTGCTGGCCGTGCTGTTCGCCGGAATCCGTATGAGTGTGCTGCCGGGACTGAAGGACCTGTTCGGCACCGAGACCCGGGACCGCTCCGGACCCGCTCTCCTGGAGTCCATCCAGGACATCAGCCGCTACGACGCCGCCACGGGCAACTTCCAGGTCGTGGTCGACCTGGAGAAGGACGCCAAGTTCCTGCCCGACGCGGTCCGCGGCAGCCGCACGCTGTACGTCGGCGCGGGCACCGTGGACGCCTACGTCGACCTCGGCAGGCTGGGCCAGGGCGATGTGCGGGTCGACGACGAGCGTACGTCCGCCACGCTGCGGCTGCCCCACGCACGCCTGGGGACACCGGCGTTGAACCCGGAGCGCTCGTACGCCGTCTCCAGGCAGCGAGGGCTGCTCGACCGGCTCGGCGACTTCTTCTCCGACAATCCCAACAGCGAACAGGCCGTGCAGAAGCTCGCGGTGCGGCACATCGGCGACGCGGCGAAGGAGAGCGGACTCACCACCCGGGCCGAGACCAACACCACCGAGATGCTCGAAGGCCTGCTGCGCTCCCTGGGCTTCGAGAAGGTGCGGGTCACCTACGGCGACTGACAACCCCTGACAGGGGTAACCGGCTTACCTCAGAAGGAAGTTGCCAACCAGGAGGACCCATGGCCCGCGCCGCCGCACGTCCGCTCCCCCTCCCCGTGCGGCTGCTGGTGCTGCTGTGCGCCGTCGTGTTCATGGTGGTCTTCGCGGTGGTGCTGGCCCGGCTCACCCTGCAGCCCTCCCCCGCCTCGGAGGCACTGACCCACACCAACCTGCGTCCCGGCCGGTCACTGCGGGCCTATCTCGACCAGCCCGCACTGCGCGACGCGGTGCGTCAGATCGGCGGCAACATCCTGCTGGGCGTGCCCTTCGGCGTCCTCGCGCCGGTCGTCGCGCCGCGCACCCGCGGATTCCTGCGGGTGCTGGTACTGACGGCCGTGGTGATGCTGCTGGTCGAGGTCGCCCAGGGCTTCCTGGTGACCGGACGCGCCTTCGACGTCGACGACGTCATCCTGAACACCGGCGGAGCTCTCCTCGGCTATCTGCTCGTGGGCCGGCGCCTCAGCCGGACCGTGCACGCCCGGAAGTCACCGGCCTGACCCCTCCCTTCACCGGCCGGCGGGGGGGGGCAGCCGCCGGGACGGCCACGGGGCACCCCGGGTGTCAGGGCCGCTCGTCCTGTTTCTCGGCGGCCCGTGCGGAGTGGCGCGGGGTCCAGGTGAGCTTGTCCCCGCCCACCCAGCGGACCGTGTCCGGATCGTCCAGGTCGTGGACGGTGATCCCGAACGCTGCGGCGGCCTGCAGCACGTCGGTGATCGTCCGGGCCTCACCGACCACCTGTCCGTCGATCTGCACGATCCGGAACGGCGGGGTCCCGGGCTGCACCCCGAGCACCGTGATCCGCGGGTTCGACATGTACGGGCTCGCGCTTTCGGTCATGCATCGAGGGTAGAGCGCAAACCGGGTGAACGCGGCGTCCGTGCGCGAACCGGCGCAAAGCCGCCGCCGGCCCGCTCCCCGGATGCGCCGGTACCCGTACGGCCGGGGACGGAGGAACCGGTCCCGTCTCCGCCGTGCGGCCCGTCCCGCGCTGGGGAACCCTGGAGCGAGGAGGTGGCGATGGACCCCGTCGAGGCGCTGGAGCGGATCGCCTTCCTGCTGGAGCGGTCCCTGGCTCCGACGTACCGCGTCCGTGCCTTCCGCACCGCGGCGCGGACCCTGTCGGAGCTGGGAGCGGACGAGGTGCGCGCGCGGGCGGAGGCCGGGACGCTCGAGGGACTCAGAGGTGTCGGGCCGAAGACCGCGCAGGTGGCGCGCGAGGCGCTGGCCGGGGACCGGCCCGGCTATCTGCGCAAGCTGGAGGACGAGGCGGGCCGGGAGCCCGCGGACCGGCAGGGGCAGCGGTTGCGGGAGCTGCTGCGCGGGGACTGCCATCTGCACTCCGACTGGTCGGACGGCGGGAGCCCGATCGAGGAGATGGGCCGGACCGCCGCTGCGCTGGGCCACGAGTGGGCGGGGCTGACGGACCACTCACCCCGGCTGACCGTGGCCCGCGGGCTGTTGGCCGGCCGGCTGCGCGAGCAGCTGGACGTGGTGGCGGAGCTCAACGAGACCTGGGCGCCGTTCCGGCTGCTGACCGGAATCGAGTGCGACATCCTCGAGGACGGGTCCCTCGACCAGGAGCCCGAGTTGCTGGACCGGCTGGACGTCGTGGTGGTGTCGGTCCACTCCAGGCTACGGATGGACTCCCGGTCGATGACCCGCCGGATGGTGGCCGCGGTGCGCGACCCGCGCTCCGACATCCTCGGCCACTGCACCGGCCGGCTGCTGACCGGACGCGCCCGGCCCCCGTCGGAGTTCGACGCCGCCGAGGTGTTCGCGGCCTGCGCGGAGACCGGCACCGCCCTGGAGATCAACAGCAGGCCCGAGCGGCTCGACCCGCCGCGACGGCTGCTGCGCCAGGCGGTGGAGGCGGGTGTGCTGTTCTCCGTCGACACCGACGCGCACGCGCCGGGCCAGCTGGACTGGGGCATCCTCGGCTGCGCCCGCGCGCAGGAGTGCGGGGTGCCGCCGGAGCGGGTGGTCACCACATGGCCGCTGGACGAGCTGCTGGCGTGGGCCCGCGAGCGGCGGGTGCCCGCCGGAGTGGCGGACGGCTGAGGTGGTACCCGTGTCCGCTCCCGGAGGAAGGACAGCGTATGGAACGGGCGGCCGTGTTCGATGTGGACGGCACTCTGGTCGACACCAATCATCTGCATGTGACGGCCTGGTGGGAGGCGTTCCGCCAGGCGGGCCACCGGGTGCCGATGCACGCCGTCCACCGGGCCGTGGGACTGCCCTCCTCCGCCCTGATCGCCCACCTGCTGGGCGAGGACCGGGACACCGGCCGCGACGCGGAGCTCAGCGCCGCCCACAAGGCGCTGTACGGGCAGTACTTCGACCGGCTGCCCGCCCTGCCGGACGCCGGCCGGCTGCTGAGGCGGCTGCACGGGGAGGGCTGGACCGTGGTCCTGGCCACTTCGGCCGGCGGTGCGGAACTGAGCGCGCTGCGCCGGGCGATCGACGCCGACGACGCGATCGGCGCGACCGCGAGCGCCGACGACGTCGAGGAGGGGAAACCCGCGCCGGAGCCCGTCGAGCACGCCCTGGAGCTGGCCGGGGCGCCGGCGGAGCGCGCGGTGTTCGTCGGCGACACGGTGTGGGACATGCGGGCGGGCAGCCGCGCGGGGGTGCGCTGCGTGGGCGTGCTGTGCGGCGGTATTCCGCGCGCCGATCTGGAGGCGGCCGGCGCGGACGCGGTCTACGACGATCCGGCCCACCTCCTGGCGTCGCTCCCGGACGGTCTCCTGGCATGAGGTGCCACGCGCAGGGCATGAAGTGCCGTGCGAACGGGATACCCGCAGGGCATGGCAGGTACGGGAGAAGTGATGCGGCGCGGTGAGGCCGAGGGGCGGGGTACCGCGGTGGCTCGGGCGCGGGAGGCGGTGCGCTGGGACGTCCGGTCCGCCGGCCGGGCGGCACGGGCCGCCTGGCGGGGACCCGGGCGGGAACGGGACCTCGTCGTCCAGTCGCTGAAGGCCGCCGCCGCGGCCCTGCTGGCGTGGCTGCTGGCCCAGGTCTGGCTCGGCGATCCCATGGCCCTGATGGCGCCCTGGGTGGCGCTGGTCCTGGTGCAGGCCACCGTCTACAGCTCGATCGTGCAGGGAGTCCGCCAGTTCGCCGCGATCTGTGTGGGCGCGCTGGTGGCCTCGGGGGCACAGGCGGTCACCGGCGACACGACGGGCGCCCTCGCGCTGTCCGTGCCGGTACTGGTGCTGTTGTCGAACTGGCCGCGCTTCGGCGACCAGGGCATCTACGCCGCGACCACGGCGGTGTTCACCATCGCCACCGGAACGGTGAGCGCAGCCGCCGTCGGGCACCGGCTGGGGCAGGCGGCGCTGGGCGCGGTCATCGGGATCGCCGTGAACGCGTTCGTCCTGCCGCCGGTGCATCTGCGGGACGTCAGGGAGAACCTGGCGGCGCTGGCCCGGGAGAGCGGCGATGTGCTGCACAGCCTGGCCGGGGACCTGCGGGAGGGCGAGTGGGACGCGCAGACGGCCGCCGGCTGGGTGCAGGCCTCGGCGCGGCTCCAGGACCGCCTGGAGGCGTTGCGCTCGGCACGCGGGTGGAGCAGGGAGAGCCTGCGGCTGACCTCGGGCATCCTGCGCAGCCTGCACCGGGCGCCGACCGAGGCCCTGCCACCGCCGGAGGAGGACCAGCGCTTCAGCCGGGTCGCCGGGCATCTCACGGCGCTGACCCGCGGCCTGGCGGTGGCCGCGGACGAGGAGCGCACGCCCGCGGCACCGGACACGGCGGTGCTGCGCTGCTACGCGGAACTGCTGGAGCTGCTCGGCGACGGCTGCCGGGCGGACGCGGACCGGCTGACGGGCAGCGGGGAGCGGGCGGATCCGCTGCTGGACGAGCGGACGGAGGCGGTGATGCGGGAACTGCACGAGAGGCTCCAGGAGGGACTGCGGGAGCACGCCGGACGGGACGCCGCGCGGGCGGCCGTCCTGGGCACGCTGCTGCTCCAGGCGGAGAACCTCTGGGCCGAACTGGACGGTGGCGGGCAGGGCCGGTGACACACCTCACGCGCGAAGACGGCCGGAGGCGGAACAGCCGGAGGGGGCCGGCCGTTGAACAGGACGTGGGTGCGGATGGGACAGTGTCCCCGGGCCTCACCATTCGCCCACAGGGACGATCGTTCGGCTGAAGCCCTGTGGAGCCTTTCGCCGAGAGGCGACCGCCATCCGTGCCCACCCTTTGTCCGCCCCGGCCGTGATTCCCCCGTCACGGTCGGGGCTTCCTCCTGTCCGGCTCGTTCGCGGCGCGCGGACGTGCGTCCTCGCGGGCACCGGCCGGACGGCGTGTGCACGCGCGCGGCTGAGGGGTACCCGGCCGGCTCCGCGGAGCGTACGGCCGAGAGGAGCGGAAGGTGAGCGGCAAGGCGGGCATGAGGGTCGTCGTCACGGGCGCCACCGGCAACGCCGGAACGAGCGTGGTGCGCGCACTCTCGGAGGAACCGGAGGTCGGGTCCGTACGGGGTCTGGCCCGGCGGGTCCCCGGGTGGTCGCCGTCGAAGACCGAGTGGTCGGCGGTGGACGTGGCGTCGGAGCGGTTCGATCTCGTGGAGGAATTCGCCGGCGCGGACGCGGTGGTCCATCTGGCCTGGGCGTTCCAGCCGACGCACGATCCGGCGACCACCTGGCGCACCAATGTGCTCGGCAGTATGCGGGTGTTCGACGCGGTGGCCGAGGCGGGGGTGCCGGCGCTGGTGCACGCCTCGTCGGTCGGGGCGTACTCGCCGGGCCCGAAGGATTCCGCGGTGGACGAGTCGTGGCCGACACATGGCTGGCCGGACGCCGCCTACTGCCGGGAGAAGGCGTATCTGGAGCGGGCACTGGACACGTTCGAACGGGACCACCCGGCCGTCCGGGTGGTACGGATGCGGCCCGCGTTCCTCTTCAAGCGGGAGTCGGCGAGCGAGCAGCGCCGCATCTTCGGCGGGCGTTTCCTGCCGGGGCAGCTGGCGCGGCCGGATGTGCTGCCCTTCCTGCCCGACATACCGGGCCTGCGGGTGCAGGCGCTGCACACCGACGACGCGGCCGGTGCCTACCGGCTGGCGGTGCTGTCCGCCGGGGCACGGGGCGCGTTCAACCTCGCCGCCGAGCCGACGGTCGACGCGGATCTGCTCGGGGAGATGTTCGGGACCCGCCGGGTACGGCTGCCGCGCACCGCGGCCCGCTCGGCGGTCGCCGCCGCCTGGGGACTGCGGCTGCTGCCGGCCTCCCCTCATCTGTTCGACGCCGTGCTGCGGCTTCCGCTGATGGACTGCACCCGTGCGCGCGTGGAGCTCGGCTGGCGGCCGGAGCGCACGGCGACGCAGGTGGTGGAGGAGTTCCTGCGGGGCATGCGGCAGGGTGCGGGGGACGCGACGGAACCGCTGCGGGGGCGCAAGGTGGGCTGAGTGCTGCTGAGTGCTGAGTACCAGGTTTGGCGGGCCCGCGTGGAGGTACCCGCGACGGCTTACGCACGGATGAAGGGAGAGGGACGTGACCGACCACCGTCTCGAAGGACCCGGGGAGAACGGCGCCGCTGTCCCCCGCGATCTGCCGGACCAGCAGGCGGGTCCCGACGAGGATCCCTGGGAGGTCGCACCGGCGGCCGCGGAACGGGAGAGCGAGAGGAAGGCCGGCGCGTCGGACGAGGCGGGGTCCGGACCCGACGTCCCCGACACGGACGAGGCCGGCACGGGACGCCAGGGCGCCCCTCAGCCGGGGTCCGGCAACGCGGAGCAGCCCGTACCGGAGGAGCCGTCGGCGTAGTCCGCCGCGTCCCGGCGGGCGCCGCGGCCACCACCGGGCCACCGCGCCGGGCCGGCTCGACCGGGCGCCGCCCGGCATGTCGGTGCGCTTCTGTCACGGACCCCGGCGCACCGGGACGGACCGGCCCGCGGTGCGGTCCTCGGGCGTTGTGTGCCGGGCCGGCGGTGGGAATCCCGGGCCCGGGGCGACCAGGCCGGCGACGACATCGCTCACGGACCCGGAGCTGGGCCCGGTCGCGGGGCCGGGCTCGAAAGGGCTGAGCGGGCCGTCGAAGCAGAGCCGCTGAAGCACGGCCGCGCGGCCGGCCCGTCCGAGGTCACGCGCCGTGCGCCCGTTCCGCCCCGCCATGCGGCTCCCTCCGAACCCCTGCCGATCTGCGGCCTACCGCCGAAGGGCAGGACGGCGTGATGTCCGTGCCGCCCGGTCCCGTGCCATTCAGCGGCCCCGGACGACCTCCTGGACGTCGTCCAGCCGTCATGGCCCTCCCCCTCGGCGGCTGCGGAACAGCGTACGGAGCGCGGCCTGGCGTGTTCGGCGCCGGCGCGGAAATCCATTGGCTCCTGCGGGCGTCAGGTCCCTAGCCTGGGCCGGAGACCGGGCCTCCCGGGTTTCGCAGGACTTCGCAGGACTTCGCAGGACACGGACAACCACCGCACGGCACCCGCCAGGAGACGGCCCCCCATGAGAGCGCTCAGCGAGCAGGACATCCGCACGTCGTTCATCAACTGCTCCAAGGGGGAGGCCAGGCGGCTGGCCGTGCCCCGGGACCTGGCGTCACGTCCCTGGGACGATCTCGACTTCCTGGGCTGGCGTGATCCGGGCGCACCCGACCGCAGCTATCTCGTCGTCGAACGCGACGGCCGGCCCGTCGGGGTGGCCATGCGGTTCCAGCCCGCCCGGCGCGGCTTCCTGCACCGCAGCATGTGCTCCCTGTGCCTGACGACACACCCGCGCGGCGGGGTGGCTCTGATGACGGCGCGCAAGGCGGGGACGGCCGGCCGCGAGGGCAATTCGGTCGGCGCCTACATGTGCACCGACCTCGCCTGTTCCCTCTATCTGCGCGGCAGGAAGGTCCCCGAGACCGGGCCCCGGTTCGAGGAGAGCCTCACCGTGGAGGAGCAGATCGACCGCACGCGCGGCAACCTGTTCGCTTTCCTCGACACGCTGTAGGTCCTCCCGGCTGTGCTCCGTGGGGCTGCCGTCGCTGCTGAACACGTTCGACGCGTCCGGGGAGGGGGAACCGTCCGAGGATGCAAGCCGTACGTGAGATGACCGCGCCGGCCGTCCGCTTCGTGAAGCAGCGCCGGGACCCGGTGGCCGTGCAGACGCTGCGGTCGGCCGCGGCGGCCACGGTCGCCTACGTCATCGCGGTGCGGCTCAGTCCGGAGGCCGCCCCGCTCACCGCGCCCCTGACCGCGCTGCTCGTCGTCCAGGTCACCCTGTACTCCACGCTCACCACCGGGCTGCGCCGGGTGAACGCCGTGGTGACCGGGGTCGTCCTGGCGATCCTCTTCAGCCTGCTGGTGGGTCTGACCTGGTGGAGCCTGGCCCTGCTCCTGCTGTCGTCGCTGATCATCGGCCATCTGGTGCGGGTGAACGAGTTCGTCCCCGAGGTGGCGATCAGCGCGATGCTGGTGCTCGGGGTGACCACCCACGGGGACACCGCATGGGCCCGGATCGTGGAGACGCTGATCGGAGCGTTCGTCGGCATGGGCTTCAACCTGCTGCTGGCCCCGCCGGTGTGGGTGGAGGAGGCAGGCGAGTCGATCGAGGAGCTGGCGCGGCGGGTGCGGCAGCTGATGCTGCGGATCGGCGAGGAGGCAGCACAGGGGCCGCCCTCGGAGCGCGCGGCGGCCCGGCTGCACGAGGCCCGCCGGCTGGACCACGACATCTACGAGGTGGACGCGGATCTCCGGCAGGCGGAGGACAGTCTGCGGCTCAACCCGCGGGTGCGTGAGGGGCTGCTGCACCGAGTCGTGCTGCGTACCGGCCTGGACACGCTGGAGATCTGCACGGTGGTGCTGCGGGTGCTGGCCCGCACCCTGACCGACCTGTCCAAGGAACGCGGCCCGGGCCGGCTGTTCGCGCGGGAGACGGGCGTCGTCTTCGAGCAGCTGCTGTCCGAGATCGCCGACGCCGTGGTCAGTTTCGCGGTGCTGGTGACCACGAGTACGAGTGCCAACGCCGAGTCGGCCGAGGAGCGGCTCGCCTCCGAGCTGCGGCAGGCGGCGGCCACCCGTGACCGACTGGCCCAGCTGCTCTTCGAGGAGGCCCGGCGTGACGCGCGCCAGTGGCAGTTGCTGGGCGCGGTGCTCACCGAGGTCAACCGCATCCTCGACGAGATGGACACCGAGCACCGCACCCGCCGGCTCTTCGAGGAGCTGGACCGGCACTCGCAGGAACAGCGCGAGCGGCTGCCCCGGCTGACCCGGGTGCGGGACCGCCTCCGCGTTCCGGAGCGGCTGCGCCGGAACCGTCAGGGCGCCTCCCCTCGGTCCTGAGAGCCTGATGTCCCGCGGCGCCGGCTCCCGGAGGCGCGCCCGCGCGGTGCACCGCACCGCGCGGGCGCGCCGTTCGCCTCACCCGTCGCCGTCCGCGCGCTGCCGCTGCAGTGCCCGGGGGCAGGAGGCGGCCGCGGCCTGCGAGAGCAGCGCGTGCATGCGTTCGGTGAGTGCGGCGACATCGTCGGCGGGCGCGTGGAAGGGCAGCCGTACGTCGCTGTCGGTGCGGACGCGTTCGATGCGCAGGGTCAGTCCGTGCCGGTCGACGGCGAGCGGCTGGACGCGGAGCGCGCCGTGCAGGCTGCCCGCGTCGACGAGGCGGGTGAGCCGTTCGACCGCGTCGCGGTGGCAGTCGGCGAGGTGGGTGAGCAGCCGGGCCTCGGCGGTGGCCAGCGGGTCGGGCACGCCTGCGGCGAAGTCGTCGAGGTCGACGAGCACGGCGCCGGACGCCTGCCGGAGTACCACGCGTGTCGGCCGGAAGGCGAGACGGCCGTCCTGGAGGGAGAACCAGCCCGCGAGCCACAGCCGGGCACGGATCCGGTCGCGGACCGGGACGGGTGCGGCGTCGGCGAACTCCAGCACGGCGGACGGTTCGCCGCGGGGCGCGCAGAGCGCGACGGCGAACAGGGCGCTGTCCGCCGGCACGTCCAGCAGGACCCGTCCGTCGTCGGTCACGGTGTGCGCGCCGGCGAACTCCTCCCTGGTGCCCTCCGCGGTCACCGCGCAGGACCACGCGGTGGCGAGCACCGAGCGCGCCCGGTCCGCCGCGCCCGGCGCGGCCGTCCAGCCGTGCGTGTCGTCACCCATTCCGAACCTCCTCTTAGGTAAGCCTTGCCTAACCTATCGAAGATCGGGGTGCACGCCAACCAGGTGGCGTGATCCTTGTGGGACTCCTCAAGGCGCGTGAGCACGCCGAGCAGAGCGCGGGCGCACAGGTCGCGCACCCGCTCACGGCTCGGTTCCGAGCGGACCGGCCCGCGCGGCCGTCCCGGGGCGTGGCCCGGGACGGCCTTCGCCGGTGTCAGTTCCCGGCGTCCGGAGCGACCAGGTGCTCCAGGCGGGACGGGTCGGCCAGGATGTACAGACCCGTGATGCGGTGGTCGGTGACGGTGACCGACACGACCGAACGGATCCGGCCGTCCTCCACGCTGAGCAGGCCCAGCGCGTCGTTGACGAGGACCACGCGCGCCGCCGCCGTGTAGCGGGCGAACATCATCGCCGACTCGGCCACCGGCTTCGCACCCCGGAGCGTCTTGGACACGGCCAGGCCGCGGACGACCCGGCCCGCGTCGGCGCGCAGCACCACGTCCGGGTGCAGGACGGCGACCAGTGCCTCGAAGTCACCGCCGCGCGCGGCGGCCATGAACGCGTCGAGCACCCGTCGCTGCCGGCCCAGGTCGGGATCGGACGCGGGGGTGGCGTCCCGTACCCGGCGGCGGGCCCGGGAGGCGAGCTGCCGGGTGGCGGCCGCGTTGCGCTCCACGACGGGCGCTATGTCGCCGAACGGCACGGCGAACATGTCGTGCAGGACGAACACCAGCCGCTCGTCGGGCTCCAGTCTCTCCAGCACCACCAGCATGGCCACGCCCACCGCGTCCGCGCGCAGCGCCTCGTGTTCCGGGTCCGCTTGCGCCACGGGCCTGATCACCGGGTCGGGGACGAAGGTCTCGTCGATCGGCTGCTCCCGGCGCGCGGTGCGTACGCGCAGCATGTCCAGGCAGATCCGGCCGGTCACGGTGGTCAGCCAGCCGCCCAGGCTGACGATCTCGCCGGGGTCGACCCGGCCCAGGCGCAGCCAGGCCTCCTGGACGGCGTCCTCGGCCTCGGTGAGCGAGCCGAGCATGCGGTAGGCGACCGCCTCGAGATGGCCCCGGTGCTCCTCGAAGCTCCGCGCCAGCACCTCCTCGTCGCCGTTCAGCACGGTCACCGGGCGAACAGCTCGAAGGCGACCGCCGGGCGGTTCCCGAACCGCTTCCCCGTCTCCTCGGCGAAGCCGGTCAGCAGGCCGCGTGCGTACGCCTCCGGGTCCTCGTCGGTCAACGCCTCGATATAGGTGCGGTGTTCGAGCAGGGAGCGCACCGCCCGCTCAAGACCGCCGGTCGCGTCCACCGCGTGCGTGGGGCGGTCGGAACCGGCGACCGCCACCCAGCGGACGCCGTTCCAGGGTTCGAGGCCGCGCTCGGCCGGCTCCGGGAAGATCCAGCGGTTGCCGGCGTCACCGGCCGCGTCCAGCGTGGCGCGCCCGACGGCCACGTGGTCCGGGGTGTTCCAGTAGGTGCCGCCCCAGGTGTCCCGGTGGTTCAGGGTGATCAGCAGTTCGGGCCGGTATCTGCGCACCGCGGCGGCGATGTCCCGGCGCAGTGCGGGGCCGTACTCGACGACGCCGTCCGCGTGGTCGAGGAAGTCCACGTCCGACACGCCGACCACGGCCGCGCTCGCGCGCTGCTCGCGCTCCCTGAGCGGTGCGCACTCCGCCGGCTCCAGGGTGTCGATGCCCGCCTCCCCGCGGGTCGCCAGGACGTAGGAGACCTCACGGCCGGCGTCGGTCCAGGACGCGACGGCCGCCGCGCATCCGTACTCGAGGTCGTCCGGATGGGCGACGACGGCCAGGGCTCGCCGCCAGTCTTCGGGCATGGGCTGGAGTTGGCTGATCACCGGCTCGCTCATGCCCGCAGACTAACCCGCCGCACCGACAGCGCGGCGGGCACGCGTCACGCCTCGTCGCGTGCCAGGGAGAGCAGCCGGTCCAGCACGCGGGGGCCGCCGGCCCGCACGCCGTCGTGCTCGAACTCGTCGGTGACCCAGGTGCGCAGACCGCGGATCCTACCGGCGGTCTCGAGCGAGTGGGGTGTGTGGACGTACATGTCGTCGTGGTAGACGGCCGCCGCGGCCGGGACCTCGTTGACGGCGAGGCGCGCGGGGTCGTAGAGGGGTGTCCAGTCGGTCCGCTCGGCGAGCAGTTCCGCGGTCTCGCGCAGCGGGCGCAGCGCCGGGTCGCAGTCGAACATCCAGGGGTGAATGGTTTCGCCGGTGAACAGCAGCGGTTCGTCCCCGGCGAGCGTCTTGGCCGCGTCGAACCGGGGGAACTCGGCCCGTACGCGTTCGGCGGACCAGGCGGTGGGCCGGTCGTCCCGGCCGTAGATCGCCTCGTGGACGAGCGCGTACAGCGGGTGGCCGGCGAACGACAGCAGGCTCTGCGCCTGTTCCTGGAAGGCGTCGGAGAGCGCGGGGCCGCCCGGGGTGCGGACGAAGGCGTCCTCCAGGAGGTAGTGCAGCCGGTGGCTGCCGTCCCCGGCGCCGAGCATCCGGCCGAGGGACTGGAACGCCTCGGCGGTGAAACGGTAGCCGTTCGGGAGCACGACCTCGTGGGTGAGGAGGTGGTCGGCCACGCGGCGGGCGCGTTCGACGTCCTGCGGGTAGCGGGCGTAGTGGGCGGCGACCTTGCGTTCGACGCGCGGGTAGGCGGCCCGGTAGACGTCGTCGGCGTGGGCGTCGAGGGAGGGCAGACCGCCGGTGACGATCGCGGTGTCGAGCCCTCCCGGGGCCATGGAGAGGTAGGCGACGGTGCAGAAGCCGCCGAAGCTCTGCCCGAGCACGCTCCAGGGGGCCCCACCGGTCACCCGGGATCGGATGGCCTCGCAGTCCCGCACGATGGAGTCGGCGCGGAAGTGGGTGAGGTACGCGGCCTGTTCGGCGGGGCCGCCGCGCAGCGGGAGCGTCTGCCGGTTGGCGGGGGTGGAGCGGCCGGTGCCGCGTTGGTCGAGGAGGAGGACCCGGTACTCCGCGAGGGCGCGGCCGAGCCAGGCCGGCTTGCCGACGAAACGGTTCGCCCCGAAGCCCGGCCCGCCCTGGAGGTAGAGCAGCCAGGGCAGGTCCTGGCCCGCCCGCTCACTGGCGACGACCTCACGCGCGTACAGCTCGATCGTCTCCCCGGAGGGGTTGTGGTGATCGAGGGGCACGGTGAAGCGGCGGTCGGTGAGGACCACTCCGGGCTGGCGGTAGCTGACGGTCAACGGAACTCCTGGGACGAACGGATTGTCGGACCGTCACCCAGTTCAGCACATGTTCCTCCGGTCAACGAGCCCGGGATCAGGCGATCCTTGCGCGGCACCGGTCAACGGGCCGAGAGGCTGGAGCGCCGGACCACCAGCTCCGGACGGAGGACGACCCGGCGGTGCTCGTGAGGCGTGCCGCCGCTCTCGGTCTCCTCCAGCAGCAGCCCGGCCGCCAGGGCGCCCATGGTGACGGCGGGCTGCCGCACCGAGGTGAGCGGCACGGCCGCCGCGGCGGCGAACTCGATGTCGTCGTAGCCGACGATGGCCAGGTCGTCGGGCACGCCGACACCGGCCGCGTACATCGCCTGGAGCACCCCGAGGGCGAGCAGGTCGTTGGCGCAGAACACGGCGGTGGGCCGTTCGGCCAGTCCCAGGAGGCGGGCGCCCGCATCCCGTCCCGCCGCCACGTCGAGCCGTTCGGTGGGCAGCTCGGTCAGGGATTCCGGTCCGAGCCCGGCCTCGGCCAGCGCGTTCAGGGCGCCGGTACGGCGGTCCCGCACCTGGTTCAGTCCGGGCGGGCCGCTGACGTACGCGACGCTGCGGTGCCCGGCGTCGACGAGGTGCCCCACGGCCAGCGCGCCGCCCGCCACATCGTCCACGGAGACGGAGCACTCGGTGGTGCCCTCGGCGACCCGGTCGACCAGGACGAAGGGGATGCCGTGCCGGCGGAACGCCGCGATGTTGCGGCCGGTGGCGTCGGCCGGCGTGAGCAGTACGCCCCGTACCCGCTGTTCGGCGAAGAGGGAGAGGTACTCGGCCTCCTCTCCCGCGTCCTGGGCGCTGTTGCAGACCATCACGCCGAGCCCGGTCTGGCGCGCGGCGCGCTCCGCGCCGCGCGCGACGTCGACGAAGAAGGGGTTGCCCATGTCGAGGACGAGCAGCCCCATGATGCGGCTGCGGCCGGCGCGCAGCTGACGCGCCGACTCACTGCGGACGTAGCCGAGCCGGTCTATGGCGGACAGCACCCGCGCCCGGGTCTCGGCGGCGACCGTGTCCGGGCGGTTGATCACGTTGGAGACCGTGCCGACGGATACTCCGGCGACGCGGGCGACGTCCTTGATACCCACCGACTGGGCCATCGGGCAGGGACCTCCAGGGAGACGGGGGGCGGCTCGGCGGGCCATCACACTACCCGCACGGCCGCCCCTTGCCGGTCACGGTCAGGCGGGCAGCCGGAAGTCGGCGACGCGCAGTGGTGAGGGCGCCGTACCGGTGGACTTCTCCTGGTACATGACCGACAGGACCCCGTCCTGGGCGACACGGGTCTCGTCGATCACCGCCTCGCCGAAGGCGTCGAGCCCGGCGCCGTCGTACAGCAGCCGCCAGTCGGTGTGCCCGGAGGCGGCGGAGGCGGCGGCGACCCGGAGGCGGGGAAGGACGGCGTAGGCGTTGTCGTACCGGTCCAGGACCAGCTTGGTGCGCCGGCTGCTGTCCAGCGGGACGGGGATTACGGTCTTCCGCCAGCCGCCGGCGGCGGTGCGGCGGACGTGGAAGGCGCGGCCGTTCGCCGTGCGGTCGGCGACGTGGTCCGTGGTGCACTGCCCGAAGCGGCCGGGGACGTAGGAGATGATCGCGTGCGGCCGGCCGGCGGAGTCGGTGAACTGGCTCTCCTGGTTCATCAGGGAGTGGTCCGGGTCCAGCGGGTCGACGACCAGTCCGGCGTCGGTGACACGGACCCGGTCGGGGGTACCGGTTCTGCCGACGACGGTGCCGGCGTCGGTGCGCCAGGTGCGGCCGCGGTCGTCGGAGTACACGTAGCAGGTGTCGTGGTTGGTGAGGCCACCGCGGTCGCACCTCACGGCGTCGTCACGCTCGCGCCAGGTGAAGAAGGCGTGCAGGCGGCCCCGCCGGTCGTAGTCGATGCCGTGCAGGTACATGTTGCGGGCGGTGGAGGAGCCGTGCTCGCTGGTGTACGTGCCGGTGGAGCCGGTCCACTCCCCCAGTGCCGTCCAGCGGGTGCCGTCGTACTCGGCGAGCGCGTTGCGGCCGTTGCCGCAGACGCCCGCACGGTAGCTGAGCTGGAGCCTGCCCTCGGGGGTGGCGATGAACTGCGGATAGGTGAACCGCGAGGTGAGGGCGAGTCCGTCCAGGGTGGCCTGCGGGGCGCCGAAGCGGCTCGCGGTCCAGCTCTGGCCGGCCGGGTCGGTCAGGAGTCCGGCGACCGACTTGACGTAGGTGAAGCCGTCGCTGTGGGAGTCCATGTTCATGTGCAGCCGGCCGTCGGTCCCCGAGACGCCCATGGAGATGACGTTGTGGGAGTCGTCGTAGCGCAGGGTGTGGCCCACCCGCACGGTCTGCCAGGTGCTCGCGCCGAGGGTGCGGCGGCCGACGACGGCGTGGCGGTCGGCGGTGTACCAGGCGGCGTACTGGTGGCCCCGGTGGGTGAGCAGGCCGTTCTTCTGGAACGCGGTGTTGTTGACCAGGCCGTCGTAGGACACGAAGAAGAGCGCCAGGTCGTCGGGGGTGGTGCTGCCGACAAGGGTGACCGACGGGCCGGGAGCGGCGGCCCCCGCGGCCGCGGAGTCGGGGGCGAGGGCCGTCACGGTGCCTGACGGCAGGGTACGTCGTCTCATGGCGGGCTCCTTCGTCAGGCGAGGTGGAAGACCTCGGTCAGCGGTGTCATCGCCTCGTCGGGGCGGGCACCGTCCGGGGACTCGAAGAAGGGGGCCATCTCGGCCTGCCAGCGGGCGTTGACGCCGGTGGCCTCCATGCCGGCCCTGGCCGCCTCGAAGTCCTCGGTCTCCAGGTAGCCGACGAGGAGGCCGTCGTCGCGAAGGAAGAGGGAGTAGTTGTGCCAGCCGGTGGCCGAGAGCGCCTCGCGCATCTGGGGCCACACGGCGGCGTGGCGTTCGCGGTACTCGGCGATCCGGTCCTGCCGGACCCTGAGCAGAAAACAGACGCGTTGCATGAGTACCGCTCCCCTGGGGACAGGCCGGGATCAGAAGTCGAACTGGTCGATGTTCCCGGCGTTGAAGACGGTGGGCTTGCCGAGGTTGATCACGCCGTCCTTGCCGATGGTGTACTCGCCCATCGCCCCGGCGGTGAAGGTCTCGCCCTCCTTGCCGGTGATCTGGCCGGAGGCCAGCGCGATCGCGGTGCGGCCGGCCAGCTCGCCGAGCTTCGCCGGGTCCCAGAGCTCGAACGCCTCGACGGTGCCGTTCTTGACGTACTTGCGCATGTCGTTCGGTGTTCCGAGGCCGGTCAGCTTGACCTCGCCCTTGTACTTGGAGCCGGACAGGTACTGGGCGGCCGCCTTGATGCCGACGGTGGTCGGGGAGATGATCCCCTTGAGGTTCGGGTACTCCTGGAGCAGACCCTGGGTCTGCTGGAAGGACTGCTGGGCGTCGTCGTTGCCGTAGGCGACCTTGACCAGCTTGATGTCCTTGTACCGGGGCTCCTTGAGCTCCTCCTTCATGAAGTCGATCCAGGTGTTCTGGTTGGTCGCGGTCTGAGCGGCGGACAGGATCGCGATCTCGCCCTTGTGGCCGATCTGTTCGGCGAGCAGTTGCACCTCGGTGCGGCCCAGGTCCTCGGCGGAGGCCTGCGAGATGAAGACGTTGCGGCAGTCGGCGGTGGTGTCCGAGTCGTAGGTGACGACCTTGATGCCGTTCTTCATGGCCTGCTTGAGCGCGGTGCACAGGGCCCCGGGGTCCTGCGCGGAGACGGCCATGGCGTCGACCTGCTGCTGGGTGAGGGTGTTGACGTAGGAGACCTGGCCGGCGGTGTCGGTGGCGCTGGAGGGGCCGACCTCCTTGAAGCTGGAGCCCAGTTCCTTCACGGCCTTCTCGCCGCCCTTGTCGGCGGTGGTGAAGTAGGGGTTGTTGACCTGCTTGGGCAGGAAGCCGACGGTCAGTCCCTTCTTCGTCCCGGCGTTCGGGTCGGCCTGGCCGGCCGGGGCCGCGGCGCCGTCCTCCTTCTTGACGTCCTCCTTGGTGGTGCCGCCGCAGGCGGTGGCGGCCAGGGCGAGCGAGGTGACGGCGGCGAGGGCCGCGCAGGTACGGCGGACGGTTGCCTTGCGCATGGCGGGTTCCTTAGGGACGAGAGGGTTTCAGGGAGTCGGGGTGGGTGCCTCGGACACCGGTGGCGGGGCGGCGGCCCGGCGTCCGGCACGTGCGACGGCGAACTGCCGGGCGACACGGGGTCCCAGGACGGACAGCACCAGCAGCACACCCGTCACGACGATCTGCGACTGCGCGGAGACGTCCCGCAGACTCATCACGTTCTGCAGCGCGCCCAGCAGGAACACACCGGCGACGGCGCCGCCGAGCGTCCCCTTGCCGCCGTCGAAGTCGATGCCGCCGAGCAGTACGGCGGCCACGACGGAGAGTTCGAGGCCGGTGGCGTTGTCGTAGCGGGCACTGGCGTAGTGCAGCGCCCAGAACACGCCGGTGAGGGCCGACATCAGACCGGTCAGGGTGAACAGGATCAGCTTCTGCCGCTTGACCCGGATGCCGGCGAACCGGGCGGCCTCCTCGCCGGCGCCGATCGCGAACAGCGACCGTCCGAACGGGGTGGCGTGCAGGGCGACGACGGCGATGGAGAGCAGCACCAGGAACGGCAGGAAGGCGTACGGGACGAAGGTGTCGCCGATGCGTCCGGCGGCGAAGTCCAGGTACGGGGTGGGGAAGTCGGTGACCGCGTCGGAGCCGAGCACGATCTGCGCGATGCCCCGGTAGGCGGCCAGGGTGCCGATGGTGACGGCGAGGGAGGGCAGTCCGAGGCGGGTCACCAGCAGGCCGTTGACCAGACCGCAGAGGACACCGATCACGAGGCAGATCGGGATGATCGTCTCGATGGTCATGCCCTGGTTCCACAGGGCGCCCATCACGGCGCCGGACAGTCCGGCCGTGGACGCCACGGACAGGTCGATCTCGCCGGAGACCACGAGCAGGGTCATGGGCAGGGCGATCAGCGCGATCGGCAGGGTGTTGCCGATGAGGAACGACAGGTTGAGCGCGTTGCCGAAGCCGTCGACGGTGGTGAACGACAGCAGCAGGACCACGACGAGCAGGGCGCCGACGGCTGTGTCCCACCTCGACGAGGCGGACCAGCGGCTCGCACGCGTCAGGGACTCAGGCATGGCGGGCGTTCCTCTTCTTCAGGGCGGTGGCCACGCGCAGCGCGACGATCCGGTCGACCGCGATGGCGAGGATGAGCAGGATGCCGTTGATGGCGAGCACCCACACGGAGCTGACGCCGAGGGCGGGCAGCACACTGTTGATGGAGGTCAGCAGCAGTGCGCCGAGGGCGGCGCCGTAGACGCTGCCGGAGCCGCCGGTGAAGACCACGCCGCCGACCACCACCGCGCTGACGACGGTGAGTTCGTAGCCGGTGCCGGTACCGGAGTCGACGTTGCCGAACCGGGCCAGGTAGAGCGCGCCGGCGAGACCGGCGAGGGCGCCGCAGAAGGTGTAGGCGGCGAGGATCCGCTTGCGTACGGGGATGCCGGCGAGCCGGGCCGCCTCCGGGTTGGAGCCCAGCGCGTACAGCTCGCGTCCGCTGCCGAAGTGCTTGAGGCAGTAGGCCGTCGCCACGACCACCGCGAGGGCGATCAGCGCCAGGTACGGCACCGCCGAGATGCCGCCGGAGCCGAAGTCGACGAAGGTTTCGGGGAGATCGGCGGCGGTGATCTGGCGGGAGCCGACCCAGATGGAGTCGATGCCCCGGATGATGTACAGCGTGCCGAGGGTGACCACGAGGGCGGGTACCTGGCCGAGGCTGACGAGCAGACCGTTGAGCAGTCCGAAGCCGATGCCGAGGAGGACGGCGAGCGCGACGGCGACGACCGGGTTCCCGCCGCCCTGGAGGTGGATCCCGGCGGCGAAGGCGCTGATGCCGAGGGTGGAGCCGACGGACAGGTCGACGTTGCGGGTGATGACCACCAGGGCCTGGCCGGTGGCGACCAGGATCAGGATGGTCGCGTTCAGCAGCAGGTCCTTGATGCCCTGTTCGGACAGGAACTCGCTGTTGCCGGCCTGGGTGACGCCGATCATCACCAGGAAGACCAGGAGGATGGCCAGTTCGCGTATCTTGAAGACGCGGTCGGCCAGCCGGGTGGCGGCGGCCTTCGGCACCCCGGCGACGGGAGCTTCTTCGGGAGCGGTGACCGTCATGCGGCGGCCCTCCCCGTGGCTGCGGCCATCACGGTCTCCTCGGTGGCGTCGGTGCGGGGGATCTCGGCGGTGAGCCGGCCCTCGTGCATCACCAGCACGCGGTCGGCCATGCCGAGGATCTCGGGCAGGTCGGAGGAGATCATCAGGACTGCGACGCCGTCGGCGGCGAGCCGGGACAGCAGCCGGTGCACCTCGGCCTTGGTGCCGACGTCGATGCCGCGCGTGGGCTCGTCCACGATCAGCACCTTCGGCCCGGTGGCGAGCCACTTGGCGAGGACGACCTTCTGCTGGTTGCCGCCGGACAGGGTGTTCACCGTGTCGGCGATCCTGGCGTACTTGACCTGGAGTCGCACGGCCCAGTCGAGGGAGCGGCTGCGCTCGGCGCCGCGGTCGACCAGGCCGGCCCTGACGGTGCTGCGGAGTCCGGTGAGGCCGATGTTGCGCTCGATGGACATGTCCATCACCAGGCCCTGGGCGCGCCGGTCCTCGGGGACCAGGGCCAGGCCCGCGGCCATGGCGGTGGACGGGGCGCCATTGGTGAGCGCCCGCCCGTCGACCTCCACCCCGCCGGCGTCCCAGCGGTCGATGCCGAACACCGCGCGGGCGACCTCGGTCCGGCCGGCGCCGACGAGTCCGGCCAGGCCGACGATCTCACCGCGCCGCACGTCGAAGGAGACGTCGGTGAAGACGCCCTCCCGGGTCAGCCGGCGCACGCTCAGGGCGACCTCGCCCGGCGTCACGTCCTGCTTGGGGTAGAGCTCCTCGAGGTCGCGGCCGACCATGCGGCGGACCAGGTCGTCCTCGGTCATGCCCTCCAGCGGCTCGGAGGCGATCCAGGCGCCGTCGCGCAGGGTGGTGACGCGTCGGCAGATCTCGAAGATCTCCTCCAGCCGGTGGGAGATGAACAGCACCGCGGCGCCCTGGTCGCGCAGGGTGCGCACGACACCGAAGAGACGGGCGACCTCGCTGCCGGTGAGGGCGGCGGTGGGCTCGTCCATGATCAGCACGCGGGCGTCGAAGGAGAGCGCCTTGGCGATCTCGACGATCTGCTGGTCCGCGATGGACAGCCCGCGGGCCGGGCGGTCCGGGTCGAGTGCGACACCGAGCCGTTCCATCAGGGCCGCGGTGGCGCGGTACGTGGCCCTGTGGTCGATCCTGCCGAGGGCCCGCCGGGGCTGGCGGCCCATGAAGATGTTCTCGGCGATCGACAGGTCGGGGAAGAGCGTGGGCTCCTGGTAGATCACGGCGATGCCGGCGTCGCGGGCGTCGCCGGGGCCGTGGAAGACGACCGGAGCGCCGTCGAGCAGCACCTGGCCGGCGTCCGGCCGGTGCACTCCCGCCAGGGCCTTGATGAGCGTCGACTTGCCGGCTCCGTTCTCACCGGCGAGGGCGTGCACCTCCCCGGGGAACAGTTCCAGGGAGACGTCCCGCAGCGCACGCACCGCGCCGAAGGACTTGGACACGTCCCTGAGTGCGAGAACCGGGGCCGGACCCGTGTCGGACGGGTGGGTCATGAGGGCTCCTCGACGACGTCGGCGGGTCGGCCCACACCACGTCGTGAAAGGTTTCAACTGGGTTGCCGGGACGTTAGGCGCGCGATGCATGTCACGTCAATGGGTGTCCGTCGAAAATCTCTCGACGGCTTCGCTCTCCCCTGCGGTCACGGACAACCGTCTGCGCCGGAGGGGTTGACACCCCTTCGGGGGCGCCATAGCTTCCCGTCCTGAATCGTTTCACTCCGTGGTCGTTACGACCCGATGTCACAGGAGCCCTGACGTGACCGAGCTCGCCGCGGCGAAGGCCGCTCTCCAGACCCAGGCCGTCGAGACGCCGTCGTGGGCGTACGGGAACTCGGGGACCCGGTTCAAGGTGTTCGCCCAAGAGGGTGTCCCCCGCACTCCGCAGGAGAAGCTGGACGACGCGGCCAAGGTGCACGAGTTCACCGGAGTCGCGCCGACCGTGGCCCTGCACATCCCGTGGGACAGGGTCGAGGACTACGCGGCACTGGCCGGGCACGCCGCGGACCGGGGGGTGCGGCTCGGCACGATCAACTCCAACACCTTCCAGGACGACGACTACCGCCTGGGCAGCATCTGCCACCCGGAGGCGGGGGTGCGCCGCAAGGCCGTGGACCATCTGCTGGAGTGCGTCGACATCATGGACGCGACCGGGTCCAGGGACCTGAAGCTGTGGTTCGCCGACGGGACGAACTATCCCGGGCAGGACGACATCCGGGCACGCCAGGACCGGCTCGCCGAAGGGCTCGCCGAGGTGTACGAGCGGCTCGGTGAGGGGCAGCGGCTGCTGCTGGAGTACAAGCTCTTCGAGCCGGCGTTCTACACGACGGATGTGCCGGACTGGGGCACGGCGTACGCGCACTGCCTGAAGCTCGGTGAGAAGGCGCAGGTCGTGGTCGACACCGGTCACCACGCGCCGGGGACCAACATCGAGTTCATCGTGGCGACGCTGCTGCGGGAGGGGAAGCTCGGCGGATTCGACTTCAACTCGCGGTTCTACGCGGACGACGACCTGATGGTGGGAGCCGCGGATCCGTTCCAGCTGTTCCGGATCATGTACGAGGTGATCCGCGGGGGCGGGTTCACGCCCCAGGTGGCGTTCATGCTGGACCAGTGCCACAACATCGAGGCGAAGATCCCGGCGATCATCCGCTCCGTGATGAACGTCCAGGAGGCCACGGCCAAGGCCCTGCTGGTCGATCCGTCGGCGCTGGCCGACGCCCAGCGGGCGGGGGACGTCCTGGAGGCCAACGCCGTGCTGATGGACGCGTACAACACGGACGTGCGTCCGCTGCTTCGTGAGGTGCGCGAGGAGATGGGGCTGGACCCCGAGCCGCTCGTCGCGTACCGGCGGTCGGGATGGGCGGAGCGGATCGTCGCCGAGCGGGTCGGCGGGGAGCAGGCCGGGTGGGGGGCGTGAGCGTCTGCCGGTTTCAGCTCGTCGCGGACTGCCGGTCCGCTGTGGCTGATCGCGCCCGCGCGGCGGTGGCCGCACAGTGAAACAGCCCCGCGCCCCTGAGTATGCGCACTCACCCTCTTTCCCATTCGAAGAAGGACTGAACGTAGATGGCATCGCATCCGGAAGCCGCCGCTCTGCTCGCTCGATCGCACCGGCTCGGCGGCGATCCCCGTAACACCAACTACGCCGGCGGCAACACCTCCGCCAAAGGCACCGGAACCGACCCCGTCACCGGCGGCGACGTCGAGCTGATGTGGGTCAAGGGGTCCGGGGGCGACCTCGGGACGCTGACCGGGTCGGGGCTGGCCGCGCTGCGGCTGGACCGGCTGCGGGCCCTCACCGGGGTCTACCCGGGGGTCGCCCGCGAGGACGAGATGGTCGCCGCGTTCGACTACTGCCTGCACGGCAAAGGCGGTGCCGCGCCCTCGATCGACACCGCGATGCACGCACTCGTCGACGCCGCGCACGTGGACCACCTCCACCCCGACTCCGGGATCGCGCTCGCCTGCGCGGCCGACGGGGAGAAGCTGACCGCCGAGTGCTTCGGCGACACCGTGGTGTGGGTGCCGTGGCGGCGGCCCGGCTTCCAGCTGGGACTGGACATCGCCGCGGTCAAGGAGGCCAACCCCCGGGCCGTCGGCTGCGTGCTGGGCGGCCACGGGATCACCGCGTGGGGCGACACCTCCGAGGAGTGCGAGCGGAACTCGCTGCACATCATCCGCACCGCCGGGACGTTCCTCGCCGAGCGTGGCCGGCCGGAGCCGTTCGGTCCGGTGATCGAGGGGTACCAGGCGCTGCCCCGGGACGAGCGGCGGGCGCGGGCGGCCGCCCTGGCGCCGCATGTACGGGCCCTCGCCTCGCGGGACCGGGCGCAGGTCGGGCACTTCGACGACTCCGACGCCGTACTGGACTTCCTGGCCCGCGCCGAGCACCCGCGGCTGGCCGCCCTCGGCACCTCCTGCCCGGACCACTTCCTGCGCACCAAGGTCCGTCCGCTCCTCCTCGACCTGCCGGCGTCCGCGCGGCCGGAGGAGGCGGTCGCCCGGCTGAAGGAACTGCACGCGGCCTACCGCGAGGAGTACGCCGCCTACTACGCGCGGCACGCGGAGCCCGGCTCCCCCGCGATGCGCGGCGCCGACCCCGCGATCGTGCTGGTGCCGGGTGTGGGCATGTTCAGTTTCGGCAAGGACAAGCAGACCGCCCGGGTGGCCGGTGAGTTCTACCTCAACGCGGTCAACGTGATGCGCGGGGCCGAGGCGGTGTCCGCGTACGCGCCGATCGAGGAGTCGGAGAAGTTCCGTATCGAGTACTGGGCGCTGGAGGAGGCCAAGCTCCGGCGGATGCCGGAACCCGAGCCGCTCGCCACCCGGGTGGCGCTGGTGACGGGCGCGGGCAGCGGGATCGGGCGCGCCATCGCCCGGCGGCTGGCGGCCGAGGGCGCGTGCGTGGTCGTGGCCGATCTGGACGGGGAGAACGCCGCGCGGGTCGCCGAGGAACTGGGCGGGTCCGACAGGGCCGTCGCCGTGACCGTCGACGTCAGGTCCGAGGAGCAGATCGCCGGTGCGTTCCGGGCCGCCGTGCTCGCCTTCGGCGGCGTCGACCTCGTCGTCAACAACGCCGGTATCTCCATCTCCAAGCCGCTGCTCGAGACGTCCGGGCAGGACTGGGACCTCCAGCACGACATCATGGCCCGCGGTTCCTTCCTCGTCTCGCGCGAGGCGGCCCGGGTGATGATCGCGCAGGAACTGGGCGGCGACATCGTCTACATCGCCTCGAAGAACGCGGTGTTCGCCGGCCCGGACAACATCGCCTACTCCGCGACCAAGGCCGACCAGGCCCACCAGGTACGGCTGCTCGCCGCCGAGCTGGGCGAGCACGGGATCCGGGTCAACGGCGTCAACCCGGACGGTGTGGTGCGCGGTTCCGGCATCTTCGCGGGCGGCTGGGGCGCCCAGCGCGCGGCGACCTACGGGATCGAGGAGGAGAAGCTCGGGGAGTTCTACGCCCAGCGGACCATCCTCAAGCGTGAGGTGCTGCCCGAGCATGTGGCGAACGCCGTGTTCGCGCTGACCGGCGGCGATCTCACCCACACCACCGGACTGCACATTCCGGTCGACGCCGGCGTCGCCGCCGCGTTCTTGCGATGAGCACCGCCGTGGGGTCGTACGCCGCGGTCGACCTCGGCGCGTCCAGTGGGCGCGTCATGGCCGGCCGCGTCGGCCCGGACAGCCTGGAGCTGACCGAGGCCCACCGCTTCCCGAACCGGCCGGTGCGGGTGCCCGAAGGGCTGCGCTGGGACGTCCTGGGCCTGTACGCGGGCGTGCTGGACGGGCTGAGGCGTGCGGAACGGGTCGACTCCGTCGGTATCGACAGCTGGGCCGTGGACTACGGGCTGCTGGACGCGGACGGGGCGCTGCTCGGCAACCCGGTGCACTACCGCGACAGCCGCACCGAGGGAGCCGCCGCGACGGTGTGGGCGAGCGTGCCCGCCGCGGAGCTGTACGCGGCGACCGGACTGCAGTACGCCCCGTTCAACACCCTGTACCAGCTGACGGCGGCGCGCGGTTCGGCCCAGCTCGCCCGCGCCGGGCGGCTGTTGATGATCCCGGATCTGCTGACGTACTGGCTCACCGGGGAGCAGGGCACGGAGCTGACCAACGCCTCGACCACCCAGCTGATCGACCCGCGCACCCGGGACTGGGCGTACGGCGTCGCGGAGCGGCTGGGAATCGATCTCACCCTGTTCGCGCCGCTGCGCCGGCCCGGGGACCCGGCCGGGGTGCTGCGGCCGGAGGTGCTGGCGGAGACCGGGCTGAGCGGGCCGGTCCCGGTGACGGCGGTCGGTTCGCACGACACCGCGTCCGCGGTGGCCGCGGTGCCGGCGGACGGTGAACGGTTCGCGTACATCTGCACCGGCACCTGGTCGCTGGCCGGCCTCGAACTGGACGCGCCGGTGCTGACGGAGGAGAGCCGGGCCGCCAACTTCACCAATGAGCTGGGGCTGGACGGCACGGTCCGCTATCTGCGCAACATCATGGGACTGTGGCTGCTCCAGGAGTCCCTGCGGGCCTGGGGCGAGCCCGATCTGGGCGCGCTGCTGCGCGAGGCCGCCGGGGTGCCGGCGCTGCGGTCGGTGGTGGACGCGGGGGACGCCGCGTTCCTCGCGCCGGGGCGGATGCCGGAGCGGATCGCCGAGGCCTGCCGGGAGTCGGGGCAGCCGGTGCCGGTGTCCCCCGCCGAGGTCACGCGCTGCATCCTGGACTCGCTCGCCCTGGCACACCGCAAGGCGGTCGGGGACGCCTCCCGGCTCGCCGGGCAGCCGGTGGACGTGGTGCACATCGTGGGCGGCGGCACCCGCAACGCGCTGCTGTGCCAGCTGACCGCCGACGCCTGCGGGCTGCCGGTGGTGGCCGGGCCGGCCGAGGCGGCGGCGCTGGGCAACGTACTGGTGCAGGCCCGTGCGCACGGACTGGTCGGCGACCTCGGCGGGATACGGCGGCTGCTCGCCCGTACCCAGCCGCTGACGCGGTACGCGCCGCGCGGCGGCACCCAGCGGTGGCGGGCGGCGCAGGCCCGGCTCGCCGGGGGCTGACGATGGTCTCCCCCGCGTCCCCTCCCCCGCACTACCCTGCGTTCACCCGATGATCGACTGTACGAGGAGCCGCGATGCGTGTCGCCCTGTTCCTGACCTGCGTCAACGACACGCTCTATCCGGACACCGGGCGCGCTGTGGTGAGACTCCTGACCAGGCTGGGCGTCGAGGTCGACTTCCCGGTGGCGCAGACCTGCTGCGGGCAGGCCCACTACAACACCGGGTACCGGCATGAGGCGGAGCCGCTGGCCCGGCGTTTCTCCGATGTGTTCCGGGACTACGAGGCGATCGTGACACCGTCCGGGTCGTGCGGGGCGATGGTGCGGGAGCTGTATCCGCGGATGGGCGAGCGGGCCCGGGCCGAGGGGCGCGGGGACGGCCTCGCGACGACGCTGGCGCCGGTGGTGCCGAAGACGTACGAGCTCACCGAGTTCCTGGTGGACGTGCTGGGGGTGACGGACGTCGGGGCGTACTACCCGCACCGGGTGACCTACCACCCGACCTGTCACGGACTGCGCGGACTCGGCCTGGGCGAACGGCCGCTGGCACTGCTGCGGGCGGTGAAGGGGCTGGAGCTGACCGAGCTGCCGGGCGCGGAGGAGTGCTGCGGTTTCGGCGGCACCTTCGCGCTGAAGAACTCCGATGTATCGGCGGCGATGGGCACCGACAAGGTGCGCAACGCCGAGTCGACCGGCGCCGAGGTGCTGTGCGCGGCCGACAACTCCTGTCTGATGCACATCGGCGGAACCATGACCAGGCTGGGCACCGGCATGCGGCCGGTCCACATCGCCGAGATCCTGGCGAGCACCGAGGAGGAGCCGGCCGTATGAGCGGGACTTTCGTCGGGATGCCGGCCTTTCCGGAGGCCGCCCGGGACGCCGTGCGCGACACCACGTTGCGCGGCAACCTGCGGCATGCCACGCACACCATCCGGGCCAGGCGCGCGGGCGCCGTCGCGGAGCTGTCCGACTGGGCGGAGCTGCGGGAGGCGGGCAAGCGGATCAAGGATCACACGCTCCGCCATCTGGACCGGTACCTGGAGCAGTTGGAGGAGGCGGTGACCGCGGCGGGCGGCACCGTGCACTGGGCCGCCGACGCCGGTGAGGCCAACCGGATCGTCACGCGACTGGTCAAGGAGACCGGTGAGTCGGAGGTCGTCAAGGTCAAGTCCATGGCCACGCAGGAGATCGGCCTGAACGAGGCACTCGAGGCGGAGGGCATCCGCGCCTACGAGACCGATCTGGCCGAGCTGATCGTGCAGTTGGGCAAGGACCGCCCCTCGCACATCCTGGTGCCGGCGATCCACCGCAACCGCGGGGAGATCCGGGAGATCTTCGCCCGTGAGATGAGCGAGTGGGGCCGCCCCGCCCCCGAGGGGCTGACGGACACACCCTCCGAACTCGCCGAGGCGGCGCGGCTGCACCTGCGGGAGAAGTTCCTGCGCGCCAGGGTCGGCGTCTCCGGCGCCAACTTCATGGTCGCCGAGACCGGCACGCTGGTGGTGGTGGAGTCCGAGGGCAACGGGCGGATGTGCCTGACCCTGCCGGAGACGCTGATCTCGGTGGTCGGCATCGAGAAGATCGTGCCGACCTGGCGGGATCTGGAGGTGTTCCTGCAGACCCTGCCCCGCTCCTCGACCGCCGAGCGGATGAACCCGTACACGTCGATGTGGACCGGGACGGCCGACGGGGACGGACCGCGCTCCTTCCACCTGGTGCTGCTGGACAACGGCCGCACCGACACGCTCGCCGACGCGGTGGGCCGGCAGGCCCTGCGCTGCATCCGCTGCTCGGCCTGCCTCAACGTGTGCCCGGTCTACGAGCGGGCCGGCGGCCACGCGTACGGCTCGGTCTATCCCGGCCCGATCGGCGCCATCCTCAGCCCGCAACTGCGCGGCACCGACAGCGAGATCGACGCCTCCCTGCCGTACGCCTCGACGCTCTGCGGGGCCTGCTACGACGTGTGTCCGGTGGCCATCGACATCCCGGAGGTGCTGGTGCATCTGCGGGAACGCGTGGTCGAGGGCGGTCAGGTGACACGGGCGGGCAACAAGGTGGTGCTGCAGCCCGCGAAGGGCCACGCCGCCGAACGGTCGGCGATGCGCGCGGCCCGCTGGGCGTTCACACACCCCGGGGTGCTGCGCACCGGCCAGCGCCTCGTCGCGCGCACCCGGCGGCTGCATCCGCGCACCCTGCCGGGGCCCGGCCGGGCGTGGAGCGGCACCCGGGACCTCCCGCCGGTGCCCGCGGAACCCTTCCGGGACTGGTGGCAGCGTACGCGGGGCGGAAAGGGCGGTGCGCGGTGAACAGCAGGGAACGGGTCCTGGGACGGGTGCGGCGGGCACTCGCCGACGTGCCGCGCGACGAGGGACCCTACGAGCGGGCGGTCCCCCGGGACTACCTGCGGGAGCACGGTGAGCGCACACCCCGGCAGACGGTGGACCTCCTCGCGGAGAACCTGGCCGGCTACCGGGCGATCGTGCACCGCACGGACGACGGGGAACTGTCCGTGCTCATCACGAGGCTGCTCGCCGCGCGAGGGTCCCGGTACGTGCTCGTGCCACCGGGGCTGCCGCCGGAATGGATGTCGGCGGCCGGTCCCACGCGTATCCACGACCGTGCCGCGAGCACACCCCGCGAACTGGACCGGGCCGACAGCGTGGTCACCGGCTGCGCGCTGGCCGTCGCCGAGACGGGCACCATCGTCCTGGACGGCTCCCCCGGCCAGGGCAGGCGCCGCATCACGCTGGTCCCCGATCACCACATCTGTGTGGTCCGGGTCCCGGACCAGGTCGTCGCCTCGGTCCCGCAGGCTCTGGAACGCCTCGACCCGGCCCGTCCCCTCACCTGGATCTCCGGTCCGTCGGCGACCAGTGACATCGAACTGGACCGGGTGGAGGGTGTGCACGGGCCACGCACGCTGGAGGTCGTGCTGGTCGAGTGAGCACCTTCGGCGGTGCCGTCGGTCACCCGGGCGGCCCCTCACCCGTGACCCGTGACGGCCGCCGCGCGGCCAGGGCTCAGCCGTGCCGGACGGACCGGACCGGCGTACCCGGCCGCCTGCCGCACGACCGCCCGTGCCGCTCCCGGGACGCGGGAGGCGTCCAGGGGGTTGCGGCCGAAGGCCGGCGGGCTTCCCGGCCGGGCACCAGGACGACGGCGCGGCTGCCGTCCGCCGTCAGGGAAGCGATCTGACCGACGACGCCCGGGCTCGCGCCGGGGCCCTTGGGGACCGGGGCCAGGGCCACGCCCCGGCGGCAGCCGGCCGGCAGGTCCGCGTTGGCCGTGGAGCGCACGCCTGCGTCCATCCAGCGCCCCTCCCCGCTCGTGACCGGAGGGAACAGAGGCGGGACCGGCCGCCGCGGCCGGCGGTGCGGGGTTGCGGAATACCAGGCCGTCCGGGTCCGTTGTCGGCCGCGAAGGAGGTCACGCGTGGACACCATGTACTACGACCACGGAACCCCGGCCGAGCGCTGGGAGCGCGCCGGGATGTTCTTCGGCGCCAGGGACTACACCGCCGCCGCACGCGTTCTGGGCACTCTGGTCGAGGAGGTGCCGGAGCAGACCGGACCGCGGCTGCTGCTGGCGCGCGCCTACTACCACTCGGCCCAACTGCGGCGGGCAGAGGCTGAGTTGCAGGTCATCGTCGAGCGTGACCCGGTGGAGCACTACGCCCGGCTGATGCTCGGGCGCACTCTCCAGCGGCAGGGACGCGAGGACGAGGCCCGGCCGCATCTGCGGATCGCCGCGGCGCTGGGCGGCGAGGCCGGCGGGTTCGGCGAGGAGTAGACCGTCCCACGGGTGCCCGGCTCCCGCGCCGGGAGCCGGGCACCCGCACGGCGGGTTCGCGTCATCGCACCGCCGTGCCGTCCGCGGACGTCCGGCGCCCCCGCCGGTGGGCGATCTCCCCGAGGACGATGTCGACGGCCAGGAACGCCGCCAGCGGAATGCCGAACAGCGGCAGGAAGTAGCCCAGTACGGCGATCAGCGCCAGCAGGGGGACGAGGACGTACGGCGGCACGTGCTGCCAGGCTCCCCGTGGGATCGGCCGGCCGAAGGCGGAACCGCGGCCCCGCTGCCACCACATGCGGTAGCCCCAGAGGATCAGCAGGATCAGGGAGAGGGCGAGGACCATCAGCACGATCTGGTTGGGCAGGCCGAACAGGCTGCCGGTGTGCAGGTCGATGCCCCAGCGGGTGAGCTTGGCGAGGACCGGGTGGTCGGCGAACCGCAGGACGTCGGTGACCTCGCCGGTGGCGGGGTCGACGGCGGCCGAGTCCTGCTTCACGGGCCAGCTGCGCTGGACCTGCTGGACGACGTACGCGGAGTTCTCGCCGGCGGGCGGCCTGATCTCCACCGGGTCGCCCAGGCCCTCGGCCCGTGCCGCCGCGAGCACCCTGTCCAGGCCCACTCCCTGTGCCGCGTCGCCGGAGGCACCGCCGGCCGTGCCGTGACCCGCGTGTTCACCGCCCGCCTCGGCCGACACCGCGGGGGTCTCCTGCCCGAGCGACGTGCGCAGTTCACCGATGCTCGCGCCCGCGTAGGTGGACCAGGTGAGGCCGGTCGCCGAGAGGAAGAGGAAGCCGACCGCCGCCCAGGCGCCCACGCCGCCGTGCAGGCCCAGTGTGCGTCGCCGTCCGCCGGTGCCGCGCACCTTGCGCAGGGCACGGCGCCGGGAGAACCAGAGCACGAGTCCGCCGGCCGCGATGACCCACAGCCAGCTGGCCGCGAACTCGCTGTACAGGCGGCCGGTCTCACCGAGGCGGAGGTCGCGGTGGAACTCGTCGATCCAGGTACGCAGCGGCAACGCGCCCGAGGAACCGTACTGTTCCAGCTCGCCGCGCACCTCTCCGGTATAGGGGTCGACGAACACCGCGAGGGTGTGGGCGGGGTCCACGCCCGGTATGCCGGACAGCATCACCCTGGTGGTGGCATTGGCCTCGGCGGAGGGGCGTACGGCGGCGATCGTGCCGTCGGGGTGGGCCTCGCGGGCGGCGGCGACCTGGTCGGAGAGGGGGAGCTCGCGCTCACCGACGGGGACGGTCAGCTCATGGCCGTAGACGATCTTCTCCGCCTGGAAGGAGGCGGCGTACAGCAGACCGGTGAGAGCGGCGACGAGGAGGAACGGCGCCACCACCACGCCCGCGTAGAAGTGCAGGCGCAGCACGAGGGGGCGCAGGGACGCCCACGCGCTCTTCGCGGGTGCTGGGGCGGGGGGTTGGGGGGCCTCGTCCGTGGCGGTCGAGGGAGCGGTGGTCATCGGTGGGGTTCTCCCGGGGACGTCTGATCGGCGGGCATGGCGGTGCAGTAGTCGGGGCGGCGGGGCGTCGAGTTCCCGGGAGGACTGTGTGATCTACGGCACAAGCGCAGGGCGTGCGATCCTGACGGCATGGAGATTCCGGACAATCGCGCACCCCTGGCCGAGTGGCTCGAGCAGCTCCTGGCCGTGGAGGGGCCGTTGCCCATCGTCGCGGCCGGTGATCCGGTGCTGCGCGGCGGCAGTGAGCCGTACGACGGCCAGTTGGGCCCCGCGCTGCTGGCCCGCTTCGTCGAGGCGCTGCGCATCACCATGCACGCGGCGCCGGGTGTCGGACTGGCCGCGCCGCAGGTCGGGGTAAGGTTGCGGATCGCGGTGATCGAGGATCCGGCGCCGGTTCCGGACGAGGTGCGCCGGGTGCGTGGGCGGGTCCCGCAGCCGTTCCGGGTGCTGGTCAATCCGGCGTACGAGCCGGTCGGCACCGGGCGGGCCGCGTTCTTCGAGGGGTGCCTGAGCGTGCCGGGGTATCAGGCGGTGGTGGCGCGGGCCGCGCAGGTGCGGCTGACCGGGCGGGACGAGCACGGGCGGGCGCTGGACGAGGTGTTCACGGGCTGGCCCGCCCGGATCGTCCAGCACGAGACGGACCATCTCGACGGCACGCTGTACCTCGACCGGGCCGAGCCCCGCTCACTCTCCACCCATCAGGCGGCGGCGGAGTACTGGGCCCAGCCGACGCCGGAACGGGCGGCGCGGGCGCTGGGCTTCGAACTGCCCTAGCGACCCAAGGCGGGGATCTGTCGTCGGTCCGGTACGAGCGCGGATCGTGCTGGAGCGCGCCGGGGCCACTCGGCCATGGAGGTGGCGCGCCGGCTGCGCGTCACTCCGGGCACGGCCCGCGCCCGGCGGCGGCGCTCCGCCGAACGCGGACCGGACGGGCCGTACGACGAGCCGGGGCCCGGCGTCCCGCGGAAGATCACTGACACGGACGCCGAGCGCGTCATCGCGAAGACGCCCGAGGTCAGGCGGCTCATGTCGCAGGCCCGTCCCTGCGGGCAGGAACTCGGGGTGGCGCCGGGACGTCGGCCGGGCGCGGACGCCGTCCCGGTGGACGGTTCAGGCGTCCCGGTACGCCTCCAGCAGGCGCAGCCATACCTCGCTGATCGTCGGGTACGACGGGACCGCGTGCCACAGCCGGCTGATCGGGACCTGCGCGGCCACCGCGACGGTCGCCGAGTGGATGACTTCGCCGACGCCGGGGCCGACGAGGGTGAGGCCGCGCAGGATCTCGTCCTCGAGGTCGACGACCATGCGGGCGCGGCCCCGGTAACCGTCGGCGTAGAGGCCGGCGCCGGCGACGCTGGACAGGTCGACGTCGACCGCGCGGACGCGGTGGCCCGCCTGTTCGGCCTCGGCCAGGGAGAGGCCGACGGCGGCCGCCTCCGGGTCCGCGAAGACGACCTGGGGCACGGCGGCGTGGTCTGCGGTGGCGGCGTGCGCGCCCCAGTCCTCCGCCCGCACCGGCTCGCCCGCCGCCCGGGTGGCGATGGCGGCTCCCGCGATCCGGGCCTGGTACTTGCCCTGGTGGGTGAGGAGGGCACGGTGGTTGGCGTCCCCGACGGCGTACAGCCAGTCGTGACCGGTGACCCGCAGACTGTCGTCGACGGTGAGCCAGGAGCCGGGCTCCAGTCCGATCGTCTCCAGGCCGATGTCGTCGGTGCGCGGGGTGCGTCCGGTGGCGAAGAGGACCTCGTCGGCCTCGATCGTGTCACCGCCCTCGGTGACGACGCGGACGGTGCCGTTCTCCCTGCTCACGGATGCGACGGACGTGCCGGTGCGGATCTGTGCGCCGGCCTCGGTGAGGGCTTCGGCGACCATCTCCCCGGCGAAGGGCTCCATGCGGTCGAGCAGACCCCCGCCGCGGACGAGGACGGTGACCCGTGAGCCGAGTGCCTGCCAGGCACAGGCCATCTCGGTGGCGACGACCCCGCCGCCGACCACGATCAGCCGGCCCGGCACCGACTGGGCACTGGTGGCCTCACGGCTGGTCCACGGACCGGCCTCGGCGAGTCCGGGGAGCTCCGGCAGCCTGGCCCGGCTGCCGGTGCAGACGGCGACGGCGTGCCGGGCGGTGAGGACGTGCTCCTGTCCGTCGGAGCCGGTGACGGTGACGCTGCGCGGGCCGGAGAGCCGCCCGTGGCCGCGGTACAGGTCGGCCCCGGTGCCCGCCAGCCACTGGACCTGGCCGTCGTCCTTCCAGTGGGAGGCGTACTCGTCGCGGTGGGCGAGTACGGCGGCGGTGTCGAGGGGGCCCTGGACCGCCTGCTTCAGGCCGGGGGTGCGGCGGGCGTCGGCCCGGGTGATGACCGGGCGCAGCAGAGCCTTGCTGGGCGAGCACGCCCAGTAGGTGCACTCACCGCCGACCAGCTCGCTCTCCACGACCGCGGTACTCAGCCCGGCGGCGCGGGTGCGGTCTGCGACGTTCTCGCCCACGGGCCCGGCTCCGAGCACCACGACGTCGTAGGCGGTTGCTTCCGGTTGCGTCGATCGCGTTTCCGTCATGGTGTCAGTCTGATGGGTGGTGTGCGCGCCGGCCACATGGGTAGGGGCGCGGAATAGCCGACCGGCCGGCCTTGTTGTGCCCGGAACCCGCCCCCACAGCAGGAAGAGGGAATCACGTCATGAGCAGCACCGTGGAGCTCACCAAGGAGAACTTCGACCAGATGGTCACGGACAACGAGTTCGTGCTGATCGACTTCTGGGCGGCCTGGTGCGGTCCGTGCCGTCAGTTCGCGCCGGTGTACGAGAAGGCCGCGGGGGACAATCCCGACCTGGTGTTCGGCAAGGTGGACACCGAGGCGCAGCCGGAACTGGCGGCGGCCTTCGGCATCCAGTCGATCCCGACCCTGATGATCGTGCGGGACCAGGTGGCCGTGTTCGCCCAGCCGGGTGCCCTGCCCGAGGCCGCGCTGACGGATGTCATCGGACAGGCCCGCAAGCTGGACATGGACGATGTGCGCAAGCAGATCGCCGAGCAGCAGGCACAGCAGGGTGAGGCGCCGGACGCCGGTGCCTGACCCGGTGATCCGCGGCCGCGCCCGCCGACCCCACAACGCCGCGGAACGTGTCAGAACGGGTACCGTGCCACGTCCGCGCGCACCGTGGTCCAGCGCAGGTCGGTGAAGGCCTCGAGGTTGGCGTCGCCGCCGACGCGGGAGCCGGTGCCCGACGCGGCGACCCCGCCGAACGGGGCGACGGCCTCGTCGTTCACGGTCTGGTCGTTGATGTGGACGATGCCCGTCGGGATGCGGTCCGAGAGCTCCAGGCCGCGGACCGGGTCCGCCGTGACGATGCCGAGGGAGAGCCCGTAGGGGCTCGCGGTGGCCAGGGCGACGGCCTCGTCGGGGGTGGTGAAGGACCGTACCGGAGCCACGGGACCGAAGACCTCCTCCGTGTAGGCGGGAGTGAGGTCGTCCGCGTCGGTGAGGACCGTGGGCCGGTAGAAGAGCCGGTCGTGGGTGCCGCCGGCGGCGAGCTTGGCGCCTGAGGCCGTGCTGGCCTCGACCAGGCCGTGGACCTTTCCGAGCTGGGTACGGTCGATGAGCGGGCCCAGGTGGACCTGTTCGCGGTGCGGGTCGCCGACGGCGAGGGACTCGGCCCTGGCGGCCAGCCGGTCGACGTACTCGTCGTACAGCGACGCGTGGACCAGGTGCCGACCGGCCGTCATGCAGATCTGGCCCTGGTGGAAGAACGATCCCCAGGCGGCCGTGGAGATCACCGCGTCGAGATCGGCGTCCTCGAGCACGATGAGCGCTGAGTTTCCGCCCAGTTCGAGGTGTGCCCGCTTCAGATGGCGGCCCGCGGCCTCTCCGACGGCGCGGCCCGCGGCGGTGGAGCCGGTGAAGGAGATGACGGGGATGTGCGGGTCGGCGACCAGGGCCTCTCCCGCCTCCGGTCCGCCGGGCAGGACGTGCAGTACTCCTTCGGGCAGCCCCGCCTCGGCGAACACCGCCGCGAGCGCCAGTCCGCCGCAGACCGCGGTGCGCGGGTCGGGTTTGAGGACCACCGCGTTGCCCAGTGCCAGGGCGGGGGCGACGGAGCGGATGGAGAGGATCAGCGGCGCGTTGAACGGGGCGATCACTCCCACCACGCCTACCGGCACCCGGCGGGTGTAGGACAGCCGGGGCTCCTCGGTGGGCAGCACCTGGCCCGCCGGGCGGGAGGCGAGGGCGGCGGCCTCGTAGCACTCCTGGGCGGCGACATGGAGTTCGAAGTCGGCCTTGCCGGGGATGCTGCCGGCCTCCCGGACGAGCCACTCCCGTAGCTCGGCGTGGGCGGTGAACAGGTCACCCGCCTTGCGGAGCACTCCGGCGCGGACGAAGTGCGGGGCCTTCGCCCAGGCGGTCTGCGCGGCGCGCGCGGCCTGCGCGGCGGCCTCGACGTCCTCGGGGGTGGCGAGGGTGACGCTGCCGAGGGCCTCACCCGTGGCCGGCTCGGTGACGGTGTACTCGGGGCCCGTGAGCGGGCGGGAGTGCCGGTCGGTGCGGTCGAGCAACGTCATGGGGGCTCTCCGATCGCGGGCGCGGACCTCCGTCCGCGGACCCAGGTTGGTTGAGCGCGCAACATCGTACGTGCCGGTGCCCGGGTACCCGAAGACCGCACCCGCTTCGCCGGCCCGCTGTCTCCCACGGTGTCAGGTCGTCTCGCGCCGCACCACCGACGCGCCCAGCACCTGGTGCGCCTCGGGTGCCGCGGCCGGGTCGCGCACCGCCCGGTCGACCAGTCCGGCCAGTTCGCGGCCGGCCGGCAGTTCGAGGTGGACGGTGCTCAGCCGGGGCCGCAGCAGCCGGCCGAGCATGAGGTTGTCGGCGCCGATCACGGCGGCCTCCTCGGGGATGCGGACGCCCTCGTCCTGGAGCGCGCGCATCAGCAGCATCGCGTACTCGTCGTTGTAGGTGAACACCGCGTCGAGGCCGAGCTCGCGCCAGCGCGCGGCGAGCCGGGCGGCGGCCCCCTCGTCGTGGGCGAGCGGCAGCTCGGTGACCGTGGCGCCGGTGCCGCGCAGGGCGGCGCGCACCCCGGCCAGGCGGGGCGCGGAGAACGTCTCCAGGCCCGGCTCCCGCGGCACGATGACGCCGATCCGGCGGTAGCCGCGCCCGAGGAGGTGTGCGCCCGCGCTGTGGCCGACCACGTCGTGGTCAACGAGCAGGGCGTGCGCGCCCTCGACGGACTCGGGACCGAGGGTGACGACGGCCCGCGCGCCGGAGCGCTTGAGCACCTCCACGCCGCGCGGGCCGAGGCCGGAGCCGGGGACCAGTACCGCCACGGGCCGCAGTTCCGCCCAGGCACGGGCGGCCTCGTCGTCGTGCAGGCCGGCGGTGCCGTACTGCACGACCGTGTAGTCGAGACGGCCGAGGGCGCTCTGGAGCTCGTCGATGAACTGGCTGTAGAGCGGGCCGACGGGGAAGGCGGGCGCGGGCATCAGCACCATACGGCTGTGCCCGGCGCGCAGGCTGCGGGCCGCGGCGTGCGGCACGTACCCGAGTTCCCTGGCGGCCTCGCGGACACGGCGCCGGGTGGGTTCGCTGATCCGGACGGCGCCGGCGTTGTTCAGCACGTAGGAGACGGTCGCGCGCGAGACGCCGGCCAGGCGGGCCACATCGGCGCTCGTGGGTACCGGGCGCGACGGTGCGGGGGGCACGGGCGCGGGCGGGTTCGTTATCTGCACCATGACGTACCGCATCCTTGCAGAAGCGGTAACGGGGCTGTCGACCGGGTGAGTTGGGACCGCGAACCGGGGTCTGCGGCCCACCTCGCGACCGCCCGGCATCAGGCCGCCAAACCCGGGCCACCGACCGGACTCCCACCAGGGGAGCCGGACGGCGGACCCGCCTCCCACCGGGGACCGGACCACCGGCCGGGGCCGCGCGGAGCCACACCGGGACCGCCCCCGGCATCTGGTCGAAGGCCGGGCTACCGGCCGGGAGGGCTGGAGCACCGGATTTGACTCCCGCCGGGAAGACCGGCAGCACCGGCCGGAGGTCACCGCGCCGGCGCCTTCAGCCGGTGTTCGCGGTCCCCGTGATCCGGCCGACCAGGTCCGTCCACGCGGCTTCCAGCCGCTCGGGCGGCATGCCGCACTGGCGGACCAGATGGTGGACCAGAGCGGGGTCGAGCTGGGCCATCAGCGTGTGGGCCAGAAGTTCGCAGTCCGCTTCGGGAAGCGCCTCGCGCAGCAGCAGGGTGACGTGATGGCGCAGGACACGGCGGGGGGCGACGGTGAAGCGGCGCCCCGCGTCCGCTTCGGCGGCGAGCTGCAGTTCCAGTTCGTCGGTGATGCGGCGGAGCATCGTGAGGCCGAACGCCCGCAGCCGCTCGACCGGGGGCGCCCCCGGGCCGAGCGGCGGGGGGCCGCTGAGAAAGGCGGCCTGGAACTTCTTCTCGGAGTGGTCGAGAAGGGCCGTGAGCAGGCCCGTGCGGTCGCCGAAGCGGCGGAAGACGGTCCCCTTGCCCACGCGGGCGGCCGCCGCCACCTCCTCCATGGTGACGCCGTCCGCTCCGCGCTCGGCCACGAGCAGCGCTGCCGCCTCCAGGAGCCGGGCGCGGTTGCGCGCGGCGTCGGCGCGCAGGCAGGGCTCGTCGGCGTCGGGACCGAGCTGGAGCAACTCCTGCTGCTGGACGGGCTCCTGCGGCATCGGAACGTGCGGCGTCGCGGCGGACATGAACCCAGCGTAAAGCATCGGGGAAGAAATTGGACCGCGGTCCGGTTAGCCTGCTACAACTGCGAAGCGGACCCAGGTCCGATTACAGCCTTCGTCTTGAAGCCCCAGGAGTATGTCCATGTCTGTTCGCATCCTCGCCCTCGTCGGCAGCCTTCGCGCCGGCTCGCACAACCGCCAGCTCGCCGAGACCGCGGTCAAGCTCGCTCCCGCGGGCGCCGACGTCGCGCTCTACGAAGGACTGGCGGAGATCCCCTTCTACAACGAGGACATCGACGTCGAGAGCAGTGTCCCGGACGCCGCCGCCAAGCTGCGCGAAGCCGCCGCCGGCGCCGACGCGCTGCTGTTCTTCACGCCCGAGTACAACGGCACGATCCCGGCCGTCCTGAAGAACGCCATCGACTGGCTGTCCCGCCCGTTCGGCGCCGGCGCGATCGGCGGCAAGCCGGTCGTCGTCGTCGGCACGGCCTTCGGCCAGTACGGCGGTGTCTGGGCGCAGGACGAGGCGCGCAAGGCCGTGGGGATCGCCGGCGGCCAGGTGGTCGAGGACATCAAGCTGTCCATCCCCGGCTCGGTGACCCGCTTCGCCGACACCCACCCGGCCGACGACGCCGAGGTCGCCGCCCATCTGACCGAGGTCCTCGACCGCCTGCACGACCTCGCCGGCCGGCCGACGGCCGCCTGACGCGTCCCGCGGCGGCAGGAGCGCGCACTTCCGGGTCCCGGCGGTTTCGGGGCGCGGCCGTGCGCGGCCCCTGCTCGGGAGCCGGGCCCGTGCAGTGGGTCGCAGCCCCTCCGCACCGCCGCGGGCCTCCCGGCCTGTCCGCCGGGGACCGACTCGTCCCGGCCCCGCCTCGGACCCACGCCGCTCCGGCCCGCCCTCGGCGCTCTTCGCGCCGGCGCCGGTACTCACGGGCACCGGCG
>NZ_JABTTS010000040.1 GCF_018638295.1 Streptomyces sp. CHD11
CCCCCCCCCGCAACGCCGGTACGAGCGGCTGCACAACGTGGCGGCGCCCCCGGTGTTCACGCCGGGGACGAACGCGTCTCGAGACTGTTCTGACCGCGCTGGACAGTACCGATGCCGCCAATGCCCTGGCCCGTCGAGAGCCACCGTCGTGGACCCCGACGCCCTGGCCGGCCACCGTCAGCCCGCTGGCCACGCGCACGATGGGCCGCTCCGGTGACTCGGCCGTCCGGCGAGGGCGCCGGCGGGCACGGGGCAGTGCGCGACTGTCGCGGTCACGACAGGCTCGCGATGATGTCGGCGACGGTCTGCGGCTGCGACAGGAACGGGTGGTGGCCCGCCTTCACCTCGACGACCTTGTCCGCGCGGCGGGAGAACTCGCGTTGCGCCGCCGCGGGGGTGCCTCGGTCCTCCGTGCACACCACGTACGTCGTGGGCAGGTCGTGCCACGCCACCGCCCGTACGGGCTGGTGGATCACGGCCAGCGTCTGCCGGACCAGAAGGGCCACCGCATCGCGGGCGATGTCCGGCGGGCAGTCCTGGGCGAACGTCTCGGCGAACAGCTCGGGCCTGGCGCTGAACGTGCCGCCGTCGGGGTCGAAGTCCAGGAACGGCGGCGGCACCTCGGCACCGAACGTCGACAGCGACTCGCCGGGCTCGGGCAGGTAGCTCGACACGAACACCAGGTGCCGCACCGTCTCGACGCCCACCGCCGCCTCGGCGGCGACCATGCCGCCGTAGCTGTGCGCCACGACCACGGTCGGCTCGTCCCCCTCGGTCAGGACAGCGCGCACCGCGGCGACGTCCTCGGGCAGCCCGGGACCCTGCGGTCCGGCCGGCCGGTCGCCTTCGCCGCAGCTCGGCAGCGCCGGGGCGACGCTGCCGATGCCGCGCTCCCGCAGGGCCGCGGCGGCCGGGTGCCACCACCACGATCCGTCACGAACACACGCCCCGTGCACGAACACCACACGCATCTCTTCCTCCTTGCTCCAGGTGTCCCGACCACTTGGATCAACGGTAGACGTACCGCCAGTTACGTGAAAAAGTGCGGCGATGGGACGGCACAAGCAGCCCGAGATCCGCGAGCGCATACTCGACGCCTGCGTCGACCACGCGCTCGCGCACGGGCTGCCCGACCGCCTCGAGCCGTTCGCGACGGCGTCCGGCACCTCGACCCGGATGCTGATCTACCACTTCGGGACCCGGGACGCGCTGCTGCGGGAAACCCTGGGACGGGCGCGGCGGCGCCAGCGCGACTTCTTCGGTGAACTGGTGTCCCCGCGTCCGGACGAGCCCTATCTGAGCACTCTGCGACGGGCTTGGCAGGTCATGACGGGCCCGGCCGGCCGCCCGTACCTCAGCATGTTCGGAAAGCTCCGGGAGAACGCCGGGCAACAGTTGTGGCCGGGCTTCCGCCGCGAGTCCACCACGGACTGGCTGCGACCGCTCGAGGACGGCATGCGCAGCATCGGCCGTCCCGAACTCGGCACCCTCGTGCTCGCGGTCGTCCGCGGTCTCATCATGGACATCGAGGCCACAGGCGATACGGCGCGAGCCGATCAGGCCTTCGACGACTTCCTGGCCGCACTCGCTCCCCTCACCACCCCGGACTCCGCGCCCGGGAGTCCTGGCCCGGACACCAGCCGCACAGCAGGTCCTGGGACCTCGTGACCGTCATCGCGTGCTCGCCGGCCCGGCGGCTTGTCCGTCGTGCTCGCGCAGCATCCTCACGACGGTCGCGGGCGAGGGTGCCGTCCCTCCCGGCCGGTGAGCTGGTCATCACCGTGCGCCGAGGGGGCCCAGTAGTACTCGGCGGTCGCGAGGTGAACGCGAGGCACTGGCACACATCTCCCGGCCCGCAGCCAGGCGGTCAACTGCTACGGCTCCATCACCGTCGACTACGAACGCGAGCTCGCCCGACTCGACGAACGTGGGCACAGGCCCTTGCGGGTGGTGGCCACGGACGAGCCCGGAACCGCTCTGTAGCCCGTGCCAGCAGTCAGCCGTGGGAACCGGCGACTGACCGCCGTCTTGGGCGCCGGTTCCAGAGGCTGGTGCTGACGGGTGATCGCCTCGGTGTGCAACACCGAGGCGATGGTCATCCGGGCCGCCGACCGGGCCGGGACCAGGGCGCCGAGGACTGCGATCGTGACACCCGCCAGGAACATCGCGGCCAGCTGCGGCGCGTGCCACACGTTCTTCATATACGAGGGGAAATCGACCACCCCGACGTTATCCACGACCAGGCGGTGCGCCACGATCCCGAGCGGGATGCCGAGCAGCCCGCCGACCGCGCCCAGCCCGGCAACCGAGGCCACCGTCATCACCACCACCTGTCGGGGGGTCATCCCGATCGACTTGAGCATGCCCAGGTCCCGGCGCCGCTCACGGGTGTTCAGGAGGACGGTGTTGAAGACACCGAGCGACGCCAGCACACAGCCCACCACGGCCGGTACGGAGAGCATCGTCAGGTAGACGGCAACGACCTGGTTCGGGGTGAAGCCCAGGGCTTTGAGCACCCCGATGTGCCGGTACCCGGAGACGACCGCCCCGCTGACCACGTTGCCGACGATCAGGGTGGAGACCAGCAGGCCGAGGACGCCGAAGAGGGTCATGAACGGGAGGTAGGAGTCGGCCAGCGCGGAGAAGGCCTGCTTGAGGGTGAGGTAGTTCACGAGCCGGCCGGCGGCGGTGTCGGGGTCTGAGACACATCGGTGTCGGATCGTGGGCCAGGCCCTCGTCGGCCCTGATGGGTGACCGGTAAGCCGTCGGCGGCAGGGCCGGCTTGAAGTCGTCCCACGGGTAACGGCACGACGACCTCGGGTATCTCGCTCACGCCGTTGCCTCGGGCTGCACCGGGGCGATCTCGGCGATCAGGTCCTCGACCAGGGTCCTGATCTCGTCGCGGATGGGGCGGACAGCCTCGACGCCCTGGCCGGCCGGGTCGTCCAGCTTCCAGTCCAGGTAGCGCTTGCCGGGGAAGACGGGGCAGGTGTCGCCGCAGCCCATGGTGATGCAGACGTCCGACGCGCGGACCGCGTCGGCGGTGAGGATCTTCGGCGTCTCGGCGGAGATGTCGATGCCGGCCTCGGCCATGGCCTCGACGGCGGCCGGGTTGACCCGGTCGCCGGGGTTGGAGCCGGCGGAGCGGACCTCGACGCGGTCGCCGGCCAGGTGGGTGAGCCAGGCGGCGGCCATCTGGGAGCGGCCGGCGTTGTGGACGCAGACGAACAGGACGGACGGCTTGTCGGCCATGGTGATCATTCTTTCTCGTCGCATGGCGGAACCCGGCCGCTCATGACGTCAGCCCCCGCTGGTATCAGCGAGTGATGATGTGAAAGTATCAGCGCATGCTGACTTCAGTCGATGCTGATGTGATCCGGGTGCTGGGTGATCCGCTCCGCCTTCGGATCGTGACCCTGCTGGCGCGCGAGACGCTCTGCACGACGCATCTGGTCCAGGAGACCGGAGCCAGGCAGACCAACCTCTCCAACCATATGAAGGTGCTGCGCGAGGCCGGGATCGTGGAGACCGAGCCCTGTGGCCGCTTCACCTACTACAAGCTCAAGCCCGAGGTCCTGGCCGGCCTGTCCGAGCGGTTCGCCGAACTCGCCGCCTCCGCCCGCACCGCCGCCGAGAACAAGAGGGCCTGTCCGTGACCTCCACCGAGCCCATCACCGCCTCCGCTCAGGCCGGGACCGGGGACGACTCGATCGTCGGGAAGCTCTCCACTCTCGACCGCTACCTCGCGGTCTGGATCCTGCTCGCCATGGCCGTCGGCCTGGGACTCGGACGGCTGATCCCGGGGATGAACGACGCACTGGCGAAGATCGAGATCGGCGGGATCTCCCTGCCGATCGCGCTCGGCCTGCTCGTGATGATGTACCCGGTGCTGGCGAAGGTCCGCTACGACCGGCTCGACCGCGTGACCGGCGACCGCAAGCTGCTGATCTCCTCCCTGGTCATCAACTGGATCCTCGGACCCGCGGTGATGTTCGCCCTGGCGTGGACCTTCCTGCCGGACCTGCCCGAGTACCGCACCGGCCTGATCATCGTCGGCCTGGCCCGCTGCATCGCCATGGTGATCATCTGGAACGACCTCGCCTGCGGCGACCGCGAGGCCGCGGCCGTGCTCGTCGCGCTCAACTCGGTGTTCCAGGTCCTGGCGTTCGGCCTGCTGGGCTGGTTCTACCTCGACCTGCTGCCGCGCTGGATGAACCTCGGCGACGGCCAGGGCCTGGACGTGTCCGTCTGGCACATCGCACTGAACGTCGTCATCTTCCTCGGCATCCCGCTGCTGGCCGGGTTCCTCACCCGCCGCATCGGCGAGCGGAAGATGGGCCGCGACAACTACGAGGCGAAGTTCCTGCCGAAAATCGCTCCCTGGGCTCTCTACGGTCTGCTGTTCACGATCGTCATCCTCTTCGCCCTGCAGGGCAGGACCATCACCTCGCAGCCCTGGGACGTCGCCCGGATCGCGCTGCCGCTGCTGGTGTACTTCGCGGTCATGTTCTTCGGCACCTTCCTGCTCGGCAAGGGCCTCGGCCTGGCCTACGACCGCACCACCACCCTGGCGTTCACCGCGGCGGGCAACAACTTCGAACTGGCCATCGCGGTCGCCATCGCCACCTTCGGCGTCACCTCCGGCCAGGCCCTCTCCGGAGTCGTCGGACCGCTCATCGAAGTCCCGGTCCTCATCGGCCTGGTCCACGTCGCGCTCGCCTGGCGCAGGAGGTTCGCCCCCGGCGCGGTGACGACCGCCCCGTGACACAACGCACGGATGTGGTGGTGGTCGGGGGCGGCCAGGCAGGGCTCGCCGCCGGCTACCACCTGCGCCGGTGCGGCCTCGACTTCGTGATCCTGGACGCCGACGCGTCGCCCGGCGGCTCCTGGCAGCACATGTGGGACTCCCTGCGCCTGTTCTCCCCGGCCGCCTATGCCTCGCTGTCCGGGCGGCTCATGCCCACCCAGCCGGGCGAGACGTACCCGGACGCCGGGCACGTGGTGGACTACCTCACCGACTACGAGAAGCGCTACGACCTGCCGGTCCAGCACGGCGCCCGCGTGGACGCCGTACGCCGCGACGGCGAGAGGCTCCTGGTCGAGGCCGGCTCGGGCACCTGGCGAGCCCGCGCCGTCATCAGCGCCACCGGCACCTGGACGCGGCCCTTCCTCCCCGCCGTCCCCGGCCGCGGCCTCTTCACCGGCCGACAGCTCCACACGGCGAACCACCGCTCTCCGGCCGACTTCGCCGGCCGGCACGTGATCGTGGTCGGCGGGGGGAACTCCGGCGCCCAGATCGCCGCCGACCTCGCCCTGGACGGCAGCATCCGCGTGACGTGGGTGACCCAGCGCCCACCGCGCTTCCTGCCCGACGACATCGACGGCCGCGCCCTCTTCGACGTCGCCACCGCCCGCCGCCGCGCCCTCGACGCCGGCCGCACCGACACCGGCGGGGTCGCCTCGCTCGGTGACATCGTCGCCGTGCCGCCCGTGCGCGCCGCCCGCGACGCCGGACTCCTCACCGCGAAACCGATGTTCTCCCAGCTCACCGCCCATGGCGTCCGGTGGGCCGACGGCAGCCGCGCCGGCGCGGACGCGGTCATCTGGTGCACCGGCTTCCGCCCGGCCCTGTCCCACCTCGCCCCGCTGAACCTGCGCGGCCCGCGCGGGCACATCCCCACCGATGGCACCCGCGCCCCGGGCGAACCGCGGCTGCATCTGCTCGGCTACGGAGACTGGACGGGCCCGGCCTCCGCCACCCTGATCGGGGTAGGCCGTCCGGCCCGTGACGCGGCCCGGGACATCGCGCAGGCAGTGAGCGGCTGACCGGCGCGCACAGGCTCTGTCCGTCCGTCTCTCAGGCCGCGGCCGGCAAGGCCAGCAGCTTGCCCATCGCCGCGAGCACCGAGGGCTCGACCCGGTAGTACACCCAGGTGCCGCGCCGCTCGGAGGTCAGCAATCCGGCCTCCTTCAACTTCTTCAGGTGATGGGACACCGTGGGCTGGGAGACGCCGACGTCGGAGATGTCGCACACGCACGCCTCCCCGCCCTCGTGCGAGGCCACGGCGGAGAACAGCCGCAGCCGGACCGGGTCGCCGAGCGCCTTGAACATCCGCGCCGCGGTACCGGCCTCCTCGGCGGTCATGGGGCGCTCGGTCAGCGGCGGGCAGCACGGCGCCACACCCTGACCATCGGCGGGCTCGAGCAGCGGCAGCACCTGCGCATTCGACATACGTCTATGTTGACATACATCGAACCAATGCGGGGAGGGCTGTCACCGGCGTGCGAGGCGGGCGGCCAGGCGTCGGGCGATCCGCTCCGCGTCCCGGCCCACCCCGCGCAGCGAGTTCGACGACAGGCTGCGCTGCCATTCCAGCCCGACGAACGCCAGGCCCGGTACACCGGTGGCGAGACCTTCGCGGTGCCGGGGGTTCCGATCGGCGTCGAGAGCGCCGTCGAGGCCGGCGAGGTAGGGCAGGTCGGGGCGGTAGCCGGTGGCGAGAACGATCGCATCGGCCTCCTCCCGCTGCCCGTCCGACCAGACGAGCTTGGTCCCGTCGGCGCCGTCGAACAGCGGCCGCCGGTCGGGTTGCCCGGCGGCGAGGGCGGCCCGGTAGCGGCCGTCGTCGAGGACCGGCTGCGCCGGCGGGCGCGGCAGGAGCCGGCCGAGAGGTGCGGCGTCCAGACCTGTGCGGACCGTCCAGAAGTGCAAGTCGCGGCCGAGGACGCGCTGGGCTGCGAACTTCACCGGCCCGCGGGTGGCGAGCGTGACCCGTGTCGTCTCGGCGAGTTCTGCGGCGATCTGTACCGCGGAGTTGCCGGCCCCGACCACGACCACTCGGCCGCCGGAGAAGGAGGCCGGGCTGTGGTAGTCGGCGGCGTGTACCACCCGCCCGGCGAACGCCTCAAGGCCCGGTAGCGCCGGCCGGTGCGGGCGCCCGAACGTCCCGGAGGCCGCCACGACCGCCCGCGCGGACAGCCGGCCGTCCTCCAGTTCCACCTCGAAGCCGCCGTCGGTGCGGTGGACCCCGGTGACACGGCAGCCCGTGCGGATCTCGGCGTCCAGGCGGCCGGAGTAGGCGGTGAGGTAGGCGACGACCTCGTCGCGGTGCGGGTAGCGGGCGCGGTCGGCGCCGGGGAACGGCATCCCGGGCAGGGAGCTGTACCGGGCGGGCGAGAACAGCGTGAGGCTGTCGTAGTAGCGCGGCCACGACCCGGCCGCACGGTCGGACGCCTCCAGTACCACCGGCCGCAGCCCACGGCGCAGCAGCGCGTGGGCGGTGGCGAGACCGGACTGGCCGCCACCGATGACGGCGACGTCGACGTCGACGTACTCCATGGGCGATCCCCCGGTTTCGACGAATGTCTATGTTGACGCTCATCAATACAGGTGCCATGCTGGGCCGCGCAAGCCATCGACAGACGTCGAAACACGCAAGGAGTCGCCGTGAACGCGCCCCCCACCACCGAGCTGCCCGTCGTCGTGATCGGAGCCGGACCCGTCGGCCTGGCCGCCGCCGCCCACCTTCTCGACCACGGCATCGAGCCCCTGGTCCTCGAAGCCGGCCCCACGGCCGGCGCTGCGGTGCGCGAGTGGTCGCACGTGCGCCTGTTCTCCACCTGGGGCGAGGTCGTCGACCCGGCCGCCGAAAAGCTCCTCGCACCCACCGGCTGGACCCGACCCGACCCGGCCACCTACCCCTCCGGGGGCGACTGGGCCGAGCAGTACCTCCAGCCGATCGCCGACGTCCTCGGCGATCGGGTCCGCACCGGCGCCACCGTCACCGGCGTCTCGCGCACCGGCCGGGACCGCATCGTCGACGCCGACCGCGAGGCGCAGCCGTTCGTCGTGCACGTCGCATACGCCGACGGCCGTGAGGAGCGCCTCTTCGCCCGCTCCGTCATCGACGCCTCCGGCACCTGGACCACGCCCGGCCCGGCCGGCGGCAGCGGCCTCCCGGCCCTGGGGGAGAAGGCGGCCGCGGACCGGGTCACCTACCGCGTCCCCGACCTGAAGGACCCCGTCGTCCGTGCCCGGTACGCGGGCAAGCGCACCGCTGTGATCGGCTCCGGCGCCTCCGCCTTCACCGCCCTCGCCTACCTGGCCGACCTCGCCAGGTCCGACAACGGCGCGGGAACGAAGGGCGTGTGGATCCTGCGACGGGGCATCTCGGGCTCCACCTTCGGCGGTGGCGAAGCCGACCAGCTCCCCGCGCGCGGTGCCCTGGGCCTGGCGGCCAAGGCCGCCGTCGACGAGGGGCACGCGGACGCGGTCACCGGCTTCCGAACCGAGGCGGTCGAACGCGACGCCGACGGCCGCCTGGTCCTGGCCGGCGAAGACGGGCGCCGCCTGGACGCCGTCGACGAACTCATCGTGCTGACCGGCTTCCGCCCGGACCTGTCCTTCCTGGACGAGCTGCGCCTGGGCCTCGACGAGCGCCTGCAGGCCCCGGTTGAGCTGGCTCCGCTGATCGACCCCAACCAGCACTCCTGCGGCACGGTCTACCCGCACGGCCACCGCGAGCTGTCCCACCCGGAGCCGGGGGTGTACCTGGTCGGGATGAAGTCCTACGGCCGTGCCCCGACCTTCCTCGCGATGACCGGGTACGAGCAGGTCCGCTCCGTCGCCGCGGCGATCGCCGGCGACCTCGACGCGGCCGACCGCGTGGAACTGACCCTGCCCGAGACCGGAGTCTGCGGCGGCGCCGGCCTCTTCGACGCCCCAGGCGCCCAGGAGGCCGATGGCGGCGGTTGCTGCGCGCCCGCGCCGCAGCTCGTCCGGATCGGTGCCCCCGCCCCGGCCGGGGCGGGGGCTGAGCAGGCCTCGGCGGGCGGCTGCTGCGGCTCGTGACCAGCCTGGGCATCCCCGCGCCGCGCTGCCTGCCCTCTGCGCCACGCAGACATCGTCTACTACGCCTTCCCCGTCCTCAACCCCCGGATCACCGCCGCGACCGGCTGGCCGGCCGGGGCGACCACCGCGGCGTTCTCCCTCGCTCTCCTCGTCTCCGCCTTCGCCGGGATCCGCGTCGGGCGCATCCTCGACCAGCGCGGCCCCCGCACCGTCATGACCGTCGGCTCGGTGCTCGGCGTCGTCAGTCTGCTGATCGTAGCCACGGCGGCGAACCTGCCTGCCTTCTTCGCCGGCTGGGCGCTGGCCGGGCTCGCCATGGCCACCACCTTCTACCAGCCCGCGTTCGCCGCCCTCACCGCGCCATGGACAGGCGCCGCTGAACGCCGCTGAGGAACTCTCACGAACAGGGATCCCTTTGCGTGAGCAGGATCAATCACGAGAGAGATAACAGCAAGAAGCAGGGCCTACCCCCGCGGGGCCGACGGCCCCGCCGTCCCGGTCGCGGGAGGGTCGGACAAGGACCGTACCGGGCCTGCACGGACCGTTTTGGTCCGACACGGACCGGGACGAGACCCTCAGCATACGGGGAGGGGAGTGCCCCTGCTTCTTGCTGTTATCTCGCATCACGAGGCTGGATTCCGTACGCTCTCCCGTATGCCGAACCCGCTCAAGGCCGACGCCCTCGCCGCGATCGGCGCCTTCGTGAGGGCACAGCGGAACGCCGGATACGCCCCCGGCACCGTCCGGCTGCGCGGCGTGCTGCTCACCGAATACCTCGAGCACGTCCTCACCGAGGAGAAAGCCTCCTCCCTCACCGCCGAAGAAGCCGTCCAGAGCGAACGCGCCGACTCCTGGCTCACCGCGGCCCACGCCGGCCGGACCCGCCGGCGCAACACCCTCACCGGCCCGGACACCGCCGCGGCCCACGACTCCCAACGCGCCCGCATCCAGACGTACAACGCCTTCGTCGACCACCTCGGACTGCCCGCCCTGCGCCGGCCCTACCCACACGCGGGACACAGCGACCACCTGGAACCGGAACAGGCCCACCAACTGCTGCGCACCCTCGCCGTACGCCGGCCCAACGGCGCGAACGCCGCCACCGCCATCCGCACCGCCGCCGTGGCAGCCCTCGTCGTCGCCACCGGCCACACCGTCCCCCGGCTCCACGGACTCGACGTCACCGACCTCGACCTGGAACACCGCCCCGTCGCCGTCGTGACGATCGACGACCTCCACCACCCACTCGACAAACACACCGTGGACATCATGCGCCGCTGGCTCGACATCCGCGCCGGCATCACCAAGGCACTCGAAGGCAGCGACCCCGGCTACCTGTGGATCCCCACCAAACCCGGCCGCGAACGCGCCGGCGTCCAGCCGCCCAAACCCGGCCTCACCCGGGCCGCCGTACGCACCCTGCACTCCGCACACCGCACCCTCGTCCTCCAGGTGATCGGAACCCCCCTGCGCCCGAACGCCCTCCTGCCTGGGGGTTGAGACTGGCAGACCAGCATGCCTCTCACCATCACGCGTTGCTGCTTCTCACCGGCACGATCAGCAGGGGAGGCGCCGGTGCGGCAAGGAGGGCGGTGGCCGCCGGGTGGTAGGGGGCCAGCACCACCCCCGTCCGGGCAGCCAGCCGGATGGTCCGCGCCGCCGGCCCTCCGTAGCGTTCCGGCCATGGACATCACGAAGAGTGCGCGGTGGGGCCGGTCCGGACGGTGGCGTGCGGGGCTGGCCATGGCCGGGGTCGCCGCAGTCGGGACCGCATCGCTTCTCGGGCCGGGCACCACGGCCGAGGCCATGGGCGCCGGCGGGGACACGCGGTCGCGGCTGCAGCGGGACGCGGACGCGGTACGGGACACGGGAGCCACCGGGCTGACGGTGCTCGCCCGAAACGCGGCCGGGCGCGAGACGCAGGCCCGGTCCGGCACCGCGAGCCTGAAGGACGGGGGCCGGGTGCCCTTCGACGCCTACTACCGCATCGGCAGCGACACCAAGACCTTCACGGCCGTGGCCGCGCTCCAGCTCGTCGGCGAGGGCACGCTGAGCCTGGACGACACCGTCGAGCAGTGGCTGCCCGGTGTGGTCACCGGCAACGGCAACGACGGCAGCCGCATCACCCTGCGCAACCTGCTCCAGCACACCAGCGGCCTGGCCAATTACACGGACATCCTCTTCGAGGACCCGGCGGAGCTGACGCCCGAGCGCTTCCACGCACAGCGGTTCCGCTCGCAGACCTCCGAGGAGCAGGTCGCCGTGGCGATGGAGCGCGCCCCCGGCTGGCTGCCGGACGCGGACGATCCGGGCGCCGAGACGCAGTGGGCGTACTCCAACACCAACTACGTGCTGCTCGGGATGGTCATCGAGAAGGCCACTGGCAACCCCTGGGCTCAGGAGGTGCACGACCGGATCATCGAGCCGCTGGGGCTGCGCCGCACGCTGATCCCGGACACCTCGCCGTACGTGCCGATGCCGACGGCCGCCGGGTACACGCAGTTCCCCGGCCGGGACGACCTCACCGACACCACGCTGGCCGTGGGCGGCGGCGCGGACGGCGGCATCATCAGCACCACCCGCGACATGAACACCTTCCTGCGCGCCCTGATGGGCGGCCGGCTACTGCCGCCGGAGCAGCTGGAGCAGATGCGCGCCACCGTCCCGGCGCCGGACTACACCACCGACGGCAAGGCCCGCTACGGGCTCGGCCTCGCCTGGCGCCCGGCCGAGGGCTGCGAGGACGGGATCTGGCACCACGGCGGCACGTCCTTCGGCACCGCCTCCGAGACCGCCGTCACGTCCGACGGCCGGGTGTCGGCCGCGGCCGCTGTCTTCACCACGCGCTTCGGTGACCAGAAGCGCTTCCTCGAGCAGGCGGATGCCGCGGTCCGCCTGCTGGACCGGGCGGTGTGCGGCGACCGGAAGCGCGGGTGACCAGGGGCGCACACCCGCAGAGGACACCGCTTGAGTTCCGCCCTCCTTTTCCGAGAGCTGGTGTGCCGTAGCGGACGGGAAGGCGTGCGCGAGCATGGCCAGGGTGATGTGGCCGGTGCCAGCCCGTGTAGCGGCGGACCTCGTACTGGTCCAGGCCGCGTTCGTTCCGTGCCCGGCTCCAGGTGCGGCGCCGACAGCACCGGGCGCCGCCACGAGCCATCCAGCAGGGAGGTGTCGATCTCGGCGGGGCCGCCTCATGCCCGTTGAACTGGCAGCTGTATCTGCCGCGCGAGTGGACGGACGAGCCGGTACACGTTCTGCGTGCTGGAGCACCTGCATAGGCTGCGCAGTCCTTCGTGTGGCCGCTGCTGCCAGCAGGCCACGATCCATTCCTGCAACAGGTCGTCCACTTCCGCGAGCGTCCAGACGGCCTCGACCTCGGCCCCCTCCCCGGCGGGTCGTGTTCGAACCGGTGTAGCCAGGGATGTTGCTGGCAGAAATAGGATCAAATCCCCCATCCGAGTGATCGGCTGAAGATCTCTCGCAGCAGGAAGGCCAACGCCGCTGGCGCACGGCGACATTGAGTAGGTGTCCGAGCTCAGCGACCCCTACGTTCGGCCGCATGACAGACGAATGTTCTGGACATCCACGGCTCGCCGCGATCTACGACCCACTCGACCCCGATCGCGGCGATCTCGACGCGTACGTCCAGATGACGGAGGAGTTCGGGGCACGTCAAGTGCTGGACATCGGCTGTGGAACAGGCGTGTTCGCGCTTCTGCTGGCTGAACGCGGGATCGAAGTTGTGGGTGTCGATCCCGCTCAAGCGTCCATCGACGTGGCCCGAGCCAAGAGGGGCGGCGAGCGAGTGCGCTGGATCTGTGGCAATGCCGCGACACTTCCGCCGATGCGGGTCGACCTGGCAGCCATGACCGCGAACGCCGCCCAGCAGATCCTTGATCCGCAGGCCTGGCGCGAGACCCTGCGTGGCGCGTACGAAGCACTACAGCCTGGTGGCCGTCTGGTGTTCGAGACCCGGGACCCAGCCAGACGCGCCTGGGAGGAGTGGAACCGCGAAGCCTCATATCGCGTGACGGAGATCCCGGATGTCGGCCCAGTCGAAAGCTGGGTCCAAGTGATCGAGGTGAGCGAGCCGCTGGTGACGTTCCGCTGGACCTATGTGTTCGCTGCCGACGGGGAGGTAATGACGTCGGACTCCACCCTGCGCTTCCGCGAGCGGCAGGAGGTCGAGACGGAGCTGATCGCGCAGGGGTACGTGGTGGAGGACGTACGCGACGCGCCCGACAGGCCGGGCAAGGAGTTCGTCTTCGTCGCGGGACGTCCGTAGCTCAGCCCACGAGAGACCTCGCCGCGCAGATTGATGGGGACTCGATCACTTCGCCGAGCAGATCCCGCAGGAACCCTCACAAGCACTGGGACGGACAGATGAGGCTGCTGGATCTTGGATCCACTATAGCGCCGATATTGGAAGGTTGCCTTTCGGGAAGATTTTTGTATAACGTTGCTACGTGACGAAGAAAGCTTCACCGGCCCAGCAAACCCGCACGCTGATCATCGACGCAGCCGCTGATCTTCTGGCGGCATCGGCCAGTGGGGAGTTCTCGACCCGCGAGGTGTGTGACGCGGCCGGCGTTTCAGCGCCGACCCTGTACCACCACTTCGGCGACAAGGACGGACTGCTGCGAGAGGTGGCGGCGGACAGGTTCAGCCGCTATCTGACCGGCAAGCAGGCCCTGGAGACGACTGGGGATCCGGTCGAGGACTTTCTCCGCGGCTGGGGAATGCACGTGGAGTTCGGGGTGACCAACCCCGCGCTCTACACCATCATGTACGGCCGCCCGATGGACGGCCGTACAGCCCCGGCGGATCACGCCCACGCTGTTCTCGTGACGATGATGCGCGACCTGGAGAGAGCCGGTCGGCTGCGCATGCCGAGCGAGACGGCCGCGGATGTGGTGGCTTCGGCCGCGGTAGGGGTCACTTTGCATCTGATCCGCACCCGTGCGGCGGCTGATGACCCCCTGTCAGCCATCGTGCGTGACGCCGTCACCGCGGCCGTCATCAGCCCGCCGGTCGTCCCTGGAGCGCCTTCGGTGACGCCGCAGCTTGTGCGAGCTGCCGCGCAACTGGAAGCAGAGATGCCGCACGGCCCCGTCGGCACGCTTCGCGCTTCGGAAACCACACTGCTGCGCGAATGGCTGGCGCAACTCTCGGCGCCTGGCCGCGCGGCAGGCGGCGACCCGTCCTGATGGAGCGCTCCAGCACGACTGGCCACACAACCGGCAGGTCCCCTCGACCCGCAGACTCGACAGGAAAGAGAAGGTCATGAGCGCCATCCACCAGGAACAGACCCACAGTGAAGAGGAGATCCAGGGCATCCTGGACGGCATCGCGCAAGGCTTCGGCCACCCCATGCGCTCGCCGATCCTCAAGACCCCGGACGACTACGGCCTGGCCTACCAGGAGGTCTCTTTCCCCTCCATGGACGGCGTGCCGCTGGAAGCCTGGTACATCCCCTGCGATGGATCAGACAAGCTGATCATCGCTAACCACCCCCTGTGGTTCAACCGCTACGGTTTCCCCGCCCATCTGGAGCCCTGGAAGTCGATCGGGGCAAGCACCGGCAACGACTTCGAGGTCGACTTCGTGCCCGACTACCGCATCCTGCACGAGGCCGGGTACAACGTCCTCACCTACGACATGCGCAACCTCGGCCACAGCGGAACCGGCAACGGCGGCATCGGCAGCGGCGGCCGCTTCGAAGCCCGCGACGTCGTCGGCTCTCTGCAGTACGTGCGCGCCTGCGAAGACCTCAAGGACATGACCATCGGCCTGTTCAGCCGTTGCCAGGGCTCGAACGCGACCATGTTCGCCATGCAGATGTACCCCGAGCACTTCGAAGGCGTGCGCTGCATCGTTTCCCCGCAGCCACTGTCGGTCGGCGTCACCATGCAGCGCACTCTGGAGATGCTGGGCCTGCCCGAGCGCATCGCCGAGCTGGAGCAAAAGGTCCGCCTGATCGTCAGCTTCCCCTTCTCCGAGATGACGCCGGTCGAGGCCGCCAAGAGCGTCACCATCCCCACCTTCCTCTACCAGGTTCACGACGACCTGCTGACTCGCCCCGACGACGTCCAGGCGATGTTCGACAACATCCCGATCGAGGACAAGAAGCTCGTCTGGGTCCACGGAACCACCGCCCGCTGGGACGGCTACCTGCACTTCCAGCGCGAGCCCAAGGAGATGCTGGACTGGTTCGCCACCCACTTGAACGTGCGCGGGGGTGTCGATCCAGGCAGGCTCTGTTCGACGCAGGGGTGAGAGAAGGCCATCAACACGAGAGGCGAAGGCCATGCCCAAGGTCCGCGTACACAACGTCACGATCTCCCTCGACGGCTTCGTGGCCGGCCCGAACCAGCGACTCGACGCCCCGTTCGGCGACGGTGTCGGCTGGGGTGACGATCTGCACAGTTGGTTCGTCTCCGCGACGGAGGACTCCGCCGCGGGCAAGACCGGAATCGACGTCGACTACTTCACCCGTGGCGATCAGAATATCGGCGCCACGATCATGGGGCGGAACATGTTCGGGCCGCAGCGCGGGCCGTGGGAGGACGAGTCCTGGCAGGGCTGGTGGGGCGACAACCCGCCCTACCACCACGACGTTTTCGTGCACACCCACCACGTGCGCCCGACGCTGGAGATGGCAGGCGGAACGACCTTCCACTTCACCGACGAGCCGTTGGAGACGGTGTTGCGGCGCGCGTACGACGCCGCGGGCGGCAAAGACGTCCGGATCGGCGGCGGCGCGGCGGTCATCCAGCAGTATCTGCGGGCCAGGCTGATCGACGAGCTCCACCTGGTGATCGCGCCGGTGCTCATCGGACGCGGGGAGCGGCTGCTCGACAATCTGGGCGACGGGATCGACGGCTACCGGGTGTCCGAGCTGGTCGGCTCGTCAACGGTCACGCACGCGGTGCTGGTCCGCCGCTGACGCGCGGGGGCAGGGTTCGCCGGGGGGCGCTGTCCCACCCGCCTCGGTGGTTCGTCGTGCCGCGCAGCGTCAGAGACCGTCAGCCCGCTCGGGTGTCCAGACTCCGCGTCAGGGTCGGGATCATCACCGCTGCGGGGACGAGGTGCAGCCCGAGGAGGGCGGTGGTGGTGGCCGTGGTCGCCCCGGAGAGAAGGGGCGGGACCAGCGAGAAGCCCGGCTTCCGGGCGGAGTGATGACGCGCACCCTGGCCGTGCGACGGCCGGGGTTGTGCAGGGCGCGGACGCCGGTGCCGCGGAGCCAGAACGCGGCGTCGTGTCCGAGGACCGGACCCGGCTCGCCGTCACGTAGTTCCAGCTGCACCCGGCCACGGGTGACGACGCAGAACGCGTTGTGCCAGTCCTCCGCGATCACGGCGATGCGTGCGCCGGAGCGCAGCGCGAGCGTTCGCACCGGGTTACTCGGTGCCGTCGGCCGGCAGGCGCTCCGGCAGTCCGAGCCGCGGGAACTGGTCGTCGTGGAACGTGGTGATCTCGGTGATCGTCCCGCCGGTGACGCGCAGGACGTCGATCGTCAGCGGCAGGTACGCGCCCTCGGACGGCTGCCAGAGGTAGAAGGCCAGGGCGGGCTGCCGGTTCACCGAGGTGGGAACGGCGCGCAGGCCGGTCATGCCCTCGAAGCAGCTCTCGGTCATGAAGTTGACCACCGCGTCGCGGCCGACGTACAGGCCGGGCGTGGGCGGCATCGAGAAGCGGACGTCGTCCCGCAGCATCGAGGCGAGCGCCTTGACGTCCGTGGCCACGCTGGCCTCGGTGTAGCGGCGCACCAGCTCACGCATGGTGGCGTCCTCCTCTCCGCCGGTCCAGTCCTGCCGCTCTGCGGGCAGGTGCTCCCTCATCCCGGCGCGGGCGCGCTGCAGCGCGCTGTTCACGGAGTTGACGGAGTCGCCGAGGAGTTCCGCGACGTCCTTCGCCGGCCAGCCGAGCACGTCCCGCAGGATCAGCACGGCCCGCGGGCGCGGCGCGAGGTGCTGGACCGCGACCAGGTACGCCAGTTCGATCGTCTCCCGCGCGACGGCGACGGTCTCCGGCTCGTCCGCGTCACCCGCGGGCAGTTCGTCGAGCAGCCGGTCCGGGTAGGGCTGCAGCCACCGCGCCTCGCCGCCGGTCGCGGGTTCGGGGCGGCGCTTGGCGAGCAGGTCCAGGCAGGCGTTGGTGGCGATCCGGTACAGCCAGGCCCGGAGCGTCGACCGCCCCTGGAAGGTCTCCCGCCGCCGCCAGGCACGTAGGAACGTCTCCTGCACGGTGTCCTCGGCGTCCTCGAACGACCCGAGCATCCGGTAGCAGTGCACGTGCAGCTCCCGCCGGTGCCGCTCGGCCAGCCCCGAAAACTCCGACTCGTCGGCCTCGCCCAGCCCGCTCATACCCAGCTCCTCCAGCACGGTGTCCGCGCTCATCACGTCGTCCTTCCGTCTCACCCTGTCCGGTCATACATGTGACGGGTGTGGTCGCGAAAACTCATCACCAGGACCGGTCGGCATGGCTGAGCAGCCGGCATGCCCCGCCGTCCGGGCCGACGACGTCTGCCCGCCACCCGACTCCGGAGTGCCTGCAGACGGTGGTGCGCCGACGCGGCCCCGGTGTCCTATCTCTGACCCACGGTGCAAAGTAGGAGACTGATCATGGTCCCGGGGTGGCGGGCGACGTCGCCCGCCCCGTATCCGTCAGACAGGCGGATCGCTGTGCCTCGCACACGTGAGAGGTCCCACACGCCTGATACCCCTCATACCAGTAGCACAGGCGCGAGGGGTATCAGGTGAGGTCAGAAGTCAATCCCAGAGCCTGAGTTCCCGATTCAGTTGCGTCTCGTTGGCATTCGCGGTGTGCCTGGTCATTCCTGTCCGTCCGCGTCGACGGCCGCGCCGTAGTGCAGGCTGCGCACACCGGCGACCGCGCGGGCGGGCCGGTACCAGCCCAGCCAAGGCCCGTGGGCTCGGCCAGCGGCTCCGGCTTCGGCGCGGTGATCCACGGCTCGCCCTTGCGGCTGGTGGCCTTCGCCCCGCCCGCCGAGCCGTCCGCGAGCGCCGCCGACAGCCGGTCCGAGCCGTCGGTCATCCGCCGTTTCAGGCCGGTGACGAACTCCTTGGGGTTCTCGGGCCGGCAGAGCGCGGCGTAGTGCTCGGTGCGGGCCGACTCGAAGTCGCCAGGCAGGTCGTCCGTCCTCCGGGTCGCCCCACCGCCTCCCGCCCTCGACGTAGATCTCCCGGCGCCGGATCGCGTCCCGCCGCGCCACCAGCACGCACAGCTCGTACGGGATGCGCTCGACCTTGCCCTTGCCGTCGACGACCGCCTCACGCCAGTCCTTGCGTACGACGCCGTCCATCGGCACCGCGTCGCGGCGTCGCAGAAGCGCGTCTTGCCGTCGACGTCGGCGTACTTGGCCAGCGCGAGCGCGGCCGGGGCACCGAAGAACGGCAGTTCAGGATTACGTGAATTCAGCCATCCGTGTACTGTCTTTGGTGTGCTGACTCTCGCTGCTGACATCGAGGTGCTGGCGCGGTTCGGCCGCGCCCTCGCCGACCCGATCCGCTGTCGGATCCTCCTCGCCCTGCGCGAGGCCCCGGCCCACCCCGCCGACCTCGCCGACACCTTGGAGATCTCCCGGACCCGGCTGTCGAACCACCTGGCGTGCCTGCGCGACTGCGGCCTGGTCGTCGCGGTGCCGGTGGGCCGGCGCACCCGCTACGAACTCGCCGACGATCGCCTTGGACACGCGCTGGACGAGCTGCGCACCGCCGTGGTCGCCGTCGAGGCCGACAAGACCTGTGCCGAGGCGGACGAGAAAGGCTGCTGCTGAGATGACCGCCGAGATATCCATCGGCACAAGCCCCTCCCCAGCCCGCCGTGACGTCCTCGCCCAGCGGATACGGCTGCTGGTCACAGCCACCATCACCTACAACGTCATCGAGGCGGTCGTCGCGATCACCGCCGGAACGATCGCCTCCTCCACCGCGCTGATCGGCTTCGGCCTGGACTCGGTCATCGAGGTCTCCTCCGCCGCCGCCGTGGCCTGGCAGTTCTCCGCCCGCGACCACGCCGTGCGCGAGCCACGGGAGAAGCACACGCTGCGGATCATCGCCGTGTCGTTCTTCGCTCTCGCCGCGTTCGTCGGCATCGACGCCGCACGCGCGCTGGCCGGCACCGGCGAGGCCGAACGCTCCATCCCCGGCATCGTCATCGCCGCCCTGTCCCTGGCCATGATGCCGTTCCTGTCCGCCGCCCAGCGCAAGGCCGGCCGCGAACTGGGCTCCGCCAGCGCGGTCGCCGACTCCAAGCAGACCCTGCTGTGCACCTACCTCTCCGCCGTCCTCCTGGTGGGCCTGGTCCTCAACGCCACCCTCGGCTGGTCCTGGGCCGACCCGATCGCCGCCCTGCTCATCGCCGCCATCGCCGTCAAGGAAGGCCGCGACGCCTGGCAGGGCAAGGGCTGCTGCGCCACCCCAGCCGCCGCGATCCCCGCCCAGCGACAGAAGACGGACACGTGCGGCTGCCGCCCCGGCTGCGACTGCTGCTGAACTACAAGACCTTGGAGGGGGCGGGTGGCCACAGCGGCCACGGGGTGCCGGCCACGACCTTCCCGCCCGGTCCCGCGGCCTGATCGTTGATCATGTCCAGCCACGTTGCGCCGCCCCGGCGCCCGAAGTACTTCAGGTTCGGCCGCACCTGCCGTGGTCCCGGCAGCCGGGGTCGACCTGGCCGGCCCGCTTCAGGACCGCTCGGTCGTGAAGCGGGCCGGGGAGACGGGCCGGCGACCGCGGTGGCGGTACGGGACCTTTCCCCCGGCGCCGGGCTGGTGCTGGACGGGACGCAGTGGACGGTCGAGCGGCGCGACGTGCCGGACCCGCGTCCGGGCCCCCCGAGAGGCGGCCGATCCGTGCACAAGTGAGGTGTGTTCAGGGCGAGTTGTGCACAGCTGCATCTACCCCGACCTCGGTCTCGACCATAGGCTCCTCGGACTCGGGCCGTTCACCCACAGATACTCAACCGCCGGAACATCGACTCACGGTGGGGGAGCCGGTTGCGTATGCGAGGACGTAACGCGGTCACGCTCATGGCCGCCACGCTCCGAGTACTGGACATCGCAACAAACGGGGAGGAAACACCATGAAGGCACGTACACAGAGCAGGCGTTGGGCCGCAGCGGCGATCGGCGCCGTGGCCGTCGGCGCCCTGGCCGTCGGAACATCGCCGGCCTCGGCGTCCGCTTCCAGCGGATACCTCAGCGGTGCGGGTTCCATCTACGACGACTTCGGCGACGAAGGCACGCTGTCCGTGTCCTCGTACTCGCATTCGACCCTGGCCTGCTTCTGGCAGAACGTCCTCTACGCCGAGGGCGCCCGCGAGTCCGACGACAGCAAGTTCGACAAGAGCGACATCGACGGCCAGTTCGGCCCCAACACCCGCTTCGCCACCAGGACGTTGCAGTATCGCTGGGGTCTCACGGCCGATGGTCTCGTGGGTGGGAACACCTTCGGCAAACTGGACGCCAAGCGGACCTATCTCCCGGACGTCGACGGCGGCGTGTGGACCGGGAAGCTGCAGTACCTCCGGACCAACACCCCCGGCAACGACGCGATCGTCGCCAGGTACCACGGCAAGGACCACAGCTTCTCCCTGACCCGTGGCGCATCCGGCCGCTGGCTCTTCGAGAACCTGCGCACCGGAACCCACCGAACGGTCGCCTACAACCGCAACGACTGCTGACGGCCTGCCGGCCGCCGGCCTCAGCCGGCGGGATGCACCCGCTTGTCGCGCGGACCGACCAGCGTCTCTCCCGTGCGAGATGGGGTGCTCCAGCACCCTCCCCGTGCGAGTCCGACTCGCGCGTGCCCTCGGCCAGGCGCAGGTCGAGCATCTCGTACGGGGCGCGTTCCCCGGTCGCACTGTGGACGAGGTGTAACGCAAGGCCGTCATCCCGAACCACCACGCCTTCGTCGGCCCGGGTGACCCCTACCGGACCTTCGCGTGGGCACGTATCTGTGCTGCCAGCCGCCCCAGTTCGGCCGCCGTCGCGGGGGAGAGGTCGCTGAGCCCGCTGTGTACGGCCGTTGGGCTGCGCAGGAAGCGCCGCAGCAGGGCCACGAGAAGCCCTTCCGGCAGGGTCTGCAGTGCGGCGAACGCGCGGGGGACCGGCGGGGTCGGCAGGGCGGCCAGGTTCTGCCGCATGAGGTGGAGCATGCCGCGGACCGCGTCGGGATCGTCGGCCAGCGCCACCGGGCCGCCCGCCGCGTGCGCCGCCTGCCCCAGGGGTACCTCGAACGCGGCGTGTGTCCTGAGCCAGGCTTCCATCCGTGGCTCGGCCTTGGCCTTGACCCCGGCGGTGCGGAACTCCCGGACGATCCGTTCCAGGCGCGGGGTGGTTCGGCCATCGGGTTCGCCGATCGGCATCGGGACCCGGCTGGTCATGAAGCCGGTCGCGCGGTGGCGGACTACGTCGCCGTCCATCGTGCCGCCCAGTGCGGGGAAACCGAGCAGTACTCGCTCGTGGCCGACCGCCGCGCCCAGCGGCTCCGGGCCGGCCGCCCAGCTGTGCAGGAACAGCACATCGCCTTCGAGGCCGGCGAGCGACTCCAGCACCGCGTCGACTTGATGGGTGCGGACGAGGACGGCGGTCAGGTCGTACCCGCCGGCCGGGTGCTCGACCACCGGTACGGGCACCCGCCTGACGGCAGGGCTGTCCACTTCGGCGAGCCGCACGCCGTGCCGGCGCAGGGAGGCCAGACGCTCGCCCCGGGCGAGGAGCGAGACGTCGAGCCCTGCCTCATGCAAGCGGGCGGCGAACAGGCTGCCGCAGACCCCGGCGCCGTACACGAGCAGTTTCATGACTACCTCTCCCCGCATGAATCAAACGTTCGTTTTAATCGAACGTCTGTATAGTAGAGCACATGGCGCTACCCGATACCCGGACCAGGATTCTCGACGCCGCAGAGCACCTCTTCGCCGAACACGGCTACCGCGGCACCTCGGTCCGCGCGATCACCGACCTCGCCGGAGCGAACCTGGCCGCCGTCGGGTATCACTTCGGCTCGAAGGCGGAACTCCTGGCCGCGGTCGCCCGCCGCGTGACCAGGCCCATCACCGCCGCCCAGAGCGCCGGGCTCGACACACTGCTCGCCCGGACTCCGGACCCGGCGGTCGCCGAACTGGTGGAAGCGTTCGCAGGGCCGCTCTTCGACGGGATGCTCGCCGGCGATGAGAGCGGAGCCCGGACGTCCCGGCTGATCGTGACGATCCTCAGCGACCCGGCCGAGGAGGCGCGCAACTGGACCGGCCCGGACGAGAACACGGTCGGCGAGCGCTACCTGGCGGCTTTCGCGCGCGCACTGCCCGGACTTGCCCCACAGGAGCTGCTGTTCCGGATGCGGGGGATCCTCGCCGTGATGGCCGTGGACCGCGTCGAGGTCTACAACCAGCCCTCCCCTGCCTGTCCGACGGCGACGGAAGGCGAGGAGGCCCGGCACTGGGCGATCACGTTCCTGACGGCGGCAATGAGCGCACCACCGACCCGGGCCCGGCGATAGGCCCGGCGATAGGCCCGGCGATAGGCCCGGGGCGGCTCGCTCACCGCCTCCCGTCCGGCGACTCCGGTCCAGCCGCAGCGCGGACTTCCCCGCCGGCACGGCACGCTTCGACCTCGGCGAGACAGTGCCGCGGGAGTGCCGTGCCACGGACGGCACGGGCGGCCCCTTGATCGCTCCGGGTGTCGATGTCCTGACGCGTTGTCAGTGGCTTCTGTCAGCATGTGCTGTTGTGCGGGGAGTTGTGACGAGGGGGAGGCTTGTATGCCTTGGGTACGGTCGTACGTGCGCTCGGACGGGACACCGGTTCGCGGTCATGCGCGGTGGGCTCCGGGCGCCAGACGGGAGACGATGATCTTCGGTTTCGTGGCGTTGGCCGTGGTCGGGCTGGGCAACGGCACCGTCTCTGCCGGAGAGGGCGGGGCTCCGCCGAGGGAGTCGACGGTGCGGTATCCGATCCGGTTCGACCACGCCCCTGCGGCGCGGGCACCGGAGCCCCGTCCGTCGGTGTCGTACCCCATCCGGTGGGAGCGGTGACCCGGCGGCGGCCGCAGGCTCGGCGGCGTACGAGGCGACCGAGCCGGCGGCAGCAGCAGCGGGACGCGCAGTTGCTGGTCTTCGCCGTGGTGGCGGCTGCTGCCATCGGCCTGGTGGTGATGGTGGTCAACTGGCTGCTGGCGCACTGGTGGGTGCTCGTCGTGGCCCTGGTGCTCGCCGGGCTGGCGGGTGCGGGTTGGCTGTACAGCCGGCAGCAACGGGTGCGGTGGGAGGCGGTGCGGGCGCAGGGCCTGCGCTACGGGCTTCCTCAGCTGGACGCGCTGCACCACACGCGGTTCGAGGACGCGGTACGGGAGCTGATGCGGCGCGACGGCTGCCGGGACGCGCGGCGGGTCGGGGGCCGTGGGGACCTGGGCGCGGACGTGAAGGCCACCGATCCGTTCGGGCGGCGCTGGGTGATCCAGTGCAAGCACCGCCGTGACGGCGTCCGGGGTTCGGCGGTGGGGACACCTGATCTGCAGGTGCTCAACGGCACGGCCCGGCAGGTGCACGGGGCGGACGTCGCGGTGATCGTCACGAACGGCCGGGTGACCGGTCCGGCGGTGACGTTCGCCAGGCAGCAGCGGCTGCACGTCGTCGACCGTCAGACGCTGGCCGTGTGGGCGTCGGGCTCGCGCCCACTGTGGGAGCTGCTGCGGGCGGTTCCGCCCCCGCGTCGCCCGACCCCTCTGAGCTGAAGAGGTCGGGTCCGTACGGGCCTGCGGCCGGCCCCGGGTTCCGCTTCGGCGACTCCCGCCGAACGGCCGGGGGCCTACTCGTGGCCTACTCGTGGTCAGTGCAGAGGTGGGCCATCAGGGCCGCGCGGGCCCACTCCTCCCAGGCGTCGGGGGACCAGCCCCGGTCGCGGACGAAGACCAGGTACAGCTCCGGGCTGAGAAGCCCGTACAGCAGGTCGGCGGCGTGGGCGGTGTCGACATCGGGGCGGGCGTCAGGCTTGGAGGTCAGTGCCTTCGCTGCGGCGTGCTGAACGGTATAGCGCGGGTCGGGGCCGGCGGGCCACTGCGCGGCGATCTCCGGGTCCGTGGCCGCGGCAGCCGCGATCAACAGGCGACTCGGTCGGGTGCCGCAGCAGTTCAAGGACGCGGCGTTCGACGGCCTCGCTCATCACGTGCTCCCAGCGGCAGGCTTCGGCGTGGGCCTGCTCCCACTCCAGTCCGATCACGTCGATGAGCAGGCACTCGGCGAGCCGGTGCTTACGCATCACGCGTGTGGCCAGTCGGGCGCTCGCACGGCGGCCTGACTACCGAGTTGCACCTCGCCGTCGAGCAGGGGCAGAAGCCCGTGTCCATCGTGATCACCGCCGGGCAGCGCGGGGACTCCCCGCAGTTCGAGGCCGCCCTGGGCCGCATCAGGGTGCCCCGGCTGGGGTCCGGCAGACCGCGCGCCCGGCCGCGGCGGGTGTGCGCCGACAAGGCGTACGCCTCCCGTGAGAACCGCGCCTACCTGCGCAGACGTAGCACTCGCTGCACCATCCCGGACAAGGCCGACCAGGCTCGCAACCGAAGGAAACGCGACTTCCGTGGCGGCCGTCCGCCGAAGTTCGACCCGGAGGACTACAAGGCTCGGCACGCGGTCGAGTGCGGCATCAATCGTCTCAAAAGGCACCGTGCGGTGGCCATGAGGTACGACAAACTCACCGTCCGCTATGAGGCGCGCTTCGTCAGCGGTCATCCGGTCTGGCCAGAGCCAGTTGACGCAGGCGGCAGGCGTACCAGCTGCTGGCGAGACAGATCACCAAGTAGATGGTGACCGCCTGGACGGCGAAGTTCGGGTAGTGGAACTCCCACTGCCCCGCGGCCGGGTCGCTGCCGAAGTCGGGGTTGCTCCAGATGTGGGGCATCATCCAGGCGATCACTCCCCCGAGGCCCTGGGCGGCGATGTACAGCACCGTGAACTCACCCAGGCGCCAGGCGTAGGCGCGGCGGTCCCGCCGGATCAGGGCCCGGACCTGGGCGCGTGCGCTGCCGAAGCGCCATCGCGCGCCTGCCGGGGCGACGCGGGCGCTGACCTCCGGCGCGAGCACCACGGCCGCGACGACCAGGCCGAGCAGGGTGACGACGCTGATCGCCATGGTCGCCTCCGAGCCGACACGGCTGCGGATCTGCGGCGTCAGCAGCAGGGCCAAGATCGGGAGGTTGACCACGAGGCTGGCCGCGTAGACGCGGCCCAGGACCCCAACTGGCGGCATCACGTCAAGGTGGCGGGCATAAGCGGTGTCCATGCCATCGAGTCAAGCACACTCTTTTACTTTGGTGAAGCACTTTTTTCACTCAAGTAAAAGAGTGGCGTAGCCTCGTCCGCATGAACGCCGAGGAAGAGCCCCCGATGGACGGGGCTTCACTGGGGCATGAGCTGAGCCTGTGGGTGGTGCTCTTCCATGACGCCGTCGCCGCCCACTTGGGCGTCAACGCAACCGAACACAAGGTCCTCGACCTCATCGGCCGCCATCCCGGCGTCAGCCCTACCCAACTCGCCCAGGAGACGGAACTGAGCCATGCGGCCATCACAAAGATCACTAATCGCCTGGTTGAGCTCGGCTACGTCCGCAGGGAGCGCGACCCTTCTGACGGCAGGAAGTTCGCCCTCTTCGCGACCCCGGAGCATCGGCGGTCCATGACCGGCGTGATGGCACCGCTGCTCGATGGCATGGCTCACGTCACCAGTGAGCTCACCGAGTCCGAACGCGAGACGGTCAGCCGATGGCTCATTGGAACCGTCACGGCCCTCCGCGAGGCCACGACAATGATCCGCACCAACCACAACAGCCCCGCTGTGCCCAGCGATCAGGACTCTCACAACACGCCCTAGTGCATCAGCTCGGAGTGAGGGTGCTCCGGCGCTGCCGGACAGACGTAGAGCTGCTGGTCGTAGCCGCTGCCGATCTGGACGGCGGTCGGTCGCCTTGGAGCGGGGTTGGTGCCGCGGGACCCGACGTGGGCATCGCCGGGGACGCGACCGCGGTCGTGCACCTCAATGCCTTGGGCACGGAAGAAGCCGATCACGGCCTGACCCCCGGGCCCGGTGTGGCGGGAGGGCGGATCGGTGTGTTCCCGGTCTTCGCACACGTCGTTCGGGAGCCAGCTGCTGTCGTTGTCCTCGAACGTGGCGATGGTGAGCAGGGCATCCATGTCGCTGCCGCAGGCGGGGCAGAGCCGGGGGGTGGGGTCGGTGGCACCCCAGCGGGGCCAGCCGCCGACTTTCCAGCCGGGTGCGCCGGCCAACTCACGGTCGTAGAACTCCTCCGGAGACGACGCGTAGTCGTCCACATCCGTGACGGCTGCCTGCCATTCGCTCCAGGCCTCGAGCCGCTCCTGGAACTCCTCGCTCAACTCCAGGTGGTCGGGATATTCGGTGACCTGCTCCGGGTTGAGCAGACACGGCTCGGGCAGGTAGCCGTCGAACTGCACCGCGGGCGGCTCGGGGGGCGTGGTGAGAATGTCGGTGACCGTGGCTGCCGACCGCCAGAACAGCGCGGTCCTGGGCATGATCGGGTGATCGAAGGGACACCACAGGACTTGGAGCAGGTCTGCTCCTTCAGGGGCGCGCAGATCGGGCACGTCCCGCAGGTACAACTGGGCGACCGGCAGCATCGCTATGGACCCCTCGTACGATGCGACGGCCGACCTCAGCGGCAACTTCCGAGGAGGGCGGATGCGCTCCAGGGCCTCTCGCTCCTGCGGGGTCAGGTCCCTGCCGCGCGAGGCGGCACGGATCTGCCGTTCCAGCCTGAGGTCCGCCGGGGACAGAGCCTCGTTCACTCCGTCCGCCACATGGGGCCCGTCACAGTGCGGCCACGGCTCGTCGGCGGGCCAGAGCAGCGGTCCGCCGATGGAACTGTCCTGCGGCGACGGAGACCCGGGACGGGGGTGCAACCGAGTCGCCGTGCGCGCCAGCGGCGCCAGCTGAGGGAAGACCGCGGTGACGTCGAACGGCCGCGGTGGGGTGGTCGGGGGGCTGTTCATGGCTGCGATCCTGCCAACCCGGTCTGACAACGCTCGCAGCTACCTCGGAGTACCTCGGAGCTCCCCAGGCGAAGCCCGAGTTCGGTGAGAAGGGTCGTCAGCTTCCTGTGCCGCTGACGAACCATCACCGGGGTGTCATTCCTTGTCGGCGCGGTGAGGGCGAGCCAGGCCGACACCGACGCTGCGGGCTCAACGAGACCCCTCACATGTCGCAGCACCGGGTCGCGGCACTAACCTGCGCTGGTGACCGGAACCGAGCTGGATGAGCTGATCGTTGCCGACGGTGCGGCGCTGCGCGCGTGGCTGCTGGACAACCACACCGCCTCTCCCGGCGTGTGGCTCGCCCTGACCAGGAAGGGCGGCTCCGTCACTACGCTGACCTGGCAGCGGGCGGTCGACGAGGCCCTGTGCTTCGGCTGGATCGACGGGCAGGCCCGCAAGCGCGACGAGGAGAGTTCCTGGAGGCGGTTCACCCCGCGCCGGCCCCGCAGCGTCTGGTCCCAGCGCAACGTCGCCAACGTGGCCCGGTTGGAGGCGGCCGGGCTGATGCTGCCCGCCGGCCGCGCCGCGGTGGACGCCGCGAAGGCCGACGGGCGGTGGACGGCCGCCTATGCGCCGTCATCGGAAGCGGAGGTGCCGGCCGACCTGCGGGCCGCGATCGCCGCCGACCCGGCGGCGCAGGCGATGTTCGAGGTCCTCACCAGAACCAACCGCTTCGCCCTCATCAACCGGGTCAACGCCGTCAAGCGGGCCGAGACGCGCACCCGGAAGATCGCCGAGTGCGTGGCGATGCTGGCCCGGCACGAGACGGTCCACCCGCAGCGAGCCAGGCCGGCGGACCCGCCGACGTCGTGACCGGGCGTCCGCCAGGACGGACGAACCCACGCTGTTGAGCGGAGATGTCCTCGGAACTCCGTCTCGTCCGCTTCGAGAAGCGTGAAGGTCTCCGCCGGGTGCGGCCGTCCAGAATTCCAGCTTCGGATCAGGCTGGTCGATCGGAGGCATAGCGGGCGAGCGTGGTCTCCACCGCTTGCTCGACGGCGTAGCGGATGTCGGAGGCTGTGGGGTTCCAGTCGGTCAGCAGCATGCGGGGCCACAGGACGTAGTTGGCGATCATCCCGAGGAACTGGTTGGCGGCGCTCTCGGCGTCCGGAACGTCGGCGTTGCCGGCCTCGTGCTCCGCCTCCAGGTAGCGCTGGACAGAGGTGAAGTAGGGCAGCTTGCCGAGCTGGAACTGCATCCGTCCCAGTTCGGGGAAGCGGGGCAGCTCGGCGATGACGATGCGGAACAGGGCTGTCATGCCGGGCCGGCCGATCAGGTCGGCGTAGCGGTGGCCGATGGAGGTCAGGCCGGAACGCAGATCTCCGGCCTGCGGTGGCACGACGGCGCCGGTGGCGTCACGCTGCCATGACTCGGTGACGATGGCCTCGAAGAGGGCTGCCTTGGTGGGGAACTGCTTGAACAAGGTGGACTTCGAGACTGCCGCCCCTTCGGCAATGCGCGCGAGGGACGTGCCGTCGTAGCCATGGTTCAGGAAGAGGTCCGTGGCCGCGGAGATGATCGCCTCACGCTTCTGCTGGGCGAGACGGCGGTGGTGTGCGGAGAGCTCTGCTGCCATGCGTGCAGTATGCCCCAGATCCGAGGCGAGTCACTTGACTCGCCTCTTTGGGGCTGTCTACGCTGCGATGAAAAGGCGAGTCAAGCGACTCGCCTCGGATGGCGGTACCCGATGTCCCTCCGGTGCCGCGTGATGAGGGAGTGGCTGATGACAGCCGACAGGATCGCTTTGGTGACCGGTGCGAACCGTGGCCTGGGCCGGAGTACGGCTCTCGCGCTGGCGGCGCGCGGGGTGCGGGTCGTGGTCACTCATCGCGGTGATGTGGCCGGGGCCGGGGAGACGGAGCAGCAAGTGCACGCTGCGGGTGGGACCGCCGCTGTCGTGCGTCTCGACATCAGCGACGTCTCCTCTTTCGGAGCCTTCACTTCCGAGCTGAGCGGACTGCTCGAGCGCTGGGGGGCTTCGCGGCTCGATATCGTGGTCAACAACGCGGGGGTGGGTGTCTTCGGCCCACTGGAAGCTGTCACGACCGACGACTTCGACACGGTGTTCGGCACGAACGTGCGGGGCACGTTCTTCCTCATCCAGTCGCTCGTGCCGCTGCTGGCGAAAGGCGCCCGCGTCATCAACGTCTCGTCGTCGTTGACTCGCCACACCAGCCCCGCGACCTCGGTCTACTCCGCCTCGAAGGCCGCCGTCGAGGCCCTGAGCCGCACTCTGGCCGCAGAACTCGGCCCCCGAGGTATCCGGGTCAACTCCATCGCCCCGGGGCCGACCGCCACCGACTTCAACGGCGGTGCCATGCGGGATGACGCCGGTATGCGCCAGGGTCTGGCCGGGCAGACCGCGCTCGGCCGCGTCGGCGAACCCGAGGAGATCGGCGACGCCATCGCCACGCTGGCGTCCGACGGCCTGCGCTGGATGACCGCCCAGCGCATCGAGGTCTCCGGCGGCGCCCTCCTGTGACCGACCGGGCGAGTCCGTCTCGGGTCACAGGCAACGGCGCGCCGGATTCATTCCCCGCCGGTCTCGCTTCATCCAGCTCCGACGCGTCCGGGTTGCGCAGCGGGCGCAGGGCGCAGGCGGCCGGCGGCCGGGGCGCCGGGGCGCCGGCGGTGAAGCTGTAGCGGCCGAGTAGGCACCCCCGTGCCCGCCTTCAGGTGTCCTGGAAGTCCTCGTCCTCGCCGAGGCGTTGGTCGAGGTCGTTCGTCCACTGGCGGGCCCATGTCCTGAGCTGCGTGATCTGCTCCCCGGTGAGGTGGTAGGCGGCGAACTCCTCGTCGTCGTACCACTCGGCGCCGGCCAGGCGGTCACGCAGGTCCTCGCGGCGGAACTCGTCGCGGCCGTGCCGTTCGCCCAGCCGCTCGAGTTCGGTGGCCGTGTGGTGGGCGGAGGCGGCGTGGACGTCGATCAGGTCGCGGACCGCGCCGCGGTCGGCGAGGGCGCGGACCTTGGTGCCGATCACGTCGTCGAGGGCGAGGACCGGGCCGTAGGCGGTGGTGAGCGGTGCGGCCCACAGGTTCTCCTTGAGGACGTCCACCGCGCAGTCCTCGCCGGTGTCCGGGTCGGCCGCGAGGAGGCGGGCGGACAGCGGGTCGACGCCGATCACCGTCACGCGCCAGCCCCGCTCCGTCAGGGCCCGGCGCAGATGCTCGGCGATGTCCGCCATGGGGGCGGGGTTCTCCGTGGCGACGTCGAGGTCCTGACTGAGCCGGTTCACCAGCCCGTGTGCCTGGACGGCGTAGCCGCCGGTGATGACCAGCGGGTAGGGCGTGCCGATGGTGAGGACGTCCGACAGGAGGCGGCGGTGCAGGTCGCTGAGGTTCACGCGGCGGCGGACGCCTCGTGGGCGAGCTCGGGGAAGGCATCCTCCCACACGTCGCGGATGTGCCTGCTGACCAGGGTGCGCAGCGCGGGCCACTGGGATGCGAGCAGGTCCCGGTTCAGGAAGGCGAGGAGGTCCTGGCGCCGGCCCTCGGCCAGGACGGTCCGGTAGAGGCTCATCCGCTGGCGCGGCCGGTCGAGGTCGTACGCGCGCAGGCCGGACCAGGCGACATGGAGCGGGAGCTCGACCTGCCCGTGCGCCGGTCCGGTCAGCTCGTCCAGGCCATCAGGCAGACGGCTCGCGTACCGGGCGCGCAGCACGTCTGCGGCGGAGGGTTCGAGCGAGCGGGAGTGCTGCGGATCCATACCCCGCATTATCCCCCGGCTGTACGTGTCCGTCGAAGACCGGGCGGGAACCGGAACCGGACTCCGGCTCCGCCGGCCCGGGGCACTTCGGCGCGTGACCGCGTTCCGCGTCTGTCGGTCGGTTGCTCAGGTCCGGGGCCATGAGCCCGGCTCCGGGCGCGGTGGTGTGTGCTCCGTCGCGAGCGACGCGGCGGGCGGCGGTGGGCGGCGGGGCGTGTCGAGGGAGCGTGGGCGTTGCTATGTCACTTCGCCGGCGCCGTGACCAGGCGGACGAGGGTGTCGACGAGTTCGCCGGCGGTGGTGTGCCACTTGTCCGTGTCGAGGTGGCCGCTGAGCTCCATGCCCGCGATGCCGTGGGCGCTGGTCAGCAGCAGGGCTCCGTAGGGCCGTGCGTTCCGCTCTCCCACGAGGGCGGCGACGATGTCCAGGAACTCGTCCTGGAAGCGTTCGGCCGCGCGGTCGGCCACGGCCGGGTCGCCTTCCGGCCCGCACAGCTGACGCCGGATGCGGTCCATCCCGTCACCGAGTTGCCCGGGAAGGTTCGCGCGCCGCCTGAACAACACCTGGTACAGGTGCGGTTGGTCCCGGCCGACGTCGATGAGGGCGTGCAGAGCGCCGCGCAGCTTCTCGGAGGCGGACAGGGCCGGGTCGGTCCGCAGGGCGTGCACCTGGTCGCCGATCCGTTCCCAGCCTTCGGCCGCGACGGAGGTCAGCAGGCTGTCCTTGCCCGTGAAGTGCCGGTACGGCGCTCCCCGGGTCACGCCTGCCCGCGCGCCCACCTCGCGCAAGGTGACCGCTTCGGGGCCGCCGAGGTCGAGGAGCTCGGCGGCCGCGTCGAGCAGAGCACGGCGGGTGGCGGCTGCGGACTCCGCACGTGTGGTCATGGCACTCACCCTACAGTTGACGGCGTCATCTGAACCAGTACAGTAGCCAAGGTGACAACGTCATCTGAAACCCAGAAGCTGATCGTCGTGACCGGAGCCTCCACGGGCATGGGCGCGTCGGCCGCCCGCGAACTGGCGCGCCGGGGATTCCACGTCCTGGCCGGCGTGCGACGCGACCGTGACGCCGACGCCATCCGGTCGACCGGCATCGAGCCGGTCATCCTCGACATCACCAAGTCCGAGCAGGTGGAGGCACTCGCCGCGCGGGTCGCGGACAACCCGCGCGCGCTGCACGCGCTCGTCAACAACGCCGGCGTCCAGGTGAACGCCCCGGTCGAAACCCTGCCGATGACGGAGTGGCGGCGGGTCTTCGAAGTCAACCTGTTCGGCCACATCGCCGTCACCCAGGCACTCCTCCCCGCACTGCTGCGCAGCAAGGGCCGCGTGATCAACATCAGCTCGGTCGGCGGCACGGCCGCCATGGCCACATACGGTGCCTACGCGGGCGCGAAGTTCGCCCTGGAGGCGGTCAGCGACTCGCTCCGCCGCGAGGTCGCCCCGCTGGGCGTACAGGTGGTCGTGATCCAGCCCGGCGGCGTCCGTACGGAGCTGGCCGCCCGCGGGGTCGAGGCGGCGAACGATCTGGCCGTCCGGATGACGCCGGAGCAGGACGAGCGCTACGGCAGCCTGGTCAAGGCGAACAACAGACTGATGGTCACGGGCACCGCATCGGGCCTGACCGCCGACGCCGCCGCCCAGGTCATCGCGAAGGCCGTGACAACCCGCAAGCCGCGCACCCGCTACACCGCCGGCCGGGACGCCGCCCTGATCACCCGCCTGGTCCGGATCCTGCCCGACCGCACACTCGACCGCGTCCTCGCCGCCAACCTGCGCCGCCACCACCCGAAGGAAGCCGTCGGCTGACGAGGTTCCACGAACGGCTCCGTCCCCTGGTGCGGCCACCGGTGGGAAGACACGGCCCTCGAGGCACGACCCACGCCCTGACCGAGTGACCGATTCACGGTATTACGATCTAAAGTGACCACATGCCGACTTCGATGCGTGTGATGGAACTCGTCCGCTTCGGTGACGCGGACACCGCGTTCGCCACCCGAGAGCTGCCGAGACCCACTCCCGGACCCGGCCAGGTGCTGGTGCGCGTGGAGGCCACGTCCGTGAACCCTCTCGACCTGCAGACCCGGCGCGGCGACTACCGTGACCAGGTGGCGCTGCCCGCGGTGATCGGCAACGACGTGTCCGGCGTGGTGGTCGAGACCGGACCCGGGGCAGGCGACTTCCAGACGGGCGACGAGGTCTGGTACCTGGCGCCGATCTTCGCCGGGCAGGGAACCTACGCCGAGTTCCACGTGGTCGACCAGGCCCTGGTCGCCCGCAAACCCGCGGCGTTGTCGCATGTCGAGGCCGCCGGTCTCGCCCTCGTGGGCGTGACGGTCTGGGAGGCGCTGGTCGAACGCGCCGGGACGCGGGTCGGGGAACGGGTCCTGGTGCACGGCGGAGCGGGCGGGGTCGGCTCGGTCGCCGTCCAGCTCGCCGGCGCGCTGGGAGCCGAGGTGGTGACCACGGCACGGGCGAAGGATCACGAGTTCGTCACCGGGCTGGGAGCCGACGTCGCGATCGACTTCTCGACCGGTGACTACGTGCCGCAGGTCCGCGAGCTGGGCGGAGTGGACGTCGTCCTGGACACGGTGGGCCGGGACACCCTCGCCCGCAGCCCGGAGGTCCTCGCCGACCGAGGCCGCGTGGTGTCCATCGTGGACATCCCCGAACCTCAGAACCTGCTCGCCGCGTGGGGCGTGAACGCGACCTACCACTTCCTCTTCGCCAGCCCGGGCCGGGCGAAGCTCGAGGCACTCGGCCGGCTGGTCGACCGGGGCAAACTCCGCCCGGTGGTCGGCGCCGTGGTACCGCTGGCCGACATCGCGCAGGCGCACACCCTGCTGGAGGGCGGCTCCGTCGAGGGCCGCAGCCGCCCACGCGGCAAGATCGTCGTCGCCGTGCACCAGTGAGTGTGCGGGGTGGTGTCAGCGGGCCTCCTCACCGGCCCGGTGCCTCCCGGTGCTCGGGGCGGCCCCAGAGGGGGACGGCGTCGAGGGGGTCGTCCTTGCTGATGTCGATGGTGCCGTCGGGCCGGTTGTAGACGTCGTCGGCGAGGGTGGAGTCCGCCGTCCAGTCACCGGCCGTGTTGCGCTCGGAGAGCGGGACCAGGGCCTCGGCCATGTCGGTGTTCGGTCCCGCCCGCAGGCTGTGGGAGGTGACCTTGAGGCCGTTGATCAGGGACACGCCCGCGGCCTTCGCGCGGGCCTTGACCATCTCGTTGACGGCCCGGCCGGTGAGGAAGAGTCCCCGTACGGTCGCGTTGTCCCGCCGCTTCAGGTTGCCCCCGGTGGTCAGGGCGCGGAAGAGCGGCTTGGCCGGCTGGTACGCGGGCTCCCCGCCCGGCGGGTTCTGCTGGTGCGCGGTGGGTTCCCGCAGCTCACGGAGATCGGCGAGCCAGGCCCGTACCCGGGCGACGGTCCGCAGGTCGGCGCGGTCGCGGACGAACCGCCAGCGGCCCTTGCCCTTGCGCCGGGTCTTGCTCATCGCGGTCCACACCCACACGCCGTCGGTGTCCACGCGGATCTGCTTGACCAGCAGGTTGGTGACCTCGACGGAGCGGTAGAGCATGCCGTACTGCAGGACGAGCATGGCCGCGTCGCGGCGCCCGATCCGGGTGCTCTCGTCGATCTGCGCGAGCACCTTGACCAGGTACTTCAGGGTGAGTCCGGCGGACTGCTCCTTCTCCCCTCCGGCCGGGAGGAACTCCTCGAGGCGGTAGTCCTCGATCAGCTCGCGGACGAGGGAGGCGTCCGGCCGCTCCCCCTTCGGGTACCAGGAGACGATCCGGGAGCAGTAGGCGAGCAGGGTGTCCGGACTGTACGTGCCGCCGTCCGGTCTGCCCGTCTCCATGAGGTGGCCGAAGTACGCGGCGACGTTCGCCGTGGTGGTCGTGGGACGGGCGGTCCGGCCTTCGTTCACGCACCACTGCTCGAACCGCGTACGCGTGGAGTCGCGGTTGACGCGGGTGTTGCGGGCGCCGCGTTCGGCGATGCGTCTCCTCACACGGTCGGGGACGATGAAGTCGGCGGCGGTGAAGGCGGGTTGGTCGTCGGTGCGCGGGGGCAGCTCGCCCTCGGTGAGGATCGTGTGCCGGGTGACGCGATACAGGGGCGGGGCAGAGGAGTCGGCGCGGGCCGCGGGCAGGAGCCGTTCCTCCGGCCGTTCCTCCGGCCGCTCCTCCTCGGCGACGATCTCGGCGTCGTAGACGACCTCGGTGCCGTCGGCGTCGTGGGCGTCGTCCTCGTCCGGTTCGGTCGCCTCCGTGGCTGTCGTCGTCACGCGCGTCCTCCGTCCGTCCTGACTGTTCCTCACTACCTCGTATTCTGCCAGGAATAGGAGGTAAGGACAGCCTGACCCCGCCGCCGGGAACAGGCGAGTCCGATCGCGCTACTGTGGGCCCTCACGTCTGATCGACCTCTGTCCATGTCTGTTGTAACGGAAGCTCCATGAAGATCACCGTCACGGTCGAGGAACCGACCGACGCGTTCCGAAGCGAACTGATGGAACTGCTCAGCCGGCACGCGGCCGCCGTCGAGATCGACGCCGGCTGGACGCCCGGACGGGCCGAGCGCTACTACCGGGCGCTGCCGCCCCGCGCCGCCCGCATCATCCGCGAGGCCGCGCAGCGCGGCGGATACGTGCCGGCCGACGCCCTCCGCGAGGACGGCAAGGCTCTCCGCGGGCATTCCGGTCCGCTGACGACCACGCTTCTCAAGGGGGTGAGGGAGGGCTGGCTGCCGCAGGGTATCGAGCAGCCGCTGATCTACCACGGTCCCGGTTACGGCCCGGTGGTGGGCTACCAACTCCGGGACGACGTACGGGACTTCTTCACCCTCGCCGTCGCCAGAGCACCGGCACCGGCACCGGCACCGGAACGCTGAGTATCAGGGCCTGCCGCCGGAACGCGGGGGATGGTCGTTCCGGCGGCAGGTCCGGTCAGAGGGCGCTCAGGACGGCCGCCGAGTTGAAGCCGCCACGGCCGCGGGCCAGCACGAGGGCGTGACGGACGCCGGTCTCCCGGGCGGTGGTGACGAGGTCGACGGGGCAGTCGGGGGCGGGCCCGGTGGTGCCGGTCGTCGGCGGGATGACCTGGTCGCGCAGGGACAGCAGGGCGGCGGCCACGTCGAGACCGGCGCCGCCTGCCAGCAGCCGTCCGGTCATCGACTTGGGCGCGGTGACGGGTACGCCCCGCGGGCCGAACAGGGCGGCCAGCGCCTCCGCTTCGGCACGGTCCGCGGCGCGTGCGCCGGCCGCGTCCGCGAAGACCACGTCGATCTCGTCGGGGCGTACCCCCGCGTCGGTGAGGGCCAGCCGGGCGGCGTCGCCCAGGCGCGGGGTGCCGGGGCCGTCGAAGGTGGCCGCGTACCCGGTGAACGCGCCGTAGACGCGGGCGTCGCGCTCGCGGGCGGCCACGGCGTTCTCCAGGACGAACAGCGCGCCGCCCTCGCCGACCACGTGACCGCCGGCCTCCGGGTCGAAGGGCAGGTAGGCGCGGGCGGGGTCGGCCACGTGGCTGAGTTCGCCGGCGGCGAGGTGGGCGGCCCAGCCCCACGGGCACAGCGCGGAGTCGACGCCGCCGGTCACCATCAGCCGGGCGCCCTTGCGGATCTGGCGCCGTGCGTGGGCGATCGCGTCGAGGCCGCCGGCCTGCTCGGCGACGACGACGCCGCTGGAGCCGCGCAGACCGTGCCGGATGGAGATCTGACCGGTGTTCACGGCGTAGAACCAGGCGAAGGACTGGTAGGCGCTGACGTGCTGGCCGCCCTTGGACCACAGGGCCTGCAGTTCGCGCTGCCCGAACTCGAAACCGCCCGCGGAGGAGGCGGTGACCACGCCCGCGCCGTACTCGGGCAGTGCCGAGGGATCGGTGCCGGAGTCGTCGAGGGCCTCCTTGGCCGCGGTCAGCGACAGCCGGGTGACCCGGTCGGTCTGCGGCAGCAGCCGGCCGGGCAGGTGCTCCTCGTCGACGAAGCCGGGGACCTCGCCGGCGATGCGCACCGGATAGCGCGAGGCGTCGAAACGGGTCACCGGCCGGATGCCGCTCTCCCCGCGCAGGGTCGCCGCCCACCAGACCTCGGTGCCCAGCCCGTTGGGGGCGGTGACACCGATGCCGGTGACGACGGAGCCGGTGGTGGCGGGTGCGCCCCGCCGCACGGCGGGACGGTCCAGTGTGGCCGTGGTCATGCCGTCTCCTGAAGTCGCGGCCGGGTCAGGACGATGGCGCTCTGGAAGCCGCCGAAACCGCTGCCGACGCTGAGGACGGTGTCCGTGCGCTGCTCGCGCGCGGTCAGCGGGGTGTAGTCGAGGTCGCAGGCCGGGTCGGGCTCGTGCAGATTGGCCGTCGGCGGCACGGTGTTGTGCTCGATGGCCAGGGCGCTGGCGGCCACCTCGAGCGAGCCGATCGCGCCGAGCGAGTGGCCGATCATGGATTTGATGGAGCTGACCGGGACCCGGTGCGCGTGCGCTCCCAGGCTGCGCTTGAACGCGGCGGTCTCGTGCCGGTCGTTCTGCTTGGTGCCGGAGCCGTGGGCGTTGACGTAGTCGACGGCGGTGGCGTCCAGGCGGGCCTCGTCGAGCGCCGCGCGGATCGCCTCGGCCATCTCGGCGCCGTCGGACTTCAGTCCGGTCATGTGGTACGCGTTGCTGCGGCCGGCGAACCCCGCGATCTCCGCGTAGACATGGGCGCCGCGCCGGCGGGCGTGCTCGAACTCCTCCAGGACCAGGACGGCCGACCCCTCGCCGAGGACGAAGCCGTTGCGGGAGCGGTCGAAGGGGCGCGAGGCCGTCTCCGGCTCGTCGTTGCGCGGGCTGGTCGCCTTGATGGCGTCGAAGCAGGCCACCGTGATCGGTGAGATCGGCGCCTCGGTCGCGCCGGTCACCATCACGTCGGCGCTGCCCTCGCGGATCAGGTCGACGGCGTGGCAGACGGAGTCGATGCCGGAGGTGCAGCCGGTGGAGACCAGCGAGACGGGGCCCTGGGCGCCGACCGCGCCGGCCACCTCGGCGGCCATGGAGCTGGGTACGAAGTAGTCGAAGAGATGGGCGACGGCCCGGGTGTGGTCGACCTCCCAGGCGCTGCCGTTCTCGCTGACCACGCCGTACTCGTTGTCGAGGCCGGTGGTGCAGCCGACGGCACTGCCGAGGGTGACGCCCGTGCGCAACGGGTCCAGGGCGCCGGTCAGTCCGCTGTCCTCGACCGCCTCCGCCGCGCTGACCAGGGCGAACTGGGCGGCGCGGTCGAGGCGGGCGGCCTCGGCGGGCTCGAATCCGTGGGCGGCGGGATCGAAGTCGGCCTCGGCGGCGATACGCGACCGGAACGTGCTCGCGTCGAACAGTGTGATGCCGCGCGTGGCGGTACGGCCCGCGGTCAGCGTGCTCCAGAACGCGCGGGTGCCCACGCCGCCCGGGGCCACGACCCCGATGCCGGTGATGACGACCCGCCTCATCGGTTGTCCCTCACAGTTGTCCTCCAGATATGAGCCCAGGTACGCGCCGGGTGCGCCGCACCACGCGGCAGGCGCGCCCGATCAGTCGGGGTGCGTGCGGGCCGCGGACGAAGAAGTGGTCGCCGGGGACGGTGCGCCGGACGAACGGGCCGGTGGTCCAGCGTGCCCAGCCGTCCAGTGCGACCGCGCCGACGACGGGGTCGTCCCGGCCGCCGACGGCCAGGACGGGTACCGGGAGGGGGCCGTGCGCCTCGTCGGCGAGCGCGGCGGCGCGCAGGGCGTCGGCGAGCAGGAGGTCGTCCCGCAGTACGGGCAGCACGGAGCGGTACCAGAGGCTGCCGGGGGCGGCGAGCACGCCGCCGGGTGCGGCGCCGAGGTCGGTCGCGAACCGCAGCAGCCGTTCCTCGGTGATGCCGGGAAGGCCGGTGCGGCCCGGGAGATCGGTGATGTCGTCGTGGCGCAGCGCCGCCGTCTGGGGCGGGGGGCCGGCGCCGACGGCGAGGAGGGCGGGTGCGGGCAGCCCGCGGTCGATGAGCGCCCGGGCGAGGGTGTGGGCGACGATGCCGCCCAGGCTGTGCCCGTACAGCACGTACGGGCGGCCGTCGGCGACCTGGTGGGCCAGCGGGCCCAGGAGTGCGGTGAGCAGTGCCTCGCGCGAGGTCGCCCGGGCCTCGCGGCGCCGGGCGCCCCGTCCGGGCAGCAGCACGGGGACGGTGGTGACACCGGGGCCGGTGCCGGTGCGCCAGTGCGTGAACCCGGACACGCCCGCGCCGGCGTGTGCGAAACAGTAGAGCGTGCACGGTGGACCGTCCCGCATGGTGTGTCGCACCTCCTCGTCCGCCGTGGGTGGAGCGCATCGGCTGCTTCCGAGCCTCGCCGACGTACCTGGAGAACGACTCGAATCGGCCACGTGCGCACGCGGTGCCGCGAGGCCGCCGGTGTGCCGACCGGGCCCCGCCGTCCGCCGCCGGTCTCACACCGCGGGCGCCGGGACGGGGTCGGGGGGCGGGACGGAGTCGGGGGGCGGGACGGAGTCGGGGGGCGGGGCGGTTCCCGGCGCGGGCCGGGCGAGCGCGCTCGCGGTCAGGGCCGGCGCGCCGCCCACGTAGGCGGTGGGGTCGAGGAGCCGTTCGAGTTCTTCCACGGTGTGGTGCGCGGTGACGTCCGGCAGGGTGGCCAGTACGTCCAGCAGGGGGCGCCGCTGCTGGTCGGCGGTGAGCGAGGCGCGGGTCAGCAGGTCCTTCGCGCGGGCCCTGCCGAGCTCGGGGGCGAGCAGGGCGGCCAGACGTTCGCTGACCACCTGGCTGCCGGTCAGACGCAGGTTGCTCAGCATCCGCCGGGGGTCCGGGGTGAGTCCCCCGGCCAGCTCCGCGGCCGTCCACGCGGCTCCGCCGGCCAGCCGCAGTGCCTCGCGCAGCAGCAGCCACTCGGCGTGCCACACTCCCGCCGAGCGCTCGTCCTCGGCCACCAGGCACTGGGTGAGCCCCGCGGTCAGCAGGGGCACCTGAAGGGCCGCGCTGCGGATCAGGGTGGACAGGACGGGGTTGCGTTTGTGCGGCATGGCGGACGAACCGCCGCGTCCCGCGACGGCGGGCTCGGCGACCTCGGCGATCTCGGTGCGGGCCATGACCTGGACGTCGACGGCGAGTTTACCGAGGGCGCCGGTGGTGAGGGCGAGGGCGCTCGCGGTGTCCGCGACCGGGGTGCGCAGCGCGTGCCAGGGCAGGACGGGCCGGGCCAGCCCGGTCTCGGCGGCGAACGCGTCGACGAGCCGTTCCTGGTAGGCGTCCGGCCCCCGCGTCCCGGCCTGCGGGCCGGCGAACTCCAGGTATCCGGCGAGGGTGCCGGCCGCTCCGCCGAGGGAGACCGGCAGGCCGCGGCGTGCGGCCCGGATCCGGTCGACGGCGTCCAGGACCAGCCGGTGCCAGCCCGCCGCCTTCAGCCCGAACGTGGTGGGGACCGCGTGCAGGGTGAGGGTGCGGCCGGCCATGACGGTCTCCCGGTGCCGGTCCGCGAGCCCGGCCAGCGCGGTGGCCGTGCGGTCCAGGTCCCCGAGGATCAGGTCCAGCGCCCGCCGGCACATCAGCATCGTGCCGGTGTCCAGGACGTCCTGGCTGGTGGAGCCGCGGTGCACGTACTCGGCGGCCCGGCGGTCCTCGGCCGCCACCGCTTCGGTCAGGGCGCGGACGAGACCCACGACGGGGTTGGCGGTCTCCCGGGCCTGCAGGGCGAGGGCGCGCGGGTCGAACCGTTCGGCACGGGCGGCGCGGGTGATGGCGCGGGCCGCGAAGTCCGGGACGGTACCCAGGGCCGCCTGGGCGCGCGCGAGTGCCGCCTCGGCGTCCAGCATGGCCTGGAGCCACGCCGTCTCACCGACGGCCTCCTCCACGGGGGTCCCGGCCCGTACGGGGGAGAACAGTCCGGCGTCCGGGCCGCCGTCGAAGGGGGTCGTCCGCCGTGTCATGCCGTCACCTCCAGCAGGTCCGCCGGGCGGCCGGGCAGCGGGACGGCGGGCCTCGCCGGGGTGAGGCGCAGCACGTGGCGGGCGATGGCGTCGGCGTCGCCGAGGATGACGGAGTCGACGCCCGGACGGATACCGGCCGCCGTCACCCAGTGCACGGACTCGGTGGGGACCCCGTAGGCGAAGCGCCGCGGGTGGGCGCGGCCGCGTGCGTCCACGGTGTGGTACGGGCGCCCGGTGACCGCGAGGCCTCCCGACTCGTAGGCCCCGCCGGCCGCCTCGATCCGGTAGGGCGCCGCCTGACCGGTCGTCAGGAGGTCCCGCAGCAGCGGGTCAGCGGTCTGCCGCAGGTCGGGTTCCGGCAGCCGGGCCTCGATCAGTGCCGGCGCCCGGACGGGCTCTCCCGCGACGTCGTCGGCCGTGGCCTCGAACGCGGCCCGGCCGCCGCGCGTGCTCAGGGAGATCCGGGTACCGGGTCCCAGCAGCCGGACGGTCCCGGCCTCGATCAGCGCGCTCAGCTCCTCGATGCGGGAGACCGGGGGGCCTATGGAGAGGTAGGCGTTGAGCGGGGTGTACCAGCCGGTCAGCTCGTCCCGGTACGACGCGCCGTCCAGGCCCCCGTGGTCGACGGCGAGGCGCACCTCGTTGCGCAGGTCGCGCAGGACGTCGAGTGCCGCCTTCAGCGGTCCGCCGACGTTGCCGGCGCGTGCCTGGCGTATGTCCTCGGCCAGGTGGTTGAGGAGCCAGTGCTGGAAGTCGTCCCGGCCGGCGAAGCGCCGCCCCCGGGTGGGCCGCTGGATCAGGTCCCAGTCCCACCGTACGGCGCGCTCGACGCCGTAGGAGTCCAGGACGCGTGCGCGGTCCTCCGCCGTGGCGGCCCCGAGGTGGGCCGGTACGAACTCCGACGCCTCCCGGGTACGGCCGCGTGTGCGCAGCAGCGTCTCGTAGTAGACGCTCTCCACCTCCGCGGAGATCAGCGGCCACAGGTCGGTGCCGAAGCGGACCGGTTCCCCGTCCAGCCGCCGGCGCCGCAGCCGGTCGATGGCGGCGGCGGTGAGCAGACGCGGCTCGTGACGGCCGGACGGGCCCTTCTCGTTCTCGCCGCGCGCGTGGTGGGGGACGCCCCGCCGGGAGCCGGCGCAGATGTGCGGCTCCCGTCCGGAGGGGAGGTAGACGGTACGTCCCGAGCGGCGGACGAACCGGCCGCCCCGGCCGAGGGTGAGCAGCGCCATCCCGTCGAAGAAGTTGAGCCCCAGCCCGCGCATCAGCACCGTCCGGCCCGGTGGGACGGTGCCGAGGTCCAGGTCGGCGGGGTTGGCCGGGGTGACGTAGGTGAGGCCGTGCCGGGCGGCGGCGCGGGTCCAGGCGGACTCCTCGGCGGAGGGGCGGCGCGGCAGGTGCCCCTGGGCGAGGACCACGGCGTCGAGGCCGCGCAGCCGGGTCCCGTCCGCGAGGGTGAGGACCTGGGGGCCGCCGGGTTCGTCGCCCTGGTCGCGCAGCGCCACGGCGTGGGTGCGGTGCTCGACGATCCGGCAGTGGGCGGGCGCCCGTTCCCTGACGCGCCGGTAGGCGTCCTCGAGGTAGCTGCCGTAGAAGGCGCGCGTGGGGTAGGCGTCCGGCCGCAGGGCCCGTGCCTCGGCCAGGGTGGCGTCCCCGAACCGGCCGCCGGAAGCGGCCGGGACCACGGAGCGGGCCCAGGTGTACAGGTCGGGGCCGGGGTCCACCGGCCCCTCCATCGTCACCGTGTCGTCGGTGAACACCGTCACCTGGGAAGCGACGGTGTTCATCAGCAGCAGCCGCGACTGATCCGCGCGCCAGACCCGTCCGGCGCCGGGCCGGCAGGGGTCCACGAGATGGACCGTGACCCGGCGGGGCGAGGGGCTGACCCGTTCGTTGGCGCAGATCCGTTCCAGCACGGACAGGCCGCGGGGTCCGGCTCCGACGACGCCGATCCGCAGGTGCTCGGTGTCCATCAGGCGTCCTTCGTCGCGGGCGCCGGCGCGGGTACGGGCGCAGGAACGGGCGCGGGAACGGGCGCGGGTACGGACGTCCGGCCGGCGGGGCGGTGGAGGGTGGCGGGCCCGTGAACGGCGCCGGAGCGGAGGAGGCCGCCAGGCGTGTGCAGGGTGGCGGGCCCGTGGAAGCCGCCGGAGCGGTGAAGGCCGCCGGCCTCGTGAAGGGTGCCGGGCCCGTGAAGGCCGCCAGGCCCGTGGAAGCCGCCGGAGCGGCGAAGGCCGCCAGGCCCGTGGAAGCCGCAAGGCGCGGGTACGGACGTCCGGACACCAGGCCGGTGAAGGCCGCCAGGCCCGTGGAGGGTGCCAGGCCGAAGGCGGACGCCAGGCCCGCGAAGGCCGCCACGGCGATGGCGGACGCCGGGCCCGTGGAGGGTGCCGGCCGGGGTGGTGTGCCGGCGGTGGGTGGTCATGGCCGGGGGTCTCCTCGGGTCGGTTCACTGGTGGCGGGCGCCCCGGCCATCCGCACCCGCGGCTCCTCGGCGAGGGCGGCGAGCGCGTCGGCCACGGTCGCCGTGCCGCCCTTCAGGCCGGGCAGTTCGCGCAGCAGCCGGGCGCACTGGGCGACCAGACGCGACGCGTCGCCGTCGGCGAGCCGGGAGCGGTCGTGCACGGCGGTCAGGACGAGGCCGTCGTCGGCGTCCCGGTGGGCGGACAGGGTGACCGGGAACAGGGTCCGGGCGCCGGTCGCACGGGGCCGTCCGACGCTGATGCCCTGGGCGGCGAGGGCGGAGCGCAGTTCGTCGGAGCCGCGTCGCCGGTTCTCGAGGACGATGAGGCTCTCCGCGAGCTTCTCGTCCGCGCGGCGCCCGCTCCACCGGCGGGCCTGCCCGAACGAGACCCACTCGTAGGACCCCATGTCCAGGGCCCGGTCGCGCAGTTCGGCCAGCAGCCGGGTGACGGCCGCGGCGGGATCGACCGTGACGGTCATGGGCAGCGTGTTCATGAGCGGTCCGGGCAGCCGCTCGACGGAGTCGAGGGCGATGCCGCGGCCGGGAACGGTGACGCCGAAGCCCACGGCGGCGGGCCCGGTGGTGTCCGCCGCCCGGTACAGCAGCAGCGCCCACGCCGCCTGGAGCGCGCCGGACTCCGTCGCCGCGCAGGCCGCCGCCCAGGTGCGCAGCCGATCGGCCTGTACGGGGCCGAGGCGGACCCCGGCGCGGCCGGTGCCGCTCAGTCCGGTGGCCGGTCCGGGCGCCGCGGGCAGTACCAGGGCGGCGCCGGGCAGCAGGGCCGAGGACCAGAAGTCACGGGCCGGGGCGGTGTCCTGGCCGGCGATCCAGCGCGCGTAGTCGCCGATGTCGGGGCGCCGTTCGCCGCCCGGCAGCCGGCCGCCCGCGAGATAGGCGCGGTAGAACTCCTGGAGCAGGACCCACACGCTCCAGCCGTCCAGCACGGCGTGGTGGAAGGTGAGCAGCACCCGGACGCACGGAGGGCCGCCGCCCGCGGGGGCTCTCTCGTCGAGGAGGTTCAGCCGCAGCAGGCCCGGACGGGTCAGGTCGAAGCCGCGCCGCCGGTCCCGTTCCCTCAGGGTGCGGAAGCCGACGGAGCCGGCCGGGTGCCGGACGACGTCGACGCCGGCGTGCGTGTGCAGCACCAGGCGTGGTCCGGTCTCCCGGTCGAAGGCGGCGCGCAGGACGGTCTCCCGGTCGGCCACCGCCTGCCAGGCGGCGGTGAACCGGTCGGTGTCCAGCGGACCGCGCCAGCGCCAGTGCAGCTGTTCCACGTGCCGGCCGGGGTCGCGGTGGACGAGCTCGTCGAGGAGCAGGGCGTGCTGCTTCGGGGTGACCGGCACGGTCGTCGGCCCCCGGGGCGTGCCGGTGTCGGGTGCCCGCGCCTGCTCCGGCACCGACGCCTTCTCCGGCTCCGGATCCGGCGGGGTCAGTTCCGCCAGGGCTCGCAGGTCGGTGCTGCCGTCGGGGAGCAGGGGGATGTGCGGCACCCGGTGGAGGCGGGCGGGGACCAGGTGGGAGGGGAGCCTCGACTCCAGGGCGGCCCGCAGCTCGTCCGTCGGGGTGCGCGTCACCAGGTGCGCGACGATCCGCCGGTCGCCGGGCCCGTACCGGACCAGGTGGACGGCCGCGTTCCGCACTCCGGGCAGTGACATGAGGAGGGCGTGCACCTGGCCGAGTACGACCCGGTCACTCATGTCGGTTCTCCCCGGTGTTCGGCGGCAGGACGGGCGACGGGCCCGGACCGCCGTCGTCGGCGCTGCCAGAGGTCTGACGCTCCGCTGCCGGCTGTCACCGCGCCTCACTTCGCCACTGTCATGACACGGCCGGCGGGTCGACTCCCGCTGTTGCGAGGCTCGCGGGCGGCTGGTGCGCGGGCGGGAACGAGGAGGCGGCAGGGGGTGGGACGGGAAGGGGCAGGCGGCAGGGCCGGGGCGCCGCCGTCGGCGGACGACCGCGGCCCGGGGGACTCACGACCCGTTCTCGACCCGTGGTCCAGCGCAGCGCCCGAGGATGCCGCCAGGCGGGGAGGTGAGAGCACCTCCGTTCGGCGTGAGGAGTGCGTGATGCGCAAGGTCGTTTCCCGGGACGGCACGACGATCGCTTACGAGAAGGCCGGCGACGGGCCGCCGATCGTGCTCCTCAACGGATCCTTCCGCGACCACACCATCTTCGACGCGCTCGTCCCCGAGCTGACGCCGCACTGCACCACCTACGTCTACGACCGTCGCGGCCGCGGCGAGAGCGGCGACTCCGCCGAGTACGCCGTCGAGCGCGAGATCGAGGATCTCGGGGCGGTGATCCAGGAGGCGGGCGGGTCGGCGGTGGTGTTCGCCGGATCGTCGGGCGCGAACCTGGCGATCGAGGCGGCGCTCGCCGGCGCCCCGATCTCGAAACTGGCGCTGCACGAGCCGTTCTACCGTGTCGAGGGGTTCCCGAAGCCGCCGTGGAACGTCGCCAAGACGCTCCGTGTCCTCATGGAAGAGGACCGGCGTGAAGAGGCGGTCGAGTACTACCTGGGCAGTTTCCTGGGGCTGACCCCGGACACGGTCGCGCAGTGGCGCCAAGGACCGATCTGGGCGGTCAACGAGGCGAACGCCCACACCCTCGCCTACGACGTGGCGATCTGCGGCGACTGCACCGTCCCCGCCGAGCGGCTCGCCGGGTACACCACGCAGACCCTCGTCCTCAACAGCACCGGCACCAGCGAGTGGCTGCGGGCGGCGGCGCGGGCGACCGCGGCGGCCCTGCCGGGCGGACGGTCGCTGGAACTGCCCGGCTCCTGGCACCGGATCGACATGGACGTGCTCGGCCGGACCCTCGCCGAGTTCGCCACCGCCTGAGAACCGCCGCTCCGGCACGCCATCCCCCATACAGGAGGGCATCACCTTGACCACAGCTCACGCCCCGGCCACCGGGGTCGTCGCCGGAACCGCCGCCCGCGAGGGCGGCGCCACCGTGTGGCTGACCGGGCTGCCGAGCGCGGGCAAGTCCACCCTCGCCCGCGCCGTCGCCCGGCGGCTGCGCGTCACCGGCCGCAGGGTCGAGGTGCTCGACGGCGACGAGATCCGCGAGTTCCTCTCGGCGGGCCTCGGCTTCACCCGCGAGGACCGGCACACCAACGTGCAGCGCATCGGCTTCGTCGCCGAACTGCTCGCCCGCAACGGTGTCACCGCGCTGGTCCCGGTGATCGCCCCGTACGCCGACAGCCGCAGCGCGGTGCGCGAGCGGCACGCGGCGAACGGCACGGCGTACGTCGAGGTGCATGTGGCGACCCCGGTCGAGGTGTGCTCCGTGCGTGACGTGAAGGGCCTGTACGCCAAGCAGGCCGCGGGTGAGCTCACCGGGCTCACCGGTGTGGACGACCCCTACGAGGTTCCGGAGGAACCGGAGCTGCGGGTCCCGACACAGGGCCGGACGGTGGCCGACACCGCCGCCGAACTGCACACCTTTCTGACCGCGAGGGGCCTGGCATGACGGTCGTGGCGCAACCTCCGACGAGGATCCCCGGACACACCGCGGCCGTCCCGCACCTCGACGGCCTGGAGTCCGAGGCGGTGCACATCTTCCGTGAGGTGGCGGGGGAGTTCGAGAAGCCGGTGATCCTGTTCTCCGGCGGCAAGGACTCCATCCTGATGCTGCACCTGGCGCTGAAGGCGTTTACGCCCGCGCCGGTGCCGTTCTCGCTGCTGCACGTGGACACCGGGCACAACTTCCCCGAGGTCCTCGCCTACCGGGACCGCACCGTCGCCCGGCACGGGCTGCGGCTGCATGTCGCCTCCGTGCAGGACTACATCGACCGCGGGGAGCTCCGGGAGCGCCCGGACGGCACCCGTAACCCGCTGCAGACCGTGCCGCTCACCGAGAAGATCCAGAGCGAGGGGTTCGNGCGAGGGGTTCGACGCCGTGTTCGGCGGCGGGCGGCGGGACGAGGAGAAGGCGCGGGCGAAGGAGCGGGTGTTCTCGCTGCGGGACGAGTTCTCCCAGTGGGACCCGCGCCGCCAGCGCCCCGAGCTGTGGAACCTCTACAACGGCCGGCACGCCCCCGGTGAGCACGTCCGCGTGTTCCCGCTGTCGAACTGGACCGAGCTGGACGTGTGGCAGTACATCGCCCGCGAGGACATCGAACTGCCCCGCATCTACTACGCGCACGAGCGTGAGGTGTTCGCCCGCGGTGGCATGTGGCTGACCGCCGGTGAGTGGGGCGGCCCCAGGGACGGCGAGAGCGTCGAGAAGCGGCGGGTGCGCTACCGCACCGTCGGTGACATGTCCTGCACCGGCGCGGTCG
>NZ_JABTTS010000041.1 GCF_018638295.1 Streptomyces sp. CHD11
CGCCCGCCTCGGCCGCTCCGACGCCGCCCGCAGCCATCTTCACCGGGGGGCGGTACCGCCGCCCAGGCGTGCTCGGAGGCCCCGCCGTCCGTCGCGGTACCGCCGGCGCGGCCCACGCCGCCCACGCGACACCCGGTGACCGGCCGTGAAGGCCGTACCGCGCGGTGGCCCGTGGGGGCCGACCACCATGCGCCTCAGCGCCGGCCGCACCATGCGCCACAGTGCCGCCCGCACCACGCACCCCAGCGCCGGCCGCACCACGCGGCCTCTCCTCAGGGGTCGACCCGCAGTACCCCTCATCCGCTCGTCCACCTGTAGGAGGTGTGGCAGGCCCCACCCCTACAACCTGAGGGGGACCCGGCTTCGGGACCTGCGGCCGATCCGCCGGACGGGGCCCGCTCATAGCGTTGAGACATGACCACACTCGTCTGCTCCAGCGCTTCGCACGCGGCTGCCCCATCGAGGCAGGCCGCCCGGTACCCGTCGTTCTCGTCGTACATGAGGGCCCGCCAGCCGGTGCTCCTGCGTACCGCCCGGTCGCTGACCGGGAATCCGAGCGACGCGGAGGACCTGCTGCAGACCGCGCTCGCCAAGACGTATGTCGCCTGGGAGCGTATAGAGGACCACCGCGCGCTCGACGGCTACGTACGCAGGGCGCTGCTCAACACGCGCACCTCGCAGTGGCGCAAGCGCAAGGTCGACGAGTTCGCCTGCGAGGAGATGCCCGAGCCCGATCCGGTGTCCGGCGACGACCCGGCCGAGCAGCAGGCACTGCGCGACGCGATGTGGCGGGCGATCATGCGACTGCCCGCGCGGCAGCGGGCGATGGTCGTGCTGCGGTACTACGAGGATCTCAGCGAGGTGCAGACGGCCGAGGTGCTCGGGGTGTCGGTCGGCACGGTGAAGTCCGCCGTGTCGAGAGCGCTCGGCAAGCTTCGCGACGACGCTGAGCTGGGACTTGTCAGAAAATGAGCTGAATCTGAGGAAAAAGACCTCCGGTGGCGCGTGATCGATCATCCGCTCCCCTAGTGACATACCAAGCGGTATGTGCGCAGAATCAGCGCAACTCATACCGACGCGTAGGCAATGTCGCCCAGGAGGACGCCGTGCTGAGCACCATGCAGGACGTACCGCTGTTGATCTCGAGGATCCTGACCCACGGGTCGACGATCCACGGCACATCGCAGGTCACCACATGGACCGGCGAGGGCGAGCCGCAGCGCCGTTCCTACGCGGAGATCGGCGCCCGTGCGGCCCAGCTGGCCCACGCCCTGCGCGAGGACCTCGGCGTCACCGGCGACGAACGCGTCGCGACCCTCATGTGGAACAACGCCGAGCATGTCGAGGCGTACTTCGCGATCCCCTCCATGGGAGCCGTCCTCCACACCCTGAACCTCCGCCTGCCCCCCGAGCAGCTCGTGTGGATCGTCCAGCACGCCGCCGACCGGGTGATCCTCGTCAACGGTTCGCTGATCCCCCTCCTCGCCCCGCTGCTGCCGCACCTGAAGACCGTCGAGCACGTGGTCGTCTCCGGTCCGGGTGACCGCTCCGCGCTGGCGGACGCCACCGTCCGGGTGCACGAGTACGAGGACCTGATCGCCGGACAGCCCGTCGCCTACGACTGGCCGGAGCTGGACGAGCGCGCCGCAGCCGCCATGTGCTACACCTCCGGCACCACCGGCGACCCCAAGGGCGTGGTCTACAGCCACCGTTCGATCTACCTGCACTCCATGCAGGTCAACATGGCCCAGTCGATGGGCCTGACCGACGAGGACACCTCGCTGGTCGTGGTCCCGCAGTTCCACGTCAACGCCTGGGGCCTGCCGCACGCCACCTTCATGACCGGCGTCAACATGCTGATGCCGGACCGCTTCCTGCAGCCCGCCCCGCTCGCCGAGATGATCGAGGGCGAGAGGCCGACGCACGCCGCCGCCGTCCCCACCATCTGGCAGGGTCTGCTCGCCGAACTGACCGCCAAGCCGCGGGACGTCTCCTCCCTCACCCAGGTCACCATCGGCGGCTCCGCCTGTCCGCCCTCCCTGATGGAGGCGTTCGACCAGCTGGGCATGCGGGTCTGCCACGCCTGGGGCATGACGGAGACCTCCCCGCTCGGCACCATCGCCCGGCCGCCGGCGAGCGCCGTCGGCACCGACTCCGAGTTCGCCTACCGGCTGACGCAGGGCCGCTTCCCGGCCGGCGTCGAGGCCCGCCTCACCGGCCCCGGCGGCGAACGCCTCCCCTGGGACGGCGAATCGGCCGGTGAGCTGGAGGTCCGCGGAGCGTGGATCGCGGGCGCCTACTACAACGGCCCCGGCGCCGAACCGCTCCGTCCCGCCGACAAGTTCAGCGAGGACGGCTGGCTGAAGACGGGTGACGTCGGCACGATCTCCCCCGACGGCTTCCTCACACTCACCGACCGCGCCAAGGACGTCATCAAGTCCGGCGGCGAGTGGATCTCCTCGGTCGACCTGGAGAACGCGCTGATGGCCCACCCGGACGTCGCCGAGGCGGCCGTGGTCGCCGTCCCGGACGAGAGGTGGGGCGAGCGCCCGCTGGCCACGGTCGTCCTCAAGGAGGGCTCGACCGCCGACTTCACCACCCTGCGCGCCTTCCTCCAGGAGGAGGGCCGGATCGCCAAGTGGCAGCTCCCGGAGCGCTGGACGGTGATCGAGGCGGTGCCGAAGACCAGCGTCGGCAAGTTCGACAAGAAGGTGCTGCGCAGGCAGTACGCCGAGGGCACGCTGGACGTGACGCAGATCTGACGGAAGCCTCCGGCCGGAACGACGTGCGCCGGGCGGTGACCGGGGAAGCCCACGGTCACCGCCCGGCGCGTCGTCGTAGGGGCGAAGGCCGGTCAGTTGGTCCCGATCCGCGAGAGCAGTTCGACGATCCGGTCCTGCACCTCGGCGCTGGTGGACCGCTCCGCGAGGAACAGCACCGTCTCGCCGGAGGCCAGCCGCGGCAGATCCGCCTGGTCGACGGCGGCCGTGTAGACCACCAGCGGGGTGCGGTCGAGCTGTCCGTTCGCCCGCAGCCAGTCCACGATCCCGGACTGACGGCGCTGCACCTGCATCAGGTCCATCACCACCAGGTTGGGCCGGAACTGCCCCGCCAGTGACACGGCGTCGGCGTCGCTCGCGGCCCGCGCCACCTGCATCCCGCGCCGCTCCAGCGTCCCGGTCAGCGCCAGCGCGATCTCCGCGTGCTCCTCGATCAGCAGCACGCGCGGAGGGTGCTGTTCGCTGTCGCGCGGCGCGAGCGCCTTCAGCAGGACGGCGGGATCGGCGCCGTACGCGGCATCGCGGGAAGCCTGTCCCAGCCCGGCGGTGACCAGCACCGGTACCTCGGCCGCCACGGCCGCCTGGCGCAGCGACTGCAGCGCCGTACGCGTGATCGGCCCGGTCAGCGGGTCCACGAACAGCGCGGCGGGGAAGGCCGCGATCTGCGCGTCGACCTCCTCGCGCGAGTGCACGATCACCGGACGGTAACCGCGGTCGCTCAGCGCCTGCTGTGTCGCGACGTCCGGCGCGGGCCACACCAGCAGCCGGCGCGGGTTGTCCAGCGGTTCCGGCGGCAGTTCGTCGTCCATCGGCTGCGGACGCGGGGTGTCCGACACCTCGACGGCGCCGCCCGGTCCGTCCAGCGGCTCGGGTCCCTCCGCGGCGTCCGCGTCGGGCGCGCCTATGGCGTACGAGCGGCCCGAGCCCTCGGTACCCGGCGCGAGCCGCGACTGACCGGCGAGCGAGGGCTGCGGCTGAGGCTGCGCCTGAGACTGCGTCTGGGTGAGCGTCGGTGCCGGTGCCTGCGCGGCGGCGGGCGCGGGCTCGGTTCCCGGGTGCGGGCGCCCGTTCTGCCCGGTGGCCGCTGCCGGGTCCGGACGCGTACCGAGCTTGCGGCGGCGTCCGGAGCCGCCCGGCTGGTGCGGGGGCGGTGTGGCCGACGGCAGCGGCTGCTGGACCTGGGCGGCCTGCCGGTTGAACGGCACCCCTTCTCCCAGCGTCCGCACGCTGATCGCCCGCCCCTGCGTGGAGTGCGGGTCCACCGGCGCCGCGGTCGCCTCCTCGGGCAGCGGCTGAGCGGCACGCTGCGCCGGCGTGGACGCGTCTTCGGGCGGCAGCGGCGTACCGGTGGCGGGCGTCGGCTGCGACGGGCCCGAAGGCTGCGACGGGTTCGGAGGCTGCTGCGGTACGGGCATGCCGGCGCCGGAGCCGTCACCCGCGGCGGGCCACGGCTGCGGAGCCGGGGCATGGTGCGCCGGCGCGGCCTCGGCGGGCAGCGGCTGCGCGGCGGGAAGCGGTACCGACGCGGGTGCCTCGGACGGTGCCTGTGCCTGTGCCTGCGCGGGGGCGGGCATGGGCGTGGGCAGGGGTGCGGGCATCCCCTGCGAGGGCGCCGCCCCCCACTGCTGCGGAGCCCCGGCGGCCGGAGCGGCAGGAACACCCGGAGCGGCCTGCGCCGGCTGGGCGGCGGCTCGTCGTCGGCGGCCCGTCGGCGCGCTGGTGGGATGCGGCTGCGGCGGGGTGTGGTCGTCGGCCTGGTCATGCGGTGCGGCGTCATGACGACCGAGGTCGGCCGGAGCGTCCGCGGACGCGACGGATACGTCCCCGCCCGCCTCGGCCGGCGCGGGCTGCCCAGCCTGCCCAGCCTGCCCAGCCTGCCCAGCCTGTACAGGCTGTCCGGCCTGCTCCTCCTGCGGCCCCTGCTCACCTTGCTCCGCCTCCACCGGCGGCAGCGCGAACACGGTGCGGGGCGCGGCCTCCTGCGCCGCCGCCCGCTCGCTCGCGGCGGCCAGCGCACGCCGGCGCCGCCCCGTCGGCTGCTGGGGCTGCCCCGCCTGGGCCGGCACATGCACGGCCACCTCGGCCTGGGGGGCCTCGCCGGACCCGTTCAGGCCGGTGGCCGGCGCGGGCAGCGCCGCCGGCAGCGCGTGCTGTTCGCCGGATCCCTGCCGGGCACGCCGGCCGGAGGGGTCGGGCATCCCCTGCGGCGGCACGGTCCCGCCGAGCCCGGTGTTCGACGCGGCGGCACCCGCCGCATGTTCGGCGGCGGTGACCACGGCTCCTTCGGACACCCCGGACCCGGCGACCTCGAGCTCGGCGCCGGCCGGCGCGACCTCCGCGGGCCGGCCGCGCCGGCGCCCGGTACCGCCGGACACCGCGGCGGCGTCACCGGAGGCCTGCGCCGGAAGCTGTGCGCGCGCGGGCTTCTCCGCGGCGGCCGCCCGGCGCCTGCGCCGTCCGGTGGGCCCGGCCGTACCGACCGGACCTGCCGCACCACCCGGGCCTGCCGCACCGTCGTCCGCGCCGGGCACCTCACTGTCCAGGAAGGCGTCGACGGAGGACCGCCGCGCCCGTCGCCGCCCGCCGCCACCGGCCGGCCCGGCGGGAGCGGCCTCGAGCGCCAGAACCGGAGTCTCGACGGCCGCCACGGCTCCCGCCCCGCCGCCGATCGGCACCTCGAGGACGAACGCGCTGCCGCTCATCCCGGGCACCTCGTGCGTCTGCAGCACACCACCGTGCGCCCGGACGATCCCGCGCACGACCGGCTCGTGCACCGGGTCCCCGCCGCTGTACGGTCCGCGCACCTCGATGCGTACGACCTCACCGCGCTGGGCCGCCGCGACCACGACGGTGTTGTCCAGGTAGCCGCCCGTCGACAGGGGCGTGTTGCCGGTCGCGTCGACGCCCGCGACGTCCGCGACGAGATGCGCCAGGGCGGTGGCGAGCAGCCGCGGGTCGACCTCGGCCTCGATGGGCGGAGCGTGCACGGCGAACTGCACGCGCCCGGGGCCGATCAGCTCCACGGCACCGTCGACCCCGGCGGCGACGACGGCGTCGAGCATCACCTTCGTACGGGCGATCCGTTCTGCGCCCACGTCGAGCCGCTGGTAGCCGAGCACGTTGTCGATGAGCGTGGTGATCCGGGCGTAGCCCGCCGACAGGTGGTGGAGCACCTGGTTGGCCTCGGGCCACAGCTGCCCGGCGTCGTCGGCGGCCAGCGCGGACAGCTCGCGGCGCAGTTCGTCCAGCGGGCCGCGCAGGGACTGCCCGAGCAGGACGAGCAGCTGCTCGTGCCGTGCCGCGAGGGCCTCGTAGCGGTCCTTCTCCCGTTCACCGAGGGCGGCGTAGCGCTCCTCGTTCGCGGCGAGTTCCTCCGTGTGCCGCTCGCTCAGCCGCTCCAGTTCGGCGACGTGGCTCTGGCGCAGCGCGGTGAGTTCGGAGCCGTGCTCCTCGGCGAGCCGCTCCAGCTCCTCGGCGTGACGCTTCTCGGACTCCTCCTTCTCCTCGGCGAGCGCGTCATAGGGGCGCCGGTCGAGGAAGGTCATGACGGCGCCGACGAGCTGGTCGCCGTCGCGCACCGGCGCGGTCGTCAGGTCGACCGGCAGCTTGTCGCCGCTCTTGGCGTACAGCACCTGCCCGCGCACCCGGTGCTTGCGTCCGGAACGCAGGGTGTCGGCGAGCGGGGACTCGTCGTAGGGGAAGGGGGAGCCGTCGGCGCGCGAGTGCAGGACGAGGGTGTGCAGCTCGCGTCCGCCGAGTTCACCGGCCCGGTAGCCCAGGATCTGGGCGGCGGCCGGGTTGACCAGGACGATCCGCCCGTCGGTGTCGGTGCCGACGACGCCCTCTGAGGCGGCGCGCAGGATCATCTCGGTCTGCCGCTGCGACCGCGCCAGCTCGGCCTCGGTGTCGACGGTGCCGGACAGGTCGCGGACGACGAGCATCAGCAGTTCGTCACCGCCGGCGCCGTAGTTGTCGTACGCCTGCTGTCCGCTCTCCAGGTTGGCACTGGTGACCTCGACCGGGAACTCGCTCCCGTCGGTCCGCCGGGCGGTCATCCGGGTCGGCTTGGTGCGCGCGCGGGGGTCGATGTGGTCGGGCCGCCGCATGGACCCCGGGATGAGTTTGCTGTCGAACTGCGGCAGCAGATCCAGCAGCCCGCGTCCCACCAGCGCCGTGCCCGGGGTCTCGAAGGCCTCGAGGGCGATGGTGTTGGCGTTGACGACGGTCCCGTTGGCGTTGACCAGCACCAGCGCGTCGGGGAGCGCGTCCAGTATGGCTGCGAGGCGAGCAGCGCCTCGGGATGGCCTGCTGCTCACGAGACCCGTTCCTCCCTGTTACCGCGACGTGCCGACCGCTCCGGCCATCTTGCCAACGTGCCCGCAGCGTGTCACGCGAGGGAGTCTAAGGGCTGGGGTGGCGCTCGCGGCGCCGGATGCGACGGACATCGCATCAGGACGTGACGACGGTGTGACGCTTGGTGCGCCCCGGACCCGCGGCTGCCTGCACCGACACGGCCCGAACCTTCGCGGGACCTTTACGTCCCCTGTGCCCCGACTCGCCTCCCCATCCCGGGCAGCAGCGGCACGAGCCGGTCCCACCGGGCGGTCGCGCATCCGGCTCTTCCCCCGCGGCGCGGCCCGCGCCGTGCCGGGGGAGGCGGGCCGGCACAGGACCCGGGACGGAGGCGGGGACGTGACCTGAGGCGTGGCGTGGGACATGGCCTGATCACCGCGTCACCGCGCGGGCCGTCGCGCCACGCCGGCCCGACGGCCGGAAGGGCTTTGCCCTGCGGGCTCCCTGCCTAGTACCGTGGGCGTCGATTGGTGACAGCCCACGCGGTTGTGTCATCATCGGCACGCACCGACCCGCTCGCGCTCACGCGCGGAAGGAACCTGTGCGAGGAGGCGTCGCCTAGTCCGGTCTATGGCGCCGCACTGCTAATGCGGTTTGGGTCTTAAAGCCCATCGAGGGTTCAAATCCCTCCGCCTCCGCCCTCACCACGAAGCCCCGGCCCCTGCGGCCGGGGCTTCGTCGCGCTCCCCCTCAGAAGTGCGTTCGCGCAGCTCACAAGGGGTGAACCAAACGGATTTCACATGGCGGCGGCAGTCATGTAATGTTCTTCCTGTCGCCGCGAGCGGGCCCGAGAGGCCGGGAGCGGCGAGAAAACTGAAAAGACAAGCACTCGTAGCTTAACGGATAGAGCATCTGACTACGGATCAGAAGGTTGCAGGTTCGAATCCTGCCGAGTGCACAGCAGACCAGAGGCCCCGTGGAGTGATCCACGGGGCCTCTGGTGTTGCGCGGCCAGGGTGTCCGCGCGGGTTCGCGCCGTGACGCCTTTCGAGCAGGGGTGACCGCTACCGGCTGCGGGCTGCGGGCCGACTGTCCGCTCCGAAGGCCGGGGAGTGCGCGCGCTGAAGAGTCGCTTCCTGTGCGGTTATCGCCGTCTCCGTTTCCTCAGAGAGCCCTCAAGTCAGTTGCTCCGGAAACGCTTCTCATGCAAGATCAACACCGCGACGGAACGCCGTCTCTGACCAGGGTGGCGGCTGTTCGGTGTTCAAGTAAATGTGAAGCAGGGGGAACAATTTCATGATTGCTTTTCTGCATGCGCGTACCGGTGCTCCGGTGCGGCGCCGGGTGGCTGTGACGGCCGGTGTGGCGGCGGCGGCCGTCTTCGCCACGACGGCCGGCGCCCACGCGTCGGAGTCGGCGCCGGAGTCCACCCCCGTCGTTGTCCCGGCCCAGGTCCAGGCGGGGTCCGCCGCCGACGAGGCCGCGTTCGCCGAGATCGAGAAGGCGCTGCGGCTCATCACCGACATCCCTGAGGACGTACTGAGCCGAGGTGACGAGGCGGCGCGGCAGTGGCTGACGCAGCGCGTGGAAGGCGAACTCGCCAAGGAATCCAAGGGGGGACCCCAGCGGGCCTTCAGCGCCACCGGATGTGCCCGTGGAATTCTGCTGGCCATCGGCTCCAACGTGTTCGCCGTGGCCAAGATCTACAAGATGAAGAAGGCCATCGACAAGCTCGGCGGGATATCCAAGGTGGTCAAGAATATTCGCTCGAAGAAGAAGGCGGGGAAGACCTTCAAGAAGGGAATCGCGGAGGTTTTCGAGGAGGCGGGCGGCGGCCTCGGCGGGATGGCCGCTTCGATCCTCGGGGTCGACGGCGTCATCAAGCACTGCTGGTGAGTGAGCACGACGGGAACCGGAGGCAGGGATGATGGACACGTTGGCGAGCCTGCTGCGCGCGGGCTGTCTGGTCGCCGGGAGCGCGCTGATGGTCGCCTTCGCCGTGACGGCGGTGCGGCGTCGCCGTGCGGGTGCCGGCTTCGGTGAGCTGGCGGATCTGATGGAGCGCGACTGGTTCAGCGCCGGGAAGGTCTTCTTCGCCGTTCTGACGGGGCTGGCCGGTTCGTGGGCCGCGGCGTATGCCGGCGGTACGCGGAGCGGGCTGACGGAATCGGTCGCCATTCTGTTCCCGCTCGGTGTCGTCGCCGCGTTCGCGGTGTGCCGCTTCGCGGACGGGGCCGGCGGGCGTGCGCTGGGCGGGAAGGCGGTCGCCCTGGTGGCGGTGCCCGTCGCGCTGGGCGCGATCATGACCGGCTGGTGAGACATCCGGCGGTCTGAACCCGCGCGCCGGCCCTGAGGGACCCACCGTCGTGCCCGGCCTGGACCGCCCGGCCGGGCACGACCTGTCCCGGGGCGGGAGGATGGCGCTCAGGCCGCGGACGGGGCGATGTTCTGGTTGGCGTGGAAGAAGTTGTGCGGGTCGTAGGCGCGCTTGACCGCCGTCAGACGGTCGTAGTTGCCGCGGTAGGTGGAGCGGACGCGTTCGGGTCCTTCCGACTCGCCCAGGAAGTTGACGTACGAGCCGCCCATGGAGTGGGGGTGGAGGTCGGTCCAGTAGTCGACGCACCACTGCCGGACCGCGTCGGCGTTGGCCGGGTCGGGGTCGATGCCGGCGATGACGCCGGACCACACGGCGTCCCGGTAGGCCCAGGCCGTTTCACCGGGGGCGGTCCGGTGGGCCGCCCCGTCCACCGGATACAGGTGCATGGTCGACAGGTCGGTGGGCAGGGCGTGGCCGTACCGTTCGTGCACGGCGACGGCCGCGTCCGGGATGCCGTCGAAGAAGTCACCGCGCCAGTACCACTGCAGGCCCTTGGGGACGAGTTCGTCGAACATGGTCTGGAGGGCGGGGTAGGGCATCGGCGTGGCGAAGTGGAAGGCCGGCGGCGCCGGTTCGTTGACCACGGACAGCGTGTCCTCGAGGCGGCCTTCCGCCGGTTCGCCCGTGTAGCACCAGATCACGGCGCACATCTTCCGGCCGTGGATCGGTTCCGGGAACGGCGGGCCGGGCGGGACGGTCATCAGCGCGAAGAACCCGTTGAGGTCCTCCGGCGCGGCCGGCAGGAACTCCCGGTACCAGCGGAGCACCTCCGGAGTGCGGTCGACGGGCCAGACGGTCACCGCCACCCCGACCGTGTCCACCGGGTGCGGCCGGAACGTGAACGAGGTGACCACCCCGAAGTTGCCTCCGCCACCGCGCAGTGCCCACAGCAGATCCGGGTGCTCCTTCCCGGAGACGGCGACGACGCTGCCGTCGGCGAGGACGACGTCCGCGCCGATCAGGCTGTCGACGGTCAGCCCGTACTTACGGGTGAGATGGCCGTGTCCGCCGCCGAGGGTGAGACCGCCGACCCCCGTGGTCGAGTTGATCCCGGCCGGTATGCCGAGGCCGAAGGCGTGGGTCTCGTGATCCAGGTCGCCGAGCTGACTCCCGCCGCCGACCTGCACGACCCGGGCCTCCGGGTCGACCCGTACCCAGCGCATGGGCGACAGGTCGAGGGTGAGGCCGCCGTCGACCAGGCACAGGCCCGGCCCGCTGTGCCCGCCCCCGCGGACGGCGAGGTCGGCCCCCGTCTCCTGGGCGAAGCCGATCGTGGTCCGCACGTCCGCCGTGCCCGTGCACCGGACGATGGCGGCCGGACGCCGGTCGATCATGGCGTTGTAGATGCTGCGGGCGTCGTCGTAGTCCGCGTCCTGCGGTGTGACGACACGTCCCCGCAGGGCCGTGCGCAGGCTGTCGAGAGCAGTTGCGTCCATGCCGCTCATGAGCGGACACCCCTCGGAAGAATCGCGGAGCCGGAAGGTCGTGGGCGGCGGACGGTAACCGGGAGCCGGCGGGAAGGCCGTGGTGCGTCGTTGGCCCAGGCCCGGGGAGGGAATCCCCCTCACTCCAGTGTGACGCCGGTCACATGGAGGCGCGACACGGCGGCTCACTCGGGCCGGTGCGGGTGCCCACGGTGGCGGAGGGTGTCCCGGAGGTAGCGGCTCAGGCTGGTGGCCGCCGCGGTGAGGAAGACGAAGGTGTAGACGATCTGCAGGACGGCGACCAGGCGCGCTGCCTGTCCGTGCGGGGTGATGTCGCCGTAACCGATGGTGGCCAGGGTGACCAGGGTGAAGTAGAGGGCGTCCAGGCGGGTGGCGATGCCGTGGAGCTCACCGGGGTTCCGGGCGAGCGTCAGGTAGGCGGTGGCGAAGACCAGGATGGACAGGCACATCAGCGGCGGGATGACCAGGCCCGGCCGGACGTCGGGGACCGACAGCAGTACCCGCACGACCTGCCGCAGCAGCAGGAGCGCGATCAGTGCCAGCGCGACGACGATAAGCACCCAGCTCAGGACCGGACGCCTGGGCCCCAGCCGGTCGAGGGGGAGAAGGAAGTAGGCGGCGACGAGCACCGTCACCACCGCCGCCTGGACCAGCCAGGGCCACAGGGCGGCCCAGGCCGTGGCGGTGGAGGACCGCGTTACGCCCGGCTCTCGCGACGGGGTGCGCACAGGGCCCAGATGATGAAGCCGTCGATGACGATGAGAACGATCGACCACACCGGGAAGTACGGGAGCCATACGAAGTTGGCGATCATGCTGAGCCCGGCGAGCGCCACGCCCACCACCCGGGCCCACGTGGCTCCCTTGAACAGGGCGGCGCCCGCGGCGACCACCAGCGCGCCGAGGATCAGGTGGACCCAGCCCCATCCGGTCAGGCTGAACGCGTAGGTGAAGTTCCGGGTGGAGACGAAGACGTCGTCCTCGGCGATCGCGGCGATGCCCTGGAAGACCGCCATGATGCCGCCGAAGACCATCAGGAACGCCGCGGCGGCGGTCCAGCCCGCGGCCCAGGGGTTCTCCGCCTCCCATCCGGTTCCGTGGTGGCGCGTACCGCTGACATTGCTCGCCATGTTCTCGGCCTTTCGCCAGTCCCCGAGTGGAGCGATACCTCACTTCAGGTTGGCACTCGCGGTCGCACCCGGCACTTCGGCGCACGTCCCCGGTCAGTCGGTACGGCAGTGCTCCTCCAGGTAGGCCGCGGCCAGGGACGTCGCGCGTGTGAACCAGTCGTGCAGTACGGCGATCTCCTCGGGGGTGTAGTCGGCGAAGAGCGCGGTGACGCGGGCGTAGTAGGGCTCGTAGATCTCCTGGGTGCGTGCCAGGGCCTCCGGCTGGGCCGCCACGCGGACCCGGCGGCGGTCCGCGGGATCGGGCCGGCGGGTGATGTAGCCCGCGCGTTCCAGACGGTTGAGGATCCCGGTCATCGCACCGGTGGTGACATGGACGCGTTCTGCGAGTTCGCCGGCCGTGAGCAGGTCCTCGCCGGCCCCGACGACGAAGCCGAAGCAGGTCAGGTCGGTGACGTTCACGCCTGCCCGCTGGGCGATCTCGTGCTGGCCCACCAGGTGGGTCGCGATGAGCTGGTCCATCGCCCACAGCGTCTGCTCCGGTGTGGCGGGCGGGCGCGACTTGGCTTGCATTCCGGACTCCTGATTCCCTTAGCTCGTGAGGGATTTCTGTAGTAAATTCCTTACGACGTGAGACATCACGTCCTGGGAACGCCGACTGCACGAAGGGGCAGACATGAGCGCGCATCCATATGACCACGGGCACACGGTGGCCGGATGGACCGGTTTCGCCATCGCCATCGTCGGAACGGCCGTACTGGGCACCGGCGTCTGTGCCGGGTCCGGACCGCTGCTGTTCGCGGGGGCGGGGACCGTGGTGGTCTCGCTCCTCGTCACCTGGGCGCTGCATCTCGCCGGGTGGGGCAAGGCGTCGGGGCCGCGGCCGAGGGACCAGTGGGACTGGAGGGTGCGCGACCCGGGCGCCCGCGCGGGGCATGGGGAGTGTGTCGGGTGCCTGCTGGCGGGCCGGAGGCGGGTGCGGAACGGCACGGACGGGGCTCCTGCCCTGAACGCCGTGCCCGTGCCCCGGAGCGATGCCGGTGTCCAGGCACTGGGAGCCGGGCGTTCCGGGAGCTGAGCCGCCGGGCGGAAGGCGTTGTCAGTGATGCCCTCTAGTCTCGGCAGAGATGGCACAGGCGTGGCGCTGCTCAGGACTGCGGTGGTCGGCCGACGGCCCCGTGTTGGCGTGGGACGGCGGTCGGCGCTCGGCGCTGACCTGGGGGAAGCGGGTGGCCTTCGGGGTCGCGGACGGGGGTGTGCGGGCATGTGTGGGGGCACGGGGGCATGCGTGTCCGCTCGGCGCGGCGGTGCCGGGGCGGAGTACGGGGGCGCGCTGCGAGGAGTGCGCCCGGCTGGACCGGGCGCACTCGGTGGCCGCCGACACCCTCGCGGACGATCCGCGGCCCTACCGCGTGTACCTGGCGTGGTTCGGGCCGGGGATGACCAAGGTCGGGATCACGGCGGAGCGGCGGGGCGGGGCGCGGCTGCTGGAGCAGGGGGCGGTCTGCTTCACCTGGCTGGGCGGGGGGCCGCTGATGGCGGCGCGGCGCACCGAGGAGCTGTTGCGCGCCGCCCTCCGGGTACCCGACCGGGTCCCGTACGCCGCCAAGCGGGCGGTGAGGGCGGGCCTCCCGGCGACGCGTGCGGAACGGGCGGCGGAGATCGCCGGGCTGCACGCGCGGGCGGTCGCCCTGAGCGGCTGGCCGGAGTCGCTGGCCCCCGCGCCGTTCGAACCGGTCGATCATGTCGGGGTGTTCGGGCTGGCGGAGGTTCCGGCCGCCGTGGGGGAGGTCCGTGAACTGGTCGCCGGGGGCGCGGTGAGCGGTGAGCTGGTGGCCGCCGCGGGTCCTGATCTGCATCTGCTGACGGACCGGGGGGTCGTGGTGCTGGACACCCGACTGCTGGCGGGGTGGGGGCTGGTGCCGGCCGGCGGGCGGGAGGTGGCGGTGCCGGTGAAGGCGTTGAAGGAGAGGACGACGGCGCAGGAGGGGCTGTTCTGACGGGCCTCTGGACCGGAGGCGGGGTCACGGGTGATCGTGACGGCATGAGCGATCCCTCCGGTACCGGTTCCGAAGCCGACGACGTGCGGCGCTTCTGGGAGGGGCTCGGGCTGCCCGGCCTCATCGACGTGCACACGCACTTCATGCCGGAGCGGGTGCTCCACAAGGTGTGGGCCTATTTCGACGCGCTGGGGCCGCTGACCGGCGGGGTCGAATGGCCGATCACCTACCGGGAGGAGGAGGGCGAACGGGCGGCGCTGCTGCGGGCGTTCGGCGTGCGGGCCTTCACTGCGATGCTCTACCCGCACAAACCGGGCATGGCGCGCTGGCTGAACGACTGGGCGGCCGGTTTCGCCCGGCGCACCCCTGACTCCCTGCACACCTCGACGCTGTTCCCCGAGCCGGGAGTCGAGGGATATGTCCGGGAGGCCGTGGAGGACGGGGCGCGCGTCTTCAAGGCACATGTGCAGGTGGGTGGGTACGACCCGGCCGGTGAGACGCTCGACGCCACCTGGGGGCTGCTCGCCGAGGCGGGCGTTCCCGTGGTGATCCACTGCGGGTCCGGGCCCGCGCCCGGCGACTACACCGGCCCCGAGCCGGTCGCCCGGGTGCTGGCCCGCCACCCCCGGTTGCGGCTGGTGGTGGCGCACCTCGGGATGCCCGAGTACGAGGATTTCCTGGACCTCGCCGAGCGGTACGAGGAGGTGCGGCTGGACACCACGATGGCGTTCACCGACTTCAGCGAGCGCATGGCGCCGTTTCCCCGGCGGTCCCTGCCCCGGCTGGCCGCCCTCGGCGACCGGATCCTGCTCGGGTCGGACTTCCCCAACATCCCCTATCCGTACGTCCATCAGCTGCACGCGCTGGAGCGGCTGGAGCTCGGGGAGAAGTGGCTGCGGGGGGTGTGCCACGACAACGCGGCGGCGCTCTTCGGTCTGCGGGGCCGGTGAGGACAGAGATGTGGCGCAGCCCGGCGCCTACGGGGTGCCTCCACCGCTCTCGGCTCCGCTCGATCGGGGGACCCCATGAGCGGAAAGACCCCATGAGCGGGACCGCAATCGCCCGCGGAGGTGCCTCCCGGCCTACAAGGCACTGGGGGAGGCGTGGCTGCCCGCGCAGGGCGGGGGCGGCGGAGGGACCTGCGCGGTTTCTCAGGGAAAACACAGGTTGCCGAAAGGGTGTTCTCAGAGGGCCCGTACATCGTGTGCGGTATGACCACGATCTCGCCCCGGGGGCGCACCGAACTGCTCAGGCCGGACGAGAGCCCCGTCCGGGTGCTTGTCGTGGACGACGAGCAGTCGATCACCGAACTGCTGTCCATGGCCCTGCGGTACGAGGGGTGGCAGATCCGCAGCGAGAGGGACGGCCGGAGCGCGCTGCGCACCGCGAGCGAGTTCCGGCCCGACGCGGTGATCCTGGACATGATGCTGCCGGACATGGACGGGCCGTCCGTCCTCGGGCGGCTGCGCCGCGAGCTGCCGGACGTGCCCATCCTGTTCATGACCGCCAAGGACGCCATCGAGGACCGTATCGCCGGTCTGACCGCCGGCGGGGACGACTGCGTCACCAAGCCGTTCGGCCTGGAGGAGGTCGTCGCCCGGCTGCGCGGGCTGATCCGCCGCTCCGGCGTCGCGGAACGCCGCTCCGACGCGGTCCTGGCCGTCGGCGACCTGACCCTCGACGAGGACAGTCACGAGGTCACCCGGGGCGGGCAGGGCATCCACCTGACCGCCACCGAGTTCGAGCTGCTGCGCTTCCTGATGCGCAACCCGCGGCGGGTGCTCAGCAAGGCGCAGATCCTCGACCGGGTCTGGTCGTACGACTTCGGGGGGCAGGCGAACGTCGTCGAGCTGTACATCTCGTATCTGCGCCGGAAGATCGACGCCGGCCGGCAGCCGATGATCCACACCCGCCGTGGTGCCGGGTACCTGATCAAGGCCGCGGTGTCGTCGCCGCGTACGTGACGATGGGCGGACGCGGTAATGTGCGCGTGGCCTGCACGGTCACCTGCCACGGCCTCTCCCGGCGGACGCCCGGCAGCTGACCGTCGTCCGCCGCCACCCGAACTGTACGCTGTATGACAGTTGTTCTACGGTGTACAGCATGACGATGTCCTCCCAGGAGCATGCCTCCGACCGGTCCCCGGAGCCGTCGGACCAGGCTGCCCCTCCGCCCCAGGGCCACCCCCGCCGCTGGCTGATCCTCGGGGTCATCTGTCTCGCCCAGCTCACCGTGCTGCTCGACAACACCGTCCTGAACGTGGCGATCCCCTCGCTCACCCGGGAGCTGGACGCGTCGACCGCCGATATCCAGTGGATGATCAACGCCTACTCCCTGGTGCAGTCGGGTCTGCTGCTCAGCGCCGGCAACGCCGCCGACCGCTACGGCCGCAAGAAGATGCTGATCGTGGGCCTGGCCCTGTTCGGCGTCGGGTCGCTGGCGGCCGGCCTGTCCCAGTCCTCCGGGCAGCTGATCGCGGCGCGGGCCGGCATGGGCGTGGGCGGTGCGCTGCTGCTGACCACGACCCTCGCCGTCGTGATGCAGATCTTCACGCCCGAGGAGCAGCCCAGGGCGATCGGCATCTGGAGCGCCGTCAACTCGCTGGGCTTCGCGGCCGGTCCGCTGGTCGGCGGCATCATGCTCGACCACTTCTGGTGGGGCGCGATCTTCCTGATCAACCTGCCGGTGGTGGTCCTCGCGCTGGCCGCCGTCGCCGCCTGCGTCCCCGAATCGAAGAACCGGCAGGGCGACCGGCCCGACCTGGTCGGCGCGGTGCTCTCCACCATCGGCATGACGGCCCTGGTCTACGCGATCATCTCGGGCCCCGAACACGGCTGGACCTCCGGCCGGGTCCTGGCCACGGCCGCGGCGGCGGCCCTGGTCCTCGGGCTCTTCGCGTACTGGGAGAACCGGATCCCGTACCCGATGCTCGACCTGCGCTTCTTCCGCAACCGCCGGTTCACGGGCTCGGTCGGCGGTCTGGTACTGATCACCTTCGGCATGGGCGGCGCGCTGTTCCTGCTCACCCAGTATCTGCAGTTCGTCCTCGGCTACGGCCCCCTGGAGGCGGGACTGCGCACCGCGCCGATGGCGATGACCGTGGTGGCCCTCAACTTCACGGGGGTCGGGACCCGCTGGGCGGCGAGGATGGGCACCCCGCTCTCCATCGCCGTCGGTATGACGCTGATGGCGGGCGGGCTGGTGTCGATCGCCACGCTCACCGGGCACGGGTACGCCGGTACGCTGCTCGGCCTGGTGATGATCGGTGCGGGTACGGCGATCGGCAGTCCGGTGATGGCACACGCGGTGATGAGTTCCATACCCCGGGAGCGGGCGGGCGTCGGCGCCGGGATCAACGGCACCCTGGCCGAGTTCGGCACCGGGCTCGGGGTGGCCGTGCTGGGCGCGGTGCTGGGCGCACGGTTCGCCTCCCTGATCCCGGTGACGGCGACCTCGCTCCCGGCGGCGATGGCCGAGGCCGGCTCGGACGGCGAACGGGAGCGGATCACCGACGCGTTCTCCGCCGGGCTGGAGACGAGTCTGCTGGTGGGGTCGGTGGCTGTGCTGCTCGGCGGAATGATCGCGGCGGCGTTGCTGCGCCGGGCGGACCGGGCAGACTCGCGGGAGAAGGCCTGAGGGCCGGACCGGCCGCGCGACCCGGACCCGGGCGCCCGGCACGGACCGGCAGTCGGCACGTCGAGGAAGGTGCGCCATGGTGAGGGCAGACCAGCGGTCCGAAGAGGTACCGCGGACCAGTGTCTGGCTGGAGGACAGAACGCGTCGCGGCGGGCGGGGCGGCGGACATCCGTCGGGGCTGGACCGGGAGAGGATCACCGAGGTCACCGTGCGGCTGCTGGACGCGGAGGGCCCGTCCCGGTTCTCCATGCGCCGGCTCGCCGCCGAGCTCGAGGTGACGGCGATGTCCGTCTACTGGTACGTCGACACCAAGGACGACCTCCTCGAACTCGCCCTGGACCGCACCTTCGGCGAGCTGAGGCTGCCCGACCCGGCCACCGACGAGGACTGGCGCGACCAGCTGCGCGCCCTGGCCCGCGAGTACCGCGTCCTGCTGGTGCGCCACCCCTGGCTGTCACCGCTGGCCGGCCGGTTCCTCAACATCGGGCCCAACGCGATGGAGTTCTCCCGGGTGGTCCAGCAGGTCATCCGCAGGACCGGACTGCCGGCCCACGGGGTGACCGGGGCCATCGCGGCCGTCTTCCAGTTCGTGTACGGCTACGGCACGATCGAGGGCCACTTCCACGCCCGGGTCGCCGCGACCGGCATGACCCCCGACGCGTACCACCGGCACGCCCTGCACGAGGCGCGGCAGTCACCGGACGCCTCCGGGGTGATCGAGGAGTCGGCGAGGATCATGGCGGCCCGCGGCGGTGACACGGTCGAGGAGATGCTGGAACGCGACTTCGCCTTCGCCCTGGACCTGTTGGTGGCCGGCATCGAGGTGATGGTGGCCCGCGGCCGGGACTGAGCAGCGCCGCCGGGGGCCTACTCCTTCTCGGCGAGCCGTGCCGGGAACCCCCCGGTCGCCACCGGACCCCAGCGCTCCGGCGTGACCCGGATGATCGACTTGCCCTGCTCGGCCATCGCGGTCCGGTACTCGTCCCAGTCGGGATGCTCACCGGCGATGTTCCGGTAGTACTCCACCAGCGGTTCCACGGACTCGGGCGAGTCCACCACCTCCGCGGTGCCGTCGATCTGCACCCAGGGTCCGTTCCACTCGTCGCTCAGGACGATCAGGCTCACCCGGGTGTCCCTCTTGGCGTTCCGCGTCTTGGCCCGCTCGGGATAGGTGGACATCACGATCCGCCCCGAGTCGTCGACCCCGCAGGTCAGCGGCGAGCCCTGGGGAGCGCCGTCGGCCCGTCGGGTGAGCAGGACAGCCCGGTGCCGGGGCCGGACGAAGTCCAGCAACCCGGCCAGGGAGACACGGGTGTTCGTAGCGATGTTCGGTGCCATGGCGTCAGACTAGGCGGCCATCGCCTCGGGGAGGTTGTCGTACACGGGGATGTCGCGGCGCAGGCCGGTCAGTTCCAGTACGCGGCCCGCCAGACTCTCCGGACGGGCCACCACGTACACCCGGGTCCCGGGTTCCAGCAGCCGGCGGACGCCGTTGATGAGGCGGACGCCCTGGGAGTCCATGAACCGTGTCGCGGTGAGATCGAGGACCACGAGCCGGGGCGGCCGGCCGGCGCGGGGACGGGCCTGGGCCATGATCAGCGGGAGCAGCCCGTCCGCGTTGGAGAAGTCGATCTCCGTGGGTAAGGGGAAGAGCACACGCTCGGACGGTTCGTAGGTCCGGGAGCGGTTCGGGAGGAAGGTCACTGCGGTCACCTGGCAGACGTGCGTTCGGAATCTCGGCAAGGCCGCTTCCTGACCCGCCCTCATTTCACCACGTCGGAGAGCATCACCGGAAGCGGCTAAAATTGCGTACGTCCTGTGCTCGCAGTCGGGAATGTGCTGCGGAGCTCTCCTGCGCACGCCTGTCCGGTCGTGCTCGCCGAAGAGGTTCGTGGTGACTGCGTCCCGGTTTTCCGATCTGCCCCGATTCCCCGCCGATCCCGATCTGGCGGAAGCGCTGACGGCCGCGGCGTGCCGCCTGCACGAGACGTCCAGCCCGGACAGCACCCTGGACGCAGCCGTCCGGCTCGCCGTGGAACTGCTGCCCGGCGCCGACCACGCGGGCATCTCCGTCATGGAGCGCGACAACCGCCGGCAGACGCTCGCCTGGACGGACGAGGTGGTGCGCGCCGCCGAGGACCGTCACCCCCTGGTGGGGAAGCAGCCGTACTGGCACCCTCTGTGGACCGCTCCGGCGGTCACGGTCGAGGACAGTGAGGGCGCCGGGGAGGCGGACCCTCTCGCCGGGATGGGCCTGCGGTCCGTGCTGTCGCTGCGTCTGCGGGCCGACCGGCGCCGGCTGACCGTGCTCACCGCGTACGCCCGCAAGCCGCGCGCCTTCGACGAGGAGGCGCTGCGGATCGGGCGGCTGTTCACCGCGCACGTCGGTATCGCCCTGGACTCCGCCACCGTGCGCGAGCAGCTCACCGAGGCCATGCGCACCCGGGACCTGATAGGCCAGGCCACCGGCATCCTCATGGAGCGCCTGGGCATCGACGCGGCCGGCGCCTTCGACAGCCTGGTACGGGCCTCGCAGCGGGAGAACGTGAAACTGCGCGACCTGGCCCGCCGTATCGTCGACGTCCACAGCGGACCCTGACGGCTGCGCACCCCTGACGGCTGCGCACCCCTGACGGGGGCCGCATACCGCCGACGGGGCCGCACACCGCCGGCAGCGACGCGGCACAGCGCTCAGGGAGTCCGCCGAACGCAGATGGGTGTCGCGCGTCCTGTCGCCGGTGTCGATGGACGCCGCCCGGATCACCGCCTCCACCCGGGACCCGGTGACATCGTCCGGCGCGACCTCCACCAGGGCCCGCGGGAACCCGGTGAACCGGCCCCGCACACCGGGGATGTCCAGCTGCTGGGCGAGCGCGGTCACTGAACTCGGGACCGGCCCGGGGCGGGGCGCGTCTGCGGTGCAGGACGCGCGGCCCGCCACGGGCCGGGGTTTCTCGCTACCCGCCGGGGCGGGTTCGATGACCGTGGTCTCCTACGGTCACCGGCGCACCGGCCGGGCCGGCTGCTCGGCACCCTGCGCCGGGTCGGCACCGCGGGCCGCCTCGGCCGGGGCCGGTGTCACGGGCGGGGCGGTCGCGGCGGAAGCCTCCGCCGCCTGGGCCGGCGCGCCGCTGGTCCGCAGCGGGACCTCCTTGATGAACAGGGTGACCAGGAAGGCGAGCAGGGCGATCGGCGCGACGTACAGGAAGATGTCGGCGATGCCGTGCCCGTAGGCACTCTCCAGCCAGGTGCGGATGGACGGGGGCAGCAGGTCCATGTCGGGTATCGCGCCGCTGCCGGAGGCCTTGGCCGCCGCGGCCTGCTCCTGGGGGCCGAGCGAGCCGATGGTGTCCTGGGCGTAGTGGCTGATCCGGGTCGACATGACCGAGCCGAGCACGGAGACGCCGACCGCGCCGCCGAGGGAGCGGAAGAAGGTCACGACGGAGGAGGCCGCGCCCAGGTCGTCCGGGGCCACCTGGTTCTGCGTGCACAGCACCAGGTTCTGCATCATCATGCCGACGCCGAGACCCATCAGCGCCATGAAGACGCCGATGTGCCAGTAGGGGGTGTCGTAGCGCATGGTGCCCAGCAGACCCAGTCCCGCCGTCAGCAGCAGTCCGCCGGCCAGCAGCCAGTTCTTCCACCTGCCGGTCCGCGTGATGATGATGCCGGAGACGGTGGACGATATGAACAGTCCGCCGATCATCGGGATGGTCATGACGCCCGACATCGTCGGGGACTTGCCCCGGGCCAGCTGGAAGTACTGGCTGAAGTAGACGGTGCCCGCGAACATCGCCATACCGACGAACAGCGACGCCAGCGAGGCCAGCGTGATGGTGCGGTTCCGGAACAGGCGCAGCGGGATGATCGGCTCGCTCGCCCTCGACTCGACGAAGAGGAACACGAGCGTCAGGACGATCGAGCCGCCGACCATGACGCCGGTCTGCCACGACATCCAGGAGTACTTGTCGTCGGCGAAGGTGACCCAGACGAGCAGCAGACAGACGGCCGCGGTGACGAAGAAGGCGCCGGTCCAGTCGACCTTGGCCTTCCGCTTGAGCACGGGCAGGTTCAGGGTCTTCTGCAGCACGATCAGCGCGAGCATCGCGAAGGGCACGCCCACGTAGAGGCACCAGCGCCAGCCGAGCCAGCTGGTGTCGGTGATGACGCCGCCGAGCAGCGGACCACCGACCGTCGCGACGGCGAACGTCGCGCCCAGGTAGCCGGAGTAACGCCCGCGCTCCCGCGGGGAGATCATCGCGGCCATGATGATCTGCGCCAGGGCGGACAGACCGCCGCCGCCGAGGCCCTGGATGGCGCGGGCGGTGATCAGCATGGCCGAGTTCTGCGCCAGACCGGCCACGACGGAGCCGATGACGAAGATGATCAGGGCTGACTGGACCAGGACCTTCTTGCTGGTCAGGTCGGCGAGCTTGCCCCACAGGGGGGTGGAGGCGGTCATCGTCAGCAGTGAGGCGGTGACGACCCAGGTGTAGGCGCTCTGGCCGCCGTCGAGGTCGGCGACGATCTCGGGCAGTGCGTTGGTGACGATGGTCGACGACAGAATGGCGCAGAACATGCCGAGCAGCAGCCCGGACAGTGCCTTCATGATCTGCGGATGGGTCATCGGAGCCTCCGCGGAGGAGCCTCCCCCGTGCTTGGCATGAGCCCGCACACCGTTCGGTGTGGTCGTTGCCATGGACTTCCTTCTCTTAGGTGCTCGCGGGTGTACGGGTGGTCTCTGCGGGTGCGGGTGCGGGTGTGGATGCGGTCGGCCGGGGCACGCCGCGGCCGTCGCCGAAGCTGTCCCTGAGCCGGGCCATCAGCTGGGCGAGCCGGCCGACCTCGTCGTCGGACCAGTCGTCCAGACGTTCGGCGAGGAGCTGGGTGGTCCGCCGGAACAGCTCGTCGAGCCGGGTCCGGCCGGCGGGGGTGAGGCGCAGGATGCGGGACCGCTTGTCGGCGGGGTCGGGGAAGCGCTCGATCCAGCCGCGCTCGGTCAGATGGGCGACGTTGCGGCTGGTGACCGACATGTCCACGGAGAGCAGCTCGGCGAGCCTGCTCATGCGCATGTCGCCGTGTCGGCCGAGGAGGGTCAGCACGGACGCGGAGCCGCCGGGGCAGTCGGCCGGCATGATCCGGTTCATCTCCCGCTTGACGGCACCGAAGGCGCTGAACTGTCGGACCAGTTCCTCGTAGCGCGCCGGCTCGGCCATGGCATCTCCTATTTCGTTGCTTGAAGCAACCGTAGATTTCGATGGTTGTTACAGGCAAACGAAAGAGGGGAGGGAGGCTCAAAAACTTGGCAAAGGCAAGTAATCGCGCCGGTAAAAACGCAGGTGGCAGGGGCTGTGCCGGTTCGGCCCCGTCTGTCACCGGCGTTCAGCCCGCCGACCCCGGCCCCGCTTGGGCCGCCCGCCGGGGATTCGCTAGTGTCTCGTGACATGGCTAACACCCCGGGCCCGCAGGGCAATCAGGACCCCGCCGGCAACACCCAGATGTTCCGTGCCTTCGTCGACGAGGCCCCTCAGGGCCGGCAGGCCGCGTCCACGGGCGGTGGGCCGCGTATCGGCCTGATCGTCGGCATCGTCGTCGCCGTGGCGGTCGTCGCCGCGGTCGCCTGGCTCGCGCTGAAGTAACGGGCGGCGCTGCGGCGTTGCCGGGCTTGTGCCGCGGTGTCGGCAGCCGGCTGCGCCGTGGCGGAGCTCGCGCTCATATGGCCGGGCGCGCGGCCGGCATCGGACGCACGCCCGAGTGGCCCCGCCCGCACCCCCCGGGGCGGGAGGACACGCACTGAAGCGGCCGGGCGCGGCTGGCACGGCGGAGAACGCTTGAAGCGGCCGCCCGGAAACGCGGCGGCCGCCGTTGCGCCCCCGGTGGGGCGCCCCGACGGCCACGAAACCGCTTCCGTCCACGGAGCGTCCTGCCCGCGCCCCGCAGGGCGCGGCGCCCCGGACCGCGCGGAGAGTCCGGCCGGCTCAGGCCGTACGCGCCGGCTCACACCGGACGGCCGGCTCGTCCCGCCGCGGGCAGCTACGCCCGCGCTGTCCGTTCAGCCGGCTCGGTCCGCTCGGTCCGCTCGGTCCGCTCGGTCCGCTCAGTCCGAGATGAGGCCCTCCCTCAGCTGGGCGAGCGTCCGCGTGAGCAGCCGTGAGACGTGCATCTGGGAGATGCCGACCTCTTCGCCGATCTGCGACTGGGTCATGTTGGCGAAGAAGCGCAGCATGATGATCCGGCGCTCCCGGGACGGCAGCTTGGCCAGCAGCGGCTTGAGCGACTCCCGGTACTCCACGCCCTCCAGCGCCGTGTCCTCGTAGCCGAGGCGGTCCGCGAGCGAGCCCTCGCCGCCGTCGTCCTCGGGGGCGGGGGAGTCCAGCGAGGACGCCGTGTACGCGTTGCCGACCGCGAGCCCGTCGACGACGTCCTCCTCCGACACGCCGAGCACGGCGGCCAGTTCGGGAACCGTCGGGGAGCGGTCCAGCTTCTGCGAGAGCTCGTCGCTGGCCTTCGTCAGCGCCAGCCGGAGCTCCTGCAGCCGGCGCGGCACCCGCACCGACCACGACGTGTCGCGGAAGAACCGCTTGATCTCGCCGACCACCGTCGGCATCGCGAACGTCGGGAACTCCACGCCCCGTTCGCAGTCGAAGCGGTCGATCGCCTTGATCAGGCCGATGGTGCCGACCTGGACGATGTCCTCCATCGGCTCGTTGCGCGAGCGGAACCGCGCCGCCGCGTACCGCACCAGCGGGAGGTTGAGTTCGATCAGTGTGTCCCGGACGTAGGCACGCTCCGGGCTGTTCTCGTCGAGGGCGGCGAGCCGCAGGAACAAGGAGCGGGACAAGGTGCGGGTGTCGAGGGCCGCCGTGTCCGGGAGCTCCGGAACATCCTGAAGCTCCGTCGGGTCCGGGAGCTGCTTCGTTTCCTGGAGCTCCGGAACCGGTGTGGCCGGGCCTTCGTCGATGGGGCCGAGTGCGTCGAGAGCATGGGGAGCTGATTCGCTCTCCGCGAGCGTGAGCACCTTCGAGCTGCCCTGTTCTGCGGACATGCCACCCCCTTTGGGTCGCGGGACGGTCGCGGCGGACGTTCCCGATCTGAGGAACGCAGCCTTCACCTGAATACCGGCGCCGAGGCTCCGGCAAACGCGCTTCCGGCAGAATGTCACATGTCGGCAACGCGCTGTAGTGACATGTCGACATCCAAGTTGCGAATCAGCCCTGGAAACAAGGGGTCTGACGGGCTTTCGACGCAGAAACAGGGAGAAAGACCGAGGTGAGCGATTCGCTCTTTCCGGTTACGCCTCGATCCTGTTTGCGGACCGGAGCCGCTGGAAGCTGCGCGCCAGCAGACGGGACACATGCATCTGCGAGACGCCGAGTTCCGCGCTGATCTGCGACTGGGTGAGATTGCTGTAGTACCGCAGCAGCAGGATGCGCTGCTCCCGCTCGGGCAGTTGTACGAGCAGATGCCGGACCAGGTCGCGGTGCTCGACGCCGTCCAGCGCGGGGTCCTCGTAGCCGAGCCGGTCCAGCAGTCCGGGCATTCCGTCGCCCTCCTGCGCGGCCTCCAGGGAGGTGGCGTGGTACGACCGCCCGGCCTCGATGCAGGAGAGCACCTCCTCCTCGGGGATGCGCAGCCGTTCGGCGATCTCGGCGGTCGACGGGGTGCGCCCGAAGGCGGTCGTGAGGTCCTCGGTGGCGCTGTTGACCTGTACCCACAGCTCGTGCAGCCGGCGCGGTACGTGCACCGTGCGGACGTTGTCGCGGAAGTACCGCTTGATCTCGCCGACCACCGTCGGCATCGCGAATGTCGGGAACTGCACGCCCCGCTCCGGATCGAAGCGGTCGATGGCGTTGATGAGCCCGATGGTGCCGACCTGGACGACGTCCTCCATCGGCTCGTTGCGGGAGCGGAAACGGGCGGCCGCGTAGCGCACGAGCGGGATGTTCGCCTCGATGAGCGCCGCGCGCACGCGGGTGTGCTCCGGCGTGCCCGGCTCGAGATCCTTGAGCTGACCGAAGAGCAGCTGGGTCAGGGCCCGGGTGTCGGCGCCGCGCCGCTTGGCAGGGGTCTGGACCGCGTCGGGGGACACCTCGTCCTGGGGCGGCGCAGTACTGGCCGGCACGGTCAACGCCACCTCGTCATCGTTCTCATGTCCGTCAACTCATCCGTCAAAAGCGGTCATAGCATCACAAGACTGACTCACTGTGTGCAAGCACCGCATATTCCGTGTTGAGGGCGAACGCGGCCGTGCGGCGCGCGAAAACCCCGTGCCTCGACGGCAGGGGGCCTTCAGGGGCCGGTCGGGAGACCGGGGGAGAGGTGGCGGGCGAAGGGGGACGGGAGAGGAGACGGAGACGGCGAGATGTCAGAACTCGTAGTCGGCGATCACCCAGGTGGCGAACTCGCGCCACAGTGCGACACCCGCCTGGTGCTCCGGGTGCTCCGCGTACCGGCGCAGCGCGTCCGCGTCCTCGAACGCCGAGTTGATGGCGAAGTCGTAGGCGATGGGGCGGTCGCTGATGTTCCAGGCGCACTCCCAGAAGCGGATCTCCGGGATCCTGCCGTCGAGCGACCGGAAGGCCTCCTCGCCCGCGACGACCCGCGGATCGTCGCGCCCGACGCCCTCGTTCAGCCGGAAGAGCACCAGATGGCGGATCATCACTTACCTCCGTTGGCGACCCAGGTCATGAAGTCGCCGATGGCCTTGGCGGCGTCCGAGACCCCCTCGAACCCGACCGTGACGTAGTCGCCGGCCGTCTCGGGGTCCGTGATGATCAGATACAGCACGAAGACCACAAGCAAGTAGGTCGCGGCCTTCTTCGCGTTCACCGCCCCCATCGCGGCCCTCCCCTGTCACTGATGTGCACCGGTGTCACGTGTGTCGAGCGGGCCCATGATCGCACGAAGGGCCCCGTCTGACGACGGGGCCCTTCACCAGCGGTAGCGGAGGGATTTGAACCCTCGGTGACTTGCGCCACACTCGCTTTCGAGGCGAGCTCCTTCGGCCGCTCGGACACGCTACCGAGGGAGACTTTACAGCACGGTGCGGCGTGGTTTGAAATCGGTATTCACCGGTTCCGGAAGAACTCCGTGAGCAGCCGGGAGCACTCCTCGGCGAGCACGCCCCCGATCACCTCGGGCCGGTGGTTGAGCCGCCGGTCGCGGACCAGGTCCCACAGGGAGCCCGCCGCGCCGGCCTTCTCGTCCCGGGCCCCGTAGACGATCCGGTCCACCCGGGACTGCTGGAGGGCGCCCGCGCACATCGTGCACGGTTCCAGGGTCACCACCACGGTGCAGCCGGCCAGCCGCCACTCCCCGAGCCGGGCGGCGGCCCGCCGGACGGCGAGGACCTCCGCGTGGGCCGTGGGATCACCGCCCGCCTCGCGCTCGTTGTGGGCGGAGGCCAGCACGGTGGTGCCGTCCGGGGCCAGGACGACGGCGCCGACCGGCACGTCCCCGCCCCGGACGGCCAGCGTGGCCTCGTCCAGGGCGAGTCGCATCGCCGCCCGCCATCGGTCGCGTACGGGGTCCGGCGGTCCGGACGCGGTGGTGGTGGCCGGCACGGTCAGCGGACGGTCTCCAGGACCTCCGAGGCGCCCAGGGCCTCGGCGATCTCGTTGACGGCGTCTCCGGTCATCGCACGCAACTCCTTCTCGCTCACGCCCAGATCCTCCAGGACCCGCGGGTCACCGACCGGTCCGTGCGGCGCCGTGTCGGCGGAGCCGGCGGACGCGGCACCGTCGTCGGCGTCGGTGTCGTCGTCGTCCGGTTCGCCGTCCTCGGTGCCGTCGAGGTCGAGGGCGTCCAGGTCGGGTCCGTCGTCCCCGGGCTGCCGGCCGAGCAGTTCGTCGGTGAGCAGGATCTCGCCGTAGCTGCTGCGGGTGGCCGCGGCGGCGTCGGAGACATAGATCCGGGGGTCCTCCTCGCCGTCCACGCGGACGACGCCGAACCAGCCCTCCTCCTGCTCGATGAGCACGATCACCGTGTCGTCGTCGGTCGAGGCCTCCCGGGCCAGGTCGGCCAGGTCCGACAGGGTTTCCACATCGTCGAGCTCCGTGTCGCTCGCTTCCCACCCGTCTTCGGTGCGCGCGAGCAGTGCGGCGAAGTACACCGTGACTCTCCCACTGGTCATAGGCGTGCCGGTTGGGGATCCCCCCGGCGGAGGTGTGCGGGCGGGGACCGGTACGCCGAGCCCCACCCACGGGGAATCGTGGCAGAAACATGGCCGTCAGGGGACGTCTTCCGCACCCTGTGTCCGGCACTTTCGATCGCGGTCCGCCCTGCGCGCCCCCGAAGGAGTCACCGGCGCACCTGGCGCCGCTGTCACCGCTGTTGCCGCCACGTGCGGATCGTACGCGGCCGGACCCTCCGCGGCGGTGCGGCGCTCGGGTCCGCCGTGCGGCGGCCCGGTGGCGGTCCTACCAGCGGAAGGTGCGCATGCGCATCGCGTGCCGCAGCCGGGCGGCCTTGGCGCGGCGCGGCTGGACCCGCTCTCGCAGTGCGCGCGCCTCGGCGAGTTCACGCAGGAACCGGGCGCGCCGCCGCCGTCGCTCGGTCTCCGACTCGGCTTCCGACCGGGCCTGCGACCGCGACACGGGGGCCGGCCCTGCGGCCGACTGGATCTCCGACCGCGACACGGGCGCCCTTCCGGCTGCCGGTTCGGCCGCCGGTCCGGCCTGCGGCCGCCTGGCCCTCGTACCGGTCCCGGACGCGGTGGGGCGGGGCGTCGCGCGCGGCGACGGATCGTCTCGGTCTTCCTGCTCAGGCATGGGTTCATCACTCCCGTCCGTCCCTCCCACCTTCCCCCGGACGGGCGATTTGACGCCAGCGAACGAGTGATGGGGGGGCCGGGGCGCTTGCCGTGCGCGGGGACGCCGCGCCTCCGGGGCCCGGTTAGTGTTGACGCCATGCGCCTCCACGTCGTCGACCACCCTCTGGTCGCCCACAAGCTCACCACCCTGCGCGACCAGCGCACCGACTCCGCGACCTTCCGCCGTCTCGCCGACGAGCTGGTCACCCTGCTCGCCTACGAGGCCACCCGTGACGTGCGCACGGAGCAGGTCGACATCCGGACTCCGGTCGAGCGGACCACGGGCGTCAAGCTCTCCCACCCGCGCCCGCTGGTGGTGCCGATCCTTCGCGCCGGTCTCGGCATGCTGGACGGCATGGTCCGGCTGCTGCCGACCGCCGAGGTGGGCTTCCTCGGCATGATCCGCAACGAGGAGACGCTGCAGGCCTCGACCTACGCCACCCGGATGCCGGAGGACCTCTCCGGACGCCAGGTCTACGTGCTGGACCCGATGCTCGCCACCGGCGGCACGCTGGTCGCGGCCATCCGGGAGCTGATCAGGCGCGGCGCGGACGATGTGACCGCCGTGGTGCTGCTGGCCGCGCCGGAGGGCGTCGAGGTCATGGAGCGCGAGCTGGCCGGGACGCCGGTGACGGTCGTGACGGCGTCGGTCGACCAGCGGCTCAACGAGCAGGGCTACATCGTGCCGGGCCTCGGTGACGCGGGCGACCGGATGTACGGGGCGGCGGAGTAGGCTCCACGCCCTCCGGCCCACCGGTCCTCCGGGTTCCCGCCGCGGCGGACCCTCGTCCGTGGCGGTGCTTCCCGGCCGGAGGGCTGTCCCCGGCCGGCGCGGGTTCCCCGGTCAGCAGTTCTTCTTCGAGGCGGGCGTCGGCTTCGGTTCGGCCAGTGCGGTCAGGGCCCGGTCGGCGTCCGCCTTCTTCGTCAGCTCCCGGAACCCGTCGCCGATGATGAGGTCGAGCTCGACACCCTTGCGGGCGGGATCGGTGCGGCGTTCCGCGCCGGCGAGCTGGGTGCCGAGCACCGGCAGCGAGGAGTCGAGAGCGGTGGCGGGACCGAGCAGCACGCCGGCGCCCTTCACCTTCTTGTCGTATTCCTTGTTCGCGTTGGCGACCTCGCCGATCTTGAAGCCGCGCTTCTTCAGCTCGTCGGCGGTCTTCTGCGCCAGGCCGCCGCGGGTCGTGGCGTTGAGGACGTTGACCGTGATCGTGCCCGGTGCCGGGAGCGTCTTCGGGGCGGCCGCGGTGGTCGCCTTGGCGGCGCAGGCCGCCTTGGTGCCGACCGCGGAGGCGGAGTCCCCGCCGCCGGTGAACACGTCGATGAGCTGCAGTGTGCCCCAGCCGCCCACACCGAGGACGGCCACGGAAGCGACGCCCAGGGCGACGAGCTTCCCGCGCCGCCGGGGGCGGCGCATCCGCGGGTATCGGTCACCCGTGATCCGGTACTGGCCGCCCATGCCGGGTGGAGTGAGCATGCTCATGAGCGCAGCGTAGTGCGCCCGGGCTGTAATGCCTACCAGATGATCATTCGACTGGGTGCAGCCCTGGCGCAGTCCAACCCGAAAGGGCCAAACCGGGCGGTGGGAGAGGGCTCCGGAGGGGCGTCAGCCCAGCTCGAGCACGCGTGCGTGCAGTACCTGACGCTGCTGGAGTGCCGCGCGCACGGCGCGGTGCAGCCCGTCCTCCAGATACAGGTCGCCCTGCCACTTCACGACATGCGCGAAGAGGTCGCCGTAGAAGGTCGAGTCCTCGGCCAGCAGGGTCTCGAGGTCGAGTTGCTGCTTGGTCGTCACCAGCTGATCGAGGCGGACCGGGCGCGGCGCGACGTCCGCCCACTGCCGGGTGCTTTCCCGGCCGTGGTCGGGGTACGGCCGGCCGTTTCCGATGCGCTTGAAGATCACACGGAAAGCCTACCGGTCAAGGCGAACCGGGCGCAGCCATGGCGGCGCAGTGCGGCGCCGGAAAAAACGGGAGCAATCGGGAGGTGGCGGTCTTCCTCGGTGAGGCGCGTCCGCTGTTCGGTGACGCTCGCGCGGTGTCAGGGGCCCGGTCGGCCCGACCCGGCGGCCGATTCCCCCGAAAGGGGTCGCCGCCGTCCGCGTCCCGCGGCGGACCGGCGTGCCCGGCGGGACCACGACGCGGACGCCCTGCGAGCGCTTCCGGCCGATTCGTCCCGCTCGCCCCCCGCCCGGTCGCGGACGCCTGATGTCGTCTCCGGCCGCCCTGCTTGCCGGTGCCCGCCCACCTGCCCGGCGGGGTGGCGGCCGGCGTATCCGGCGGTGTCTCCGGCGGCCGTCCCGGTGACGTGCCCGCCCGCCCGTGTGCCGGAGGCCCTGCTTGCCGGTGTTCGGTCGCCTGTCCGTGGGATGACCGTCGGGGTGACCGGTGGTGGGTCCGGTGGGCCTGCGCTCGCGTGTTCGGCTGTCGGCCCGGCTGCGTGCCTGGCCGTCCGGCTCGTGGGTGTTCGGTGGCCTGTCCGGCCCTGTTCCGCCCGCGTGCCCGCGCGCCAGCCGCCAGTCGCCCGCGCGCCACTCTCCCGCCGCCTGGCCGGTCGCGACGGCGGGTCTCGGCCGCGCGCCCGCCGACCCGCCGGGCCGGTCGGTCGGCTCCGGTCTGTGGGGGCGTTTCAGCCGCGCGCCCGCCTGACCGCGCCCGCCTGACCGCGCCCGCCTGCCCGCGCGCGTGTCCGCCGGCCCGAGTACTACGTGTCGGCCGCCCGGCTGCCGCGTCCGCACGCGGGGCCGTTCACGTGCCCGGCTTCCTGTCGGCGTTCGCCGCCTTCGCGGCCTTGGCCGCCGCCTTCAGTTCCTGCTTGTGTGCCCGTACCTTCGACAGCGACTCCGGGCCGGTGATGTCGGCGACGGAGCGGAACGCCTTCTCCTCGCCGTAGGCGCCGGCCGCCTCCCGCCAGCCGGTGGGCCGGACCCCCAGCTGCTTGCCGAGCAGGGCGAGGAAGATCTGGGCCTTCTGCCTGCCGAACCCCGGCAGGTCCTGGAGCCGCTTCAGCAGCTCCCTGCCGTCGCCGACGCCCCGCCAGACGGCCTCGGCCTCACCGTCGTAGTGCTCGACGAGGTACTGGCACAACTGCTGGATACGGCCCGCCATCGAGCCCGGGTAGCGGTGCACGGCCGGTTTCTCGGAAAGCAGTGCCGCGAACGCGTCGGGTTCGTACGCGGCGATCTCGTGCGCGTCCAGATCATCCGCGCCGAGCCGCCGGGCGATCGTCGCCGGGCCCTTGAACGCCCACTCCATCGGGATCTGCTGGTCCAGCAGCATCCCGGTCAGCGCGGCGAGCGGGCTGCGGCCCAGCAGCCGGTCGGCGTCGGGGTCCTGGGCGAGGTGAAGGGTGACGTCCATGCCCCGATGATCGCGCGTCGCGGCTCAGCTCGCGCGCCAGTACCCCAGCGCCTGCATCCGCTGCTTGGGGACGCCCAGGTCCTTGCGTACGAAGGCGGAGAGCGCCCGGGTGGTCGCGGTGTCGCAGGCGATCCACACGTACGGGTCGGGGCCGGACCGCAGCAGTTCGGGCAGCTCGGCCCGTACGCGCTCGACCAGGGCCGCCCCCGCCTCCTGCCGGGGCACCTCGCGCACCTCGTGGCGGCCGGGGTCGGCGGCGCTGGGCAGTCCGTCGAGGGTGCCCTCGAACCAGATGGTCGCCGGGGCGTCGCCCAGCGCGCCGAGCAGGGAGTTGATGGCCGGGAGCGAGGCGGGGTCGCCGACCACGAAGAGGTGGGAGGGGGCGGGGGCGGGAGCCTCGAACCCGGTGCCCTGCACCGTCGCCTCGATGGTGTCCCCGGGCTTCGCCGTCCGCGCCCACTCGCTGGCGCAGCCCTCGTGAAGCGCGAACTCCAGGGTGAAGGTGCCGGCCGCCTGGTCCGGATCGACCAGGGTGTACGCGCGCTGATGGGGCTTGCCCGCGTTGTCGAACCACAGCCGCACCCACATCGTCGGGTGGACCCCGGCCGCCGCCAGCAGCCCGCCGTCCGTGAAGTGCACCCGCCGGTAGTCGGCGGTGACGTCCTCGCCGCCCGTGACCGTGAATGTGAAGTCCTTCGCGCGCAGCAATCTGAGGACCGCGCCCTCCCAACCCCGCCCCTGCCCCATCGTCTTCGCACCCTTCGCGTACAGTTCCGTCACGATTTACTTAGGGGAGCCTAACCTAAAGCGAGATGAGGGCACAGTGACCGGCGAGATCTTTCGGGACCCCTGGGGCATCCCGCACCTGCGCGCGGACGGCGTGGACGAACTCGCGCGCGCCCAGGGCCGGGTCACCGCCCTCGACCGGGCCTGGCAGCTCGAGGTCGAGCGCCATCGCGCCCAGGGCACCTCGGCTTCCTTCCTGGGGCCGGAGGCCCTCCCCTGGGACCGCTTCGCCCGCCGCGCCCGCCTGGCCGACACGGCCCGCCACTGCTTCGCCGGACTGGAGCGCCGGGACCCGGAGACGGCGCAGTGGATACGGGCGTACGTGACGGGGGTCAACGAGGGTCTGGCCTCCGCCGGGACCACGAGCCCCGCCCCCGAGTTCGGGCGGGTCGGCCTCACTCCCGGCCGCTGGGAGCCCTGGACGCCGCTCGGGGTCTGGCTCGCCACGCACATCCTCTTCGCGGGCTTCCCGGCCAAGCTCTGGCGCGAGCACATCACCACCCGCCTCGGCCCCGAGGCCGTCGGACTCTTCGCCGCCGACGGGCCCGGCACCTCCGGCAGCAACGGCTGGCTGGTCGCCGGGGAACGCACGGTCACCGGGCACGCGGTCATCGCCGGGGACCCGCACCGGTTCATCGAGGAACCCGGCGTCTACCAGCAGATCCGCCTGTCCTGCCCGGAGTTCGACGTCGTCGGCCTCGCCGTGCCCGGCGTCCCCGGGATCGCCCACTTCGGCCACACCGGCACCGTCGCCTGGGCCATCACCAACGCCATGGCCGACTACCAGGACCTCTACCGTGAGCGGCTGCGGCGCACCGGCGCCCGCGTGGAGGCGCTCGGCCCGGACGGCACCTGGCGGCCGGCCGCCCGGCACACCGAGACCATCGAGGTGGCGGGCGGAGAACCCGTCGAGGTCGAGGTCATCGAGACCGGCCGGGGCCCCGTCGTCATCGGCGGCCCCGAAGGCGCTGAGGGCCTCGAAGGCTCCGAGAACCCCGACGACGGTGTACCCGGTTCCGCCGTCCCCCCGCTCGCCGTCGCCCTGCGCTACCCGCCCCGCGTCACCGGTGACCTCGGCTTCTCCGCGCTGCTGCCGCTGCTGCGGTCCCGCCGGGTAGCCGACGTGGACCGGGCCGTCGACCGGTGGGCCGAACCGGTCAACGTGATCATGGCCGCCGACACCGACGGCGGAACCCTCCACCGGGTGGCCGGCCGGGTCCCGGTCCGCGCCGACGCCAACCGCACCCGCCTGGTCCCCGCGTGGGACCCCGAACACGCCTGGCAGGGCTGGCACGAACCCCCGCGCGACGGACTGACCGACGGCGTCGCCGTGATGGCGAACCAGCGCGGCCCGGCCGCCCCGCTCGGCGTCGAGTTCGCCCCGCCGCACCGCGCGGAGCGCATCGCCACCCTGCTGGGCCGGCAGTCCCGCTGGTCCGCCGCCGACATGGCCGCGATCCACACGGACACCCACCTCGCCTCCGCCGCGCCCCTCCTCGACCACCTCGCCGCACTCGACCCCCCGACCCTCACCGAGCCCGCCGCCGCCCTGCGCGACCGCCTGCTGCGCTGGAACCGTCACATGGACACGGACAGCGCCGACGCGGCCGTCTTCGCCGCGCTGCGCACCGCGGTCGTCCGCCGGCTCGCCGCCCACCCCGCCTTCGCGGCGACGGCCACCCCGCCCCCCTGCCCCGAGATCTTCCGCCCCTGGCTAGCGCTGGTCCCCCGCGTGGCGTACGCCCTCGGACACCTGCTCTCCGCCCGGGACCTGTTCGGCATCGACCGCCCGGCCGCCGTCCGCGCGGCGCTCGAGGAGGTGGCCGCCGAGCCGCCCGCCGGCACCTGGGGCGGCACCCACCGCCTCGCCCCCTGGCGGGCCCTGCCGCCGTCCGGGACGCCGTACGACGAACCGGGTCTCTCCGGCGACCACGACTGCGTCCTGTGCACCTCCCCCGTGCCCGGCCTCACCGACCTCGCCGCGCGCGGTCCCGCCGCCCGCTACGTCTGGGACCTGGCCCGGCGCGAGGACAGCCGCTGGGTGGTGCCGCACGGCGCCTCGGGCGTGCCCGGCTCACCCCATCACCGCGACCAGCAGCCCCTGTGGCTCGCCGGAGACCTGGCCCCGGTCCTCACCGACTGGGCGCACCTGACGAAGGAGACCGATGTCTGACCCGTACGACCCGTACGCCTCCCGCACGATCCTCCACGAGCAGGTGGTCGACGGCTTCGGCACCGTACGCGTCCTGCCACTGGACCCGGCCGCCGACGCGCCCCTGCTGCACCGCTGGGTGGCGGAGGAACGCGCCGCCTTCTGGGGCATGAACGGCCTGACCGAGCAGCGGATCGCCGAGATCTACGCCCATGTGGACACCCTCGGCACCCATCACGCCCACCTCGTCCTCAAGGACGGAGTCCCTGCCGCGCTGCTCCAGACGTACGAGCCGGAGGCCGACCGGGTCGGCGCCTGCTACCCCGTCGAACCGGGCGACATCGGCGTCCATCTGCTGCTCGCCCCCGCCGCGCCCGGCGACGCCCGCTCCGGCTGGACCGGCGGGCTGGCGGCCGCCATCGTCACCTACGTGATGGCGGTGCTGGACCGCGGCCGGGTGGTGGTCGATCCGGACGTCGCCAACGAGAAGGCGGTCGCCCGCTTCCTGCGGCAGGGTTTCACCGCCGGACCCGTGGTCGTCCTCCCGGAGATCGACCTGCCCGACGTGTACCTCCCGGAGAAGAAGGCACAGCTCGCGTTCCTCACCCGGGAGGTAGCGTTCGGACGGTGACCCCCGACGAACTCGCCGCCCACTACGGTCTGGAGCCGCTCCCGCGCGAGGGCGGCCGGTTCCGGCAGACCTGGGCCGGCCCCGCGCGTCCGGACGGCCGGCCCGAGGGCACCGCCATCGTCGCCCTGCTCACCGACGCGCCCGGCGACTTCTCCGCCCTGCACCGCCTGCCGACCGACGAGATCTGGCACCACTACCTGGGCGACCCGCTCCAGTTGCTCCTCCTCGCCCCCGACGGCACCTCGCGCGCCCCCGTGCTCGGCCCGGACGTCCTCGGCGGCCAGCACGTCCAGCTCACCGTGCCGGCCGGTACCTGGATGGGCGCACGCGTGGCGGCGGGCGGCGCCTGGACCTTCTTCGGCTGCACGATGGCGCCCGGCTTCACCTTCGAACAGTACGAGCACGGTGAGGCGGGTGACCTGGCGGCGCGTCACCCCGACCGGGCGACACTCATCGCGGAACTGTGCCGCCCATGACCGAGCGGGGTCTGCTGCAGGGTCAGACCGCCCTGATCACGGGCGCGGGCGGCGGCATCGGCCGGGGCATCGCGCGGCGGTTCGCCGAGGAGGGCGCGGCCGTCGCACTCCACTGCCGTACCGCGCTCGCCTCCGCGCGGGACACCGCCGGCCGCATCCGGGAGTCGGGTGGCGAGGCCGTCGTCCTCCAGGGTGATCTCACCGACGAGGAGACGTGCCACCGCGTGGTGGCCGAGGCGGCCGACCGGCTCGGCGGGCGGCTGACCGCGCTGGTCGACAACGCCGGTGTCCAGCCGGTCCAGGCCCTCGCCGACATGACGGCGGCCCAGTGGCGCACGGTCTTCGACACCAACCTGACCGGCGTCTTCGCCTGTACCCAGGCGGCCGCCCGCCTCATGCGCGACCAGGACGGCGGCGGCAGCATCACCCACATCGCCTCCGTCGAGGCGGGCTTCCCGGCCCCCGGGCACGCCCATTACGGCGCCTCCAAGGCGGCGGTGGTGATGCACGCCCGCGCGGCGGCGCAGGAGTACGGCCCGTGGGGCGTCCGCGTGAACACCGTCTCGCCCGGCCTGATCGACCGGGAGGGCCTGGCGGAGGACTGGCCGGAGGGCGTACGCCGGTGGCGCGAGGCGTCCGCCGTGGGGCGGCTCGGCCGCCCGGAGGACATCGGCGACGCCTGTGTGTTCCTGGCGTCCCGGCTCGCGTCCTGGGTGACCGGCCACGACCTGGTGGTGGACGGGGGAGCGACGGCCCGGCCGACCTGGTGAACCGCCGGGCGAACCGCCTGGTGAACCGCGTGGTCACCCGCCTGGTGAACCGACTCGATGAGCCGATGAGCACACCGCGCCTGTCGTCCGTACCTATCGTGAGGCCGGATTGCCGGGAGGCGGGTACGACGTGGAGCGACGGCGCAGCGAGGCGGCGGGCGAAGGCGGACGAAGCGGCACCCCGGACGCCCGCGCGACCCGGGACACCGGCGGAGCCCGGCGGCTTCGAGGGCTGGTGCTGCTGGGAACCGTGCTGGTCCTGCTCGTCCTCGGCAGCGCGGCCCCGGCGAGCGCCCACGCCGCCCTCCGCGCCAGCGACCCCGAGGCCGGAAGCGTCGTAGCGACGGCCCCCCGGCACATCACCCTGACCTTCACGGAGTCCGTCGGCCTGCTCGACGACTCCTTCCGCGTCTACAGCCCCGACAACCGCCGGATCCACCTGGAGGAACCGCAGCACGCGGACGGCGCCTCCGACACCGCACGCACCGAACTGCCCGGCGACCTCGCCGACGGCACGTACACGGTGGCCTGGCGCGTGGTCTCCGCCGACAGCCACCCCGTCTCCGGCGCCTTCACCTTCTCCGTCGGCAAGCCCTCACCCACCCCGCCGGCCGCCCCCGCGGACCACGCCGAACACCCGGTCACCAAGAGCCTGTACGACACCGGCCGCTACCTCGCCTACATCGCCGCCGCCCTGATGATCGGCGCGGCGGCGTTCACCGGACTCTGCCGTCCGCCGGACACCTCCCCGCTGCGTCCGGCGCTGCTCATCGGCTGGTGGACGCTGCTGACGTCCACGTTCGCCCTGCTCGTCCTGCGCGCCCCCTACGAGAACGGCACGTCCCCGGCGACCGCCCTCGACCCCTCGGCGTTCACCGGCATCCTCAGCGGCCGCCCGGCCCTCGCCCTGCTGGCCCGGCTGGCCCTGCTCCTGCTGACGGCGGCCGTCCTGGTCCCGCTCGCCCGCCGCAGTGGCCCCCGGGTCCGCCTGGCGATCGGCGCCGCCGCCTCCGTCGCCCTCGCCCTCACCTGGGCGGCGGCCGAACACGCCTCCGCCGGGATCCAGGTCCCGGCGGCGATGACGTCCTCCGTCCTCCACCTGCTGGCGATGGCCTGCTGGCTCGGCGGCCTGACGGCCCTGCTTCTCACCCTCCGCGCGAAGACCCCGCCCCCGCCGGCCACGGTCGCCCGGTTCTCCCGGCTGGCCTTCCTCTCCGTGACCGTCCTCGTCGTCACCGGCCTCTACCAGTCCTGGCGCGGCCTCGGCTCGTGGACCGCCCTCACGGAGTCGTCGTACGGCCGGATCCTGACGGCCAAACTCGCGGCGACCGTCTTCCTGCTGCTGGCGGCGGCCTTCTCACGCCGCTGGACGACCCTCCTGGTGACGAGGGCCGACGCCCCGGCGACGGTGGAGACACGGGTGCCTGAGCTGGTGGGCGCGCCGGGCGGGGCCGCGGACGAGCCGGTCGCGGACGGAGCGGACCGGACCGGCGCGCCTCCGCCGCCGGACCCCGGCCACTACCGCCGGGTGCTGCGCCGCTCCGTGCTGGCGGAGGTGGCCGTGGCCGTCGTCGTCCTGCTGATCACCACGGTGCTGACCGGCACCCTCCCCGCCCGCGCGGAGGCCGAGGCGGCCGAGGCCCCCCGCCCCCAGGTGGCCGGACTTCCCGCGGCGGAGGCCTTCACCATCCCCTACGACGTCGGCACACCCGACGGCCGCGGCACGGTGCAGATCCAGCTGGACCCGGGCCGGGTCGGCGAGAACGGCCTGCAGGCTGTGGTCTTCGGCCCCCGCGGCGCCCTGACCTTCGTCCCCGAGCTCCGCGTCTCCTTCACCCTCGCCGCCAAGGACATCGGCCCCATCGACGCGAAGGTGACCGACCGCGGCGGCTACTGGGCGACCAGCGACCTCACCCTTCCCCTCGAAGGCACCTGGACGATGCGGCTGACGATCCGCGTCTCCGAACTGGACCAGGTGACCGAGACCCGGCAGGTGGAGATCACCCGCTGAGGACGCGCCAGGATTCATCAGGCGCACACGTAAGGATTTCGTCATCCGTCACACGGCTCCGAACGGGCGGTCCGCCCCGTTGAATGGGAACCGTTACTGCTGATACTTGAGAAGGCGAGCGACATGGGACGGGTGCGGAGCGCACTGTTCAGGCCGTGGACGGCCGGAGTGCTGATGGCGGCGGTCGTCGCGGGCGCGTTCGGGCTGTACTGGTTCCAGCCGTGGAAGCTGTGGCAGGACGAGACGGTGCAGGAGGCGCTGCCCGAGGTCACGGCGGTCGCCTCGACCCCGCCCGCCGGCTCACCGTCCGGCACGGCGGCCACCCCGCCCCCGGCCGGCCCGGTGACGCTGGCCAGCGGCGAGATGATCAGCCACGAGCACGCGACGTCCGGCACGGTGAGATTCGTGCGGCTGGCCGACGGCAGCCATGTGGTGCGTCTTGAAGGACTCGACACCAGCAACGGCCCCGATCTGCACGTGTGGCTGACCGACGCGCCGGTGAAGGAGGGCCGCGCCGGCTGGCACGTCTTCGATGACGGCCGATACGTCACTCTCGGCAAGCTCAAGGGCAACAAGGGCAGCCAGAACTACACCGTTCCCGAGGACGTCGACCCGTCCCTCTACACCAGCGTCACCATCTGGTGCGACCGCTTCGACGTCTCCTTCGGCGCGGCGGAACTGGCCCGCGCCTGACGCGCCGCGCGGACGGCGAGCGCGGCTTCGCGTCGGGGCAAAGGGCTGCCTCGACGCAGGCCCCGCCCTGGCTGTCGCTGTGGCTGGACTTGCGCCGGTCGAGCGCTATTCGCGCCAGGCCCCGAGCAGTTCCTCGGGGCCGTACACCGCCTGAAGGCCGGAACACGCGACGCCGCCGCCGAAGCGATGAAACGAGTGCGAAGGGCAGCGGGAGCCGTCCCGTGGTCGCTCAGTCCGCATGTGCCTCGTCTGCCGGTGCGGCGAGGTCGGCGGTGTCCTCGGACGGTGGTGCCTGCACGGCGACCGGTTGACGATGCGTGGGCTCGATCGTGGCCTGCCGGGTCCGGGGGCCCAGGGGAACGGCCCGTACGCGTGCTCGGCACATGGCATGCGACGGCGGCCGTGCTCAGCAAGGTACTGGGACGGACAAAGTCGAAGGGCCCCCTGTTTCCAGGGGGCCCTTCGACTTCGTGCCCGGTGAGGCACTGGCGGAGGATACGAGATTCGAACTCGTGAGGGGTTGCCCCCAACACGCTTTCCAAGCGTGCGCCCTAGGCCACTAGGCGAATCCTCCGGTGGGAACATTACATGACCGAGAGGAGTGCTTGCGAACTCGTTCCGGGCCCACGACATGGGGTAGCCTCTGCGTAGCCCCTCACGCGGCGCTATCTGACTGAACTCCCCCAGGGCCGGAAGGCAGCAAGGGTAGGTCGGCTCTGGCGGGTGCGTGGGGGGCGCTTGCGTTCCCGAGCGGCCGGTCCGGTTGTCGGTGCGCGGCTATAACCTCGTATGCGTGTCGTCTCTCGCGTTGTACCGCCGCTATCGCCCGGAGTCGTTCGCCGAGGTCATCGGGCAGGAGCATGTCACCGACCCGTTGCAGCAGGCGCTGCGGAACAACCGGGTCAATCACGCGTACCTGTTCAGTGGTCCGCGCGGCTGCGGCAAGACGACCAGCGCGCGCATCCTCGCGCGGTGCCTGAACTGCGTACAGGGCCCGACTCCGACGCCCTGCGGGGAGTGCCAGTCCTGCCAGGACCTCGCGCGGGGCGGGCCCGGTTCGATCGACGTCATCGAGATCGACGCCGCTTCCCACGGTGGTGTGGACGACGCCCGTGACCTGCGCGAGAAGGCGTTCTTCGGGCCGGCCGGCAGCCGGTACAAGATCTACATCATCGACGAGGCCCACATGGTCTCCCCGCAGGGCTTCAACGCGCTGCTCAAGGTCGTCGAGGAACCGCCGGAGCACCTGAAGTTCATCTTCGCCACCACCGAGCCCGAGAAGGTCATCGGGACCATCCGGTCGCGTACGCACCACTACCCGTTCCGGCTGGTGCCGCCCGGCACCCTGCGTGACTATCTCGGCGAGGTGTGCGGCAAGGAGGACATCCCCGTCGAGGAGGGTGTGCTGCCGCTCGTGGTGCGGGCGGGCGCGGGGTCCGTGCGTGACTCGATGTCCGTCATGGACCAGCTGCTCGCCGGCGCGGGAGAGAGCGGTGTGACGTATGCCATGGCCACCTCCCTGCTCGGGTACACCGACGGCTCGCTGCTCGACTCCGTCGTCGAGGCCTTCGCGACCGGTGACGGGGCCGCGGCCTTCGAGGTCGTCGACCGGGTGATCGAGGGGGGCAACGATCCGCGCAGGTTCGTCGCCGATCTGCTGGAGCGGCTGCGGGACCTCGTCATCCTCGCCGCGGTTCCCGATGCCGCCGAGAAGGGGCTCATCGACGCCCCCGCCGACGTCATCGAGCGGATGCAGGCCCAGGCCGGCACCTTCGGCCCCGCCGAGCTCGGCCGCGCCGCCGACCTCGTCAACGAGGGGCTCACCGAGATGCGCGGTGCCACCTCGCCGCGGCTCCAGCTCGAACTGATCTGCGCGCGCGTGCTGCTTCCCGCCGCGTACGGCGACGAGCGGTCGCTGATGGCCCGGCTGGACCGGATCGAGCGCGGGGTGAACTTCTCCGCGGGGGCGGCCGGGGGCGCCCCCGGTGTGCCCGCTGTGCCCGTGGGGTACGTCCCGGGGCCGGAGGGACACGGGGGAGGCGTTCAGGGGCAGGCCCCCGTGGAGCCCGGGGGCGGTGCCGCCGCCGCGCGGGCCGCGGTGCGGGGTCCGGGGCCGGCGCCCGCACCCATGCCTGCGCAAGCGCCCCCCACTCCGGCTCCCGCTCCGGCACCGGCTCCGGCTCCTGCACAGGCCGCCCCTCAGGCTTCGCCTCCGGCGGACGCCGGGAGCCCGGCCCCGCCGGCCGGTGCGCCGGGTGCCTGGCCCGCCGCCGCCCCCGCCGGCGCCCGTGTACTTCACGATGCCGAACAGGACGGCGTTCGCCTGGAGCAGTGAGGCGACCCCGGCGGCCGACAGTGTCATCAGCACGGCGTCCCCGCACCACACCCCG
>NZ_JABTTS010000042.1 GCF_018638295.1 Streptomyces sp. CHD11
GTGCTGCCGGAGTACATGGTGCCGTCCGCGTTGGTGGTGCTGGATGTGTTGCCGTTGACGGTGAACGGCAAGCTGGACCGCGGGGCGTTGCCGGCTCCGGGGCGCGAGCCGTCCGGTGCCGGGCGGGGTCCGGCCACGGCGCGGGAGGAGATCCTCTGTTCGGTGTTCGCCGGGGTGCTGGGCGTACCCGGTGTCGGTGTGGAGGACAACTTCTTCGAGCTGGGGGGTCATTCGCTGTTGGCGACCCGGCTGGTGAGCCGTATCCGGTCGGTGTTCGGGGTGGAGGTGGAGATCCGGGCGCTGTTCGAGGCGCCCACTCCGGCCGCGTTCGCGGGCCGGCTGTCCACTTCGGCGGCGAGGCGTCGGCCGCTGGTGCCGGTCGAGCGGGCGGACCGGGTGCCGTTGTCGTTTGCGCAGCAACGGTTGTGGTTCCTGGGTGAGTTGGAGGGTCCGTCGGCGACCTACAACATTCCGGTGGCTCTGCGGCTGGCCGGTGACCTGGATGTCGGCGCGTTGCGGTCGGCGCTGGGTGANGAGTTGGAGGGTCCGTCGGCGACCTACAACATTCCGGTGGCTCTGCGGCTGGCCGGTGACCTGGATGTCGGCGCGTTGCGGTCGGCGCTGGGTGACGTGGTGGGCCGGCACGAGGTGTTGCGGACGGTGTTCGCCACGGTGGAGGGGCAGCCCTGTCAGCGAGTCCTTCCGGGTGAGGAGGTGTCGTTGTCCCTGGTCGCCGAGCGGGTGGCCGACCTCGAATCCGCGATCGAGGCGACCGCGGGGCACCACTTCGANGAGTTGGAGGGTCCGTCGGCGACCTACAACATTCCGGTGGCTCTGCGGCTGGCCGGTGACCTGGATGTCGGCGCGTTGCGGTCGGCGCTGGGTGATGTGGTGGGCCGGCACGAGGTGTTGCGGACGGTGTTCGCCACGGTGGAGGGGCAGCCCTGTCAGCGAGTCCTTCCGGGTGAGGAGGTGTCGTTGTCCCTGGTCGCCGAGCGGGTGGCCGACCTCGAATCCGCGATCGAGGCGACCGCGGGGCACCACTTCGACCTCGCCGACGAGATCCCGGTGCGGGCCCGGCTGTTCGAGACCGGACCCGGCCACCACGTCCTGGTCCTGGTGGTGCATCACATCGCGGGTGACGGGTGGTCGATGGTCCCGCTGGCGCGCGATCTGTCGGCCGCCTACACGGCACGCTCCACCGGCCGCGCGCCGACGTGGGAAACGTTGTCAGTGCAGTACGCCGATTACGCGTTGTGGCAGCGTGAGGTGCTCGGGGAGGAGGCTGCTGCGGGCAGTGTGCTGGGCGAGCAACTGGCGTTCTGGCGGGGGGTGTTGGATGGGGTGCCGGAGGAGTTGGTGCTGCCGTTCGACCGGCCGCGTCCGGCGGTGGCGTCGCATCGGGGCGGTCGGGTGGAGATCCGGGTGCCTGCCGGGGTGCATGCGCGGGTGGTGGAGCTGGCCCGTGCCGAGGGTGTGACGGTGTACATGGTGCTCCAGGCCGCGCTGGCGGTGTTGTTGTCCCGGGTGGGTGCGGGCACCGACATCCCGGTGGGTACTCCGGTGGCGGGGCGTACCGACGAGGCGCTGGACGACCTGGTGGGCTTTTTCGTCAACACGTTGGTGATGCGTACCGATCTGTCCGGTGACCCGACGTTCGCCGGTGTGCTGGAGCAGGTGCGGGAGAGTGGTCTGGCGGCGTTCGCGCATCAGGACGTCCCCTTCGAGCGGCTGGTCGAGGACCTCGCGCCGGCCCGGTCGATGGCCCGTCACCCGCTTTTCCAGGTCATGCTCGCCCTGCAGAACACCGCTCCCGCCGTCCTCGACCTCCCCGGCATCCACGCCGAACCCTTCCTGGTCGGCGATCCGGTGGCGAAGTTCGATCTCTCCTTCGTCCTGGCCGAGACCTTCGACACCGACACGATCGGTACGGGCGGCGGTGGAGGTGGCCGCCCCGCGGGCCTGCGGGGCGCTGTCGACTTCGCCCTCGACCTGTTCGACCACGCGACGGTGGAGGCCCTGGCGGAACGGTTCGTGCGCGTACTGGAGAGCGTGACCGCCGACCCCCGGGGACGCGTCGCCGCAATCGACGTGCTGGATCCGGCGGAGCGCAGGCGGGTCCTGGTCGAGTGGAACGACACCGCCCGTGAGGTGCCCGCCGCCACGCTGCCGGAGCTGTTCCAGGCGCAGGCCGCCCGCACGCCCGCTGCGACCGCGGTCGTGTTCGGGGAGGAGGAGCTGAGCTACGCGGAGCTCAACTCCCGTGCCAACCGCCTCGCCCGGCTGCTGGTCGAACGGGGTGTGGGTCCCGAGTCGCTGGTCGCGGTCATGCTGGAACGCTCCGTCGAGCGGGTCGTCGCCTTCCTCGCGGTGACGAAGGCGGGCGGGGCCTGTCTGCCCGTCGACCCTGACTACCCGGCCGAGCGGATCACCTACGTCCTCACCGACGCCCGGCCCGTCCTGGTCGTCACCAGCACGGGCCTGACGTCCCGCCGCACCGATGACCACCCGCCCCACATGGCCGTCGACGACCCCCTGACCACCGCCGCACTCGCTCCTCTCGCCGCCACCGACCTCACGGACGACGACCGTCGCAGCGCCCTGTTGCCCGCTCATACCGCCTACGTCATCTACACCTCCGGGTCCACGGGACGGCCGAAGGGTGTGGCCGTCACCCACCAGGGCCTGCCGAGCCTGGCCGCAGCGCAGGCGGAGCAACTCGCGCTCACGGCCGGCAGCCGGGTGCTTCAGTTCGCCTCGGCGAGTTTCGACGCGGCGGTGTGGGAGACGGTGATGGCCTTGTGCAACGGGGCCTGTCTCGTCTCGGCCCCGTCGCACGATCTCCTCCCGGGCCCGGCTCTGGTCCGCCTGGTCGCCGAGCGTTCCGTCACCCACGCCCTCCTGCCGCCCGCTGTGTTGGCGCTGCTCGATCCGGACAGCCTGCCGTCGATCACGACCCTCATCAGCGGTGGTGAAGCCCTCAGCCGTCGCCTCGCCGCCGACTGGTCGGACGGCCGTCGTCTCGTCAACGCCTACGGTCCGACGGAGTCCACGGTCTGCGCCACCGCCACCGGCACCCTGTCCGCGGACGCGGCCACCGCCCCGCCCATCGGCACGCCCGTCACCAACACCCGGGTGTACGTGCTGGATGCGGCGCTGCGGCCGGTCCCGCCGGGCGTGGCGGGGGAGTTGTACCTCGCCGGCGCGGGTCTGGCGCGCGGTTACCTGGGCCGGGCGGGGCTGACGGCGGAGCGCTTCGTCGCCGATCCGTTCGCCCCGGGGGAGCGGATGTACCGCACCGGCGACCTGGCCCGGTGGAACGCCGACGGGCAGCTCGAGTACCTGGGCCGCACGGACGACCAGGTGAAGGTCCGGGGTTTCCGGATCGAGCCGGGCGAGGTGGAGGCGGCGCTGGGCGCGCACCCGTCCGTGGCGCATGCCGCCGTGGTGGTGCGGGAGGACCGTCCCGGGGACAAGCGCCTGGTCGGCTACCTCGTTGTCGGCACCGGTCACACCGGTGTCGACACCACTGCCCTGCGCGCCCATGTCGGCGCGCTACTGCCGGAGTACATGGTGCCGTCCGCGCTGGTGGTCATGGACGCGCTGCCGTTGACGGCGCACGGCAAGCTGGACCGCACGGCGCTGCCCGCTCCCGAGCACCGGGCGTCCGAAGGCCACCGGCCGCCGGCGACGGTGCAGGAGGAACTCCTGTGCTCCGTGTTCGCCGAAGTGCTGGGCCTCCCCGCGGTCGGCGTGAACGACAACTTCTTCGAACTGGGCGGCCACTCATTGCTCGCGGTGCGGGTGATCGAGCTGCTGCGCGCCCGGGGGATGTCGGTCGACGTGCGGTCCCTGTTCGCGGCGCCCACGGTCGCCGCACTGGCGGCGTCGGGCGGCCGGGCCGAGGTGGTGGTACCGGAGAACCGCATCCCTGAGGGTGCCCTGACCCTCTCTCCCGACATGCTGCCCCTGGTGGACCTGACCCCCGGCGAGATCGACCGCATCGTGGCCCGCGTCCCCGGCGGGGCGGCCGGTGTGGCGGACGTCTACCCGCTGGCCCCGCTCCAGGAGGGCATCCTCTTCCACCATCTGATGGGCGACCCGGCCGGCGGAACCGACGTGTACGTATTGCCGGTGCTGCTGGGGTTCGACTCCCCGCAGCGGCTCGACGGGTTCGTGGCCGCGCTGCAGAAGGTTGTCGACCGGCACGACATCCTGCGGACCGCCGTCCTGTGGGAAGGACTGCGCGAACCCGTCCAGGTGGTGGTGCGCCGCGCCGCCATCCCGGTGGAGAGCGTCGACCTGCCCGACGGACCCGACGACGAGGCGGCCGACCGGATGTCGGCGGCGTGCCCGGGATCGATGGACGTCGGCCGGGCGCCCCTGATCCGCGTGTACACGGCCGCCGCCCCGGTCGACGGCCGGTGGCTCGCACTCGTTCAGGCCCACCACCTGGTCGCCGACCACACCACCCTGGACGTGCTGCTGGCGGAGGTGCGCGCGTTCACCACCGGCCGCGAGAACACCCTGCCCGCGCCCCTGCCGTTCCGGAACTTCGTCGCCCAGGCCCGCCTGCGCGTGGCGCGGGAGGAACACGAGAGGTACTTCGCCACCCTGCTGGGTGATGTCACCGAGCCGACCGCGCCGTTCGGCCTGTTCGACGTCCGCGGTGACGGCACCGGAGTGACGGAGTCCCGCCGCGTGATGGACGCGGAACTCGCGCGGCGGCTGCGGGACCGGTCACGACTGCTGGGCGTGAGCCCGGCCACGGTCCTGCACGTCGTGTGGGCGCGGGTGCTGGCCGCCACCTCGGGCCGGGACGACGTCGTCTTCGGCACGGTCCTCTTCGGCCGTATGGCCGCGGGCAGCGGAGCCGACCGTGTCCTGGGCCTGTTCATCAACTCCTTGCCTCTGCGGGTCAGGACACAGGGCGCACGGGTGATCGACACCGTCCGGTCGGTGCAGGATCAACTGGCGGACCTGCTGGTCCACGAACACGCCCCCCTGACACTCGCCCGGCAGGCCAGCGGCATCAAGGCGGACTCCCCGCTGTTCACCTCCCTGTTCAACTACCGGCACTCCGGGAGCGCCGGGCCGGCGGGCACGGACGACGGCCTCGACGGCGTCGAGGTGCTGTACGAGCAGGAGCGGACCAACTACCCGATCGCTCTGAGCGTCGACGACACCGGCGACGGGTTCGCGTTCACCGTGCAGGTCGCCGAACCCGTCCCGGGCGCCTTCCTGTGCTCCCTGGTCCACACCGCCACCGAAGGCGTCGTCACCGCACTGGAGACGGCACCGCATCAGCGGATCAGCACGGTGGACGTCCTCGGCCCCGCGGAACGGCACCGGGTCCTGGCCGAGTGGAACGACACCGCCCGTGAGGTGCCCGCCGCCACGCTGCCGGAGCTGTTCCAGGCGCAGGCCGCCCGCACGCCCGCTGCGACCGCGGTCGTGTTCGGGGAGGAGGAGCTGAGCTACGCGGAGCTCAACTCCCGTGCCAACCGCCTCGCCCGGCTGCTGGTCGAACGGGGTGCGGGTCCCGAGTCGCTGGTCGCGGTCATGCTGCACCGCTCGGCCGACCTCGTCGTCGCCTTCCTCGCGGTGACGAAGGCGGGCGGGGCCTGTCTGCCCGTCGACCCTGACTACCCGGCCGAGCGGATCACCTACGTCCTCACCGACGCCCGGCCCTCCCTGATCCTCACCGGCGAGGATCTGGCCTCCCGTCCCACCGGGGGAGAGGTGCCGCACCTGGTGGTCGACGATCCCCGGACCGTCGCCGCACTCGCGGGCGCCGAGGACACCGACCTCACGGACACCGATCGCCGTATCCCGTTACTGCCCGCTCATACCGCCTACGTCATCTACACCTCCGGGTCCACGGGACGGCCGAAGGGTGTGGCCGTCACCCACCAGGGCCTGCCGAGCCTGGCCGCAGCGCAGGCGGAGCAACTCGCGCTCACGGCCGGCAGCCGGGTGCTTCAGTTCGCCTCGGCGAGTTTCGACGCGGCGGTCTGGGAGACGGTGATGGCCTTGTGCAACGGGGCCTGTCTCGTCTCGGCCCCGTCGCACGACCTGCTCCCGGGCCCGGCGCTCGTCCGCCTGGTCGCCGAGCGTTCGGTCACGCACGCCACGTTGCCCCCCGCCGCACTGGCGCTCCTCGAACCGGAGAGCCTGCCGACGATCACGACCCTCGTCACCGCGGGAGAGGCCCTCAGCCGCAACCTGGCCGCCGACTGGTCGGACGGCCGTCGTCTCGTCAACGCCTACGGTCCGACGGAGTCCACGGTCTGCGCCACCACCAGCGCGCCCCTGTCCGCGGACGACCACGACACCCCGCCCATCGGCACGCCCGTCACCAACACCCGGGTGCATGTGCTGGATGCGGCGCTGCGGCCGGTCCCGCCGGGCGTGGCGGGGGAGTTGTACCTAGCCGGCGCGGGTCTGGCCCGCGGCTACCTGGGCCGGGCGGGGCTGACGGCGGAGCGCTTCGTCGCCGATCCGTTCGCCCCGGGGGAGCGGATGTACCGCACCGGCGACCTGGCGCGATGGCGGCCGGACGGCGTCCTGGACTTCCTGGGCCGCACGGACGATCAGGTGAAGGTCCGGGGTTTCCGGATCGAGCCGGGTGAGGTGGAGGCGGCGCTGGGCTGGCACCCGTCCGTGGCGCATGCCGCCGTGGTGGTGCGTGAGGACCGTCCGGGCGACAGGCGCCTGGTCGGTTATGTGGTCCCGGCGAGTGGCCCCGGCGACGTGGACGTCACCGCGGTGCGTGAGCACGTGCGGGAGGTGCTTCCGGAGTACATGGTGCCGTCCGCGCTGGTGGTGCTGGACGTGTTGCCGTTGACGGTGAACGGCAAGCTGGACCGCGGGGCGTTGCCGGCGCCGGGGCACGAGCCGTCCGGTGCCGGGCGGGGTCCGGCCACGGCGCGGGAGGAGATCCTCTGCTCGCTGTTCGCCGGGGTGCTGGGCCTGCCCGCGGTCGGTGTGGACGACGACTTCTTCGTGCTGGGCGGCCACTCCCTGCTCGCGGTGCAGCTGACCAACAGGATCCGGTCCGCTCTGGGTGTGGAAGTAGCGATGCGGGTGCTCTTCGAGGCACCGACCGTGGCCGGACTCGCCCAGCGTCTGACGGACTCCGGTACGGCACGCCCCCCTCTGGTGCCGATGGCACGGCCCGAGGCGCTCCCGGTCTCGTTCGCTCAGCAACGCCTCTGGTTCCTGGAGGAGTTGGAGGGTCCGTCGGCGACCTACAACATTCCGGTGGCTCTGCGGCTGGCCGGTGACCTGGATGTCGGCGCGTTGCGGTCGGCGCTGGGTGACGTGGTGGGCCGGCACGAGGTGTTGCGCACGGTGTTCACCGCCGATGAGGGCAGCCCGTACCAGCGGGTGCTCCCCTCGCCCGCCTCTTTCGACCTGAAGGTGGTCGAGGTGGACCGCGGCGATGTGGCGCACACGGTGGCCGAGCTGGCGGGGCGCCCGTTCGACCTGGCGGCCGAGATACCCATGCGGGCCTGGCTGCTGCGGGTGGAGCCAGGTGACTTCGTGCTCGTGCTGGTGGTGCATCACATCGCGGGCGACGGATGGTCGATGGGCCCGTTGGGGCGGGATGTGTCGGTGGCGTACCGGGCTCGTGTGGCGGGGCGGGAGCCGGAGTGGGTCCCGTTGTCAGTGCAGTACGCGGATTACGCGTTGTGGCAGCGTGAGGTGCTCGGGGAGGAGGCCGTTGCGGGCAGTGTGCTGGGCGAGCAACTGGCGTTTTGGCGGGGGGTGTTGGGTGGGGTGCCGGAGGAGTTGGTGCTGCCGTTCGACCGGCCGCGTCCGGCGGTGGCGTCGCATCGGGGCGGTCGGGTGGAGATCCGGGTGCCTGCCGGGGTGCATGCGCGGGTGGTGGAGCTGGCCCGTGCCGAGGGTGTGACGGTGTACATGGTGCTCCAGGCCGCGCTGGCGGTGTTGCTGTCCCGGGTGGGTGCGGGCACCGACATCCCGGTGGGTACTCCGGTGGCGGGGCGTACCGACGAGGCGCTGGACGACCTGGTGGGCTTTTTCGTCAACACGTTGGTGATGCGTACCGATCTGTCCGGTGACCCGACGTTCGCCGGTGTGCTGGAGCAGGTGCGGGAGAGTGGTCTGGCGGCGTTCGCGCATCAGGACGTCCCCTTCGAGCGGCTGGTCGAGGACCTCGCGCCGGCCCGGTCGATGGCCCGTCACCCGCTCTTCCAGGTCATGCTCGCCCTGCAGAACACCGCTCCCGCCGTCCTCGACCTCCCCGGCATCCACGCCGAACCCTTCCCCACCGGTGAACCACCCGCGAAGTTCGACCTGTTCTTCAGCCTGAGCGAAACCTTCGGCACCGTCATCGACGGCGATGGCGGTGGTGCCCGCCCCGCGGGCCTGTACGGAGGCGTCGACTACGCCCTCGACCTGTTCGACCACGCGACGGTGGAGGCGCTGGCCGAGCGGTTCGTCCGCGTCCTGGACACCGTCACCAGGCAGCCGCACCAGCGGGTCGGCGGTGTGCAGGTGCTGTCGGCGGCGGAGCGCAGGCGGATCCTGGCCGAGTGGAACGACACCGCCCGTGAGGTGCCCGCCGCCACGCTGCCGGAGCTGTTCCAGGCGCAGGCCGCCCGTACCCCTGATGCGACCGCGGTCGTGTACGGGGACGAGGAGCTGAGCTACGCGGAGCTCGACGGGCGGGCGAACCGCCTTGCCCGGTCGCTGATTCGCCGCGGTGCCGGTCCGGAGGGCATCGTCGCGCTGGCCCTGCCCCGCTCGGCGGACCTGGTCGTCGGTCTGCTGGCGGTGCTGAAGACGGGTGCCGGTTACCTGCCGGTCGACCTGGAGTATCCGGCCGAGCGGATCGCCTTCATGCTGGCCGATGCCGATCCCTCGCTGACGCTGACCACCCGGGAGGCCGCCGGGCTCGTGGCCACCGGGCCCGTACTGCTGCTGGACGACCCGGCGGTGGTCGCCGAACTGGACGCCCTGCCCGCCGACGCCCCGGGCGACGCGGAACGCACCTCCCCGCTACTGCCGCAGCACCCGGCGTACCTGATCTACACCTCGGGTTCGACCGGTCGGCCCAAGGGGGTGGTGATGCCCTGCGGCGCGCTGGTCAACCTGGTGTCCTGGCACGCCTCCGCCGTCCCCGCCGAGGCCGGCTCACGGGTCGCCCAGTTCACGGCGATCAGCTTCGACGTGTCGGCCCAGGAGATCCTCTCCGCCCTCCTGGACGGCAGGACGCTCGTGGTGCCGGACGCCAAGACCCGGCAGGACCCGGAAGCGTTCGTGGCCTGGCTGAGGGACCGGAGGGTCACTGAGCTGTACGCCCCCACCATGATGCTGGACGCTCTCGGTGAGGCCGTGGCGGAGCAGGACACGGACCTGCCGTGGCTCCGCCACGTCTCCCAGGCGGGCGAGGCCCTCGTGGTCGGCCACCGGGTCCGTGACCTGTGCCGGACGTCCGGGACGGTGCTGCACAACCACTACGGCCCGTCCGAGACCCATGTGGTCACCTCACACACCCTGCCGGCGGACCGGGAGGCATGGCCCACGGGCAGCGCCCCCATCGGCGGCCCGGTGGCGAACACCCGCGCCTACGTCCTGGACGCGGCTCTGCGGCCGGTGCCGGCGGGTGTCGCGGGCGAGCTGTACGTGTCCGGTGCCCAGCTGGCCCGCGGCTACCACGCCCGGCCCGGACTGACCGCGCAGCGGTTCGTCGCCGACCCGTTCACGCCGGGGGAGCGGATGTACCGCACCGGTGACCTGGCCCGCTGGAACACGGCGGGACAGCTGGAGTACCTGGGCCGTACGGACGACCAGGTGAAGGTGCGCGGGTTCCGGATCGAGCTCGGCGAGGTCGAGGCCGCGCTGACCACTCACCCGTCCGTGGCCCGGGCGGCGGTGACGGTGCGCGAGGACCGTCCCGGCGACAGGCGCCTGGTCGGCTACCTCGTGCCCGCCGCCGGCCACACCGGCGATGTCGGCACCACCGCCCTGCGCGCCCACCTCGGTGCGATGGTGCCGGAGCACATGGTGCCGTCCGCATTCGTGGTCCTGGCGGAACTGCCACTGACGGCCGGCGGGAAACTGGACCGACGCCGGCTCCCGGCACCCGAGCACACCGCCTCCGCGCCGAGCAGGGAACCGGCCTCGGTCCAGGAAGAGATCCTGTGCGGGATCTTCGCCGAAGAGCTGGGCGTGCCGCACATCGGCGTCGACGACAACTTCTTCGAACGCGGCGGCCATTCCCTCCTGGCGGTCAAGCTGGTGCGCCGCATCCGTACGGTCATGGGGGTCGGCGTGTCCCTCCAGACACTGATGGAAGCGCCCAGCGCCGCCGGACTCGCCCATCGGCTCAGCCTTCCCACGACGAAGGAGTCCCTCCGCACGCTCCTCCCCATCAGGACCCACGGCAGCCGGCCACCTCTCTTCTGCGTCCACCCGCGCTCCGGACTGAGCTGGTGCTTCGCCCCGCTCGCCGCGGTCGTCGACCCTGACATCCCCCTGTACGGCCTTCAGGCACGGGACACCGACGGAGCGGGGACGCTGCCCGCGTCCATCCGGGACATGGCGGCCGAGTACGTCGAAGAACTGCGCACCGTGCGGCCGTCGGGCCCCTACCACCTGCTGGGGTGGTCGATGGGAGGCCGTGTGGCGCAGGAGATGGCCGTGCAGCTCCAGGAGAGCGGCCATCAGGTGGCACTCGTCATCATGGGAGGCTACGCACCCGCCCCGGTCGAAAGCCTCGATCCGGACGGGTCCGGCCGGGAATCCGCCGACGCCCTCCGCCGGGCGATGCTGGAACGCGCAGGGCGCGGCGGTGAGGGCGACACGAACGTCTCGGACGACCTCGACGAGGCGCCCGCCCTCCGTGATCTTGCCGGACTGCCGCACTACTTCCGCAGCGAGATCACGGACGCGGAGGCCGAAGCGCGGGCGAGGATCATCGCCAACAACACACGCGTCTATGTGAGCCACCAGCCCCGCAGATTCCACGGCGACGTCCTCTTCATCTCGTCGGACGAACTCGAGGACGGGTGGGGACGCGCCATGTGGCAGCCCTATGTCTCCGGCGACCTGACCGAGTCACGGCTGCCCTGCTCCCACGACGACATGGCCGATCCCCCCATGCTCGCACTGCTCTGGAACGCCGTCGCGGACTGGCTTTCCAGGACACACGGCGGAGATACCCCCGCCTGAACCGCAGTCGGCGCCCGGATCGCCCGGCCCCGGCTGACTCCACCAGGAACGACGACAGACAGGAGTGAATGATGACGAACCCATTCGAGGACGAGGGTGCCGCCTTCCTGGTCCTGAAGAACGAGGAAGACCAGTTCTCGCTCTGGCCGGCCTTTGTGGACGTACCCGGAGGGTGGGAGACGGTCTTCGGGGAGGCCGCTCGCGCCGAGTGCCTCGACTTCATCGAGAAGACCTGGACGGACATGCGCCCCAAGAGCCTGGTGGACGCCATGAACGCGGCAACGGCTACCCGAACGCGGTGATGTCGGATGGGATTCCACCCGTCGGCTCCGCGCCCGGCCTCACGTTTTCACGAGGCGGGGGTGTCCGGGATGTGATCAGACAAGCGGAGAGTGCTCCCGGCCGGCCTCGTGACTGGTGCTGAAAGCGTCCGAGCGGGATACCCGTCAAGCAGAGGAGAACGGCGGGCAGCGGCGTGCACGGTATGAGGCGCCGCGTGGCCAGAGAGGCGAGGTGAGCGATGCGTGCACTGACCGTGCGGCCCGGCGAGAAGGATTCCCTGGAGGTACGGGAGGTGCCCGACGCCGTCCCTGCCGACGGCGAGCTGCTGGTACGGGGACTGGCGGTGGGGGTGTGCGGAACGGACAGGGAGATCGCCCGCGGCGAGTACGGCTGGGCCCCGCCGGGCCGTGATCGGCTGGTACTGGGGCACGAGTCCCTCGGGCGGGTGCGGCAGGCCCCGCCCGGCAGCGGCTTCTCGGCCGGTGACCTCGTCGCCGGGGTGGTGCGCCGGCCGGACCCCGAACCGTGCGGGGCCTGTGCCCGCGAGGAGTTCGACATGTGCCGCAACGGCCGCTACACCGAACGCGGTATCAAGGAGAGCGACGGTTACGGCGCACAGATGTGGTGCGTGGAAGCCGGCTACGCGGTGAAGCTGGAGTCGCGTCTGGAGCGCGTCGGTGCGCTCATGGAGCCGGCCACCGTGGTGGCGAAGGCATGGGAACAGGTCGAGCGTGTCGGTGGCCGTTCGTGGTTCGAGCCGCGTCGCGTCCTGGTGACGGGAGCGGGGCCCATCGGGCTGCTGGCCGCCCTGCTGGGGGCAGAGCGCGGGCTGGAGGTGCATGTCCTCGACCGGGTGACCGAAGGACTCAAACCCGCTCTGGTCCGGGCATTGGGCGCGACCTACCACGCGGAGGACGCCGAGCGGGTCGTCTCCGCCGTGTGCCCGGACATCGTCATCGAGGCCACGGGCGCGAACGAGCCCGTCCTCGCCTCCCTGACGGGCACCGCACCCTACGGAGTGGTCTGCCTGACCGGCGTGTCACCCGCCGGCCGCAGGATGACCGTGGACGCCGGCGCCCTCAACCGGGAGATCGTGCTGCAGAACGACGCGGTGGTGGGCTCGGTCAACGCCAACCTGCGTCACTACCGCCAGGCCGCCGAGGCGCTGGCACGGGCCGACGGGTCGTGGCTCGAGCGCCTGATCACCCGGCGGGTGCCGCTGGAGCGCGCGAAGGAGGCGTTCACGCCGCGACCCGACGACGTCAAAGTGGTCGTCGAGCTGTAGGCGCCACGGTACGGAGGAAGGGCTTCGGATGTCTCATCACACTCACACTGCTCCCCTGGTCGTCGTCATGGGCGTGTCGGGTTCGGGGAAGACCACGGTGGGCCGACTGCTGGCACGGCACCTCGGCGTCCCCTACACCGAGGGAGACGACTTCCACCCCGCGCCCAACGTGGCGAAGATGCGAGCGGGCCACCCGCTCGACGACGAGGACCGCCGCCCCTGGCTGGACGAGATCGCACGATGGCTGGCCGGCCATGCGGACGGCGGAGGCGTGGTGACGTGCTCGGCGCTCAAACGCCGCTACCGTGACCGGCTGGCCTCCGCCGCGCCGCGCGTCTTCTTCCTCCACCTCGACGGCTCGCCCGAGCTGATCGCCGCACGGATCACCGCACGACAGGGCCACTTCATGCCGCCCGAGCTGCTCCGTACACAGTTCGCCGACCTCGAACCACTGGGCGACGACGAAACCGGCGCGGCCGTCCCGGTCGACGGTACGCCGCGGGAGACGGCGGCTCTCGCGCGTGCCGCCGTCACCGCGACCTGACCCCTGTGCCATCGGCACACATCGCACCGGCGGCCTGCCCGGCGGCTTTTCCGCGGCCGTCGCGCAGCTTGCCGGTCGGGAACCCTTCCTGAGGTGTCAAGCCCCGGCTGAATCAATATCTGTTCCCGGGGGGTCAGATTTTGGGGGCCCGGGCAGCGGGGGTTTTTGCCGCGAAGAACAGAGTGGAATTATCCACCGCACGTGGGCCGTTCCGGCGTGCTACTGTCTATCTCAGTTGCAGTTGTGGTTCCCAAAACTTCAAGTGCCTCCACCAGGCTTTGCCGGTCGGGAGCACTTTTGTATTTCCGGTCATTTCCGGGCGGGGTAATCATCGCGGCGACACGGTGTCCGTGTGGTGCGGAGCCGATGTACTGCCCCAAAGGAGATATGACATGGCTGCTGGTACCGTGAAGTGGTTCAACGCGGAAAAGGGCTTCGGCTTCATCGAGCAGGACGGTGGCGGCGCCGACGTGTTCGCCCACTACTCGAACATTGCCGCGCAGGGCTTCCGTGAGCTGCTCGAGGGCCAGAAGGTGACCTTCGACATCGCGCAGGGCCAGAAGGGCCCCACGGCCGAGAACATCGTTCCGGCCTGACGCTCACGCGCAATCCGTAGCTGGGGCCCGTATCCCTCGGGGTGCGGGCCCCAGCTACATGCGTATCCCGCAGCGGATTTCACCTGCGGGACGCCCCGGAGGAATCCGCGGTACCGCCACAAGCGGCTCCCCCCCAGGACGCAGACGCATCCTGAAGCGCTGCACCGCAGCCGGCGCCCGGATCGCAAGGTCCCCGTCGCGCCCCTCCCATTTCAGCACCTGCGCCAGAGACGTTTCCGCCGGCCAGATCTGCTTTCTTTTCATCACCGGTCCATACTTGTAATTCTCCATGCCACTCATCGCAGCGGGAATTCCTTGATATGTGCCACATCGAGGAAGGTTCCGCATGAACCGCACGTACACGAACGACCGCCCCGCCCGCTCCCGTGACGGCCGTGCCGACACCGGAAGGCGCGGCGGCTACGGCTCGCAGGCACGCCGTACCGGCGGGCCCGTCCGCTCCGGCGGTTACGGCCGTCGGCCCGCCGCAGTGCAGGGTGAGTTCGCGCTGCCCAGGACGATCACTCCCGCGCTGCCGGCAGTGGAGGGCTTCGCCGATCTCGACATGCCCGAGCAGCTGCTGGCCGAACTCGGCAGGCAGGGGGTGACCGTGCCGTTCCCGATCCAGGGAGCGACGCTGCCGAACTCGCTGGCGGGCCGTGACGTGCTGGGCCGCGGACGCACGGGCTCGGGCAAGACGCTGGCCTTCGGCCTCGCTCTGCTCGCCCGGACCGCTGGTCAGCGTGCTGAGCCCCGCCGGCCGCTGGGGCTGATTCTCGTACCGACGCGTGAGCTGGCACAGCAGGTGACCGACGCGCTGACCCCGTACGCCCGATCCGTGCGGCTGCGGCTGGTCACCGTGGTCGGCGGCGTGTCGATCGGCAGGCAGGCCGGCGCGCTGCGCGGTGGAGCCGAAATCGTCGTCGCGACGCCGGGGAGGCTCAAGGACCTCATCGACCGCGGCGAATGCGGGCTGGACCACGTGGCCGTCACGGTGCTGGACGAGGCCGACCAGATGGCCGACATGGGCTTCATGCCCCAGGTCACCGCGCTGCTCGACCAGGTGCGCCCGGAGGGGCAGCGGATGCTGTTCTCCGCCACCCTGGACCGCAACGTCGACCTGCTGGTGCGACGCTACCTGACCGACCCCGTCGTGCACTCCGTCGACCCGTCGGCCGGTGCGGTCACGACGATGGAACACCACGTCCTGCACGTCCACGGCGCCGACAAGCACGCCGCCACGACCGAGATCGCCGCCCGCGACGGCCGCGTGATCATGTTCCTGGACACCAAGCACGCCGTCGACCGGCTGACCCGGGACCTGCTCGACAGCGGGGTGCGGGCCGCCGCGCTGCACGGCGGCAAGTCGCAGCCCCAGCGCACCCGCACACTGGCACAGTTCAAGACGGGGCACGTCACCGTGCTGGTGGCGACCAACGTCGCGGCGCGCGGCATTCACGTCGACAACCTCGACCTGGTCGTCAACGTCGATCCGCCGACCGACCACAAGGACTACCTGCACCGCGGCGGCCGTACCGCTCGTGCCGGCGAGTCCGGCAGCGTCGTCACCCTGGTCATGCCCAACCAGCGCCGAAGCATGGTCCGCCTGATGTCGGACGCGGGAATCCGGCCGCAGACCACTCAGGTCCGCTCGGGTGACGAGGCCCTGAGCCGGATCACCGGAGCCCAGGCCCCGTCAGGCATCCCGGTCGTCATCACCGCACCGGTCGCGGAACGCCCCAGGCGCAGCGCCACCTCGCGTGGCCGCCGCCGCCCTGCTTCGGCGAGCCGGCGCGCCTCCGTACGCCAGTCCGCCCTCGGCGCGGCGGCCTAGACACGGACCGTGGCCGCCTGGGTGACATCCTCGGCGACCACGGCTCCTTCACCTCACCCGTGACCACGACGGCCGAAGCCGGGCACGCGATGCGTACCCGTCGGCTCGGTGTCCTGCCGGTGGCCGACGAGCAGGGCAGCGCCCTGGGCATCCTCGCCCTCTCCCGCTGAAACACCTCGCCCCTGGCCGGGCCGTTCTTCCCTCTTCTCTCTGTGAGGCCACATGCGTTGCGTCATCGCCCGCTTCCCCTTCGAACTCACCAAGGGGGGCGTGCTGGAATCGATGAAGGGCGTCAAGCCCGAGCCGGTCACCGGAGCATCGGTGATCATCGGGCGCCGTCACTACCCCGCCAAGCAGGTCGGCCAGGTCCTCACACGCCAGGACCGCCGTGACTTCAGCGCCGCCGAAGTCGTCCGGGCCATGGCTCAGCTCGGCTTCACCTGCCGCACCGGGCCCAAGGCAGCGCCGCTGGGCGTTCTGGAACCGATGCGGCACGCCTCCGCGATGCCAGGCACCCCCGTCGCGGTCTGACGGGGTGGACAGACACGCGCCGGCACCCGGCCGGCAGTGTGGGCCCGACCGGTAAGCCGGTCGGGCCCACACTGCGTGCAGCCGGTTCCCGCCGGCGTCGCCCAGTGGTCGTCACAGCTGAAGGCCCCCACGGTCCAGGTGCCGATGTCCTCGATCCCGGTCCCTCCGCGGGGCAGGCCGGCGGCGAAGAGCTCGGACACGACCGGGACCTCGGTGCGCCGTACGGGGCTTCGGAGCCGCTCGACCAGCCATGGACCGGCCGGAGGTGGGACCGGTCGAGGAGATTTACTTCACCTACGGGAGCCCGGAAATCTATGCCGGCGGGAGTAGACATTGGGTGGCGTCCTGGTTATGGTTTCCCGCGTAGCCGAGATCGAGCGAGCCCGGCAGAGACGAACTGCCGGGCGGTAGTACCGCAGGTGCAGTGCGCAGTACGGTGCGGTGGTGGAGTTCCGAAGCCAGAGCGGTTGCAGGACGGTGACGGGACTGACGACCGGACCGGGTGGCCCGCAGTGATCAGGGGCCGCCATGAGCAGTACCGCAGTGGCAGTACCCGCAAGGAATGGTTCGCAGTACCCAGCAGTACCCAGCAGTGAAGGCAGTGAGCGGTACCTCGGTGAAGGCGTCGGCTGCGGGCGCGCGCACCGGGGGTTCGGCAGTGGGGTTCCAGGCCGGAGCAGACGCAGGACGGGCCACGGAACCGGCTGCCGAGGAGTGGCGCTGTTCAAGGCCCCCAGCAGGGCCGGCAGACGGCGTAGCGGTTCCTTCGGGGCCCTGGTGCCGGTACGGCACCAGGGCCCTTCCCTGTGTCCGGCGGAGTGGAGCAAGGACAGCAGACGACACGTTCGGCCGTCCCGACGACGACCGTCCGCCCGCCCACACCATGGGCCGGGCCGCCGCACCGCTCGGCACCACACGGGGTTTTCGGACGCGCGGACAGCGTCGGCGGGCATCGCACGCACGGTCTCGGTGTGCGAACTGATCATTTCCTATGGTGACGCGGTGTGTAGGCGTGTAGCGTCTGTGTCAGCTGTCGTGGTTCGGAATCTCCTCTTGCTCACGCTTCTGGTGTGGGCGTTCTGCTGTGCTGTGCCGCAGGGACCAGGGCGATCACCTCCGTCTGCCACGAGGAGTGGCAGACGTTCATCGACTGGAAGGCATAAGACATGGCAACGGGAACTGTGAAGTGGTTCAACGCGGAAAAGGGCTTCGGTTTCATCGCGCAGGACGGCGGCGGCCCGGACGTCTTCGCGCACTACTCCGCGATCAACTCCACAGGCTTTCGTGAGCTCCAGGAGGGCCAGGCCGTGACGTTCGACGTCACCCAGGGCCAGAAGGGTCCGCAGGCCGAGAACATCAACCTGGCCTGACCTCACGGACGAGGGGCCGCGCAGCCGTTGCTGCGCGGCCCCGTTTCGCATGTTGGCCATCGGTGCGGTGGTTCCGGTCGCCGACTTCGTCCTCCCCGGCCCGCACCTGGCCCGCCGTCGCAGGGCCTGGAGGGCCCTTCAGCCGCGCGGCTCATCGGGGAGGAACGTCACCTGCGGGGCGCCCGTGCGCGGATGGGGGGCGACTTCCGCCGCCACTCCGTAGACCTCGGCCAGAAGCCGCGGGGTCAGGATCTCGGCGGGTGGGCCGGAGGCGGTGACCGCGCCGGCGTGCAGGACGTAGAGGCGGTCGCAGTAGTAGGCGGCCAGGTTGAGATCGTGCAGGGCGAGCAGCACGGTGGCGGGCAGGCGGCGCAGAGTACCGAGCACGGACAGTTGGTGCCGGATGTCGAGGTGGTTGGTGGGCTCGTCGAGGACGAGCAGGGTGGGTTGCTGGGCGAGGGCGCGCGCGATGAGGACCCGCTGGCGTTCGCCGCCGGAGAGCCGGTCGAAGGGTCGGTCGGCCAGGTGGTCGGCGTCGACCGCGAGGAGTGCGGAGTCGATGAGGTCGGCGTCCTCGGGGGTGTCACCGGCGAGGAGCCGTTTGTGCGGGGTGCGCCCCATGGCGACGACCTCGCGGACGGCGAGGTCGAAGTCGGCTGCCGAGTCCTGGACCACCGCCGCCACGGTGCGGGCCAGTTGCCGCGCCGGCAGCGACCAGGCGTCACCTCCGTCGACCCGGACCTGACCGGTGACGGGGCGCAGGACCCGGTAGACGGTGCGCAGGAGGCTGGACTTGCCGCTGCCGTTGGGGCCCACGAGCCCGATGGTCTCGCCCGGGCGGGCGGCCAGGGAGACGTCGCGCACCAGATGGCGGGCTCCGGCGGTGAGCGTGACGCCGTCGACGTCCAGTTCGGTCGCGGTCACGCCACTCCTCGGTCGGTGCCGCGCCGGGCGTCCCGGCGCATCAGCCACAGGAAGAACGGCCCGCCGCACAGGGCCGTGAGGACGCCGACGGGTATTTCCATCGGCGCGGCGATCGTCCGTGCGGCGATGTCGGCCCAGATGAGGAAGACCGCTCCGCCGAGTGCCGCCGTCGGCAGGACCCGGCGGTGGTCGCCGCCGACGAACAGGCGCACGATGTGGGGCATCATCAGGCCGACGAAACCGATCGGTCCGGCCGCCGCGACCAGTACGCCCGTGACGAGGGAGAGCAGCACGAACAGCTGGGCGCGGAACCGGGCCACGTCCAGCCCCATCGTGGCCGCCGCCTCCTCGCCGGCCAGCAGCAGGTTCAGGTTGCGGGCCTGCGCCATGAGGATGCCGACACCGAGCAGCAGGGCCGCGCTCGGCAGCCACAGGGTGCCCCAGTTGACACCCCCGAGGCCGCCGAGGGTCCAGGCGAGGACGGCGCGGGCCTCGTTGCCGCGGTCGGTGGTGAGCAGCAGCAGATCGAGGACCGCGGTGAGCACCGCCGCGATCGCCACCCCCGACAGCACCAGCCGCGATGAGGTGATGCGTCCGCCGGTGCGCGCGGTGGCGTACACGAGCAGGAGCGCGCCCAGGGCGCCCACGAAGGCGGTCACCGACAAGGAGACCGGCCCGAAGAGGGTGACCCCGAACACGATCACGGAGACCGCGCCGAGGGACGCACCGGAGGAGACGCCGAGCAGGTAGGGCTCGGCGAGCGGGTTGCGCACCAGGGCCTGCAGGGCGGTGCCGATCACCGCGAGGCCGGCGCCGGTGACAGCGCCGAGCAGCACCCGCGGCGCCCGCACGTCCACCACGATGGTCTCCCGGGCCCCCGACCAGTCCGGCTCCTGCCAGTCGGCACCCAGCGCGTGCGTCACGATGCCCCACACCTGGCCGGGTGGCACCCGGACGGAGCCGATCGCGAGGCCCGCCATGGCGGAGACCATGAGCAGGGCGGTGAGCACGAGCAGCGTGACGGTCAGCCGTGTGCGGCCCGCTTCCGCCTCCTCGGCCTTCCGCCGTCGGACCGTCCGCTCAGTGGGCGTGCCGGTGGCGGACTGGGTCACCGGAAGCTCTCGGGGTGCAGCCCGCGGGCCAGGTCCTCGACCGCGTAGGCCGAGCGGATGCCGATCAGGGTGGCGGTCAGCGGCAGGACGACGAACCGCTCGTTCCTGACGGCGGGTACGCCGGCGAGCGCCGGCTGGGAGAGCAGGAACCTCTTCTTCTCCTCGGCGCTTCCGGCGCCGGCGTAGTCGTAGAGGGCGATGACCTCCGGCCTGCGCTCGACGACCTGCTCCCAGGAGACGTCGCCGAAGACGTCGTCGAGGTCGGCGAAGACGTTCCTGCCGCCGGCCAGCCGGATCAGCTCGGTGCCCAGACTCTTGCCGCCCGCGGTGAAGGCGCTCCCGTCGCCGCTGTCGTAGACGAAGACGGGTGTCCCGGGCTCGCCTTCGACCTCGGCGGCGGCCTTGCCGACGCGGCTCTCGAGGTCGGCGACCAGCTTGTCGGCCCGGTCCGGGACACCGAAGATCCTGCCGATGGTGCGGATCTCGTCGTAGGTGTCCTTCATCGTCACCTGTTTCCTGCCGCAGTACTCACGGTTGAGGTAGGTGTCGATGCCGGCGTCGGCGAGCGCCTTGCGCGAGCGGCCCTCGCTCTCGGCGAAGGCGCTGCCGTAGCCGCCGTAGACGAGTTCGGGTCCGGCGTCCAGGATCTCCTCGAACGACGGCTCTCTCTCCGCCAGTTCGGGGATCGCCTCGTAGTCCTTCTTCAGCTCGGGCAGGACGGCGGAGTCGGGGAAGGCCGTGCCGACCATGCGGTCCTTCAGACCGAGGGCGAGCATGAGTTCCGCCGGGTGCTGATGGATGGTGACCACCCGCGACGGCGGCCTGTCGTACGTCGTCTTGACGCCGCAGTTGTCGATGGTGACCGGGAAGCCCGTGGGCACGGCCGCGGTGGCCTCCGCACCGCCGCCCTCGTCGGACGCACCGCAGCCGATGGTCAGCGGCAGCGACGAGAGAGCCACGGCGGCGGCCGTGGCACGAAGGAACCCGCGCGTGCGGGCAGGGGTGAACAAGGGGGACACGTGAAGCCTCCTGGAGTCCGCGCTCCTCGGATCGGGCCCGCGACGGACCAGTGTCCTGACTCCCGGATCGACGTTCCCTCCGCCTTCCCGCGCACAGCGCAGTGGCATGTCGGAGGGGCGCTCCCCGGTCACAGTGGCGGGACCGTGCCGGATTCGCACCGGCTTCCTGTCTCCCGTCGCGGCGATGACCAGGTGATCCTACGGTCCCCTGGGCCGACGGCAAAAGGGCGTGCGGACGCGGCCGTACGCCCCGCCTTCTCACGCTTCGCGGACAGCCCGGAGGACGAGCCGCTCGGAACGGGTTGCTTCTGGGTGACGTCGGTGCAGTGGACGTCCTTGTCCGGCAGGTGGCCGGTGGCCAGGAAGCCGGCGGTGGCCTTGTCGGCGCAGGGGGAGGCTTCGCCGTAGACGGAGTGCCCGCCGTTGTCGACGCCGGCGAAGGCGGAGCCGTCGCCGAGGGACTTGCGCGGCCCGAGGCCGCCTTCCGCCGCGGGATCAGGGTGTTGCGCGGGCCCGGAGGGACTGCCGGTCAAACAGCCGCCGTCGCCCCCGCGGGCTTCGCGCACCCGCCCGGGGCGGCTGCCGCAGCCTTCGGGCGGATCGGGCGGGACGCTGTGCCCCCGGACCACCCCGGCCGCCGGCTCCCGGTTTCCGGCACGCGGTGAGAGGGAGGCGGCGGCACATGTCGTACGGAGCCGTGGTTCGGACGGTCACGCGGTCCGTCGGCCGAGGGGACCACGGCTCCTGAAACCCGTTCCCGTCTTGCGTCCCAGATGCCCCATGCCGACCAGGCCGTTCAAGGAGCGGGCCGGCTCGAAGTCCTCGGTCCCGAAAGCCTCGTGCAGCCGCTGGAGAATGGCGAGCGAGACGTCCAGCCCCACCGTGTCCAGGAGGCCGAAGGGACCCAGCGGGAATCCCAGCAGCGACTCGACGGCGGTGTCGACCTCTTCCACGCCGAGGGACCCATCGAGTTCCAGCGCTCGGACAGCGTGGTTCAGATAGGGGAAGAGCAGGAAGTTGACGATGAATCCCGTCCGGTCGGCGCAGTCGACGGCGGTCTTGCCCAGGCGCTCGCAGAGGGCGTGGGCGGTGGCGTGGGCCGCGTCACTCGTCGCCCCGGTGCGCACGACCTCGACGAGACGCATCACCTGGGCCGGGTTGAAGAAGTGCATGCCGATCACGGCTTCGGGCCGGCTGGTGGCGGCTGCGCAGTCGGCGACGGAAAGACTGGACGTGCTGGTCGCGAACACCGCGCCCGGACGGCACACCTTGTCGAGTTGTTCGAAGACGGACCTCTTGACGGAGACGTCCTCGGCCACCGCCTCGATGACGAGGTCGCAGTCGGAGAGGGCCGTCAGGTCGTGGTCGCCCTGGATACGGGCGAGCGCCGTGTGCGCGGCGCCGGAGTCCAGCCGGCCCCGCTCGACGGCTCGTCGAAGAGACGAACCGATGGCCTCACGCGCCGAATCGGCCCGTTCGTCGGTACGGCCCACCATCGTGTTCTCCACACCGGCGAGAGCCAGGGTGTGCGCGATGCCACGTGCCATGGTGCCGGTGCCCACGATCCCCACGTGTCCGATGGCCGGAGCCTGGCCGGAGGGACGGTCCTGCGGCTCCGCCACGACGCGTCGGCCGGTCCCGTCGTAGGCGTGGTAGCCCTGTCCGCTCTTGCGCCCCAGCCGTCCGCTCGCGATCATCCGCTCCAGTGACGAGGGCGGGCGGTGGTACCCGCGGCCGGTACGCCGGTGCAGGTCGCCGAGTTCCCTGTGCACCGTGTCCACGCCGACGGCATCGAGCATCTCGAGAGGGCCGGCGGGCAGGGCGCACCCGAGCCGCATCGCGTTGTCGATGTCCTCGGAAGACGCGTAACCCTCCTCGTGCAGGGCGGCGGCGCGGCCCAGGTAGGGGAGGAGCAACCTCCGTGCGACGGGTGTGTCGACACCGGGCGGAGCAACCGCGGGTCCGAGCAGCGACAGCAGTTCCCCGGCTGCCCGCACCGCCTCGGGCGCGGTCATCGTCGTACGCACGAGTTCGGCTCCCGCCCGCGGGGACAGGGGCAGGGCGAAGCGCAGTCCCACGAGGTGGGCCGGACGGCCGGACGCGATGGCGAGCGAGGGAACCGACAGTGAGGCCGTCGTCGTCACCAGTGCCGTGACACCCGGGCACTCCGCACCCGAGCGGCGCAGCACGTCTTCCTTGACGCCGGCGTGCTCGGACACGGCTTCGATGATCACGTCGGCCGCGCGCAGACGCTCGAACCGGCCGCTCACATCCGCCGTACCGGAACGCGTGCGCGCTCTTTCGACGACGGCCGGATCGCTGTCGACACCGATCACGCGCGTACCGCTCGCGTCGAGGGCGTGCAGCAGTGCCTGCCCCGTCGAGCCCAAGCCGACTATGCCGACCACCATGTGTTGCTGAACCACGTCTTCAGTCCCCTCGAGTCGAGTGCGGGAATCGATCGGCATACGGGCGGCGGTGACGCACGGGACCGGCGGGGACGCTTCTGTCGCGTCAGGCCGGCGTTCGCGCGGCCCGGGTCCCGCCGCCGCGTACGGTCAGTTCCCGCCGGTCGCCGTCCCGGCCGCGCTGCCGTCGGTCCCGGGAGAGGCGCGAAAGCGGTTGATGGCGTCGAGGTTCCCGGCCCGCAGGGCGTGGTCGCGGACCCCCGTGCCTTCGGCGGGGGCGAGGGCGAGAACACCGATCTTGCCCTGGTGCACGTTGTGGTGGACGTCCCACGCCGCCTGGCCGGTGTCGTCGAGGCGGTACGTCCTGGACAGGGTCGGGTGGATCCTGCCCTTGGTGATGAGACGGTTGGCCTCCCATGCCTCGCGGTAGTTGGCGAAGTGCGAGCCGACTATGCGCTTGAGGGACATCCACAGGTACCGGTTGTCGTACTCGTGCAGGTACCCGGAGGTGGACGCGCAGGTGACGATGGTGCCGCCCTTGCGCGTGACGTAGACGCTGGCGCCGAAGGTCTCGCGGCCGGGGTGCTCGAACACCACGTCGACGTCTTCACCGCCGGTGAGTTCGCGGATGCGCGAGCCGAACCGTTTCCACTCCTTGGGGTCCTGCGTCCGCTCGTCCTTCCAGAACCGGAAGCCCTCCGCAACGCGGTCGATGACGGCGGTGGCACCCATGGCCCTGCACAGCTCGGCCTTGCGCGCACTGGACACCACGCAGATCGGGTTGGCACCCCCGGCCAGTACCAACTGTGTCGCGTACGACCCCAGGCCGCCGCTCGCTCCCCAGACGAGGACGTTGTCGCCCTGCTTCATGCCCGCGCCGTTGCGGGAGATCAGCTGGCGGTAGGCAGTGGAGTGGACCAGCCCGGAACTCGCGGCCTCTTCCCAGGTCAAGTGCTCGGGTTTCGGCATCAGTTGGTTCGACCTGACGAGCGAGAGCTCGGCGAGGCCGCCGAAGTTGGTCTCGTAGCCCCAGATCCGCTGCTCGGGATCGAGCATCGTGTCGTTGTGGCCGTCCGAGCCCTCCAGGTCGACGGAAAGGCAGTGCGCCACCACCCGGTCACCGGGGTGCCACCGTCGCACGCCGGGGCCGGTGCGCAGGACGACGCCGGCGACATCGGAACCGATGGCGTGGTAGTCCCGGTCGTGCCGTGCGGCCGAACCGCCGGTCCGTGCGTAGCGTTCCAGCAGCGCGAAGGTGGACACGGGACTGGCGAGTGCGCTCCACACGGTGTTGTAGTTGATGGCACTCGCCATGACCGCGATCAGCACCTCGCCGACCTCGGGCTCCGGAGTGGGGACCTCCGCCAGGTGGACGGACTTCGTCGTGTCACGGTCCTCCAGGGGAATACCGTCGAATATGTCACGCTCGTCACGGAACAGTACGGCGGCCTTGTGGGACTCGGGAATCTCCAGTGCGGCGAAGTCTTCAGTGACGGCGTCGGGTGACTCGACCGCCTCGAGGATGTGCTGCATCACGGACCTTTCTGTCGAGCTTCGGCCAGGCTTGGGACAGGTGATGGCTGCGGCGGCATGCCGAATGCGTGGACGTCCTCTGCTCGGCGGGTCGGCGCGACCCGAGAAAACGCGGTGCGTGGATGACACCGCCGTACGGTTCGAAGTGTGTGGGTGAGGGGCCGCTTGTGGAGACGCGCGGTGCCGCCGTTACGTTCCTGTTCGCAGGGAAGTCTACGAATAGGGGAACGCATGCCGGACACACCGGCCTGGAAGAGGAAAGCAGAGCCACGTGGCAGCGGAATCCGCGGCTGGGTGTTGTTGCGACACGCATGGCTACGCTAGCAGCGGCCGGTGAGCGTGAACAAGCATGCTTCCTGTGGACGCGGACGTCGTTCAGGGATCGGCTCCATGAACGATCGGGGAGAAGCGAGGCCACCGCTGGTTCATCCGCGTGTATGCAACGGCGTGGCTTTGCATACACGCTCCGGAAGGATTTCTCGGTAACCGGGTCTCCGGTGAGCCGCACGGCGGGCACGGCTTGCGCGCCTGCGGACGCGGACCTACCGGCCGGCGTCGCCGCCGTGTCGATCCTGTGCGCCCGGCGGAGCGTTACGTCCGTGTGGCCGCTGAAGACCTGCGCCAGCGAGCCAAATTTCACCGAAGGTCTTGGTGGCTCGTCCCTACGTTCCTTTCAGGAGTCCTCCTTAGACTCCGAGGAGTGGCTGATGTGAGGAGTCGGTTATGGTTTCCCCGTTTAGTGCGATGGATTTCCGGCGTACTCTCGGCCAGCTTCCGACCGGGGTAACGGTAATCACCACCAAGGGGCCGCTCGGCCGCCCCGTCGGCATGGCGTGCAATTCCTTCATGTCGGTGTCGCTGGACCCTCCGCTGGTCCTGCTCTGCGTCGGAAACGCGTCATCGACGCTGATTGATCTTCAACGGAGTGGTGCGTTTTGCGTCAACATTCTGGCCAGCGATCAGGCACAGCTGTGCCGGCAGTTCTCGGTCAAGGGCATCGACCGGTTCGCCGGCGTCCCGTGGACCGAGTCCGCCGCCGGGCCGGAACTCACCGAAGCGATCGGCTGGATGTCGTGCTCGATCGAGTCCGAGCAGGTCGCCGGCGATCACCTCATCGTCATCGCCAGGGTGACCGGACTGCGGATGAACCAGGACGAGCCCGCGCCACTGGTATTCCATCGCGGCAGGCTCGGTTCGTTCGCCGAAGCCGAGGAACCACTGACGGCGGTCGGCGCGCCGTCCTGGACCGGGCGGGGCGGTGCTGTGCGCAGACCGATGGCCGCACCGGGAACGTTCATGTGAGGGGGACGCGCCGGTCCGCCTCCTCGTCGGCGCTCCTCGCGCCACGGGCGGGAGTCCGGGGCAGGCACAGAAAGCCCACTCAGGTCTTTCCGGGCATGTCGGTCTAAGCGTAAAATACCGCTCGGGTATCATTCGCGGGAAGTTGGCGGAATGAATCCAAAGTTCACTTGGAGCGGTTTTGTCTCCCAGGCCGGGTGTCGGAATATTTGAAGTTTATGAATGGAGTTTGGGCAGGGACGACTTCTCTGCCGAGGATGTGGCGAAGGAGTGGGACCTCGATGGTCCTGGTGAGGGTGAGGAGATCGTCACCAAGCTCCTGGAGCTCCGCCTCGTTCAGCCGCCGGACAATCAGGGTGACCGGTATGTCCCGGTAGATCCGAGTGCCGCCTCGTTCCAGCTCCTGACCAGGAGTGAACTGGAGCTGCTCGAACGGAAGGTCGCCATCGGCCGGCTCCGGGACGACCTCGCGCGCATGTCGGTGCTGTTCCAGTCGAGCAGGTTCGGCAGCCAGGTCGCGAATTCGTTCGACATCGTGAGATCCCGTGAGGCCGTCGGGCTGCTCCTCTCCCGCGCGGCGGCGAACAGTTCGCGCGAAGTCCTCTGCATGCAACCGGGGAGCGGGTGGTCGGTCGAGGAGCTGGGCGAGGCGCGGAACCGGGAACTCGAGATGCTCGATCGCGGCGTCTGCCTGCGGGTTCTGTACCAGCACACCGCTCGGTTCGACATGCCGTTCCGTGAGCGCGCGGCGAAGCTCACCGAGTCCGGTGCCGAGGTGCGCACGGCGGGGGCGCTCTTCGGCAGCCTCTTCATCTTCGACCGTGCCACGGCTTACATCCTCCTGAGCGACGAGGAGGGCGGTGCCGTGGTCGTCCAGGAAAGTTCGCTCGTCAACTTTCTGTACTCCTGTTTCGAGCATGTCTGGGCGACCGCCAAGGAGTTCGACATCCGCCGGGCCGAAACGGAGGTCATCAGTCGTGACATGAAGCAGGAGATCGTCAAGATGTTGATCTCCGGCGTCAAGGACGAGGCCATTGCCCGGCGTCTTGGCGTGTCGGTCCGTACCTGTCGCAAACACATAGGTCAGGTCATGCAGATGTTCGGTGCGACGAGCAGATTCCAGTTCGGCTATCTGGTCAAGGAAGCCAATCTCGACGAGGACGTGTAAGGACCGCTGATTTCAGCCTGCCGGCAGATGGCCCTCCCGGGTGCCTGCCGGCATCCGTGTGTTCGCTCGTGCTCGGCTGCACGGATGTGCTGCCATTCTCCGATGCAGCCATGTGTACATGGCCAGGGGGTGGCGGTGCTCATCAAGTGGAAGTGCAGCTTGTGGAGTGGTTCATGGACTGGATCCTGGCCCGTTTATGACGCAGGCTTTTAGCCATTGGACTGCTACAGCGATCCAATGGTTCAACGTTTGCTGCACACTATTGGGGGGGCGCATCACCACGGGTCGGTCCTCGTGCCATTCGACCAACCGGCACGGTGCGTCCTGAGGCGATTGCGCCGGGGCGTGTTGTACGTGGGGACACCTATACGAAATAATTACGGGATATGCTCCTCGGAGCCGGTACTCCTGAAAGTCATCCTGGTGGGTACCGTTTATCGTTGCCGTTGTGATGGTTGTGCGAATGCCGACCTGACGGTGTATTCACGTGTGCGCGTGTCCGCCGCAGCGTGCGTGTTTCCGCAATCATGGACAATTTTCCTCCGAAATCCCTCTGAACGTAAAGCTGAGGTAGTTATGAGCGGGTCTGTCGTTCGTGACATCAGTCGGGAGCCGGTATCGCCCTCCCCTGTTCCGGGGCGGCCGGGCGTGATCGGCCGATGACGGACAACAGGGGTGCGCCGCGGCTCGCGGTGTTCGGCGCAGGAGTCATGGGTATCGGTATCGCGACCCTCGCCGTCGGACGAGGAGTGCCGGTCACGCTGGTGGACGTGGACCAGGCGCGGCTGGGTACGGCACATGAGCGCGTCCGCGGCGAGCTCCGGCTCGCCCACATGATGGGAGCCCTGCCGCGGGGCGGACCGATCGGTGAGCTGCAGGTCGCCGAGTCCGCGGTGGTGGCGGCGGACGCGACCTGGGTGATCGAGGCGATCACCGAGGTCGCGGAGCTGAAGGCCAAGGTGCACAGGGAGATCGCCTCCGCGGTCGCGCCTGGGACGCTGCGTGTCACCAACACCTCGTCCATCCCTGTCGATGAACTCGCCGGCCAGGTCTCCTCCCCCGAGAGCCTGGTCGGCGTCCACTTCATGAATCCGCCGTACCTCATCGGCACGCTCGAGGTGATCCGCGGTCCGCGCACCGGCGAGGCGGCGATGTCGTCCGTCCGTGACCTCCTGTCCATCCTGGACCGGAAAGGGATCGTGGTCGCCGACGGACCGGGCTTCGTCACCAGCCGCGTACTGCACCGGATGATCAACGACGCGGCGAACGTCGTCGAGGAGGGCCGGGCCGGCGTCGAGGACGTCGACGCCCTGATGGAAGGCTGCCTGGGACACCCGACGGGTCCGCTGAGGACCGCCGACCTGATCGGGATCGACAACCTTGTCGACTCCCTCCTGGTGCTGCACGAGCGCACCGGAGACGAAGGCTGCCGCCCGAGCGAGCTGCTCCTGCGGATGGTCGCTGAGGGCAATCACGGTCGCAAGACCGGACGTGGCTTCTACGAATACGGAGCCCACTGATGGCCGGTCAGGTGCAGATCGACGAGCGCTTGCTCGACTACGTGCAGTCGGTGTCCCTGCGGGACGACGAGATCCTGCGCGAGCTGGTTGCCGAGACGGCGTCCATGCCGGCGCTGAACGCCATGGTGACCATGCCCGAGGAGGGGCAGCTGCTCTCCATGCTGGTCGGACTGACCGGCGCCTCCCAGGTGCTGGAGATCGGCACGTTCACCGGCTACAGCACGTTGTGCATGGCCCGGGCGCTGCCGCCCGGCGGGCAGATCGTCACCTGCGACATCAGCGAGCGCTGGACCAGGGTCGCCCGGCGGTACTGGGAGCGCGCGGGGGTCGGCGACCGCGTCGAACTGCGGCTCGGGGACGGCGCGGAGACCATGGGGACCCTGCTCTCCGAACGCGGTCCGCAGACCTTCGACCTGGTCTTCATCGACGCCGACAAAACGAGCTACGCGCGGTACTACGAAGAGGCGCTGACGCATCTGCGCCCCGGCGGCCTGATCGTGCTCGACAACACGCTGTACTTCGGCCGGGTCGCCGATCCGGAGGCGGACGATCCCGACACCCGGGCCATCCGTGAACTCAACGCCTCGCTGCTCGATGACAGCAGAGTGGAACTCTCCCTGCTCGTCATGGCGGACGGCATCACATTGCTGCGCAAGAACAAGGTGCACCAAGAACAAGAAGGGGACTTCTCATGACGGACTCGACAACCGAGCTGTCCGTGGCCGCCATCGAGCAGCGCATCGGAGAGTTTCTCGAGGCGAGGACCAAGAGGACGTGGGAGCCGGAGGTGGACCTGTTCACCTCGGGCGCGGTCTCCTCGCTCTTCGCGATGGAACTGGTGGTGTTCGTGGAGAGCACGTTCGGCGTCGCCGTGGAGAGGGGCGACCTCGCCATGGACAACTTCCGCACGGTGCGGACCATGAGCACACTGGTGACCCGGCTGCGCGGTGGTGTCATAGATGCTTGATGCCCTGACCGCGCTGGTGACGGAAACGGTCGCCGACGCCGCGAGCGAGTGGGACGTGGCGGGCGAGATCCCGATCGGCGTCCTCAGAGGGCTGGGCTCCAAGGGCGTGCTGTGCGCCGAGGTGAACCCGGTGTTCGGCGGCCTCGGCCTGTCCGGTACCGACAACGCGGAGCTCACCGCGCACACCGGCGCGCTCTGCAGTTCGCTGCGCAGTGTGATGACCTCCCAGGGGATGGCCGCGTGGACGATCCAGCGGTTCGGCGACAAGGCGCAGCGGGCGGAGTACATGAGCCGGCTCACCGGCGGTGACCTGGCCGCGGTGGCGTTCAGCGAGCCGGGTGCCGGGAGCGATCTCGCCGCGATGAGCACCGAGATCCGGCGGGAGGGCGACGAGGTCGTCGTCAACGGCACCAAGACCTGGATCACGGTCGCCGCCTACGCCGACTGGATCATCGTGTTCGGCCGGTACGCGGGCGGGGGCGCCGCTGTCGTGGTGCCCGCGTCGGCTCCCGGGGTCCGGGTGACGAAGGTGGCCGACCCTCTCGGCTGCCGCGCGGCCGGGCACGCGACCGTGGTCCTCGAGGACGTGCGGCTGCCCGCGGGGAACCTGCTCGCGGTGGCCGGCCAGCCGGTCGTCATGCTGATCACCATCGCGCTGACCTACGGCCGTCTTTCGGTGGCCTGGGGATGCGTCGGGATTCTCCGCGCCTGCGTCACGGCGGTCGCCCGGCACGCCGGGAACCGCGAGCAGTTCGGCCAGCCCCTGGTGCGGCACCAGCTCGTCGCCAGGCACCTGGCCGAGCTCTACGCGGCGGAACGGACGGCGACGTTCGCCTGCGAGCGGGCGAGCCACAGCTGGGACAGCGGTTCACCCGAGCAGGTGCCCGCGTCGGTCCTCGCCAAACACGTCGCGGCCGGGAACGCCGCCCGTGGCGCGGCGTCGGCGGTGCAGGTCCTCGCCTCCGCGGGCGCGGCGGGCGGGCACGTGGTGGAACGGGCTTATCGCGACGCGAAGTTGATGGAGATCATTGAGGGCAGCAACGAGATCTGCCAGCTGATCCTCGCCGAGCACGCGGCCTCGACGGTGGCCTGACCGGTCCGCATGGAATGGAGTTGGCATGTCCAAATCTCAACAGATCGTGAAGTGCCTGGTCTGGGACCTCGACAACACCCTCTGGAAGGGCACGCTCGTCGAGGACGGCCATGTGGAGGTCGACGAGACGATCCGCAAGATCGTCACCGAACTTGACGCGCGTGGAGTGCTCCAGGCCGTGTCGAGCCGCAACGACCACGACGAGGCGTGGGCACGGCTCGAGGAGCTGGGCCTCGCCGAGTACTTCATCCTGCCGCACATCAACTGGGGCCCCAAGTCCGAGTCCGTGCGGAGGATCGCCGAGCGGCTGAACTTCTCGCTGAGGACGATCGCGTTCATCGATGACCTGCCGACCGAGCGCGCCGAGGTCGAGTACCACCTCCCCGACGTCCGGTGCTACCCGGCCGAGGACGCCGACACGCTGCTCGGTCTGCCCGAGTTCGACCCGCCGGTGGTCACGGTCGACGCCCGTCGACGCCGTGAGATGTACCAGGCCGGCTTCGAGCGCGAGCTGGAGCGGGAGAAGCACGAGGGCGCCGACGAGGAGTTCCTGCGCTCGCTCGACCTGGTGATGCGGATCGGGAAGGCCAGGGACGAGGAGATCACCCGGGTCGAGGAACTGACCCTGCGGACCAGCCAGATGAACGCGACCGGCGTGCACTACTCCGATGCCGCGCTGCGCTCGCTGCTGTCCGACGAGCGTCACGAGGTGCTCGTGGTCTCGCTGGCCGACCGCTTCGGACCGCACGGCGCGGTCGGGGTCATGCTGATCGAGAAGACTCAGCGGGCCTGGCGTATCAAGCTGCTGGCGACCTCGTGCCGTGTCGTCTCGTTCGGCGCGGGCGCGGTGCTGCTGCGGTGGCTCACCGACGCCTCCGCGCGGGCCGGTGTACACCTCGTCGCCGACTTCAAGCGCACCGAGCGCAACCGGATGATGGAGGTGGCGTACCGGTTCGCGGGGTTCACCGCCGCGGAATGCGCCTGTCTCGTCCCGTTCGCACCGCCGGAGGGGACCGAGTGCCTGCACCTGGAGGCCGTCCGACAGGACCCGCCGACCACGATGCGCGTCTTCGCTCCGGAACCGCTGGTCGGTGGTCCGGAAGCGGAGTGGCTGTAGACAGCGATCTGTCGCCGGCCTGACGGGAACACGAACGATATACGGGGGCTTCCTTGCAGTTGCTGGTGCTTGGCTCGTTAAAACTGATGGTCGACCAGACACCGATCGCGCTCGGCGGAGACCGGCGCCGGGCCACACTCGGTCTGCTGCTGCTCAACGCCAACCGCGAGGTGGCGACCAGCAGACTCCTGGAAGGACTGTGGAAGAGCGAGGAGACCCCGCCGACGGCGAGGAAGATCCTGCAGAACGCCGTACGGGGCCTGCGGGTCGTGTTCGCCGAGCACACCCGGGCGGACAACCGTCCGCCGGCCCTGCTGACATGCCCGCACGGGTACCAGCTCCAGGTGGGCCCGGAGCAGGTCGACATGTTCCGGTTCCACCGCGAGGCAGAGGCGGGCCGCGCGGAGCTGGCGGCCGGCCGGCCCGGCGCGGCGGCGGTCATCCTGCGCGAGGCACTGGCCCTGTGGCGCGGGCCGGCACTGGCCGACCTGGTGGAGGCCGGTCACTCCTGGACGGAACTGACGGAGCTGCAGAGCGCCCGGCTGGACGTCATGGAGGACTACTACGAGGCCGAGTTGGCCAACGGCCGTCACCAGGCCGTCCTGGGCGCCCTGGAGGCGATGGTCACGGCCGAACCGCTGCGGGAGCGGGCGTGCAGTCAGCTGATGCTCGCGCTCTATCGCAGCGGCAGGCAGGCCGACGCTCTCGCCGTCTACCGCAGGGTGCGGCAGCGACTGTCCCGGCAGATCGGTCTGGAGCCCGGCCGGGAGCTTCGGCTGCTGCAGCACGCGGTCCTGGTGCACGACCCGTCCATAGCGGCCCCCGTCGGGCCGGTGCGACCGGTGGTGATCTCCGGGTCCTGCTCCGGGCCGGAGCAGCGCGAGGGCTTCGTCCCCCCGTCCGCTCCGCAGGCGGACGGCCGTGCCGGAGACAGCGTCAGCGCCGTGCTGATCCGCACGGACTTCGGGACCGGAAACCGGGGTGCCGACCTCGGAGAGGCCATGGAACGTACCGCGAGAACGGTGCGGGAAGAGGTGGAGCGGTTCGGTGGTGTCATCGCCGGGGCGACCGGCTCGGTCACGCTCGCCCTGTTCAAGCCCGTGTCCCCGCAGGAGGGCGTCACCGACCGGGCCGCCGGACGGGCGGTCCGCGCCACGATGTCGCTGCGGCAGCGGATCTGCTTCGACCTGTCGGACGGCGAGCGGCCCGAGCTGCGGGTCGCCGTGTCGACGAAGGACGTTCCCGCCCGTCCCGGTGAGCCCCATCCGGGGCCGCTGCCCGTCAGGGGATCCCTCCTCGTCGGCTGCGAGTCCCTGCTCCGGTTCGCCGAGTCCACGGAGATCGTGGTCTGCGACCGCACCAGGAGGCTGACGGCCTCGGCGATCAGCTACGGCCGGGAGGACGGGCCGCGTTCGCGCTGGACCGTCAGGGGACGGTGCCACGAGGCGGCCGCCCAGCCCACGGCCCTCGACCGTGAACCCGAACTCGCCATACTGAGCAGCCTGCTGGAGCGTGTCCGGCACCGCGCGCGCCCGCATCTCGTCCTGGTGCTGGGTGGCCCGGGGATCGGGAAGACACCGCTGCTCGAGGAGTTCGAACGGCGGGTGGAGAACGCGGCGACCGTGCGGCTCGGCCAGGGCGGGTTCATGACCGCACCGGAAACGACGATGCCCGCCGGGCCACGCCCCCTCGTGGTGTTCGTCGACGATCTGCACCTGGCCGACAACGTTGTACTGGAGACCATCGAGGATCTCCTCGACCCGCCGATGCCGATGCCGGTGCTGGTGGTCGTCGCGGCCCGGCCGGAACTGTTCGTCAGACGCCCTGGCTGGGGGGCGGGCCAGCAGCACGTCAGCAGGATGACCCTCGAGCCGGCCACGCCCGCCGCGCCCGCCGGAGCACTGGTCGGACGCGACATGCGCAGACTCTGCCAGTCCGTCGGCTGACCACGGTTCGGCCGTTGGTCCGGGGAGCCAGTTTTGCCGCCCGATCTGAGGCTCTCGAACCCGGCTGACCGCCACCTGCGCACGCTTAACTGACGAAGCCGAGTATTCGACCGGAGGAGCAACGGGACGATGGAGAACGAGGCCAGGCTGCGCAACTACCTCAAGCAGGCCGTCGGGGAGTTGCAGGAGACCCGTGACCGTCTGCACGAGATGCAGCGGGCCGCCGTCGAGCCGATCGCGATCGTCGGTATGGCGTGCCGCTTCCCGGGCGGAGTCGTCTCGCCCGACGGGCTGTGGGAGCTGGTTGCCGACGGGCGGGACGCGATCGGGGACTTCCCGACCGACCGGGGATGGGACATCGACGGCCGGTACGACCCGAACCCCGGCGTGCCGGGCAGCTTCTACGCCCGTGGCGGTGGATTCCTGTACGAGGCCGCCGAGTTCGACGCCGAGTTCTTCGGGATCTCCCCGAGGGAGGCCCTGGCGATGGACCCCCAGCAGCGACTGCTGCTGGAGACCGCATGGGAGGCCCTGGAGCGGACCGGGATGGACCCGCAGTCCCTGCGGGGCAGCGACGCCGGAGTCTTCGTCGGGCTGATGGGCCACAGCGGCCAGCACTACGGACTCGGTGCCGAGGAGTCCGGACAGGGTGGTGACGGGTTCGGTGGGACCGGCAGCGCGGGCAGTGTCGCCTCCGGCCGGATCTCGTACCTGCTGGGCCTGGAGGGGCCGACGCTCACCGTCGACACGGCGTGCTCGTCGTCGTTGGTCACCACGCACCTGGCCAGCCGGGCCCTGCGCGCGGAGGAGTGCTCACTCGCCCTGGCCGGCGGAGCCGCGGTCATGCCCAGCCTCGATACGTTCGTGGACTTCTCACGCCAGCGCGGACTGGCCGAGGACGGCCGGTGCAAGGCGTTCTCGGCGGCGGCGGACGGCACGGGGTGGTCCGAGGGCGCGGGCATGCTGGTGCTGGAGCGGCTCTCGGACGCCGTGCGGCTCGGACACCCCGTCCTCGCCGTGATCAGGGGCAGCGCGGTCAACTCCGACGGCGCCTCCAACGGCCTGACCGCGCCGAACGGACCGTCCCAGCAGCGGGTCATCCGCCGTGCCCTGGCCGACGCCGGCCTCGCCCCGGCCGAGGTGGACGCCGTGGAGGCGCACGGCACCGGAACCAGTCTCGGCGACCCCATCGAGGCGCAGGCCCTCCTGGCGACCTACGGCCGGGAACGGTCCGCGGAACAGCCCCTGTGGCTGGGGTCGTTGAAGTCCAACATCGGGCACTCCCAGGCCGCAGCCGGTGTCGGCGGTGTGATCAAGATGGTGCAGGCGCTCCGGCACGGTCTGCTGCCGAGGACGCTGCACGTGGAGGAGCCGACACCCGCCGTGGACTGGGAGTCCGGCCCGGTGGAACTGCTCACCGAGGCACGGGCCTGGCCCGAGACAGGCCGGCCCCGCAGGGCCGCGGTGTCGGCCTTCGGGATCAGCGGCACCAACGCCCACCTGATCATCGAGCAAGCGCCCGGACCCGAGCCCGTACCGCAGGCCGGACAGGCTCCGGAGCCGGCGCCCGCGCACGCGGCGGTTCCGCTGCTGCTGTCCGCCTCCTCGACGACGGCGCTCGCGGCCAGGGCGGAGCAGCTGCACGCCCACATCACCGCACGCCCCGACGCGCCCGTGGCCGCCGCGCTCGCCACCTGCGCCCCGCGGTTGCTCCACCGCGCGGCCGTGACCGGCGACGACCCGCTGCCGGGACTGCGGGCACTCGCCGACGGGCGGCCGTACCCGGACGTCCTGCTCGGCACCGCGCGCCCGCACGGCAAGACGGTGCTCGTCTTCCCGGGGCAGGGCTCGCAGTGGTCCGGCATGGCACTGGACCTGTACCGCGAGTCCGACGTCTTCCGCGCGCAGCTCGACGGCTGCGCCGCCGCCCTCGCCCCCCACGTCGACTGGAACCTCCTCGACGAACTCGCCGGGCCGCTCGACCGGGTGGACGTCGTACAGCCCGCCCTGTGGGCCGTCATGATCTCCGTGGCCGCGCTGTGGAAGCACCACGGGGTGGCCCCCGACGCCGTGATCGGCCACTCCCAGGGCGAGATCGCCGCCGCGTACGTGGCCGGCGCGCTCTCCCTCGAGGACTCCGCCGCCGTCGTCGTCCTGCGGAGCAAGGCCATCACCCGCCTCGCCGGCACCGGCGGCATGGGGTCCGTGCAGCTCTCCGCCGCCGAGACGGCGGTGCGGATCGAGCGGTACGACGGCGCGGTGGAGATCGCTGCGGTCAACGGGCCCGGCAGCACCATCGTGTCCGGCACGGTCGCCGGACTGGAGGCTCTCGTCGCGGACTGCGAGACCGACGGCGTACGCGCGCGGCTCATCCCCGTGGACTACGCCTCGCACTCGGCGCACGTCGAGGCCCTGCGGGACGAGATCGTCACGGCCCTGGCCGGCATCACCCCCCGCTCCACCCGGATCCCGTTCCACTCGACGGTCACCGGCGAGATACTGGCCGGCCCGGAACTGGACGCCGATTACTGGGTGCGCAACCTGCGCCACACCGTCAACTTCGCTGCGGGCACCCGCTCGCTCCTCGACCAGGGACACCGGGTGTTCGTCGAGGTCAGCGCGCACCCCGGGCTGACGACCGCCATCGCTGCGACGGCCGAGGAGGCGGAGATCCCCGACGTGGCCGTCCTGGACTCGCTGCGCCGGGACGACGGCGGACCGGCACGCTTCCGCGCCGCGCTGGCCAAGGCGTACGTGCACGGCGTCGGCGTCGACTGGCACATCCCGGCCACCCGGGCGGAGCTGCCGACGTACCCGTTCCAGCGCTCTCGTTACTGGTTGAAGGAGACCGCCGGGACCGGTGACACCGCCGCGCTGGGCCTGCGGCCGGCGGACCACCCGCTGCTCGGCGCCGCCCTGCGCACGGCGGACGCGGACACGCTCGTCCTCACCGGACGGCTCTCCCGCACCGCCCAGCCCTGGCTGGCCGACCACGGGATCGGCGACTCGGTGCTCCTGCCCGGCACGGCGATGGTCGAACTCGCCCTGCACGCCGGGGACCGCGTCGGCCGCGGGCACCTGGCCGAGCTGACCATGCACGCACCGGTCGTCCTCGACGCCGACCTGGACCTTCAGGTACTGGTCGGCCCGGACACCGGGAACGGCCGGCCGGTGAGCGTGCACACCGCCCCGAGCGGCAAGGACGACTGGACCCGGCACGCCGACGGCGTCCTGACCGCCGAAGAGCCCGCGGAACCCGGGGACCTGGCCTCCTGGCCGCCACCGGACGCGACAGCCGTGCCGGTGGACGGGTTCTACGCGTCCCTCGCCGACCGCGGCTACACCTACGGCCCGGCCTTCCAGGGCCTGCACGCCGCCTGGCAGGACGGAGACGTGGTCTACGCGTCGGTCGAGCTGCCGGAGGAACAGGAGACCACCGGCTTCGGACTGCACCCCGCGCTGCTCGACGCTTCGCTGCACGCGGCGGGCCTGGTCGAGGCGGACAGCGTCCGCATACCGTTCAGCTGGACCGACGTGCACCTGTACGCCACCGGCGCCAGGACGGTCCGGGTGCGTCTCTCCCCGGCCGCATCCGGCTCGATCGCCGTACTGGTGACCGACGAGTCCGGACAGCCGGTGGCCTCCGTCGGGGAACTGGCGCTGCGGCCGGTGGACACGGCGGCGCTCGGACGGGCGCGCGCGGACCTCTCGTCGCTGTTCAGCCTGGACCTGGCGCCGGTCGAACTGCCGGACCCGCCCGCGGAACAGGGCTGGGTCACACTCGCGGCCGACGGCCGGGACCGCCCGGACCCGTCGTCGCCGACGACGGCCGCCCTGTGGGCCTGCCCCACCGGAGACCTCGAAGACGTCGTCGCCCGCACGCTCGACGTGGTGCGGGACTGGCTCGCCGAGGAGCACCTCGACAAGGTCCCGCTCACCGTGCTCACCCGGACGGACGACCTCACCCACCGTGCCGTCTCCGGTCTGCTGCGCACCGCGCGTACCGAACACCCCGGCCGGCTGCGCCACATCGACGCCGACGACCATCCGTTCACGCGGAGCGCGCTGCCCGCCGCGATGGCCGCCGGCCATCCGGAGCTGGTCCTGCGCGGTGGACTCGGCGCGGTGCCGCGACTCGTCCGCGCGTCCGCGTCACCGGCGCTGGTGGCGCCGCGGGACCAGCCGTGGCAGCTGTCCCTCACCTACCGCGGTGAACTCGACGGGATGTCGCTCAGCGCCTGCCCCGAGATGCTGCGCCCCCTGGAGACGGGCGAGGTGCGGATCGAGGTACGGGCGGGGGGCCTGAACTTCAAGGCCGTCCTGCTGGAGCTCGGCATGGTGGCGCGCGACGAGTGGTCGTCACTGGGCGAGGGCGCGGGAATCGTGCGCGAGGTGGGTCCCGGGGTCACCGGACTGCTGCCGGGCGACCGGGTGATGGGCCTGTTCACCGGCGGCCTGGGGTCGGTCACCGTCTCCGACCGCAGGCTCGTCGTCCCGATGCCCAAGAAGCTCTCCTTCGCGCAGGCCGCCGGCGTTCCGGTGGTGTACCTGACGGCGTACTACGGCCTCGCCGACCTGGCCCGGCTCCGGTCGGGCGAATCGCTGCTCCTGCACGCCGCGACCGGCGGGATGGGCTTCGCCGCCCTGCAACTCGCCCGGCACTGGGGCGTCGAGGTGTTCGGCACCGCCAGCTCCGGCAAGCGCGACGTACTGCGCGACTGGGGCTTCGACGACGACCACCTCGCCGACTCCCGCAGCCTGGGCTACGCCGGCCACTTCAACTCCACCACCGGCGGCCGCGGCGTGGACGTGGTGCTCAACTCGCTGGCGAACGAGCACGTCGAGGAATCGCTGGCCCTGCTGCCGCGCGGCGGCCGGTTCGTGGAGATGGGCAAGACCGACATCCGTGACCCCGAGGAGATCGCCGGGCGGTTCCCCGGCGTGCGCTACCAGGCGTTCGACGTGATGGATGCCGGCCTGGACCGTCTGGGCGAGATGCTGGAGGAGATCCGCGTCCTGTTCGACGAGGGCGCGCTCCGGCCGATGCCACTGACCACGTACGCCGTGCACCGTGCACCGGAGGCGTTCCGGTACCTCAGCCAGGCACGGCACGTGGGCAAGATCGTCATGACGCTGCCCGCACCGCTCGACCCGGACGGCACGGTACTGGTCACCGGCGGGACCGGAGTGCTCGGCGGGCTCGTCGCCCGGCACCTGGTGGCCGAACACGGTGTACGCCGCCTGCTGTTGACGAGCCGGCGCGGTCCGGCGGCCGAAGGAGCGGCCGAACTGGCCGAGGAGCTGCGGGCGGCGGGTGCCGACGTCTCGGTGGTGGCGTGCGATGTCACCGACCGCAAGGCCCTGACGGACCTGGTCGGGTCGGCCCACCGGCTGACCGGGGTGATCCACGCGGCCGGAGCACTCTCCGACGGCGTACTGGAGGCCCTGACCCGGGACGACCTCGACACCGTCCTGCGGACGAAGGCACGGTCGGCGTGGGTCCTGCACGAGCTGACCCAGGAGCACGATCTCTCCATGTTCGTGCTGTTCTCCTCGGCTGCCGGCGTGCTGGGCAACGCGGGCCAGGGCGGGTACGCCGCTGCGAACGCCTACCTCGACGGTCTCGCGGAACACCGGCGCGGCATGGGACTGCCCGGCACGTCGATCGCCTGGGGCCTGTGGCAGCAGGTGAGCGCGATGACCAGTCATCTGGGCGACGCCGGCCGGGAACGGGTGTCCCGGATGGGCCTGGACGCCATCACCGACGAGCAGGGACCGGCCCTGTTCGACGCCGCACTCGCACTCCACCGCTCGCTGGCGGTCGCGGTGCCGATCGACGTGACCCGCCTGCGGCAGAGCGGTCACGCGGTGCCCGACGTGCTGTCCGCCCTGGATCCGGCGACACCGGTCCGGCGACGGGTGGTGGAGCCGGCGGCCGCGACGACACAGCGGGACCGGCTCCTCGAACTGCCCCCGGCGCAGCGGCGCAAGGAGCTCCTGCGACTGGTACGGGAGTCCGCGGCGGTCGTACTCGGGTACAGCACGGCCGAGGCGGTCGACGGGGACGGCACGTTCAAGGAGCTCGGGTTCGACTCCCTGACCGCGGTGGAACTGCGCAACCGGCTGAGCAACGCCACCGGGCTGCGGATGCCGCCCACCGTCGTGTTCGACCACCCGACATCGGCCGAACTCGCCGGGTTCCTGGACGAACAGCTTCTGCCCACCGAAGGGACGACCGTGCGGTCGGTCGTGGCGGAACTCGACCGGCTGACAGTGGTGCAGCTCGACGAGAGCGAACGGGGTGAGCTCACCAAGCGGCTGCAGGAAGTACTGCGCCGACTGGCGGCGCCCGCCGACGCCGGAGAGGAGCGGGACCTCGCCGCGGCCTCCGACGACGAACTTTTCGACTTCATCGACAGCGAGCTCGACACCGCCTGATCTTGCGTGTCCGAAGGAAAGAGGACTGCCCGGAATGTCCACCAACGAGCAGAAGCTTCGAGAGTACCTGCGGCGGGTCACGACGGACCTGCAGCGAGCCCAGCGAGAGCTGCGCGACGCCGACGCGGCTGCCCATGAGCCGATCGCGATCGTTGGTATGGCCGGCCGTTTTCCGGGCGACGCCGGCACCCCTGAGGAACTGTGGGAGCTGGTCCGGGACGGTCGGGACGCCCTCACCGACTTCCCGGCCGACCGCGGCTGGGACCTCGACCGGCTGTTCGACCCCGATCCCGACGCGCCGGGCACCACATACCTCGCACGGGGCGGGTTCCTCTCCGACGCGGCCGACTTCGACGCCGAGTTCTTCGGGATCTCGCCGCGCGAGGCCCTGGCGATGGACCCGCAGCAGCGGCTGCTGCTGGAGACCTCGTGGGAGGCGCTGGAGGACGCCCGCATCGACCCGGCGTCGCTGAAGGGCACCGACACCGGTGTGTTCGTGGGCGTGGTCNTTCTTCGGGATCTCGCCGCGCGAGGCCCTGGCGATGGACCCGCAGCAGCGGCTGCTGCTGGAGACCTCGTGGGAGGCGCTGGAGGACGCCCGCATCGACCCGGCGTCGCTGAAGGGCACCGACACCGGTGTGTTCGTGGGCGTGGTCCCGCAGGAGTACATGCCCCGTGCGGGGGAGGCCCCCGAGGAGCTGGAGGGCTTCGTGCTCACCGGCGGCACCACCAGTGTCGCCTCGGGCCGGATCTCCTACACCCTGGGGCTGCTGGGACCGACGATGACGCTGGACACGGCGTGCTCGTCGTCGCTGGTGTCGATCCACCTGGCGGAGCAGGCCCTGCGGGGCGGCGAGTGCGACATCGCCCTGGCGGGCGGCGTCACGGTGATGTCCGGGCCCAGTGTGTTCGTGGGCTTCTCCCGGCAGCGCGGGCTGTCGCGGGACGGGCGGTGCAAGGCGTTCGCGGCCGCGGCGGACGGGACCGGGTTCTCCGAGGGCGTGGGGATGCTGGTGCTGGCCCGGCTGTCGGTGGCGCAGGAGCGCGGACTGCCGGT
>NZ_JABTTS010000043.1 GCF_018638295.1 Streptomyces sp. CHD11
CGCTGTGTTTTTCTTCAAAGGAACCTCGACCATCCGAAACCGGATGGACGGGGTATCAACATATCTGGCGTTGACTTTTGGCACGCTGTTGAGTTCTCAAGGAACGGACGCTTCCTTTGTACTCACCCTCTCGGGCTTTCCTCCGGGCTTCCCTTCGGTCTTGCGTTTCCGACTCTATCAGACCCTTTTCTCGGCCTGACCCCCAGTCAGCGGGGTTCGCCTTCCCGGCCGTTGGGCCGTTCCGACGTCTCAAACCTTAGCGGTTCTCTCCGTGTTCCCCAAATCGGGGGTGGAATGCGAATTCGGGCATGCCGAAATCTTTCCCACCGGGAGGTCGTGCTGAGGTTGTGAGTGCCGCGGTGCGCGGCGGAAGGTGATGCCTCCGAACCGTTACGGCTCCGTGGCAACCCGGAGAACACTACGGATCGGCAGAGTGACTGTCAACCGCCTCCGGGCAAGATCTTTCAGTCCAGGTCCGTGAGGCGTCCACCGGCGTCCGGCTGGGCCTCCTCCACCCGGCGCAGCAGGCGGGTGAGGACGTCACCGAGGGTCGTCCGCTCGTCCTGGTCGAGGTCCTGGAGGAGGTCGGCCTCGAAGACGGTCGCCATCCGCATGACCTCCTGCCACTTCTCCCGGCCCGCCGGCGTGAGCTCCACGATGACGCGGACCCTGTTGGTCTCGTCCCGGTCCCGGGTGACCAGACCCTCGGCGACCATGCGGTCGATCCGGTGGGTCATGGCGGCCGGGGTCAGACCCAGGCGCTTGGCCAGTTCACCGGGGCCCATACGGTACGGGGCGCCGGAGAGCACGAGTGCCTTGAGGACCTCCCAGTCGGCGTTGGTGATGCCGAGTTCGGCGGTCTGGCGGCCGTAGGCGACGTTCATGCGCCGGTTCAGACGGGACAGCGCGTTGACGATCTGCTCGACCTGGGGGTCGAGGTCCTGGAACTCGCGCTGGTAGGCGGCGATCTGCTCTTCGAGTGTCGGCTCGCCGAGGCCGGAGGTGTCGCCCATGCCCCGCAGTATGGCACGCCACTCTTTTGCCTTGAGGTCCTTCGCTATGTACTCTTTAGCTTCGAACTTTAGGTTCTAAGTCTTCAGATCTAACTAGTGAGTGAGGTGAACGTGACCAGGGCGATGGGCGCTGCGATGCGCCGGATCCATGTGGGCAACGCACTCAGCGCGTTCGGGCTGGGCTTCACGGTCCCGTATCTGTACGTCTATGTGGCGCAGGTGCGAGGGCTGGGCTCCATGACGGCGGGTCTCGTGCTCGCCGTCTTCGCCGTGGCGGCGCTGATCGTGCTGCCGTTCGCCGGACGGGCGATCGTCCGGCGGGGTCCGTTGCCGGTGCTGCTCGTCACCCTGGTCACGGCCGCGGTCGGCGCGCTGAGTCTGGGACTGTCGGGCGGTGCGGTGACCGTACTGCTGTCGGCGTCGGCGCTCGGCGCCGGGCAGGCCGTGATGCAGCCGGCCCTCGCCACGATGATCGTGGACTGCTCCACCGCACGGACCCGGTCGCGGGCGTTCGCCACGCAGTTCTTCCTGCAGAATCTCGGGCTCGGTGTCGGTGGTCTCATCGGCGGTCACCTGGTGGATCCGACGAAAGCCGGCTCCTTCACCCTCCTCTTCTCCATCGAGGCGGCGATGTTCCTGCTGCTGGTCGTGGTGATGGCGTCGGTGCGGATGCCGCACGCGCCGCGCGTCACGGGCGCGCCCGGTCAGTCGGCCGCGGCGGGCTGGAAGCAGCTGCTGGGCAACCGGGCCATGGTGCAGCTCTGTGTGCTGGGCTTCGTGCTGTTCTTCGCCTGCTACGGGCAGTTCGAGTCCGGGCTGAGCGCGTACGGCGTCGAGGCCGCCGGGATCTCCACCTCCGCGCTCGGGACGGCACTCGCGGCGAACACGCTGGTGATCGTGGTCGCGCAGTTCGCCGTGCTGCGGTTCGTGGAGCGGCGCAGGCGCTCCCGCGTGATCGCGTCCGTGGGTCTGATCTGGGCCGTGGCCTGGGCCGTCGCCGGATACGCGGGGCTGGGCAACGGCAGCCAGGCGATGGCGACCGCCGCGTTCATCTCGACGTACGCGCTGTTCGGGCTCGGGGAGGCGCTGCTGTCGCCGACGCTCGCGCCACTGGTCGCCGATCTCGCGCCGACCGGGATGGCCGGTCAGTACAACTCGGCGTTCGCCCTGGTGAAGCAGCTCGCGCTGGCCGTGGGTCCGGCGGTGGGCGGTCCGCTGGGGGCGTCGCTGCACGCGCCGTACATCGTGGTGTTCCTGCTGTTCTCGCTCGGCATCACGGTGCTCGCGGTGCGGCTGGGGCGGCAGCTCACCGACGTGCAGAACCACCCGTCGGCGGCGCGGAGCCGGGTGGTGGCGCAGGGCGTCGCGGAACCGGGGCAGGCCCCGGCGCACGCTTGAGCGGGGCGAGCGCGTCCCCGGCCCGGCCCCGCCCGGTCATGAGGGGGAGCCGCCGGTCTCCGACGGTTCGAGCGACGTCAGAGACGACGCGGTCGATGACGTCGACGTCGACGTCATCGACGACGTCGACGGTTTCGCGGGCTTCGACTCCTTCGGCAGGAGGAACTCGCACCAGACCGCCTTGCCGCCGCCCGGGGTGCGTCTGCTGCCCCAGGCGGAGGCGATCGTCGCGACGATGGCGATGCCCCGGCCGGACTCGTCGCCGGGCTCCGCGCGGCGGCGCAAGGGCAGGTGGTCGTCGCCGTCGGTGACCTCGATGATCAGCCGGCGGTCCGTGCGGCGCAGGCGCAGCCGCATGGGGGGTGTGCCGTGCTGGAGTGAGTTGGCGACCAGTTCGCTGGCTGCCAGGACACCCAGGTCGTGCAGTTCGACGGGGAAGCGCCAGCTGGTCAGCACGCCGGACGCGAAGGCTCGCGCGCGGGGGGCCGCCTCGACTCCGCCGAGCAGTTCGAGTGCGGCGTTGCGGAAGAGTTCGCTCTCCGCTCCCCTGCGGGCGGGATGCTGGAGGACCAGGACGGCGACGTCGTCGTCGTGGTCGGGGGTGACGCCGGCCGAGCGGACCAGGCGGTCGCAGACGACCTGAGGGCTGCCGGTGGCTCCGGCCAGGGCGCGCTCCAGGGTGGCGATGCCCTCGTCCAGGTCCTCGTTCCGCCGCTCCACCAGGCCGTCCGTGTAGAGGACGGCGGTGGAGCCGGGGCCGAGGGTGATGGAGCCGGAGGTGTGCATCCAGCCGCCGGTGCCGAGCGGCGGGCCGGTCGGTTCGTCGGCGCGCCGGACGGTGCCGTTCTCGTCGCGGACGAGGATGGGGAGGTGGCCGGCCGAGGCGTACACCAGGCGGCCCTCGTTGGGGTCGTGGATGGCGTAGACGCAGGTGGCGATCTGGTTGGCGTCGATCTCCATGGCGAGGCCGTCGAGGAGCTGGAGGACCTCGTGCGGCGGGAGGTCGAGCCGCGCATAGGCCCGTACGGCCGTACGGAGCTGTCCCATGACGGCGGCGGCGCGCACTCCCCTGCCCATCACATCGCCGATGACCAGGGCGGTACGGCCGCCGCCCAGTGTGATCACGTCGTACCAGTCGCCGCCGACGGCGGCTTCGGTGCCGCCGGGGTGGTAGGTGGCGGCGACGCGCAGGTCGTCGGGCTCCTCCAGCTCCTGCGGGAGGAGGGAGCGCTGGAGGGTGACGGCGGTCTCGCGCTGCCGGCGTTCGCTGGCGCGCAGGCGTTCGGCGGCTTCGGCGTGGTCGGTGACGTCGGTGGCGAAGATGAGCACCGCGCGGTCCTCGCCCTCGCTGACGGGGGTGCAGGTGAACGTGTAGCAGCGGCCGTCGGGGGCCTTCCGGGACTTCACCGTGCGCGGCTTGCCGCTGCGCTGGACCTGGTCGAGGAGGGGGAGCAGACCGAGCGCGTCGAGTTCGGGAAGCGCTCCGCGCGCGGGAGCGCCGACCGGACGGGCACCGAAGGCCGCCGTGTAGGCGTCGTTGACATAGGCGATGCGGTGTTCGGGACCGTGGACCAGGGCGACGAGGGAGGGGACGCGGTCCAGCACCTCGCGCACCCCGAGATCATCGACGGCCGGGAGGGGCCGGGGGTCGTCGGGGAGTCGTCCGCCGCGGGCCGCGGGCACGGAGCCCTCTCCCCGCCGGTCCGGGGAGACCGCCTGCTCGGTCCGCGCTGCCGCGCGGCGCTGCGTTCCGGGGAGCCGGGCGCTCCAGCGCGTGAAGTTCACGAATCCTTGCCTCGTGTAGTTGTCGGCGGCCGGAAACCGGGACCGGCCGGGGCCCCGGGGGCCGCACCGGGGTGGGCGGGACCCGCCCGCGGTGGTGGACCAGTCTGGCAGGGTGCAGACCGGGCCGACATCCGTCAGACGCCGGGCCTGCCGCAGGAGTTCCTGGGTCCGGTCAGGACGACCCCTTCGGGTCGTCCGGGGGGTCGTGGAGGGGTTCTCCACCGGCCGCCAGTTCGAACTCCGCCCGGGGGTGTTCGAGTGACCCCAGGGACACGATCTCCCGTTTGAAGAGCCCCGCGAGTGTCCACTCCGCGGCCACCCGCGCCTTGCGGTTGAAGGTCGGGACCCGGCTGAGGTGATAGGTGCGGTGCATGAACCAAGCGGGGAAGCCCTTGAGCTTGCGCCCGTACACCTGCGCGACTCCCTTGTGCAGCCCCAGGGAGGCGACGGAACCGGCGTGCCGGTGGGCGTACGCCTCCAACGGCTCGCCCCGCAGGGAACGGACGAGGTTGTCCGCGAGGACCCGCGCCTGGCGCACCGCGTGCTGTGCGTTGGGCGCGCACTCCCGGCCGGTCTCCCGAGCGGTGACGTCGGGGACGGCGGCGGCGTCGCCGGCGGCCCACACGTGTGCGGCACCGTCGACGGCCAGTTCCGCGGTGCACTTCAGCCGCCCCCTCCCGTTCAGCGGCAGATCGGTGGCGGCGAGTACGGGATGCGGCTTGACCCCCGCGGTCCAGACGACCGTGCGCGTGGGGAAGCGCGAGCCGTCGCTGAGCACGGCCACCCGGTCCGCGCAGGACTCCAGCCGGGTTTCCAGGCGTACGTCGATGTTGCGCCGGCGCAGTTCGGTGACCGTGTACCGGCCCATCTCCTCGCCGACCTCGGGGAGGATCCGGCCGGATGCCTCGACGAGGATCCACCTCATGTCCTCGGGCCGGAGGTTGTGGTAGTACCGCGCGGCGTAGCGGGCCATGTCCTCCAGCTCGCCGAGCGCCTCGACGCCCGCGTAGCCGCCGCCGACGAAGACGAAGGTGAGGGCCGCGTCGCGGATCTCGGGGTCACGGGTCGACGACGCGATGTCCATCTGTTCGAGCACGTGGTTGCGCAGGCCGATGGCCTCCTCCACGGTCTTGAAGCCGATGGCGTGCTCGGCGAGACCGGGGATCGGCAGTGTGCGCGACACGGAACCCGGCGCGAGCACCAGTTCGTCGTAGGCGATCCGCCGTCCTCCGGTGCCCTCCTCGTCGGTGGCGGGGGTCCTGACGGTGGCGGTGCGTTTCGCGTGGTCGATACCGGTCGCCTCGCCGATGATGACGCGGCACCGGCCGAGGACACGACGCAGCGGTACGACGACATGGCGAGGAGAAATGGCACCGGCGGCCGCTTCGGGCAGGAAGGGCTGGTACGTCATGTACGGGTCCGGGGTGACCACCGTGATCTCCGCCTCGCCCCGCCCGAGTTCCCGTTTCAGCTTCCGCTGGAGACGCAGAGCCGTGTACATCCCGACGTAGCCACCGCCGACAACGAGAATGCGCGCGCGTTCCTTCACCATCCCATGACGCACCCGCCGCGTCCGTTTGTCCACAGCCTCGACGGATTGTGTGACCGGACGGTTCCGTCACCCGTGGTTGGCCGATTCACCGGCGCCGACCGCATAGTCGCAGGTCAGCACGGGTGTCTTCATGTCCGTCCAAGGTCACATTCAGGATGTATACGACCCGTGCTCCGATCGGGGGGCGCTCCGTGCGGAACTCGCCTCTTCTGAATTGACCCCCGCTCAACTATGTTCGTGTGTCGACGGGGTGTAGGGGGATGTGTTCATCGGGTCCGCGACGGGCGGCACCGGCGGGCCGGCCTCTTCCACACGCCCCGGCCATCAATGGCGGGGAGAAGTCTCCGGGGGGAGACGTCATTACCGGGGGAACACATATGCATGTTCAGGACTCTCACTGGTCTTCCGCTCTCACGGCCGGCGGCGCGCTGAGCGCGCCCGCGGGCGGCGCACGCGGTGACGGTTCGCGCACGTCACCACTGCGCGTGGACGCGCAGCGCAATCTGGAGCACGTGCTGCGCGCCGCACGTGAGGTCTTCGGCGAACTGGGTTACGGCGCGCCGATGGAGGACGTGGCACGCCGGGCACGGGTCGGCGTGGGCACGGTGTACCGGCGCTTCCCCAGCAAGGACGTCCTGGTGCGGCGGATAGCCGCGGAGGAGACGTCCCGGCTGACCGAGCAGGCGCGTACGGCGCTCGGCCAGGAGGACGAGCCGTGGTCGGCGCTGTCCCGCTTCCTGCGCACGTCCGTCGCCTCCGGCGCGGGGCGGCTGCTGCCGCCGCATGTGCTGCGGGTCGGTGTGGCGGAGGAACGCGGTCTGCCGGACCACGCGCGGCTGCCGCAGCAGCGGACGCAGGCGGCGGGGGAGCTGCGGCTGGTGCCGGAGGCACCGCCGGTGGGAGGGGCGGCGGACGACGCGGGAGCCTCGGAGCTGCTCGATGTCGTGGGGCAGCTGGTGGAGCGGGCGCGGACGGCCGGCGAGTTGCGGCCGGACGTGTCGGTGTCGGACGTGCTGCTGGTGATCGCCACGGCGGCGCCGGCCCTGCCGGACGCCGCGCAGCAGGCGGCGGCGTCGGCGCGGCTGCTGGACATCCTGCTCGAAGGGCTGCGGTCCCGGCCGGCATGACCTGCCTCGCGCCGGGGCGGTCGCGCCGGGGCGGCTGACGGCCACCGGGAAGGTGTCACCGCCGGTGCGTCGGGTGTGCCCCGGCCTCCCGTCCGGGGACTGGCGGCGATCCCGGTCGCGGCGACCGCCATGGCCTTACCGTTGCCGACTCCGCGGGCAGTCGTGCCGCAGGGTGACGGGCCCGCCCTTCGAGCGAGCCGAGAGCGGGGAAGGGCGGGCGCGACGGCACCCCGCTGGTGCCGGGTTGCGCCCGGCCCGCGGCCTGCGGGGAGTTCGCCGGTGGGGGTCAGCGGGTGCCGGGGGCGCCGGCGCCGAGGGCGCCGCGCTGCGGGGCGATCCCGCCCGGGACCGCTCGCTGGCGGGCCGGGGTTCCGGTCCAGCAGGTTCCCCGGCGGGCCAGCAGGCGGCGTAGCCACACCTCCAGGGCGACGAGGTCCGCGAGACCGTCCAGCGGCAGCGGCTCGCCCTCCGCCGCGCCCCGCAGCGCCTTGCGGACCACCCGTGCCTCGACCAGTCCGGCCTCCGCCAGCAGCGGCGTGTCGAACAGCGACATCAGCGTGCCCGCCGCCACCCGCAGCCCTGTCCGCGCCGCGGCGGCCGGGGTGGCCGCGCCCGGCGCCCCCCACCCCGCCGGCAGTTCCCGTACCCCCGCCCCTTCCAGCACCGACCGCAGGATGGACGCCCGGGCCCCGGGCTGCACCCGCAGCGCCTCCGGCAGGGCCCGGCACGCCCGCACCACCTGGTTGTCGAGGAACGGCGCGTGCAGCCGCTGCGAGCGGATCTCGGCCGCCTGCTCCAGCACCCGCAGATCCGCCGCGTGGCGGGCCAGCGCCGCGCGGGCCCGGAAGTCCCCGGGCCGCTGCCCCGGCCCAACGTCCGACCGCCGCGTCGAGGCCTGAAGGCGAACCGATACTTCAGCCAGCGCCTCCCCGGTCAGCCAGCGCGCCGCCGGTCCGGGTCTGCCCCAGGTCAGCGCGGCCAGCGAGGCGTCCGCCGCCCCCGGCCCGTCATCGTCGAGCCGCCGGTGCAGCAGCCGCTCCGCGAGGCTCTCCAATCCGGCCCGGTACGGCGTGCGGGCGAGTCGCCGGGCCGCCGCGTACACGCGGCCGGGCACCATCACGGACCCGTCCGCCTTCGCCAGCGCGGCGACCGGCCGCACCAGGTGCCGCCGCTTACGGTCCATCAGCAGATCGGCCAGCCGCGCCGGATGGGCGTCCAGCACCTGCTTGGCCCCGTACCCCGTGAAGTGGTCCGCGCTCCCGGCGGCCAGTCGCGCCCGGTGCCGGGCCGCGGTCACCAGCGAGGGCCCGGGCTCGTCCGTCAGCGGCCCGTCCAGCTCGGCGTAGGGCAGTGTCGACTCCCCGCCGGCCACCACCACATGGTGCAGCCGCGGGTTGGCGGCCAGCGCCCCCGCCCGTTCCAGCTCGTCCTCGTCCCGCGCTCCGCCGCCGGCCAGGTCGTTGAAGGTGACGGCCAGCAGCCGCTCACCGGCGCCCGTGCCGTGCCCCAGTACGGTCCCCGGCATCCCGGGCAGTCCCGCCGCCAGCAGCGCCAGCGCCCCGGACGCCGGCCCTCCGGACAGATCCGCCCCGATCCCCGGCACCGGAGTCCCGCGGGCGGCCCGCCGCTCGGCGGGCCCCATCCCCGGCACCGGCCCGGGGTCGATGTCGGCGCCCGGAACGTGCCGGGGCGCGGCGAGCCGGGTTCGTACGGCCTCGACCAGAGCGTCGCGTACCGCGTCCACCGCGCGGTCGGGATCGGCCGGCGGTGCCGCGACGACGAGCGAGGCGACGGGTTCGTACCCGGCGATCTCGCGCGCCCCCGCGCGGAGGATCAGCGCGTGCCCCGGGGGGACGCGCTTCACGCCGTCGTACGGCGTGGAGTCGTGCAGCGCGGCCGGCACGTCGGGTGCGGCGAGCAGCGCGGCGAGGTGCCCGAAGTCGAGGTTGGCCTCGACGAGGTCGGCGAGCGGCAGGGCTGCGGTCGCGTAGGCGGTACCGCCCGCCCAGGGGGTGTGGAAGACGGGCCGGGCACCGGCGAGATCGCCGCACACCGTGATCCGGCGCCCCACCTGCACCACGGCCGTGTAGCTGCCCGCCCACGCGGTGAGATGCCGCAGCGCCCCGCCCCGTGCGGCGAAGAGCGCGACGCGCAGTTGTTCGTCGGAGGCGCCGCAGGTGCCGAGGACGGCGATCCGGGTCTGTTCGTCGGCCGTGACCACCCGGATCTCGTCGGGGCGCCAGTCGCCGACCGCCCACAGCGGGTCGGGATCGCCCCACAGCGGATGGGACCCCACGGGTTGCACGGTCTCGCCGTCTGCTCCGGTGGCGCCCACCGAGCCGCCGGGGCCGAAGCCCATGGCTCTCGCGGCGGTGCTGCTCCATCCCACCAACCACCGCATCGAAGCCTCCACAGGCTGTGGACAACCAGTGCTCTGCATGAACCGGTTCCCCATGCTGCCATGAAGGAGGCGCTCAGGAAGCGCGCCGGAGCCGTCTGTGCTCCGTCGAGTGCGCCCCGGCGGATACACCCACCCCGCTGCACCGCGGATCCACCGCGGTCCGAACAGGTATCCGCCGCCCTCTCATCACTCCACCGACGCCACGCCACATGTCACGCCACTGCGACGCGAATGCGCCCCCACAGCGCGCCCCCAAGACCCCCAACGCGCCGTCAACTACCTGGGTAAGAAGGCGGATACACCCGAAAGAGCGGGGTCGATTTTCGGCCGAATCGAAGCGGTGAGGGCAACCTCGAACACGCTCCGTGCAGGCACTGCGCACCACCGGACGGCCGCGCAGTCCGGGAGACGGAGCACGCCTCCCGGACCGGTCCGCCGCCCGCGGGGATGTAGGCGGCGGTATCCCCCAGCCCACTGGATCCAGTACAGCGGGCCGACCCACGCATCACCCATGGAACCGCTCCCGCGATGGCCGGAGTAGAGCGCACACACGGGCGCACGGCCACACAACGGGGGCACGCCGCGACTGCGCGTATCGGACCCGCACTTCAGTACGGACCACAATCCCGCCATCCGGAAGAATGCCCCTTAACGCTTGGGATGCGGCGAACTACGCTGGGTTTACGAATGCCGCATGGTTATGCCAGAGCGGCAGCCGTCTGTGTCGAGGGGTGGCGCATGTCCAGGGAGCAACGCGGGCCGAACGAAAAACTCGGCGCCGTTCTCGCCCTCGCGGGAATCTCCAACGCAGGCCTCGCGCGGCGCGTCAACGATCTCGGCGCACAGCGAGGACTGACACTGCGCTACGACAAGACGTCGGTGGCGCGCTGGGTGTCGAAGGGAATGGTGCCGCAGGGTGCGGCGCCGCATCTCATCGCCGCCGCCATCGGCCAGAAGCTGGGCCGCCCCGTGCCGCTGCACGAGATCGGCCTGGCGGACGCGGACCCCGCGCCCGAGGTCGGCCTCGCCTTCCCGCGCGACGTCGGACAGGCGGTGCGCTCCGCGACGGACCTGTACCGGCTGGATCTCGCCGGCCGCAGAGCCGGCTCCGGCGGTATCTGGCAGTCCCTCGCCGGGTCGTTCGCGGTGAGCGCGTACGCGACGCCCGCCTCACGGTGGCTGATAACCCCGGCCGACAGCTCGGTGGCGCGGGAGGCGAACCCCGCCGACGGCTCCGGCGCACCGCTCAAAGTCGGCCACAGCGATGTGCAGAAACTGCGGGAGGCCGCCGAGGACGCCCGGCGCTGGGACTCCAAGTACGGCGGCGGCGACTGGCGTTCGTCGATGGTCCCCGAGTGCCTCCGGGTCGAGGCGGCCCCGCTGCTGCTCGGCTCCTACGCCGACGACGTGGGCCGCTCGCTGTTCGGCGCCGCGGCGGAACTGACCCGCCTGGCCGGCTGGATGGCCTTCGACACCGGCCAGCAGGAGGCGGCCCAGCGCTACTACATCCAGGCCCTGCGGCTGGCCCGCGCGGCGGCCGACGTCCCCCTGGGCGGTTACGTCCTCGCCTCGATGTCCCTCCAGGCGACCTACCGCGGCTTCGGCGACGAGGGCGTGGACCTCGCCCAGGCCGCGCTGGAGCGCAACCGCGGACTGGCCACCGCCCGCACCCTGAGCTTCTTCCGGCTGGTGGAGGCCCGCGCGCACGCACGCGCCGGGGACGCCCACGCGGCCGGCGCCGCGCTGAAGTCGGCGGAGAGCTGGCTGGAACGCTCCCGCCCCGGCGACAGCGACCCCATCTGGCTCGGCTTCTACTCCTACGACCGTTTCGCCGCCGACGCCGCGGAGTGCTACCGCGACCTGAAGGCGCCGCGCCAGGTCCGCCGCTTCACCGAGCAGGCGCTGTCCCGGCCGACGGAGGAGTTCGTGCGCTCGCACGGGCTGCGCCTGGTCGTCTCGGCGGTCGCCGAACTGGAGTCGGGCAACCTGGACGCGGCCTGCGCCCAGGGCGTGCGCGCGGTGGAGGTGGCGGGCCGCATCTCGTCCGCGCGCACCACCGAGTACGTCAAGGACCTCCTGCACCGCCTGGAGCCCTACGGTGACGAACCCCGCGTGGTGGAACTGCGCGAGCGCGCCCGCCCCCTGCTGATGACGACGGCGTGACGACGGTCCGGCCACGGCCCGGCCGCGCCCCGGGACCGCCGGGCGCGAAGCCGTTGTCAGTGGCACGGTGCACTATCGGATGCGGGAGGTGGCGCGGGTGACGCGGGCGGTGCGGGACACGGGCGTGGCGCGGTCGTACGACTGTGACGTGCTGGTGGTCGGCGGCGGCATCGTCGGGATGTCGACGGCGTACGCGATCGGCCGCGCGGCGCCGGGCACCCGGGTGACGGTGCTGGAGAAGGAGCCCGGTCCGGCCCTGCACCAGACGGGCCGCAACAGCGGAGTCATCCACAGCGGTGTCTACTACCGCCCCGGCTCGCTGAAGGCGCGGTACGCGGTGCGGGGCGCCGCGGAGATGGTCAAGTTCTGCGCGGAGTACGACATCCCGCACGCGGTGACGGGCAAGCTGATCGTCGCCACGGCCCGCGAGGAGCTGCCGCGGCTGCACGCCCTGGCCCAGCGCGGCCGGGAGAACGGCATCACGGTCCGCGAGCTGTCCGGCGCGCAGATCGCGGAGCACGAGCCGGAGGTGGAGGGCCTGGCGGCCATCCACGTCGGCACCACCGGCATCTGCGACTTCACGGCGGTCGCCCGGCGGCTCGCGGAGGCGTCCGGCGCGGAGATCCGCTACGGGGCGCGGGTGGTGCGCGTGGACCGCCGACCCGAGCGGGGAGTCGCCGTCCTGACGGCCGGCGGCGACGTGGTCCGCGGCCGGGTGCTGGTGAACTGCGCGGGGCTGCACTGCGACGAGCTCGCCCGCCTGACCGGTGACGACCCGGGCGCCCGGATCGTGCCCTTCCGCGGCGAGTACTACGAGCTGGCCCGCCCGGAGCTGGTGCGCGCACTGGTGTACCCGGTGCCCGACCCCGCGTTCCCCTTCCTCGGCGTCCACCTCACCCGGGGCATCGGCGGCGGCGTCCATGTGGGCCCGAACGCGGTTCCGGCCCTGGCCCGCGAGGGCTACGGCCGGCGCACGGTGCGCCCGCGTGAGCTGGCGGCGACCCTGGCCTGGCCGGGCTCCTGGCAGCTGGCCCGCCGCCACTGGCGGTACGGCGCCGGCGAACTGCACCGCTCGCTGTCCAGGGCGGCCTTCGCCCGGGCCGTGCGGCGGCTGCTGCCCGCCGTGCGGGAGGACGACCTGGTGCCGGCCCCGGCCGGGGTGCGAGCCCAGGCGGTGCTGCGGGACGGCACCCTCGCCGACGACTTCCTCCTCCAGGAGACCCCGCGCGCGGTGCATGTGCTGAACGCACCGTCGCCCGCGGCCACCGCGTCCCTGCCGATCGGACGGGAGATCGCGCGCCGGACGATGGCGCAGCTCACGGCCGCGGGGAGGTGAGGCCACGCCCACCGCCCGCCGCGCCCCCGTAAAATCGAGAGCACTGTGTCCGACTCCGTGAGCACCCCCGAAACACCGCACCCCGCCCAGACGCCCGGTGTGCCGGTCAGCCGTACCCGGGCCAAGGGGGAACCGCGCTTCCCGGACGGGCCGAAGGCCGATCCCGCGGGGTCGCACTTCGAGCGGCGCATCCGCAGCTTCCAGCCCCGCCGCAGCCGCGTCACCGCGGGTCAGGCGGACGCGCTGCAGCGGCTGTGGCCGAGCTGGGGTTTCGACATCGACGGGAGCCGGCGGCTGGACCTCGCCGCGTTCTTCGGCAACGACCACCCGGTCGTGCTGGAGATCGGCTTCGGCATGGGTGAGGCCACCGCGGCGATGGCCGCCGCCGACCCGGCCACCAACATCCTCGCGGTCGACGTCCACACCCCCGGCCAGGGCAATCTGCTCAACCTCGCCGAGCAGCGCGGACTGACCAACATCCGGGTCGGCAACGGCGACGCGATCATCCTCCTGCGGGAGATGCTCACGCCCGACGACCTCGGCGGGCTGCGCGTCTACTTCCCCGACCCCTGGCCCAAGAAGCGGCACCACAAGCGCCGGCTGATCCAGCCGGAGTTCCTCACCCTCGCCGCGGCCCGGCTGCGGCCGGGGGCGGTCGTGCACTGCGCCACCGACTGGGAGCCGTACGCGGAGCAGATGCTCGAGGTGCTCACCGCGCATCCCGCCTTCGAGAACACCCGGGCGGAGGGCGGTTTCGCGCCGCGTCCCGGGTTCCGTCCGCTCACCCGTTTCGAGGGACAGGGACTGGACAAGGGTCATGTGGTGAACGACCTGCTCTTCCGCCGCGTACCGCTCGAGGAGCGGGACGGGCACCGAGCCCGAGACCGCACGCAGCCCTGCCCCTGAATCGTGAGGGTCGATCCCGTGGCCAGCAGCCCTCCGTACCCGGCGCACCCCGGTGAAGCTCCCGGCGACACGCGGCGGCACGCGCACTGGTGGCAGCGGCGGTGGGTGCGCTACGGCGCGCTGATCACCCTGCTCACGCTGTCCGGTCTGGTGATCCTCGCCCTGGTCCGGGAGCAGACCGGCACCGAGGGGTTCCTGGTCGGGCTCGGTCTCGCCGTGCTCCCGGTGCCGCTGCTGCTGGCCGCCTTCCGCTGGCTGGACCGGGTCGAGCCGGGGCCCTGGCGGAACCTGCTGTTCGCGTTCGCCTGGGGGGCGTGCGCGGCGGCGCTGATAGCGATCATCGCCAACAGCTTCGCCACCCGCTGGATAGCGACGGCGACGGCCGACCCGGCCGGCGCCGACACCCTGGGGGCGACCGTCATCGCGCCGGTCGTGGAGGAGTCCGCGAAGGCGGCGGCCGTCCTCCTGGTCTTCCTCTTCCGCAGACGCGACTTCGGCGGGATCATCGACGGCGTGGTGATAGCCGGGGTCACCGCCACCGGCTTCGCGTTCACCGAGAACATCCTCTACCTCGGCACCGCCTTCGGCACCGACCAGCTCACCGGCGGCAGCGGGGTGGCCTCGGTCACCGCGGCGACCTTCTTCGTCCGCATCGTGCTGTCGCCGTTCGCGCATCCCCTGTTCACCGTGCTCACCGGGATCGGCTTCGGGATCGCCGCGCTGTCCACGGACCGGCAGCGGCTGAGGCGGGTGCTGCTGCCGCTGTGCGGGCTGCTCCTCTCGATGGGCATGCACGCGCTGTGGAACGGTTCGGCCTCGCTCGGCACCTACGGCTTCTTCGCGGTGTACGCGGCGTTCATGGTCCCGGCGTTCGGCCTGCTGACCTGGCTGGTGGTGTGGACGCGGCAGCGGGAACTGCGCACCGTGCGAGCGGAGCTGCCCGCGTACGCGGTGGCCGGCTGGCTCACCCCGGCGGAGCCCTTCGCGCTCGGCTCGATGCGGGCGCGGCGCCTGGCCCGGCAGTACGCGCGCCGGTACGGCGGCAGGCCCGCGGCGCGCGCGGTCGCGCAGTACGAGGCGTACGCGACCTCACTGGCCTTCCTGCGTCACCGGGGCAGGCGGGGGAAGGCCGGGACGGATTTCCTGACCCGGGAGCGGGAACTGCTGCTGGAGCTGTGGCACCGGCGCGGTGCGGCCCGTCCGGCACTGGACCACGCGGCCCGCGTCACCGCGCCCCCCGTCCCGGCCGCCGCGGCACCGTGGCCGGTACACGGGGCGTACGGGCATCCCCCGTACGGGCACCCCCCGTACCGGCACCCCTCGCACGGACAGCCCCCGTACGGGCACCCCTCGCACGGACAGCCCCCGTACGGGCACCCCTATCCGGCGTACTCCCCGACCGCCCACCGCTCCTGACCGGTCCCGCCGTGGACTGCGGCTCGTCGCCCGCGGTACCGCCGCGCACGCGGGCACGCGACCGCCCCGGAAAACACCTGACCGGCAGCCCTGACGTCGGGGGGTCGTCGTCGGACTGCCGGGATCGGGAAGGACTGGAGGGAAGGGGGTTCAGGGATTGAGGCCCTTGCTCTGCAGCCACGCCATCGGGTCGATGCCCGAGGAGGAGCCGCCGGTGTGGACCTCGAGGTGGAGGTGGGCCCCGGTGGAGTTGCCGGTGGAGCCGACGCGGCCGATGACCTCGCCGGTGGTGACCTTCTGACCCACGCTGACGCTGATGGAGGACTGGTGGGCGTACCAGATCTCGGTGCCGTCGTCGAGGGTGAGCACGGTCTTGTAGCCGTAGGAGCCGTCCCAGCCGGCGGAGGTGATCGTGCCGGTGTGGACCGCCTTGATCAGGGTGCCGGTGGGGGCGGCGAAGTCGAGGCCGGTGTGCTGGCCGGAGGACCAGTAGGCGCCGGACTGACCGAAGGTCGAGGAGATGGTGTACGAGGAGGTCGGCAGCGTGTACTGCGTGGCCAGCTTGGCGAGGCGCTCGGCCTCGGCCTTCTCAGCGGCCTCCTTCTCGGCCTTCTGCTTGGCGGCCTCGGCCTTGGCCTTGGCCTCCTTCTCCGCCTTGGCGGCGGCCTCGGCGGCCTGCTTCTCGGCGGCGGCGACGGCCTCGGCGGCTGCCTTGGTCTCGGCCTGGATCTGCTGCTGCTCGACCTGGGCCATGATCCGCGTGCGCAGCGCCTCGCCGGCGCCGCTGGATCCCTGCTCCGCCTCGGTCTCGGCCACGCCGAGGGTGCTGAGGGGGGTGGCCGAACCCTCGGGCGTTTCCTCGTCGGAGATGAGGGAACCCACATGGGGAAGGTCGGGCATGGAGATCGAGACCGGCGGCTTGCCGGTCTGGGCGGTGGCCATACCGCCGGCGCCGACCGCGGCTATGACACCGACACCGAGGACGGTGGAGCTACGGGCGAGTCCTCCCCCGCGCTGCTTGGAGACGCGGTGCCGGCCACGGACCGGGCGAAGGGACTCCGCGGTGGGGTTCCACTCCTCGAAGGGCCCGTCGTCGGCGCGGGCTTCGCCATAGGCGAAGGTGTCGCTCGGCTTGAACGGGGCCTCGGGAGCAGGCGGGTTGGACGCCACGTGGGCGTGCTCCTTTCCTTCCTTCTTCGCCTACCGGGTTAGCTGACGGGTTCGGAGCAGGAAGGTCTCCTACGCGCGACTGCACCCCGTGTCTCCACGGCGGCATTCGCGCGATTCACCCCAATTGGTGGTTCCCCGGTTCCCTTGCGGGATTCGGCGCGTGCGCACGGAGCCGACTTCTGTGACGGCTGGGACGACCGCGCTGCGTTATCGAACGTTAATAGACGCAGGGCTCGGATTCCAAGCTGTTCCTCTTGATCATTAACAAACCCCGCAGGGACTTACCCGCCATGAGCGGCTGAAAACGGGCGAGTTGCCCCCGCCTCAGGCGCCGGAGGGGCCCTGACGGAGCGTCAGTTGTAACGCGCTGCGGGATGGCTTGCTCACAGCGAGTGAGGCAGAAGCCCTGGGGGCGGGAAGTAACCATGCAGCGGAAAACACCGAGGGCCGGAATCCTTTCGGATTCCGGCCCTCGGCCTTCAGTAGCGGGGACAGGATTTGAACCTGCGACCTCTGGGTTATGAGCCCAGCGAGCTACCGAGCTGCTCCACCCCGCGTCGTTGACACCAGTGTACGCCATCCGCGGGGCCCGGCGCACACCGATGACGGCGGCCCCGGATTCAGCCGCTGATCAGGTGTCCGTTCGGCGCCTTGGCGCGCTCCTCGTGCTCGGGCAGGAGGACGACGGCGGCGCCCGCACCGGCCAGTACGCCACTGCCGTCGGCCCCCGGTACGAACGTGTCCGGCTCCCGCCAGGCCGTGACCACCCGCCGTACCCCGGTGTCCAGGATCAGCCGGGCGCAGGGCGCCGGCCGGGACGCGCGCCGGGCACACGGTTCCAGGCTGGAGTAGACGGTGGCGGTGGCCAGGCGGGGATCGGTGGGACCGACCTTGGCGAGCGCGGCCTCCTCCGCGTGCACCACCGGGTCCGCGCCCTCCCGGGAGTACCCGCGCGCCAGCTCCGTACCGTCGGCCGCCACCACCACCGCGCCCACGCTGAAAGCCGTGGTCGAGGGCGGGCACCGGGTGGCCAGTTCGCAGGCGAGGGCCAGCCAGTGGTGGTCGGCGGCGGCGGGGAGCGTCCCGGTTCCCGGCGCGGTGGGCTCGTAGCGCGTCAGCACGACGTCACCGACCTGGCGGGTCTCCGCCAACCGCAGCCGGCCGCCCTGGTAGGACCCGGGGCCGAAGAGGCGGGGGGCGTCCGGGTCGCCGACGAACAGCGGGGCGAGGACCAGCTGCAGCTCGTCGGCGAGACCCTGGGTGAGCAGCTGGGTGTGGACCTGTCCGCCGCCCTCGACCATCAGCCGCCGCACCCCGCGCACGGTGTGCAGGTGCTCCAGCAGCGGCCGCCAGCCCAGTTCGGGGCCGAGCGGGACGACGTCGGCGGCGAGACCGAGGGCGCGGGCCCGGCCGGCGCCCCGGTCGGTGGTGTAGAGGACCTTCTCACCGCCGGTGTGCCAGAACCGGGCGGCCGGGTCGAGGTCCCCGGAGCCGCTGACGGTGACCTTGAGCGGGTACTCCGGCCTGCCCGCCCCGACCCGGGCGGCACGCCGCTCGGGCGAGTTGACCAGCAGCCGGGGGTTGTCGGCGCGGATCGTGCCGGCGCCGACCAGGATGGCGTCCACGCCCGCCCGTACCTCGTCGACCCGGTCGAAGTCGGCCGGACCGGACAGCAGCAGCCGCTCGGGGCCGGTGTCGTCCAGGTAGCCGTCGAGGGAGACGGCGGCGGACAGCAGGACGTACGGATGAGGCATCGGCGTGCTCCGGGTGAGGGGCGGCGGCCCGGGGCCAGTCTGACAACCCGGCCGGGCGCGGGGACGCCCCGGTCAGGGTTCGATCAGCCCCACGCGGATGGCGTACCGGGTGAGTTCCAGGCGGTCCTTCAGGCCGAGCTTGGCCAGCAGGTTGGCGCGGTGCCGCTCCACCGTCTTGGGACTGATCACCAGAAGGGTGGCGATCTGCTGCGAGGTGTGGCCCTCGGCGACGAGCTTGAGGATCTCCTCCTCGCGGTCGGTGATGGCCTTGGCCGGCAGGGTCCTGCCCTCCCGCGCGAGGTCGAGGTAGTTGTGGATGAGGGCGTTGACGGCCCCGGGGTAGAGGAACGGCTCACCGCGCATGGTGGCGTGGCAGGCCGCGACCAGGTCCTGGTCGGCGACGGACTTCAGGACATAGCCCGAGGCGCCGGCGGCGAGCGCCTCGAAGAAGAACTGCTCGTTGTCGTACATGGTCAGGATGAGGATCCGCGTCTCCGGCAGGGTGCGGGAGAGCTCACGGGCCGCCTGGAGACCGGTCAGCCGGGGCATGGCGATATCGAGAATGGCCAGGTCGGGGCGGTGCTCACGGGCCTGTTCGAGTGCCTCGGCGCCGTCCGCGGCCTCGGCCACGACGGTCAGCTCCGGTTCGCCGTCCAGGATGAGACGGACCCCCCGGCGGACCAGCGCGTGGTCGTCGGCGAGGAGAATGCGGGTGGGGGCCTGCTCGTTCATTTCGTCGTTTCCGGTCGGGGCTCATCGGTCACGGGGGCGGGGCGTGGGCGGACGGCCCTCGCAGGGGGACGAGGGCGTGCGCGGGAAAACGGGCGGGAACGGGGACGGCCAGGCGTACTTCGGTACCGCCCTCGGCGCGGCCCTCCACCGTCACCACGGCGCCGACGAGCAGGGCGCGCTCCCGCATCCCGCGGATGCCGGCACCCTCCTGCGCCAGGCCGATGCCCCGGCCGTCGTCCCGGACCCGGAGTTCGACACCGCCGGGTGAGCGGTACAGGGCGAGTTCGGCGCGGCGGGCGCCGGAGTGACGGGCTGCGTTGGTGAGGCCTTCCTGGGCGACGCGGTAGATGACGAGCTCGGTCTCCCGGTCGAGTTCCGGCACGTCCGGGGCGAGGCTGTGCTGGACGCCCAGACCGGAGCCGCCGAGCTCGGTGGCGAGGGCCTTGAGGGCACTGGCCAGGCCCAGCTCGTCCAGCACCCCCGGGCGCAGCCGGCGGGCGATGCGCCGGATCTCCTCCAGGCTGGCGCGGGTGGTCTCCTGGACCATCCGCAGTTCCTCGCGCAGCTCGGACGGGGCGTGGTCGGCGGCACGTTTGAGCTGGAGCAGTACGGCGGTCAGGGACTGGCCGACCTCGTCGTGCAGTTCCTGGGCGACGCGGCGGCGCTCGCCCTCCTGGGCGGACAGGGCGCGGGCGCTGCTCGTGGCGCGCTCGTCCTCCAGCCGGTCGAGCATGGTGTTGAACGTGGTGATCAGCTCGGCGATCTCGCCGCGTCCGCCGACCGCGGGACGGCGTCCCGGGCGGAGCAGGTCGGTCGTGGTCATGGCCCGGGTCAGGCGTTGCAGCGGGGCGAGCCCGAAGCGCAGCAGCAGCGCGTTGGCGACCAGCATGGCGGCCAGGCCCACGGTGAGGACCGCGGCCTCGGTGAGCAGCACGGGGGTGGATACGGTGACCGGTCCCAGCAGAAGTGCCGTGGCGACAATGAGGACGACGGCGTTCAGCATGAAGATCCGCCAGAACAGAGGCACCCGTCAACCGCCTCCTCACCCTGGGCCGCTCACTCGGGCTCCCGGTGCGGCGGGAGCGGTGACGGGCCCGCGGACCGGGGGCGCGGCGCGGGCCGTCACCGCCCAGCCTGTCCCCTGATCCGTCCCCGCGCCATCGGTGACAACCCCCATTTTTCCCCCGGGCCGCGGGCCGGCCCACGGTCCGTGTACGCAGCGGCCCCCAGTGAGGATGGGGCCCGTGACCGATGGCCCGGACCGGCTGCGGCGGGAGACGCTGGGGTCTACCCGGTACCGGACGGACGAGACGCCTGCAGACAGGCGCGTTCCCTTGCAGTGGCCGGGCCCGCAGCAGGAGGGCGGGCCCCCTCGCCCGTCCCCTGGTACCGGAGCGACGGCCGTCGGCGTGGCGCCGTGCGGCCACCTCTGGGAAGGAGGAGCCGTGCCCCAGTCCAACGACGATCGTCTGGTCGACCTCGCGGCCCGACTCGAGCACCAGGATCCCCGTTTCGCCCGCTCGCTGTCCGCCGGGCAGCCGACCCGCCCCCGCGAGTACCGGCGCACGGGCGCCTGGTGGGCGCTGGCCGTCGGAGTGGTGATGCTGATCGCGGGTGTGATCGTCTCCGACGGACTGCTGATCGCGGCGGGTCTGGTGCTCTCCGGCATCGCCGTGCAACTCCTCGACCCCGACCGCCGCCGTACGGGCGCACGGCCCTCGTACCGCCACTGACACGGGCCACCCCGTCACGCCCCGCGCGGCCTTCGGGCCGCGCNCGGGCAGCGTCACCCTGGGCATCGCGCTGGGCGTCGCCGGGCTGGTGCTGTTCGTCGCCGTCCGCTACGGGCGGGTCCTCCCGCGGCGGCCGGCCGAGCCTCTCGCGGACCTTTCCGGCGTCCGGATGACCGATCTCCACGAAGATCTCCAGGGCCCGGGTCCATTCCGCGCGGGCGTCCTCCGGCCGGCCGGCGTCGAGCAGGGCGTCGCCGAGATTGCTGAGGGAATGGCCCTCGCCCCAGCGGTTGGCCACGGCACGGTGGGTCTCCAGCGCACGGTGGTAGTGCGCGACCGCGTCGTCGTAGTGCCGGAGCCGGTGGTGGACCGTGCCGAGGATGTCCAGCGCGAGGCCCTCGACCCAGCGGTGGTTGCTCCGGCGCAGGACGGTCCGTGCCTCCTCCAGGGACGAGACGGCCTCCTCGAACCGGCCGAGCCGCTGGTAGGCGTCGCCCAGATTGGTCAGGGCGATGCCCACCCCCCATGCGTTGCCGAGGGCCCGGTCCAGGGCCAGTCCCCGGCGGATGTACTCCACGGCCCGGGCCGGCCGGCCGATCTGGAGGTAGGCGTCGCCCAGGTTGCCCACCGCCCTCGACCTGCCCCGCGCGTCCCCGAGCTCACGGCAGACGGCCAGCGCCCGGTACTGCACCTCGATGGACTCCTCGATCCTGCCCATACTGCGCAGCGCGGCGGCCAGGTCCGCGAGGCCCTGGGCCTCACCGGCCCGGTCCTGTGCGGCGCGGGCGGCGGCCAGTCCGGCGCCCGCGGTGTCGAGCCAGTCGTGCAGATGGCTGCGGAGGTAGAGGAACCCCCACAGGACCGCGGGCAGCCGCCAGGCGATGCCCGGCAGTCCCCACGCGACGGCCTGGTGCACCGCGCGGACCAGGTTGCCCCGCTCGGTCTCGCACCATTCCAGGGCCTCCTCGCGCGTCGCCGGTGTGAAGGGCCGGCACCGGTCGGGCGGGCCGGGAAGCGGAACCCGGTCGCGGTACGGGGTGATCAGCGGGTAGGCGGCGCCGGCGGAATGCAGGTACCAGGCGAGCAGCCGCTCGACGGCCCGTTCCCGCTCCGGCGGCGGATCCTCGGTGTGGACGCGTTCCGCGGCGTAGACCCGCAGCAGGTCGTGCAGGGCGTAGCGGCCGGGCAGACGCTCGATGACCAGATGGGCCCCGGTGAGTTCGGCGAGCAGCGTGCGGGTCCCCCGCGTCTCCAGGCCGGCGAGCGCGGCCACGGCGGGCAGGGACATGTCCGGCCCGCAGTGCAGGCCCAGGAGGCGGAACAGCCGCGCGGCCGGGGCGGACAGCGCGTTGTACGACCAGGAGAACACGGCCCGCACGTCGGTGGTGATGTCCTCGCCCCCGGTGAAGGCGTCGAGGCTGCCCTGGCTCTCGCGTACCTCCTCGGCGATGGAGGCCAGCGGGAACGCGGGATGGCCGGCGGCGTGGGCGGCGACGATGGCCAGCGCCAGCGGCAGCCGGGCGCACCGGGTGATGATCTCGTCCGTCGCCTCCGGTTCCGCGGCGGCCCGGCCGGCCCCGAGGCGGCGCGCCAGCAGATCGCGGGCCTCGGCGGTGGTCAGCTGGTCCAGGGTCAGCAGGAACGCCCCCTCGCCGACGACCAGGCCGGTGAGCCGGCTGCGGCTGGTGACGATGACCAGGGAACCGGGTGACCCGGGCAGCAGCGGGCGTACCTGGGCGGTGTCACGGGCGTTGTCCAGCAGGATCAGCACCCGCCGCCGGGCGAGGATGCTGCGGTACAGCGCCGCCTGTGCGTCGAGACCGGCGGGGATGCTCGCGGGCGGGACGCCGAGGGCGTCGAGGAAGGCACGGATCGCCTCTTCCGGCGTCATGGCCGTGCCGGTCGGGTCGAAGCCCCTGAGGTTGATGCAGAGCTGTCCGTCGGGGAAGCGGTCGGCGACCTCGTGCGCCCAGCGCACGGCCAGGGTGGTCTTGCCGATACCGCCCATACCGCCGATCGCCCCGATGACCACCGAGGAGGGGGCCCCTGCGCCGGCCGGGAGAAGGGACCGTATCCGCTCGAGTTCGGTGCCGCGGCCGGCGAAGGTGGGCAGGTCGGCGGGCAGTTGCGCCGGCCGGGTGATCCGCTGCTCGGCCGGTGCGGGGGGCCGGGCCGGCGGGGACGGCGGCGGAGTCTGCCGCCGGGGCGGTGCCAGGGCCGGGTCGGCGAGGAGCATACGGTCGCGCAGTTCCCGCAGCGGGGCGCCGGGTTCGATGCCCAGCTGCCCCACCAGGGTCCGGCGGGTGCCGCGGAACACCTCCAGCGCCTCGGCCTGCCGGCCCGACCGGTACAGAGCCAGCATGAGCAGTCGGCACAGCTGTTCCCGCAGCGGGTGGTGACGGTTCAGGGACATCAGTTCGGCGATCACCTCGCCGTGCCGCCCGAGGTCGAGATCGTTCTCGATGCGGCTCTCCAGCACGGCGAGCCGCTCCTCGTTCAGCCGGACGCGCTCCGCCTCGGCCAGCCGGCCGGGCAGGCCGGCCAGCGCCACCTCCTGCCAGCCGTCCAGCACGGCGCGCAGCAGACCGTCCGCGGCGTCGAACCCGCCCTCCGCGCGCCATGTCAGGGCGCGGGCGACCCGTCGTCTGAACTCCGTCAGATCCAGGGCGTCCGGGGGGAACCGCATCAGGTATCCGTCGCCGACCGAGACGAGCACCCGTGGCGCGCCGGCCGCGTTCCCGCCGGGCTCCACTACCTTGCGCAGCCGCGAGGCGTACGTCCGCAGGACGGACACGGCGGCGGCGGGCGGCTGCTCGCCCCAGAGGTCGTCGACGAGCCCGCCGAGTGTGACGGGCCGTCCGCCGCGCAGCAACAGCGCCGCCAGGAACGCCCGTTGCTGCGGAGAGCCGAGATCCAGCTCCCGCCCGTCCCGCCAGGCCCTGACCGGCCCCAGCACGGCAAAACGCAGCCCGTTCCCCGATGCGCTCATTTCTCGAACTCTAGTGCCCGCCACCTCCCGCCCCGTGGGTCCGGCGGCCGCGGACCGGCCGCCGCGCCGGCACCGGAACGACACAGCCCCTGCCCTCCGGCTTCCGCCGCAGGTCAGGGGCTGCTCACGAGGTAGGCCCTGTGGGACTCGAACCCACAACCAATGGATTAAAAGTCCACTGCTCTGCCAATTGAGCTAAGGGCCCTGGCGATGTTGCCTCCACGAGCATAGCGGGACGTCGCCGAGTCTCCGATCGGGTATCGGGGAGACGGGTCAGGACGTGTCCCGCGGAGAACGCGGAAGGCCCGCGCGACGTGTGTCGCGCGGGCCTTCCGGTCAGTGCCGTGAGGAGGCGTCAGCTGCTGCGCTTCCAGCGCGGCTTGTCGTCGCGTCGGCCGACGGGGCTGCCGCCGCGGTGGTCGTCACGGCGGCCCTGCGGACGGTCGTGGCCGCCGGTGCGGAAGGCCGGGCGGTCGCCCTGGCGGTCGCGGTTGAACGGACGGTCGCTGCCCCGGTGGCTGCCGCCACGGTCGTCACGGCGCTCGAAGGGACGCCCACCGCGGTCGTCACGGCGGAAGCCGCCACGCTCACCGCCACGGTCGTCACGGCGCTCGAAGGGACGCCCGCCACGGTCACCACGGTCGCCGCGGTCGCCGCGGTCGTCACGACGGAAACCGCCACGGTCGCCACCGCGGTCGTCACGGCGCTCGAAGGGACGCCCGCCACGGTCACCACGGTCGTCACGGCGGAAGCCACCGCGGTCGCCGCCACGGTCGTCACGGCGGTCGTCACGGCGCTCGAAGGAACGCCCGCCACGGTCACCACGGTCGTCACGGCGGAAACCGCCGCGGTCACCGCCACGGTTGTCCCGGTCGCGGTCCCGGTTGAAGCCGCCGCGGTCGTCACGGCGCTCGAAGGGACGCCCGCCACGGTCACCACGGTCACCGCGGTCGTCGCGACGGAAGCCGCCACGGTCGCCACCGCGGTCGTCACGGCGCTCACGCCGCTCGTACGGCGCCGAGGCCGCGGGGCGCTCCAAGCGCTCCGTCCGCTCGACGTCCCGCGCGGTCGGCTGCTCCGGCAGCGACACCTCGGCCTCGGCCGACGCCACGACGGCCGCCTCGGCCACCACCGTCTCCGGGTCCTCGCCGCGCTCCCGCGCGGAGCGGGCCAGCAGCCGGTCGGCCTCGCCGCGCAGCTCGGAGGCGCGGCGCTGCGCCCGCTCGAGCTCCTTGGTGAGCTGGGCGACCTCGCGCTCGGCCTGCTGCGCCGCGTTGCCCGCCGACTCGGCCTGCACCTCGGTCATCGACCGGGCGCCGGTGATCTCGGCGACCTCCGGGTCGAACGCCGCGCCGCCCTGGATGATGTGGCGCGTGGCGTCGACGCCCGCGTCCTCCATCAGCCGGAAGATCTGGCGCCGCTGGTGCGGCAGGGACAGGGACACCACGGTGCCGGTGCGGCCGGCGCGCGCCGTGCGGCCCGCGCGGTGCAGGTAGTCCTTGTGGTCACCGGCCGGGTCCACGTTCAGGACGAGGTCGATGCCGTCGACGTGGATACCGCGGGCGGCGACGTCCGTGGCGACCAGGACGTTGACGTAGCCGTCCTTGAAGTCCGCCAGGGTCCGCGTGCGCGCGCCCTGCGTCATGCCACCGTGCAGCGCTTCGGCCTTGGCCCCGGCGTCGCGCAGCTGTTCGGCAACGCGGTCGGCGCCCAGCTGGGTGCGGACGAAGATGATGGTGCGGCCCTTGCGGGAGGCGATGGCCGCGGTGACCGGCGCCTTGTCCTTGGGCTTCACCACGAGGATGTGGTGCGACATGGTCGTCACCGCGCCCTGCGCCGCGTCGACCTCGTGGGTCGCCGGGTCGGTGAGGTAGCGGTCGACCAGGGTCTTGATCTCGTTCTCCATGGTCGCGGAGAACAGCATGCGCTGGCCGCCCGCCGGGACCTGGTCGAGCAGTTCGGTGACCTCGGGCAGGAAGCCCAGGTCGGACATCTGGTCGGCCTCGTCGAGAACGGTGATCTGCACGTTCTCCAGGGAGCAGGCGCCGCGGTTGATGATGTCCCGCAGACGGCCCGGGGTGGCGACGAGGACGTCGACGCCGCGCTCGAGGGCGTAGATCTGGTTGCCCATCGACGTGCCGCCGCAGACGACCTTCATCTTCAGGCCCATCACGTCGCCGTACGGCTGGAGCGCGTCGGCGACCTGCATGGCGAGCTCACGCGTCGGCGTCAGGATGACGGCGCGCGGCTTGTGCTTCTCGGTGCGGCCGCCGGCCAGCGTGGCCAGGGTCGGCAGACCGAAGGAGAGGGTCTTGCCGGAGCCGGTGCGGCCGCGGCCGAGGATGTCCTTGCCGGCCAGGGCGTCCGGGATGGTCGCGGCCTGGATCGGGAAGGGGGAGGTGACACCGTTCTGCGCGAGCTTGCGCACGACACCCTCGGGCAGGCCGAGGTCGGTGAAGGTGGGCTCGAGGACCGCCGGCTCGACGCTGACGTCGGTGTCGGTGTCGGTGTTCTCGATGGTGATGTCGACGTCCTCGATGTTCTCGGGGTTCTCGGGCACGACGACGTGATCAGTACTGGCGATGGGCATACGAATGCGAAACCTTCCGGAGTCTCTTCGGCACGCGCCCGTCAACTCCGTGATTCGCACTTCGCAATACGACCGCCTCGATGCGGTCCACCACGGCAAGGGAGAGACTACGCGCCACACGGCGCGCTCTGCAGTGGCGCCGGGCAAATAGGATCAAACGATCTGCCACCATACGCACCCCGGCACCTCTGAAGCAAACCGGCAGGTGAGCGGGGGTCCGATGGGCAGGGAAGTGCTGAGAAGACCTTAGGCCGGCGCCCCCGCTTCCGGCGCCGGTTCCCGCTGCGCCAGCTGGGTCCCGGGCGGCTGGTGTGCCGACGAGGACGGTTCCGCCTGGGTCGGCTCCGGCACGTCCGACGGCTCGGGCGGCACCGGTGTGGGATCCGGATCCGGTGTCCGCGTGGGCTCCGGCGGAACGGGGCCTTCGTCGGGGTCCGGCCCCGGGAGGTCGCCCGGCCCTCCGTCGGCCGGTGCCGGCCGGCTCGCCCCCGGAGCCGGAGAGACGCCGGCGGACGCCGTCGCCGTCGCCCGGCCCTTCTTCCTCCTGCCCTCGCGCTCCGTGCCCTGACCGCCGTCCGCGCGCTCGCCACCGTCCGCCGCGGCGCCGTGGCCGCCGGCGCCGTCCGGCCCCGCCGTGTCCCCCTCCGGCGCCGCACCGCCCGGCCGCCCCACGGAGTGCGACGGCCCGCCGCCCCCGCCGGCACCGTCCTCACCCACGCTCACACAGCCGGCGGCAGCGGCGACGGCGACGACGGTGGCGGCCAGGCGGACGGGTACGTACAAGCGGCGCACGGAGCCACCTCCGGTGGGAGTACAGGGTCAACAACCCCAACTCCCGCCACCCGCAAGAAGACACGCGTACGGCCCGGGGGTGTCGTACACCTCACTCCGCGGCCCCCGGACCACCCGGGGCCGCCCTCCTATCCGTAGCCGAGCGCGTGCAGCCGGGCGTCGTCGATCCCGAAGTGGTGCGCGATCTCATGCACCACCGTGATCTCCGTCTCGGCGACCACGTCCTCCCGGGACTCGCACATCCGCAGGGTGGGCCCCCGGTAGATGGTGATCCGGTCCGGCAGCACTCCGGCGTACCACTCACCCCGCTCCGTCAGCGGAGTCCCCTCGTACAGCCCGAGCAGCTCCGGATCGTCCGCCGGCGGTTCGTCCTCGACGAACACCGCGACGTTGTCCATCAGCCGCATCAGCTCCGGCGGAATCCGGTCCAGCGCCTCGGAGACCAGCTCCTCGAACATCTCGCGCGTCATCTCCAGCACAGAGCCATTGTCGGGTACGGGCCGTCCGTACGAGATGCGCGGGACACCCGCATATCCCCCGCGCCAGATGGGCATACGGGACCAATGGCCCGCGTCCCCACCCTCGTCGAGAACGCCCTCCGCCGCTTCCCACGGCTCCCGCGGGCCCTGTCCCCCCGCCGCTCCCGCCGGTCCGCGCCCCCGACCGGGACCACCACCCTCGCCCCGGCCGTGCGCCCCTGGACGCGTGCTCCGGTGCTCGTGGCCGTGGTCGTTCTCGGTGCCTGGCTGGGTCTGCTCGTCGTCGGCAACGTGCGCGTCCCCGTCGGCCCCATGGACACCACGATGGCGCTGCGCCCCTCCTTGTCCGGCGGCACCAAGATCAACGTTTCCCCTCTGGGCGCCCTCCAACTCGACAGCCACACCGCCCCCGTGCGCCTCGACGTCAACGTCGACCAGCTCGACCCCGCACGCTCCCAGGCCCTGGTCGACCACCCCGAGCGCCTCTCCGGCCTCCAGGACGAGGTCACCCAGGACATCGCCCGCGGCACCGCCGACCTCGCCGTACGCTCCTGCGTGGCCGTCGTCACCGGTGCCACCGCGCTCGGTCTGATCGTCTACCGCCGCCCCCGCCGGGCCCTCGCCGCCGGCGGCCTCGCCCTCACCCTCCTGGCCGCGTCCGGAGGCACCGCGTACGCCACCTGGAACCCCGACTCGGTCCTGGAGCCCCGCTTTTCCGGCCTGCTCTCCTCGGCCCCCTCACTCGTCGGCGACGCGCGCAGCATCGTCACCGAGTTCGACGTCTACCAGCAGGAGCTGGCCCGCCTCGTCACCAACGTGACCAAGCTCTACGACGCCACCTCCACCCTCCCCGTCTACCGGCCCGACCCGACCACGCTGCGCGTCCTGCACGTCTCCGACATCCATCTCAACCCCGCCAGCTGGAAGATCATCGCCTCCCTGGTGGAGCAGTACCGGGTGGACGTGATCGTCGACACCGGGGACACGATGGACCACGGCACCGCCGCCGAGAACGGCTTCCTCGACCCCGTCGAGCACCTCGGCGCTCCCTATGTCTGGGTCCGCGGCAACCACGACTCGCTCGTCACCCAGCGCTATCTCGAGCGCATGAAGAACGTCCACGTCCTCGACGAGGGCAGGGCGAAGACCGTCGCCGGACTGCGTTTCGCGGGCATCGGCGACCCGCAGTTCACCCCCGACCGCTCGACCAGGACCGGCGCCGAGGAGTCCCAGGAACTGGCCGGCGCCCGGCTCGCCTCGGCCCTGCGCGACCAGCGCGCCGCCGGCACCCCGGTGGACGTCGCACTCGCCCATGAGCCCTCGGCGGCCCGCGAGGTCGACGGCACCGTGCCGCTGGTCCTGGCCGGTCACCTCCACCGCGAGGAGACCAAGGTCATGCGGTACGGCACCCGGCTCCGCGTCGAGGGCTCCACCGGCGGCAGCGGCCTGCGCGCCATCGAGGGCAAGTACCCCGACCCCATCGAGACGTCGATCCTCTACTTCGACCGGGACAGCCGCCGCCTCCAGGCCTGGGACTCGATCGAACTGGGCGGACTCGGCCTGACCACGGCGGAGGTCAGCCGGCACCTTCCCGAGGAGAACCAGCCGGGCGCAAAGACCTCGCCGTCCCCCTCGGGTCCCTCGCCCTCCCCCTCCGGCGCTCCCCCGGCCACCGCGCCGACCCCCTCCCCGGGCAGCCGCTCGACCCCCGCGCCGTAAACCGTTTTGGCGAACCCTCCCGCCATCCCATATGCTTCTGACGTCCCCGACGCGCCGCAAGGCGCCCAGGCGGGCCGATAGCCCTCATCGTCTAGCGGCCTAGGACGCCGCCCTTTCAAGGCGGTAGCACGGGTTCGAATCCCGTTGGGGGCACGCACCACCCTGTGCGACACTGTCGTACGACACGCTTGGTCCTGTGGAGCAGTTTGGAGTGCTCGCCACCCTGTCAAGGTGGAGGCCGCGGGTTCAAATCCCGTCAGGACCGCTGGTGTTTCACGTGAAACACCACGGCTGGGTAGCTCAGTTGGTACGAGCGATCGCCTGAAAAGCGATAGGTCGCCGGTTCGACCCCGGCCCCAGCCACAGCAAAGGCCCCGATCATCGATCGGGGCCTTGTTGTGTGTCCCGGCAAAATCATTGGCCGCGTATTTCCGCGGGATGAGACCCTGGAGTCCGTATGTCTACGCACTCTGCCCCCGCTCTCGGCTCCCTCGCCTCCCGTCTCACCGAGCTGTCGCTGCGCGACGCGCACCGGCTCGGACGGCGGCTCGAGGGTGCACGCAGGATCCGTAAGCCGGAGGCACGCGACGCCGTGCTCGCCGAGATCGAGACGGAGGTGGCCGCGGCCGCGGAGCGGATGACGGCACGGCGCGCCCGGGTGCCCGGTATCCGGTATCCGGAGCAGCTCCCCGTCAGCCAGAAGAAGGACGACATCGCCGAGGCGATCCGTGATCATCAGGTCGTGATCGTCGCCGGTGAGACGGGCTCCGGCAAGACCACGCAGATCCCGAAGATCTGCATGGAGCTGGGCCGGGGCGTCCGGGGCATGATCGGGCACACGCAGCCCCGCCGGATCGCCGCCCGTACCGTCGCGGAGCGGGTCGCCGAGGAGCTGGACACCCCGCTGGGTGAGGCCGTCGGCTGGAAGGTCCGTTTCACCGACCAGGTGAACCCGGACGCCACCTTCGTCAAGCTGATGACCGACGGCATCCTGCTCGCGGAAATCCAGACCGACCGTGAGCTGCGCGCCTACGACACGATCATCATCGACGAGGCGCACGAGCGGTCGCTCAACATCGACTTCCTGCTCGGCTACCTGGCGCAGCTGCTGCCGAAGCGGCCGGACCTCAAGGTCGTCATCACCTCCGCGACGATCGACCCGGAGCGTTTCTCCCGGCACTTCGGCGACGCCCCGATCGTCGAGGTCAGCGGGCGCACCTATCCGGTGGAGGTGCGGTACCGGCCGCTGCTCGAGGAGGACTCGGACGACGCCGACCGGGACCAGATCACGGCGATCACGGACGCCGTCGAGGAGCTGATGGCGGAAGGGCCCGGCGACATCCTGGTGTTCCTCTCCGGTGAGCGGGAGATCCGGGACACGGCGGACGCGCTGACGAAGAAGCGGTACCGGTCGACCGAGGTGCTGCCGCTGTACGCGCGGCTGTCGCACGCCGAGCAGCACCGGGTGTTCCAGCAGCACAGCGGACGCAGGATCGTTCTGGCCACCAACGTGGCCGAGACCTCCCTCACCGTGCCGGGCATCAAGTACGTCATCGATCCCGGGTTCGCCCGTATCTCCCGCTACAGCCACCGCACCAAGGTGCAGCGGCTGCCGATCGAGCCGGTGTCGCAGGCGAGCGCCAACCAGCGCAAGGGCCGCTGCGGCCGTACGTCGGACGGCATCTGCGTCCGGCTGTACAGCGAGGACGACTTCCTCACCCGCCCGGAGTTCACCGACGCGGAGATCCTGCGGACCAACCTCGCCTCGGTGATCCTGCAGATGACGGCGGCCGGCCTGGGCGAGATCGAGAAGTTCCCGTTCATCGACCCGCCGGACCACCGCAACATCCGTGACGGTGTGCAGTTGCTGCAGGAGCTGGGGGCGCTGGACCCGGCGCAGAAGGACCCGCGCAAGCGGCTCACCGAGACCGGGCGGAAACTGGCACAGCTGCCGGTGGACCCCCGGCTGGCGCGCATGGTGCTGGAGGCGGACCGCAACGGCTGCGCCCGCGAGGTCATGGTGATCGCGGCGGCGCTGTCGATCCAGGACCCGCGCGAGCGGCCGGCGGACAAGCAGACCCAGGCCGATCAGCAGCACGCCCGTTTCCGGGACGAGTCCAGCGACTTCCTGGCCTTCCTCAACCTGTGGCGGTACGTCCGTGAACAGCAGAAGGAGCGCGGCTCCTCGTCGTTCCGGCGGATGTGCAAGCAGGAGTATCTGAACTTCCTGCGGATCCGGGAGTGGCAGGACATCTACACGCAGCTGCGGACGGTCGCCCGGCAGATGGGCATCCAGCTGAACGAGGGCGACGCGGCGGAGGACCGCGTCCATGTGTCGCTGCTGTCCGGTCTGCTCTCGCACATCGGTATGAAGGACGTGAAGGAGTCCAAGGACTCCGGTCAGGGCGGCGGCCGCAAGGACGGCGGCCGGAACGAGTACCTGGGCGCGCGCAACGCCAAGTTCGCGATCTTCCCGGGGTCGGCCCTGTTCAAGAAGCCGCCGCGGTTCGTGATGTCGGCCGAGCTGGTGGAGACGTCCCGGCTGTGGGCGCGGGTCAACGCGAAGATCGAGCCGGAGTGGGTGGAGCCGCTCGCGGAGCATCTGCTGAAGCGCACCTACAGCGAACCGCACTGGGAGAAGGACCAGGCGGCCGTGATGGCCTACGAGAAGGTGACGCTGTACGGCGTGCCGATCGTGGCGCAGCGCAAGGTGAACTACGGCCGCATCGATCCGGAGGTCTCCCGGGAGCTGTTCATCCGCAACGCGCTGGTCGAGGGCGACTGGCGTACCCACCACAAGTTCTACGCGGACAACCGGCGGCTGCTGACCGAGGTCGAGGAGCTGGAGCACCGGGCGCGGCGCCGGGACATCCTGGTCGACGACGAGACCCTGTACGACTTCTACGAGCAGCGGATCCCCGACCACGTGGTCTCCGGGGCGCATTTCGACTCCTGGTGGAAGCACAAGCGGCACGAGCAGCCGGAGTTCCTCGACTTCGAGCGGGAGATGCTGATCCGTGAATCGGCCGGATCGGTCACCAAGGCCGACTATCCCGACACCTGGCACCAGGGTCCCCTGAAGTTCCGGGTGACGTACCAGTTCGAGCCGGGCGCGGACGCGGACGGTGTGACGGTCCACATTCCCCTCCAGGTACTGAACCAGGTGACGGACGAGGGCTTCGAGTGGCAGATCCCGGGGCTGCGGGCGGACGTCGTCACGGAGCTGATCCGTTCGCTCCCCAAGCCGATCCGCCGGAACTACGTGCCGGCGCCGGACTTCGCCCGGGCGTTCCTGGAGCGGGCGGTGCCGTCGCAGGAGCCGCTGACGGTGACGATGGCCCGCGAGCTGAAGCGGATGGTCGGAGTGCCGTTCGAGGCGGAGGACTTCGACTGGTCCCGCGTTCCCGACCACTTGAAGGTGACCTTCCGGATCGTCGACGAGCGGCGCCGCAAGCTCGCCGAGGACAAGGATCTGGAGGCGCTCCAGGTCCGGTTGCGGCCGAAGGCGCGCCAGGCGCTGTCCCAGGCGGCCGCCGCGACCGCGCAGCGCCAGGGCGGTGAGTCGCTGGAGCGTCGGGGACTGACGGACTGGACGATCGGTTCGCTCACCCGGGTGTTCGAGACCCGTCGTGCCGGTCAGCCGGTGAAGGCCTATCCGGCGCTGGTGGACGACGGTGACTCGGTCTCGGTCCGGCTGTTCGACTCGGAGGCCGAGCAGGCGGAGGCGATGTGGAGGGGCACGCGGCGGCTGATCCTGCTCGGGATCCCGGTGAACCCCGCGAAGTTCGCTTCCGAAAAGCTGACCAACCCCCAGAAGCTGGCGCTGTCCGCGAATCCGCACGGTTCGGTGCAGGCCCTGTTCGAGGACTGCGCGACAGCCGCGGCGGACCGGCTGATCGCGGACTTCGGCGGTCCGGTGTGGGACGAGGAGTCGTTCCGGAAGCTGTTCGACAAGGTCCGCGCGGACCTTGTCGACACGACGGTGCGCGCGGTGGACCAGGTGCAGCAGGTACTGGCCGCCTGGCAGGCCTGTGAGCGCCGCCTGAAGGGTGTGCGCAGCCCCGCGCTGCTGGCGAACCTCCAGGACGTGCGCACGCAGCTGGACGGGCTCGTACGGCCGGGCTTCGTGACGGAGGCCGGGCTGCGGCGGCTGCCGGACCTGATGCGCTATCTGGTGGCCGCGGACCGGCGGCTCCAGCAGATGGCGGCGAACGCGCAGCGGGACACCACGCGGATGGCGAAGGTCCACGAGATGCGGGACGAGTACGCGTGGCTGCTGGAACAGCTGCCGCGGGGGCGGCCCGTGCCGCGCCAGGTCCTGGACATCCGCTGGATGATCGAGGAGCTGCGGGTCAGCTACTTCGCCCACGCGCTCGGCACGGCGTACCCGGTGTCGGACAAGCGGATCGTGAAGGCGATCGACGCGGCGGTGCCGTGACCGCGCCCGCACACACGGTGAGTTCGACCGGGGGGCGGCCGCTCCTGTACAGTCCTTCTCGCAGCGCAACGCACGAATGGCGCCGCGAATCTGGTCCTGTGGAGCAGTTTGGAGTGCTCGCCACCCTGTCAAGGTGGAGGCCGCGGGTTCAAATCCCGTCAGGACCGCAGCACAGGAAGGCCCGTACCTCGCGAGAGGGCGGGCCTTCCGTACGAAGGAGCCCGGGTCTTCGGACCCGGGCTCCTTCGCGCGACGGGCCTTCTCGCGCGACCGGGCCCCCGCGCACGCCCCGGGGCCCTGTGCGCCCTTCTGCGGCCCTGCGCCGCCTTGACGGGCCCGCAGGTCTCCCGGTACTCCAGGAAGCAGGGCACGACCCCGTGGAACCCCTGGAGGTGGCGCATGCCGGCATCGGCTGGGCACAGGACGCGGGCGCTGCTCCGCGCGCATCTGTCGGCCGCGTCGTCGTACGGGCATCTGACGCGTCACTGTCCCGTCTGCCACCGCCTGTTGCGGCTCGCGCTGGACCGCCCGCCCCGCCCGCCGGAACCGGCCGGGGAACAAGCCCCGCCCAACGGGCGTTCCCTCTAGCGCATATGCCACAGGCTCAACAAGCCGACTGGTATGTGACGGGTGTCACCGCATGAGTTTCTGAAAGTGCGGTACTTACACCCGCCCTACAACCAGTCAATTTAATATGTGCAATTGCACTACTCGGGGAGGTCCGTCCCGGCCCGTACCGAGGTGACCCCTCAGCCGCCCCCAGGCTCGGACAGTCCCGCACACAGAACACCCCCCACACTCGCCGGAGGCGCCGCCGGCCCACCAGCAGCGCACAAAAAAGATCGCGCTGGACCCGGCGGAGTCCAGCGCGATCGACGACGCACCCGTGTTCAGTTGCCTGGAAAGCTCTGATCGGCTTGGGCGAGGGGCCTGTTGGGGCAGTCCCCGCGTCGCTTGGAGCTGAGGTTCACGGGCGTCTCGACCAGTGGGGGACCAGCCGGTTGCGCCCGGTTCATGCGGTTGTTCAGGCCTCGCTGCGCTGCTGCGGAATGCCCGCGAGCAGTGCGCGGACCTCGGCTTCGCGATAGCGGCGGTGCCCGCCGAGCGTGCGGATCGACGTGAGCTTGCCAGCCTTCGCCCAGCGCGTGACCGTCTTCGGGTCGACGCGGAACATGGTGGCGACCTCAGCCGGGGTCAGCAGCGGCTCGGCATCAGGGGTGCGAGCGGTCATGAGCGGCCTCCTCGGGAGAACCGAACCTTCTCGGTTCTTTCCTCTAAATTCTGCACCTTGACCCGCGTTGCCCGAAATGGCGGACGCGAGTCGAGTCGGTTATAGGACGAACGGCTTGTCCTCGGCACTACAACTACACCATCTGTCCAACCACGTCGGCCAAACCGATGGAATTGCCCTCCCAGGTGTTCATCAGCCGCGGAAGCCGATGGACCGTGCCATAGCGGACAGTCACGCCGCTGTGACGATCAGTCACACCAGCGATCAGGAGTCATCAGACCCCCCAAAGCGTGCAATGCAGAGATTCCGCCCATAGTCGAGCACAACAGGACGGAGGAGCCCTCCCCGGACTCCTTGTCCTATTTTGGCATGAGGGTGGGCAAGGGACGCAAGGGTCGCGTAAGTGCGGTCCGTCACGCTTGCCACGCTTGAGGCATAGGACCGGGATCGGCGACTACGTCCGTTGTCGGGCTCGCACTGACGGAATCTCAGGATCCTCAGGGCGATGACAAAACCCCAAGAAGGGCGTTTGGTCAAACGTCAGTTCGCAGAGCGCAGGTCACGCACCGACCTCCAGCGCTCCACGAGGCGCCCGTAGGCCGCCCCCGCCCCCTCCTCGTCCCCGCGCCGCAGCGCCGCGATCCCCTCGGCCACGTCCGCCGCCGAGTGGTCGTCCTCGAGGGAGCCGGCCGGCAGGGCGTGCACCAGCCCGCCGTAGTCCAGCTCGACCCGCGAGCGCGGGTGGAACTCCTCCAGCCACCGTCCGACGTCCACGAGTCCGTCGATCAGCAGGCTCTCGTCCATCGCGTCCCGCAGGGCCCGCAGTCCGCGCGCCACCCGCCGGCGGGCCTGGACCATGGGGGTCCGGTACCGCAGGAAGGGCGCCTCACCGGCCGAGCCCCTGCCGTACTCCCGTTCGCCGTCCTCGAACAGCACGAACCAGTTGATCGGCACCTGCCACGTCGCGGTGCGGATCCACGGCCGGGCGTCGGGATGGCCCGCCAGCCAGCGTTCGTAGTCCTGGGTGGCCTGACGCCGGACCACCGGGGGAAGCAGCGCGTCCAGGACCGGCAGCGGAAAGTCCTCGGCGAGCTCGCCCAGGGCCTGCCAGCCGCGCAGCCGGGTGCGCCACGGGCAGACGCAGACCACGCCGTCCGCCTCCAGGACGAACGCGTCGTCGCTCTCGTGCACCGGCACCGGCACCGGCGGGGTGGGCGCCAGGTCGGCCAGCGAACGGCGGAGTTCGTCCTGGTAGGAGGGACGGTCCGGGCGGCGCGCGTAACGGGCCCAGTGGCCGCGTTCCGGTTCCGGGAAGGCGGCCAGCGGTTCGTACACGCGCAGGTAGGTCGCATAGGGGACGATCACCGAGGACACCTTGGGCACGCCTGCTCCCTCCCCCGCGGACCGCCGCGAAAACCTGCCGGCACGCGCCCCGGACGGGTGGTGAACCGGGACAATCCGCCGCACTGCGGTACTCCGGACGGAGGTGATCCGCGACACGGTGCCACCGACCGGCGTCCCAGGATCTAATCTCGTGCCCACAAGCCCCCGCCACCCTCCCCCACTGCCACAAGCGCGGGGGACCCCGCGGGGGCCGACCCACCCGCCGCTTCTACTCAGGAGTCACCACAGTGACCGACGTATCTGACGGCGTCCTGCACACCCTGTTCCGCTCGGACCAGGGGGGCCACGAACAAGTCGTGCTCTGTCAGGACCGTGCCAGCGGCCTCAAGGCCGTCATCGCCCTCCACTCCACCGCGCTGGGCCCCGCCCTCGGCGGTACGCGCTTCTACCCGTATGCCTCCGAGGAGGAGGCCGTCGCCGACGCGCTGAACCTCGCGCGCGGGATGTCGTACAAGAACGCCATGGCCGGTCTCGACCACGGCGGCGGCAAGGCCGTGATCATCGGCGACCCGGAGCAGATCAAGAGCGAGGAGCTGCTGCTGGCCTACGGCCGGTTCGTCGCCTCGCTCGGCGGCCGGTACGTCACCGCCTGCGACGTCGGCACCTACGTCGCCGACATGGACATCGTGGCCCGCGAGTGCCGCTGGACCACCGGCCGCTCCCCCGAGAACGGCGGCGCGGGTGACTCCTCCGTGCTCACCTCCTTCGGCGTCTACCAGGGCATGCGGGCGGCCGCCCAGCACCTGTGGGGCGACCCGTCGCTGCGCGACCGCAAGGTCGGCGTCGCGGGCGTCGGCAAGGTCGGCCACCACCTGGTGGAGCACCTGCGCGCGGAGGGCGCCGAGGTCGTGATCACGGATGTGCGCGAGGACGCCGTGCGCCGGATCCTCGACCGTCACCCCCGGGGCGTGTCGGCCGTCGCCGACACCGAGGCGCTGATCCGCACCGAGGGCCTGGACATCTACGCCCCGTGCGCCCTGGGCGGGGCACTGAACGACGACAGTGTCCCGGTGCTGACCGCCCGGGTGGTCTGTGGCGCCGCCAACAACCAGCTCGCCCACCCGGGCGTGGAGAAGGACCTCGCCGACCGCGGGATCCTCTACGCGCCGGACTACGTGGTGAACGCCGGCGGTGTCATCCAGGTCGCCGACGAGCTGCACGGCTTCGACTTCGACCGGTGCAAGGCGAAGGCCTCGAAGATCTTCGACACCACGCTCGCCATATTCGCACGTGCGAAGGACGACGGGATTCCGCCGGCCGCCGCGGCCGACCGGATCGCCGAGCAGCGGATGGCGGAGGCGCGTCCGGGCCGTTGAGCCGTACGAGGGCGGCCCGCTCCGGGCCGCCCTCGTACGTGTGAGCGGTACCCGCGGGCGGGCCCTTGGAGAGAACTCTCACTTCTCCCGGCGGGTCGACCGTCGAGAAGTGGTTAAAATCGCGGTTGACCAGCGAGGACAAGGCACCTCGAGGGTCCTGGGCACGGGCCCGTCATGCGGGCGACGTACCGGATGGGCGCGGGCTCAGGTACCGTGGAAGCCCTACGGACCGGTCTCTCCATGGAGAGACCGTTCTGGACCATGAACGCGTGTCAAGACTCTGGGGCCGTCGAGCCCCGTCGTTGAGGGGGTCGAGCCATGGGGCGCGGCCGGGCCAAGGCCAAGCAGACGAAGGTCGCCCGCCAGCTGAAGTACAACAGCGGTGGGACTGATCTCTCACGCCTGGCTGAGGAGCTGGGTGCATCACCATCGAACCAACCACCACCCAATGGTGAGCGTTTCGAGGACGATGAGCAGGACGACGAACTGTACGCACGGTACGCCGACCTCTATGAGGAAGACGACGAGGGCGGGGACGGCCCGTCTCCGCAGCAGCGTCGCGGCGCGTGACTTTGCGCTGAGCATGAACCCGGTAGGTGACCCCGGTCACCGGCCGGGTTCAGTGTTGCCCGGGAATTCCGGACCGGTGCCACGGTCCGGTGCGCTGCCCGCCCGCTCGCGGCGCGGGCAGCGTCCCGGTGCTCAGCTCGCGTAGTCACCGACGAGGGCCGCGCCGGTGGTGTGCTCGCCGCGGTCGGTGATCTCGCCGGCCACCCAGGCGTCCACGCCCCGGTCGGCCAGCGTCGTCAGCGCCACGTCGACGGACTCCTGGGGCACCATCGCGATCATGCCGACGCCCATGTTCAGGGTCTTCTCCAGCTCCAGCCGCTCGACCGAACCGGTCCGCCCGACGAGGTCGAACACCGGAGCGGGCGTCCAGGTGGAGCGGTCCACGTGCGCGTGCAGCCCCTCGGGGATCACGCGGGCCAGGTTGGCCGCGAGTCCGCCGCCGGTGACGTGGCTGAACGCGTGCACCTCGGTGGTGCGCATCAGCGCCAGGCAGTCCAGCGAGTAGATCTTGGTGGGCTCCAGGAGCTCCTCGCCGAGGGTGCGGCCCAGTTCGTCGATCCGGGCCTCCAGGGCCAGCCCCGCGCGGTCCAGCAGCACGTGCCGGACGAGCGAGTAGCCGTTGGAGTGAAGACCCGAGGACGCCATGGCGATCACCGCGTCACCCGTACGGATGCGGTCCGGGCCGAGCAGCCGGTCGGCCTCCACGACACCCGTGCCGGCGCCGGCGACGTCGAAGTCGTCCGGGCCGAGCAGTCCGGGGTGCTCGGCCGTCTCGCCGCCGACCAGGGCGCAGCCGGCCAGTACACAGCCCTCGGCGATGCCCTTGACGATGGCGGCGACCCGCTCGGGGTGGACCTTGCCGACACAGATGTAGTCGGTCATGAAGAGCGGCTCGGCGCCGCACACCACGATGTCGTCCATGACCATGGCGACCAGGTCGTGCCCGATGGAGTCGTAGACCCCCAGCTGCCGGGCGATGTCGACCTTGGTGCCGACGCCGTCCGTGGCGGAGGCGAGCAGGGGACGCTCGTAGTTCTTCAGGGCGGAGGCGTCGAAGAGGCCGGCGAAGCCGCCGAGGCCGCCGAGGACCTCGGGGCGCCGGGTCTTCTTCACCCACTCCTTCATCAGTTCGACCGCGCGGTCGCCCGCTTCGATGTCGACGCCCGCCGCTGCGTAGCTGGCACCAGTGTTCTGGGACATGGCTGTGAGAGCTTTCGTGTCGTCCGTCAGGGCTTACGGGCGGCGGATCGCGTCGACCGAGGCCGGGGCGGCGGTGCCGGCGGCCAGCTCGGTCTCCAGGAGCTGCTTGCCGAGAAGCTCGGGGTCGGGCAGGTCCATCGGGTACTCGCCGTCGAAGCAGGCGCGGCACAGGTTCGGCTTGGCGATGGTGGTCGCCTCGATCATGCCGTCGATGGAGATGTACGACAGGGAGTCGGCGCCCAGCGAGGTGCCGATCTCGTCGATGGTCATCCCGTTGGCGATGAGCTCCGCCCGGGTGGCGAAGTCGATGCCGAAGAAGCAGGGCCACTTCACGGGCGGCGAGGAGATCCGGATGTGGATCTCGGCGGCGCCCGCCTCGCGGAGCATGCGGACCAGGGCGCGCTGGGTGTTGCCGCGGACGATCGAGTCGTCGACCACGACCAGGCGCTTGCCCTTGATGACTTCCTTGAGCGGGTTCAGCTTCAGGCGGATGCCGAGCTGGCGGATGGTCTGCGACGGCTGGATGAACGTCCGTCCGACATACGCGTTCTTGACCAGGCCGGCGCCGAAGGGGATGCCGGACGCCTCCGCGTAGCCGATGGCGGCCGGGGTGCCCGATTCCGGGGTCGCTATGACGAGGTCGGCCTCGGCCGGGGCCTCCTTGGCGAGCTTGCGGCCCATCTCGACGCGCGAGAGGTACACGTTCCGGCCGGCGATGTCGGTGTCCGGACGGGCCAGGTACACGTACTCGAAGACACAGCCCTTGGGCTTCGCTTCCGCGAACCGGGTCGTTCGCAGTCCGTTCTGGTCGATGGCGACGAACTCGCCCGGCTCGATCTCGCGGACATAGCTCGCACCGCAGATGTCGAGGGCGGCGGACTCGGAAGCGATCACCCAGCCACGCTCCAGACGGCCGAGGACCAGCGGGCGGATGCCCTGCGGGTCACGGGCCGCGTAGAGGGTGTTCTCGTCCATGAAGACGAGGCTGAAGGCGCCCTTGATCCTGGGAAGGACCACGTGCGCGGCCTGCTCCACGGTCACCGGTTCGCCGTCGGCGGCGCGCTGGCCGGCCAGCAGGGCGGTGATCAGGTCGGTGTCGTTGGTGGCCGCCACCTTGGGGGCGCGGCCGTTCTCCTTGGGGAGTTCGGCGACCATCTCGGCGAGCTGCGCCGTGTTGACCAGGTTGCCGTTGTGGCCGAGCGCGATGGATCCGTGCGCGGTGGCACGGAACGTCGGCTGGGCGTTCTCCCACACGGAGGCACCGGTGGTCGAGTAGCGGGCGTGACCGACCGCGATATGACCCTGGAGCGAACCGAGAGAGGTCTCGTCGAAGACCTGGGACACCAGGCCCATGTCCTTGAAGACGAGGATCTGGGAGCCGTTGCTGACCGCGATACCCGCGGATTCCTGGCCCCGATGCTGGAGGGCGTACAGCCCGAAGTACGTGAGCTTGGCGACCTCTTCGCCCGGAGCCCAGACACCGAAGACGCCGCAAGCGTCCTGGGGGCCCTTCTCTCCGGGGAGCAGGTCGTGGTTGAGTCGTCCGTCACCACGTGGCACGCCTCCGAGTGTAGGCGAGTCCGGCCCCTGATCCGAATGCGGGATATGCCCCCGGCGGTGGATCAGCGCGCGGCGACAGCCTGGACGCCGGCGCCGTTCTCGCTGGTCAGGGCGAGGTTCCGGCCTTCGATGCGGTAGCTCACGGTGCCGTTGAACAGCTCCGACAGGGCCCTCTCGGCGTCCATGAGTGAGTCTTCGCACATCATCCGGGTCATGCCCGGGGCGCCGAGGGTGATATGGCCGTCGCGCACGGTGGCGTCGGCGTTCACCTGGTTGCAGCCGAGGCTGCCGGAGACCGTGCCCTTCTCCTTGTCGAAGGTGAGGTGGGCGCGGCTGTCCACGGCCGGCGTGGTGACGGTCCACCGGGTGCCGTGCAGCGGGCTGTCCTCGGTCCTGCTCAGGCGGACGGTGTCGCCGGACCCGGTGGTGAGGGTGAGGCGGCCGTCGTTCACGTCGGTCGCCAGGGCCCCGTCGCCGAGCGCCCGTGCCACGGCGCTCTCGAGGTCCATGACCTGCTCGGAGCAGGCCCTCAGGGTGGTTTCGCGGTCGTCGCCGAACCGGATCCGGTCGCCTTCGAAGGTGACGCGGCCCTTGAACAGGTTGCATCCGTAGCTGCCGGTGGCCCGGCCGTCGTCGTCGAGGGTCAGGTTCGCGCCGTCGGGGGCCCGGTGGGTGGTGCCGTCGACGGTGAGGCTGTCGACGGTCCACCGGATGCCGGTGACCGGTTCCTCCGCCTCTGCGGAGGCGCTGCCGGCGCCCGCCTTCTCGCCGCCACAGGCCGCCGCGAGCGGGACGACGAGCACGGCGAGGGCCGTCAGGGTCATGCGCTGCTGGTGCTTTCGCCTGTACATGCCGATTCGACGGGGGCGAGGAGCGGGCGGTTCCCCTTGCCGGCCCGGACTCACCCGAGCAGCGGCAGGTACGGCCCGAGGTCGGCCCGTTCTCCGCTCGCGCGCACCCTGCCCCGGGCGAGGGCGTCCGGCCAGGGTGTCCGTCCGCCGGCCAGCCGGATCCAGGTCAGCGGATCGGTCTCGACGACGTTCGGCGGGGTGCCCCGCGTGTGCCGGGGACCTTCCACGCACTGCACGACGGCGTACGGCGGGATGCGCACCTCCGTCGAGCCACCGGGCGCCTTCGCGGCGAGCGCGTCGGCCAGCAGCCGGGTGCAGACGGCGAGGGCCTGCCGGTCGTACGGGATGTCCAGGCCGGGGACCGCGGCGTTCAGGTCGTCGGTGTGCACGACGAGCTCCACGGCACGGGTCACGACGTAGTCGGCCAGCGGCAGCGCGCCCGCGCTGGTGGGCAGCAGCCGGCTTCCGGGGTGGGTGTCCAGGCGGGCGGTGAAACGCGACTCGGCGGCGGCCAGGTACGCGCCGGGGTCGGGATGGCCGGCCGCGAGCCGCCGGGCGGTGCCGGCGATGGCGTCCGCGTCGGCCGCGATGGCGGACGGCCAGTCGGACAGGCGGCCGTCCTGCCGGGCGGGCTCGGGCTCGTCGAGCAGCCGGTCCACCGCCGTCAGGGCCGCCCCGATGTGCGCGACCAGTTCCCCCACGGTCCAGTCACCGAGCCGGGTGGGCAGGGCGAGCCGGTCCGGGGTGAGGGTGCCGGCCGCCGCCCGTACGTTCCCGAACTGGGCCAGGACGGCGGCGCGGGTCTTCGCGGGATCGTAGATACGGCTGCGCTTCTTGGCCGGGGGCATGGCGGCAGCCTAGGTGTTCCGTCCGGGGAGGGTGTGGACAGGGAGCCAGGTCCCGGCTGGGGTGATCTTGGACAGGTGAGGGTCTGCCGGGTCCGGTGTGGATTGCGACGTCCGCACCGGCCGGAAAGGCCGCACCGGCCGGAAAGGCCCCTCGGGCCCCACCGTCGTGCGTCCCTGACCGTGACCGGACGCCTCCGTCCGGCCCGCTGCGTGGTCCGGGGAGGGCCGGCCGCTTCGGCGGGCCACCGTTGCCGGAAGGCGCGACGCCCCCGGCCGGCGGACCGGTCGGGGGCGTCGGGCTGCACGCGGAAGGGCGGAGGGATCAGGCCAGCAGCGCCGGGATGGTCCCCTCGTGGGCCTCGCGCAGATCGGACAGGGGGAGCGTGAACTCGCCCTGGACCTCGATCGTGTCGCCGTCGACGACACCGACGCGGGTGGCCGGGAGGCCACGCGCACCGCACATGTCGTTGAAGCGGACCTCCTCCGAGCGCGGCACGGCGACGACCGCGCGGCCGGCCGACTCGGAGAACAGGAAGGTGAACGCGTCGAGCCCGTCCGGGACGACCAGCCGCGCGCCCTTCCCCCCGAGCAGCGCCGACTCGACGACCGCCTGGACCAGACCGCCGTCCGACAGGTCGTGCGCGGAGTCGATCATGCCGTCGCGGGAGGCGGAGATCAGGATCTCGCCGAGGAGGCGCTCGCGCTCCAGGTCGACCTTCGGGGGCAGGCCGCCGAGGTGGTCGTGGATCACCTGGGACCAGGCGGAGCCGCCGAACTCCTCACCCGTGTCGCCGAGCAGGTACAGCAGCTGGCCGTCCTCCTGGAAGGCGACCGGGGTGCGCCGGGCCACGTCGTCGATCACACCGAGGACCGCGACCACCGGGGTCGGGTGGATGGCGGCCTCGCCCGTCTGGTTGTAGAGCGAGACGTTGCCGCCGGTCACCGGGGTGCCCAGCTGCAGGCAACCGTCCGCGAGACCGCGTACGGCCTCGGCGAACTGCCACATGACCGCCGGGTCCTCGGGCGAGCCGAAGTTCAGGCAGTCGGAGACCGCGAGGGGCTTGGCGCCGGTCGTCGCCACGTTGCGGTAGGCCTCGGCGAGGGCCAGCTGCGCGCCCGTGTAGGGGTCGAGCTTGGCGTAGCGGCCGTTGCCGTCGGTGGCGATCGCGACACCGAGACCGGACGCCTCGTCGATGCGGATCATGCCGGAGTCCTCGGGCTGGGCGAGGACGGTGTTGCCCTGTACGAAGTGGTCGTACTGCTGGGTGATCCACTGCTTGGAGGCCTGGTTGGGCGAGGCCACCAGCTTCAGGACCTGGTCCTTCAGCTCCTCGCCCGTCTCCGGCCGCGGCAGCTTGTTCGCGTCGTCCGCCTGCAGCTCGTCCTGCCAGGACGGGCGGGCGTAGGGGCGCTCGTAGACCGGGCCGTCGTGGGCGACGGTGCGCGGGTCGACGTCGACGATCTTGCCGCCGTGCCAGTAGATCTCCAGCCGGTCGCCGTCGGTCACCTCGCCGATGACGGTGGCGATGACGTCCCACTTGTCGCAGATCTCGAGGAAGCGGCCGACCTTCTCCGGCTCCACGACCGCGCACATGCGCTCCTGCGACTCGCTCATGAGGATCTCCTCGGGCGAGAGCGTGGAGTCGCGCAGGGGGACGTCGTCCAGGGTCACGCGCATGCCGCCGGAGCCGTTGGAGGCCAGCTCGGAGGTGGCGCAGGACAGACCGGCCGCGCCCAGGTCCTGGATGCCGACGACGAGCTTCTCGGCGAACGCCTCCAGGGTGCACTCGATGAGGAGCTTCTCCTGGAAGGGGTCGCCGACCTGGACGGCCGGGCGCTTCGAGGGCTTCGCGTCGTCGAACGTCTCGCTCGCCAGGATCGAGGCGCCGCCGATGCCGTCGCCGCCGGTCCTGGCCCCGTACAGGATGACCTTGTTGCCCGCGCCGGAGGCCTTGGCGAGGTGGATGTCCTCGTGCCGCATGACGCCGATGGCACCGGCGTTGACCAGCGGGTTGCCCTGGTAGCAGGCGTCGAAGACGACCTCGCCGCCGATGTTGGGCAGGCCCAGGCAGTTGCCGTAGCCGCCGATGCCGGCGACGACGCCGGGCAGGACGCGCTTGGTGTCGGGGTGGTCAGCGGCGCCGAAGCGCAGCGGGTCCACGACCGCGACCGGGCGGGCGCCCATGGCGATGATGTCGCGGACGATGCCGCCGACGCCGGTGGCGGCGCCCTGGTAGGGCTCGACGTAGGAGGGGTGGTTGTGCGACTCGACCTTGAAGGTGACCGCGTAGCCCTGGCCGACGTCGACGACACCGGCGTTCTCACCGATGCCGACGAGGAGGGCCTCGGACTCGGGTGCCTTCTCGCCGAACTGGCGCAGGTGGACCTTGCTGCTCTTGTAGGAGCAGTGCTCGGACCACATCACGGAGTACATGGCGAGCTCGGCGCCGGTCGGGCGGCGGCCGAGGATCTCCACCACCCGCTCGTACTCGTCCTTCTTCAGGCCCAGCTCGGCCCAGGGCAGCTCGACATCGGGGGTCCCGGCCGCGTGCTCGACCGTGTCCAGAGGAGTCCGGCTCATGCGTTGACCAGCTTCTTGAGGATCGACGTGAAGAACGGCAGGCCGTCGGTACGGCCCGTACCGACCAGCGACTCGACGGCGTGCTCGGGGTGCGGCATCAGGCCGACGACGTTGCCCGCGGCGTTGGTGATGCCGGCGATGTCGTTCAGCGAGCCGTTCGGGTTACCGCATCCATCAGCGGCTTCGCCGCGGACCATGTAGCGGAAGGCCACACGGCCCTCGCCCTCCAGCTCGTCCAGCGTCCGCCGGTCGGCGACGTAGCGGCCGTCCATGTTCTTCAGCGGGATGTGGATCTCCTGGCCGGCCGTGTAGTCGGCGGTCCAGGCGGTGTCCGCGTTCTCCACCCGGAGCTTCTGGTCGCGGCAGATGAAGTGCAGGTGGTCGTTGCCCAGCATGCCGCCGGGGAGCAGGTGCGCCTCGGTGAGGATCTGGAAGCCGTTGCAGATGCCGAGCACCGGCAGTCCGGCCTTCGCCTGGTCGATGACGGTGTCCATCACCGGCGAGAAGCGCGCGATGGCGCCGGCCCGCAGATAGTCGCCGTAACTGAAACCACCGCAGAGCACGACGGCGTCGACCTGCTTGAGGTCCTTGTCCTTGTGCCAGAGGGCGACGGGCTGCGCACCGGCGACGCGGATCGCGCGCTGGGTGTCCCGGTCGTCGAGGCTGCCGGGGAAAGTGACGACGCCAATACGAGCGGTCACTTCACGGCCTCCGCGACTTCCTCGACGCGGACGGTGAAGTCCTCGATCACGGTGTTGGCGAGGAAGGATTCCGCAAGATCGTGGATACGGGCGAGCGCGGCCTCGTCGACCGGCCCGTCAACTTCCAGTTCGAATCGCTTTCCCTGACGGACGTCAGAGATCCCTTCGAAACCCAGTCGCGGCAGTGCGCGCTGCACCGCCTGGCCCTGGGGGTCGAGGATCTCCGGCTTGAGCATGACGTCGACTACGACGCGTGCCACTGGCACTCCCGGTGTGTGGTGCTGAGCAGGTCCCTTCAGACTACCCGCACAAAATTTCTACGCGGGTAGAGTTGGAGGAATCTACGTGACCCCGATCACGATTCGGCATCACGGGGAGACGGCCGGAAAAAATCCGGGAAAGATCCGTGTTCACACGCACATCCCTATTGCGCGGTGGACACGCGGACAGATTTAGTCGGGCTTCACAATGCATTGCCAGGCACTGTACAAATGAATTGTCATCAGCAGATACTTTGCCCGATTACAGGCGAACAGCCGACATCTCGACGACGTACCGGCACGTCATCACGGACGTACGGACGAGAGGTGTCGCACGAAGGGACCGATATTCGTGGCGCAGAAGGTCGTGGTCACTCTCTTTGACGACATCGACGGCTCGGAAGCGGCGGAAACGATCGCCTTCGGACTCGACGGCAAGTCGTACGAGATCGATCTCAATGAAGCCCATGCCAGGAAACTGCGGGAGGCGCTCGAGCCCTACGTGGACGCGGGCCGCAAGCGGTCGCGCTCCGGCAAGGCGTACCGGCAGACGGAGGTCGCTCCCGACCCGGCCGCCGTGCGCGCCTGGGCACAGGCCCACCGGATGGACATCCCCGCGCGGGGGCGGATCCCCAAGAAGGTCTACGAGGCGTTCGCCGCGGCGCGGTGAGCCGGCCGGGCGACCGTGCCGTGACGACGTACGGCGGCGGGGAGGCGGGGAAGGACGCGGGGAACCCGTTCGGGTGAGCCGGGCCGGGCCCGTTCGAGTGGCCCGCCCGACGGCCGGTCACCCGCCTCTTCCCCCAACCGACTTGCGCAGCACCCCCGCTGATCAGCTAGAGTCTGGAGCACGCCGAGGGGCGAGGCCGAAAGGCCCGGCTCACGGAGTACACGCGGGTGTAGTTCAGTAGTAGAACATCCCCCTTCCAGGGGGAAGGCGCAGTGTGCAATTCCTGTCACCCGCTCTGCATCGCCGTACCGGACATCCATGTCGATCAGGTAGGCTGGTGCCCGCGCCGATCGGTGGCCGTGCTTTTTCAGGCTGGCGGTCGGAGGCAATGCGGACGTAGCTCAGCTGGTAGAGCGCAACCTTGCCAAGGTTGAGGTCGCGAGTTCGAACCTCGTCGTCCGCTCTTCGATCAAAGGCCCCGGTCATCGACCGGGGCCTTTGTCGTGCCCGTCCGAGACGGCGGCCTCCCCTCGACGGCGCTCTGACATTTGTCATGCCCATAAGTGACAGCCCGCACTGCCCGGACATCCCTGCCCCGGGGATGATCGAGGCATGGAAACGAACGAACGCGAGCACGTGATCGAGGTCACCGACCTGCGACGTGTCTACGGGGGCGAGTTCGAAGCGGTGCGCGGGATCGACTTCTCGGTGCGGCGCGGCGAGATCTTCGCCCTGCTCGGCACCAACGGAGCGGGCAAGACCTCCACCGTCGAACTGCTGGAAGGTCTCGCCGCCCCGGCCGGCGGGCGCATCCGGGTCCTCGGCCACGACCCGTACACCGACCGTGCGGCCATCAGGCCCCGCACCGGCGTGATGCTCCAGGAAGGCGGCTTCCCCTCCGAGCTGACCGTCGCCGAGACCGCCCGGATGTGGGCGGGCTGCGTCAGCGGAGCCCGGCCCACGGAGGAGGTGCTGACGCTGGTCGGGCTGGAGACGAAGACCGGCGTCCGCGTGAAGCAGCTCTCCGGGGGACAGCGGCGCCGTCTGGACCTCGCGCTCGCGCTGCTCGGCGACCCCGAGGTGCTCTTCCTCGACGAACCGACCACCGGACTCGACCCCGAGGGCCGCCGGGAGACCTGGGATCTGGTGAGCGCGCTGCGCGACCGCGGGACGACCGTGCTGCTCACCACGCACTACCTGGAAGAGGCCGAGTTCCTCGCCGACCGGCTCGCGATCATGCACGAGGGCCGCATCGCCGTCACCGGCACCCCGGCCGAGGTGACCGCCTCGGAACCGTCCCGGATCACCTTCGACCTGCCCGAGGGCTACTTCGTGGGCGATCTGCCCCCGCTCGCCGAACTGGGCGTGAGCCACCACACGGTCGACGGCCGGACCGTCCGGCTGCGCACCCACGAACTCCAGCGGGCAGCCACCGAACTGCTGGTGTGGGCGGACCGCGCCGGGGTGGAACTGCACCGGCTGGACATGCGCTCGGCCTCCCTGGAGGAGGCGTTCCTCGGGATCGCCAAGGAGGCGGCCGCCGGGATGGCGACAACGAAGGAGTACGCAGCATGAGCACGGCCGTGACCACCCCGATGAGCCGGATGACCTCGCTCGCCCGGGCCGAGCTGACCTTGCTGGGACGGGCCAAGGGCACCCTCTTCGCCGCGCTGTTCGTCCCGCTGGTGCTGCCGATCAGCGCGCGCGAGGCGGCCAAGGGGATGGACCTCGCCGAGGCCGGGCTCACCATCGGCACGATGGTGCTGCCGGCCGCGATCGGCTTCTCGCTCCTGTTCGCCGTCTACTCGGCGCTCGTCGGCTCCCTCGTGGCCCGCCGGGAGGAACTCGTCCTCAAGCGGCTGCGGACCGGGGAACTGCGGGACGGCGAGATCCTGGCCGGGTCCGCGCTGCCGGCGGCCGCCACCGGCCTGGTGCAGTCGCTGCTGCTGGCGGTCGGCTGCGCGATCCTGCTGGACATGTCGGCCCCGCCGGCCGTGTATCTGTCGGTGCTGGGCCTGCTGCTGGGGCTGGTGCTGTGCGTGGGACTCGCCGTCGTCACCGCGAGCTTCACCCGGACCAGCGAGAGCGCCCAGGTCACTCCGATACCGCTGATGTTCCTGTCGGTGATGGCCTCCGGGATGATGGTCCCGCTGGAGATCCTTCCCGACAAGGTGGCCGCCGTCTGCGAGTTGCTGCCCCTGACACCCGTGATGACCCTGGTGCGCGGCGGCTTCACCGGCGGCCTCTCGGCCGGCGAGGCGCTGGGAGCGGTGGCCGTGGCGGTGGCCTGGATCGCTTTCGCGGTGTTTGCTGTACGACGGTGGTTCCGCTGGGAGCCGAGGCACTGACGTACGCGAGCGCGAGGGACGCGACGAGATGAGAAGCAGGCCCGGCGGCTGGTGGGGACGGAAGAGCACACCGGCGAAGTTCGAGACGTACACGCGGTGGTCGTTCCATCTGCTCCCGCTGACCGAGCTCTCCGTCGCGGTCGGGCCGGTGCTCGGACAGGTGGGGCCGCGGCCCGCCACGCCGTTGATCTCCCTGGTCCTCGTGCACAGCGCGGCCTGCGGAGTGATGACCTCGCGCGCCCTGGACTGGCGGCGCGGGCAGCGGGACCGGCCGGTGCGGACGCTGTGGGCGTTCGGCGTCACGACCGCCCTGGTGGCCGTCACCGCGCTCCTCATCTCCCGGCACGGCGAGGGTGGCGAGATCACCAGGGCCGCCGCCGGGATCTTCTCCGCCGTCATGATCTTCGGGGCCGGCGCGACCGCGGTCGCCGTGCACGGAGGGCGGCGCGTGTTCGCCATGGTGGCGGGCTTCGCGGCGGGGGCCAGTGTGCTGTACCTGATCACCGGGCTGCCCTGGCTCGGCGCGCTGGTCGTCGGCCCGCTGGTGCTGGTCGTCGGCGGGTTCTTCGCCTTCACCTCCGCCTTCTCCGTCTGGCTGCTCGACGCCGTCTACGCACTGGACGACGCCCGGGAGACCCGGGCCCGGCTCGCCGTCGCCGAGGAGCGGCTCAGGTTCGGGCGGGACCTGCACGATGTGATGGGGCGCAACCTCGCGGTGATCGCGCTGAAGAGCGAACTGGCCGTCCAGCTGGCCCAGCGGGAGCGCCCGGAGGCCGTGACGCAGATGGTCGAGGTGCAGCGGCTCGCGCACGAGGCACAGCGGGAGGTACGCGAGGTGGTGCGCGGCTACCGCGAGGCCGATCTCGGCAGCGAGCTCGCCGGCGCCCAGGGCGTGCTGACCGCCGCCGGTATCCACTGCACGGTCACCGGACCGGTGACCGGCTTCCCGGCGCCGGTGCAGTCCGCGCTCGGCTGGGCGGTGCGGGAGGCGGCCACCAATGTGCTGCGGCACGGGGACGCGCGACGCTGCGCGATGGAACTGCGGGTAAGGGAAGGGCGCGTGGTGCTGACGGTGAGCAACGACGGGGTGGTGCCGCAGTCCGGCGGCCCGAGCCGGGGAGCCGGACTCGTCGGTCTGCGCGAACGGCTGGCCGAGATCGGGGGGACGCTGCGGGCCGGCCCCACCGGGGACGGGCAGTTCCTGCTGACCGTCGAGGTCCCCCTGCCCGCGCACTCCGGCGAGGCCGCTCCGGCCGCCGCCGGACAGACCCCTGATTCCGTGAGTGAGGCGACGCCGTGACCGGTGACCGGCCCGTGCGGCTGCTGCTCGCAGACGACGAGCATCTGATCCGGGGCGCGCTGGCCGCGCTGCTCTCGCTCGAGGACGACCTGACGGTCGTCGCCGAGGCGGCCACCGGACCGGAGGCACTGGCGATGGCCCGCGCCCACGCCCCGGACGTCGCCGTACTGGATCTGCAGATGCCCGGCGCGGACGGTGTGAAGGTCGCCACATCCCTGCGGGCCGAGCTGCCCGGCTGCCGGGTGCTGATCGTCACCAGTCACGGCCGGCCGGGACATCTGAAGCGGGCGCTCGCGGCGGGCGTGCGCGGATTCGTCCCCAAGACCGTCAGCGCCCAGCGCCTCGCCGAGATCATCCGCACGGTGCACGCGGGAAACCGCTACGTCGACCCCGAGTTGGCCGCCGACGCGATCGCCGCCGGTGACTCCCCGCTGACCGCGCGGGAGGCCGAGGTGCTGGAGCTGGCGGCGGACGGGGCGCCGGTGGCGGAGATCGCGGAGCGGGCCGCGCTGTCGCAGGGGACCGTGCGCAACTATCTCTCCTCGGCCGTCTCGAAGCTCGGGGCCGAGAACCGTCATGCCGCGGTGCGCCTCGCACGGGAGCGAGGTTGGGTATAGTGGGTGTCGCGCCACGGCGCATGCGAACGTAGCTCAGTTGGTAGAGCGCAACCTTGCCAAGGTTGAGGTCGCGAGTTCGAACCTCGTCGTTCGCTCAGCAGCAGAGGCCCCGGTCATCGACCGGGGCCTCTGTCATGACCCTTCGCGGCGGGCCCTTCGCCGCCGGCCGGGCCCTGGTGGCCGGGCCCGGCCGCTCGGGTTCCGGGTGTTCAGCTCCAGGTGGTGCCGGTCAACCGCTCGTACGCCTCCACGTACTTGGCCCGGGTCGCGTCCACCACCTGCCGCGGCAGCGGCGGCGGGGGCTGCTCGCCCGCGCGGTCCCAGCCCGACTCGGCCGAGGTGAGCCAGTCCCGTACGAACTGCTTGTCGTAGGAGGGCTGGGCGTGTCCCGGTTCCCACTGCTCGGCCGGCCAGAAGCGGGAGGAGTCCGGGGTGAGCACCTCGTCGGCGATGACCAGGTTCTCGCCGTCGAAGCCGAACTCGAACTTGGTGTCCGCGAGGATGATGCCCCGGTCCCGGGCGATGTCCCGGGCACGGGAGTAGGCGGCGAGGGTCGCCTGGCGCAGCCGGGCCGCGGTGTCCGCGCCGACCTGGCGGGCGACCTCCTCGTAGGAGACGTTCTCGTCGTGTTCGCCGACGGCGGCCTTGGTGGCCGGGGTGAAGATCGGGGCGGGCAGCTCCGAGCCGTCCACCAGGCCCTCCGGGAGGGCGAGGCCGCAGACCGTACGGGACGCCTGGTACTCGGCGAGGCCCGAGCCGGTGAGGTAGCCGCGGGCCACGCACTCCACGGGGACCATGTTCAGCGACTTGCAGACCAGGGTGCGGCCCGCCCAGTCGGCGGGGGCGCCGTCCGGGAGCTCCGTGCTCAGGACGTGGTGGGGCAGCAGGTCGGCGAGCTGGTCGAACCACCACAGGGACAGCTGGGTGAGCACCCGGCCCTTGTCGGGGATCTCGGTCGGCAGCACCCAGTCGTAGGCGGAGATGCGGTCACTGGCGACCATCACGAGGTCGCCCGCCTCGTTCCGGTACAGCTCGCGCACCTTGCCGGTGTGCAGATGCACCAGGCCCGGAACCTGGATCGGTTCGGGCTTCTCGACGAATCCGGACACGGTTCCTCCCCGTGGTTCTGTCTGAATGACTCGATTCTCCCGTACGGGAGAGACGGTCGTCGCCGCGGGTCAGTCGCGTTTGCAGATGCGGTCCAGGAGGTTGGCCGTGGCGCGCTGGACCCGGGGGTCGACATGGCCCGGACGGTCCAGCGCCGGTGACCAGGCGAAGGTTCCGGCGGCGAAGACCCAGGCACCGGACGGGGCACGGTAGAGCGAGGTCTCCTGGTGTCGCCGGGCACCCGCCCGGTCGGTGTACGGGGAGTGCGCCAGCAGCACGCGCTCCTCGTGGTCGGGCAGCGGGGTGCGCGGGTAGTAACGGTCGGCCTCGCCCGCGACCATGCCCTCGATGCCGTCTCCCTCGTGGGCGCCGGTCGCCTCCCACATCCAGTGGGACGCGTTGCGGACGATCAGCGGGTGCGGCCGCGGGACATGGCCGGCGTACTGGATGCCGAGCAGCTGCTGCTCCGCGCGGTCGATCTCCCGCCACAGCACCGGCTTGCCCGGACCACGGCGCTTGCGGCAGGTCAGCAGGCGGTCGGAGCCGGACGGGGAGGCGGCCAGCTCCACCTGCCAGTACAGGGTGTTGGCGGAGAGGAAGACCAGGGACGTGCCGTGCGCGCGGGCACGCTCCACGGCGGTGCGCATGGGGGCCGACCAGTACTCGTCGTGGCCGGGGAAGACCAGGCCCCGGTACCGGGCGGGGTCCACCCGGCCGGCGTGCAGATCGCGGGCATCGGCGTAGGCGAGGTCGTATCCGTAGCGTTCGGCCCAGCGGATGACGTCGTAGGCGTGCCCGACGTGCAGCGGGAGGCCGGCGCCCGCGTAGGGGCGGTCGAAGGAGACGGTGACGGCGGCGTCGGACTCGCCGAGCAGCCTGCCCCGCTCGTCCCAGGCGTGGTAGAGGCTGGCGCCGGTGCGGCCGTCCTCCGGGTAGAGGTTGTAGGCCTGCCAGGTGATGTCGGGCAGCACCAGGAGGAGGTCCGCCGGGCGGTTGTCGCGGACGGTGAACGGAATGTGCGAGCGGTAGCCGTCGGCGGTGGTGAGCACGGCGACATACGCGCCGACGCTCCAGTACGACGGGACCGGTAACCGCCAGGACAGCCACCAGTGGTGGCAGGAGACGGTGCGGTCGGCGGTGAGCGGCGGGGGCTGCACGATGCCGGAGAGCCGGGGGCTGGAGGTGATCTTGGTGGCGCCGTCGCCGGCGTAGTGGCCGATGCGGTAGACGTCGACGCCGAACTCCTGGGGCGGGTCGACGGTGATGTGGAAGTCGATGGCCTCGCCGGGGGCCACGGCGCCGGTCGAGCTGAAGCCCTTGATCTGGCGGCGCACGTCGTCGGCGGCGCGGGGACCGCCGCCGGAGGAACGGGGCGAGGGGACCCTGGCGCCGCGCTGCCCGGGGAGGCGGGCCGCGGCCCGGTCCGGGGGCGGTAGGGGGCCGGACCCGGTATCCGCGTCCACGTACCAGGGGACCACCTGGCCGGTGTCGCCGAAGTACGTCTCGCTGCCCCGCAGCCACGGGAGGGGCCCCTGCCCGAAGGGGTCGTTCACGGCGTGCGCCAGTGCTCCCGACTCCCAGCGGCGAATCTGCTCCGAGCCCATGATCGCTCCCCTCCTCGTGCCCCGGTTGCGATGCGGTGCGTGGTGCTGTTCGGCAGTCGCCTGACGGGTGAGGCCCGGCGTGAGCTATGTGCTTGTCGTATGTCGCCAGCTCTTGCCAGCGAACCTGAACGGTCCAAGCACATCACATAACGCGCGCAGTCCGTCACCGTTCGTTTCGAATTGACCGAAAGCGGAGGGGTGGACTCCGGCCGGGCCGGGGTGGGGAGCGCGGGCCCGGAGAGGGCGGCGGGCTCCCGGGCTCCGGGGCTCCGGGGCTCCCGGGGCGGACGCGGCTCAGACGAGACGGACCGGCTTCTCGGGGCGTATGCCGTGCCGGGTCAGCCACAGCCTCAGGTCGGCCGGATCGCCGTCCTCGATCAGCGCCAGGACCTGGGGGGACAGGTCCGCCGCCCGTGTGCCGCCCAGGATCAGCGTCGGGCCGTCGAGCCAGTCGAGCCCCGGGGTGGCGCCCGCGGTGTCCATCGCCGCGCAGCAGACCATCGCCGTGATGTGGTCCGCGAGCAGCTCTCGGGCGGTGCGCGGGGCCTGGAGCGGGAAGAGGGGGAGCGCGCGGTCGTCGCGGAGGGCGGCGGGGTCGGGGGAGGTGCCGGAGGCCGTGGTGCCTTCCGCGCCCGCGGCCGAGGCGTGAGCGACGGCGGAGGCCGCCACCGCTGCCGCCGCCACCTCCTCGCGCGCCAGCTCGGCGCTCAGCCGGGCGGCCAGCGCGGCGCCGTGCGGGGTGGTGCCGGCCAGGTCGTCGTCGTCGCCCAGGACGTCGCCGGGGCCGGAGGGAGGGACGCCGCCGTCGGGGTCCGGAGGCGAAACAGGATCCGTGTCCGCGGACGGACGGTAGGAGGACGGAAGCGGGTCGCCGTCCCAGGGCACAGGTGGCTGCCCGGGGTCCGGCAGCGACCCGGACGGCCCGGCGGACGTGGGCGGCCCGGCGGACGCGAGCGGCTCGGCAGACCCGGGCCGCTCGCCGGACGCGGGCCGCCCGGCCGACGCGAGCGGCTCGGCGGACCCGGGCGGCTGCTCCCCCGGCCCCGGGTCGGTGGTCAGGTGGGCGAGGACTCGGGTGAGGGTGGGGCCGTCCGGGGGCGGAGGGGTTCCCGGGGCCGGCGGAGGTACGTGGAGGCCGTCCAGGATCCGGTGGAGGCGGGCGGCGTCGGTGCGCCACTTGCGGTCGACGACCTCCTCCGGGTAGTCGCCCCAGTGGACCGGCGACCAGTCCGGGCCGCTCTCCGCGGGCCCGCCGTGGAAGAGGCGGGCGGCGAGCAGGGAGGTGGCCTCGTCCACCGCGCCGGGCTCTTCGAGCAGGTCGCAGGCGGGACGCTCGCCGAGGCGGGAGGCGAAGCCCTCCGCCAGCCGGTCCCGGCGGGACAGCTCGGTCAGCGCCGCCACCACTCCCGCGTTGAGCCGCGACGGCCAGCGGCCCATCCGCCAGGCGGGCAGCGCCACCCGGGTGAGCAGCCGGTCCCAGCCCGCGTACGCCAGGCCCACCTGTTCCTGCGCGACGATCCGCACCCCGTAGTCCACAGCCTGTGCACGGTCGGCCGCCGCGGCCGCGACCCCCCGCTCCATCTCGGCGACATGCTCCCGGCACCCGCGCAGCAGCAGCCGGGCCACCCAGCCGACGCCCGCGAGCACCCGGCGGGACACCGGGCCGCGACGCGGGGCGGAGGTCACGGCCGCCGCCGCGTCCAGCCCCTGTACGAAGCGCCGGGCGGCGGCTATGTCCGGGTGCGCCGAGGGTCCCGTACCGGCGACCACCGGTGCGAGGACCGCACGCAGCTCGCCCACGCGCATCCACCACAGGAACGGCGACCCGATCACCAGCACCGGCGCGGCGGGCCCCCCGCGCGGGGGCCGCCCCGCGCCCGCTATGTCGCCGTGCTCCTCGGCCGGCGGGGGGCCGTGCGCCGGATGGGTGCGGTCCTCCAGCCAGCTGTCGCAGTCCGGGGTGAGCGCTATCGCGGACGGCGCCGGGACGTCGAGGCGGTCGGCCAGGTCACGCACCATCCGGTACAGGTCGGGCGCCGCCTCCTCGGCGATCGGCACCGTCGGACTCATGGCGGGACGGGCCCGGACGACCACCAGGGCGACCCCGGCGGCGAGAAGCAGGACGAGCACCGCGACGGGCGTCACGATCCGGCGGGCGAGATCCCAGCCGGCGCCCGGCAGGTGGCCGGTGGAACCACCGGCGAGCAGGATCACGGCGACGGCGGCCGGCAGCAGCGCGACGGCCAGCGCCCGGCTGCGGACCCTCAGCACGGACAGGGCCCGGGACCGCGCGCTGGGGCCCTGGGCCTCAGCTGCTCCCACTCCGCTTCCGCTCATGGTCCGACGTCACCCCCTCCCGGCTCCGGACGCTGTCCTGGCATTGCCCATGCCCCCCACTGTGGCACCCGCCACCGACACCGCAATGCCGGTGGGCCAAGTGCCGGAACGCTTGCGCGGCACCATAGTTGGGGCCCCGGGTCACGTCAGCCGGATGGCGTATCGCTCACCCGATGGAATGGCTTTGGGGAAAGGTGGAGGACAGACGGCAAAGGTCAGGCCCCGGATCCGGAGACGGATCCAGGGCCTGTGGGGTTCACCTGCGCCGGGCGGGACACGCACCGGCGTGATGGCTACGTCTCGTCCCGTGCCGCCTTGGCCGCGATGTCCGTGCGGTGCTGGGAGCCGTCCAGACCGATCCGGGACACCGCGCGGTAGGCGCGGTCGCGGGCCTGGTCGAGGTCCTTGCCGGTCGCCGTGACGGACAGCACGCGCCCGCCCGCGCTGACGACCGCGTCGCCCTCGCTCCGCGTCCCGGCGTGCAGCACGTACGCGTGCGGGGCGTCCTGGGCGGCGACCTCGTCCAGACCGGTGATCGGGTCGCCGGTGCGCGGGGTGCCGGGGTAGTTGTGCGAGGCGACGACCACGGTGACCGCGGCCTCGTCGCTCCAGCGCGTCGGCTCCAGGTCGGCGAGATTGCCGGTGGCGGCGGCCATCAGGATGCCGCCCAGCGGGGTCTTGAGCCGCGCCAGGACCACCTGGGTCTCGGGGTCGCCGAAGCGGGCGTTGAACTCGATCACGCGGACACCGCGCGAGGTGATCGCCAGACCGGCGTAGAGCAGGCCGGAGAAGGGGGTGCCACGGCGCCGCATCTCGTCGACGGTCGGCTGGAGCACCGTCTCCATGACCTCGTCGACCAGCTTCGGACCGGCCCACGGCAGCGGGGAGTACGCACCCATCCCGCCGGTGTTCGGGCCCTCGTCGCCGTCCAGCGCACGCTTGAAGTCCTGGGCGGGCTGGAGGGGCACGACGGTCTCGCCGTCGGTGATCGCGAAGAGGGAGACCTCGGGGCCGTCGAGGAACTCCTCGACGACCACGCGGTCGCATCGTCCGGCGTGCGCGCGGGCCGCCTCGAGGTCGCCGGTGACGACGACACCCTTACCGGCCGCGAGCCCGTCGTCCTTGACGACGTACGGGGCGCCGAACGCCTTGAGGGCGGCGTCGGCCTCCTCGGGGGTCGTGCAGACGTAGGAACGGGCGGTGGGTACGCCCGCCCCCGCCATGACGTCCTTCGCGAAGGCCTTGGAGCCCTCGAGCCGCGCGGCCTCCTTGGAGGGGCCGAAGACCGGGATGCCCGCGTCACGCACGGCGTCGGCGACGCCGGCGACGAGGGGCGCCTCCGGGCCGACCACCACGAGGTCCGCGCCGAGCCGCACGGCCAGCGCGGACACGGCGGCGCCGTCGAGGGCGTCGACCTGGTGCAGCTCGGCGACCCCGGCGATGCCGGCATTGCCGGGCGCGCAGTGCAGCGCGGTGACGTCGGGGTCGAGGGACAGGGAGTGGCACAGGGCGTGTTCGCGGGCGCCGCTGCCGATGACGAGGACCTTCACGGGGGTCAGCCTACGGGAGACCGCAGGTTCCCTTTGTGCGGGCTTCCGAAGGCGCGGGGGGAGCCGCCTTGTGCGTTCCTCCGAACACCCGGCCACGGAGCGGACGTCCGCCGCTCCCTCCACCCCCCGGCCCACGCTCGCCGTCAGGGCCGGGACTACTCGTTCGCGATCTCCTCGACGACCGACGCGCCCAGCTCCCGTACGAGCAGTTCCGTACCGGACAGGGCGGTCTCGTCCAGGTCGGGATCGTCGTCCTCGGGGGTGTCGTCCTCGGGTGAGACGGGGGGCGGCGGCTCCGGCGCGGACGGCCGGGGCGGCGGCGAACCGGCGGAGGGCGCGGTGACCGCGGCGGAGCCCGTGGGCCGGGCGGGGGCGGCCGGCGGGCCTGCCTGCGGCGCGGCCGGACGCTGACCGCCACCGGAGCCACCTGTGCCGGAGCCGCCGTACCCGCCGCCACCGCCGTAGCCGCCACCGGGCTGCGGCGGAGCGGGGGCGGGTGCCGCCGCTCCGCCGCCGGACGGGTCCACGACCGCCTCGATCTTCCACTGCACGTGGAACTGCTCGGCCAGCGCCTGGCGCAGCACGTCCTCGCTGCCGCTGCTGAGGAAGTTGTCCCGCGCGCCCGCGTTCACGAAGCCGATCTGGAGGGTCGTGCCGTCGAAGCCGGTCACCTGGGCGTTCTGGCTGAGCAGGATCCAGGTGAAGCGACGGCGGTTCTTGACCGTCTCGAGGATGTTCGGCCAGATCGTGCGGGGGTCGGGACCACCGCCGCCGCCCACAGGGGCGGGGGCCGACGGTGCCGCCTGGGGCGTGGGGGCGGGCGCGGGCGCGCTCGGCGCCGACGCCGGGGGGCGTCCGCCGCTGCCCGC
>NZ_JABTTS010000044.1 GCF_018638295.1 Streptomyces sp. CHD11
GAGCTTGACCACCTCGGCTCAGCACCCCCGCGTCACCGCAGACGCACCCGAGGCTGGGGACCGGCCATCGGTCACAGGCCGGAGTAGTCGACTCCTCTCCTTGCAACTACCACTGCATGACAGCGACTTCACGTCGCACTGAAAGCGCGAGGCTAAGCACGAGGGGCAGACGGTTGCCTTCGACGGGTCGATCAGGCACATGGCGGTCCACGCGGATGACCGGACCCGCTACGACTTCCTTCTCGGCCCGGGCGACAAGGGGCCGCAGACGACGGACGGCCCGAACTTCCAGTACGAGGACGTCAACACCGGCAACCTCCACCTGACCGGCAAGGAGGTCCCTGCCACCATTGCAGTTGGCGACAAGTTCCGCTTCATCGCCGAGGTGATCGAGTTCAACACGGTCCAGTGCCTATTCCGCCTCGCCCCGGTCTCGACGGAGACCCGGTAGCCGAGATGGCCATCCTTCCCAACATGGAGGGAGCTGCCCGATGGAACGGCCCCCTGCTCCATCCATTCGAGAGTTTTGAACTTTCCCACTAGCTTGCCAGACGGCAGCGCCATCCTTGACCCATGCCCACATCTGCCCAACGGCTCGCCGACCACGTTCGACACTTCCTTGGCAGCGGACCGTTTCTCCAGCCCGGCGGATGGACCCACATGGGTGCTGTCATCTGCGACGTCAGCTTCCAGCCACGGTGTAACTACGAGAGGACTCTCCGACCGCGGCTCCTCCATTTGCAAGTGAGTTGGGCTGATGCAAGAACAGTCCGCGGATTCCAGCGCCGGCTCGTCACGGAAGTCCTTGCCGTGGGCATGAAGTTCAACCACGCACAGAAGGTCGCGACGGCTCACGCCATCACCGATCTCCTCGCTGCCGACGGGGTCGATACCCGCGAGGACCTTCACGCCTGGCTCGATCATCAGGCCAATCGCGCCGCCCTGCGCGCGGTGAAGGGAGTGGGGCCGAAGAGCATCGACTACATAGGCAATCTTGTCGGCCGTTCGCACGTCGCCGTTGACGTACATCTGCGCGCCTTCGCCGTGGATGCTGGTGTTCCGGACCTCCCATACGACCAGTTGCGCGCCGTGTATGAGGAAGCCGCCGCGTTTCTCGGGCACGACAAAGGGGAACTGGAGCATGCCGTTTGGCGGCATAGGTCGAAGGCCACGTAGCCACCCAACGGTCCTGGCCGTTGTAGGTGCGGGTTACAGCAGGCTGATCGCACGTGGAGGATGCGCGGCCGAGTTCGCGGACCTTGTCTCCGGTCTTTTCCTCCCACCAGCTAGCAAAGATCCTGTGGTGGCACCATCGAGGCCAGGGCGTTGCCGCCGCACCGGAGAGGAGTGCGGGGGAACGCAGTGCTGACGGTGGGGTGAGGCGCCCTTACAGGACCGGCCCCTCACCCGGTTCTTCCTGATGGCTGTAGCGCTGCTCGCGCCTGACCTCGCCGATGTTGTGGTAGCCGCGCTCCTCCCAGAACCCCCGGCGGTCATGCGTCATGTACTCGATTCCCCTGACCCACTTGGGGCCCTTCCAGCCGTAGAGCGGAGGTACCACCAGCCGGACCGGGAATCCGTGCTCCGGTGTGAGCGTCTCTCGGTTGCGGAACCGCGCCAGGAGCGACTGGTCGGAGGCGAATTCGTGCAGGCGGAGGTTGGCGCTGTAGCCGTATTCGGCCCAGACCATGACGTGGGTGACGTTTGGCGCGGGAGGGGCGAGCGCCAGCAGGGTCGACGCGGCCACCCCCGACCATTCGTTGTCCGGAACGGTCTTGCCGGAGACGCAGTGCAGGTCGGCTACGACCGTCGACAGCGGCAGCTCGGTGAACTTTTCGTAGTTCCAGATGTACTTGTCGCCGGAGGCTGTGGCGCCGAAGACGCGGAACTCCCACCGCTCCGACTTGAACTTCGGGACGGGGCCGTAGTGGTGCGCGGGCCAGTCCGCCACCGAACGCTGTCCGGGTGGAAGGGCCTCGTCGGCGCGGGTACGGATGGGAATCGGGCCTTGCGTCTCGCGCGGCCGGTCGCTGTCCCTGGTCCACCGCTGCCAGTAGGAGAGCCTCCGAAGGGTGGCGAGGGTGTCGTGGTGGTCGGGGCCCAGCCGCTCGGTCTGGTCCGCCAGCAGGTCGGCCAGTGCCGAGGCGGCCTTGTGGGCGTGGCCCTCCGCCATATCGGGCCGTTCGGCACAGGTGAGCGGGCCCTGCCCGTTGAAGTGACGGGCAAGCTTCATTGCGGTCGTCGCCAGGAGAGCAGCATCCATGGCGGGTCCGTGTTCGAGCAGGGTCAGGGCGCCGGCGAGACAGCCCTCGTAGTCGATGGCGAGCGTGTTGTCGCCCCCCGCCTCCGCGGCAGGAATCCGGGCCAGCGCGTCGGCGGCCAATACCATCGTGGCGGCCCTGCGCTCGGCGTGCTCCGTGTGCGCCTCCTGATCGGGGTGGCCCGCCACGGCTCCGTAGGCGTCCGCCGCCCGCGTCAGCAACCCGTACACCGCCCAGGACGGGCCGAAATGTCCGGGCGGCCCCTCCAGCAGCTCTGGGAGGACGAGCTGCGTCCAGTTCTCCGTCCTGTCGTGCTCGCCCGCCAACGCGACGAGCGCGTCCCCCAGGGCGCTGGTGGTAACGAAATCGCCAGGTACGACCGGGCGGTTCAGGTCCCGCAGTCGGGCGCCCTCGTAGGCCGTCTCCACTGCGTCGGTCAGATCCTCCGGCATACCGAGGGCCCGCCAGCGGCGCAGCAGCGCGCCGGAGAGGAGCCCACGCAGCCACGTCGACCGTGCGTTGTCGCACGGACTCTCCCGCAACACGCGGAGCAGCCGGATGGCCTCCTCCAGATCGCGTACGGCACCACCCTCGTCGTAACGGTGCAGATGGCGGTCAGCGCGCCGGAAGTGGGCGAACCACTCGACGTTGAGCAGCCGGACGGGTCCGGCGGACTCCGCCGACGCAGGGAGGGGCGAATCGCTCGCGGTCGGGTAGAAGCGCCGGAGCACCTGGCTTGCCACGTGGGCGAACGCCTGCTCGGCGGGGTGCGCGTACTCCTCACCCGCTCCCGCTGCGTCGCTCATGTGTCCGGTGGTGCCGTCGAGATAAGTCGCGGCGAGCGCCGGGAAGTTCCGGGTGCCACGGCCGAACTGGCGCTCCACGTAGTGCGAGACCTCGCGCAAGACGAGGGCGGCCTCGCCGCGGTCGACCCTGTGGAGCAGTTGCTCCCGCACACCGTCCTGGAAGTCGAAGAAGATGTCGTCGATGTCGGCCGATGTTTCGGGACGGCGTACGAGGAGGCCGCTGAGCAGCACCTCCGCCAGCTCGGAGGGGCCGGTGTGGGGCAGCATCACCCGCTGCACAAGGCGCATGACCGGAAGAATGAGGGGAGCGGTCGCCAGGTAGTGCGCGAGCCGGACGGCGTCGGGTGAGGCGGCCGTGAAGAAGGCGCGCAGGAGGCGTGTGGGGTCGCTCACGGCCGTGGCGGCCCTCGGTGCACGGGAGGCCAGGTGGCGGGGAAGCACCCAGGCGGCGGCTCCTCTGACCACCGGGGTAGTGCCCGCCAGCACGCGGGACCAGGCCCCGAGCGCCGAAGGCGTCGGCGGGAGGACTGGGACGGCGAGTGCGTTCGACGCCGGATCGGGCGGCTCCTGGTCGTGGGCGTGGAAGTGCCAGCGGGCACTGCGTTCCTGCCGTCGCAGGGTGCCCGGGACTGGCGGCAGGTGGGTGCGTGACCACATGCGCTGCGGCAGCGGCTGGAGTACGGCGACGGGTGCGGCCTGCGCCCGCCGGTGGAGGTCGCGCTGCATGCGGCCGCTGCGCCAGAGCGGGCCCGTGCAGTCGGAGAGGAGCAGGGTGATCGTCCGCCCGGCTGTGTCACGGAGTCCGGTGGCCGGGGTGGACACGGAGTCCGGGCGGGGGGAGTCGGAGACCACGACCGTCCCGGTGCCGGGGAGTTCGTGCAGGTAGTGAACGGCGATGTCGTGGAAGGCGCCCGAACGTCCGCAGGCACGCCGGAGTTCGCGCAGCAGCTGGTGCCAGGGCGCCATCGAGGTGGAGACGTCCATGAGGAGCTGGAGACGCCCCGCGGGCCGGTCCCGTCTCTCCAGTACAGGCAGCAGAAAGCCGGTCTCGGCGGCGAGTTCGGCTGTGGCGGCCTCGTCGAGCGCGGGATCGGAGGGCGCCCCCGTCGGCGGGCTGTAGTGCCGGATCGGGCGCAGGGCGCGGCGCAGCGGCTGGGTGTCCGGCAACGCGGTGCCGCCCGGCAACTGGACGCCGACCGAGGCGTCGGCTTGGCCGGCCTGCGCCCGCAGGCGGACCATATGTTCGTCCTCCGGGCCGGCACCGAGGCCGGGCAGGGGCGGGGGCGGCGGGGCGGCGGCGGGCGCGTTTCCGGGCGCGGGGGGCGAAGCCTCGGTCCCGGTGTCTCCGGGCCCCGTGGGGGAAGGCGTGACGAACCGGGCCAGCCACAGAGCGTCCGCGACCGTGTCAGGGGCCGTGGATAGGCCCGCGCCGATGAGCCTACGCACCAGCTCCTCCACTGGTGGGCGGGCCGGCGCGGTGTCCTGGTTCGGGGGCGTCCCCCTCTCCCCCGGCCGCGCGCCTCCGGGCGTTCCCGGCTCCGTGCTCATGGTCGGCCCGGTCCCAACGGACGCATCAGCAGGCCCGCGAGGCGCTCGCGCCCCACAGGGTCCTCCTGGGCGCTGTACTGCGTCAGGTAGATCGCGTTCAGGAGTTGATCGGCGGCGCGCAGCCCGCCGGGCGGCGCGGAGAGGAACCGCTCGATGATGTCCTCGTTCTCCTCCGCGGACGCGCTGCCGAAGTGTGCCTGGACCATCGCTGCGAGCCGGTCGGCGTTCGGGGTGCGCATGTCGAGGTGGATGCAGCGGCGTAGCAGCGGGGCGGGGAAGTCGCGTTCGTCGTTGCTGGTCATCACCACCACGGGGAACTCACGGCAGCGCACGCGCCCGTCCACGACCGTCGCGGACAACCCGTCGTGGGTGAGTACGGAAACCGTCCCGCCTTCGTCATCCCGGCGAGCGCGCTCCAGCTCCGGGATGGCGAACTCACCCTCCTCCAGCACGTTGAGGAGGTCGTTGGGCAGGTCGACATCGCCCTTGTCGAGTTCATCGATCAGCACCACGCGGGGCCGTTCTGAGGGCAGGAGCGCGGTGCCGAGTGGACCGAGCCGCAGATAGCGGCCGATGCCGGTGTCGGTGGTGCCGAGCAGCTGGGACTCCTGGAGCCGGCCGATGGCGTCGTACTGGTAGAGCCCGTCGCGCAGCATGCTGCGGCTGACGATGGGCCACTGCAGCACGCGGCCGAGTTTCAGCTCGTGCGCGATTGAGTGGGCGAGCGTGCTTTTGCCGGTGCCGGGGTCGCCGGTGATCAGCAGCGGGCGGCGCAGATACAGGGCCGCGTTGATCAGTTCGAGTTCGTCCAGCGGGCCACGGACGGCGAACCGGCCCCGGGACATACCGAGCCGGCGAGTGGAGGCGCTGTCGAGCGGGGGGGCCGGCGGTGACCCCGCGAGTTCACCGTCGAACGCGCGCCAGGGGGGTGGCGGGGGCAGTCGGCTGATGCCGTCGTGCGGTTCGCTCACGCCCTGGTAGATGAACCAGTCGCTGTTCATGGAACTCCTTCGGTGCGGGGGCGGCGGAGTGCGGGCGAGGGTCAGGGTGCGTCGAGAACACCTGCGGGCTCGGCGAGGGGCCGGTCGGCGTCGTCGTACATCAGGGCCAAGGGCTTGGCCCAGTAGGCGTGCGGATCGCGGCGGTGGATCCGCTCGCGCAGGACGCGCAGCCGCTCGGGCAGCTCGGCTGCGGAGCCCGCGTCCGCCAGCAGCCGGGCGGCGTTGCCGCTGAAGCTGTGACACCGCTCGTCACATCCGTTCGGCGGGTGGGGCCCGGCGTTCCACAGGAAGACGCCGTGTCCGCTCTCCAGGGCCAGGCGCAGAACCTCGCGGCCGGTGGCGTCGGCGGCTGGCCGGCAGACCACCGGGACCTGGTCGGGCCCAGCACCGGCGAGACCGGCGCGGCGCAGCAGCCGGCCGGGCTGCGGCGCCCGCAGGGCACGTAGCGGCGCCGCCGCGGCCGTCTCCTTCCACCGCATCTCCCATAGGGGGTCGACGCCGCCTCGGCGGGACGCGTCCCGGACGACGACCTGCCGGCGTACGCCCAGCGGCCAGCAGGCGGGGTCCGATAGGTCCAGGTCGGTGACGGCGGCCTGCGGCAGCCAGCGCTGTACGGCGAGGTCGAAATGCTCGGGCGGAAGGACGACCTCCAACGGGGCGTAGCGTTCGGGAGTGTCCAGTTGGAGGAAGAGCCGGGCCAGCGGGCGCTGGAGCCGGAGCGGCAGGTCGTCCGGCAGGACCCCGTCGCCGTTCTCGTCGGCGTCGACGACCGCGTCGTCGTCCTGCTCGGGGTCGAGGACCCGCAGCCGCCAGTGGAAGGCGACCGAGGGCGACCAGAGGGCGGGTTCGAGCTCCAGCAGCACGCTGGGCCCGTCGCCCGGCCGGGCGTCGAGGATGCCGACCTGTACGGGCTCTGCGGCGAGCGGCGGGTCCTGGGCATGCCCGCCGGAGTGCACCAGGATCCCCATCGCGTTCGTCTCGCCCTGCACGGTGATGTCTCCGTCGACCCGCCCAGGCAGGGCGACCTCACCCACACTGACGTCGGCCTCCAGGCCCAGGCGGCGCATGCGGCGTCCCACCCAGCGGTCCAGGTCGGCCGCCGCGGACGCGGCGCCCGGCATCGATGAGACGGCGAGGGCGACGAGCTTGGCGTACCGCAGATAGGGCAGAGCCTCGATCGTGAACTGCATCCTGTACTGATGGATTTCGCCGTGCCCGTCCCGCCAGTGCCGAAGGGCGGAAATGGCCGGAAACTTCGCGTGGTTGTGGAACACCACGCGCAGCAGGCTCCGCACCAGCGTCGGGTCGTCGGGCGCCGGGAGAGCGGCCAGCAGCTCGAACAGCTCCAGCCGGTCGCCCGGCGACCAGGAGGTGGTGATGTCCGGCAGACCGTTGCCCGGCAGCTCGCCCTGGACGTCCGTCCATCCGTCGCGGAGGAGGTCGCCTTCGGCGTGCCACCGGTCATGGGCGCAGACCAGGGCGTGGTAGGGGTCCGGCCCGAGGGCATGGTCGGGGTCCACGACGACGGGGCTGACGAACTCCCGTAGCAGAGTGCTGCGCACGGCCCGGCCGCCGTCCTTGATGTCCCCCTCGGACGTGCGTCTGCTGGCCTTGGTCAGGCCGACCAGGGCGCCCTGCGAGAGGTCGATGACCGGTCCCCCGGAAGACCCTTTCGGAATCTCCGTCTGCGGACCGAGGCGGAAACTGTAGGGACCGTCGTTCCCGGCGACCACGCAGACGCCGTTCCAGTCGAGCAATTCCTCGCCGCGCTTGCCACCGGCGACGTACCAGCCGTAGGCCCGCACCTCGCGCGAGGGCGGGTCGCCGCGGTCGCTGAGCCAGACACAGGCGTGATCGGTGTCGTCCTCCAGCAGGCGTACGAGGGCGATGTCCGACTCCGCGGGGACGGGGCCGCTGTCGGGAACCCCGGACAGCAGGTAGCCGGTTCTTGCCGGGATCGAGCGGCCGTTCCACAGGGTCACGGTGTACGGGGCGGCTCCCGCGGCCCGGACCACATGGGCTGCGGTCAGCGCCCAGCCGGGTGCGACTAGCCCGGCGGATCCCCAGTGCTTGCCGTCCTGTGCACCGATCGCCGCCGTTGCCGCCCTGGCCAGCCGGTCCAGGCGCGGAATCTGGTCAGGCATTCCCCTGCGCACCGGCGGTCGTGCCGTCGTTCCGATCGCCGGGCCGCCAGGTGAGCGTGACGTTGAGGGCGGCCTTGGCCTCGCCGTCGGCGAGGAACGCGACCGCCTTGCCGGACTTGGCCGCCAGCTCGACACCGAACGAGACGCTCACCTCGTCGGGGCGGGCGGCCTCGCGGGCGGCCTCAAGCACGGAGGTGCCGACCAACCGGATTACCCGCTGGACGCTGTCGACCCGTTCCATCAGGGTGTCGAGGGCCGTGACCTCCTCCTCCTCGCCGTATTCGGTGAGCCGCTTACGCAGATCCACCTCGTCCGGGTCGAGCGTCTCCACGCGGGCGAGGACAGTCTCGCCGCCGATCTCCACTTCCCGCACCCGGTACGCCACAGCTCCGCCGCTCCTGTCACCGATCTCCGTGCCGTCCGCACCCTGCTCGGGCGACAACATCACGGTCACACACCTGAGTTGCTCAGGTTACTTCCCGACAACCGACGCGGGGGCCTGTTCACGGTCTTCTCCTGGCGGAGGTCCGGTGCGAGGGCCGCCGTGCTGCCCGTGGGTTGAGAATCCCGGACTGGGCGGGTCGATGCGGGGCGCTCCGTACCATGGCGACCAGTTTTGCGCGGAGGGTCAAGAGTTATCAGGGTCCGGCGGACCAGGGCACTCACTTCGTCGAGGTCCTCGCCAAGTGCTACGTTGCGCACCAGCAGAGGTGCCTCTTCAGCGATCACCGCATGTGGATCACCTGGGCCCCGTGATCGCCGATACCGAACCAACGTAGGGCCATGACGGAGAGAAAGCCGCCTTGACATAATTTCCCGATCCTGCTCAGGCGACCTCTTTGTCGGCGACCTCGTGTGCGGAGTGCGTGGTGACTCGTGAGCCTGCCCAGGAGGTCCTGCGCCCTGCTGATTTGTAGCGGCGCCGTGGTCGTCATGGGGAGGGCTGGCGAGGGCCGAACCGCCGTCCAGCCGAAGGGTATGCGGTGAGTCCGAGTCGGCGCTGCCCCGGACTGAAACCAGGCAGGTAGATGGTGGTGGGCTGGTCTCGGCCAAGGTCCGCCTCTATGCCGTCGTGGTTCCTCACAACGGCGCCTACCCCCAGCTGAGCGCTGACACGACCGACCGTCACCGGACGTCGGCCGACCCGGCGGAACACCTCGTTGCTCACTTCTTCTGCGTCAGAGGGAGAGACCGTGAACAGCAACCGGTCGTCTCCCGCGATCCCGGCAAGGACCGTTCGACGGAGACTGGCGACACCCGCAGCCTCGGCGTACTGCGCGCTAGGTGCGACAGGAATATCGATGAAGTCGATCTCAAGGCGGTGGCCACAGGCGTACGACAGATCGATGAGCGATTTCGCCAGTGAGTCGTTGCAGTCAAGACACGCACTGACCAGTCCGGTCGACAGCAGCGCGGCACCTATGGCTAGCTCGGGGCGGTAGTCGAGGAAGTCGGTGAGGAGATTCTCCCACTCCTCGTCAGTTAACTGGTCAGTGACCGCTGCGTTGAGTAAGGCCAGTGCACCATCCCAGCCGCCGAAGGGCCCCGATGCGACGACGAGGTCACCGGGGCGGGCACCATGGCGGCGCAACGGACGGCGCCCGTCGTCGCACATGCCCAGTACCGTCGAACTCACCCCGAACTCGCCACGGGAAAGGTTCGACCCCTGCAATAGCAACCCGCCGGTTAGCGCGAGAGCGTCGTCCACTGCCAACCCGATCGCTCGGAAATCCTCTGTCGTGAAGTCGTCGGGGGCGCGTACATCAATCTGCAGTCCTGCAGGCTGCGCTCCGCTCGCGGCAAGGTCACTGAACGCCTCGAGGATTCCGCGCCGTACGAGGGACCGTATGTCCTCCCCTGGATAAGCGTGCTCCGCCCCCATATGGTCGGACGAGACAAGGACATGGCCGCCACCCTTCACCTGCAGGCAGGCCGTGTCCTCCCAGCCGTTGTCCAGGCGACCGACCGCCGCTCGGATGGCGCGGATCGCGTGGAACTCCTCCCAGCGGGTCATTGGCACTCCTCGTTCATACGGCCTCCCAACGGCACAGGACATCGCGGGCCAGCAATCGGGTCAGCCGCCCATCGGCTGTCTTGAGCGGTACCCAGCCGACAGGACGGAAACCGCAGGCCCGCGCCATACCGCGCAACTCCGCCCCGCCGAGAATGTGCATCGGGAGATGATCGACGCGCACTCCACCCGTCCTGGTGCGCCCGCGCAGCACCAGGTCGCCAAAGTCGGCACCACCGTGGCCACCCGCTATCCAGTGGCAGACCTGTTGGGCCGGGTGATAGCGCCAGCGGCGGTGATGGCTCAGGAGCAGGACGCCACCGGGCTTCAGTATTCGGCGTACCTCACGCAGGGTGGCGAGTCGGCGAGCACGTGGGCGTATGGCCTCGAGGACGTGGAAGGCCAGCAGCGCGAGCTCGGCGCTCCCGTCCGCCCAGGGCAGGTCGGAGCCGTCGGCGACGACTGCCTCGACGTCCGGCTGGTCGAGGAGAAGGCGCCCGATCTGCACATCGGACGGATCGGCTGCCCTATATAACCAACCCGCGGCCCGGAGCGTGGAGCACAGGCGCCCAGCCCCGGCCCCCACGTCCACGGCCACCCTCTGACGCCCGTCCCCCAGCGCGTCCAGAAGTAGCCGCTCGCCGGCGAACACAGGCAGCCGGCGCAGCCATTGGGCAACGTCAGGGCGTTCGTAGAATCCGGCCGTCACGAGGCGCCGCCCGGAACCGGTCGCCTCGACGGTCCTCTCGATGCCACGGAAACCGCAGCGCCGTCCTGTACAGCCGACTCGTACAGGGCGTAGACGACCTCGTGGCTCGCCCGCACCAGTTCCAGTTCGCACTCGTATAGCGCGGGCGTTCGGGACAGCCATGCCCGAACCGCGTCGTTCACCCACGTGGCATGGCCGGGACCGAACGGAACGGGTTTCGCAGCCAGTTCCGCAATCGCGTCCTCCACGGAGGAGGTGACCCGTCGCCATCGCGGGGTCTCGCTGCCTACGATCAGCACCGTTTCCGTCGGCAGGAAGACACGGATCACCTGTGACTCCTCTGCGGCAGCACAGGTCATAGCCGTGAGGGAGAGCACCCCCTGGTCCGTCTCGATGGCTGCGTGCACGTGGTCCTCAACCCGGATTGAGCGTGAGCTGCGCAGAGTAGCTCGTGCAACCAAGGGCACCGCACCCGTTAGGTAGAGCGCCAGATCGAGAGCGTGAATCGCCTGGTTCAGAAGGACCCCGCCGCCAGCCACGAGGGGATCGCCTTTCCAGCCCGCGTAGTAGGCCGATTCCCGTCGCAGGATCTGTGACACGGCGACTGCGTGGATCTGCTCGCCCCGCTCCCGCAGATAGTCGCGGCAACGCACCATATCCGGGCTGCACCGCTGGACCATGCCGCAGGACACGCCTCTGCCGCTTGCCGCCGCTGCGGCCGAGATGCGCTCGAAGCCGAGGCCGTCGATTGCCACAGGCTTGTCGACGAGGACATCTGCGCCGGCGGCCAGACCGTTCAGGACCTGCGACACGTGCCGTTCGTGCGGGGAGGCCACGGCGACAATGCCGCCACTGGGCACGTGCCAGCCTTCGTCGGGCTCGTTGAAGGCCGCCACGCCCAGGTGGCGACCCAGTTCCGAGGCGCTGCCCGAGGAGCCGCCGACGACGGCCTGAAGGTCGACCCGCGGATGGGCATGCAATGCCCGTGCCAGCTGTGCTCCCGATTTCCCCGCGCCCAGGACGACCGCGGGTAGCCCCGTCACCGATACCTCGCAGCGGACATGACCAGTTCCTGGGGCGCAGTGTGCCCATAGTGATGTACCAGCATCTGTGTCACCTTGAAGCCGTGGGCCTGTACGAGTGCGTTCAAGTCGTCCTCCCGGTAGGCACGCAGGTGCTCTGCGTGGTAGGGCACGTCGTGCTCTCCCCACTCGCCGTTGGCATGCGGAACGGTGATCACTAGCAGGCCCCCGGGGCGGACCAGACGCCGGGCCTCCTCTAGTAACAGATCCGGATCTAGCACGTGTTCTAACAGCTCGCAGCAGAGCACCACGTCGAACGCACCAGACCTGAAGGGCGTTCGCTCAGCGAAGGCGCGGACTGCCTGCACTCCCTTGCGTCGGGCCTCGATGAGAAGGCGGTGGGCGAGGTCTACTCCCGCGACGACGCAGCCATTTCCTTCGATGAGCCGGGCACCGAATGCGCCGCTGTTGCACCCCAGGTCGACGACTCTGCTTCCGGCGGGCGTCGCCGCGATGACCGCGCGCAATCGGTCGATGTCGGGGCTGTCGTCCGTAAAGTGCCCCTGCTTTTCCATGTCGGAGTAGTCCCGGTATAGCCCGACGACATCGTCGTATGTCTGTGGGTGGCGCACCCGGCTGGGTGGCAGCGGCACTCCCTCGGGGCGTACGGTGTCGGTGAGCCCGAGCAGCGCCAACAACCCTTCCTCGCCGACCCCGGCGACTTCGGCGGGCAGTCGGCCGCGCAGCTTCGAAAATGCTGCGGCTGAAAACTGCCAACTGCCCCGGTTGTCGACCATCTCAATGACTACCGGGAAGCCGTCGACGAGGATGGTTGCCTTTACGAATCGGTGTCTGGTGAGAGTGGCCTTCCGCTTGAAGAAGACTCCGTCGGGCAGCACGTCGATCTCTTCCTCGGTGAGGTAGTCGTGGTCGACGTCGGTGTCGGGATCTTGGCGGAGCCAGGACGGCACCTCAATGCGCATGCGTTGCTTCCAGGGCCTCGCCGAACCGCTCCAGGATCACGTCGATGTCCTCGCGTGTCACGATCAGAGGTGGCTTAACCTTGACGACTTCGGGCTTGTACCCTCCGAGCCCGAGCAGGAGGCCGCGCTCCATGGCCGCGCGTCGCACAGACGCTGCGACGTCCGCAGCAGGCACGCCCGTACCTGGTCGTACGAATTCCACGCCGATATGGAGGCCGACCTGACGCACCTCGTAGATCTCGGGAAAATGGTGGTGGAAAGCCTGAAGGCCCTGGCGGAGCCGCGCGCCGCTGTCACGGGCGGCGAGCAGAAGACCGTCGCGCTCGACGATGTCGAGAACCTTTACCGCAACGCTGTGCGCGAGCGCCGAACTGGCGAATGTGTGCAGGTCGTAAGTACCCGTCGGGGGGAAGCCGGGAACGTCGTCTCTCATCAGCACGGCACCGCAGGCGAATCCACCCGCCAACCCCTTTCCCAGCGCGACCATGTGCGGGCCGAGTTGGTCGATGTGCGTGAAGTAGCGTCCGGCGCGGATGTACGTCTGGATCTCGTCGTAGATCACCATGAAGTCCTGCTGCGCGGCCCTGTCCCGTAATCGCTCCAGCCAGTACCGGGGTATCTCCCGTTGTCCACCGGATCCCTGTACAGGCTCGACCAGGACGGCCAGCAGCGAGTCTCCGACCCGGGTGAGTTCCTCGTCCAGGACGTGCAGATTCTCCTGCGGGGAGCGACCTGGTTCCGGGAAGGTCAGGCTGACAAAGGTGGGCCCGAAGCCAGTGAAGGCCGCCAACGTGCGGCGTTCCGTGGGTACGTCGTCCGTGCCAGGCCAGGAAGCCCCGGCCATCCCCAGTGTCGTCCCGTGGAATGAGCCTCGCACCCGCCCGATCAGTCGGCGGTCCGGACGGTCCAGTGCCGCGAGCTTGATCGCAGATTCAAGAGCCAGTGCCCCGGACACCGCCGGGACGACACGGTCGTACCTGTACTCCGCCTCGGATGTCTTGCTGAGCCCGATGAGCCGGTCCGCGAACTCATCGCGTTGCACTGTGTCAAATCCCTGATGCGTGTGCCAGAGGTCGCCCATCACCAGACTGACGTGCGCTCGGATCTCCGGATGTGTGTGGCCGAGATACAGCGCCCAGCTCTGCGACGTGCAGTCAATGTATGCCCGGCCCTCGGTGTCCCAGACTCGGACGCCTTCCCCTCGCGAGATGGTGATCGCTGGCGTGCCCCCACCAATACTGAGCGCCTGTCCCCCCAAAGGGCTCCCCTCTCTGCTCCGTGCGGGGATGGTATTCGCTCCCGCCTACCTCGCACAGCACCGCGACCAACATCCGCTCAATCCGCCGGTCCCTCCGTCGGAAGAAGCGCGACGGTCGCAGCGGTGACCATCAGTGCTGGGGGCCCAGACGGAGGCGGTGTCCGGCACTGACGAAGCGTGGGCCTATCCGTCTCTTCTTCCGAGGCCGCTGTCGCGTGTACCCGATCCCCATGTGCTGGCGGCTACCCATGGCGAGCAAGACGATGGATAGAGGGGTTCATGGCTGGCTCCAGCCCGGGGGAGTCAACGGCCATCTCGGAGTCGCCGTCAGCAATGAGAAGTGCGGTTCGCGAATCCAGCTCACGGATGAGTGATGACGCTCATCTGACGCTCCGGCCCTCTCAAAGACTGCTCACGCGGCTAGAAATATGCTCTGACCTGGGCTTTTCCGCGACTCGCTCAGGCCGACATCTTTCCGATGACGCATCACGTGGAGTGTGTCGCCATCCTCGAACCGGCCGCGAAGGGCTCCTGACCTGCGGTTTTTCCCGTGCGCATTATGCGCGGTGTGGGCGTTACGGGCGATGTCCTGACGCTGGAACGACGCTCGTGACGCTCAGGTGACGCTCCTTCTGATGGAGCGTCACATGGCTTATATGCGGGTCGGCCCCCTGTCGCGCCGGTGAGGTATCGGTGGGGTGCCGAAGGCCGGCGGCGCTGAGCGGCAGGGCCGCAGGGTCCTGCTGGGCAGCACGTCTGCTCGCTTGCCCGGGTGAGCGGTTCAGCTTCGCCGTGCCGCGTCCGCTTTCCGTACCGTCCTCGCCGCGTGGTCAGCCGAGCCGGCCAGGTTCCGCAGTGCGCCGGAGACCCGGCTGAGGAACTCCACCACGTGGTCGGCGGGGGTGTCCTGCTTGGACGGGCACGAGGACGCGACCAAGGCCGGCCGTCCGGTCGCTCATGTAATCCCGTGCGAGTACGCGTCACCTCCTGCGGGCGGACGCCGGCCGCCGGGGGCCGCCAGCATCGTGGTGGACACCAACCACTCCTTGGAGGTCTCGTGTCCCCACATCCGGAGTCCCCGGTCGTCGATGTGCAGTCCCGGAGCGCGCTGTCGTCCAACGCCGATGGCGCTGCGGCCAGGCTCGCCGGCGCGGTCAAGCGGTACGGCTCCGGCCAGTCGGCCGTCGTCGCTCTCGACGACGTCACCATCGCGTTCCCGACGGGGAAGTTCACGGCTGTGATGGGCCCGTCGGGTTCGGGAAAGTCGACGATGATGCACTGCGCCGCCGGGCTGGACCGACTCACGTCGGGTCGCGCCTTCATCGGCGACACCGATCTGTCGACCCTCGACGACCGCGCACTGACCATGCTGCGCCGAGAACGGATCGGGTTCGTGTTCCAGACGTTCAATCTCGTGGGAACCCTCACCGCCGAGGAGAACATTCACCTACCGTTGACGTTGGCGGGCCGCCGGCCGAGCGACGGAGTGCTCGATCAGGTCGTGTCGATGCTGCGCCTCGGTGATCGCATGCGTCATCGGCCGACGGAACTCTCGGGCGGCCAGCAACAGCGCGTCGCCATCGCCCGGGCGCTGGTCGCCCAGCCACACGTGATGTTCGCCGACGAGCCCACCGGCAACCTCGACACCCGGTCCGGACAGGAGATCCTCGGATACCTGCGATCAGCGGTCGACGAACATCAACAGTCGATCGTGATGGTCACGCACGATCCCAACGCCGCTGCCTGGGCGGACCACGTCGTGTTCGTCGTCGACGGCAGAGTGCACGACGTGATGGACCGCCCGTCGGCCGATTCGGTGCTCGACGTGATGAAGGGCCTGGGGCGATGAGCCAGATGGTGCGGAGCGCGGCCCGGAGCGTGTTCGCGAGCCGGGGCCGGTTCCTGCTCACGGGCGCGGCGATCGCACTGTCGGTGGCGTTCTTCGTCGCGACGCTGGTGCTGTCCGACTCGATGCGCGGCCGAGCGGCCGGCGATATCGCCGAAGCGATGGCCGGGACGGACGCCGTGGTGCAGGGCGTCTCCCTCGGCGAGCCCGGCGGCGGACCGGGAGATCCCACCAGGTCGGTTCGGCGATCACTGGATCCCGACATCACCGAGCGCGTGGTCGCGGTCGACGGCGTCGACGGGGCCGCCTCGCAGCGGGCCGGCTTCGCGAAGCTGGTCGTCGACGGATCGACGGTCGGAACCGGCACGGCGAGCGACGTCGGTCGCAACTGGGTCGCCGACCCGGCGCTCAATCCGTTCCGGCTCGCGAGCGGGCGACCACCGGCCGAGGTCGGAGAGATCATGATCGATCGGTCGCTCGCCGATGACGCAGGCGTGGCTGTGGGGGATGTAGCACAGGTCCTGACCGCCACGGGGATGCACGACGCGACCATCACCGGTATCGCGACGTTCGCGTCGGCGGACGCGGCACCGCTGCAGCGAACGGTTCTGCTGGCCGACGGAGCGGTGACCGACTGGCTCGACACGGCGGCGCCGACCGAGGTTCTCGTCGACATAGCGGAGGGTGCCGACCGCACCGAGGTGCTCGGCCGGCTGTCGGCGCTGTCCGATGCCGAGGTCGTCGACGGACCCGACTACGTCCGGACGATGCAGAACGCCGCGACGTCACCGCTGCAGTTCCTGAACGTGTTCCTCCTGGCCTTCGCCGTGGTCGCCTTTCTGATCGGCGTGACGATCATCTTCAACACGTTCGCGCTCACCGTCGCCCGCCGCCGGCGGGAGTCGGGACTGCTGCGTGCGATCGGTGCGGAACGACGCCAAGTGCTCGGCGGAGTGGTGATCGAGGCGGTGTTCGTCGGAACGATCGCCACGCTCGCCGGCCTGGTGTGCGGGGTCGCGGGAGTGGGCGCGCTGCGCTGGGTCGTCGGACTCACCGGGGTCAGCCTGATCACCGGGCCGACGATCGTGAGCCCGATCTCGATCGCGGTCGCCGCGACCGCCGGTATCGGCGCGACGATCCTCTCGGCATGGATCCCGGCTCGCCGCGCGGCGGCGACACCACCGATCGAGGCGCTGCGCGAGAGCGCGGCGGAACCCCGGGTCGTGAGCCGAGTGCGGACCGCGAGCGGACTGGTGCTCGCCGCGGCGGCGATCGCTGGAGGAGCTGTGGCTGTGGTGGGCTCGAACCCGGTGTGGCTCGGGCTCGCTGCTGCCATTGTCCCGGCGCTCGTGCTGTGCGGCCCGGCGATCGTGACGGCTTCAGCACGTTGGAGCTCTCCGGCTGCCCGCCGCGCCGCCGGTGTGTCCGGCTCGATCGCAGCGGGCAACCTGGCTGCGAGCCCCCGTCGATCGGCGTCGACGGCGCTCGCGCTCATGCTCGGAATCGCCATGGTGACGGTGTTCTCGGTCTTCGCGAGCTCAATGACGAGCGCGGTGGGAACGGACGTCCGTGAGGGACTGCGGGCGGACCTGGTGGTCACGTCGGCGACCCCCGACTTCTCGACGGTCGACCCCACCCTGGCCGACCGGATAGCAGCGCTGCCCGACGTCGACTCGGCAACCGCGCTGTCGAACGCCGAAGGGATAGTGGCAGGGAAGGCCGAGGCGATCGGCGGCATCGACCCGACGGCACTGCCCACCGTGTACGACCTCGCCCCGATCGCCGGCGACCTCGCCGATCTGAGCTCGGGAGGCGTGGCCGTGGTCGGTGACGACCCGGCGCTGCTCGGCGGAACCCTGGAGATCGAGTTCGAACGATCGACCATCGAGGCGCCGATCGTTGCCGTGGTCGAGAGGAGCACCGGCGGTTTCGAAGCCCCGGCGTACTTCGTCGACCGTGCGACACTCGACGCCTCGGTCGGCCGTCTGCTCGATGCGCAGGTGTTCGTCGACCTCGCCGACGGAGCGGTGGCGGACGCCGAGGAAGACGTGAGCGCGCTGGTCCGGGATTCGCCCGGGTCGTTCCTGGAGACCAGGGACGAGCACGTCGCCGGCAGCGGGAGCGAGATCGCCGCGTTCGGGTACTTCATCGACGGGATGCTCATTCTGGCGAGCTTCATCGCGCTTCTCGGAGTCGCCAACACCACGGCGCTCGCGATCAATGAACGCTCCGCGGAGCTCGGGCTGCTGCGAGCGGTCGGGGCGTCCCGACGGGAGCTGCGTCGCATCGTGCGGCTCGAGGGGGCGCTCCTGTCGTTCGTTGCGGCATCGATCGGTATCGCTGTCGGAGCCGGCTTCGGCTGGGCGATGATCGATGTCGCCGGGGGCACGGAGATCCCGTCCATCGTCGTACCCTGGCCCCGTCTTGCAGTGACGATGATCGTCGCGGTGGCAGCGGGCGTGGCCGCTGCGGCGTGGCCCGCGTTCCGGGTCTCCCGGGTGCCTGTGCTCGAGCTGGTGAGCCGGGACCGCTGACGCACCCGGGCCGGCACCTGGACCGGACGGCCTACGACCGGTCCAGGTGCAAAGACCTCCCGTGGGAGTATGCGCCCGCGATCGGTCCCGACGATGATGGGGCCATGTCGCATACGGATCACCGCACCGGTCGCGCCGATCTCGCCGCGCTCGTCGCCGCGTTGGCGGTGTCGATCGGCGTGTTCGTCTTCGATCCGGACGTCCTGCCCGGACGGGAGCTCCCCGGCATCGCGATCGCGGCCGTCGCCGCCGTGCTGCTCGTCGCCGCCGGCCGGTTCGGTCGGGTCACCGTCGTGGCGATCGGCGTGCTGACCGTCGTCACCTTCGTATGGACCTCCAGCCCGGTCGCGCTGGGACCGATGCTCGCCCTGGCGCTGTTCCGTCTCGTGCGCCGGAGCGACGATCGCTCGGTGATCTGGTTCGGATCGTCCGTCGCGATCGTCGTCGCCGGCTTCGGGGCGCTGGCCGGTGATGAGCCGTTCTGGCTCGAATGGGTCACCTACTCAGCCGTCCTCCTGCTCCCGGTCGCCGCGGCCGACGCCCGTCGCTCCAACCTGCGGCGTCGAGCCGACGGATTGGAACGCCAGGTCGCCGAGCGGCTCCAGGCGGAACGCCTTCGCATCGCGTACGACCTGCACGACATCGTCGCCCATTCGCTGTCGGCGATCACCGTCCAGTCCGGCATCGCGGCCCACCGGTTCGAGCGCGATCCCGCCGCCGCTTACACCTCGCTCGTCGAGATCAACGACGCGGGCAGACGATCGCTCGACGAGCTGAGATCCCTGCTCGGGCTCCTCCGGTCCGACGAGTCGGTGCCGCTTCGCCCGGTACCGGCGGCCACCACCACCCTCAGCGAAGTCGTCGCTGCCGCCGGGCACTCGACGGAGGTCGAGGTGGTGGAGGACGGTCACTATCCTGCGGGCGTGGCGGAGAGCACCGTGGTGACGGTGCACCGCATCGTGCACGAGTGCCTGGTCAACATCGCCCGCCACGCCGGCGACGTCCCCGCGGTCGTCCGGCTCCGGCACGCGGACGGCGGCGTGCACGTCACCGTGTCGAACGAGGCCCCGGCCACCGCACGCGTCGCGACGTCGGGCACCGGCATCGGTCTGGTCGCGATCCGCGAGCGAGCGGAGCTCCTCGGTGGCACCGTCAGCGCCGGACCCACCGACAACGGCGGATTCACGGTGCAGGCGTTCGTGCCCTACCAGATACCCGGCGGGTGGGAGGCATGACCCCTCGTCTCGACGCGCCTGCCGTGGCGAGGCGCGACATCCGCGTGCTGCTCGTCGACGACCAGGAGTTGGTGCGCCGCGGGTTCGCGGCACTGCTCGCCAACGAACCCGGCATCGAGGTCGTCGGTGAGGTCGGCGACGGCGCGCAGGCGATCACCGAGACCTGGCGGACACGCCCCGACGTCGTGCTGATGGACATCCGCATGCCTCGCATGGACGGGCTCGACGCGACGCGAGTGATCTGCGGCGACGAACGGCTCAGCGCCACCAAGGTGCTCGTGCTCACCACCTTCGCGCTCGATGAGTACGTGTACGAGGCGCTCAGAGCCGGGGCCTCCGGTTTCCTGCTCAAGGACACCCCACCGCGCCTCCTGCTCGAGGCCATCGCCGCCGCCGCCGACGGTGACGTCCTCATCTCACCGGCGATGGCCAAGCGGTTGGTCGCCGACTTCGTTCGCCGACCGGTCTTTCGTCCCGGCGACTCGGGTCCTCTCGATCTCCTGAGCGAGCGCGAGCGCGAAGTACTCGCCGAGGTCGCACGTGGCAAGACCAACTCCGAGATCGGCGAGTCGCTCTACATGTCGCCGCTCACGGCGAAGACGCACGTCAGTCGCATCCTCGGCAAACTGAACGCGCGCGACCGCGTCCAGCTCGTGATCATCGGATACGAGACCGGACTCGTCAGCCTCGGCGAGTGAGCGTCGCGAGCGTCGTGGCGGTCGGCTCCGTCGATGCCGGCGCCGGGATCGGCCGCCCGCCCTGACGGCCAAGCGGTACGTGCGAGCGAACCGCCTCGCGACGCCGGGGAACGTTCCACCGAGCACCCCCATCGTCCACCGCCGCCGCACGTGTCGCAGAACGCATCGGGTCGCTCCCGCAGTCGCGGACGCACAGCCGGATCACGACGTCGGAACGAGCTACCTGCCGTGGTTCCCGCCGGGTTCCGGGAGCCATCCTGTTGCGGTGAAGCAGGCAGCGCAGCGGCCGAACAGTTCCCGGTCGACCTCGGGGCGCGGTACGCCCGTTGCGGACAGCGCGGCGTCGGTGGCTGTGGGGTCGAAGGTCAGGCCGCCTTCCGAACCGGCGTCAGTCAGTTCTGCGGCCAGCGTGCCGAGGAGCGGGAACGCGGCGTTGTCGGGGTCCGCGCTGATCCGGTCCAGCCACGCCTGCGGGGAGACTTCCCGCAGGTGGTACCCCATGGTCCGCAGCCAGTCCAGCGTCGTCTCCAGGCGCAGCAGCCGGCCCCCGGCGAGGTGGAAGGTCCGGCCGGCGGTGTGCGGGAGCAGGGACAGCGCCACCACGGCGTCGGCGACGTAGTCGACGGGTGCCAGGTCGAAGGCGGTGTCCACGGGGGCGGGGGCGGCCTGGGCCTGGATACAGCCCTTGAGTATCAGCCACAGGTAGTCACCTGTCTGGCAGGCGCCGGTGCGGCTGTGGCCGGCGATACGGGTCGGCCGGTACATCGTGACGGGCAGTCCCCGCAGGCGAGCTTGTTCGACGAGTCCTTCGGCCACCCATTTGCTCTGGGTGTATCCGTGCTCCAGGGCCTCGGGCGGCCCGGTCGGGTGCTCCGGGCCGATGGGGTGCGAGGCCGTGCCCGCGTACACGCCCACGGTGGAGATGTGGTGGACCGGGACGGTGCGGTGGCGCGCGGCGAGCCGGAGGATCTCGCGGGTGCCGTCGACGGTCGCGGGCTTGAGCCGTCGGTAGGAGGAGACGAGGTTGACCGCTGCCCCCACGTGGTGCACCGCGTCCACGGTGTCGGCGAGATCGTCGAAGGCGTCCTCGGACAGGCCCAGCGACGGCCGGGCGAGATCGCCGTGCACCACGGTGACCCGATGAGCGCGGCGCTCGTCCCACAGCCCGTAGGTCTCCAGGGCGAGGCGCAACCGCTTCTCGGCGCTCTTCGGGTCGGTGCCGCGGACCAGGCAGTGCACGGTGGCGTCGGTGCGGTTCAGGAGGGCGTGGAGGGTGAAGGCGCCCAGGAAGCCGGTGGCTCCGGTGAGCAGGACATGCGCTGGGCCTTTCACCGCCGGGACCGTCTTCGGCGGCGCCAGGACCGTCGGCGGTTCCGACACCGTCTTCGGTGCCGGGACGATGTCCGTGGGGAGGTCGATCTCGGCGGGCAGGTCGAGCGTTCCTGCGGTGCCTTCCCCGTCGGCGAGGGCGGCCAGGGTGGCGACGGTCGCGGAGGCGGAGACCGCGCCGGGCGGGATCTGTACATCCAGTTCCTCGCGGATCCTGAGCACCAGCCGGGTGGCGAGCAGGGAGTGGCCGCCCAGGGCGAAGAAGTCGTCATGGACGCCGATGCGGGTGAGGCCGAGCAGTTCACCCCAGATACGGGCGATGCGGCGTTCGGTGGGGGTGGTGGGCGGGGTGCAGGGGGTGGGCGGCTGGGCGTCCGTCCGCTGGGGGCGGGGCAGGGCGGCGCGGTTCAGTTTCCCGCTGGGGGTGAGGGGGAAGCTCTCGAGTCTCAGTACGGTGGCCGGGACCATGTACTCGGGAAGGCGTTGGGCCAGTGCCTGTCGTATCGCGGCGGGGTGGGCGGCGGCCGTGTCGCCGGCGGCTGTGAGGTAGTGGGCGACCAGGCGGCGCCCGGTGGGGGTCTCCTCGGTGACCACGGCGGCGTCGGTCACCGAGGGCAGCGCCCGCAGGGCGGCCTCGACCTCGCCGGTCTCCACCCGGTGGCCGCGGATCTTGACCTGGTCGTCGCCGCGCCCCAGGAACTGAAGGCGGCCGTCGGCAAGATGACGGACGAGGTCGCCGGTGCGGTAGAGGCGGGTGCTGTCGCGCACGACGAATCTCTCGGTGGTCAGGTCGGGGCGGCCGAGGTAACCGTCGGCCAGTACGGGGCCGCTGACGCACAGTTCGCCCGTCGTGCCGGGCGGGACCGGGTGCAGTGTCCCGTCGAGGACGAGGACGCGTGCCCCTGTGATCGGGCGGCCGATGGGAGGCAGGTCCGGCCAGGTGGCCGGGTCTTTCGGGAGGCGTTCGGCGGTGACGATGTGGGTTTCGGTGGGGCCGTACTGGTTGTCCAGTACGGCCTCTGGCGCGTGGGAGCGGAAGAACTCCCGCAGGGCGGGGGTGGCGAAGAGCTGTTCGCCTGCCGTGGCCACTTCGCGAAGCCGCGGCAGGGTGCGGCGGGTGGCGCAGGTGTATTCGGCGAGTTGCTGGAGGGCGACGAACGGCAGGAAGAGCCGCTCGATCCGCTGGGCCGCGAGGAGGTCGAGGAGGCGGGCGGGGTCGCGGCGTGTCTCGTCGTCGGCGATGACCAGGGTTCCGCCGGTCGTCCAGGTGCTGAACAGTTCCTGGAAGGCCACGTCGAAGCTGAGCGGGGTGAGGTGCAGGGTGCGTGTGCCGGCGCCCGCGGCGGACCGGTCGCGCTGCCAGGCCAGCAGGTTGGCCAGTGCGCGGTGCGGCATGGCCACGCCCTTGGGCCGGCCGGTTGATCCGGAGGTGTAGATCAGGTAGCCGAGGTCGTCCGGGCCGGCGGTGGGCAGCGGGACGGCGGGGGCGGGCGGGAGGCCGTCGACCACGACGGGTTCGGCGCCGGCCAGGTCGGTCATGCCGGTCAGGTCGCGCTGGGTCAGCACGGTCCTGATCTTGCTGTCGGCGGCCATGAAGGCGATGCGGCCGGTGGGGTAGTCGGGGTCGAGCGGCAGGCAGGAGCCGCCTGCCTTGAGTACGCCCAGTACCGCGACGGCCAGTTCCGGTGAGCGGCGCAGGTGGATTCCGACCGGCTCTCCCGCGGCGCCCCGGGCCACAAGGTGGGCGGCGACGTTCGCGGCAGCCGCTTCCAGCTGGGCGTAGGTGAGCGTCCGGTCCCGGTGGACGACCGCGAGGGCGTCGGGAGTGCGCCGTGCCTGAGCGGTCACGGCCTCGTGGGCGAGCGGGCTGTCACCGGCGGGCGCCGGGCCGTGTGTCCACTGCTGGAGGAGGGCGTGCTCCTGGGGCGGGAGGATGTCCAGCTCGGCCAGTGGCCGGTCGGGGTGGGCGACGGCGGCGGTCAGCAGTGCCGTCAGACGTGCGGTGAGCCGCTCGGCCGTGACACGGTCGAAGAGGTCGGTGGAGAACTCCCAGTAGCCGTGGATGCCGCCCGCCCGGGGAACCATGTGGAGGAAGACGTCGTACTTCGCCGTGCCCCCGTGCACGTACAGCCGCTCGGCCGTGATGCCGGGCAGGTCCAGGGACGGGGCGGGAGAGTCGTCGAGACCGAGCACCACCTGGAAGAGCGGGAAGCGTCCGCTGGACCGTTCCACCTCCAGGTCGCGCACCAGGCGGGAGTAGGGAACGTCGCGGTGCCGGACGGCGTCCCACACCGCGGCCTTGGTCCGGGAGGTGAGTTCGGCGAAGGACGCGGCCGGGCTCAGGTTCCGGCGCAGCGGCATGACGTCGGTGAGGCAGGCCAGCATCGGCTCAAGGTTTTCGTCGTCCCGCCGGGAGACGGGAGTGCCGATGACCACGTCCTGCCTGCCCGACGACCGGGCCAGCAGCGCGCCCAGGGCGGTGGCCAGCACGGCGAAGGGGGTGGCGCGAGCCTGCCTGGCCAGTGCTCGTACACCGGTGACCAGGCCGGGTTCCAGGGTGAACTCCACGCGGTCGCCGCCGGCCCCGAGCACGGCGGGCCGCGGCCGGTCCGTGGGGAACGACGACTCCTGCGGTGCTCCGGCCAGCGCGTGGCGCCAGTACTCCAGGGAGGCCGGGGAGGGAGCGGGGCGTGCCTGGGCGTACGGGCCGAACTGTACGGGCAGTTCGGGCAGACCGGGGTCGGAGCCGTCCAGGGCGGCCCGGTAGAGGGCGCTGAACTCGGTGTCCAGCAGACTCCAGCACCATCCGTCGACGACGGCGTGGTGGACGGCCACCACCAGGACGGCGTCGCTGTCGCCCCCCTCGTGGGTGTCCAGCCGGAGCAGGGTGGCCCGCAGGAGCGGGGGCCGGTCCAGGGCCACCGGCCGGGTGGCGGCTCGGGTCAGTGCGGCCGGCAGGCGGCCAGGGGTGACGCGGCGGATCTCCAGTGCGACCGGGCCCGGCGGGAGCACCGTCTGGCGTGGCTGTCCGCCGACGAGGTGCAGGCGGCTGCGCAGGGCCTCGTGCCGCGCGACGATACCGTCCAGCGCGGCCTGCACGGCGGCGGGTACGACGGGAGCGCCGCGCAACCGGTACGTCCAGGACTCCAGGTAGCGGGAAGCGCCCTCCTGGAACTGGTCGTTCAGCCAGATCGACTCCTGCTCGCTGGACATCGGGTAGCTGGGGAGCGGGTGCGGCATGGCAGGCGGTCCTCGGTCAGAGCCGGGCGGACAGGGCGCGGCGGTCGAGCTTGCCGTTGTCCGTGGTGGGCAGGGACGCGCAGCGCCGGACGGTACGGGGCACCAGCGGGGCGGGGAGCACGGAGGCCAGGGCACGGCGCACGCCGGACGGCTGGGACGGATCGTCCCCGTCCTGTGAGGTGTAGAACAGCGCGAGGTGTTCGTATCCGCCCGCGGGCCCCGGGACCGGGACGACAGCCGCGTCCAGGACGCCGGGGACACGGCGCGCGGCCGACTCGACCTCGTCCGGTTCCACGCGGTGACCGGCGATCTTCACCTGCCGGTCGGTGCGGCCACGGAAGGACAGCGACCCGTCGGCGTCCAGGACTCCCATGTCGCCGGTCCGGTAGAGGCGTACCGGCGACCCGTCGAGGAACAGGGTGACGAAGGAGGCGGCGGTGGCCGCGTCGTCCCCCAGGTAGCCGAGAGCCAGACCGTCGCCGGCCAGGCAGATCTCACCCGGCTCGCCGGGTGCGGCCGGCCGGTCGCCGTCGAGGATGTGCACGGTCGTGCCCGGCACCGGCACACCGATGGGGATGCCCTCGGCGCGGGCCGGGTCGGCGGCGGTGACCCGGTGGGTGGTGGCGAACACACAGCTCTCCACCGGCCCGTAACCGTTGATCAGCACGGTGTCGGGGTAGCGGGCCAGGAAGCGGTCGGTGTGCGCGGGCGACATCCGTTCGCCACCGGTGAGCACCTGCCGGATCCCGGTGAAGCAGGGGCGGCCCGGGGCGTCCTCGTCCACGAAGAGGTTGAACAGGGACGAGGTCAGCCACACGGTGTCCACGCCGGCCGTCGCGACCAGATCGGCGAGCATGCCGGGGAGGAGGTAGTCGGAAGGGGCGATGGCGCAGGTGCCGCCGCTCGTCAGCGGGCCCCACAGCTCCAGGCTGAAGGCGTCCCAGGGGACCGGGGCCGCCTGCAGGACCACCCGTCCCGGGCCGAAGTCCGCGAACGGGACACCGTCGGGAGGGAAGAGCCGGGTGATCGCGCGGTGGGGCGACAGGACACCCTTGGGCACACCGGAGGTGCCGGAGGTGAAGAAGACCGCAGCCGGGCCGTCCGGTGCGACGGGCACATCCGGCGCGGCGACGCGCCGGGCCGCTGCCTCTCCCAGAGTCTCGACCGGCGGGGCCCACGCACGCGGCATGTCGTCGTCGGCCACCGTCAGGGGGGAACCCAGACGGGAGACGGCGTCGTTGATCCGCCGGGAGGGCCAGCGCCGGTCCAGGGCGGCGTACGAGGCGCCGCATCTGAGGACGGCCAGCAGCACCGCGACGAGCCGGGGCGAGCGGGCCAGCACAACCGGCACGACCGAGCCGGGGCGCACTCCGGCCCGGGCCAACTCCGCCGCGTAGGTGGTCGATGCGGCGTCGAGGGTGGCGTAGTCGACGCGTTCGTTCCCGCAGATCAGTGCGAGGGCGGAGGGGCGCAGGCGTGCCTGGTGAGTGACGGCCTCGTGGAGCAGGCGCCGGGCCGGGGGCACCCGCTGAGCGGCGGATGCCGGGTGGTGGCCGACGGGACCCGGATCGAGCCCGGCCGCGAAACCGGCGAGAGTCTCCGCCTCGAACAGGGCCTCGGGAGAGGCCTGTACACCCAGGTCCTTCGCGAGCCGGGCGCAGATCCGCATGGCCTGGATGGAGGTTCCGCCGTAGTCGTAGAAGTTGTCGGCCCCGTCGGCCCCGGGAACACCGAGAACCTCGGCGACGATCTTCAGCGCGGCTCGCGCCGTACGCGCGGACGAGGCGGACGGAGCCACGGGTACGGAGTCAAGAGGAGACGGACCGCCGGAGGGCGGAGGAGTCGAATGCGATAAATGCATGGCGGGGTTCTGGTCCTGGTTTCTCGGCTTATTTGGTTTCTCAGAGGGACGTAAGTGATGGTGGTTCCGGGGGCCGGCGCGCTCGTGAGTACGCTGACGGCCGCCCATGAGCGGACTGGCCACCTTCCGTCGTGCGGCAAGGTGAAGAATAGGCGGTCTTGACGAAAGTTGTCGATCAGGACCGCGGTGGGGATGACGTCTCGCATTTCCTGAGGAGTTCTCACCTATTGCGAGTTCTCCCTTACTTCGCGTTACCCACACCATGCCTCGGTGCTACTCACGGAATGCGACGATCACCTCTTCCCCGACGTGGTCGTCTCATCGGAAATCCGGAGAGCAACAGGCTTTGGGCGCGCTTGCGGGAGCGGTTGTGCTCCTTCTCCCAGTCACCTTCTTCCAGCAACAGCGGAGGACGCTCGATTCGGCCACCTGCCGCGGGGTCCCGTCGCCAGGCGGACGACGACGGGACGTGGTCGGCGGACAGTGAGCCGCCGTCCGCGTCGCACGGGTGTGGCCGTCGTCCGGCAGGGAGCCGCTGGGCTCGGGTTCGGGCCGCTGAGCGACGGACCGTGATCACCGCGGCGACCCCCCGGCGCCGGAGTGCTCGCGTCACGGGACGGGACGGTGGATGGGGCCGGAGCTGTGGGACAGGGGCAGGCCGGTGGCGTGGTGGGTGCGGGCGATGATCTCCGCGACGATGGAGACCGCGGTCTCCTCGGGCGTGCGGGCGCCGAGGTCGAGCCCGATGGGGGAGTGCAGCCGGGCGAACCGGTCCTCCGGCACACCGGCCTCCCGCAGCAGTTCCAGGCGACGGGCGTGGGTACGGCGGGAGCCCATGGCGCCCACGTAGCCGACGGGGAGGCCGAGGGCCAGGCGCAGCAGGGGGATGTCGAACCTGGCGTCGTGGGTGAGGACGCAGACCGCGGTGCGGGTGTCCACCTCGGTGGCGGCCAGGTGGCGGTGCGGCCAGTCGGTGATGACCTCGTGCGCGTGAGGGAAGCGGGTGGGGGTGGTGAACACGGGGCGGGCGTCGCACACGGTGACCCGGTGGCCGAGGAAGCGTCCGGCCCGGCTGAGGGCGGCGGCGAAGTCGACGGCGCCGAAGATCAGCATGCGGGGCGGCGGTGCGTGGGTGTGCACCAGGAGCGTCAGCTTCCCGGGGCAGGTGCCGGCGTCCCCGCCGACCTCGACGCGGGCCGTACGCCCGGCCCGGAGCAGCGCGTGGGCCTGGGCCGCCACCGCCCGGTCCTGCCGTTCGTCGCCCAGGGACCCGTCGTACGCGCCGCCGTCGCCGGAGACGGACAGGGTGCGGCCGAGGAGTTCTTCCGGGCCGTCGACGACCTGGGCCACGGCGACGGGCCGATCCGACACCACCTCGTCGAGGGCCGTGGTGAGGTGCTCCTCGACGGCGGGATCGACGCGCCGCACCAGCACTTCGAGTTCACCCCCGCAGGTGAGGCCCACGGCGAAGGCGTCCTCGTCGGAGTAGCCGAACCACGCCCGTACCACCGGAGGCTCGCCTGCTTCCAGTGTCCGCCGGCACAGTTCGTAGACGGCGCTCTCCACACAGCCCCCCGAGACGCTCCCGACCACGTTGCCCTCCGTGTCCACGGCCAGCGAGGTGCCGGCCGGCAGGGGTGCGCTGCCGCTGACCTGAACGACGGTGGCGAGGGCGAAGGGGCGCGCTTCGCGGCACCAGGAGTGCAGCGCGTCCTTGATGTTCAGCATGTCGGGTCTCCGCGGTGACGGCAGGCGGGCGAGCTGCCGCCGCGCCAGGGACAAGGGGACGCGGCGGCGGCACAGAGAGGCAGGGCAGGTGTGGTCGGCCGGCGGGCGGCCGTAGGACGGGTGCAGGACCCCACCGGTTCTGGGCCCGCGGCGGCCGGCGGGCGTGCCGGCCGCCCCGGGCTCAGAGCAGGGCTTCGATGGTGATGGGCAGTTCGCGGACGCGGCGGCCGGTGGCGTGGAAGACGGCGTTGGCGATGGCGGGTGCCACGCCGACGGCGACGACCTCGCCGAGACCCTTGACACCGATGGGGTCGGCATCGAGGTCCTCACCGTTGTCGAGGTAGACCGCCCGCAGGTGCGGGACGTCGGCGTTGACGGGGACGAGGTAGTCGGCCAGGCCGGCGTTGACGATCCGGCCGTCGCGATGGTCGGTGACCGTGTGCTCCAGCAGGGTCTGGCCGATGCCGCCGACCATGGCGCCCAGGGCCTGGCTCTCGGCGAGCCCGGGGCTGATGATGCGGCCCGCGTCGTAGACGCCGAGCATCCGCCGGACCCGCGCCAGGCCCAGGCGAACGTCGACGGCGACCTCGGCGAACGTCGCGCCGAAGGCGTACAGGGAGGATCGTCCGGAGCCCGACGGCGGAGCGAAGGAACCGAGCGTCTCGAGGTGGGTACGGTTGTTGCGGGTGAGGAGTCGCCGGTAGGTCTCTGCGCGCGCGTGGTCACCGCGTACCCGCAGCCGGCCGTGGACGACGACGACATCGTCGGCGCCGGCCCCGTACAGGGGCGAGTCCTCGTCCTCGATGGCCAGCTTGACGGCCTGTCGCCGCAGCTTGTCGCAGCCGTCCTGGACGGCGGAGCCGACACTGGCCATGGTCAGGGAACCCGAGTGGGGCGGGGACGCCGGCATGAGGGAGTCGCCGAGCCGGAAGGTCACGCTCCGCATGGTCAGGCCGAGGGCGTCCGCGGCGAGCTGGGTCATCGAGGTGTAGGTGCCGGGACCCATGTCACTGGACGCGGACTCGACCAGGGCCGTGCCGTCGGCATCCAGCCTGACCCGGGCCGAGGCCCCGAGCCGTACGGTGTGATAGCAGCCGACGGCCACGCCGGTGCCGATCAGCCGGTCGCCGTCGCGGGCGGAGCGCGGCGCGGGATCCCGCCGGTCCCAGCGGAACTCGTCGACGCCCACCCGGAGGCACTCGCGCAGCCGCCGGGTGGAGAACGGCAGCCCGTTGGAGGGGTCCTCCGCCGGTTCGTTGCGCAGCCGCAGCGCGATCGGGTCGATGCCCAGTTCGTGGGCGAGTTCGTCCAGGGCCGACTCGATGGCGAACGCGGCGGTCGCGTATCCGGGGCCGCGCATGAACGTCGGCGTGTTCACGTCCAGCGGCACGGTCCGGTACTTCTGGCTGACGTGGGGCGTCGCGTAGAGCATCTGCCCCGCGGACACCACGCCCTCCAGGAAGTGCTCGTACGTGGACGTCTCGGCCCTCATGTCGTGGGCCATCGCGGCCAGCCGCCCGCTCCGGTCGCTGCCCAGGCGCAGCGTGTACTCGTAGGCGGGCCTGAACCCCACCGCGTAGTACAACTGCCTGCGGGTCAGCACGAGTTTCACCGGGTGCCCGGTCTCGCGGGCGGCGAGGGCGGCGACGGTGGAGTGCGGCCAGACCCGCGCGGCGTTGCCGAACGCGCCGCCGACGAAGGGGGAGATGACGCGCACCGATTCCGGCGGGATGCCGAACACGGCGGCGAGTTCGCTCTGCGTCCCCTGCACCCACTGGGTCTTGTCCCAGACGGTGAGCTTGTCGCCGTCCCAGCGAGCGATGGTGGCGTGCGGCTCCATGGCGTTGTGGTGCGTGCGGCCGAGCCGGTAGGTGGGCTCCAGCCGCACCTCCGCGGAGGCCAGCGCCTCTTCCGGGCTGCCGCGCTCGTAGTTCTGCGGGGGCAGGGGGTCGTTGACCGGGAGACCGGGCGCCGTGAGGTCGGTCGAGGGCTTCTCCGCCCTGTACGAGATCCTCACCTGGCCCGCGGCGTGCTGCGCGGATTCCAGTGTCCGGGCCACGACCACGGCGACGGGCTGCCCGTAGAAGCGGACGCGGTCGTCCTGGAAGACGTGAAGCCGTTCGCCGACCGGTGGATCCATGAACGCCCCGGGATTGTCGCGGTACTCCAGCCTGGGCGCGTCGAGGTGACTGATCACCCTGAGAACGCCCGGCTGGGCCAGGGCGGTGCGGGTGTCGACGGCGGTGATGCGGCCGAGAGCGATGCCGCTGTCGACGATGACCGCGTGCACCGCGCCTGCGATGTCGTGGTCGGCGCTGTAGTCGGCCCTGCCGGTGACCTTCAGCCGCCCGTCCACCCGGGAGAGCGGCGCCCCGACGGCTACCTGTGGCTGGGGGCTCACCTGGTACCTCCTACGATGCGCAGCTGGCGTTCGATGGTGCGTCTGAGCAGCTCGGCCTTGAAGCGGTTGTGTTCCAGAGGGCGGGCTCCCCCGGCCGCCCGTTCGGCAGCCCTGGTCCACAGGGCGTTCGAGGGGCGTTCGCCGACGAGACGCCGCTCGACGGCGGGGAGTCTCCACGGGACGGTGCCGACGCCGCCGGCGGCGACCTTCGCCTCGCGGATTCTTCCGCCGCGGACGTGTAACGCGACGGCCGCGGAGGTGAGGGCGAACTCGTACGACTGCCGGTCACGAACCTTCAGATAGCCCGATCGGAGCGGACGCGGCCGGGCAGGAACGTCCACTGCTGTGATCAGTTCGCCCGGCCGGAGGGCCTGTTCGCGGCTGGGAGTGCTGCCGGGCCGGAGCAGGAAGTCGGCGACGCGCACGCTGCGCCGGTTCCCGTCCGGGTCCAGCAGCTCCACGGTCGCCTCCAGCGCCGTGAAGGCCACGGCGGCGTCGGAGGGGTGGGTGGCCACGCAGTGGTCGGAGGTGCCGAGGATGGCATGGGTGCGGTTGAAGCCGTTCCGTGCCGCGCATCCCGAGCCCGGGTCGCGCTTGTTGCAGGCGGCGGTCACGTCACGGAAGTACGTGCAGCGGGTGCGCTGCATGATGTTGCCGCCGATGGTGGCCATGTTCCGCAGCTGCGGGGAGGCGCTGAGCTCCAGTGCCTGCGAGATGACGGGGTAGGCTGCGCGCACCTCGGAGTGGGCGGCGGCCTCGGCCATCCGTACCAGGGCGCCGATGCGCAGGCTCCCGCGTTCGGTGACGGTGATCTCGCGCAGCGGCAGGTCGCTGATGCCGACCAGGGCGCGGGGGCGTTCGACGGTCTCGCGCATCAGGTCGACCAGGGTGGTGCCGCCGGCGATGTACCGGCCGCCACGCCGCCCGGCGGCCAGCGCACCTCGGACGTCGGAGACCTGGGTGTAGGAGAAGGGGTGCATGGTGGCCGGTCCTCATTTCCCGTGCGCGGCCTGGTCGACCGCCTTGACGATCTTGACGTAGCAGCCGCAGCGGCAGATGTTGCCGCTCATCCACTCCCGGATCTCCTCCGCGGAGCCGGTGTGGCCTTCCTGGATGCAACCGATGCCGGACATGATCTGGCCAGGGGTGCAGAAGCCGCACTGGAGGGCGTCCTGCTGGAGGAACGCACTCTGCAGCGGATGCAGTCTGTCGTCCTCACCCGGGGCCAGGCCCTCGATCGTGGTGACCTCGGCACCTTCCAGGCGTATCGCCAACGTGAGACATGAGGTGACGCGGAGTCCGTCGACCAGCACCGTGCACGCCCCGCAGGCACCGGCGTCGCAGCCCTTCTTGGAACCGGTCAGACCGAGATGCTCGCGCAGCAGGTCCAGCAGCGACGTCCGGCTGTCGACCGTGACGGTGTGCCGCTCGCCGTTGACGGTCAGTGCGAGGCGGCCGCTCGGTGGCCCGCCGGCGGCAGCCGGTCCGGCGCCGACTGCGGGCGTGCCCGCGGCCAGGCCACCGGCGACGACGGCACCGCCGACCGCGGTGGTCGTCGCGATGAACGTGCGCCGGGACGGCGCCGGCGGAGGCTCGACGGCCGGAGGATCGGCCGGCTCGACGGGTTCGGTGGACATGTGGATCCCTTCGACTCTGCGCTTGATTGACGGAGCGTCGTACCCGTCGGTGCGTCCGGGGGCCAGGCCGGTGGAGTCACCTCGCCCCGGCGGTGAGCCGGCCGACGAACCGGATGGTCTGGCGTCGGGTGGTCAGGCGGCGGGAGAGGGCGGCGGCCACCCGGTTCATGCGTCCCGCGATGACGCTGGGGGGCGGGTTCCTGCTGTCCAGGGCGGCGAGTGCGGTGCGGACGACGTCGACGGGCGAGGCGAGCTTGCTCCCTCCGGCGGCCTGCATGGTGCCCACGACATCGAAGAACTCGGTCCGGGTGGCGCCGGGGGACAGGGCGAGCACCCGCAGTCCGGTGCCGCGTGACTCCTCCCAGAGCGCTTCGGTGAAACTCAGCACGAACGCCTTGGTCGCCCCGTAGAGCGCCATGCGCGGGTTGGGCTGGTAGGCGGCCATGCTCGCCACGTTGACCAGCACTCCGCGCCCTTCCGTGCGCAGTTGCTCGATGAAGGCGCGGCTGATGTCGGCCACGGCCGTCACGTCCACGGCGATCTCCTGGCGCGCCCGTGCCGGATCCGCCTGGTGGAAGGGGCCGAAAGTGGCGAACCCGGCGTTGTTGATCACGCTGGTGACGTGCAGGCCGAGCCGCTCCGTCTCCGCGGCCAGCGCCTGTCCGGGGCTGTCCGTGGCCAGGTCCGTCTCCATGACGTGGACCTGGACCTCGTGGTGTGCGCGGAGTTCGGCGGCCAGTTCCTCCAGGCGTTGCCTGCGGCGGGCGACCAGTACCAGGTCGGAGCCGCGAGAGGCGAGCTGACGGGCGAACTCGGCGCCGAGGCCGGCGCTGGCGCCGGTGATCAGTGTGGTCTGTCCGCGGTAGTCGACGGCTGTCATGGAATGCCTCTTTCTCAGTCACTGCCTTCCTGGCAGTTAATGCCATGTAGGCGGTCCCTGTCCAGAGATAGCCTGATGTCCATGACGACTTTGTGGGACCGCTCGCGACAGGTGGCCGTCCAGGCGATCCTGGACACGGCGGTTCGCCTGTTCGCCGAGCAGGGCTACGAGCAGACGACGATCGCGCAGATCGCCCGGGAGGCGGGGATCTCGCAGCGCTCCCTGTTCCGCTACTTCGGCACCAAGGAGGACCTGGTCTGCGGGGACCAGGACGCGCTGGGCGAAATGCTGAAGCAGATCGTCGAGCAGCAGCCGGCCGGGATGTCCGCCTGGGACGCCCTGCGCACCGGCTTCGAGGTCCTCCTGACCGCCAACCACACTCCCGACCGGGCGTTGGAACTCTCCCGTCTCATCTTCGAGACACCCTCGCTGCACGCCCGCTACATCGAGAAGCGCCTGCGCTGGCAGGCCGCACTCGTCCCGGTCATCCAGGCGCGGCTGGGCGCCGCCCCCGGTCCGGCCCCCGATCCGCGTGCCAAGGCGATCATCGCGACGGTCTTCGCCTGCGCGGACACGGCGACCGAGCTGTGGGTCGGCCACGACGGACGACTCGACCTGGCGGACCTCTACGACCAGTGCCTCGCGGCGGTGCGGGGATCCGGCTGAGGCGGCGTTCGGGCCGGCACGGCGAAGGCCTCTTCCCGCACGGATTCCTGTACGGAGCGCAGAGCGCGAGCGACGGGTGCGTCCGCATCGACGGGACCTGGAAGGTCAGCGAGGACGCAACGGCAAGGGTTCCGGGGCCTGCGTGACGGCCCGCGTGACGACCCGCGCGAGGGCCTGCCCCGGCGTCCCGGCCCCGACCCGCTCCCTCGGCCTGGCGACCCGGGCCACCGGTTCGCCCGTCGCGGGGTTCTCCACGGGGAACGTGGCGCCGCCGGCTGCGGGCAGCCTCGAAGGAGGAAGAGCAAGAGGTGCGGCCCGGGCCGCCGCTGCCCGGAGGAGTGTGCGGCGGCGGCCCGGGGCGAGGGGTCAGCCCGCTGCCAGCGCGGTGTTGATCGCGTCGGCCATCGGGGTGCTGGAAGCCGGGTTCTGGCCGGTGATGAGGTTGCCGTCCTGGAGGGTGAATGCCTGGTAGGGGTCACCCTGCTCGTGCCGGGCGCCCATCTCGCGCAGACGGCTCGCCAGCAGCCACGGAGCGTTGTCGGCGGTGCCGAACAGGCGCTCCTCCTCGTCGGTGAACGCGGCCATCCGCCGGCCGGAGAAGATCCACGTGCCCTGCTCGTCGACCGCGGACAGCAACGCGGCCGGACCGTGGCAGACCGCGCCGACGATCGTGCCGGCGCGATCGGCCTCGATCAGCAGCCGGCCCAGGTTCGCGTCCTGGAAGAGGTCGACCACGGGGCCGTGCCCGCCCGGCAGCACCACGGCGTCGTAGTCGGAGACCGAGACCTCCTCCAGCTTCAGCAGCGGCCCGAAGTCGCTGAGCGCCTTCTGGGCGTGGGCCACGTGCCGGGCACAGTCCTCACCGGCGATCGCCGGGTCGGCGCTGTGCTTGTCCAGCGGCTGCGGCACACCCCCGGGGGAGGCGAAGTCGACGGTGTGGCCGGCGCGGACGAAAGCCTCGTGCGGCGCAGCGAGCTCCTCCGCCCAGTAGCCCGTCGGGTACTGCGAGCCGTCGGTGCGCTCCCACACGGCGGCTGCGGACATGACGATCAGAATGCGACTCATGACTTCAATTCCTCGGCTTCTCGTTCTCGCGGTCAGCCGGTCACCTGCGGGACCGGGGCTGCCGGATCGGCTGATCCGGCAGCCCTTCCACCGTCACCCGCCCCGGCCGCCTGCGGGCGGCCATCTTCGACCCTGACCTGCCTCGGTCCGCCCTGCCCAGGACTGACAGTCCTTGTCGAGACGGCCGCGACCGCAGCGCGTCGGGCCACACTGGAGTACATGGCCGCCTCGAACCGCGAACTCGCCGATTTCCTCCGACGGGCCCGTGCCCAGTGCGACCCGGCGCGCGCAGGACTGCCGCCGGACAGCCGCGTACGCCGCGTACCCGGCCTGCGACGCGAGGAGGTGGCACGACTGGCCGGAGTCTCCGCCGACTACTACGCCCGTCTCGAGCAGGGACGCCACATCACCCCCTCACCCGCGGTGGTCGAAGCACTGGCCCAGGCACTGGAGCTCGACGCCGCCGGCCGTGCGCACCTCGACGACCTCATCGGCACCACCACCGCGGTTCCCCGACGCCGGCGTCCGTCAACCGTCCAACGCCTGCGCTCCGGCCTCCGCCAGCTGCTGGACTCCATGGAGGGCACCCCCGCCCTGGTCCTGGGGCGCCGAACGGACGTCCTGGGCATCAACCGGACAGCCAAGGCGCTGTTCACCGACTTCGACGCCCTGCCGCCGGCTCGACGCAACTACACACGGTGGCTCCTCCTCGACCCGGAGGCCCGCACCCTCTTCGTCGACTGGGACATGCAAGCCCGCGCAGCCGTGGAGAACCTCCGCCTCGACGTCGGCCGTGCCCCCGACGACCAACCGACCCAGGACCTCGTCACCGAGCTGAGGGAGAACAGCGCGGAGTTCGCCCGCTGGTGGCAGCAGCACCGCGTCCACCAGCGCACCCACGGATCCAAGCGACTGCTCCACCCGCTCGTCGGTGAGGTCACCGTGCAGTACGAAACCTTCGCCCTTCCCGGAGACACCGACGCAGCTGTCTTCCTCTACAGCACCGAAGCGGGCTCCCCGTCCCGTCACGCACTCGACCTCCTCACCTCCTGGACGCTCACCCCCACCGTTCCTCGCAGCGAGTCCTGAACTCCGTGAGCCCCGGCCACCCCCGGTACGGTGCCGGTCTGCCTGTTCCCTCCAAGCGATCCGTCCCCAGGTGAGGGCTCGCTGCCGTCACGGCCCGTCCACAGGTGATCGAATGTTTCGGTCCTTGTTCACGGGATTGCGTTCAGCGCTTCCCGGATCACTTCCCTTCCTGCGGGCTCTTCAGCTCAGCATGAGCCTTGACCTGGGAAGATGCCGTGGCGGCGGAGTCCTCCCGTGAAGGGCAAGTTTCCGAAAGATTGCCGAAACTGTTGACAGGCTCATGGCGCTGTACGAAAACTGTGGCCACCGAACGACAGGTGGCCCCCGTTCCCCTCGCGTCACACGACCGGGGCGGTGGTCGTCGTTGAGGCACAACGACGGGTGATTCCCGCCGTGTTCCATGCAAGGCCGCGGGTGGCAGAAGCCGCCCGGCCCCCACCGCCTTCATCGGGAGGACGCATGAACCAGGACGGCACGCAGCACGACCGGACGCAGCAGAACCCCGCTCCCTTCGACGGCTTGAGCCGACGCGGCTTCCTCGTCGGCGCCGGTGCGGGCGCCGCCGCGCTCGCCACCGCGAGCGGGCTGCTGTTGCCCGGCACCGCCCACGCCGCCACGACCATCACCACCAACCAGACCGGCACCGACGGCATGTACTACTCGTTCTGGACCGACGGCGGCGGCTCCGTCTCCATGACGCTCAACGGCGGCGGCAGCTACAGCACTCAGTGGACCAACTGCGGCAACTTCGTCGCCGGCAAGGGCTGGAGCACCGGCGGACGCAGGACGGTCCGCTACAACGGCTACTTCAACCCGTCGGGCAACGGCTACGGCTGCCTCTACGGCTGGACCTCGAACCCACTGGTGGAGTACTACATCGTCGACAACTGGGGAAGCTACCGGCCCACCGGCGAGCACAGGGGCACCGTCTCCAGCGACGGCGGCACGTACGACCTCTACAAGACGACGCGGCACAACGCCCCCTCCGTCGAGGGCACGCGCACCTTCGACCAGTACTGGAGCGTCCGGCAGTCGAAGGTGATCGGCTCCGGCACCATCACCACCGGCAACCACTTCGACGCCTGGGCGCGCGCGGGCATGAACCTGGGCCAGTTCAGGTACTACATGATCATGGCCACCGAGGGTTTCCAGAGCAGCGGAAGCTCGAACATCACGGTCAGCGGCTGAACTCCGGCCGAGGGACGACCGGCTGCGGGCCCCGTCCGTGCGACGGGAACCCGCGGCCGTGACCGTCGTGGAGCACCCGGCCACGCGACCCCGGCCGCGTCATGTGTTCTCTCCGGTGCTGTCGTGCTTTCCGGCGCCCGGGCGGTCGTCGCGGTGGCGGCTGCCGGGAAGCATCTCCTGGACCTTGGCCTTGAGGCCCTGTTTGACCATGGAGCCGCGGTCGCTGTCGCCCTTGAGGATGGCGGTGGCCGCCGCCTCGATCTGGTCCAGCGAGGCGTGCGGCGGGATCGGCGGGACGGCGGGGTCGGTGCGGAAGTCGATGACGAACGGCCGGTCGGCGGCGAGGGCCCGGTCCCAGGCGGCCTCGACCTGCTTGGGCTTCTCCACCCGTACGCCGTCCAGGCCCATGCGCTGTGCGAACTCCGCGTANCGGCGGGACGGCGGGGTCGGTGCGGAAGTCGATGACGAACGGCCGGTCGGCGGCGAGGGCCCGGTCCCAGGCGGCCTCGACCTGCTTGGGCTTCTCCACCCGTACGCCGTCCAGGCCCATGCGCTGTGCGAACTCCGCGTAGGGCAGGTCGGGAAGGTGCTGGGACTCCTCGAACTGCGGGGCGCCGGACATGGCGCGCATCTCCCAGGTGACCTGGTTGAGGTCGCCGTTGTTCAGCACCGCGACGACGAGCCGCGGGTCGGACCACTCGTGGTAGTACTTCGCGGCCGTGACCAGCTCCATCATGCCGTTCATCTGCATGGCACCGTCGCCGACCAGGGCGATGGCGGGCCGGCCGGGGTGGGCGAACTTCGCGCCGATCGCGTACGGCACGCCGGGGCCC
>NZ_JABTTS010000045.1 GCF_018638295.1 Streptomyces sp. CHD11
CATGGACCTGGTGCGCTTCGCGCTGATCGACGACTACGGCTCCTCGTACCTGCCCCCGCACGTGTGGGCGTTCGCGCTGGGCTGGGCACTGCTGGCCGGCGCGGCCGGATTCGTCTACTTCTGGAAGTCCGAGGAGAGGTACGGCCGTGGCTGACACCGACCAGAAGGTCCCCACCGTCATCGCCGACGGCGTCGACATCGTCTACCGGGTCAACGGCACCGGCGCCGGACGCGGCACCGCCACCGCCGCCCTCAACCGCATGCTGCGCCGCAGGCACACCGAGAAGGTCTCCGGCGTACGCCGGGTGCACGCCGTGCGGAACGTCTCCTTCGTCGCCCACCGGGGCGAGGCCATCGGCCTGATCGGCACCAACGGCTCCGGCAAGTCCACCCTGCTCAAGGCCATCGCCGGTCTGCTCCCGGTGGAGAACGGCCGCATCTACACCGACGGCCAGCCCTCGCTGCTCGGCGTCAACGCGGCCCTGATGCGCGATCTGACCGGCGAGCGGAACGTGATGCTGGGCGGGCTCGCGATGGGCATGACCCGCGAGGAGGTCAAGGCCCGCTACCAGGAGATCGTCGACTTCTCCGGCATCAACGAGAAGGGTGACTTCATCACCCTGCCGATGCGCACCTACTCCTCCGGCATGGCCGCCCGGCTGCGCTTCTCCATCGCCGCCGCCAAGGACCACGACGTCCTCCTCGTCGACGAGGCGCTGGCCACCGGCGACCGCTCCTTCCAGAGGCGCTCCGAGGCCCGTATCCGCGAGCTGCGGGGACACGCCGGGACGGTGTTCCTGGTCAGCCACAACAACAAGTCGATCCGCGACACCTGCGACCGCGTGCTGTGGCTGGAGCGCGGCGAGCTGCGCATGGACGGGCCGACCGACGAGGTGCTCAAGGAGTACGAGGCGTTCACCCAAGACCCCGCCTCCCGGCCGCAGCAGCCCCCGAGACCCCGGGCCGCCGCCGCTCCGAAGCCGGATTCCACGCCGGGCGGAACGAAGGCTCCGCTTCCCTCGTGAGGCCTACACCCCGTGTCCACTTCATCGCATTGATGCCACTATGACCGAAGAGGACCATCCGGAGCGACGAGCAGCCGAAGGAGCCCCGCGATGCCCGAGCTCAGCGTCATCGTCCACGGGCCGAACACCCAGGACCACCTGACCGGCCTCCTCGGCTCGCTCACCGCCCACCCCCTTCCCGGCACCGAGGTCGTGGTCGCCGCCGTCGGCGACTGGGCCCGCGAGACGGCGGAGCGGCACGCCGCCCGGGTGAGGGTCGTGGCGCTGCCCGACGGCACCTCGGACGCGGCGGCCCGGTCGGCGGGAGCGGCGCGCGCCACCGGCCGCTGGCTGCACTTCGTCCGCGCCAAGGACGGGCTGCCGCCCGGCAGCCCGCGCACGGTCGCCGAACGGACCGCCGAGCTCCCCGGCACCGTCGACCTCCTGCTCCTCGACCATCTGCGCAGCACCTGGCGCAGCTCCGGCCTGCCCTCCGCCGACGGCCCCCTCCTCGCCCGCGCCGGCCGCACCGAGCTGACCCTCGACGACAGCGCCTACCTGCTGCGGCTGACCCCGCTGCTCGGCACCCGCGTCCTGCGCGCGACCTTCTGGCGTGCGCACGAGGAACAGCTCACCACCGGCGACGAACCCCTCACCGCCCTCACCGCCCTCCTGCTCGCCGGCCGCGCCGCCTGCCTGCCGCACATCGCGTACGAGGACCGCAGACTGCGCCCCGCGAGCCTGCCCCCGGTCACCGCCGGGCAGCACTTCGCGCTCGTCGACCGCTACGAGACCCTTCTCGACCTCGCCCGCGAACGCCCCGCCGTCTACACCGTGCTCTACGAGATCATGATCCGGGACTGTCTGCGCACCTTCGCCCGCGGCCTGCCCGACGACGTGGCCGAGGAGTTCTTCCACCGCGCCTCGATCGCCGCCCTGCGCCGCCGCCCCGAGGGACACCGGCGCCCCGCCGGCCCAGAAGGCGTCCGCCGCTCGCTGCTCGAAGAGGGCGCCTACACCAAGTACCGCGCCTTCCAGACCGCCAACCGCGCCCGCCGCACGGTGCGTTCCGCGGTGCGCGCCGGACGGCGCCAGGCCGGCGCCCGGATCCGCGACCACCAGTACCGCACCGCCCTGCGCCGCCCGGTCGACCCCCACCTCGCCGTGTTCTCCGCCTACTGGAACCGCGGGGTCGCCTGCAACCCGGCCGCGATCGCCGCCAAGCTCGCCGAACTCGCCCCGCACGTCCACCCCGTATGGGTGGTGACCGAACGCAACGCGGCGCTGCTCCCGCCCGGCACCGACCACGTCGTCCCCGGCACCCGCCGCTACTGGGAGGTGCTCGCGACCGCCCAGTACCTCGTCAACAACGTCAACTTCCCGAACGCGGTGGTCAAGCGCCCCGACGCGGTGCACGTCCAGACCCACCACGGCACCCCGCTCAAGCGCATGGGCCTGGACCAGATGGCGTTCCCGGCCGCCGCGCAGGGCCTGGACTTCGACGCGCTGCTGGAGCGCGTCGACAAGTGGGACTACAGCGTCTCCAGCAACAGCCACACCACCCGCATGTGGGAGAGGGCGTACCCGGCCCGGTACGTCCCGCTCGACCACGGCTATCCGCGCAACGACGTCTACTACACGGCCGGTGCCGCCGACGTCCGCGCGGTCCGCAGGCGCCTGGGCATCCCGCCCGGCCGCCGGGCCGTCCTCTACGCCCCCACCCACCGCGACTACGAGGCCGGCTGGACCCCGCGCCTGGACCTCGCCGCACTCGCCGGCCGGCTCGGCGAGGACACCGTGCTGCTGGTCCGCGGCCACTACTTCTACGCAGGCGGCGTCTCCCCGCTGACCGGCATGCGCCGCTCCGGCCGCGTCATCGACGTCTCCTCCTACGACCCGGTCGAGGAACTGTGCCTGGCCGCCGACGTCCTCGTCACGGACTACTCGTCGATCATGTTCGACTACGCCAACCTCGACCGCCCCCTCGTCATCCACGCCGACGACTGGGAGACGTACCGCACCACGCGCGGCGTCTGCTTCGACCTGATGGCCGAGGCGCCCGGACCGGTCGCCCGCACCCAGGACGAGCTCACCGAGATCCTCACCACCGACGCCTGGCAGGACGAGAGCGCGGCGAAGACACGGGCAGCCTTCCGGCGCCGGTTCTGCGAGTACGACGACGGCCGCGCCGCCGAACGCGTGGTGCGCCGGGTCTTCCTCGGCCAGGACGAGGCGTCGCTGCCCCCGGTGCTGCCGGTCGGGGAACGCACCCCGGCGCCCACCCCCGGGGAGGCGACCGCGTCATGAGCACCCCCCGGCCCTCCTCCCCCGACGTCACCGTGACGGTGATCGTGTACAACGACGCCGGACGGCTGCCCCGCGCGGTGGAGTCCGTACGCCGCCAGACCCACCGCGACCTGGAGATCGTCATCAGCGACGACCACTCCACGGACGACACCCCCCGGGTGGCGCGGGCGCTGGCGGCCGCCGACCCGCGCATCCGGTACCTGCGGCTGCCGGAGAACAGCGGCGGATGCAGCGCGCCGCGCAACCGCGCCCTGGAGACCGCCCGCGCGCCGTACCTGATGTTCCTCGACTCCGACGACGAACTCCCGCCGGCCGCGGTCGCCGCCCTGCTCGCCGCACACCGCGCACGCGACATCGACTTCGCGATGGGCGCCGTCCGGCGGATCCGGACGGACACCGGCCGCCGCTCCACCTGGATGCCGCACCTCGTGGCCGAGCGCCGCACCCTGGAGGGCATCAGCGACGACCCCCGGCTGTTCTTCGAGCACCTGTCGACCGGCAAGATGTACGCCCGCGCCTTCCTCGACCGGCACGACCTGCGCTTCCCCGAGGGCATCCACTACGAGGACCAGCTGTTCTCGGCCCGTGCCTACTGCCTGGCGAAACGCTTCACCATCGTCCCCGAGCCGGTGTACCACTGGTACATAGCCCCGTACCCGGTCTCCGGCACGGCGTCCATATCCAACCAGCGGCACCTGCTGAGCAACGTCGCCGACCGGATCCACGTGCAGCGGCTGATCGACACGTTCCTGGAGGAGAGCGGGCACGAGTCGCTGCGCGAGGACAAGGACCACAAGTTCCTCAAGCACGACTTCCGGATGTACGCGGGCGACCTGCCCTACCGGGACGAGGAGTGGCTGGCGGCCTTCGCGGACCTGGTGAACCCCTACCTGGAGTCCCTGGCCCCCGGCGCGTACACCCGGCTCCCCCGCTCCGAACGCGTGGTGCTCCAGCTCATCCGCGACCGCCGTCTCCCCGACGCCCGGCTGGCCGCCCGGGGCCTGGGCCACTCCGTCGGCCCCCGGCGGCTGACCACCGACACGGACGGCCGCACCTACTGGGGCGACCGCGTCCCCGGATCCGTCGAGGCCCGCCGCGAACTGGACCTCACCGAGCTGGAACCGGACACCCGCCCCTTCTCCCTCACCCTGTTCCGGCACGAGATCACGGACCTCGTCCCCGGCCCCGGCGCGTGCGTCGACCTGACGGTACGCACCTACGACCCGGCCCTGCGCCTCCCGGTCGGCCCCCAGCGCGCGAGCCTCGTCATCTCTCCCGGCCGGCGCCGCCTCACCGTCCCCTTCCGGCTCTCGCCGGTGCGGCCCGGCGTGTTCGAGGGCCGGGTCCGCCTCGACCCGGCGGCGGCACGCCTCCCGCTGAGCGGCTTCGCGGGGGTGCGCCACCCGCTGGTCCACCTCAGTTGCGGCGGCCAGAGCAACCGCGGCCTCCTCCTGGCCCCCCTCGACTTCCCGCCCCGCACCGCCCGCGTCGCCTACCGCTCGGGCGCCACCCCCCACCTCGTCACGGTCGAACCGGAAGGCCACGCCCCCGGCCGCCTCCAGTTCCGCTGGACCCCGACCGGCCTCACCACCACCCTCCGCCCCCTGGCCACCCCCCGCCTACGCCGAGCAGCCCGCCTCCTCACCATCCCCCTCCACTGACCCCCACCAGCCCCCAGCCCATCCGGCACTCGAGAACAAGCCCGTCCTCCCACCAGCCCATCCGGCGCTCGAGAACAAGCCCGTCCTCCCACCAGCCCATCCGGCACTCGAGAACAAGCCCGTCCTCCCACCAGCCCGTCCGGCGCTTGAGGACAAGCCCGTCCTCCCACCAGCCCGTCCGGCGCTTGAGGACAAGGCCCGTCCAGGGCCGAAGGGGGTCTGGGGGCACAGCCCCCAGGGACGGGACGGGAAGGGGCGGCGGGGGCGAAACAAGCCGGCCCAACCAGCCCTCCCACCCCACTCACCACACCGCACACTCACCACCACACCTCACCGCACCGCACGCTCACCGCACCGCGTACAGCACCTGCCCCTCCGGCCCCCGTGCCACCACCCGCAACCCCGCGTCGGACAGCAACCCCCCGCGATCCACCACCCACCGCACCCCGTACTCCCGCTCCACCCCCCGCCGCACCCCCTCCGGCGTCCCCGGCGCGAAGTACGTCCGCGTGACCGCCACCCGCCGCCCCTCGTCCGGCAGGAAGAAGTCGGGGTAACCGGGCGCGACCGTATAGGCCCCGTACGCCGGAATCTGCCGCGCCGCCCGCCCCTCCGCCATCACCACGTCCCCGTACCCCACCCACCGCGTGATCCAGTGGTAACCCGACCACGGCTCCCGGTACCGCTCCGCCACCACCCCCGGCAGAGCATCACGCGGAACCACGTACCCCACTGCCCCCGCCTGCGCCCACCCCCCGACCAGCAGCGCCCCGGCGAGCAGCACCGCCCACCCCGTACGCACCCACCGCCGCCCCGCCCCCACCGCCTCCAGCGCCACCGCGAGCTGCGCCGGGATCACCACCGCCGGCAGGGCCCGCCCCCACGCGTAGTGGCCGCTCGCCCACCCCGCCCCGACGATCAGCACCCCCAGCCCGAACAGGACCACCAGCGGGTCCCGGCAATCACGACGCCACCGCGGAACCAGCGCCGCCACCCCCACCAGCACCAGCCCGTACCGCGCCGCCGGTTCCTCGTACAGCACCCGGTGCACCGGCTCCAGCCCGTCCCCCGCCGCCCCGAACAGCGCGAAGAAGTCGTAGTACGGCCATGCCCACAGCGCCACCACCCCCACCGCCAGCGCGACGCCCATCCGCGGCCACACCCCCCGGCCGGCCCGCGCCGCGACCACCGTGGCGACCGCCCCGGCCGAGGCCACGACCCCCGAGAACTGGTGGCAGAGCAGGATCACCGCCCACAGCGTCCCCAGCCCGATCCACACCCCCCACCCCGCCGTCCCGCGCGCGGCCCCGTGCAGCGAGGCCCAGAAATGGAACGCGAGCCCGAGAGTGAACGTGCTCGGATACGCCATCGTCAGCGCGAGCGAGTGGAGCCCCGGGAAGCCGCTCCACAGGAACGGGGTCGTGCCCCACAGCAGCAGCAGGCTCAGCAGGGCGAGTCCGGGCGCGGCCCGGTGCGCGCTCAGTCTCCGTACGTACCGCAGGACCCCCGTCACCAGCAGCGCCGCCCCCGCCACGGCGGCCGGCCGCAGCACCGTGAAGACCCCGAGGTCCGTCACCCGGGAGACGCCCCCGAGCAGCACCATCCACGGCGAGTAGTACGGGCTCGGTGTGTCGGCGTCGACCAGCGGATTGCCGGGGTGGAGCAGGCTGTGCCGCAGCCGCTGCACCGTCGCCGCGTGGATGCCCAGGTCCCCGGCCCACGGCAGGCGCACGACCACCAGCGCCAGCAGCACCAGGACGAGACCGGCCACGACCGGGGCCGCGGTCCTGCCGACGGCCGCGGCAGGGGACGCCACGGCCTTCCCTGATCCGCCGGCCTTCCCGGACCCGCCGGCCTTCCCGGATGCGTCCGACGACGAGAAGCGCACAGTCACAGGAAAGCCATTGCCCGTCACCACGCGAACGCACCGGTTCGCCCCCCGATGCCCACCTAAGGCACCACACGGTGAGGGGCGCCCCGGACCGGGAAGTCCGGGGCGCCCCTCACCCTCGTGCCACGACCCGCGCCGCCTACGCGGCCCGCGCGCCCCGCACCGTCTACGAGTGCGACCGCAGCAGCGTCCGCATCGTCCGCATCGCCACCGACAGGTTGGCGAGATCGAACGCGTCGGAGCTGTGGATCTCCTCCAGGGTGACGCGGGCCCGGCCCAGCAGCGCCGCGTTCTTCTGCTCCCACACCTCGAAGCGCTGCTGCGGCGTCGACGAGCCGTTGCCCACCGCCAGCACGTCCGCGGTCACCGCCGCGTGCGCCGCGTACAGGTCCTCGCGGATCGCCGCGCGGGCCATGGACTGCCAGCGGTCGGCGCGCGGCAGCTCGACGATGCGGTCCATCAGCTGGGTGATGCGCAGCCGGTCACCGAGGTCGTAGTACACCTCGGCGACGTCCAGCGGCTCCTTGCCCGTCCGGTCGGCCACCGACACGATGTCGAGGGCCGGGAAGGCGGAGGAGAACCCGGCGACCCGGGTGGCGAGCTCGTCCGGCACCCCGGCGTCGCTCAGCTCGTCGTAGATCTTCTGGTACCAGTCGAGGTCCGCGCCGCGCAGCAGCTTCGGCAGCTGCGACCACACCTGCTCGACCCGCTCGGCGAAGAACTCCACCGTCTCCGCCAGCTCCAGCGGCTGCTGCCGGTTGTTGAGCAGCCAGCGCGTGCCCCGCTCCACCAGACGGCGCGAGTGCAGCCGCAGGCGGGTCTGGACCGCCGCGTCGACCTTGTTGTCGAGCGCCTCGACCCCGTCCCACACCAGTGAGGAGCGGAAGATGGCGCGGGCCGCGGTCTGCGCCCGGACGATCTCCTCCAGGGACGCCCCGGTCTCCTCGCGCATCCGGTGCAGATACGTCGTACCGCCCGTGTTGACCGTGTCGTTGACCAGCACCGTGGTGGTGATCTCGCGGCGCAGCGGGTGGCTGTCGATCTGCTCGGCGAACCGCTCGCGCAGCGCGGACGGGAAGTAGGCGTGCAGCAGCCCCTTCAGGTACGGGTCGTCGGGCAGCGAGGTGTGCAGCAGCTCCTCGGCCACCGTGATCTTCGTGTACGCGAGCAGGACCGCCGTCTCCGGTCCGGTCAGACCCTGCCCGGCGGAGAGCCGCTCGCGGATCTGGCGGTCGGTGGGCAGGAACTCAAGCGCCCGGTCCAGATGCCCCTCGCGCACCAGGTGCTTCAGGAAGCGCTGCTGCGCGTGCAGCATGTCCTTGGACTGGGCCAGCGCGTTGGCGATCGCCGTGTTCTGCGCGTAGTTGGAGCGCAGCACCATGGCGCCGACCTCGTCGGTCATCTCGGCGAGCAGCTTGTTGCGCTGCTTGACGGTCATGTCGCCTTCCTTGACCAGACCGTTCAGCAGGATCTTGATGTTCACCTCGTGGTCGGAGGTGTCCACGCCGGCGCTGTTGTCGATCGCGTCGGAGTTGAGCCGGCCGCCGTGCAGCGCGAACTCGATCCGGCCGAGCTGGGTCATGCCCAGGTTGCCGCCCTCGCCGACGACGGCGACCCGCAGGTCCTTGCCGTCGACCCGGATGGCGTCGTTGCCCTTGTCGCCGACGTCGGCGTTGGACTCCGTCGACGCCTTGACGTAGGTGCCGATGCCGCCGTTCCACAGCAGGTCCACCGGCGACGTGAGGATCGCCTTCATCAGGTCCGCCGGGGTCATCTTGGTGACGCCGGGCTCGATGCCGAGGGCCTCGCGGATCTGGGCGTTGACCGGAACGGACTTGGCGCTGCGCGGGAAGATCCCGCCGCCGGCCGAGAGCAGCTCGGTGCTGTAGTCGGCCCAGGAGCTGCGCGGCAGCTCGAACAGACGGCGGCGCTCGGCGTAGGAGACGGCCGCGTCCGGGTCCGGGTCGATGAAGATGTGCCGGTGGTCGAAGGCCGCCACCAGGCGGATGTGCTCGCTGAGCAGCATGCCGTTGCCGAACACGTCACCGGACATGTCGCCGATGCCGACGACCGTGAAGTCCTGGCTCTGGGTGTCCACGCCCAGCTCCCGGAAGTGCCGCTTGACGGACTCCCAGGCGCCGCGGGCGGTGATGCCCATGCCCTTGTGGTCGTAGCCCGCCGAGCCGCCGGAGGCGAAGGCGTCACCGAGCCAGAAGTTGTAGGACTCGGCGACGTCGTTGGCGATGTCCGAGAACTTCGCGGTCCCCTTGTCGGCGGCGACGACGAGATAGGTGTCGTCCTCGTCGTGCCGGACGACGTCCACCGGGTGCACGACCTCGCCGGCCACCATGTTGTCGGTGATGTCGAGCAGCGCCGAGATGAAGGTCCGGTAGCTGGCGATGCCCTCCGCCATCCAGGCGTCCCGGTCGGCGTTCGGGTCGGGGAGCTGCTTGGCGACGAAGCCGCCCTTGGCGCCGACCGGCACGATGACGGTGTTCTTCACCATCTGCGCCTTGACCAGGCCGAGGATCTCGGTGCGGAAGTCCTCCCGGCGGTCCGACCAGCGCAGACCACCGCGCGCGACCTTGCCGAAGCGCAGGTGCACGCCCTCGACGCGCGGCGAGTACACCCAGATCTCGAAGGCCGGGCGCGGCGCGGGGAGGTCGGGGATGGCCGTCGGGTCGAACTTCATGGAGACGTAGTCGTGCGGCACTCCGCCGCTCGCCTCCTGGAAGAAGTTGGTGCGCAGCGTCGCCTTGATGACGGTGAGGAAGGAGCGCAGGATGCGGTCCTCGTCCAGCGAGGCCACCTGGTCGAGGGCGGCGTCGACCTCCTCCAGCAGGGCGTCCACCAGTTCGTACCCGGCGCGCTGCCGGTCCGGCGACATCCGCGCCTCGAAGAGGGAGACGAGCAGCCGGGTGGTGTGGACGTTGTGGCGGAGGGTGTCCTCCATGTAGTCCTGGCTGAAGGTGGAACCCGCCTGGCGCAGGTACTTGGCGTACGCGCGCAGCACCATGGCCTGCCGCCAGGACAGCCCGGCGCTCAGCACCAGGGCGTTGAACCCGTCGTTCTCCGCCTTGCCGGTCCAGGTCGCCGCGAAGGTGTCCTGGAACCGCTCACGGGCGTCGCCGCCGAGGTAGTCCAGGCCGCCGCCCGGCGCCTTGGGCATGCGCAGGCCGAAGTCGTAGATCCACGCCACGCTCCGGTCCGAGCAGCGCAGCTCGTACGGCCGCTCGTCGACGACCTCGACGCCGAGCCGCTGGAGCACGGGCAGAACCGCGGAGAGGGAGACGGCCTCGCCCTTGCGGTAGATCTTGAAGCGGCGCTCCTCGGGAGCGGCGCCCACCGGCTCGTACAGGCTGAGCTCGAAGTCCCGCTGTTCGTCCAGGAGTTCGACGCGGGCCAGGTCGGCGACCGCGCTGCGCGGGGAGTGGTCGGCCTTGTAGCCCTCGGTGAAGGCGCCCGCGTATCGGCGCAGCAGTTCGGCGGCGCGCTCCTCACCGAACTCGGCGTTCAGCGCCTCGCCGAAGCCGTCGGCCCAGGAACGGGCGGCCTCGACGAGCCGGGCCTCGATGCGGTGCTTCTCGGCGTCGGAGAGCTGCGGCAGCTCGGTGCCCCGCGGGACGCGGACCACGAAGTGCAGCCGGGAGAGGACGGACTCGGTGTTGCGGGCCGTGAAGTCGACGGCGGTGCCGCCGAGCTCCTCCTTGAGGATGTCGATGATCCGCAGGCGCACACCGGTGGTGTAGCGGTCGCGCGGCAGGTAGACCAGGGCGGAGTAGTAGCGCCCGTATTCGTCCTGGCGCAGGTAGAGCCGGAGCCGGCGGCGCTCCTGGAGGTAGAGCACCGAGGTGACGATGGCCTGGAGCTCATCGGCCGGCGTCTGGAACAGCTCGTCGCGCGGGTAGGTCTCCAGGATCTGGAGCAGGTCGCGCCCGTCATGGCTGTGCGGGGAGAAGCCGGCCCGCTCCAGGACCTCCTCGACCTTGCGCCGGATCACCGGCACCCGGCGCACGGACTCGGTGTAGGCGGCGGACGAGAACAGACCGAGGAAGCGGCGCTCACCGACGACGTTGCCGTCCGCGTCGAACTTCTTGACCCCGATGTAGTCCAGGTACGACGGCCGGTGCACGGTGGCCCGGCTGTTCGCCTTGGTCAGCACCAGCACCTTGTGCTCGCGCGCCTTGGCGCGGGCGTCGGCGGGCAGCCGCTCGAACGACGCGCTGACCGGCTGGCTGTCCTCGGGGGCGAGCTGCGGGTCGGAGCGCAGGATGCCGAGACCGGTGCCGGGAAGGGCGACCAGCGAGTCGTCCTCGCGCAGCTCGTACTCCCGGTAGCCGAGGAAGGTGAAGTGGTCGTCGGCGAGCCAGTGCAGCAGCTCGCGGGCCTCCTCCACCTGCGGGGCGGTCACATCGGCGGGGACGGGCTCCTCGGACAGCGCCTCGGCGAGCGAGGTCGCGGCCTGCCGCATCTTGCCCCAGTCCTCGACTGCCTCGCGGACGTCGGACAGAACGCGCAGCAGGTCGGAGGTGATCTGCTTGAGGTCGCCGCGATCGGTCTCGCGGTCGATCTCCACATGGATCCAGGACTCGACGTGCGCGTCGTGCGGAAGGCCGCGCACGTCCTGGGGGAGGTCGCCGCCGACCGGGGCGGTGAGCATCTCGATCAGCTTGCCGGTGACGTCCCGGCGGACCACGACCTGCGGGTGGATGACGACATGGATGCCACGGCCCTGGCGGGTCAGCTCATTGGTGACCGAGTCGACCAGGAAGGGCATGTCGTCGGTGACCACCTCGACGACGGAGTGGCTGCACGTCCAGCCGTTCTGCTCCACGGTCGGGGTGTGGACCCGGACGCTGGCGGTGCCCTGGGGGCGGCTCTCGGCGAGCCGGAAGTGCGAGAAGGCGGCTCCGAAGACGTCGACCGGGTCGCGGTCCGTCAGGTCCTCGGGGGCGGTGTGCAGGTAGTAGCGCTGGAGGAACTCGAGCACGGTGTCCCGGTCGGGCATGCCCTTGTCGATCGTCCCAGTCGGCAGGTTTCCCCCGGCCGGGCTGTTCTCAGCAACCCGGGCGGCCCTGTCGAGCAGCTCGGCCTTGGCTTCGTCCAGCTTGGTCTGCATGGTCCTCTGGCTCCTGTCGCGCGCCGTTGCGTGACGTAGAAGGAAGTACTGGTTCCGACCCAGCGGTGCGGTGGTACGACACGGGGTGTCCGGTCTGTGCCGACGCTATGCCGCGAGGTGAGACGAGCGGGGGCTTCTCGGCCGAATTCGATGCGATCGGCGTGTGTGACTCTGCTCTCGGTGACGCCTGCCCCCTGGGGGCACGCCGCATACCGGGCCGCCCGCGAAGATCAGCGACTGTCACCCGGTCACGGATGTCGTCCGTGCTCGCCGGGCGCACAGCAGGGACACCGAAGTCCCCGCGAACTATCGCGCTGATCACGCCACCCAGGCTATCGCTCCTGCCGGGGCCCCCGTCATGAGCCGTATGTGTACAAAACAGGGGCACGAACTTTGACGTTCTGCACAGTGCGCTTCACTCCGGCGAGCCCTATGACGCGCGCGGGTCCTCCCGCCGACCGCGCCCGGCGGACATCCGCCCCGGTCCCGTCAGGCCGCCGCCACCAGCCGCTCGGCCTCCACGACCGCCTCTCCCAGCGTGTCCACCACCGGGACTCCCACCGCCTCCAGGCCGGCCCGCCCGTGGGACCCCCCGGTGTACAGCACCGCCCGCGCTCCCACGTGCCGCGCGGCCAGCGCGTCGTCGGCCGCGTCGCCGATCACCACCGTGCGCGCCGGGTCGACCCCGGTCAGCGCTTCGAGGTGGCGCACCATGTGCTCCGCCTTGCTGCCCCCGGACGGTCCGGTCCGCCCCTCGACCCGGACGAAGTGGGGTTCGATCCCGAAGCCCCGCACCAGCGGGACCAGGTCCTCGTGCCCGTACAGGCTGAGGATCGACTGGCTGCGGCCGGCCTCCGTCCATCCCGCCAGCAGATCCACCACGCCCTCGGCGAGCCCGCACCGCATCCGGCGCTCGGTGTAGTGGCGGTGGAAGGTGCCGTCCATCAGCGCCCACTCGGCCTCGGTCGGCAGCCGCCCCATGAGCCGCTCGTAGAACTTCGGCACCGGCACGCAGTACAGCTCCCGGTACCGCTCCAGCGTGAGCGGCTCCAGCCCCAGCTCGGCGAAGGCCGCGTTCGTCGCCCCGATGACCGCGTCGACGTCGTGGAACAGCGTGCCGTTCCAGTCCCAGACGATGTGCGCGTCCGTGTGCGTCCCCATGTCCGGATAAGTTACCCGCCGCCACTGACATACGACAGAACCGCAGCTCAGCCCAGCAGGCTGGGGATCTCCTGGGTGGCGTACCACAGCAGCTCGTGGTCCTCCGCACCGTCGACGGCGAACCGCGCGTCGTCGTCGCCGCCGTCCGCCGCGGGCAGCGCCTTCGCCGCGGCCGTCACGTCCGCCTCCGCCTCCGCCGCGTCCACGTGCACCGCGGCCGCCTCGGCCAGCCGTACGGCCCCGGCGACCCGCACCTCACCGAGCGCGGCCGGGTCGAGGCCCCGGTCCGGGTCCGGCCGGGCCGTCCCGTCGGCCACGTCGACGGCGACCACGACCCGGCGCCGCGGCGCACCGGCGTCCGCCGCCAGCAGCCGCAGCGAGGCCAGCGCGGCGCGGCCGAGCGCGGCGTACTCCAGCTCCTCGAGGTCGTCGGAGACGTACCACTCGCGCAGCGCGGGGGTCACCGCGTAGGCGGCGAACGGCCCGTCCGCGAGCCGGCCCGTCCGGTACGCCTCGGCGAGCCCGGGGAGGGTCAGGGGGACGTAGACGCGCATGGCCGGCCACTTTCGTGTGATCGGGAGCTCCGCAGGTGATCGGGAGCTCTCAGGGGCCCCTCAGGATACGTCCCGGTGTCCCCCATCGGGTCCCCGCCCACACCCCCGCAGCCGTCAACCTCCGTCCCGGATGTCACCCCGTACAGCCGCCCGGGCGGGGCCCGGCAGTCCCGCCGATCACTCGGATAAGTGAATCCCGACGGCACTCCGACCCGCCTTCGCGCTCCTTGCCTCCGCCCACGGCCGCCCCGTACAAGATCCCCGACCGCAAGTTACCGTCCGGTACGCCAGGCTTCCCCCGCCGGCCCCGGGCCCGTCGAACGGGATCCCCCTTGAACAAGGTCATGACCCGGCACCGCCGCCTGCCCCGTCCTGCCGGCCGTACGGTTCCGGCCCCCGCCGCCACCTCCCCTCACCGGCCCGCGGAAGGGCCCGCCGTCGCCCCGGGCGGGCCGTCCCCGGCAGGCGGGACCCCGCGCACCCCGGCCGACCGGTCCCCCGTCGTGCCGCCCCGTCCCTCCGCGGCGACCGCCACCCACCTCTCCCCTCCGGGTGCCGGCGGCACCCGGCCCTCGCCCACGGGCACCGCCCCGCCCCGCACCCCCGCCACCAGGACCGCCCCCGCTCCCTCCCCCGGCGGGCGCAGGCCGGCGGCCGGAGGCCTGACCCGGCGGCCCGCCGACAACCGTCCCGCGGGCCGCGCCGCCCGGGGCCGGGGACCTGCCGCCCCGGGCACGGAGACACCGGCCCGCGGCACCCGGACGGTGCCGGAGGCCGGCCGCGCCCCGCTCCTCGTCCCGCGCGCCGGTGAACGGCCCACCCGCCGCCCCGCCGTCCCGCCGCCGCTGCCCACCGACCGCTTCGCCGAGCTGCTCCTCGCCGTCCTCAGCGGGCAGCGCCCCGTGCACGCGATGCTGCGGCACACGGCGGGCCAGGCCTACGACGAACTCATCCGGCTCGCGGAAAGCGGGCCGCTGCGCACCCGGGGTGCCCGCCCCGTCGTGCGCGACATCGGCTGGTTCGAGCCCCGGGAGGGAGCCATCGAGGCGTTCGCGCGGATCGGCGCCGGGGACAGGCTGCGCGCCATGGCCTTCCGCCTGGAACAGGGCCGTGATCTGCGCTGGCGCTGCACCGCCGTCGAGCTGGGCGGCCCCCGCCCGCGGCACCCGCGCCGCGCGGGCGCCCACTGAGCCTTGGCCCACGCCCGAGCGGCCCCGGCCCGCCCGCCCCACGCCCGAGGGCCGGACACCCTGGAGTGTCCGGCCCTCGGCCTGCTCGCACAGCCGCTCCGGTCCGGGAGCGGCACCGCTCACTTCTTGCGGCGGCGCCCGCCGCGAGCCTGCTTGCGGCGCTCCGCGCGCGTGAGGCCGTCCGCCTCGGAGCGCACCGGCTCGTCGTCGGTGGCGAATTCACCCTCGATGGTGCCGCCCTCGCCGTCCACCGTCGGCGCCGAGAAGTGCAGGTTCCGCCGCTGCGGGGCGTCGAGTCCCTTGGCGCGGATCTCCGGCCGGGGCCCCGCCTGCGCGGGCACCGCGTCCTGCTTCTCCAGGTCGGCGACCGGCTTGACGTCCTCGACCGGAACCTCCTCGACCTGCTGCTCGACCTGGACCTCCAGGTTGAACAGGTAGCCGACGGACTCCTCCTTGATGCCGTCCATCATCGCGGTGAACATGTCGAAGCCCTCGCGCTGGTACTCGACCAGCGGGTCCTTCTGCGCCATCGCGCGCAGGCCGATGCCCTCCTGGAGGTAGTCCATCTCGTAGAGGTGCTCGCGCCACTTGCGGTCCAGGACCGACAGCACGACCCGGCGCTCCAGCTCACGCATGATCTCGGAGCCGAGCTGCGCCTCGCGGGCCTCGTACTGGGCGCGGATGTCGTCCTTGATGGACTCGGAGATGAACTCCGCCGTCAGGCCCGCCCGGTCGCCGGCCTCCTCCTCCATCTCCTCGACGGTGACGCTCACCGGGTAGAGCTGCTTGAACGCGCCCCACAGCCGGTCCAGGTCCCAGTCCTCGGGGAAGCCGTCGGCGGTCTCCGCCTGGACGTAGGCGTCGATGGTGTCGTCCATGAAGTGCTGGATCTGCTCCTGCAGGTCCTCGCCCTCCAGGACGCGGCGCCGCTCGCCGTAGATGACCTCGCGCTGCCGGTTGAGGACCTCGTCGTACTTCAGGACGTTCTTGCGGGTCTCGAAGTTCTGCGTCTCCACCTGCGACTGCGCGGACGCGATCGCGCGGGTCACCATCTTGTTCTCGATCGGCACGTCGTCCGGCACGTTCGCCATGGACATCACGCGCTCGACCATCTGCGCCTTGAACAGCCGCATCAGGTCGTCGCCGAGCGAGAGGTAGAAGCGGGACTCGCCGGGGTCGCCCTGACGGCCGGAACGACCGCGCAGCTGGTTGTCGATCCGCCGCGACTCGTGGCGCTCGGTGCCCAGGACGTAGAGACCGCCGTTCCTCTCGACCTCTTCCTTCTCGGCCTTGACCGCCGCCTCGGCCCGCTCGATGGCCGCGGGCAGGGCCTGCGCCCACTCCTCGATGTGCTCCTCGGGGTCGAGGCCGCGCTGGCGCAGCTCCGCCTCGGCGAGGTCCTCGGGGTTGCCGCCGAGCTTGATGTCCGTACCGCGGCCGGCCATGTTGGTGGCCACCGTGACGCTGCCCTTGCGGCCGGCCTGGGCGACGATCGACGCCTCCCGGTCGTGCTGCTTGGCGTTCAGCACCTCGTGCTGGATGCCGCGCTTGCTGAGCTGCTGCGAGAGGTACTCGGACTTCTCCACCGACGTCGTGCCGACGAGGATCGGCTGCCCCTTGCCGTGCTTCTCCTCGATGTCGTCGACGACCGCCTCGAACTTGGCGACCTCGGTGCGGTAGATCAGGTCCGACTGGTCCTTGCGGACCATCGGCCGGTTGGTCGGGATGGGCACCACGCCGAGCTTGTAGATCTGGTGGAACTCGGCGGCCTCGGTCATCGCCGTACCGGTCATGCCGGACAGGCCGGGGACTTCCTTGCCGTTGTGGTCGTGGCGCTTGTAGAGGCGGAAGAAGTTCTGCAGCGTGATCGTGGCGAGCGTCTGGTTCTCGTCCTTGATCGGCACCGCTTCCTTGGCCTCGATGGCCTGGTGCATGCCCTCGTTGTAGCGGCGGCCGGCGAGGATACGGCCGGTGTGCTCGTCGACGATCATGACTTCGTCATCGATGATGACGTAGTCCTTGTCCTTCTTGAAGAGCTCCTTGGCCTTGATGGCGTTGTTCAGGTAGCCCACCAGCGGGGTGTTGACCGACTCGTACAGGTTGTCGATACCGAGCCAGTCCTCGACCTTGGCCACACCGGACTCGTGGATCGCGACCGTGCGCTTCTTCTCGTCGACCTCGTAGTCGCCGGTCTCCTCGATGCCCTTGAGCGGGTTGCCGGGCTCGCCGCGCTTGAGACGCTTGACCAGCTTGGCGAAGTCCCCGTACCACTTCGTGGCCTGGTCGGCCGGACCGGAGATGATCAGCGGCGTACGGGCCTCGTCGATGAGGATCGAGTCGACCTCGTCGACGATGGCGAAGTTGTGGCCGCGCTGGACGAGCTCGTCCTTGGACCACGCCATGTTGTCGCGCAGGTAGTCGAAGCCGAACTCGTTGTTCGTGCCGTACGTGATGTCGGCGGCGTACTGCTCGCGGCGCTGGGCCGGCGTCATGTTGGCGAGGATGCAGCCGACCTCCAGGCCGAGGAAGCGGTGGACGCGGCCCATCGTCTCGGAGTCGCGCTCGGCCAGGTAGTCGTTGACCGTGATGATGTGGACGCCCTCACCGGACAGGGCGTTGAGGTACGCGGGCAGGGTGCCGACGAGGGTCTTGCCCTCACCGGTCTTCATCTCGGCCACGTACCCCATGTGGAGGGCGGCGCCGCCCATGATCTGGACGTCGTAGGGCCGCTGTCCCAGGGCGCGCTTGGCGGCCTCGCGGACGGTGGCGAAGGCTTCGGGCAGCAGGTCGTCCAGGCTCTCACCGTCGGCGTACCGCTGCTTGTACTCATCGGTGAGGGCCCGCAGCTCGGCGTCGGAGAGGCCTTCGAAGTCCTCTTCGATGGAGTTGACCTGGTCCGCGATGCGGTGCAGCTTGCGCAGGATTTTGCCTTCGCCTGCACGCATGATCTTCGAGAGGACGGACACGGGGGTTGGTCTCCTTGCCGGTCGGGCCTGGGACGGTCGGTTTCCATTTCACTGGCTGAGCAACGGCCATCGTATGCGAGGACCCCGCCACGCCGGGAGGCCTGCCGCGGGGTGACCGTCGGCTGCTCCCCATCCGCGTCACGGCTGCCTCGAAGGAACAACGCCCGGGGCCGCCGGATGGTGCCGCACCGGCCCGGCCGATCACACCGGAGGTGATCACGTACTCACGCACGGCGAGAGGGATGGCGCCCCGCCCGCCGCGTGAGCAGAATCGGCCGATGGAACCCGTCACGCTCACCACCGACCGTCTCCTGCTGCGTACCGTCGGCCCGCGGGAGACCGACGCCGTGTACGCGATCTGCCAGGACCCGGACATCCAGCGCTGGACCACGATCCCCTCCCCGTATCTTCCCGAGCACGCGCGGGGGTTCACCGAGCAGATGGCCCCCGACGGCTGGGCGAACGGTTCGATGTTCACCTTCGGGGTCTTCCTGCCGTCCACCGGGGAGCTGACGGGCATGATCGGCATCACCATGCGCTCGCTCGGTACGGGTGAGATCGGTTACTGGGGGGCGAAGGAGCACCGCGGCAACGGCTACATCACCGAGGCCGCCGTTACCGCCTCCCGCTGGGCCTTCACCCAGCTGTCGGTCGATCGCATGGAATGGCGCGCGGAGGTCGGCAACACCGCCTCCCGCGCGGTGGCGGAGCGCGCGGGCTTCACCGTCGAGGGCGTGCTGCGCTCGTCGCTCAACAACAAGGGAGTGCTGCGGGACTGCTGGGTGGGCTCGCTGCTCCCCTCCGACCTGGGACTGGCGTCCACGGCCCCGTACGTGCCGGGGCGGGGTTGACACCCGGGCGGGCCGTGCGTGTCAGTGGCGCCCTCTATCGTGCCGACCTATGACGACCCTCCCGCGTCCGACCATGGAACTCTCGGCCGACGAGGCCCGCCGTATCGCGCTGCGCGCCCAGGGCTTCCTCGGCGCCCCCGACCGCCGCTCCGGCGTGCGCGGGGTCCTCCGCCACCTCGGCGCGGTGCAGCTCGACACCATCTCCGTCCTCGCCCGCTCCCATGAGCTGATCCCCTACGCGCGGCTGGGCGCGGTGGGACGCGGGACGGTCGAGGAGGCGTACTGGAAGCGGGGGTCGGAGCCGCCGCGCGCGTTCGAGTACTGGTCGCACGCCGCGTGTGTGCTCCCCATCGAGGAGTGGCCGCACTTCGCCTTCCGCCGCCGCGCCTACCGCGCCCGTCCGCACTGGAACCACGAGCTGCCCGACGGCGCCTACGACCAGGTGATCAGGCAGCTCCGCGCGCAGGGCCCGCTCACGGCCACCGAGCTGGGCGGCGCCAAGCGCACCAGCGAGTGGTGGGACTGGTCCGGCACCAAGGTCGCCGTCGAACGGGCGCTGATGTACGGCGAGGTGGTGTGCGTCGAGCGGCGCGGCTGGAAGCGGGTGTACGACCTCGCCGAGCGCGCCGTCCCGGCGGACCTGCTGCACGACGAGCTGGACGACGCGGAGTGCCTGCGCCGTCTGGTCCGGCTGGCGGGCCGGTCCCTCGGCGTCGGTACGCGCGCGGACATCGCCGACTACCACCGCCTCAGGGCCGAGCAGGTGGAGGAGGTGATCGCCGATTCGGGCCTGGTCCCGGTGACGGTGGCGGGCTGGTCCAAGCCGGCCTGGGCCGATCCGGCGGCCCTGGCGAGCCCGCCGCGCGGGCGGCACCGTACGACGCTGCTGTCGCCGTTCGACTCCCTGGTGTGGGAGCGGGCGCGCACCGAGCGGATCTTCGGCTTCACCCACCGTCTGGAGGCGTACGTTCCCAAGCCCAAGCGGGTGTACGGCTACTTCGCGATGCCCGTCCTCGCGGGCGGACGGCTGGTGGGGCGGGTCGATCCGGCCCGTGAGGGCCGCACGCTGGTGGCCAGGCAGGTCACGCTGGACGGCAGCAAGGCGGTCCCGGCCGTCGCCCAGGCGCTGGTGGAGGCCGCGGGGTGGGTGGACTGCACCGACGTCCGGGTGGAACGGGTCGACGCACCCGGGCTGCGCGAGGCCCTCACCCTGGAACTCGCCCGGTCCCTGGCGTGAGCCCTGCCCGGGGTCCGGGGTCGTCCGGACTCCGGGGCCCGGAGCCGCCCGGGGTTTCGGCAAGTCCCGCGGATCTCAGCGGATCTCGAGGATCTTCTCCCGCATCGCGTAGACCACCGCCTCCATCCTGGAGTGCAGCTGGAGTTTCTCCAGGATGTTGCGTACGTGGTTCTTCACCGTGTTCTCGGAGATGAACAGCTCCTTGGCGATGTCGCGGTTGTTCATCCCCGTGGCCACCAGCTTGAGAACCTCCAGCTCACGGTCGGTCAGCCGGGGCGCGGGCACGAGGCGGCGCTCGTCGGTCCGCTGGATCATCGACTTGAACTCGGTGAGCAGTTTCGACGCCATGGACGGACTGATCTGGGACTGTCCGTCGGCCACCGCGCGAATGGCGGTGGCCACCTCGTCCGTGGAGATCTCCTTGAGCAGATAGCCGGTCGCGCCCGCCTTGATGGCGTCGTAGAGATCGGCTTCCTCGTCGCTGATCGTCAACATGATGATCTTGGCGCTCGGGGCGACCTCCTTGATGGAGGTACAGGCCTCGATCCCGCCCCGCTTGGGCATCCGCACATCCATCAGGATGATGTCCGGCAACAGGTCGGCCGCCTTCTCCACGGCCTCGGCGCCGTCCCCCGCCTCGCCGACGACCTGGATGTCCTCCTCGGCCGCGAGGACGATCTCCAGTCCGCGGCGGAACAGCGCGTGGTCGTCCACCACAAGGACTCTGATCGGCTCCTTGCGTGGTGTGTCCGCGTCCGGGCCCATGCCGACGACGCCGCCGCCGGCATCCTCGTGCTGCATCGGTCCGAAGCTGTCCGCCATCGTTCCTCCCCCTGAAGGCTGTGGCCCGTGATCCCGGCCGGCGCCAACCCAGAGCAACGACCCACCGGTTGGGCCGTTGCCGCCATGATTCCATGCCCGGACGACACCGGGGTCCCGGCAGGTGCCCGGACTGGGCGCACGCCGGTGCCCCCGGGGGCGCACACGCGCACCCGGGGGCACCGGTCGTGCTGTCGCGCGGCAGGTCAGCCGCCGAGGGTTCCGCCCGCCTCGGGGGAGTTCGTCTCGGTGACCATCGTGTCGGTGCTGAGGTGGATCACGCCGTAGTCGTAGGCGTGGCGCCGGTAGACGACGCTGGGTTCCTTGGTCTCGGAGTCGACGAACAGATAGAAGTCGTGCCCGACCAGTTCCATCTCGTAGAGCGCCTGGTCGAGGGTCATGGGCGCTGCCACGTGGGTCTTCTCGCGGACGACGAGGGGGCCGTCCCCCTGTACCTCCAGCGAGCCGATCTTCTTCGTGGGGACTGCTTCCGGCTCTTCCTGCGGGACGCTCGCGCCGGCCCCGTTCAGTGTCGCCACGCCCGGGACGTGGTCGGCGACCTCGGCGGCCGGGATCCTGCGCGCACCGCGCCGCGAGAAACGCTTGTCGTGCTGCTTGCGCAGCCGGGCGTCCAGCTTCTCCGCTGCCAGGTCGAGCGCCGCGTACGGGTCGCTCGCCGCCGCCTCCGCCCGGATCACCGGACCGCGCGAGCGGAGCGTGATCTCCACCCGGTCACAGCGGTCGGCCTGACGGGGGTTGGGCTCCTTGGACACCTCGACGTCCAGGCTGATCACCTTGCCGTCGAGCTTCTGGATCTTCTCCAGGTTCAGCTTCTCGGCCACGTGCTTCCGGAACCGCTCGGGCACCTCGGTCTTGCGGCCCTTGACGACGATGTCCACGCAGAACTCCGTTCCCGGATCACTCCGCCTCGGTGCGGAGTGTCTCCCTTTTGCACCAGGCCCCGGTGTCGTCCGAGGCCTCGGACTCGGCGACTTCCACCTCCAGACCCATGAGCGAGATCTCCGGTTCCGCCGGCGCGGGTGATGCGAAAAACCCCGCGGCACGGCAATCGGATTCGAGAGATGTGGCCTGCGGCTTTCCCTCACAACCGAACATATCTCGCCCGGACGGATGGCGTCACCCTCTACTGCGCCGTACCTCCATTCGGGAGAACTACCCCTCTTATAACCTGCAACGACGCACGTTCTCAGTCAGTTCCGGTGTATTTCGAAAGCATCCGGCGACGCCGCGACAACGGCAGCGCACACCACATCGATGATCCCCTCGGCAGGGTCCGCGTCCGCCCGTCCCGGCGGCCGGCCGGACCGCCGTCGCGGCCTCTGTCGAACCGGTCCGTTCCGTTGTTCCCCTCTCCTTTCCCAGGTCTCACCCAGGTACACGAAAGCGGGCCCCGAAATACTCGAATCCGCTTCCGCTTCGGCCCGTACCGCCCGCACCGCGCGTGCCGCCTCGGCCAGCGACGCGCCCGTCGTCATCAGGTCGTCGGCCAGGACGACCCGGCCGCTGCGCAGCAGGCGCCGGCACCCCGGGGCCACCGTCAGCGCCCCCGCGAGATTGGCCAGCCGCTGCCGGGAGCCGAGCCCCGACTGGTCGGCCACGCCCCGCCGTTGCCGCAGAGCGGGAAGTACTCGGACGGGTACCCCCGCCCGGCGGAGCTCACCCGCCGCCGCGTACGCGATCCGCAGGGTGGGATCGTGCCCGCGGGCCCGCACCGTCCGCCGCGCGGAGGGCACCGGAACGAGCAGCCAGCAGCCCCCGGCACCGCGGAGCCGGCGCGACGCCGGGTCCGGGCCTTCGGGGCCTGCGGGAACGCCGGTACGGGCCGCGCGCAGACCCGACCGCACCGCTCCCGCCAGGGCCGTGCCGAGCGGCCGGGAGAGCGCCAGGGCGCCCCGCTCCTTGTGCGCGAGCAGGGCCGCGCGGACCTCGTCCGCGTACCGCGCCGCCGCGTGCACGGGCGGCAGTCCGGCCGGCTCCGGCGCCGGCCGCACCCGGCGCGGCGCGGCGCCGCTCAGCGCCGCACGGCATCCGTCGCACAGGACCGCACGAAGCCTGCCGCATCCGCCGCACTCGGCGGGGAGCACCAGGTCGGCGAGGTCGGGCCACCAGTTCCGCATGAGCCCACTGTGCGGGCGCCCGCCCCGCCCGGCCACCCCTGTGGACAACTCACACGGCCGGCCGGCGGACCCGGGGCTCACCCCGGATAGACGGGCGCCGTTCCCTCCGTCACCTGCTGCCACTGGGCCCCGGAGGGCAGCCGCACGATCCCGTCCACGGAGTACGCCACCAGCGGTGCCAGTTCGTCCTCGGAGGCGGTGACGGCCTTGACGCCGGTCAGGGCCGCCGGCGGCGACACATCCGGCGTGGAGCCGTCGACCTCGACGTACTTCATCTGCTCCACGCCCCCGCGCTCGCGCCCGACCACCACGAGCCGGCTGTCCCCGGCCCACGACATGGCGGTGACCTGCTCCAGCTCGGGCGTCGCCGAGCGCAGTTCCAGCACGGTGACCGCCGCGGGCCCGCCCCGGGCGCCGTCCGGACCGTCGTCCGTGCCGGTCCGTTCGATCCGCCCGATCAGCAGGGAGCGCCGGTCGCCCTCCTCCACCACGAGCGCGATCCGCACGCCGTCGGCGGCCACCCGGACCGCCCGCACCCGGCCGTCCAGACCCGGGGTCCGCACCTCGATCGGCTCGCCCTTGCCCTCCTCCAGCAGGTACAGCCCCGGGTTGCCGGGGTCACGGTCGGCGACCCACAGCCCGCCCTGCGCGTCCCAGCTGGGTGTGGTGAGCCGGTCCTCCTCGGTCCTGCCCCGGCTGCTCAGCACGGGCTCCCCGAGGGAGCTGCCCGCCACCAGGGAGGTGACGTACAACGACTTGCCGTCGAGCGCGACCCCGGCCGCGGTGCGCTCGTCCCGTGCGACCGCCACCGACCGCAGCGCCTTGCCGCCCTCGCCCAGCGCCCCGGGCACCGGGTCCGGGTCCGTGTCGCTGCTGCCGGCGGCGATCCGCGCGAGCCGGCGCTCCGTGTCGACGAAGTACAGGTAGTCCGGCTGGTACAGCGCGCCCCGGGTCGCCACGGTCTCGGCGCCCTCACGGGTGAGCGCGCACAGCTGTCCGCCGCCGGCCCGCAGCTCGACCTCCTCCACCGCGGGGCTCAGACCGCGCAGGGAGAACAGCAGCTGGGCGGCCATCTCCTCGCACCGGCCGGTGCCGATGCCGTCCGCGCTGTCGTTGAGCGGCACGGTCAGCCGGCCCCGGTCGTCCGGTGTGAGCGGTCCCGCGTCCCTCCGCAGCGCCGTCCCGGTGGGGAAACTCGACCGGACGACGGGGTCCAGCCAGGTGGTGGGCCCGCTGATGAGGGAGCGCACCATCCTGGTCGTGGGGTCGACGTGCCTGCGCACGTAGACGGGATCGGCGACCGCCATCGGCAGCTCCGTGGCGGCGGGCGACGGGTTGTTCGAGGCGAAGTAGTACTTGTTGACGGACATGTAGTTGCGCTGGAAGTCCGACTTGCCCATGACGACGCCCTGCGGCACCGCGTCGATGCGCCACTGGCCGCTCTTGGCGTCCTTGGAGAGATGCACGATCCTGTCGTACCGCCCGGAGTCGGGCATGTACGACTGCTCCTCGTCCACGGTGGCGACCTTGGTGCCGGTCAGTGTGTAGGACAGGGCACCGGTGTCCTCCTGGTCCGGACGGTCGGCCTGGGCAGCGGGCCCGTTCGACAGCACGGTGGTGGACAGCTCCGGCTGCCAGGTCTTCGCCGCCTCGGGGGCCAGATACTGCCGCGCGGTCTTGTAGTCCGGATCGTCGCTGGTCAGAGCCTCCAGGAAGCCCTGGACAATCTGTGTGGGGGTGGCGTCCTCACTCGGCGGCATGGCGAACACCCGCACCTGGGCGTCCTGCCGCGGCGTGGACTCGACACCCCGCAGATCGCCCCTGTCGGGCATCGAGGCGCACCCGGCCAGCAGTACGGCCCCGCAGGCCGCGTACACCGCGGCCCGCCCCGGTATCCCCCGGCCGCGCCCCGCGCGCTCACCGCCCACGCGATGCCTCCCCGTCCCTCTGCGCGCCTCGCGCCGCGCCGTCGCCGCCGGGCCCCTCGCCGGTGTCCCGCTCCGGTTCCCGCGCGGCCGTGCCGTCGTCCCCGCCGTGCGGCGGGCCCTGCTCGCCCGGCGCCCCGGGCGTCATGCGTGTACTGCCGGACCGTGCCACCACGCGTGCGCCGCTGCCGGGCAGGGCGGTGGGGTCGGCCGTGGGGGGCGCGGACGCGGACGGCAGTGCGAACGGGTCCCGGCCCGTCCCGTCGGCGCCCGGCTGCCGCACCGGCACCGTGGCGCTCTTCCCGCCGTCGCCGCGCGGCAGGCCCGCGTCGTCGAGCCCGCGATTGCGCCGCGAGTCCTTGGGCTCCAGGGGTATCGGTGATCCCCTGAGCGGTTCGTCCGCGGTCCGGGGCAGCGTCAGCCGGAACTGCGAACCGCCGCCCGGCTCGCCCCAGGCCTGGAGCCAGCCACCGTGCAGCCGCGCGTCCTCCAGAGCGATGGACAGTCCAAGGCCCGTACCGCCGGTGGTGCGCGCGCGGGCCGGGTCGGCCCGCCAGAAGCGGCTGAAGACCCGGGTCGCCTCACCGGGCTTGAGTCCCACCCCGTAGTCGCGCACCGCCACCGCCACCGCGCCTCCGGCCGCGGCGAGCCGGACGACGACGTCCCTGCCCTCGCCGTGCTCCACCGCGTTGACCACGAGGTTGCGCAGGACGCGCTCCACGCGTCGCGCGTCGGCCTCGGCGACGACGGGCTGCTGGTCGCCGGTGATCCGGATCACCGTCCCCTTGCGCTCGGCGAGCGGCTCCGCCCCGCCGACCACCCGCCGTACGACCTCGCGCAGATCTATCGGCTCCGCCTCCAGCGCCGCCGCGCCCGCGTCGAAGCGGCTGATCTCGAGGAGGTCCGCGAGCAGCGACTCGAACCGGTCCAGCTGGTCGGCGAGGAGCTCGGCCGACCGCGCGGTGACCGGATCGAAGTCCACCCGAGCCTCGTGGATGATGTCCGCCGCCATCCGTACCGTCGTCAGCGGTGTGCGCAGTTCGTGCGACACGTCCGACACGAACCGGCGCTGCATCCGCGACAGGTCCTCCAGCTGGCTGATCTTCAGCTGAAGGTTCTGTGCCATCTTGTTGAAGGCCTCGCCGAGCCGCGCGATGTCGTCCTCGCCGGTGACCTTCATCCGTTCCTGGAGCCGCCCGGCGGACAGCCGCTCGGCGATCCCGGCCGCCATCCGCACCGGGGTGACGACCTGGCGCACCACGAGCCAGGCGATCGCGCCGAGGAGTACGACGACGAACAGCCCGGCGGTCGCGAGCGTGCCCTTGACCAGGCTCAGCGACTTCTCCTCCTGGGTGAGCGGGAAGAGGTAGTACAGCTGGTACGGGTCGCCGTTGGGGTCGTTGATCTGCTTGCCGATGACCAGGGCGGGCTGCGACTCCTTGTCGGAGTCGTAGACGACGCGCGTGTAGCTCTGTGCCGCCGCCACACTGCTGTCGATCCGCTCGCGCAGCGCCGCGGGCACACTGGCCGTCGGATTGACCTGACCGGAGGCGCGCGGTCCACGCCCGCTGCCGCTCTCGTCGCCGGCGGGCAGGGTCACCACGTCGAAGGCGCCCTGACCACCGCTGGAGAGCGATTCGACGAGGTCGCTCATCCACTGGATGACGCTCTGCGAGGGCCCGCCGTCCGTCGCGGTCTCCGCGTCGCCCGTGACGCTGACGTCCTCCTCGGCCTGCTGTCTGGCCACCGCGAACCCGCCGGTGGCCTGGCTCTGGGAGGCCTTGACCTTGGCGTCCAGCAGACCGTTGCGGACCTGCCCGATGACGACGAAGCCCAGCAGCAGGACGACGCCCAGCGACATCAGCAGTGTGGTGGCGACGACCTTGAGCTGGATGTTGCGCCGCCACAGCCGCATGACGGGCAGCAGCGGCCGGCGCACCCATCGCATGAACAGCCGGATGACCGGACTGCCCTGGACACCGCCCTGCAGCAGGCCACCCTCGAGAATCCGCGTGCGGCGGGAGCCCGGGGTCTTCCGGCCGACAGGCCGCTCCGGACGGCCCCCGGACCGGCCGGGCGCCGAAGCGGCACTGTCACCGGACATGTCAGCTCGGTCCTGCCTTGTACCCGACGCCACGGACGGTCACCACGATCTCCGGCTTCTCCGGATCCTTCTCGACCTTGGAGCGCAGCCGCTGGACGTGCACGTTCACCAGCCGGGTGTCCGCCGCGTGCCGGTAGCCCCAGACCTGTTCCAGCAGCACCTCACGGGTGAACACCTGCCACGGCTTGCGGGCGAGCGCGACCAGCAGGTCGAACTCCAGCGGCGTCAGGGCGATGGACTGCCCGTCCCGCTTCACGGAGTGCCCGGCCACGTCGATCACCAGATCGCCTATGGCGAGCTGCTCCGGCGCGGGCTCCTCCGACCTGCGCAGCCGCGCCCGGATCCGGGCCACCAGCTCCTTCGGCTTGAACGGCTTGACGATGTAGTCGTCGGCCCCCGACTCGAGACCCACCACCACGTCGACGGTGTCGCTCTTCGCCGTGAGCATCACGATCGGCACCCCGGACTCCGCCCTGATCAGGCGGCACACCTCGATGCCGTCCCGTCCGGGCAGCATCAGGTCCAGCAGTACAAGATCGGGTTTGGTCTCGCGGAAGGCGGCCAGCGCCTTGTCGCCGTCGGCTACGAAAGACGGCTCAAAACCTTCACCGCGCAGCACGATGCCGAGCATCTCGGCCAGTGCGCTGTCGTCGTCGACGACAAGGACTCGTCCCTTCATAAACGACATCATCCCATTAACTAAGAGTTACCTGGCGCGGCCCCGCGCACAGAGCGGCCAGGGCCTCGTTCGTCACGGGTGAGACAACGCCATCCTCGGTCACGATCGCCGTCACCAGCTCCGGCGGTGTCACGTCGAACGCCGGGTTGTACGCCTGGGTCCCCAGGGGTGCCACCGGAATCCCGCCTCCCGCTTCAGTCCCGGCCACCGGCACCTGCGGTGCTGTGACCTCTGTCACCTCATGGCCGGGGCGCTGCTCCACCTCGATGGACGCCCCGTCCGGCGTCTCCGGATCCACTGTCGTCACCGGTGCCACCACGATGAACGGCACATGGTGATACCGCGCGAGCACCGCGAGCGGATAGCTCCCCACCTTGTTCGCCACCGAACCGTCGGCCGCGATGCGGTCCGCCCCGACGAGCACCGCGTCCACCTCACCCGCCGCGAACAGCGATCCCGCCGCGTTGTCGGTGAGCAAGGTGTACGCCATGCCGCTGCGGGCCGCCTCGTATGCCGTCAGGCGAGCACCTTGCAGCAACGGACGCGTTTCGTCCACCCACAGCCGCCGCAGCCGCCCCACGCGGTGCGCCGCCAGCGCCACCGCGAACGCCGTTCCCTCGCCGCCCGAGACCAGCGAACCCGTGTTGCAGTGCGTGAGAATCCGGTGCATGCCACCGGGCAGCAGCTCGTCGAGCAGCGCCAGCCCGCGCTCGGCCATCCGTGCGCTGGCCTCGGCGTCCTCCCGGTGCAGCTGCCGCGCGGCGGCCAGCGCGGCCCCGGCCGCCTGCCGGGAGTCCCCGCCCCTGGCGAGTACCGCCCGATGGGCGGCGTGCGCCCGGCGCACGCCGCCGGCCAGGTTCACCGCGGTGGGCCGGGCGCTCTCCAGCGCCGCCGCCGCGTCGTCCACGTCGAAGCCCCGTACCGCCGCGAGCGCGACCCCGTAGGCGCCCGCGATGCCCAGCAGGGGAGCACCCCGCACGGCGAGCGAACGGATCGCCTCCACCAGCGCGGACGCGTCCGTACAGACGAGTTCGACCTCCTCGGCCGGCAGCCTCGTCTGGTCGAGCAGGACCAGGACGGGACCTTCGGGGGGTTCTTCCCAGCGCAGTGCCGGGATCCCGGTCGGCCGCAAGGTGTCGCCACTGTGTGCGTACTGATCAGCCATGCGGCCAGTCTGCCCCCTCTGACGCCGACTATCGAAGGCACGCAGCCCGCACCTCGCCAGGTCCGCCGGTGACCACCCCATGGCACGATGGCTGCCAAGCTGCCGCCGCGACCGCGGACGGGCACCGTGAAGGAGCGACGATGAACGACACTCCGGGCTGGGCCTCGCCCGGATCCGCCCCGTCCGAGGGGCGGGGACCCGAGCCGTCCGGACCTGCCGGGCCCACCGGCCGCCCGGACCCCGAGCAGCCCGCGGACCCGTCCCGTCAGCCGGGCCGGGCCCCACAGGAGCCGGGCGTGAAGTGGTCCGAGGAGCAGCCGCCGGCCGGCCAGTGGTCCTCGCCCACCGGCTCCGCGGGCCCCGGCGGAACTCCGCCGCCCCCGCCCGGCCCTGGCTGGGGCACACCGCCCCCCGGCGGCCCCGGCGGCGGACCGGGCGGCCCCGGGGCCCCCGGAGGCGGCTGGGGCAGCGGCTGGGGCGGACCGCCGCCCGCGGCCAAGCCCGGCGTCATCCCGCTCCGGCCGCTCGGTGTCGGCGAGATCCTCGACGGCGCCGTCTCCACCATGCGCACCTACTGGCGCACGGTCCTCGGCATCTCGCTCACCGTCGCCGTCCTCACCGAGATCGTCGTCGTCCTGCTCCAGGGCCTCGTCCTGGACAACGCGAGTACCGAGGCCCTCAACGACCCCAGCGCCACCCTCGGTGAACTGACCGACGCCATGGGCGACGCCCTGCTCAACTCCGGCGTGATCTTCCTCATCACCCTGGTCGGCACGGTCGCCGCCACCGCCCTGCTCACCACCGTCACCAGCCGCGCGGTACTCGGAAAACCGGTCACCACCGGCGAGGCCTGGCGCGACGCCCACCCCCAGATCGTCAAACTGTTCGGCCTGATCTGCCTGCTGCTGCTCATCACCGCCGGTGTCGTCACCGTGGGCGCCCTGCCCGGACTCCTCGTGACCGTGGCGGCCGGCAGCGAGGTGGGCGTGGGCCTCACCGTCCTCGGCCTCATCGGCGCCGGTGTGGTCGCCCTCTGGCTGATGATCCGCTTCTCGCTGGCCTCGCCCACCCTGATGCTGGAGAAGCAGGGCATCCGGAAGGCGATGAGCCGCTCCGCCAAGCTGGTCCGCGGCTCGTGGTGGCGGGTCTTCGGCATCCAGCTCCTCGCGACGGTCATCGCGAACGTCGTCGCGTCGATCATCGTCATCCCGTTCACCTTCCTCGCCTCGGCCCTCAGCGGGGACGGCGTCACCGGCTTCCTCAACAGCGCCGGCGGCGACATCGGCTGGACGTTCCTCATCATCAGCGGCATCGGCTCGGTCATCGGCGCCATGATCACGTTCCCGATCACCGCCGGCGTCACCGTGCTGCTCTACATCGACCAGCGCATCCGCCGCGAGGCCCTCGACCTCGACCTGACCCGCGCCGCAGGCGTCCGGCACCACGGCCCCGGCGCCGTCCCGGGGAGCTGATGCGGTGACCGCCACGGGGGGAGTTCTCAGCTACGCAACGGCGCGGCCCGCGGCCGCCGACACGGCCGTACGTCTGCTGCTGCGCGGCGACGACGAGCCGCCCGTCACCGTCCCGCGTGATCCCGCACGGGAAGCGGCCCGGCGCGAGCTGTCCAAGAGCATGTACCACGAGAACGACCCCAGCTGGTACCAGCGAGCCCTCGATGCCTTCTGGGACTGGGTCGGGACACTGTTCGGCGCCGCCTCCACCGCGACCCCGGGCGGCGCACTCGGCCTGATCGTCATCGTGGCCGCCGCGATCGCCGTCCTGGCCGCCCTGTGGTGGCGGCTGGGCACCCCGCGACGCCGGCCGGTATCCGCACCGGCCCTGTTCGACGACCGCCCGCGCAGCGCCGCCGAACACCGCGCGGCCGCCGAGGCACACGCCGCCCAGGGCCACTGGAACAGAGCCGTCCAGGAACGCATGCGGGCCATCGTGCGCGCCCTCGAGGAGCGCGCCCTGCTCGACATCCACCCCGGCCGCACCGCCGACGAGGCCGCCGCCGAAGCCGGCCGCGTCCTGCCCGCCCACACCGACCGGCTGCGCACCGCCGCCCGCGCCTTCGACGACGTGACCTACGGCGGCAGGACCGCGACGGAGGAGTCGTACCGGCAGATCGCCGGACTCGACCGCGACCTGGGACGCGCCACACCACAGCTCGCGGGCGCCGGCCGCACCGGGAGCACGGACACCGACACCCGCCGGGGGGCCACAGGATGACGACCGAGGTCACGCCCCCGTCCACCTCGGCCTCGCCCACCGCCCGCCAGGTGTGGACCCGCAGCCGGGGCATCGCCCTCGCGCTGGTACTGCTCCTCGCCGGGGCCGTCGCGATCGCCGTGGTCCGCTCCGACGCCCGCCACGGCGAACTCGACCCGCGCTCCGCCGACGCGTACGGCAGCCGCGCCGTCGCCGAACTGCTGGCCGACCGCGGCGTGCAGACCGAAGTGGTCACCACACTCGACGAGGCCGCCGGCGCGACCGGCCCCGACACCACTCTCCTGGTGGCCGTCCCCGACCTGCTGACCCCCGGTCAGCAGACCAGGCTGCACTCCGCCTTCGCCGGGTCCGGCGGCCGCACCGTCCTGGTCTCCTCAGGCAGCTCCTCCGTGGAACGCCTCGCTCCCGGCGTCACCGCCGACCCCGCCACCAGCTTCGGCTCCACCCTCTCCCCCGACTGCGCCCTGCCCGCCGCCCGCCGCGCGGGCACCGCCGACACGGGCGGCATCCGCTACACCACCACCCATCTCACCGCCGACGAGTGCTACCCCAGCGAGCGCCTGTCCACCCTGCTGCGCCTGCCCGCCCCCTCCGGAGAAGGCGACACCGTCGTCCTCGGCGCGCCCGACATCCTCCTCAACAACCGCCTGGACCAGCACGGCAACGCCTCACTCGCCCTGCAACTGCTCGGCTCCCGCCCGCACCTGGTCTGGTACCTCCCCTCGCTCGCCGACGCCTCCGCCGCCCCCGAGGAGGGCGAGCGCGGCTTCTTCGACCTGCTCCCCTCCGGCTGGCTCTGGGGCACCCTGCAACTCTTCGTCGCGGCGGCCCTGGCCGCCCTGTGGCGGACACGCCGGCTCGGCCCGCTGGTCGCCGAGAGACTCCCCGTCGCGATCCGCGCCTCCGAGACCGCCGAAGGACGCGCCCGCCTCTACCGCAAGGCGAACGCCCGCGACCGCGCGGCCACCGCTCTGCGCACCACCACACGCACCCGCCTCGCCCCCCTCGTGGGCGTCCCGGCCTCCCAGGCCCAGGCGCCCGAGGCCCTGCTCCCCGCACTCTCCGCTCACCTCCAGGGCGACGGACCCTCCCTGCACGCCCTCCTCTTCGGACCACCCCCCGGCGACGACACCGCACTCATCCGGCTCGCCGACCAACTCGACGCCCTCGAAAGAGAGGTACGCCGTCCATGATGGACCCGACCACTGACAACGCCGCGCACACCGGGGACCCGGCCGCCGCCCGGGCCTCCCTGGAGGCCCTGCGTGCCGAGATCGCCAAGGCCGTGGTCGGCCAGGACTCCGCGGTGACCGGCCTCGTCGTCGCCCTGCTCTGCCGCGGCCACGTCCTCCTCGAGGGCGTACCCGGCGTCGCCAAGACCCTCCTCGTCCGCGCCCTCGCCGCCACCCTCGAACTCGACACCAAACGCGTCCAGTTCACCCCCGACCTGATGCCGAGCGACATCACCGGCTCCCTGGTCTACGACGCCCGTACCGCCGAGTTCTCCTTCCAGCCGGGCCCGGTCTTCACCAACCTCCTCCTCGCGGACGAGATCAACCGCACGCCCCCGAAGACCCAGTCGTCCCTGCTGGAGGCCATGGAGGAGCGCCAGGTCACCGTCGACGGCACCCCCCGTCCCCTGCCGGACCCGTTCCTGGTGGCCGCGACCCAGAACCCCGTCGAGTACGAGGGCACCTACCCTCTCCCCGAGGCCCAGCTCGACCGCTTCCTCCTCAAGCTCACCATCCCCCTGCCCTCCCGCCAGGACGAGATCGACGTCCTCACCCGGCACGCCGGGGGATTCGACCCGCGCGACCTGCGCGCCGCCGGCGTACGCCCCGTCGCCAACGCCGCCGACCTGGAAGCCGCCCGACGCGCGGTCGCGGCGACCACGGTCTCCGCCGAGATCACCGCCTACGTGGTCGACATCTGCCGCGCCACCCGCGAATCGCCGTCCCTCACCCTGGGCGTCTCCCCGCGGGGCGCCACGGCGCTGCTCTCCACCGCCCGCGCCTGGGCCTGGCTGACCGGCCGCGACTACGTCACCCCCGACGACGTGAAGGCACTCGCCCTGCCCACGCTCCGCCACCGGGTGCAGCTCCGCCCGGAGGCCGAGATGGAGGGCGTCACGACCGACTCGGTCATCAACGCGATCCTCGCCCACGTTCCCGTCCCCCGCTGATGGCGCCCACCGGACGCGCCGCCCTGCTCGCGGCACTCGGCTCCCTCCCCGTCGGCATCTGGGAACCCGGCTGGACCGGCATCCTCGCCGTCAACGCCCCCCTGGCGGTGGCCTGCGCCTGTGACTACGTCCTGGCCGCCCCGGTGCGCCGGCTCGGCCTGACCCGCTCCGGCGACACCTCCGTACGCCTCGGCGACACCGCCGACCTCACCCTGACGATCACCAACCCGTCCGGCCGTCCGCTCCGCGCCCGCATCCGCGACGCCTGGCCCCCGAGCAGCTGGCGACCCGGTACGGAGGTGGCGGCCTCCCGCCACCGTCTGGTGATCCCCCCGGGCGAACGCCGGCGCGTCATCACCCGGCTGCGCCCCACCCGCCGCGGCGACCGCCGGTCCGACCGGGTCACCGTCCGCTCCTACGGCCCCCTCGGCCTCTTCGCCCGCCAGGGCTCGCACAAGGTCCCGTGGACGGTGCGCGTCCTGCCGCCGTTCACCAGCCGCAAGCATCTGCCGTCCAAGCTGGCCCGGCTGCGCGAACTCGACGGCCGCACCAGCGTGCTGACCCGGGGTGAGGGCACCGAGTTCGACAGCCTGCGCGAATACGTCCCCGGTGACGACACCCGCTCCATCGACTGGCGGGCCACCGCCCGCCAGTCCGCCGTCGCCGTGCGCACCTGGCGTCCCGAACGCGACCGACACATCCTGCTGGTCCTCGACACCGGCCGCACCTCCGCCGGCCGCGTCGGCGACGCCCCGCGCCTGGACGCCTCCATGGACGCGGCCCTGCTCCTCGGGGCCCTGGCCTCCCGCGCGGGCGACCGCGTCGACCTCCTCGCCTACGACCGTCGCCTGCGCGCCCTCGTCCAGGGCCGCACCGCGGGCGACGTCCTCCCGGCCCTCGTCAGCACCATGGCCACGCTCGAGCCCGAGCTCGTCGAAACCGACGCCCGGGGGCTTGCGGCGACGGCCCTGCGCACATCCCCCCGGCGCTCACTGATCGTGCTGCTCACGACGCTCGACGCGGCCCCGATCGAGGAGGGCCTGCTGCCGGTCCTCGGCCGGCTGACCCAACGCCATACGGTGCTCCTGGCCTCGGTGGCGGACCCGCACATCGCCGGGATGGCCACGGCGCGCGGAGACGCCGACGCCGTCTACCAGGCAGCGGCGGCGGCCCAGGCCCAGGCGGAACGCGACCGCACCGCGGAACAACTCCGCCGGCGCGGCGTCACCGTCGTGGACGCGACCCCGGATGAACTGGCACCGGCCCTCGCGGACGCGTATCTGGCCTTGAAGTCGGCGGGGCGCTTGTGATCCGCGACGTCTGTAATCCGTGAAATGGGCCGGGTGGGGCGGGCTTCGCCGGCGGACCCGTAAACGCAGAAAGCCCCCGTGCCGAAGGGCACGGGGGCTTTCTGTTTGAATGATTGTTCGGCGGCGTCCTACTCTCCCACAGGGTCCCCCCTGCAGTACCATCGGCGCTGTAAGGCTTAGCTTCCGGGTTCGGAATGTAACCGGGCGTTTCCCCTACGCTATGACCACCGAAAC
>NZ_JABTTS010000046.1 GCF_018638295.1 Streptomyces sp. CHD11
GCAAGGAGCAGCCGCAGGTGCGGACGGCGTTGACGGCGTTGGCGCAGGTGCATGTGGCCGGTCATGAGGTCGACTGGGGGCGGGTGTTCGACGGGACCGGAGCGTGTCTGGTCGACCTGCCGACCTACCCCTTCCAACACCAGCCCTACTGGATGCTGGAGAACTCGTCCGGAGGCGTCGTCTCGGCGGGACAGACGGCCGCGAGCCACCCCATGCTGGACGCTGTCGTACGCGTCGCCGGCGCCGACGAGGTCGTGTTCACCGGACGGCTCTCGGCACGGACGCACGCCTGGATCACCGAACACGAACTGGGCGGCCGGGCCCTGGTGCCCGGCACCGCGCTGCTCGACATGGCGCTCTGGGCCGGCGACGAGACCGGCTGCGCCGGGGTGGCCGAGATGGTGGTCGCCGCGCCGCTGGTCATCCCCACGACGGGCGGGGTACGGGTCCAGCTCGTCGTGAAGGAGCCGCAGGACACCGGACACCGGCCGTTCGCGATCCACTCCTGCCGGGAGAGCGAGGACGAGTGGGTCTGCCATGCCACCGGGACGCTGGCCCCCTCGTCCCCGGCACCGGACTTCGAGCTGAGCGCGTGGCCGCCGGCCGGCGCCGACCCCGTGGAGACGGACGGCTTCTACGACCGGCTCGCGGAGAACGGCTACGTCTNCGAGGACGAGTGGGTCTGCCATGCCACCGGGACGCTGGCCCCCTCGTCCCCGGCACCGGACTTCGAGCTGAGCGCGTGGCCGCCGGCCGGCGCCGACCCCGTGGAGACGGACGGCTTCTACGACCGGCTCGCGGAGAACGGCTACGTCTACGGCCCGGTCTTCCGCGGACTGCGGACGCTCTGGCGCCGCGACGGTGCCGAGGGCGCCGAGTTCTTCGCCGAGGTGGCGCTGCCGGAACGTACGGACACCGCACGGTTCGGGATCCATCCCGCCCTGTTCGACGCGGCCATCCACCCACGGGTGGTGGCCGCGATCACCGACGCGGGTGACGACTTCACCCTTCTGCTGCCGTTCGTGTGGAGCGGCATCAGCCTCTACGCCACCGGTGCGACCTCACTGCGGGTCCGGGTGCTCATCGACGGCGGGACCGAGGGCGGCACCTCCTGCCTGGTCCAGTTCGCCGACGAGTCGGGCCGGCCCGTGGGCGAGGTCCGTTCGGTGGAGGCCCGCCCGGTGTCGGCCGGCCGGCCGGCCGCGCAGGAGACGACGGCCGGTTCGCTGCTCGGCGTGGACTGGATCCCGGCCGAGGTGCCCCCGGCCGGACTCGTGGGGCGCTGGGCCCTGGTCGGTTCCTCCGGCCTGCCGGTCGGCGACGCACTGGCGATCGACCGCCACGCCACGCTGTCGGACGCGGCCGGCGCCGATGTCCTGGTCGTCGCCCACGCCGGACAGCCCGGCGGTGACGCCGTCGCGTCGGTGCACGGTACGACGGCCGGGACACTGGAACTGCTGCGCGAGTGGCTGGCCGACGACCGGTTCCTGTCGAGCCGCCTCGTCGCGGTGACCCGCGGCGCGGTCGTGACCGGCGCGGGCGACACCGCTCCCGACCTGGCGGGCGCCGCGGTGTGGGGACTGCTGCGGTCCGCGCAGGCGGAGCACCCCGACCGGATCGTGCTGGCGGACGTCGACGACGACCCGGCCTCGCTCCTGGCCCTGCCCGCCGTGCTGGCGGCCGACCACGACCAGGTCGCGATACGCGCCGGCGCGGTGACCGTGCCCCGTCTGGCGCTGCGCTCCCCGGGGGAGGTGGTGCGGCCGGAGGTGGCGGCCGGGGGCACCGTGCTGGTGACCGGCGGAACCGGCGCGCTGGGCGCGCTGTTCGCCCGCCACCTGGTCACCGACTACGGCGTACGCCACCTCCTGCTCACCAGCCGACGCGGCGACACCGCCCCCGGCGCCACCGAACTGGCCGCCGAACTCACCGCACTGGGCGCCACCGTCCGCATCGCCGCCTGCGACACCGCCGACCGCACCGCACTCGCCGCCCTCCTCGACACCATCACCCCCGCCCACCCCCTCACCGGCGTCGTCCACACCGCCGGCGTCATCGACGACGGCATCATCACCGCCCTCACCCCCGACCGCCTCACCCCCGTGCTGCGTCCCAAGGTCGACGCCGCCTGGCACCTCCACGACCTCACCCGCCACCACCCCCTCACCCTCTTCGTCCTCTTCTCCTCCGTCGCCGGCACACTGGGCAACGCGGGGCAGGCGAACTACTCGGCGGCCAACCACTTCCTCGACGCGCTCGCACAGCACCGCAGGGCCAACGGCCTGCCCGCTGTCTCGCTCGCCTGGGGTCTGTGGTCCACCGAGGGCGGGATGCAGGCCGGGACCACCGCCGGCACGTCCGGGAAACTCCGGCAGACGGGCCTGCGGCCCCTGTCCGCGGAGAGCGGGACGGCGCTCTTCGACCGGGCGGTGGCGTCGGACGAGCCGGTGGCCCTGCCGGCCGACCTCGACCTGCGGGTGCTGCGGGCCGGCTCGGGCCGGGTCCCCTCGATGCTGCGGAGCCTGGTCCAACGCTCGGCTCGCCGCGTGGTGCGGCAGGGCACGGGCGACCAGCGGGCGCTGGCTGACCGGCTGGCCGTACTGCCACAGCCCGAGCGGCGCGAGCACGTCGCCGACCTGGTACGGACCGCCGTGGCCGCGGTGCTCGGGTTCGGTGCGGGGGAGCGGATCAGCGAGACGGTGCCGCTGCGCGAGCTGGGCTTCGACTCGCTGACCGCGGTCGAGCTGCGCAACCAGCTGACCGCGTCCACCGGCCTCCAGCTGTCGCCCGGCCTGGTGTTCGACTATCCGACGGTCTCGGCACTGACGGAGTACCTGCTGTCCGAGCTGAGCGGTGACCTGCCGGACCGGGCCACGGCCGTGACCGTGTCCGTTCCGGGATCCGGCGGTGAGAACGAGCCCATCGCCATCGTCGGGATGGCCTGCCGCTTCCCCGGCGGGGCCACCACGCCCGAGGGGCTGTGGAAGCTGGTCGCCGACGGCGTGGACGCGATATCGGACATGCCCGGCGACCGAGGCTGGGACATCGAAGGGCTCTGGGACCCGGACCCCGACAAACCGGGCACGTTCTATCCGCGTGAAGGCGGTTTCGTCCACGACGTAGCCGATTTCGACGCGGGCTTCTTCGGGATCTCCCCCCGTGAGGCGCAGTCGCTCGACCCCCAGCAGCGGCTGCTGCTGGAGACCTCGTGGGAAGCGCTGGAGAGCGCCGGGATCGACCCGCTCTCGCTGCGGGGGAGCAGCACGGGCGTCTACACCGGGCTGACCGACCAGAGTTACGGTGCGGGCGCCGGTACGGCCGAGGGCGGCACGGAAGGGTATCTGCTCAGCGGCTCCACGCCGTCCTTCGGTTCCGGCCGGGTCTCCTACGTCCTGGGGCTGGAAGGCCCGACGATGTCCATCGACACCGCGTGCTCGTCGGTCCTGGTGTCGATGCACCTCGCCGCGAACGCGGTACGCAGCGGTGAATGCTCCCTCGCACTCGCCGGTGGCGCGACGGTGATGGCGCAGCCCATCGGATTCGTCGAGTTCTCCCGGCAGCGGACCCTCGCACCCGACGGAAGGTCCAAGGCGTTCGCCGAGTCCGCGGACGGCACCGGCTGGTCGGAGGGCGTCGGCCTGTTCGTCCTGGAACGACTGTCCGACGCCCGGCGGAACGGGCACCAGGTGCTCGCCGTGGTCAGGGGCAGCGCGGTCAACTCGGACGGCGCGTCCAACGGCCTGACCGCGCCCAACGGCCCCTCCCAGCAGCGGGTGATCCGGCAGGCGCTGGCCAACGCCGACCTGGCACCGTCCGAGGTGGACCTCGTGGAGGCGCACGGGACCGGCACCCGGCTCGGCGACCCGATCGAGGCCGAGGCCCTGATGGCGACCTACGGCCGCGACCGGCCGACGGACCGGCCGGTCTGGCTGGGATCGGTGAAGTCGAACATCGGACACACCCAGCACGCGGCCGGCGCGGGCGGGCTGATCAAGGCGGTCATGGCCATGCGGCACGGCCTGATGCCGAAGACCCTGCACGCCGAGGAGCCGACGTCCGCGGTGGACTGGTCCTCGGGTGCGATGCGGCTGCTGACCGAGGCCCGCCCGTGGCCGGAGCTGGACCGGCCGCGCCGGGCGGCGGTGTCCGCGTTCGGCATGAGCGGCACCAACGCGCACGTCATCCTGGAACAGGCCCCCGACAGGCCCGTCGTGTCCCCGGCGGACCCCGGGGCTTCCCTGCCGGCGGTGCCGTGGGTGCTGTCGGCCAAGTCGCCGCAGGCACTGCGTGCGCAGGCAGCCGGGTTGTTGTCCCTGGTGGACTCCGAGGACGCCCCGGACCCGCTCGACATCGGATTCTCCCTCGCGACCCGGTCGGTGTTCGACCACCGTGCGGTGCTCGTCACCGAAGACGCCGCGCAGGCACTGGCCGGGCTGCGGGCGATCGCCGGGGGCGAGGCGCCCGCGGCCGGGGACGGCCGGACCGCGTTCGTGTTCACCGGCCGGTCCATGGACGGCCCGGACCCCGAGCTGTACGCGGCCTCGCCGGTGTATGCCAGGGCCTTCGACGAGGTACTGGCCGAACTCGGCGGACAGGGCGACGAGTCCGTCCTTCTCTCCGCCGAGGTGGCCTTGTTCCGCCTGGTCGAGTCCTGGGGTGTCCTGTTCGGCTGCGTCGCCGGAACCGGTATCGGCGAGATCGCCGCCGCGTACGTCGCCGGGGCGCTCTCGCCGGCCGACGCCGCCCGGCTGGTGGCCGCCGGGGAACGGCCCGATGTGACGTGCGGCGAACCGCGGATGCCGGTGGTGTCCCTGCGCACCGGCCGGCCGGTCGCCGCCGGCGACCCGCTGGGGCTGCGGGGAGCGGAAGGGACCGCCGACGCCGGACAATGGATGCAGGATCAGCGTGTGACCCGGATCGCCGAGTCGGGCCCCGGGCGTACGCTCGAAGGCTCGGTGCTCCTGCGACGGGACGGTCTGCCGGGAACCCGCACGGTGCTCGAGGGCGTGGGCGATCTGTTCGTCGCCGGCGCGGCCGTCGACTGGACGGCCGTGTTCGCCGACACCGGTGCCGGCCGGACCGAGCTGCCCACCTATCCCTTCCAGCGCGAGCGGTACTGGCTGGCCGCGTCCGCCGGCGGCGCCGACTCCGCGGCCGGCCCCGACTCCGCTTCCGGGCACGCGCTGCTCGGCAGGGCTGTCGCGGTGGCGGGCCGGGACGAGCTGGTCTTCACCAGCCGTCTGTCGCTCACCACGCATCCCTGGCTGGCGGACCACGTCGTCTCCGGTGTGCCGGTGCTGCCTGGGTCCGCCCTGGTGGAGCTGGCGATCCGGGCCGGGGACGCGACGGACTGCCCCATGCTGGACGAACTCACGATCACCGCGCCGCTCGTACTGCCCGCCCAGGCCGCCGTAGAGGCGCAGGTGGTGACCGGCACCGCCGACGACACCGGGCGGCGGACGGTCGGGATCTACAGCCGGCCCGCCGAGGGCCCGGGCGAGGACCGCGCACGGCAGGAGTGGACCACGCACGCGACCGGTGTGCTCGCTCCCGCCGCCGACCAGCCGGAGACCGAGCCGGCCACCTGGCCCCCGACCGGAGCCCGGGCGGTGGACTGGGCGTACGAGGACCTCGCGGAAGCGGGTCACCGGTACGGCGCGGTGTTCCAGGGGCTGGAGTCGCTGCTCCGCCGCGGGGACGAACTGTTCGCCGAAGTCCGCCTCCCCGAACAGGCCGTCGCCGACATCGGCGGGTTCGGGGTGCACCCGGCCCTGCTGGAGGCCGCCGTGCAGCCGCTGCTCACCGGCGGCCCCGGCGCGGCCCCGGACGGCGCGGTTCCGCAGCCGCTCAGCTGGGAGGGCGTCGCCCTGCACGCCACCGGGGCGACCGTCCTGCGGGTGCACCTCGTCCCTGCGGGACCGGACACCTTCCGCCTGGACGCGACCGACGAGGCCGGGCTGCCCGTGCTGACCGGGTCGGTGGGTCTGGCGCCCGTGCACCTGACGCCGAGGGACGGCGTGGTGCCCGCTCCGTCCGGTACGGCCTCGCTGTTCGAGCTGCGCTGGACGCCGGTCGAACCGCTGGACGACGACGAACCGGAGAGCCTGCTCGCCCTGCTCGGTGACGGCACCGGCGGCCTCGCCGCCGTCGCACCGCTGCGGTTCGGCGACATCAAGGAAGCCGCTGCCTCCTACACGCCGTGGGACGTCCTGCTGTTCCGGCCGTCGGAGCCGGACACCGCCGGCGACCGGGTGGCCGCCGCGCACCGGGCCGTCGACCAGGCGCTCGGTGTCGCGCAGTCCTGGCTGGCCCAGGACGACCTGCCGGACAACCGCCTGGTGGTGGTGACCGGGGGAGCGATGGCCGTCGATGCGGCGGACGACGTCCATGACCCGGCAGGCGCCGCCGTATGGGGTCTGCTGCGGTCGGCCCAGGCGGAGAACCCCGACCGGATCGTGCTGGTCGACCTGGACGACGACCCGGCCTCGGCCGAGCTGCTGTTCCTGGCGGCCCGGACAGGGGAGCCCCAACTGGCAGTCCGGGCGGGACGCATGTTCGCGCCGCGGCTCGTGCCGTCGGCCGCACCGGCCGCGGTGGCGCCCGTACCGGCGGCAGGCGGCACCGTACTGGTCACCGGCGCCGACGGGCAGCTCGGCGCGCTGTTCGCGCGGCACCTGGTCACGGCTTACGGGGTGGAACACCTGGTGCTCGCCGACCCGCACGGAGCGCACTCGCCCGCAGGGCGGCTACGGGACGAACTGACCGCTCTGGGCGCGACGGTCACGGTGGTGGCCTGCGACCTGGCCGACCGGGCGGCGGTACGCGCGATGCTCGCGGACATCCCCGCCGATCATCCGCTGACCGGCGTCGTGCACACCGAGAACGTCCTGGACGACGGGGTGTTCACCGGGCTGACCACCGAGCGGGTCGCGGACGTTCTGCGGCCCAAGGTGGACGGCGCGTGGCATCTGCACGAGCTGACCGCTGGGGCCCCGCCCGCGCTGTTCGTGCTGTTCTCCTCGGTCGTCGGCATGCTCGGCTCCCCGGGACAGGCCAACTTCGCCTCGGCGAACGCGTATCTGGACGCCCTGGCCACGCACCGCCGGGCCGCGGGGCTGCCCGCGGTGTCGCTGGCCTGGGGCCGGATGGTCGAGGGCGGGCAGCCCGGTCTGCGGCTGATCGCCGAGGACGAGGCGACCGCCCTGTTCGACACCGCGCTCGCCACCGGACACGCCGTGGTCGCGCCGGCGCCGCTCGACCTGCCCGCGCTGCGCCGTACCTCCGCCCTTGTGCCGCCGGTGCTGCGCGGACTGGTGCCGCGCGGCGAGCGCCGCAGGGCGAGTGCCGACCTGCCGGTCGACCGGTTCGCGGCGATGACCAGGACCGAGGCACAGACGTACCTGCGTGATCTGGTACGCGCCGAGGCGGCCGGGGTGCTCGGCCACGCGGCGCCGGAGAACCTGAAGTGGGAGGTGTCCTTCCGGGACTCCGGATTCGACTCGCTGTCCGCCGTCCAGTTCCGCAACCGGCTGGGTGAGCAGACGGGCCTCTCCCTGCCGACCACGCTGGTGTTCGACTACGCCTCACCCGGTGTGCTGGTCGACCACCTGATCGAAAGGCTCGACATCACCGACGGCGTCAGCCGCCGCTCCGCGCTGTCCGAACTGGACCGGCTGGAGGCGCTGCTGATGGCCGTCCCGGCCGACGAGCCGGCCGACGAAGGTGCCGGGCACACGGAGATCGCCGCCCGGCTGAACGCCATCCTCGCCCGCTGGAACAAGGCCAGGACCCCCGTGCGGCCCGATACGGCCACCCGTGAGGTCGACCTGGCGACCGTGATCGAGACCGCGTCCGAGAACGAGGTCTTCGACTTCATCGACAGGGAACTGGGCCGCTCCTCCACTCAGTCGAACAACTGACCGACGATCGTCTATTCAGCTCATCACAAGTCTGTTCAGCTCATCACAAGGAGACACGGTGAAAGAGCCCACCCGCTATGCCGAAGCCCTGTTGACCGGGGTGCTCGGCACCTTCGGACTGGACGTCGAGTACGTCCGGGCGGAGAAGAACTCCCTCTACTACCTGGACGACGCCGGTGCGGAGGTACCGGTCCTCGACCTGGTCGGGGGCTGGGGCTCACTGATGCTCGGGCACAACCACCCCGAGATCGTGGCGTACGCGAAGGAGTTGCTGGACGCCGGCTGGCCGGTCCACTCGCAGCACTCCGCGCACCCGCTCGCCGACCAGGTCGGCGCGGTGCTCAACGGCATACTCGGACGGGAGTTCCCCGGCGCCGAGCCGTATTCGATCACCTTCGCCAACAGCGGGGCGGAGGCGGTCGAGGCGGCGGTCAAGCACTGCGAGCTCGACCGCGCGCTGCGGATCAAGGGCCTGTTCGAGCAGATCGAGTGGAACGCCGACGTGGCGCTGAACGCGGTGCTCGACGGGTCCGCGGCGCTGCCGGACGACACGTCCGCGCTGCCCGGTGACGTGCCGGCGCCGACGACCGCCGAGGAGTTCGGTGCGCTGCTCGGCGCGGTGGTCGCGCACAACGTCTCGAAGGCCGGGACCGCACCGGTGTTCTTCGCGCTGGAGCGGGCCTTCCACGGGAAGCTGATCGGCAGTACCCAGTTCACCTACAACCCGGTGTTCCGGGCGGCGTTCACGTCGCTCGGACCGGCGGTGAAGTTCGTCTCTCCGACCGACGCCACGGTGTTCGAGAAGCTCGTCGCCGAGCAGCGCACCACCGTGCTCGACCTCGAGGTCGTCAACGGCAGGGTCACGCTCGTCGAGCGCGACTTCCCGGTCGTCGCCGGACTGATCGTCGAGCCGATCCAGGGCGAGGGCGGTATCCATGAACTGGACCGCGGGTTCGCCGCCCGTATCAGGGAGATCTGCGACGAGGTCGCGTGCCCGGTCGTCATCGACGAGATCCAGACCGGCATGGGCCGGACGGGGAAGTTCTTCGCGAGCGCCGACATCGGGCTGCTCGGCGACTACTACCTGCTGGGCAAGTCGCTCGGCGGCGGCATCGGCAAGACCTCCGCCCTGCTGATCCGCCAGTCGCGCTACCGCCCCGAGTTCGAGCTGGTGCACAGCTCGACCTTCGCCAAGGACGGCTTCTCGACGGCCCTCGCCCTGCGTACGCTCGAGCTCCTCGAAGCCGAGAACGGGGCCGCCTACGAGCGGGCATCCGAACGCGGCGCGCGCATCATCGGCATGCTGCGTGAGCTGGCCGAGACGTACCCCGACGTGGTGGCCGACGTCCGGGGCAAAGGGCTGCTCATCGGGGTGGACTTCACCGACCAGTTCGACGCCTCCTCCCCGGTCATCCGGGAGAAGGCGCGTGCCGGCATGCTCGTCTTCCAGCTGGGCAGTTACCTGCAGCTGGTCCACCACATCCGCACCGGCCCGACCGCGAGCGTGCCGACCATGCTGCGGATCGAGCCGTCGATCTACATCAGCGACGAGGAGATCGAGCAGCTGCGGGCCGGCCTCACCGACGTCTGCGAGATCCTGCGTAACCAGGACGCGCTGCCGCTGGTCCACCCGCTGAGCGGTGCCGCGCAGGAGCAGCCGCCCCGCGCGCGGATCGGCGATTTCCGCCAGGACGCGGCCGTCGCGGCCGGAACCGACGTCCCTGCCACTGGGAAGGCGGCGTTCGTCAGCCCGCTGACCCCGGACATGCTGCGGGATCTCGATCCGTCGCTGGCCGACCTGGACGACGATCGCCTGATCGGCTACGCCCGGCGCTCCCAGCTGCTCACGGACCTCCCGGCGTTCGCGCCGGTCCGGTTCGACTCGCCGCAGGGCACGTCGGTGGACCTCACCGTCTACCCGCTGCTCGTGACGCAGCAGCAGCTGCGGGAGTACCAGGTCGCGGGTCAGACCTTCCTGATCGGCGTGGACCTCGACCGCCGGGTGCGCGCGGCGAAGGCGGACGGAAACGGCGTCGTCGGCCTCGGGTTCGGCCTCGGTGCGGTCAGCGACCACGGCCGCGCCCTGCGGGTCCCCGGTGTATCGCTGACCTCGGGCGGTGCGCTGGCGGTGGGATCGGCCCTGGCCGCCGTCGAGCACGCCGCGACCGAGCACTTCGGCGGGTTCGGCGGACTGACGGTGGCGGTCGTCGGCGGTGGCGGACGCATCGGGTCCGCTCTCGGCGCGCTGAGCGCCCGGCAGGCCGCCCGGATCGTTCTGGTCGGAAGCGGCCGGACCGGTTCGGCGGATCGGCTCCGGGCCACGGAACACCGGATCTACCAGGAGGCCTGGGCGCGGATCGCGGCGGGCGGAGAACTGACCGGCGTGGCGGCGGGGCTGTCCGCCGAGTCGCTCATCGCGGGCTGGCTGGCCGAAGGGCGCTCGGGCGACGTACCGAGCGGCGAGGCGATAGCGGCGTATCTCGACGAGACCTACGACACCAATCCGTATGTTGTCGCCTCCGACGACCTCTTGTCGGTGATAAACGCACAGGTGGTGTTCTCCGCTCATTCGAGTCCGGTTTCCGTTCTCGATGAAAAACATCTCGCCGACGGTGCCGTAATTGGCGATTTGTCCTTCTTTGCTGGTGGCGCCGAGGCTTCCGTGGCGGCGTCCCGTGGCGATCTCCGCCATGTTAGGGGCGGTATACTTTCCGTGGCTAATCAAGGTATTCTCCCGCGTGGGTTCAGTACCTCGCTGGCTGCGGGTGAATTGCTTGCGGGAATGGCTGAAACGGCCGCCCTCGCATTGTCTGATTCTGGTGTGCCGAAGGTCGACGGTCCCCTTACTCGCGAGCTGGTGGAGACCGTTGTCGACCTCGCGAAGCACCACGGATTCGTGACGATTTCTCCCTGATGTTCGAGGAACACTAGTCTGCCGGGTCATCAATCGATGGCCCGGCCTGATCAGCAGAGGTAAGTGGTATGTCAGAGTCAGTAGGTTCCGAGCCGAAGGTGGCGGCGGAGGACGCGTCGGACTTCCATTACGTCAACCGCTGGAAGATCCTGGCGGTCATCGGGATCGCGCAGTTGACGATCTTCCTCGACACGACGGTCGTCAACATCGCGCTGCCGTCGGCCCAGGCCGATCTCGGGTTCGGCGACGGTGACCGTCAGTGGGTCATCACGGCCTACGCGCTGGCCTTCGGCAGTCTGCTGCTGCTCGGCGGCAGACTGGTCGACATCATCGGCGCCAAGCGGTCCCTGATGATCGCGATCGTCGGCTTCGGTGTCACGTCGGTACTGGGCGGCGCCGCCACCAGCTTCGCCATGCTGATCACGGCTCGTGCGCTCCAGGGAGGGTTCGCCGCGCTCGTCGCCCCGGCCGCCCTGTCGTTCCTGCTGACCGCGTTCAAGGACCCGCAGGAACGGATCAAGGCGTTCGGTGTCTACGGTGCGCTGGGCAGTGGTGGGCTCGCGCTCGGCCTGATCCTCGGCGGTGCGCTGACCGACTGGCTGGACTGGCGCTGGTGCCTGTACGTCAACGTGCTGTTCACGGTGCTTGTGTTCATCGGCGCGATGCTGACCATGCAGAACCGCCAGGCCGGCGACCGTCCGGAGAAGCTCGACCTGCCCGGCACGCTGACTGCCTCGATCGGTCTGTTCTGCCTCGCCTACGGTCTCTCCAACGCCGATGACGGCGACTGGGGCGGGGTGGACGTGTGGGGTCTCCTCGCCACGAGTGTGGTCCTGCTGACCGCGTTCGTGCTGCTGGAGCTCCGCACGCGTACTCCTCTGCTGCCCATCCGGATCGTGCTGGACCGCAACCGGGGCGCCGCCTACCTGGCGATGTTCCTGCTGGGCGTCGGTCTGTTCGTGCAGTTCCTGTTCTTGACGTACTTCCTCCAGCTCATCCTGGAGTTCTCGGCGATCAAGAGCGGCCTGGCCTTCCTGCCGATGATCGTGGGCATCGGGATCGGGGCGACCACCGTCCCGCCCGCGCTGGAGCCGAAGCTCGGTTCCCGCATTCTGATCCCGGCCGGCCTCGTGCTGGCGGCGGTGGGGTCGTTCTGGCTCAGCCGCCTCGCCGTCGACAGTTCTTTCCTCGGCAGCATCATGGCTCCCACCTTCATCGCCGGAATCGGCTTCGGCCTGGTGGTCTCCCTGGGCTCCGCGGTCGCGACGGTCGGGGTCGAACCACAGGACGCCGGAGCGGCTTCGGCGCTGGTCAACACTGTGCAGCAGGTGGGCGGTTCCATCGGTACCGCGCTTCTCAGCACCCTGGCGATCACCGCTGCGGACTCCTTCCTCGAGGGCAGGGAACCGACCCCGCTGGTGGCGGCGGAGGCCGCGGTGGAGAGCTACACCACGGCGTTCTTCTGGGGTGCGGTGGTCTTCCTGGCCGGGGCGGTCGTCTGCGGCCTGTTGTTCGACCGCCACGCGAAGGCGCAGAGCGATTCGGAGGACGGGGCTCCGCTGCCTGTCGTCTGACCCGTTCGGCCCGCGGACGGCCTGTCCGACCGGCCGGGTTCTGTGTTTCCAGCGCTGGGATCGTCCGGCCCGAGCCGATTGACTTGACCGTGAAACACGGTGCGGTGAGCCCTCCTCTGCAGTGAGGTCGGCCCGGCGGCCCACAAACCGAAGGAGAGGTTCCGTGACAGCAGTGACCGATGAGCGGGCAGTGGAGACGGACGGCCCGGCGGTCGACCCGGCGGAGCTCGTGGCGCGGGCCCGCGAACTGGCCCCCCTGATCCGCGAGCACGCGGTGAAGACCGAGCAGGACCGCAGGCTCGCCGAGGAGGTCGTGGTCGCTCTCCGGGACGCGCAGCTGTTCCGTCTCTCGACCCCGACCCGGTACGGCGGTTACGACCTGTCGCTGCCGGACCTGATCGCGGTCGTCACCGAGGTCGGCAAGGCGTGCGGGTCCGCCGGCTGGAATCTGGCGATCGAGACGGCGTCCACCCGTTTCGCCCTGGACGGTCTGCCGGCGACGGCGATCGACGACATGTTCGAGGGCAACCCCGACGCGTTCGTGCTCTCCACGGCCAGCCTGACCACGACCAAGGCCCGGCGTGTCGAGGGCGGCTTCCGGATCAGCGGGACGTTCCCGTGGAGCTCGGGCTGTGAGATCGCGGACTGGGCATGCGTACCCGGCGTGATCATCCACGACGGCGACGAGCCCACCACGGACCTCGTGGGCGTCGCGATACCCCTGAGCGACCTGAAGATCGAGCGGACCTGGCACTCGGCGGGCCTCGCCGGTTCCGGCACCCACACCTGTGTGGCGGAGGACGTCTTCGTCCCGGAGCGCCGGGGACTGGTGTTCAGCTTCACCGACCTGAAGGGCGAGGAGGAGCGCGACAGCCAGCTCACCCAGGGAAGCGCGCAGTCCCTGGCCGCGATCGTCGGCGCCGCCCAGGGCGCGGTCGAGGCCGCGCGCGAGCTGCTGGACAAGAGGCGGGGGATCAACTACACGGTCTATGAGGCTGCGGTCGACGCACCGTCGGTGCAGATGGCCTTCGCCGAGGGCGTCCACCTCATCGAGACCGCCGCCCTGCACCTGCGTGAGGTCGGTGCCACTCTCGACGGGATCGAGGAGACGACCCCCCTGCCGTGGATCGTGCGTGCGAACGCCCGTATGCACGAGAAGTCCGCCCAGGAGAAGGCGCGGGCCGGCGTGGAGAAGCTCATCGACGCGGTCGGGGCGAGCGGTTTCAGCCTGTCGAACCCGCTGCAGCGCCTCTGGCGTGATATCGCCGTGATGAGCCGGCACACCTCGCTCAACGGGCCGGCCATTCTCGAGGACTACAGCCGCGCGGTACTGGACATCCACCCGTCGGTGACCCTGCTGTACTGAGGTACGAAAACGGGCGGTTCCCTCGGGAACGACCGCCTGCAGTCGCTCACCGCGTCGGTACTGCTCGGCGGCCCAAAAGGAAAACGCCGCCGGGCAATATTGACGTTCCTTTTTGTTCGCGAATTACGGGAAGCAGTCCCGACTGTCACCGGTGACCAGATTTACCGCCGCATTCTGGGCCGGAGAAACAAGCAGACTCGTCGGCGCCCACGGTTCACTGTGAATATGAGACAGATCGCTGTGGTCGGGTTGGCTTGTCGGTTTCCTGAGGCTGGCGACGGCCACGAGTTCTGGCGGTTGCTGAGGGACGGGACCAATGCCGTACGGGAGGCCCCGGCCGACCGGTGGCCCGGTGCGGAACTCCCGCACCGCTTCGGCGGATTCGTCGAGCAGATCGACCGTTTCGACGCGGCGTTCTTCGGGATCTCACCGCGCGAGGCCGCCGCGATGGACCCGCAGCAGCGCCTGACGCTGGAACTCGCCTGGGAGGCGCTCGAGGACGCGCGCATCGTCCCCGCCGCACTCGGCGGCAGTGACACCGGGATGTTCGTCGGCGTCATGTGGGACGACTACGCGGCGCTCCAGGACCGGCTGGGTCCGGACGGGATCAGCCGGCACACGATGACCGGAACCCGCCGCGGGATCATCGCCAACCGGGTCTCCCACCACCTCGGTCTGCGCGGACCGAGCATGACGGTGGACACCGCCCAGTCGTCCTCGCTGGTGGCCGTCCACCTGGCGTGCGAGAGCCTGCGCCGCGGTGAGTGCGGTGTGGCCGTCGCCGGGGGCGTGAACCTGAACATCCTGAGCGAGACGACACTCGGCGCGGCCCGGTTCGGCGGACTGTCGCCGGACGGCCGGTGCTTCACCTTCGACGCGCGGGCCAACGGTTTCGTGCGCGGTGAGGGCGGCGGGGTCGTCGTCCTCAAGCCGCTGGACGCCGCGCTCGCCGACGGCGACGACATCTACTGCGTCGTGAGCGGTGGCGCCATGAACAACGACGGTGCGGGGGAGGGCGATCAGTCCGGCCTCACCGTGCCGAGCCGCTCCGCGCAGGAGGAGGTCGTACGGCAGGCGTACCGGCGGGCCGGGGTCCCGATGCGCAGTGTGCAGTACGTGGAACTGCACGGCAGCGGCACGAAAGTGGGCGACCCCATCGAGGCGGCCGCGCTCGGTGCCGCGCTCGGGCGCGTCCGGCAGCCCGGTTCGCCGCTGCCGGTGGGCTCGGTCAAGACCAACATCGGCCATCTGGAGGGCGCCGGAGGCATAGCCGGGCTGCTCAAGGTGGCCCTGAGTATCCGCCACCGGTCACTGCCGCCCAGCCTGAACTTCGTCACACCGCACCCGGACATCCCCCTCGACGAGCTCGGGCTGCGGGTGCAGACCGAGCTGACGCCATGGCCGGAGCCGGGCCGGCCGCTGGTGGCCGGGGTGAGTTCGTTCGGTATGGGCGGCACGAACTGTCACCTCGTGGTCGGCGAACCTCCCGTGGCGGCTGAGCCGGCGGCCCCGTCCGCCGCTCCGGTGGCGGACCGGCGCCCGGAGACCGGCGCGCTGGCGTGGCCGATCGCCGGACGCTCCGTGGAAGCGCTGCGCGCCCAGGCCGGCCGGCTGCTGTCCTTCGTGGACGGAACGGACGAGTCCGCCGCGGACATCGGGCTGTCCCTCGCCATCACCAGGACGGCCTTCCGGCACCGTGCGGTCGTGGTCGGCGACGACCGGGCCGAACTGCGGAGGCGCCTCGCCGGGCTCGCCGGTGGCGAGGCCGTCGCCGGCGTGATCGAGGGGCAGGCCGCCGAGGCCGGGAAAGTGGTGTTCGCCTTCCCCGGCCAGGGCGCGCAGTGGCCGGGGATGGCCGTCGAGCTGCTGGACTCCGTACCGGAGTTCGCCGCGTCGATCCGGGCCTGTGAAGAGGCGTTCGCGCCCTACGTCGACTGGTCGCTGAGCGAGGTGCTGCGGGACGCCGCCGCGCTGAAGCGGGTGGACGTGGTGCAGCCCGCGCTGTTCGCGGTGATGGTGTCGCTGGCCGCCCTGTGGCGCTCCTGCGGGGTCGAGCCGTCGGCGGTCGTCGGACACAGCCAGGGTGAGATCGCCGCGGCCTGCGTGGCGGGCGCTCTCTCGCTGGAGGACGCCGCCCGCGTGGTGACCCTGCGCAGCCAGGCCCTGACGGCGCTGTCCGGGCGCGGCGGCATGATGTCGGTACTGCGGTCGGCCGGCGAGGTGCGCGAACGGCTTGCCGGGTGGGACGGCGAGGTGTCCCTCGCGGCGGCGAACGGCCCGTCGTCGGTGGTGCTGTCCGGCGCCCCCGAGGCACTGGACGAGCTGGCCGCGCGCTGGGCCGAGGACGGCATCGAGACCCGGCGGATCGCGGTCGACTACGCCTCGCACTCGTCGCAGGTGGAACAGATCCGGGAGCGGCTGGCCACCGTGCTGGACGGCATCCGGCCGCGGTCCTCGTCGGTGCCCTTCTACTCCACGGTGACCGGCACCCCGATCGACACCGTCGGGCTGGACGCCGCGTACTGGTACCGGAACCTGCGGCAGACCGTGCAGCTGGAGCAGGCGACCGCGGAGCTGGTGCGCGACGGGCACACGGTGTTCGTCGAGTGCAGCCCGCACCCCGTGCTCCTGCCGGCCCTGCGCGACACCGTGGAGCAGGCCGGGCTGGAGTCCGCCGTGGTCACCGGCTCACTGCGCAACCGTGAGGGCGGGCCGGAACGGTTCCTCACCTCGCTCGCCGCGCTGCACGTGCGCGGGGTCGCAGTGGACTGGCCCCGGGTGTTCGCCCTGCGCGAGGCCCGCACGGTGAAACTGCCCACGTACGCCTTCCAGCGCGAGCGCCACTGGCTCGCCGGGACCGCCGTGCGGACCGCCTCGCCCGGGGAGGCCCCGGTGGGGGCCGGTCTCCTGGAGACGGAGCCCCCGGCAGCGGCGGCCAGCCCGGCCGCGCCCTCCGCCGGGCCCGAGATGCTGACGCTGGTGCGGTCGGCCCTCGCCGTCGTGCTCGGCCACGCGGGAGCCGAAGCGGTGGATCCCGGCACGACGTTCAAGGAACTCGGGATCGACTCCCTGTCCTCGGTGGAACTGCGGGACCGGCTGCGTACGGCGACCGGCCTCACCCTGCCCACGGGCGTGCTGTTCGGCCACCCGACGCCGGCCGAGCTCGCCGGCCACCTGCGCGCGCTGGCCTCGGGCGCGGGGGAGCCCACCGCTCCCGCCGCCGCGGAGCCGGCCGGCCAGAGCCTCGCGGACGACGAACCGATCGCGATCGTCGGAATGGCCTGCCGGCTCCCCGGCGGCGTCGTCTCCCCGGACGACCTGTGGCAGCTCGTCCTGGACGAGACGGACGCGATCTCGGACTTCCCCACCAACCGGGGATGGGACACCGACCGGCTCTACGACCCCGACCCCGACTCCGGGCGGAGCGGCACGTCGTACACCCGGCAGGGCGGCTTCCTGTACGACGCCGACCAGTTCGACCCCGGGTTCTTCGGCATCTCGCCGAGGGAAGCCCTCGCCATGGACCCGCAGCAGCGACTGCTCCTGGAAACGTCCTGGGAGGCGCTGGAGCGCGCCGGCATCGACCCCGCCGGCCGGCGGGGCGCGTCCGTCGGTGTCTTCGTGGGCGCGATGGAGCAGGACTACGGCCCCCGGCTCCACGTCGCGGACGCCGAGACCGACGGCTACCGGCTGACCGGCAGCTCGATCAGCGTCGTGTCCGGCCGGATCGCCTACACGCTCGGGCTCCACGGCCCCGCCATCACCGTGGACACCGCGTGCTCCTCCTCGCTGGTGGCGCTGCACCTCGCCGCGCGCGCCCTGCGTGCCGGAGAGTGCTCGCTGGCACTGGCCGGCGGCGTCGCGGTGATGGCGGGACCCGGGATGTTCGTGGAACTGAGCCGGCAGCGCGCCCTGTCCGTGGACGGCCGCTGCAAGGCGTTCTCCTCCACCGCCGACGGCACCGGGTGGGCCGAGGGCGCGGGAACCCTGGTGCTGGAGCGGCTGTCGGACGCGCGGCGCAACGGGCACCGGGTACTGGCCGTGGTGCGGGGCAGTGCCGTCAACCAGGACGGGGCGTCCAACGGCCTCACGGCGCCGAACGGCGTCGCCCAGGAACGCGTGATCCGCCAGGCGCTCGCCGGCGCCGGACTGTCCACCGCCGACGTCGACGTCGTCGAGGCGCACGGCACCGGAACGATGCTCGGCGACCCGATCGAGGCGGAGGCGCTGGCCGCCACCTACGGCCGGGGCCGTGAGCCGGACCGCCCGCTGCTGCTGGGATCGCTGAAGTCCAACATCGGCCATGCCCAGGCCGCCGCCGGCGTGGCCGGCGTGATCAAGATGGTCCAGGCGCTGCGGCACGAAACGGTGCCGAAGACCCTGCACGTCGACGAACCGACCCCGCACGTGGACTGGACCGCCGGCGGCGTGCAGCTTGCGACCGAGGCGCGGGCGTGGCCGGAGAGCGGTCGTCCGCGCCGGGCGGGGGTCTCCTCCTTCGGTATCAGCGGCACGAACGCACACGTGATCATCGAGGAGGCCCCGCCGGAGCCGGCACCTGCACCCGTACCGGCGGCCGTACCCGCGGCCGGAGCGGAAGCGACGGACACCGGGCCGGACCCGGCGGTGACACCCGCCGCCCCCGTGCCGTGGGTGTTCTCCGCGAGCAGCGAGGACGCCGTGGCCGCGCAGGCCGCCGCCCTGCTGTCCTTCATCGACGCCGGCCCCGGCCCGGACCGGGCGGGCGCGGGCCTCTCGCTGGCGGTCGCCCGCTCCGGCCTGCCGCACCGCGCCGCCGTCGTCGCGTCCGACCTGCCGGCGCTGCGCCGGGGGCTGAGCGCGATCGCCGACGGCACGCAGGCCCCGGACGTGGTGCGCGGCACCGCGCGGGAGGTGGGCGGGGTGGTCTTCGTCTTCCCCGGCCAGGGTTCGCAGTGGACCGGCATGGCCCTGCAGATGCTGGACGAGTCGCCCGTGTTCGCCGACATGATGCGGGCGTGCGCGGACGCGCTCGCCCCGCACTTCGACTGGGACCTGTTCGAGGTGCTGCGGGACGCCGAGGCGCTGGAACAGGTGGACGTGCTGCCGTCCGTGCTGTTCGCGGTGATGGTGTCGCTGGCCGCGCTGTGGCGCTCCTACGGTCTGGAGCCCAGCGCGGTGGTGGGCAACTCACAGGGGGAGATCGCCGCCGCCTGCGTGGCCGGCGCGCTCGACCTCGACGACGCCGCGAAGGTCGTCGCGCTGCGCAGCAAGACCGTCCGGGCACTGTCCGGCTCCGGTGGCCTGGTCTCGCTCGCGCTGCCCGAGGACGAGGTCGGCGAGATCCTGCGCCCCTGGGACGGCCGGCTCTCGGTGGCCGTGGTGAACGGCCCGACATCCGTCGTCGTCGCCGGTGACATCGACGCGCTGGTCGAGCTGGTCGCCGCGTGCGAGGCGGACGGGATACGGGCAAAGCGGCTCCTGGCGGACTACGCGTCGCACTCGGCGCACGTGGAGCCGATCCGGGACGAACTGCTCACCGTCATGGCCGGGCTGGCGCCCCGCCCGTCGACGATCCCGTTCTACTCGACGGTGACCGCCGACGTGCTGGACACCACCGGCCTGAACGGCGAGTACTGGTACAGCAATCTGCGCGAGCGTGTCCGCTTCGCCGAGACGGTCGACGTGCTGGCCGAGCGCGGGCACTTCATGTTCGTCGAGATGACTCCGCACCCCGTGCTGACGACGGCCGTCGAGGACATCCGGGAGGACGCGGTCGCCGTCGGCTCGTTGCGCCGCGACGACGGCGGCATCCAGCGGTTCCTGACCTCGCTGGCCGAGGTGTACGTGCACGGGGCGAGCCCTGACTGGCGGGCCGTCTTCCCCGGTGCCCGGCAGGCCGGTGTACCCACCTCCACCTTCCGGCGGCAGAGCTACTGGCTCGCGCTGGCTCCGGACGGCGGGTCGGGGAACGTCGAGGCCGCGGGCCTGGCCGCGGCGGAGCACCCGCTGCTCGGCGCGGTGGTGGAACTGCCGGACTCCGGCGGCCTCGTCCTGACCGGACAGCTGTCCCTGCGGACTCAGCCCTGGCTGGCCGACCACGGACTGGGCGACACGGTACTGCTGCCCGGCACGGCCTTCGTCGAGCTGGCGGTCCGCGCGGGTGACGAGGTGGGCTGCGACCAGGTGGCCGAACTGACGTGTGAGGTCCCGCTGGTCCTGCCGCGGCAGGGCAGGGTCGACATACGGGTCACGGTCGGCGAGCCGGACCGCTCGGGCCGCTGTGACCTGGCTGTCCACGCACGCCCCGCGGACGGATCCGGCGGTTGGACCCGGCACGCGAGCGGAGCCCTCGCCTCCGGCCGGGGCGAGGAGTTCGACCTGACCGCCTGGCCGCCGCCCGGCGCCGTGGCGGTCGAGTGGGACGGCGGCTACGACCGCTGGACCGGGCTCGGTTACCACTACGGCCCGGCGTTCCAGGGCCTGCGCTCCTGGTGGCGCCGGGACGCGGAGATCTTCGCCGAGGTCGCGCTCCCGCCGGAGATCGAGGCGGACGCCACCCGGTACGGGCTGCACCCGGCCTTGCTGGACGCCGCGCTGCACCCGGTGGTCGGGGACGGCCAGGACTGCCGGCTGCCGTTCTCCTGGCAGGGGGTGTCACTGCGGGCCGGCGGCGCCTCCGCGCTGCGGGTGCAGATCACACCGGACGGCGCGGACACGGTCGCGCTGCGCCTCGCCGACAGCACCGGGGCGGCCGTGGCGTCGGTCGAGTCGCTGGCACTGCTGCCGATCCCCGCCGGGGAACCCGCCGCCGGGCCCGCGGACGGCCTGTTCCGGGTGGACTGGCCCGAGGCGGGCGTACCGGAAGTCTCCGGCGGCGCGCGCCCGTGGGCGGTCGTCGGCGCCGACGAGATCGGACTCGGACTGCCGTGCCATGCCGATCTCGGCGCCCTGGCCGACGCGGGAGCGGTGCCCGAGGCGGTGTTCGCCACGCTGACCGGCGAGTCCACCGCGGCCGGTGTCCACGCCCTGGCCGGCCGCACACTGCGGCTGATCCAGGAGTGGCTGGCCGACGAGCGGTCGGCCGCGTCGAAACTGGTGCTGATCACCCGGAACGCGATGGTCGTGGAACCGGGCAGGGAACCGGTCGAGGCGGACGCCCTCGGAGGGGCTGCCGCCGGGGCGTGGGGCATGGTGCGGTCGGCCCAGCGGGAGCATCCGGACCGGTTCGTCGTCATCGACCTGGACGGTCACCAGGAGTCGGTCACGGCCCTGCCGGCCGCCCTGGCCACCGGAGAGCCACAGCTCGCGATCCGCAAGGGACGGCCGTTGGTGCCCCGGCTCGCCCGGGTCACCTCCAGGCCGACGGTGCGCCCCGACCTCACGACGGGCACCGTGCTGCTCACGGGTGCCACCGGAACCCTCGGCGGCCTGTTCGCACGGCACCTGGTGACCAGGTACGGGGCAGTCCATCTGCTGCTGACCAGCAGGCGCGGTCCCGACGCCCCCGGCGCGGCCGAACTCGCCGCAGAACTGACCGGGCTGGGCGCGACGGTCACCGTGGCCGCCTGCGACACCGCCGACGAGGACGCGCTGGCCGCGCTGCTGGCGTCCGTCCCGGCCGACCGGCCGCTGATCGGTGTGGTGCACGCCGCCGGAATGCTCGACGACACCGTGATCGAGGCGATGCGGCCGGAGCAGCTGGAGCGTGTCCTGCGGCCGAAGGCCGACGCCGCACTGAACCTGCACCGGCTGACCCGCGACCTCGACCTGTCGATGTTCGTCCTGTTCTCCTCGGTCGCCGGCGTCTTCGGACTGCCGGGACAGGCCAACTACGCGGCGGCCAACGCGTTCATGGACGCCCTGGCCCAGTACCGCGTGGCCCGGGGCCTGCCGGCCGTGTCGCTCGCCTGGGGTCTGTGGGCGAAGGCCAGCGGAATGACCGGCGAGCTCTCGGACACCGACCTGAGCCGGATGAGCCGGGCCGGACTGGCCCCGATGTCCTCGGCGGAGGGCCTGGCCCTCTTCGACGCCGCGCTCTCCTCCGGCGAGGCCCTGCTCGTCCCGGCCAGGATCGACCCGGCCGCCGTGCGCGCACAGGGCCCGGTGCCGGCGCTGCTGCGTGGGGTGGTCCGCGACCGGGTCAGGCGGGCGGAGGCCGCGGCCGTCGGCCCGGCGGGCACCGCGTCCCTCGGCGACAGCCTCGCCCGGATGACCGACGAGGAGCGCGGGGAAGCCCTGCTCGGCCTCGTACGGGAGCACACCGCCACCGTGCTGGCACACGGCACACCGGGCACGGTCACTCCCGACCGCAGCTTCAAGGACCTCGGGTTCGACTCGCTGACGGCGGTGGAACTGCGGAACCGGCTGGGAGCGGCGACCGGGCTGCGCCTGCGCGCCACGCTGGTGTTCGACTACCCGACGCCGTCGGCACTCGCCGGTCACCTCGGCGCGGCGCTCGGCCCCACCGAGCTCTCCGCGCAGGCCGCCGCGTCCACCACCTCCACGCCGCCCGCCCGTGAGCTGGACGGGCTGGAACTCGACGAGCTCTTCGATCTCATCGACGGCGAACTCGGCACATTCTGAACGGAGTGCTCATGAGCAACGAAGAGAAGCTGGTCGAGTACCTCAAACGGGTCACGGCCGAACTCCAGCAGACCAAGCAGCAGTTGCGGGAGACCGAGGAGGGGGGCCAGGAACCGGTCGCCGTCATCGGCATGGCATGCCGGTACCCCGGCGGCGTCGGCTCGCCCGAGGACCTGTGGCGGCTGCTGGACACCGGCGGCGACGCGATCACCGAGTCCCCCACCGACCGGGGCTGGGACATGGACGCGCTGTACGACCAGGACCCGGACGTGCCCGGCCGTACCTACACCCGGCACGGCGGGTTCCTGCGCGGAGCCACCGAGTTCGACCCCGGGTTCTTCGAGATCTCACCGCGCGAGGCGGTGGCGATGGACCCGCAGCAGCGGCTGCTGCTGGAGACCTCGTGGGAGGCGATGGAACGGGCCGAGGTCCGTCCCGCCGCGCTGCGCGGCGCCCGGGTCGGTGTCTTCGCGGGAACCATGGCGACGGACTACGGGCCCCGGCTGCACGAGGCGGCCGGCGGTGCGGAGGCGCACCTGCTGACAGGCGTCACGAACAGCGCCGCCTCCGGGCGGATCGCGTACACCTTCGGCTTCGAGGGGCCCGCGGTCACCGTCGACACCGCGTGCTCGTCGTCGCTGGTCGCGCTGCACCTGGCCGTTCAGTCCCTGCGCCGCGGGGAGTGCGCGATGGCGCTGGCCGGCGGCGCCACGGTCATGTCCACCCCGGGCATGCTCGTCGCGTTCAGCCGCCAGCGCGGACTCGCCCCGGACGGGCGCTGCAAGTCCTTCGCGGACGCGGCCGACGGCACCGGCCTCGCCGAGGGCGTCGGGATGCTCCTGGTGGAGCGGCTCTCGGACGCCGTGCGGCTCGGACATCCGGTGCTCGCCGTGGTGCGCGGCAGCGCGGCCAACCAGGACGGCGCGTCGAACGGGTTCACCGCGCCGAACGGACCCTCCCAGCAACGGGTGATCAGGCAGGCGCTCGACGACGCCGGCCTGTCCCCGTCGGACGTGGACGCGGTGGAGGCACACGGCACCGGCACCAGTCTCGGCGACCCCATCGAGGCGCAGGCGATCCTGGACACCTACGGTCTGGGCCGGGACCGTGAGCGTCCCGTGTGGCTCGGCTCGCTGAAGTCCAACATCGGGCACACCCAGGCCGCCGCAGGAGTCGGCGGTGTGATCAAGATGGTGCAGGCGCTGCGGCACGGCGTGCTGCCCCGGACTCTGCACGTGGACACCCCGTCGTCGCACGTGGACTGGACGGACGGGACGGTCGGCCTGCTGACCGAGCGGCGCGAGTGGCCGGTGACGGGCGCCCCGAGGCGGGCCGCCGTGTCGTCCTTCGGGATCAGCGGTACCAACGCGCACCTGATCCTGGAACAGGCACCGGAGGCCGGGGCCACCGGGTCCGGGGCCGGCGAGCCGGACGCACAGGTCTCCCTGCCGCTCGTGCCGTGGGTGCTGTCCGGCAAGACCCCCGGCGCGCTGGCCGGCCAGGCCGCGCGGCTGCTGGCCGAACTGGAGGCCCCGCAGCCCGCGGACTCGGGGGCCTGGCTGGAACCGCTCGCCGCCGGGTTCTCGCTGGCCACCGCCCGGGTGGCGTTCGAGCAGCGGGCCGCCGTGGTGGCGGGAGACCGCGACGGACTGATCGCCGGTCTGCGGGCGATCGCCGGCGGTGGCACGGACACCGCTGCGGTGCGGGGCGTCGCGCACCCCGGCCGCACTGCCTTCCTGTTCGCCGGACAGGGCACCCAGCGCCTCGGGATGGGCCGGGAACTGTACGCGGAGTTCCCCGCCTTCGCGACGGCGCTGGACGAGGTGTGCGCCGGATTCGACGGTCTGCTGGACCGGCCGCTGCGCGACGTGCTGTTCGCCGGGCCCGAGGCGGACGCCGACACGGCGGCCGCGGGAGCGGACCCGCAGAAGCTGCTGGACCGGACCGGGTGGGCGCAGCCCGCGCTGTTCGCGGTCGAGGTCGCGCTGACCCGCTTGCTCGGCTCCTGGGGGGTGCTGCCCGAAGCCGTGGCCGGCCACTCGCTCGGTGAGCTGTCGGCGGCGTTCGTCGCCGGACTGTGGACGCTGGAGGACGCCTGCCGGGTGGTGGCCGCGCGCGGCCGGCTGATGGAGGCACTGCCCGAGGCCGGTGCGATGGTGTCGATCCGGGCGACCGAGGGCGAGGTCGCGGCGGCGCTGAAGGGTGACGCGGCCGGCATCGCCTCCGTGAACGGACCGGAGTCGGTGGTCGTGTCGGGCGACGAGGACGCCGTTTCGCTGATCGCCGAGCACTTCGCGGCCCTGGGCCGGCGGACGAAGCGGCTCCGGGTGAGCCACGCGTTCCACTCGTCCCTGATGGACCCGATGCTGGCGCCGTACCGCGCGGTCCTCGCCGACGTGGCGTTCCACGAGCCGCTGCTGCCGATCGTGTCCACGGTCACCGGCGAGCCGGTGGCGGCGGAGACGGTGGGCTCGGCGGAGTACTGGGTGCGCCAGGTCCGTGAGCCGGTGCGGTTCGCCGCCACCATGAGCCGTCTCCAGGAGGACGGGGTGACCCGCTTCATCGGCATCGGCCCGGACGCCGCGATCACCACGATGGCCGAGGGATGCTTCGCGCGGCGGGACCCCGGCCCCGCCCCGGTCGCGCTGCCGGTGCTGCGGACCGACCGCCCGGAACCGGCCACCGCGCTGACCGCGCTGGCCTCGGCGCACGTGCACGGCGTGGAGGTGGACTGGCACCAGGTGTTCGCCGGGACGGGCGCCGCCACCGTGGACCTGCCGACATACGCTTTCCAGCGCGACCGGTACTGGATGGAGGCCACCGCGCCGGCGGGCGACCTGCGGGCCGCCGGACTGACCAGCGGGGAGCATCCCCTGCTCGGCGCGGTGCTGACGCTGCCCGAGTCCGGCGAGACCGTGCTGACCGGCCGTCTGTCGCTGGAGGCCCAGCCGTGGCTGGCCGACCATGCGGTGTTCGGCCAGGTGTTCGTGCCGGGCACGGTGTTCGTGGACATGGCGCTGCGCGCCGGCCGTGAGGTCGGCTGCGACCTGCTGGACGAGCTGACCGTGCACACACCGCTGGTCCTGGGCGAGCGGGACGGGACGCGGGTCCAGGTGGTGGTGGGGAAGGCCGACGGGTCGGGACACCGGGAGGTGTCCGTGCACGCGCAGCCGGACGGCGGCGAGTGGGTCCGGCACGCCGAGGGCTCGCTGAGCGGCTGGACCCGGCCGGCCGTCTTCGACGCCACCGTATGGCCCCCGGACGGGGCGGAGGAGGTCGAGCTCGGTGACGTGTACGGCGACCTCGCCGCGCGCGGTTACGACTACGGTCCGGCGTTTCAGGGCCTGACCGGAGTGTGGCGGCGCGGCGACGAGCTGTTCGCCGAGGCGGCCCTGCCGGCGGACTCCGCGGCGCAGGCCGGCGGGTTCGGCCTGCACCCCGCACTGCTGGACGCGGCGCTGCACGCCGTCTGGTACGGATCGATCCTCGACGGGATGGACGGTGCCGTCCTGCCGTTCGCCTGGGCGGGTGTCTCCCTGTCGGCGGTCGGGGCGTCCGCGCTGCGGCTGCGGATGGCACCCTCCGGCACGGACGTGGTGTCGGTCCAGCTCGCCGACACGGCCGGCGCACCGGTGGCGTCGGTCGACGGCCTGCGGTTCCGGCAGATGCCGGCGTCGGGGCCCGGCACGACCGCGGACTCGATGTTCCGGGTGGCCTGGTCGCCGGTGCCCGCCGGACCGGCAGCGCCCGTCCGCTGGGCGCTCGTGGACACGCTGGCGGACGTGTCGGCCGACCCGGGAGTGGTGTTCCTGCGCTGCCCGGCGGGACCGGACGCCGTACAGGTCACCGGCGAGGTGCTCACCGTCACGCAGGAGTGGCTCGCCGATGAGCGGTTCGCTTCCGGGACCCTCGTGCTGGTGACCCGGGGAGCGGTCGGCACCGCGCCGGGGGAGCCGGTCGGCGGTCTCGCCCAGGCGGGCGTGTGGGGTCTCGTGCGGACGGCGCAGACCGAGCATCCCCACCGGTTCGCACTGCTGGACGTGGACGCCGGACCGGTGCGCTGGGACGCGGTGGCGGCCCTGGTCGCCGAGGAGCCGCAGCTCGCCCTCCGGTCGGACCGGGTCCTGGTGCCCGGCCTGGCCCGGACCGAGGCCGGCGGTGGCACCGCGCCCCCGGCGGCGTTCGGCACAGGCACCGTGCTCGTCACCGGCGCCACCGGCACGCTCGGCGCCGTCGTGTCACGGCACCTGGTGACCGCGCACGGGGTGCGGCGGTTGGTTCTGGCCAGCCGTACGGGCGCCGGCTCCCCGAGGGGCGCGGCACTGGCGGCCGAGCTGAGGGAGATGGGGGCCGATGTCGTCCTGACCGCCTGCGACACGGCGGACCGCGTCGCGCTCTCCGAGGTGCTCGCCGCCATCCCGGCCGCAGCCCCGCTCACCGGTGTCGTGCACGTGGCCGGCGTCCTCGACGACGGGCTGATGACCGATCTGACCGAGCGGCGGCTCGACGCCGTGCTGCGGCCCAAGACGGTCGCCGCGTTGAACCTGCACCAGCTGACCCGTGATCTCGACCTGTCGGCGTTCGTGCTGTTCTCCTCGATGTCCGGGCTGATAGGGACGGCCGGTCAGGCGAACTACGCGGCCGGCAATGCCTACCTGGATGCGCTCGCGCAGCACCGGCGGGCCCAGGGGCTGCCCGGGCTGTCGCTGGCGTGGGGCATGTGGGACGAGCGCAGCACGATGACCGAGCACCTGAGCGAGGTGGACGTGGCCAGGCTGAACCGCTTCGGGGTGACCCTGTCCACGTCGGAAGAGGGCCTCGCGATGCTGGACGCCGCGCTCGGCCTCGACGAACCGCTGCTGGTTCCCGTGGCACTGGACCTGGCCTCGATACGAGCCCAGAGCGACGTCCCGCCGATGTTGCGGCGACTCGCGGGCCGGGGAGTCACACCGCGCGCCCCACGGCCGACGGCCGCCTCGGGTTCCATGGCCGACCGGCTGGCCGCACTGCCGGAGGCAGACCGGTACGAGGAGCTCCTCGACCTCGTGCGCACCCAGATGGCCGAAGTGCTCCAGTACGCGGCGGGCCGGTCGTTCGATCCCGACCGGGCCTTCTCCGACCTCGGTGTCGACTCGGTGTCCGCCTTGGAGTTCCGCAACAGGCTCACCGCCGCGACCGGCCTCCGGCTCGCCCAGACGCTGGTCTTCGACCATCCGAACGCGGCGGCCGTCACCCGTGAGCTGGTTCGCGAGCTGTCGGCCGGTGCCCCGGCACCGACGGGTTCGGTGCTGGCCGAGCTGGACCGGGTGGAGTCGGTGCTGACCATGTCCTCGGCGACCGGCTCGGACGGGGACAAGATCCTCGACCGCGTCGAGGGCCTGCTGACGAAGCTGCGCGCGTTCCGGGACTCCGACGACGCCTCCGTGGCTCGGTTCGACGTCACCGACGCGTCGGACGAGGATCTCTTCCAGTTCCTGGACGGCAGCTGAGCCGTATCCGCCGGGGCCCGGGGCCCGGGTCGCCACACCGATGGTCCGCCGGGGCGTTCACCGCCCCGGCGGACCATCGGTGTCACGGCTCCCGGCTGCCCGAGGGCCGACGGGCGGGCCCGCGGGTACGTCCGCGGGCCCGGTGCCACGACCGTCGGCCGGCGTCACCGTGCCGGGAAGCCGGAGGCCGGGAAGCCGTCAGCCGCGGGGATCGTGCTGATCCCCGCGGCTGACGGCTTCCCGGCGAGCTGCCGGACCCGTACCTACCCGAGCTTCTCCGGCGGCGGGAAGTAGCCGACGCCGGCGAAGAACTCCGTGTATGTGGCGAACAGGTCGGCGTCGATCTTCGGGCAGACGATGTCCGTGCCGGCCAGGGCGGCCTCGGTCGCGCTGACGTCCACCTCCATGTACAGGGCCTCGCCCGCGGTCATGTAGCTGCGGAAGATGTCGATCGTCGGGAAGAGCGCGTTGTCCCGGTCGTCGCGGACCGTGGCGACGAACTCGTCCCAGGTCACCTCGTCCAGGGTGTAACCGGACTCGCGCAGCCGCGTCACCATCTCGGCGAAGCTGACCGCCACGGGGTTGAAGAGGTGGAAGGTCCGGCCGTTCGCCGTACGGGACAGCTCCAGGACGGCCGCGCTGACGTAGTCCACCGGCACCATCGGGAACAGCGCGTTCGCGCCGGTCGGTACCGTCCGGGCCTGGAGACTGCCCTTCAGGCTCAGCCAGACGAAGTCACGCATCTGGCAGGCGCCGTTGGTCTGCGCGCCCGAGATGACATCGGCGCGGTAGACCGACACGGGCAGACCGCGCTCCTGGGCCAGTCCGATGACCTTCTCGGCGACGTACTTGCTCTGCCGGTAACCGTTGGTCAGCTCCTCCGGCGGCCCGGTGGGGTCCTGTGGGCTAAGCCCGCGGCCACCGGGCGCCGGCTTGGCGAAGACGCCGGTGCTCGACACGTAGTGCAGGGGAACGGTCCGGTGCAGCGCAGCGAGCCGGAGCGCCTCCTCGGTGCCGGTCACGTTGGCCGCCTTCAGTGACTGGTACGGGTGCAGCCAGTTGACCGTGGCGCCCGCGTGGTACACCACGTCGACCTCGCGGGCGAGCCGGTCGAACCGCTCGGCGCCGAGGCCGAAGCGCGGTTCGGCGAGATCGCCGGCGACGACCGTCAGGCGATCGGCGTCGATCTCGTCCCAGATGCCGTACCAGCTCAGGTTGGCGCGCAGCCGGTCGAGCGCGGCCGCCCCGTCCGCACCCCGGACCAGGCAGTGGACCGTGGCACCGGTCGAGCGCATGAGGTCCCTGAGCAGGAAGGCGCCCACGAACCCGGTCGCCCCGGTGAGGAACACCTGCTCCGGGTCGGGGACCACGGTGATGACGTCCCCGGCCGGGACCACGTCGTCCGCCAGCCGCACCTCGGCCGGGAAGTCCACGGTGGACCGCGTCGGGGTCCCGGTCCGGCTGGAGAGCTCCGAGCGGAGGTGCGCGATCAGCGCCGCCGGGCTGGTGTGGTCGAACAGCAGGGTCGGCGGCAGGCGCAGACCCGTCTCGCCCTCCAGCAGGTTGCGCAGTTCGACCGCTGTCAGCGAGTCGAAACCGAGCTCGGTGAAGACGGAGGCGGCGGAGATCTGGTCGGTGCCGCTGTGGCCGAGGATCGCTGCCACCGCGGTGCGCACCAGGTCGAGGAGGAGCTCCTCCTGGCCGGCATCGTCGAGGAGGGCGAGGCGCTCCGCGAGCAGCCCGGTGTCCTCGGCCGTCGCGGCGACCACGCGCCGGACCGGCGTCCGGACCAGACCCCGCAGTATCGGGAGGGGCGGGCCGGGCTGGCGCTCGATCAGGGCGGTGTCGAGGTGCATCGGCACGCTTGTCGGGTGGGGGGAGCCGATCGCCGCGTCGAACAGCGCGCAGCCCTCGGCCGGCGCGATCGGACGCAGGCCCGCCTGGGTCGCCCGGCTCCGGTCCACTTCGGAAAGCCGGGACGCCATGCCTCGCTCCTGCCCCCACGCGGCCCAGGCGAGCGAGTCGGCGGGCAGGCCGTTGGCCCTGCGGTGCTGTGCGAGCGCGTCGAGGAAGTGGTTGGCCGCCGAGTAGTTCGCCTGCCCCGGGGAACCGACCACCCCGGCGACGGAGGAGAAGAGGACGAAGAGGGTGAGGGGGTGGTGGCGGGTGAGGTCGTGGAGGTGCCAGGCGGCGTCGACCTTGGGACGCAGCACGGGGGTGAGGCGGTCGGGGGTGAGGGCGGTGATGATGCCGTCGTCGATGACGCCGGCGGTGTGGACGACGCCGGTGAGGGGGTGGGCGGGGGTGATGGTGTCGAGGAGGGCGGCGAGTGCGGTGCGGTCGGCGGTGTCGCAGGCGGCGATGCGGACGGTGGCGCCCAGTGCGGTGAGTTCGGCGGCCAGTTCGGTGGCGCCGGGGGCGGTGTCGCCGCGTCGGCTGGTGAGCAGGAGGTGGCGTACGCCGTAGTCGGTGACCAGGTGGCGGGCGAACAGCGCGCCCAGCGCGCCGGTTCCGCCGGTCACCAGCACGGTGCCCCCGGCCGCCACCTCCGGCCGCACCACCTCCCCCGGGCGGACTCTGGCCAGCCGGGGAGTGCTCGCCCGTCCCGCGCGGACGGCCAGCTGGTCATGGCCGGACGCGATCGCGGCGGGGAGCTGCGCCGCACTCGCCGGGTCGTCGTCGATGTCGATCAGCGTGATACGGCCGGGGTTCTCGGCCTGGGCCGATCTGACCAGACCCCATACCGGGGCCGACCCGACCTCGACGTCCTCGCCGTCGTGGGTGGCGACGGCGTTGCGCGTCACCAGCACGAGCTGCGAGGTCCCGGACGCCAGGCTCTGCTGAACGAGTTCGAGCGCCCGTACGGTGTTCCGGTGTGCCGCGTCCACGGTGCCGCCGTCGTCCGCGGCGACCTCGTCGGCCACGGCGACGAGGACGGCACCGGCGGCGTCGGCGACGCTCTCGACGCGGTGCGCGAACCCGTCCAGCGCGGTGGTGCCGAGTACGGCCCAGTGGGCGGGGGCGATGTCCTCCTCGTCGGGGAGGACGACCGGCGGCCAGGCCACGTGGAACAGTGAGTCGTCCGTCGCGCCGCCGGGCTGCCGGTCGGGGGCCGTCGGGCTCCGCCGCAGCGTGCGGACCTCGGCGACGGGTTCGCCGGTGTCGTCGGCCAGCCACAGCCGGAACGCGTCCGGGCCCTGGGGCCGGACACGGACCCGGAGAGCGCGCGAGCCGGCGGCGTACAGGTTGAAGCCGTGCCAGGACAGGGCGCTGTCGTGCCCGGCGGCGAGCAGCGGATGCAGCGCGGCGTCGAGCAGTGCCGGGTGGATCCCGAACGAGTCCGGGTCCGTGTCGTCGGGCAGCCGGACCTCGGCGAACAGCTCGTCGCCCCGCTGCCAGAGTGCCCGCAGTCCGCGGAACACCGGGCCGTAGACGTAGCCGTTCTCCGCGAGCCGGTCGTAGAAGCCGTCCGTCTCCACGGGGTCGGCGCCGGCCGGCGGCCNACCGGGCCGTAGACGTAGCCGTTCTCCGCGAGCCGGTCGTAGAAGCCGTCCGTCTCCACGGGGTCGGCGCCGGCCGGCGGCCACGCGGCCAGCGAGACCGCGGGCGCCGGTGCCGCCTCGGTGAGCAGCCCGGTGGCGTGTACGTCCCACGGCCGGGCCGGGTCGTCCCGGTCGGGCCGTGAGCCGATGGTGATCCGCCGGTAGCCGTCGTCCTCGTCGACCGGGCCCACGGTCACCTGCACCTGGATCCCGCCCCGGTCCGGAACGGTCAACGGGATGTCGACCGTCAGACCGGCGATGCAGGAGCGGCCCACCTCGTCACCGACCCGGACCGCCAGATCCGCCAGGGCCGAGGAGGGCAGCGTCGCGACCCCGTCGACGCGGTGGTCGTCGAGCCAGGGGTGGGTGTGCAGTGAGAGCCGGCCGGTGAAGACCGTGCCGTCGCTCCCGACGAGTTCCATGGCCTGCGTCAGCAGCGGATGGCCCGTCGCCGACAGGCTGAGCCCGGTGGCGCTCCGTCCGCCCGGGGAATTGCCGTCCAGCCAGTAGGGCTGGTGTTGGAAGGGGTAGGTCGGCAGGTCGACCAGACACGCTCCGGTCCCGTCGAACACCCGCCCCCAGTCGACCTCATGACCGGCCACATGCACCTGCGCCAACGCCGTCAACGCCGTCCGCACCTGCGGCTGCTCCTTGC
>NZ_JABTTS010000047.1 GCF_018638295.1 Streptomyces sp. CHD11
GCCGGCTTCGACCGCGACCGCTACCGACGCCGCAACGAAGTCGAGCGGACCATCAACCGGCTCAAGAACTCCCGCGCGGTCGCGACTCGTTACGACAAGCGGGCCTACGTCTTCCACGGCACCGTCACCGCCGCAGCAATCCGGCTCTGGCTCCGCCAGTGATCCGCCGGACAGACCCTAAGCCGGTCACGACGTGATGGAGACGCTCTGTAGTCGTGTGTGTCTGGGGTCTTCGCAGTGCGGCAGGTGGCGGGTGGCGGCTTCAGTGTTGGTTGTCGTGTGCGGTGAAGAGTTCGAGTAGTTCCCGGACGGTTACGTGTGCTTCTGCTGGGTGGCGGAGGGTGCCGTCCTGGTTGAGGATGTAGCGCGTGCGGCGTCCGTCGCGCTCGCGGTGCAGGTAGCCGGCCTGTTCGAGGTCGGTGACGATGCTCAGCGTGGTGCGTTCGGTGATGCGGCAGGCTGCGGCGATGTCGCGCAGGCGGCTGGCAGGGTCGTGAGTGATGACCAGCAGTACGCGGGCGTGGGTGGTGAGGAAGCTCCACTTCCCGGCCTGCTCGTCCTCGATCCGCTCCGTCCCTTCGGCTCTGCCCAGGTGGGAATACCCGCAGAGAATTTCCAGAAACAGAACTCGTCGGTGTGAGGGTGATGTGCAGTTTGCGGGGTAGCTGGGTGGGGCACTGCTCGGCGCTTCGGAAGTGAGGCGGGTCCATGGATGCTGCTGCCCAAAACGGGGGTCAGGAGCCGCTTGTCGATCGTGCGATCGCAGTCTCCGCGGCGTTCGAGGGCAGCGCGGAGATCGCCGAGGCCCGTGACATGGCCCGTGACTTCCTCGCGTCTGTGCAGGTTGAGCAAGGGTATCCGGTGTCGGCGCGGGTGATGGGCATGGTGCAGCTGGTGGTGAGCGAGCTGGTCACGAACGCCCGTAAATACGCGCCCGGCCCGTGCCTGCTGGATTTGGAGATCAGCGAGGGTGCCGTGCAGATCAGCGTCTGGGACAGCGAGATCACGCTGCCGTCGGTGCTCGCAGCCGACGCGGAACGGGTCGGCCAGCACGGGCTGGAGATCGTGATGGCGGTGTCCCAGAGCTTCTGCGTCCACCGGGAACCGGTGGGCAAGCGGATCACCGCTTCCGTCGTACTCGCCGACGACCCCGGTGGGGACGCCGCCGGCCATCAGGCCCTTTGAGATAGGGCTGCGAGGTCCAAGGGTGGGGTGTTCTTGCCGGGGCGCGTCAGGCGGCGTGTCATGAGGGTGATGGCGGCCCTGGTGATTGGGGTCTCGGAGTGCTGGATGAGCCGTTCGTAGTCGCGTGCATGCCGGCGGGCGTCCATCATCCAGGCAAGGGACCGTTCGACGGCCCAGCGCCGGGGCAGCAGGATGAACCCGGAGGAGTCCTTCGGCCGGGCGACGGTCTTGATTGTCAGGTTCAGGTGCTTCTTGGCCCGGGTCGCGAGCTTGCCCGCGTAAGCGCGGTCGGCCCAGACGATGGTGATCTCCGGGTGCATCAGACGCAGGCGGAACAGGACTTCCTTCGCCGCCTGGGAGTCGTGCAGGTCGGCCGGGGTGACTATGACCATCAGGGGCAGACCACGGGTGTCGACCACGAGATGGCGCTTGCGGCCGGCCCGGGTCGTAACCGCGGGAGTCCTTCCCGACGGTCGATGCCGCTTTGACTGACTGGGAGTCGATGATCGTGGCCACCGCCCGGGGGCCCTTGCCCATCTCCCGGCGGATCCGCCTGGCCAGAGCGTCCCGGATCTGTCCGAGGACACCGGTCGCAGCCCAGCGGGCCATGAACCCCCAGACGGTGCGCCAGGGCGGGAAGTCCGCAGGTATGGCCCTCCATGTGCAGCCGGTGTCGACGACATAGCGGATCGCGTCGACGATCTCCCGGCAGGGATGTTTCTCCGGCCTGCCGCCCCACGCGGTTTTACAGGCCGGCGGCGGCAGCAACGGCTCGATCAATGTCCACTCGACATCGGTGGTGTCCGAGGGATAGCGGCGATGACACACGACGAAATGGCCTTCGTCGACGTGGGTGGGGCCGCCCGGTCGGCGCTCGGGCGGCCCACCGAAGAGTCTCAGGAGCTGGCGATCAGGTCGAGGGTGGATTCGATGGAGTTGAGCTGGGCGACGATGTGGCGTACCCACTTGTCGTTCGGGTGGGCGGCGGCATGCGGTCCGACGGTGCCGGTGGTGAAGCGGCGGAACTCGGTCAGCTTCTCCCTGACCACCGCCCTCTCGTATGCCTCCAGCGCGGCCCGGTCGGCGCCGAGCTGATAGCCGATGGCCCGGGTCCGGATCAGCGGCGGCCAGCCCTTCTCCGCGGCCAGATCCGGAAACGGCCGCGCACAAGCCGCGCACAAGCCGCGCAGAATCCGCGACGGCATCGGGCCGGTTGGGTGCCCCGAGGGTGCCTTGGCGGCCGGTTGTGCCCGGCCTGAGCCGAGTGAGCCGTAGACCGAGTGCACCCGACAGCACCGGAGGCGCCGGGCCTGGGCCGCCCCCGGGTTGCCGGTCAGGCGCGCAGGATCTTCCAGAGGGTGACGTCGGCTGCGCGGTTGAAGTAGGGGTTGGTGTCGACCTCGAAGCGGGCACCGCTGACGGTGCCGTTGCCGTTGGTCTCCAGGAAGCCGCCGCGGCCGTGGTAGGTGTTCCACAGCAGGACGGTGTCGTTGAAGCGGACCAGGCCGTCCTGAGGGCTGGTGGTCTGGTCGAAGATCTGCCAGCGGCTGCTGTTCTCGTCGCGGTCCTTGCCCCAGGCGGTGGTGACGTCGTAGAGGCTGCCGGCGTTCTTCTGCGCGGCGTTGGCCTGGCCGTTGACGTCGAGGTAGCCGCCGTTGCCGCCGTAGAGGTTGCGCAGGTAGATGATGTCGCCGCTGCGGACGGGGGAACCGGTGGCGGCGCAGGAGGCGGAGACGACCTCCCAGGTGCCGGTGCCCTCGCCGCGGTTGGGGGTGGCGGCGGTGTACACGTTGTACTTGGCGCCGCCGGCGGTGGCGTTGCCGTTGGAGTCCAGGTAGCCGCCGTCGCCCTGGTAGAGGTTCTGCAGGTGGATGCGGTCGCCGTAGTGGAGTTCGTTGGCCATATGGGTGGATCCCTCCCGAACGAGGCGGCCAGGTCGCGAGGTGCGGCCGGAGGGGGCGGCGCTGTTGCCGGGCGAAGCAAAGCGTGATCGCCTGAATGCGTAAAGTGACTGCATGGCCATCTCGGACAATCCTGACCAGTCCGTTTGTTCAACGTTCGGCCGGGGCAGCGTCCGGGTCGTCGCCTGTCCACTACGCCGCACACACGCTGCGGGCCCACGGCACGCCCGCCCTTACCGCTGAATGCGGACCGACCGAATGACCGAAAGTGCCGCTCGAGGCCGCCACGGCACGCGGCTTCGGGGGTGAGCCGGGCAGGTAGCCCGTTGACGGACACAGCAGACGGCCAGACCATGCCGTCGGTGTGGAGCAATGGACGGCTGGCTTGCCATGAGAACGGGCTCTGGCGCAACTTCTGTGAAGTCCAGCCGATTCCCCGTGTCAGAGGTCGTGAGCCCTGAGAACTGACAGGTCAACGGCTTGCTCCGGGGCGGGGCCTGCCCGGCCGACATGGCTTCACAGAAGTTGAGCCAGAACCGGTTCTCGAGAACAAAGCCACTGTGCTTTCGAACGGCCGCTCGGCCCCCAGGGCCGCGGTAGCGCGTGCCCCAGGGCTCTGAGCCGGTCGGGCGGGCTGGAAAGGGCCCTGTCCGCGCTCCAGGCAGCGAGCTGCCGGACGGTAGCCTGCGCTGCGCTCTGAGCCATCGCGGACATCAGGCCGCCACCGGCGGGCTGCCGCGGTTCGCAGGGGAGGTCGGGGGCGGGTGGCCACCGGCGCATTCGCCGCAGAGGCCAGAGCCTCAGTGCAATACGGGCGGGTGGTTTACCCGACACACGCGTCAGGCGACCGTATGCCCTCCTCTATTTTCAGAGCGCAGTCATGCGACTACGTAGAGTCAAAGGAGGCTAGGGGTGTGTGCAACATCTACACGCCGACTGGCGGCCTTCACCTCGACAACTCCCGCTGCTGGCTAGCCCTGGAGGATCCATGCCACACCCCGTCTCCCGCCCGCGCACGCGAGCCCTGGCCGTCGGGCTCACGCTGGCGGTGTCCGCGCTCGTGCCCTCGCTCCCCGCCGGTGCGGCCGATCAGTACGAGTGGGCCGCGCTGGGCGACTCGTACACCGCCGGCGGCTTCGTCGGCGATCCGCAGCCCGCCCTGGGCGATACGTCGCGGGACGGCTGCGACCGCACCAGCGACGCCTACCCCGGCGTTGTCCAACGGGAGCTCGAGGACTTCCCGCCGGGCAAGTACGTCCAGCTCACCAACGTCAGCTGCGGCAACGCCACCATCGCCGACATCGCCGACACCAAGCAGACGCCGATCAGCCCGGTCCAGCCCCCCGCCGGAGGCTGGACCGCGGTGGACCCGCAGATCCGGCGAGCGGGCCTCAACGACGAGACCGACGTCGTCACCATCGGCGTCGGCGGCAACAGCCTGCCCTTTGGCGGCACACTCCTCAAGTGCCTCGAACTGGGCGCGACACCCGGCAAGTCCTGCCGCGAGTACTACACCAGTCCGCCCGAGGGGGAGGAGAGCATCCAGGACAAGCTCGCCCGGGTCCAGGACGAGTACATCCAGATGCTGGCCAACGTGCACGAGGCCGCGCCCAACGCCAAGGTGATCACGGTCGGCTACCCGGCCGTCCTGCCGGAGGACGCCAGCGACTGCAACCGCCTCGCCCTCACCGAGCTCGGCTCGATCAAGCACGCCGACATCGACTGGCTCCGCGACGACGTCCTCAAGCAGCTGAACAACACGATCCAACGGGTCACCTCCTTCTTCGGCGACCGCTACGTCGACGTCTACTCCTCCAGCGTGGGCCACGACGCCTGCCAGCCCGCGGACACCAAGTGGGTCGAGGGCATCTGCGGCGACGCCGCCGACTACTGGCCCGCCAAGCTCCCCGGCACGCTGCTGAACTGCGGTCCCATCGGCAAGCGCGCCACCCTGGTCCACCCCAACGCCGCAGGACACGAAAACACCGCCGCCCGCGTCGAGCGGGCCATTCGCATCGCCCTCCTGAACTGACGTCCCCGGCGCCAGTGCCCCGGCATCCGCGCGAAGAACGCGGTCCGGGGCCCCCGGCCGGCGAGCGCACAAGGCATTACTCGCCGAGCCCACCTACAGGGCCAGGCGAGCGGCGCCAGGACGACGTCCGGACCGCTCTCGGGGTGTTTGTCATCGTGGCCGCCGACTTTGGCCTGCTCTTGTCCGCCGGGGTTTTCAACCCGCCGTTCACCACGTATCGCATGGCGGCCACACGGGTCGGTGGGCGCGAAGACGTGCCAGGCCGCGTTCGTGATCGCCGGTGGTCTCATCGCTGCCGCGGCGGGGGTACGCGGTGCCCTGCTCGTCGCCGGCCTGCTGTGCATGGCGAGTGCGCTGCTTCTGCCGTGGCGCGAGGCACGCTTTTCCACCGGGCATGTTCCAGCGCCCACGACGGACGCGGTTCCGTCCCCAGCTACGGATAGTGCATCCGGGTAGCGGCTTCGTGGGTTGCAGTGACGCGACTTCGTGGGGAGCGGGGAAGTTGATCGCGGTCCGGGGCCGGTGAAGGCCAAGGTAGCAAGTTGTCGGAGGGGGTGGTCTTTTCTTGGGTACCGCCCCTCGGTCCTGTCAGCCGTGGGGCGGTACCCAGGGGGCTGATCGGCGTCGGCGACAGATGAGCCGGTGAGCCCCGCACGTTCAAAATTGATCAACAGTGCGTCCCTATGCCAGCAGGCCAGGGCCGAATGGGTCCAGTAGCGCCGTTTGCCCACCGGCAGGGGCTTTGCTCGGTGCTCGGTGCAGTGGTGGGCGGGGTGGTCAGCCGTGTGAGTGCGTCCAGCCGGTGGTCGGGGTCGGTGACGGGGTGCCAGATGGATGCGGTGGGGGGCGTGGTGGAGGAGGTCGGTCATGGGGCGGCGAGGACGGGGACGTAGCGGGAACGCAGCGAGATCGTGCCCGCGGCGGGCAACCTGTCCGGGCGAGGCGGCTGGACCTCAGTGACATCTGCGGAGGACAGTGCGAACTGCTGGACGAGATCGTGTCCGCGGCGGGCAGCGTGGAGGGCCGGGGCGGGCGTGGATGCCGGTGGTGCCGCTGCTGTTCGTGGAGGAGACAGCAGCCGTGGGGATGGTCCCTGATGTTCCGCGTTGGTGGGCGCGCGTTGCGCAGCCGGTGGCTATGTCGGGGGGTGGCTGCGCATTTGCTGCGCGTTCGGTTGCGCGCTGGGCTGTCCTGTGTGGTGAGGATCCCGGTCGGGGTCCTGGTATCCGTGGTGGGGTCTGTGTGACGCCTGGCCACGACCCCGACCATGGCCTTGATCGTGACGAGGGGGATGCCGGATGCGTATCCACCCGAGTCTGCGGCCGAAGGTCAGGGTCATGGCTGTGGTCGGAGTAGTGCGTCAGTGCGCAGTGGGCGGGTGGTTGCGCAATCCGGCGCCTGGGTGTGCGTGGTGTGCTGGCCTGTGTGGTCGGGCTCATGGGCGGCCCATGGGGCGGGGCTGCTTTTACGGTGGGCGGTGGTGGTGTGTGACTTCCCCAGGTCTTGTCCGCCACCGCCCCGCCGTGTTCCCGCCGGCACCCGGGCGTCTGCCACTTCGTCCAGCCGTCCGTCCTGCTACCCCACCTCGAGCTCCGCGTGCCTGAGAAGCGGCGGCATGGTGCCCCACCGCCCACCGGGCTTCCCCTGCCAGGCGCTCGATGGCTGCGCAATTGCTGCGCGTTCGGTTGCGCGATGGCCTGTGCATGGCGTTCGCCTGCTGTGGTGGGGTCCGTCCGTGGTCGGGTCGTGGTGGCTGCGGCCGGGGTCTGTGCAGTGCCTGGTCGGATACCGGCCATGGTCCTGACCGTGGTGGTGGTTAGGGGTGTCGGGTGTGCATCCAGTCGACTTGCTGGTCGGGGTTCTGGACGGGCCGCCAGATGGGTGCGGTAGGGCCGTGCAGAAGCAGGTCGGTCATGGGGGTGGCGAGGACGGGAACCTCGCGCAGGAATGCGGCGAGGTCGTGTGCCCGAGTGGCAGCGCGCAAAGCGCTGATGCGGGCGTGGATGCCTGCAGGCCCGGTGCCGTCGAGGATGAACAGGAGGCGGGGGAAGAGCGGATAACGCTGGCGCCAGGTCTCCTGGATCGGTTCGGGGAAGGGTTGTTGCCGCTGCCGAGCCACGGGTGCGGGCGATGTGGAGGCGGGCGTAGTGGCCGAGTTTGGCGGCGAGGCGTTCGGGTCCCATGGTGGCCCGGTCGACTTCGATGAACGCCCGCAGTGGCTTCGTCGATGTGTAGTGACAGCACTTGTGCACGGGTTCCGACGGCAGTTGGTGATCAGCCCATCCAGGATTGTTGACGAGAAGGGACGGCACTGCTGGCCGCTGACCGTCCCGTCAACTATTCGTTTGGGCGGGATGGGGTCCGTCCGTAGGGTTCATGCATGGCAGACGAGGGTGAACGGGCCGTTCAGGCGGCCATCGCGGCGGAGATGCAGCTTCTCGACCCTGACGTGCGTGCTTCCCCGGTCCTGGTCTCCGAGCTTCTGGACCCGGAGTTCACGGAGTTCGGAGCGTCTGGCAGGCGTTGGGATGCGACGTCGATTCTCACCGTGACGAGTGCCGGTTCAGTGGACCCGGATTCTCCGGTCGAGGTCAGCGAGATGTCCGGTGTCGTACTCGCTCCGGGCATCGTTCACCTGACGTACTTCGCCGACAACAGGGGGCGCCGAGCATGGCGGAGCTCCTTGTGGCGTCTGACGGAAACGGGCTGGCGTATGTACTTTCACCAGGCAACTTCGACGAGCTGACCGAAGGATGGTCCGCCGCCCGTGAGGGCGGCGGACCATCGAGGGAGGTAGCGGCAGAGCTCAGCCGGCCTTGGCGGGCTCCTCGGCTCGGGCTCGGGTGCTGGCGAGGCGGTAGGAGTCGGTGCCGGTCTCGATGATGGTGCCGTTGAAGGTGAGCCGGTCGACGATGGCCGCGCAGAGGCGTGGGTCGGTGAACGTTTTGGTCCAGCCGCCGAAGGACTCGTTGGAGGCGATGGCGACGCTGTTCTTCTCCTCGCGTTCGGTCAGGACCTGGAAGAGGAGTTCGGCGCCGTGGCGGTCGAGTTCCATGTAGCCGAGCTCGTCGATGCACAAAAGATCGACGCGGCCGTAGCGGGCGATGGTCTTGTTCAACTGCTTCTCGTCGGCGGCCTCGACCAGCTCGTTCACGAGCTTCGTGGCCAGTGTGTAGCGGACGCGGTAGCCCTTCATCGCGGCCTCGGTGCCCAGGGCGATGAGCATGTGGGACTTGCCGGTGCCGGAGTCGGCCGATGAGGCAGAGCGGCTGGCTCTTCTTGATCCATTCGCAGCTGGCGAGGGTGTGGATGGTGGCCGCGTCGATGTTCGGATTCGCGTCGAAGTCGAACGCCCGTAGTGACTTCTCCCGTGGGAAGCCTGCTGCCTTGATCCGCCGTTCCGATCGTCGGCGGGCCCGGTCGTCGCATTCGGCCATCAGTAGTTCGGCGAGAAAGCCGCGGTAGCTCATCTGGTCCTTCATCGCGCGGTCGGCGATGTCGGGGAACTCGTTGCGGATCGAGGGCAGCCGCAGCAGGCGGCAGGCACTGTCGATCGCGGCGTCGGCGGCCTGCTCGGTCAAGCCTCGCTGGCGGGGCAGGGTCACTGGGCTTCTCCCTCATGGTGGTCGCTGCCGCTGGTGCGGCGGCGTCGGAGCAACTGGTCATAGGGGGTCACCGAGGGCAGTGGCCTGGTGTCCGGCGGAAGGTGCGCGAGCCGCCATTCGTGCAGGGACGTCACCGTGGCCGACGGCTGGCCGGAGACCAGCACGCCGGAGGCAGCTTCGGGCTCGGTCTCGGCCTCGGCGGCTTTGCGGGCCTCGAGTGCGACCGCATCAGCGGTCATGGCTCCGGCCCGCAAGGCGGCGGCCAGGCCGGCGACGACATGCTCGTGAGGCAGGTGACGTCCCAGTAGCAGGACCTCGATCAGGGCACGAGTGCCGTCCCGTTCGCCATGCGTCTTCATCGCCTGGGCCCACCAGGCGTCGTGGACCGGGGTGAACCTGCCCGCCGAGCGGGCCTGTTCGAGCGCGGTGGCACCGGGAAAGGCACCCGGTTTGCGGACCAGAGCTTCCAGATAGTGGTCCAGGTCCAGACGACAGCCGCCCTTGGCAATCAGCCTCTCGTGGCGGGCTACTTCCACGTTCTGGTCGTAAACCACCAGGTGAGAAGCACGCAGCACCACCCGCACCCGCTTGCCGATCAGTCGGATCGGGACTGAGTAGCGGTTGGTTCGGACTGGGATCTGGCCATAGCGGTCGACGCGGGGCGTGAACAGCCGGCCCGTCTCGAACGGCTCCTGCGGCAGCGGCATCAGCAGCGGTTGTTCGAGCGCGAAGCACTCGGCGACGGTCTTGGCCCTTGAGCCGATGCGGCGGGCGTCGTCCTGCCGGTCCCACTGCTCGACCATCTCATTCAGCTCGGCGAGCGAGGCGACCTCGGGGACGGGAACGAAGTGGTTCCGGCGGAAGAAGCCGATCTGGCCTTCGACTCCGCCCTTCTCGTGGGCGCCTGTGAGTGGGCGTGTTGGTGGCAGGGGTTGTGCGTCAGCGGTGTTCGGTTGTTGATTGCCTGGTCATGTGCTGTGGGCGTGTGCTGGTCTGCTGTCATGAGGTGACCAAATGGCTGCCGTTGAGCGGCTGGGGCGGGGCGGGTTGGCTGTCGTGGGGGTGGCTGTTCCTATCGAGGGTTTCTCGTAGGCCGGTGTTTTCGGCGTACCGAGACGGAGATCATTCCAGGCGCTCGGGGACGAAGCCGAGGGCTGCAGAAGGCGCACAAGCCTGTCCTGCGGATCCGGCTGCTCACCGACGCGGGCGGCTCCGCGCAGTGCGTCGAGATGTGGCGTAGGCCCATGATCGTCGGCGCTGGTGTCGCCGGAGGAGCTTCTGGCGAGGGTCGTTCCTACCGCTTCCGTTTGTGCCGTGCTGCGTTTCTCGTGCCGCCTTGCGGTCGCTTGGCGTTCGGGTGGATTGAGCGATGGAGCTCTGAGGGCGGCCGCAGGGTCGACAAGCTGGCCGTCAGCGCAGCATCAAGCGGCCCCGTGTGCCCGTCGTAACAGATGTCGAGGAGCTTGCGGGTCGGTTGGTCGTAGAGGAAGACGACGCCTCTGGGTAGATCGAGCTGATGCATTTTGGCGCGGAGATAATTGCGGAGCCTCCCGTCGGTCTCGTTGGGGTCGGCTCCAGCCGGGCGGGTGGCCCACACGAACAGCCAGCCCTCTGCTGGGTCGACGCTGGCCGTGAGCGGCACGGTCAGGCTACGGCCCTTGGGGCTCGGACTGTTGAGGAGTTCGTCGCCGTGGCGGGCGAATTTGTGCTGCACGTCGGTTGCCCCAGATAGCAGCGTGGCGCCGATGCTCAGCCATCCAGTGACATTGCGGGACTGCAACTCGTCGACCAGTGGCGCGAGCGGCGATGGCACCATCGCCGGCTTGGGCGCCAGTGCTGAGCGCGCGCCGTCGCGGCCTTGGGTGTGGAACCACTGGTCCAGAGCATCGGTTCGGCTGGTCAGGAACGCAGGCTTTCTTGTTCGGTAGCGGCGCAGTTCGGCTGTGGCCGGCTCGGGTAGGAAGGGGAACGCCGCGCGCACCTGCACCGGGTCGGGTTCCACCCAAAGGCCTGCCTCGAAGAAGTATAGGAACAGATCCATTTCGTCAGGCGCGTGGAACATCACGGTGACGTCGGGGTTGCGGCGCCGACGCAGGTACAGCAGGAACTCGGCCGGACGTGCCACCAGTTCGGTGATCAGCTCGAGATCGTGCAGAGATACCGTCCATGGAATGTTGCCCTCGGCCAGCAGACCGGCCCGCACCAGCTCGGCGGTGGCAGTCAGGACCGTTGATATGTCATCGAGACTGACGGCGATGGTGTGGATCTCACGGATTTGGCTGAGGTCGATCCATCCCTCGTTCTTGGTGCGGAGGCCGCCGTCCCGCTCGATGGCGTCGCGCATGCGCCCGGCCTGTTCGGCTGCTTTGGTGATGATGCCGGTCAGGTCGGTACGGATCCGTGCCGTCTTGCCCCCGCGGGATAGGGCGCTCAAAGCGACGGCCTTGTCCTCCACGATGATGGCGACATCGTCGAGGACGATGAGGTGGTCGCCCTCGGCCCGTTTGGTGTACTTCGACGGGTCGGCGGCCTCAGCTTCATCGTCGCTCGCGGGTAGGTAGTACTCCACTCCGTCCCGGAATCGAGCGCCGGGAAGGACACGCTCCAGCGCGGCGTGTGTGCGGGATTCGAGAAGGTCTCCGCGATGCTTGGCGTACTGGCTCCACACCGGAGCTGTCTTCTTCAGGTGTTCCTCGAGGTTCTCCCGCACAGCGAACACGTTCAACGCCGGGTGCGGCAGCATCAGACGCCCGTCTGCGCCCACGATAAGTGGCCGCGTTCGCAGCGGGTTCCTTCCGCTGGTGAACGCCTCGACGACATCTATCGGACTGTCCGTCCCCAGGTCCAAGCGGAATCGCTCGACAACGGCCCGGACACACTCTTCCGGCAGGCTCGTATGCGCAACGATGTCGTCGATCGTGACAGTGGCCTGCTCGGCAGGTGGCTCGAACATCGACGTGACGCTGAGCATGGCCTGTTCCGTCAGTTGCCTGTCCGCCCGGCCTTCGTCCTCCGCCGCCATCGCGTCCAGGACCGCATTGCCCATCGCCTCAATGCGGTCGTTCAGCCTGTCCTGCTGCAGGTCGTGGCAGGCGTTGAGGACGGCTATTGCATCCGCGGCGTCGAAGCCCAGTTGCGCCTGCAAGGCTGCGCGGACGCTCTCAACGCCGTCAAGGAGCGCCAGATTGGTTTCCTCTACCATTTCCGGATATGACGGATTGCGCATCCATACTTCGGCGCCCCGAATGAACAAAGACACCATGGCGAGCTTGTCGGTCGGGTCAGCACGTGCGAATGAACGCAGCTGAGCAAGGTAGAGGACCTTGCTCAGCTCTTCCTTCGCGCTGGAGACGAAGTGGCTCATCTCCTGAAATCCGGCTTCGGGCCCGGCCGTCGTCCCTGCCTCCTGCCGGGCGGTCAGAGCAATCAGCGCCAGCAGTTCGACGTAGACCGCGCCCGCTTCCGCAGTGACAGGTATCTCGCCCTCGCGGGCCATCGGCAGGAATCGCTGACGAGCCACCTCGATAAGCCGCATCGCGTCGAAACGCTGCACCTCCACGACGAACTCCTCGATCGCCGCGGCGAAGGCCGCGTCAGCCTCAGATACAGGGTCGTCGCCAGTGAAGGAGGACATGAGCGTGGTCATGGTGGTCAAGGAATCCGCTATGACCTGCGCGTGCGGATCGAGCACCAGCGTCTCCGGCACGGAACGGCGATGTCTCTTGTTGCGCGCTTCGCGTCGCTTCGTGCGGGAGCCCATGGGGCACTTCACCACAAAATACGGGCGGCCAGCAAAGGATTTGGCGTTGCACAGCAGCCACTTTCGGCAGCTGTCTGCGGTCAGCCGGGTCGGCGGTCGCGGGTGGAGACCGGCTGCTGTCATGGGGTGACCAGGTGGCTGTCACGGTGCGGCTAGCAGATCGCGGTCCGGCTGTGTTGGGTTTGCCGGTCTTCGTGTGAAGGGGGTGGCCGGGGCGGTGGGGTTGGCCTTGTGACGGGTTCGGAAACCCCGGTGGGGGAGACGGTGCCGGGTCCGGCTGTTTTGGCGGTGGCCGGGCGGGTGGAGCGGGCTGTGGTGGTGCGGCGGCTGCTGGCGGTGGATCGGGGTGAGGGCGGTCTGTCGGCGTTGCACGTGCGGATCGCGGCCGGTTTGGCGGGGGTGTCGGAGCGGACGGTGTGGCGGTGGCTGCAGCATGGGCGCGAGGGGCGGATGGAGGCGCGGCGGCGGCAGGGCGGGTTCACGGTGGGCGATCCGTTGTGGGAGGTGCTCACGCAGTTAGGCGGGAACGTCGCCGAGCTGCGCCGCAGGATGCTCCGGGCGCAGGACGAGGGCGTGCTTCAGCGGTGGGGTGTCGAGGTGGTGCCGTCGTTGGCGACGCTGCACCGTGCGATCAAGGACGAGCTGAGGGCGGGCCGGGTGCTTCAGGTCGCGCGTGCGGCGTCGGGCCTGGTGGAGCCGAGCCGGTACGACCGGGCGCTGGCCGAACTCGGCTTCGCAGAGGGTGCGAACGGTCCGCCGGTCGTGGACGGCCCGGATGCCGAGCCGTCCGGGACGGGCGGTGAACAGCGGCCCGGCGCGGTGAAGAACGCTTCGCGTACCCGGGTGTCGGGCGGGGTGCGCCTGTACGCGCCGGGGGCGCGGCTGGTGTCGACGCGGCAGGTGGCCGGGGACACGGGGCTGGGGAAGACGGTCGCGGTCGAGCAGGCTCTGCATCTGCTGCCCGGCCGGGTGCCGGTGTGGCGGGCGGTGGTGGGGGTCGGGCCCGGGCTGCCGCAGGTGCGGGCCGCGTTGTGCGAGGCGCTGGGGCTGCCGTCGGGGTCGCTGACGCGCCGTGCCGGGCCGGCCGACCAGGCGCTGGTGGAGGCGCTGGCCGAGCCGGGTGTGCTATTTCTCGATGACGCGCAGCGTCTGTCGCCGCCGGTGCTGGACTATCTGCGGCAGCTGTGGGACTCGCCGGGCTGTGCGGCTGCCCTGGTGTTGTGTGGGGCGGGCTGTGAGCGGGCGCTGGCCCGGGCAGCGGCGATGCGTTCCCGGGTTCTGACCTGGCATCAGGTCAGCCGTCTCGACGCGGAGGATGTGCCGCAGACGCTGGGTCTGTTCCACCCGGTGTGGGAGGACGCTGATCCGGTCGACCTGGTACGGGCGGATGAGCAGACCGCCCGCGGCAACTTCCGTACCTGGGCGAAGATCACCTCGCATGTCTGCGCAGCCCGGGGCCGCGACCCCGGTGCGGGTGTGGATCGGGGCGCGATCGACCAGGCCTGCGCCCGGCTCGGCCCGTACTCATGACTGCCCCTCTCACGCGCCCGGGACGCACCGGTTCCGATGGCAGAGAGCCTCATCCCGTTCGGCGAGGAGGAGAGACGGCGCGATGACGGACAACGGACCGCAGGACACCAACGGCGGCCACGGCGTTGACGCGGGAGGTCAGTGGCCGCCGCCGGGGGATCCGGCCGGCGTGCTCGGAAAGCAGTCGCTGATTGCGCTGCGGGCGCCTGCGGTGCGCCGCCTGCTGGCGCTGCGGGCCCGGGGCGGTCTTTCGCGGCAGCACGTGCGGCTGGCGGGGGAGTGCCTGGGGGCATCGGAGCGCACGGTGTGGCGATGGCTGGCCGAGGCATCCCAGAGCCCGGCGGCGGCTGCGCACCCCGGAGCCCGCCACACGAGCAGGTTCGAGATCACCGCGGAGATCCGGGTGCTGCTGGCGTACTGGCACGGCAACGCCTCCGCAGTCCACCGCCAGCTCATGGAGCGCGCCGCGGCCGAGGCCGGGGGCGTACGCGCGCAGCCGTCCGGCACTGCTGGGCCCGTCCCGCCGGACCTCGGTGTCCGCCCTGTCGTTCCAGGACTTCACCACGGAGGTCCTGGCGTGGACGAACTGGTGGAACACCGCGCACCGCCCGAAAGTCCTGTCGGGCCGTACGCCGCTGGAGGCGTGGCAGGCCGATCCGACCCCTGTCACCGACATCCCCGCCGCCGACCTGTGGGCCTTCACCCTCGAGGACGACGGCCGGCCCCGGAAACTGACCAGCCACGGCGTGAGCTGGCGCGGCCGCACCTACACCGCCGCGTGGATGACCGGCCAGGCCGGCCGCCAGGTCCGCGTGCGCTACATGCCGCACCACGACCACGAGATCGAGGTCTGCGACGCCCGTGGCCGTCACCTCGGCCCGGCGCACCTCGCGGACGCGGCCACCCCCGAGCAACTGCAGGCGCTGCGCGAGGCACGCGCGGAGCGCGCCCGGCGCCTGCGCGCCGACGCGAAGGCCGCCGAACGCCTGCGCCGCCAGCGATTCGCCCCCACCACCCGTGCGGAGCCCGCCCAGCGGCTGGGAGCCGTCACGGCCGCCCAGGCCGAGCGTGAACTCGCCGCCGCCGACTACACCGATGTCGCACGGCTGGCACTGCCCGACCTGATCCCGCCCGCCCCGCCTCCGGCGCACTGGCGCACCCCGCCCGCCCTGGCGGCCGGCACAGCGCCGCCCCCGCCCGCCCCCGATCCAGCCGACCCGTCGGCGGACGTTGCGCCGGAGCCCGGCTCCCGACCCGCAGGAGACGCCTGATGACCGAGGACGCCTACCAGTACGTAGACCTGCCCGACGCGGCCGTCGTCACCACCCGGGCCCTGCTCACCGCGCGGGAGAACATCACCGACACCGTCGCCGCCCGCGCCATGATGTGCATCCACGGCGGCGCCGGCCACGGCAAGACCCTCGCGGTCAACACCTGCCTGCGCGAACTCGAACCGGGCGAGGACGTCCGACGGATCACCTTCCGCGCCCGCCCCACCGCCCGGGCCGTGCGCTACGAGCTGTTCACCGCCCTCGACCTGCCCGGCGAACCGCCCCGCCACCCCAGCGAGTTCGACCGCCTGCTGAAAACCGCGCTGGCCGAACACCCCCGCACCTTCCTCGTCGACGAGGCCCAGTGGCTCAACGGAGAGGCGTTCGAGTACTTCCGCTACCTGTGGGACGAACCCTCAACCCAGCTCGCGATCATCTTCGTCGGCGGCGAGGGCTGCCACACCGTGCTGCGCCGCGAACCGATGCTCTCCTCCCGCATCTTCATCTGGCAGCACTTCACCCGCCTCACCCCCGACGAAGTCCAGCAGGTCATCCCCCTGTTCCATCCGGTGTGGGCCGACGCCGACCCCGACGACATCGCTTTCGCCGACAGCCACGCCGCCCATGGAAATTTTCGCGCCTGGGCCCAGCTGACCGCCCACACCCGTACCGGGCTAGCCCGCACCGGCCGGCCCCGGGCCGACCGGGAACTGCTGCGCTGGGCCTTCAGCCGCCTCGCATGACCGCCACGCCACCGCCCGTCACCGTGGTCACCGACCGTCATGACGACGCGCTCCACACGCACACCGCCCTGGCCGCCCACCACGTGCCGTCCGGCCGGATCACCCTCCACCCGGGCCCGGGCACCACCAGCGAGACCGGCCTCGCCCACGACCTTCTCGCCGCCCTGGGCAAACCGCCCCTGCTCCCGGGCGGCTTTCCCGCCGGCCGTCAGCCCGCCTGGGAAGCCGCCACCGCCTGGATCACGGCCCTACCCGTCACCCGGCTGACCGTCCTGCGCGCCCACCGCCTCACCGCCCGCCGCACGATGCGCCTCCTGCAACTGCGCACCCTCACCGGCATCCACCTGACCCTGGTCTGCCACCGCCCCCACCTGCCCGCCGCCCTGCACCAGGCCCTGCAGACGGCCGACTACTGCGTCACCGACGACTTCCAGGCCGCCCGCCGCCACTACTACGGCACACCGGCCGCCGTATCCCCGCTTGCTGACGCGCCCGCCCGGCCGGCCAACCGGTGGCTCACCCTGCCCGTGCTGGACCGCCTCGTCTCCTACGACAGCCCCGCCCCGTGTACCGCCCCGTGCACGCCGCCGCCGATCGTCTTCCGGCACCGCCCGCCACCCGCACCCCTCACCGGGCAGACAGCCCGGGAAGCTGCCCGGCGCCTGGCCGCCGTGACCGCTCATCCCCGCCTGGCCGCCGCTCTCGCCGCCGCGCTCTTCACCGGCGTCTCCTTCCAGCAGCTCGCCACCGCCCGCCCTGGCGACTACGACGACGCCGCGGCCACCCTGGCCCTGCACGACCGCACCCGCTACACCGACGGCTGCGCCACCCACCGCGTGCCGCCGTGGGCGCGCGTCTTCCTGAAGGCGGCCGTCTGCTTCGCCCGGCTCGCAACCGCCCAGGACCAGCACCTGCTGGCCGGCCCCCACGACCGCCCCCACCTGTTGCGTGTGGCGGAGGCAGCGAGGCTTTGCCCGCCGCAGCCGCCCGCCAGCCAGCGCACCGGCCCTGCCGACCGTATCCAGTGGGACTGGCGCGAACGTAAGGAAGCACGGTGCTACGACGCGATGCTGACACGGCACCAGTCCCCGTCCTCGCGCTGAGTCCGAACCCGCGTGCACGGTCAGTCGATGGAAAAATCGGCGAACTCCACGTCGGTGAAGGCGATCCCGAGACCGTGGGCGCGCAGGCCTCCGTCCCGGAAGTAGGCATGCCCCAAAGCGCGGGCGAGGATCACCATCTGCTGCTGCTCACCCCCGCCGGCGTCCCGGGCAGCGAACAGCTCGCGGGCCACTTCTCCCGACAGGTACTGAGTGATCAGCCGTACCCGCGGATCGTCCGACGAGCCTGCCGGAGCGGCGAAACCGAACCGCGCCCTGGTGTGGAAGACAAACCCGTCGGCCTCGGCCCGGGCCCGTCGGCGGGCGCGCACCAGGGGCTGCCACCGTGCCCTGACGGCCTCATCGATCAGCCCTGCATGCACAGCACTGGGACGGCGGCGCATTCCCGGCCGGGTGGTGACCCACCTCTGTACCGTGCGCTGGGAGATCCCCAGGAGGACAGCCACGTTCTTCGTGGAGCCCTTCTCCGCCCTGAGCAGGAAACGCACAGCGGCATCCCTCGTAGGCACGGGACGGGTCAGCAACGCCCGCTCGAGCCCTTTGACGATCTCACCCATGCCCGCCCCCGAGCGTTCTGCCCCCGCGATGGCTGGTGCACGGCGGCCGTCTGCTCCCCAGATCTCTCACACCAAGCCGCTCTCCCCGGCCAGTTCAGGCATAGCCAAGACACCACCGAAGGCCCTCGGCTAAAGAGCCAGCAGCAACCCAAGCCCGAGAATGCAGTTCCCGAAGCAACCGAGAACTCTCAACCGCCATTTACGCCATCCGTACGTGTTTGGTACGCGAAAGGTGCGCTTCACGCTAGGGTCTGGGGCAGGAGGTTCTGTATGTCCGAGCTGTTCGACGCGGTTGACGCGCTGGTCTCGTCCCGCTCCCCGTTGCCGCCCCCGGCGGAACGCAAACGGCTGCGCCAGGCGCACGGTCTGACGCTGGACGAGGTGGCCGCCGCACTGCAGGTGCGGCGCGCGACGGTCAGCGGCTGGGAGGCCGGCAAGACCGAGCCGAGGCCGCCGGAGCGCGATGCCTACGCCCGCATGCTCAAGCAGCTCGCCCAGCTCTACCCCGCCAACGCCCCGGTGCCCTCTCAGGACACGGCGGTCCCCAAGACGCCTGCCGTCCCGGCCGTTCCTGCGCCATCGGTCGCTGAACCGGCCAAAGCCCGCACCAAACTAACCGCAGACCGGATCCCGGAGCCTGTTTCCGAGGACACCGCGTTGCGCCCCGCCGCTGTGCCGCATCCGGTGGCCACGACCAGGCCGACGTCGCGGCGGCCGCCCGCGCGTAACGCCGCCCCCGTCGGCAGCCCAGCCGGTGGTGTCGATGCACGGTTCGAGAACGGGCCGCTCGCGGTCGTCGACGTCGACGCAGATGGTCAGGGTGCTGGCCTACTGCATCGGCGGCTTGGTCCTGGACGTACCGGCGAAGTCGATTGCGGCCTTGGCGGAGTGGACGCTGAGCGAGGGGCGGCTCGGTCAGCCGAAGTTGTCCGGGCCGGGCAAGGACGGCGATCCGCTGCTTGTACTCACGGAGGCTGCGCTGGAGCATTACGGTCTGCCGGTCACGCTCACACAAGAGGAGCGCCTGGCCGGGCGGATCCCGGAGGGCCACAAGGTCATCAAGCAACTGGCCCGCGCGGAATGGAAGCTGACGAAGCGCGGGTTCGGGCCGTGGGCGAGGATCTACCGCCCCGCGCAGGGTTCGGAGCGGGCGTGCGTGCAGTTGTGCATTCCGTCGTGGGACGCGCTCGACTCCCGGCACTGGGCCAACACGGGGCAGCTGCCACCGGCGGACCTGGCCCGGCTGCTGGGCACATATGCGTCCCGGGTGATGACGCCGCGCGGCTCCACTGCCGTCACAGGCCTGGAGCTGATGACCGCCCTGCACCCGCCGACCCGCGCCTCCGAACCCGATGAGACGGGGAAGCGTCACTCCGAGCACAACCCCGGCTCGCTGGGCAAGGACCTGGTGGACTGCGCACCGTGCGAGGCCCCCGACGGCCACCCGCTGCTCGCAGACCTGCCGCGTTTCCACCACCGCACTCCGGCAGAGGTGCTGGTGGAGGAGGCGTACGACTGGGCGCGCCCGCTCACTGACGCCGAATGCCTTCGCCCACACCTGGTGGGCATCGACGTGAACATGGCCTTCGCCGCCGGCGCGAACGGCCTCACGGTCGGCCTGGGCGCGCCGACGCACGTCAAGACCCCCGTCTTCGACGCGAAACTGCCCGGCGCGTGGCTGGTCGATCTGTCCCATATCGACCTGTCGAGGGTGAAGGTCGCCAAGGACACGTGGGTGGACCTGGACGGCTCGCTACTGCCCAGCCCGTTCACACCGAAGGGTGAAAGGCCCGAGGGCCCGGCGTGGTACGCCACGCCCACCGTCGCGTACGCGGTCGAGCTCGGCTACGACGTCACGCCGGTCGAGGCGTACGTCCGCCATGACAACGGCCGCTACCTGGACGGCTGGTACAACCGGCTGCGCGACGCGTACCTCGCCACGATGGCCGATCTTGGGGTGGGCGCCGACCTGTCGCCGGAGGAGTTCCTGAAGGCGATGGACGGCTACCGGCAGCGTGACCCTCAGCTGGCGATCGTGGTGTCCGCGATCAAGGCGACCGTGAAGGGCGGCATCGGCAAGCTGCGCGAGCGCCCGCGCGGGGAGGGCTGGAAGCCCGGGCAGCCGTGGCGGGCCCTTGCTCGGCCCACCTGGCGCCCGGACATCCGCGCCGCCGTCATCTCCCGCACACGGATCAACATGCACCGAAAGATCGTCAAGCACGCCGCCTTCACCGGGCAGTACCCGGTCGCGGTCCTCTCGGACTGCGCCGTCTACGCCTCCGACGGGCCGTCACCGCTGGACTTCCTGCCCTACCGGGACGGCAAGCCGCTGCCGGGCGGCTTCAAGCTCGGCGTGAACCCCGGGCTGGTGAAGCACGAGGGCACCCAGAGCGTGCTGTGGGGCGAGGGGGTGCGCGAGCAGTTCAACGCTCCGGAGCTCAACCTCGCCCGGTACATCAAGGACGGCACCGTTACCGCTCAGGACACCGGGGAGTAGACGGCGATGAGCATGTTCGGAGACGGCCTGGACGCCGCGGTGCAGAAGGCGTTCACCCGCCCGGTGCCCAAGAGCGCGCCCGCGCAGATGCGGTACCTGGTCAGGCAGCTCAAGGGCACCAAGGCGGTCGCCCAGATGCTGCGGATCTCGCAGCGCACGGTCGAGCGGTACGTGAAGGACCAGATCAAGAAGCCCCGCCCGGACCTCGCAGCCCGCCTGGAGCGGGAGGTGAAGAAGCGGTGGCAGCCGCAGATCCGCGCCCAGGCGCGGCAGAAGGCGGCGACCACCGGCGGCATCGTCATCGACACCCGCGCCCGGATCGGCTACACCGCGCCGATCGGGACGACGGACGAAGACCGGCTGCGGCACCTGACGGTCGCGCTGCCTCCCCAGTACGCCGCCCGCCTCTTCGACGCCCAGGAGCAGGGCGCCACCGACCAGCAGCTCCAGCAGATCGCCGCCGAAGCCCTCAAGGAGGTGTACTTCCAGGACAGCGGCCGCCGCGCAGGCCAGCTGGAGGAGGTCCGCCTCACCGGCATTGAACACCTCGAGTTCGACCTGTAGAGAACGGCCGTGACGAGGCGAGCCCCGGGCCTTCGGCCTGTAGCTTGCTCACGCAGCGGCGACTTGCTGCAGTAGTTACGGCGCCTTCACAAAGCGGCGTCACCGAAAGAGGGCGGCGTTGTCGGTGGGCCCCGGTACTCTGGACGACAGCATTCGGCTCCATGCCGTGAGTCTTCCTGAACCCCCAGTGGCCCATCCGGGTCGGGGGCGCCCGCAATGACCGTCTGGTCACGCGATCCCCGGATCGCGACACGATCTTCGGATCGTGACGACCACCGCGTCGCGGCAGAGGGCCGACGAGCGGACGGGTTCAGCGCTCATATCGCGTATGCGTGCGGCAGCTGAGACTGATGACCCCCGAGAAAGTGCGGGTGTCCGGGCGCCTTCGTGCTCTGCCCGGACCAGCCGGCCCAGGCAGCCGCGTACCCCCATCTCGGGAGGCAGCCATGAATCCTGACATCATCGAGGACTACGAGTCCGACGAGGACCACCCCCAGAGCAATCCATTCCCGGGCGCCGACAAGGTCACGTGGACGCGCACCTTCTCCGTCGCGCTGCACGAGACCACCGGGCTCCCTCTGGAAATCACCGACGGTCTCGCCCCCTACATCGTCCACCCCAAGGACTACCTCCTCAGGCAGCGCGGCGAAGACGGTGCCGAGTACCGGATCAAGCCCGGAGTGATCAACCGCGACCCGAGCACCGGCCTCGACATCATGGAGGTCACCGTCCATGGGTTCGCCGGCACTCCCGGCGAGTACAACGAGCGCATCCGCCGCTTCTTCCACTCTCCCGCGCGCCACAACTCTGACCCGGCCCGCATGCTTCCGCGTCTGGTCACCGGCCGACACGAGGGCGCGCTGCCAGCGGCATTCCTGACGACCGCGGCCCCGGTGGACAGCCAGACGCTGAGCGGGCTGATCGGCACCATGACCGATGCCCTCGACCAGGCTGATGGGGACCGCGGTTACAAGCTAATCGACGACATGCAGGTCTACGGGCAGAACGAGACCACCCTGCACGCCCTGCTGCTGCGTCAGGTCCGGGAACCGGTCAAGGAACTGGACGGTGGCATCACTGCCCAGGTGCGCCGGGTTCTCGACGCGACCGCCGTCAAGGGCGCGAACCGGAGCCGGGCCCGCCTCGCGCTTCACGGCCTGGTGCCGAAGGACATCATCTTCGGCATCGATCGCGGTCTCCTCGGACTCGACGGTGTCGACGGCGTTCCCGCGAAGGTGGCCGACCCCGCGGTGTGGGTGCCGGCGTTCGCGGAGAGGCTGCGCGTCGCCTTCGACGACGAGCGGCACTCCCTCCATGGCCAGGCGAAGCAGGCCGCCATGGTCGCCACGGTCAGGATGCAGATCATCGTGGGGACCTCCGCCCCGGAGGACTTCCACAACGTCGTCTTCGACCCGAATCGGGCCGACCACCGGCGCCCGCCCCTGGGCTACACCCTGGTCGAGAAGGCGGCCTCCGACCTGCGTGCCGTTCTGCGGGATGCGAAGCAGCGCGGATGGATCGGCGAGGAGGAGCGTGCCTGGCTCGCCGGGGAGGGCCCCGATCCCGAGCACCGTCCCGGCGAAGGCATCGTCACTGCCCGCGACCGGCGCGACCGCGCCCTGTACGCCGTCGTCTTCCCCAAGGACCCCGCCCGGGCCAGGGCCCTGCGCCGGGTGCTGGGCGAGCCGGCCCGCTACGCCACGAGCAAGGACCACGTCTGGCACCGCCTGCGCATGGTCTCCTCGGTGATCGGTGAGGGATACAGCTTCCGCTGGAATCCTCGTGTCCTGGACGGCCTGCTGAGCAGCACCTTCATCAAGTTCCGGGGGCACCTCGCCGAGGAACCCGCGTGGGACAAGGTGATCGGCGCCGTCAGTACCGCCGATCAGCCGCTCGACCTCGACGCGCTTGACCGCTTCCTGACGACCCGCGGCATTCACTGGCTCGCCGAGTGCAAGATCATCGAGGCGGACCGTGGGTCGATCGGCGCACAGAGCGGCAGCGGGGAGCTCGAGGACGGCGAAACCGTCGCCGACAAGAAGATCCGCCGGAGCACGATCAACGCCCGCAAGGCCATGCTTAGCCAGCCCCGCCGGACGATCGGGCTGATGAACGAGCTCGCCAGGGCAACGGCCAAGAACACGACACCCCGGCAGGTGGACCCCGAAGGCCTTCCCATCGAAGACACCAAGGCGGACAAGTCCTGGTTCGACACGGTCTTCCCGAAGGCCCAGACCAAGCGCCCGCCGACGTTCACGCTCCGGGGCAGCAGCACCGATGGGACGACCCCGCAGCCTCCAGACCCCACCCCCCTGGAGATCTTCAACGACACCCGTGGCCGCTTCTACGACGCCGTCACCGGCGATCTGCCCACGGCCCTGGTCGAGGTGCTCAAAACAGCGCGTTCCCTTCTGTCCGACGCTCAGGAGGCCGGTCAGCGGCCTCTGCACGGAGCCGTGGAGCAGGAAATCGCCGCTCTTCTCCGCGCTCTGTCCGTGGTGCACTCCGACGTGGGCATGCTGAAGTCGGCCATCATCGACATGCAGTACGGCAACCCGACCATCGAGGAGTCCGCGTCGGAGAAGTTCCTCACGGAGGCCAGCGACTCCGACGAGGACGACGACCTGGCGGAGTTCGAGGAAGAGTTCACGGAGGAGGGTGACGCCCTGTGAGTGGCGCCTTGCCGACCGGCCCGGTCCTGACCGACGGCCGCCTGGGCGCACTGCCCCGAGCAGCCGGCCGGTACCTCGACGAGGTTCTCTTCCGGCCCGTGCGTTGGGCCGAGCGGTGGCGGTACGAGGAACTGGACATCACCACCGCGATCTACCTGATCTCAGACACGGAGCACCGTCTCCGCTGGCTGGGGCAGGCCAACCGTGCGGACGGCCTGCTCGGACGGCTGGACAGGCACGACAACAACCCGGCGAAACGCAGGGCCTTCGCCCGGATCCGCGTCCTGCGGCTCACCGATCACACGCCGCCGGAGGCCGTGGACGCGATCGAGGGCCGGTGCGCCGACGTCCTGCGGATCCGGGATGTGATGCGGCCGCGGAGGTGGCCGCCTGCCAACGACTGGTTCGCACTCACCTCCTGACGCGTGTGCGGTAAGACGCCCCCAGTGATGCTGTGGGGCGTCTTACCTGGTGCTCGGTGCACACCGAACTCCCGGCCGTGGGCGTGATGCAGACGCAGCCGGGAGTTCGGGGCGTCCCGACCGTGTGCATTGGCGAGCCCCGTGGTAGCCCGCGACACAGCGGTGGGCTCGTGGGGGGAAGTAGTAAAGAGGTCCCGGGCGGAACGGGAATGGGTTGTCAGAGGTGTGCGGCATCATCGGCAGATGGCCGCCACACAAGCCCCGCCGACGTACCTGGAACGCCTTCGGTCAGATCTGGACCTGATCGAAGCGGATTTCCTGGAGGTCCTTGCGGACTCGCAGATCCGGAACGTCGACCCGAACCGCCCATCCAGAGGCATCTTGTATGCCGGTGCCGCGAAGTGGGGCTGGGTACCCAGCGGCCCCGAGCTCGAGACGCGAAGGATGGAACTGCTGGGGCGCGTACGGGAATGGGAACCGTTGTTCCGGCTGCTGTTCCCGCATCCGACGCCGGAGGTCACCAAGCGCCTCGACGGGACTCTTGCCCTCCTGCAGCGCTGGCTTGTACGCCCCCGGGACACCACCGTGCCGGCCAGCATTGACAAGGCCGTCGACAAGGTCAAGGCGGCCGTGGCCACGCTCCGGAAGCTGGGCGAGCTCCTGCCGGATGACGCCTGGGCGGTGCGTGTAGCGGTCGACACGAACATGCTCCTCGATGACCCCGACGTGGCGATCTACACGCCGCTGCTCGGGAATCGGTACATGGTCCACCTGCTGCCCGTTGTTCTACGGGAGCTGGATGAGCACAAGCTCGCCGGTCGCAACCCCGACATCCGCGATGCGGCGAAGAAGGCCGACCGCCGCTTGAAAGGGCTGCGAACCAACGGCGACGTCCTGCGCGGCGTACGAGTGGCTGGCGATGTGCACGCCATCTTCGAGCACATCGAACCCAAGGGCGACGGGTTGCCGAACTGGCTCGACCTCGATGTGCCCGACGACCGCTTTGTGGCCTCCACCCTGCTGCTGCAGTCCCGACACCCTGGCTCTGCCGTCTATGTGGCCACCAGGGACATCAATCTGCAGACAAAACTCGCCGCCGTCGGACTGCCCTTCATCGAAAAGCCATGAGCATCAGCAAGCCCGTCGTACCGAGCAAGGGAGCACCCTGTGTCCGCCGACTTCTCCGCCCTGCACGAACCGCTCGTGGAATGGGTCTACGACCGCACGAGAGCTGATCCACTGGGCGGGGTGCCGATCACCGAGTTCGGGCAGTCGCACAGCCTCACCGAGAACCAGACGTACCAACTCCTGCAGTTCTGCAAGGGCCAACGGCTCCTGGACGACCGTCACACGACCCACGACGGCCCCGAAGCCAACCTGACCCCGCGCGGCCTTGAGTGGATGGAGGAGCGCAGGCGCCGGCGCGCCGACCCGGCCGCGCGGGCCGCCGCCGCACGCAAGGGCCTGCTGGTCTGGCTGTGGCACCGCAAACACGACGACATCCTGCTGCCTGCTGTCGCGGACGTGCTGCACGACCCGCTGTCCCTCTTCGAGGGCGAACGCCTCACCGACAGGGACATCGACCGGGCCTCCGCCTATCTCAGCGCTAGGGTCTGTCCGGCGGATCACTGGCGGAGCCAGAGCCGGATTGCTGCGGCGGTGACGGTGCCGTGGAAGACGTAGGCCCGCTTGTCGTAACGAGTCGCGACCGCGCGGGAGTTCTTGAGCCGGTTGATGGTCCGCTCGACTTCGTTGCGGCGTCGGTAGCGGTCGCGGTCGAAGCCGGCNTAGGGTCTGTCCGGCGGATCACTGGCGGAGCCAGAGCCGGATTGCTGCGGCGGTGACGGTGCCGTGGAAGACGTAGGCCCGCTTGTCGTAACGAGTCGCGACCGCGCGGGAGTTCTTGAGCCGGTTGATGGTCCGCTCGACTTCGTTGCGGCGTCGGTAGCGGTCGCGGTCGAAGCCGGCGGGCCTGCCGCCTTCTCTGCCTCTGCGTCGGCGGTTGGCCCGCTGGTCCTTCGGTTCCGGGATCGTGTGCCGGATGCGGCGTCTTCGCAGGTAGCGGCGGTTGCGGCGTGAGCTGTATGCCTTGTCGCCGCTGACGTGGTCGGGCCGAGTTCTGGGCCGTCCGCCCAGTGGGCGAGGGACCCGGATCCGGTCCAGGACCTCGATCATCTGCGGGGCATCGCCCCATTGGCCCGGCGTGAGCAGGAGGGTCAGTGGGCGGCAGCCGCCTTCGCCAGCGAGGTGGATCTTGCAGGTCAGGCCGCCCCGGGACCGTCCGAGTCCCTCGTCGGGGCGGTGGTGCCGGGGCGTCGTCCTTTTTTCGGGACCCGCGGCCGGGCCTTGCGGGCGCCGGCCGCGTGCTGATGGGCCCGGCAGGACGTCGAGTCGACGCCGACCATCGACCAGTCGATCCGCCCGGCGAGGTCGGCGTCGGCCTGGACCGACTGCAGGATCCGGTCCCAGGTGCCGTCCGCCGACCAGCGGCGATGCCGCTCGTAGATGGTCTTCCACGAGCCATAGCGTTCCGGCAGATCACGCCACGGAACACCGGTCCGGACCCGGAACAGGATCCCGTTGACCACGGTGCGGTGGTCGTTCCACCGGCCGCCCCGGCCACCCAAAGGTGGCAGATGCGGCTCAAGCAACGACCACTCGCGATTCGTCAGATCCCCCCGGCCCATGACCCAACCAACGAGCGACCGGTCGGAAAGTCACATGATCCGCCGGACAGTGCCTA
>NZ_JABTTS010000048.1 GCF_018638295.1 Streptomyces sp. CHD11
GCGGGCCGGCGCCCGGCGGGGTCGTCGCCGGGCCCCGGCCCAGGGCGCGGCGGCGGGGCGGCCGACCGCCGGAAGCGGGAGCGTCGTTCGAGGTCATGGCCTCCGCAGGCTACCGCTACCGTCCGCGCAGGCGTCGTACGAGGATGCTGGCGTCGCCCCGGCTCTCCAGGTCGGCGAGGACCACGGCGACCGCCTCGCGGACGATGCGGCCGCGGTCCACGGCGAGTCCGTGCTCGCCGCGCAGGACGAGACGCGCGTGCTCGAGGTCCATCAGTTCCTCGGCGGACACATACACGGTGATCTTCTCGTCGTGACGCTCACGGCCACTGGGCCGCCGCGCCGCCGCTCTTCCCCGCTGCTTGCGCGGGGCCGCTCCCTCCTGCGCCGTCTGGCGCCGCCCGGAGCCCGTCGCGCCACGGCTGCGGGACTCCCCGCCGTCGGCCGGGTCCGCGTCCGCCGCGGCGTGCTCCGCGCCCTCGCCGTCGCCGCCCCGTACGGGCACCGACTGCGGCGCGTCCTCCTGCGCGGCCGCCGCGTCCCCCTCCCCCGCGGGCGCGGGAACGCGGGCCTCGCCGTTGGCGCGCCGGGGGGTGGACGCCTGGAGCGCCATCCCCCCTGTCGTACGGAAGAGTTCGTCGGCCCCCGGCAGACTCACTCGGCGTGACACCGGGCGAGCACCTCCCTGGCGAGCTGGCGGTAGGCGGCGGCACCGACGGAGTTGGACGCGTACGTGGTGATCGGCTCACCGGCGACCGTGGTCTCCGGGAAGCGGACCGTACGCCCGATGACCGTGTGGTAGACGTGGTCGTCGAACGCCTCGACCACCCGCGCGAGCACCTCACGGCTGTGCACCGTGCGCGAGTCGTACATGGTGGCGAGGATGCCGTCGAGCTCCAGGTCGGGGTTGAGCCTCTCCTGGACCTTTTCGATCGTCTCGGTCAGCAGCGCCACACCGCGCAGCGCGAAGAACTCGCACTCCAGCGGCACGATCACCTTGTGCGCGGCGGTCAGCGCGTTGACCGTCAGCAGGCCCAGCGAGGGCTGGCAGTCGATCACGATGTAGTCGTAGTCGTCCATCAGCGGCTTCAGCGCCCGCTGGAGGGTCGACTCGCGCGCGACCTCGCTCACCAGCTGCACCTCGGCCGCCGACAGGTCGATGTTGCTGGGCAGCAGGTCCATGTTGGGGACCGCCGTCTTCAGCAGCACCTCGTCGGCCGCCATGCCCCGCTCCATGAGCAGGTTGTAGACGGTGAGGTCGAGTTCCATCGGGTTGACACCGAGCCCGACCGACAGCGCGCCCTGCGGGTCGAAGTCGACGAGCAGCACCCGGCGTCCGTACTCCGCGAGCGCGGCACCCAGGTTGATGGTCGACGTGGTCTTGCCGACGCCGCCCTTCTGGTTGCACATCGCGATGATCTTCGCGGGGCCGTGGTCGGTCAGCGGCCCCGGGATCGGGAAGTACGGCAACGGGCGTCCGGTCGGACCGACGCGCTCACGCCGCTGGCGCGCCGCGTCGGGCGCGAGCGTGGCCGCGTACTCGGGATCGGGCTCGTACTCGGCGTCGGGGTCGTAGAAATGCCCCTCGGGCAGTTCGTCGTAGTCGGCGAGCTGGTTGTGGGGCGCGCCACTTCCGTCGCCGGCCATGGCGTTCACGTGATGGCCATCCATGCTCTGGTGTGCTGGGAGAGTCACCCCTGGAGCCCGGTGACTCCGATGGGCTGCGAAGGTGCGCACAGCTACGGAGCCGACAGCAGCGAATCCCGCGGGCTCCTGGTCCGGCGCAGGCATTCCTGGTTGACCACCCCCGGGAGTAAATGTCGACTCATTCACAAGTCGTCTTACCTCCTTGGTGACCAGGAAACTTCTAGACAGGTCAGCGTGGCACCATGCCGACGTTTGGCGACTCTATGGCGTGTCGGCCGTCCGCAGCAACACAATCCGCCGGACCCGGCCCGATGTGTCGGCAATGAAACATCCCTCTGTCAAGGGCGTACGGCCGTCGCACGGCAGGTTTCACGGGTGTGCGAATCGGTAGAAGGGTTACGTTCGAGGCGAGTTGTACAGGAATCAGGAAGTGACCATACACACATCCGGCCGGACCTCGTGGGACAAGGTCCGGCGTGGTGCGTGACGTTGACGACTCGAGTTGACGTGTCGCCTTTGCCAGAGGGTGACTTGGTCGACTTACCGCCCTGGCGGCTCAGCCGAGCAGCGCGGCGGGGTCGACGTGCTCGAGGCCGTGCGCCTCGGCGACCTCCCGGTAAACGACCTTGCCGTCGTGCGTGTTGAGACCCCTGGCGAGCGAGGGGTCGCGGCGCAGCGCGTCCGCCCAGCCGCGGTCGGCGAGTTCGACGATGTACGGCAGCGTGGCGTTGGTCAGCGCGTAGGTCGAGGTGTTGGGCACCGCGCCGGGCATGTTCGCGACGCAGTAGAAGACCGACTCGTGGACCGTGAAGGTCGGTTCGGCGTGCGTGGTCGGGTGGGAGTCCTCGAAGCAGCCGCCCTGGTCGATCGCGATGTCGACAAGGACACTTCCCGCCTTCATCCGCGAGACCAGCTCGTTGGTGACCAGCTTCGGCGCCTTGGCGCCCGGGACCAGCACCGCGCCGATCACCAGGTCGGCCTCCAGGCAGGCCTTCTCCAGCTCGAAGGAGTTGGAGACGACCGTCTGGATCCTCGTGCCGAAGACCTTGTCGGCCTCCTTGAGCTTGTTGATGTCCTTGTCGAGCAGGGTCACGTGGAAGCCCATCCCGATGGCGATCTGCGCGGCGTTCCAGCCGGAGACCCCGCCGCCGATGACGACGGCCCGGCCGGCCAGCACCCCGGGCACGCCGCCGGGGAGCACCCCGCGGCCGCCGTGGGCGCGCATCAGGTGGTAGGCACCGACCTGGGTGGACAGCCGCCCCGCGACCTCGGACATCGGCGCGAGCAGCGGCAGTGCGCGGCTGGGCAGTTCGACGGTCTCGTAGGCGATCGCGGTGGTGCCGGACTCCAGCAGGGCGTCCGTGCACTCCTTCGACGCGGCCAGGTGCAGGTAGGTGAAGAGGGTCTGGTCCTTGCGCAGGCGGTGGTACTCCTCCGCGACGGGCTCCTTGACCTTCAGCAGCAGGTCGGCGGCGGCCCAGACCTCGTCGGCGGTGTCCAGGATCCGCCCGCCCGCGGCGATGTACTCGCCGTCCGGGATCGAGGAGCCGACGCCGGCGCCGCGCTCGATGACGACCTGGTGGCCGTGGCGCACCAGCTCGTGCACGCCGGCGGGGGTGATGGCCACCCGGAACTCGTTGTTCTTGACCTCGCGGGGAATGCCGACCTTCACGGGGATCACGGTCCTTGGCTCAGAGGGTAGGGGATATCACTACACATACCCGGGCACACGTGGGCACACCGGGAGGGACCGCAGAAGATGGTGCGGCAGAGCCAGTTTAATGAAGGCGTTCTCGCTGTCCAGCCTTCCTTTGCATCAATCTTCCGCAGATGTGCTGCGGATTTCGCAGGCGTTAGCTCCGTGTTCCGCCTCGGAGTCGTCTTCCGGGGCCTCGTCGGCCAGCATTCGCTCGGCCGTGCCCCGGTGCAGCGCGGCGGACGCGGGGTCGCCGAGGCGCTCGAAGGAGTCGGCGAGCCGCAGGTGCAGCGCGGCCTGCAGGCGGGTGTCCTCGGCCCGGCGCGCCCACTCCACGGCCTCCCGGCAGGTGCGCAGCGACTCGTCGGGCCGGCCCGCGTACTCCTGCACCCGGGCCAGTTCGCTCAGGGCACGCGCCTGCGCGGGCACATCGCCGCTCCTGCGGTGCCCGGCGACGGCCGCACGCCAGTTGCGCAGTGCCTCGCCGTAGCGCCCCGCGTAGGTGTGGGCGGCGCCGATCCGGCCGTAGAGCCGGGCGGCCTCGGGGTGCTCGCCCCGGGCGAGCCGTTCGGACAGGGCCCGGCCGAACCAGTCGGCGGCCCGGTCGAAGTCCCCGAGTTCCAGATGCGCGCCGCCTACGGATTCCATCGCGCGGCCGGTCGCGTACGGGTCGTTCGCCTCGCGTCCGGCGTCCAGCGCGGCCCGGTAGCGGGTCAGGGCGTCCGCCGTGCGGCCGGTGTGGGCGTCGAGGTCGCCGAGGTTCAGCAGGGCCGCCGCCCGCTCCCGGGGCAGTCCGCGGCGCTCGGCGACGCCGAGGACCAGGCCGTGGATGTCGTACAGGTCGCTCGCGGCGGCCCGGGTGCCGAAGTGGGCGGCCATGGCGCGCACCAGCTGCGACATCAGCCGTCTGGCGAGGGTGTCCAGCTCTCCGTCGGCGACCGCCAGCCGGGCGGCGGCGAGCAGCGCGGGCCGGCGCAGCCGCAGCCAGTCGGCGGCGGCCCGGGCGCTGGGGAAGCGCAGGGCGCGCGGCATGCCGAGGAGCTTCTCGCGGGCCTGGGCGCTGTCGGTCTCGGTGATCGCCCTGCACGACTGGAGCAGCCGTACGGTCCGCTCCAGCATGCGGGCGCGGGCCAGCTGCAGCTCGCCCGGCTTCTCGTGCCCGGCCGCGAGGTCGTGCAGCACGGAGTGCAGGCAGCCGGGTACCCGGTACTGCGGCTGGGCGGATCCCACCGAGTGCAGCAGACCGTGGGCGGCGAAGTCGTCCAGCGTGGTGCGTACGGCCTCCACGGAGCAGCCGGCGAGGGCGGCGGCGGTGTGCGGGTCGACCAGGCCGCCGGGGGCCAGAGCAAGCAGCCGCAGGGTCCGGGCGGCGCTCGCGGGCAGCGAGTCGTGCACCAGCCGGACCACGCGGCCGACGACGGTGCCCTGGCCGGTGTCGGTGTTCAGCTGCCTGGCGAGATCGGCGACGGCGGCCTTGGGCCGGGCGGCGAGCCAGCCGCCGGCCAGCACCAGGGCGGCCGGCTGGCCCTGGCACTGCTCGGCGAGCCGCTCGGCGGCCCGGGGGTCGACCGTGATGCGGACCGATCCGGTCAGCCGGGACAGCAGTTCCACCGAGGACTTGGTGTCGAGGCCGCCGAGGGTGCAGGGGCGGACGTCGGCGATGCCGGTCAGCGGCCCCGAGGAGACGGTGACGGCGAGACAGTCCGGGTTGTCCGGGAGCAGCGCGTCGACCTGCTCGGCGTCGGCCGCGTCGTCCAGCAGCAGCACCGCGCGGCGGTCGGCCAGGGCGGTGCGCAGCGCCTCGGTGAGATCGTCCTCGGGGGCCCCGGCCGGCGCGGGCGCCTGAAGTACGTCGAGCAGTTCCCGCGCGGCGCGTCCGACCGGCACGCGCGTGCCGTCGGGTTCGCTGAGCCGGGCGCGCAGGGACCCTCCGGGATAGCGGTCGGCGACCTGGCGCACCAGTTCCTCGGCGAGGGCGCTCCGGCCGGAGCCGGGCCGGCCCGCGATGAGCAGCACCCGTGCGCGGGGGGCCTTGCGGCCGGAGAGCGTGTCCAGTCCCGCGCGCTCGATGTCGGCGCGCAGTTCCTTCAACTCTCTCGTACGGCCCAGGAATCGACCTTCCGGGGCAGCGTCCCGGGGGAGCCGCACACCGTTCGGGTCCACCGCCTGATCCGTCACGGGCCACACTCCCGTCCCACCGCACGCGCAAGCCCGCCGGGTCTTCCGGATCGGGTGTTTTCCAGAGCCTAGTTCACGCTCTGCGACGTTCCGTGAGGAGCGCGGCGCGGGGGGCGAGACTCCCCCGATCGGATCAACAGATCGTACGACCGACGGCTTGGGAGCGCCGGTGAGGAGGGCGCGGAGAACGGCCCGACCGGTCGCGACACGGCCGGGTTGCCATCACGGCACTCCCGCCCGCGTCACACCTCGAACGGCCGCGCCGGCCACGGTGCCTGCGCCGGGCGCAGCGCGTCCAGGCCGTCACCGGTCCGCGCGGCGACGAGCGAGAGGACACCCACCACCAGACAGTTGTTGTGCAGTTCACCGGCCAGCACACCGCGCGCCAACTCCTCGACGGAGAGCCGGGCGAGCTCCATGTCCGCCTCCTCGTCCTCCACCGCGAAGCGGTCGCCCTCGGCCTCGGACAGCCCCCGCGCGAGGAAGATCCGCACGGCCTCGTCACAGCCGCCGGGCGTGGTGTAGACGTCGGCCAGCACCCGCCAGTCCTCCGCCTTGACGTGCGCCTCCTCGTACAGCTCGCGCTGGGCGGCGTGCAGCGGGTTCTCGCCGGCCACGTCGAGCAGACCCGCCGGGATCTCCCACAGCTTCTGCCGCACGGGGTGCCGGTACTGGCGCAGCACCAGGACCCGGTCGGCGTCGTCCAGGGCGAGGACGGCCACGGACCCGGGGTGGACCTGGTAGTCGCGGCGGACCACGGTGCCCCCGGGCATCACCACATCGTCCGTACGCACGGAGGTCTTGGCCCCCGCGAACGGGGTCCGGGTCCCGCGGACCTCCCACTCCTCCGGGGTGTCCTTGATCGTCATGCCCGTCCTTCCCGACGTTCCGCTCTCGCGCGCGTGCCCGGCCTGCAATGCGCGTGCCCTGGGTGAAGAAAACAGCCGGGGCGCGTTCCCTTTGAGGGTTCGCACCCCGGCAACCGTACAACCGGGTGTGTTACTTCGAGATCTTCCGCTCGACCGAGGCCTTCACCAGGCCCGCGAAGAGCGGGTGCGGACGGGTCGGACGCGAGCGCAGCTCCGGGTGCGCCTGCGTCGCGACCAGGTAGGGGTGCACCTCGCGCGGGTACTCGACGTACTCGACGAGCTTGCCGTCCGGGGAGGTGCCGGAGAAGACGATGCCCGCCTTCTTCTCCAGCTCCGCGCGGTAGGCGTTGTTCACCTCGTAGCGGTGCCGGTGGCGCTCCTCGACGTACTCCTTGCCGTCGTGCACCTCGCGCACGATCGAGCCCTCGGCCAGCTTGGCCGGATACATCCCGAGCCTCATGGTGCCGCCCATGTCGCCCTCACCGGCGACGATGTCCAGCTGCTCGGCCATCGTGGAGATGACCGGGTGGGAGGTGGCCGGGTCGAACTCGGTGGAGTTGGCGTCGGAGATGTCCGCGAGGTGCCGCGCGGCCTCGATCACGATGCACTGCAGCCCGAGGCAGAGTCCCAGCAGCGGGATCCGGTTCTCGCGGGCGTACTTGATCGCGCCGACCTTGCCGAGCACACCGCGGTCTCCGAAACCGCCCGGGATGCAGATGCCGTCGACGTCACCGAGCTGCGCCTGGGCGTCGGCCGGGGTCTTGCAGTCGTCCGAGGTGACCCACTTGATCTTCACCCGGGCCTTGTTGGCGAAGCCGCCCGCGCGCAGCGCCTCGGTGACCGAGAGATAGGCGTCGGGCAGGTCGATGTACTTGCCGACCAGGGCCAGGGTGATCTCGTGGTCGGGGTTGTGGACCCGGTCGAGCAGGTCGTCCCAGGTCGTCCAGTCCACGTCACGGAAGGGCAGGTCCAGCTTGCGGACCACGTAGGCGTCCAGGCCCTCGCCGTGCACGGTCTTCGGGATGTCGTAGATGGAGCGGGCGTCGGGGCAGGCCACCACGGCCGCCTCGTCGACGTCGCACATCAGCGAGATCTTCCGCTTGATCGCGGTGGGCACCTCACGGTCGCAGCGCAGCACGATCGCGTCCGGCTGGATACCGATGTTGCGCAGCGCCGCAACCGAGTGCTGGGTCGGCTTCGTCTTCAGCTCACCCGACGGGCCGATGTAGGGCAGGAGAGAGATATGGACCACGAACACGTTGTCGCGGCCGACCTCGTGCCGCACCTGGCGGACGGTCTCCAGGAACGGCAGCGACTCGATGTCGCCGACCGTGCCGCCGACCTCCGTGATCACCACGTCGACCTCGTCGGTCGCCATCCGGCGGATCCGGTGCTTGATCTCGTTGGTGATGTGCGGGATGACCTGCACGGTGTCGCCCAGGTACTCACCGCGCCGCTCCTTGGCGATCACCGTGGAGTAGATCTGGCCCGTGGTGACGTTGGCCGAGCCGTCCAGGTCGCGGTCGAGGAAGCGCTCGTAGTGTCCGATGTCCAGATCGGTTTCGGCGCCGTCGTTGGTGACGAACACCTCACCGTGCTGAAAGGGGTTCATCGTGCCCGGGTCGACATTGAGGTACGGGTCCAGCTTCTGCATCACGACGCGCAGACCACGGGCCTTGAGCAGCATGCCGAGGCTGGAGGCGGTGAGTCCCTTGCCGAGGGAGGAGGCGACACCCCCGGTGACGAAGATGTGCTTGGTCGTCGACGCTTTGCTGTTGCGGAAAGCAGCGGGCTGCATGGCCAAGAGGGGGCTCCCGTGGTCGCGGTCTGTGGGTGCGGTTCCGGGGTTTCTCGCCCACCGGTCCACGGGCTACCAGCGTATCAGCGCCGCGCGGCGCCGGCTCACGGCCACGCTCCGCGCACGCGTCGGCACAGGATATGCGCCGGACACCGGACCGGCACCGCTCGGTCACTCGTCCGGCGGAGGCGCGTTGTCCCGAGCGGCACACAGATCATCTACGTGCGTCGTATCCTGCTCGGACACTCGCTGCCGAGCCAGGCCGGCCGAACGGCACCACCCCCGCCCGTAAGACCCGGAACAACGTGAGCTCGTCAGTTCGTTGAGAAACAGTTGGCGCTTGCCATCAAGGCCGAGTGACTGCTGTGCTTCACAGCTCAACGACGTATGACAAAAACCCTGACCGCACTAGCGACAGCCCCCTCGCGGGGTGACGTGGCCGTTCGACTGGAGATGCACGTGGCCGGGCGCATCGAGGACTACGCACTCATCGGAGACATGCAGACAGCGGCGCTGGTCTGCCGGGACGGCACGGTGGACTGGCTGTGCCTGCCCCGCTTCGACTCGCACGCCGTCTTCGCCGGCCTGCTGGGCACCGAGGATCACGGATTCTGGCGGCTGGGCCCCGCCCACGCCGCCGGCGCCGAACCGCCGAGCGCGACCCGGCGCGGCTACCGCGGCGACTCACTGATCCTGGAATCGGAGTGGGAGACGCCGCGCGGCACGGTCCGGGTGACGGACTTCATGCCCCCGCGCGACGGCGCCCCGCAGCTGATCCGCATCGTGGAGGGCCTCTCGGGCCGGGTGCCCATGCGCTCGACGCTCCGGATGCGGTTCTCCTACGGCCGGATCGTCCCGTGGGTGCACCGGCACGAGGGGCGCACGGTCGCCGTGGCCGGCCCGGACTCGGTGTGGTTCGACACCTCCGCCGACACCTACGGCGAGGATCTCACCACGTACTCCGACTTCACCGTCGCGCCCGGCGAGCGGATCGCCTTCACCATCTCCTGGGAGCCGTCGCACAAGCAGCCGCCGGCCCTGCCGGAACCGGAGCAGTCGCTGGAGGCGACGGAGGACTTCTGGCGCGAGTGGGTCGAGCACTGTACGTACCACGGCCCCTACCGCGAGGCCGTGATCCGTTCCCTGATCACGCTGAAGGCGCTGACGTACGCCCCGACAGGCGGCATCGTCGCCGCGCCCACCACCTCCCTGCCGGAGGACATCGGAGGCGTCCGCAACTGGGACTACCGCTACACCTGGCTGCGCGACGCCGCGATCACCCTGTCCTCGCTGCTGCGCACCGGATACCGCGAGGAGGCCCGCGCCTGGCGCGAGTGGCTGCTGCGCGCGGTGGCGGGCGACCCGGAGAACCTGCAGATCATGTACGGCATCGCCGGTGAGCGCGAGCTCGGCGAGGCGGAGCTCGACTGGCTGCCCGGCTACGAGAACTCCGGCCCGGTCCGGGTGGGCAACGGCGCGGCGCACCAGCTCCAGCTGGACGTGTACGGCGAGGTCACCGAGGCCCTGCACCTGGCCCACATGACGGGCCTGGCCCGCAACGACTACGCCTCGCTGCTCCAGCTGAAGCTGATCCGGTACCTGGAGAAGCACTGGACGGAGCCGGACGAGGGCATCTGGGAGGTGCGCGGCCCGCGCCGCCACTTCGTGCACTCCAAGGTGATGGCCTGGGTCGCCGTGGACCGCACCATCAAGCTCGTCGAGTCCGGTGACGCCGACGGCCCGCTGGAGGAGTGGAAGCAGCTGCGCGACGACATCCACCGGGATGTGTGCGAGAAGGGCTACGACAAGGAACGCAACACCTTCACCCAGTCCTACGGCTCCAGGGAACTGGACGCCGCCCTGCTGCTGATCCCGCAGATGGGCTTCCTGCCGCCGGACGACAAGCGGGTGATCGGCACCATCGAGGCGATCCAGCGCGAGCTGTCCACCTCCGACGGTTTCATCCTGCGCTACCCGACGGAGGGCCGGGACGAGGGCGTCGACGGACTGCCGGGCGACGAGGGCGCGTTCCTCGCCTGCTCGTTCTGGATGGCCGACGACCTGGCGATGATCGGCCGGGTGGACGAGGCGCGCAAGCTCTTCGAGAGGCTGCTCGCGCTGCGCAACGACCTCGGCCTGCTGGCGGAGGAGTGGGACCCGCACCTGCAACGGCAGGTCGGCAACTTCCCCCAGGCCTTCAGCCACGTCCCCCTCATCGACACGGCGCTGCGCCTGACCGCTTCGGGAGCCTACGGGGGCTGAGCGCGGCTGCCCGGGCGCGAGCGCGGTCGGCGTCCGCTCGCCGCCCGGGTCTCCCGCCGTGGCCGGGACCAGGGCGATCCCGGCCGGCCCGGCCGCGGCGTAGCCGCTCCTCCTGGGCTGATGTCCATGGCCGCGCCGCGACCCGGCCGCCCCCGCCCCGACCCCGGCCGTGCGTGCGCCGGGGACGACCGCGCGGGTAGCGTCCCGGTATGGACAGCGGATACGACACCCGGGGTGCCGGAATCACCGTGCGGCGCGCCCTGGACCTCCCGGGCCTGCGCAGCGGTCTGCCGGAGGTCCTCGCCGGTGCCGACCGGCTGGAGCGCACGGTGCGCTGGGTGCACGCGGGTGAGGTGCCGAACATCGCGTCGCTCCTCAAGGGCGGCGAGCTGCTGCTGACCACCGGGTACGGCCTCGGCACACGCCCGGCCGACCAGCGGGCCTTCGTACGCACGCTGGCCGAGCGCGGCATCGCGGCGCTCGTGGTGGAGCTGGGCCCGCGCTTCACCCGGCTCCCCGCCGCCCTCGTCGACGCGGCCCGGACGGCCGGGCTCCCGCTGGTGCAGCTGCACCGGGAGGTGCCGTTCGTGACGGTCACCGAGGAGATCCACACCGAGATCGTCAACGGGCACTACGCGCTGCTGCAACGCGCCGAGGAGGTGCACCGCCGCTGCACCGAGGCGCTGCTCGGCGGCGGCGGGGTCCCGCAGGTCCTGGAGATCCTCGCGGGGTTCACCGGCAACCCGGTGTTCCTGGAGACGACCGACGGACAGCTGCTGTACGCGGCCGGCGAGGGCCCCGAGGGCGCGGACCCGCTCCAGGTGTGGGAGGGGCTGCGCGACCGGCACCAGGACGACCCGCCGGCCGGTTCGGCTCTCGTGGACGTGCCGGGCGGCGGCCCCGGCAGCGGTGGGGTACGGGCGCGGCTGGTGCTGCTGCCGGTGCGCAGCACGCCGCAGCCGGTGCACCGGCTGGCGGCCGAGCGGGCGGCGGGCATCCTCGCCGTGGTGCTGATGCAGGCCCGTCAGGAGGACGAACTGGCGGCGCGGGGCCGCGGCGACTTCCTCACCGACCTCGCCGAGGGACGGATCACCGCGCCGGACGCGCCCGCGCAGGCGCGGGTGCTGGGCTTCAAACCGGGTGCGGGGCCGCTGCTGCCGGTGGTGATGCGGCTCGGCGACGCGCTGCCACCACAGGGGGGCGGCTGGGCGGTGCTGGCCCGCGCGGTGGGCGAGGAACTCGCCGCGCTCGGGGTGCCCGTACTGCTCGGCGTACGGCCGGTGGAGGGGCGGGTGCCGCTGCTGCTCGGGCTCCGCGCGGAGGCGGACCGGTCGGACGTCGCCGACCGGGTGGCGGCGGCGCTGCGGGCGGGGGTCGACCGCGCGGGGATGCTGCGGCCGGGTGGCGGGCCTCCCGCCGTGGTGGTCGGGCCGGCCGGCGACTGGGCGGCGGCGTCGACAGGGCTGCGGCACGCGGCGGAGACGGCGACCGCGGCGCAGGGCCTGCCCGACCGGCCCTGGTACGACGCCCGCCGGCTGGACATCGACCTGCTGCTGTGGCGGCTGCGGGAGCACCCGGACCTGGCGGCGTTCGTGGACCGTGCGATCGGCCCGGTCCTGGACCACGACCGGCGCTCCAGACCGCCGCTGCTGCCCACCCTGGAGACCTATCTGGCCCATGCCGGACGCAAGGCGGAGACGGCCAGGGAACTGCATCTGAACCGGCAGACCCTCTACAACAGGCTCGCCCGCATCGGTGAGTTGCTGGGCACCGACCTCGACGACCCGCAGACGGTCCTGGCGCTGAGCCTCGCCCTGCGGGCCCGGCGGCACGTGGCCTGAGGTCAGACCATCGGCCGGGGCCGCGTCAACTCGTCGTACACGCTGAGCACCTGGGCGACCGTCTCGTCCTCCGTCGGCCAGTCCGCCGCCTGCCGTACGCCCCGTTCCCTGAGCTGATCCCGCCGCCCGGGATCGCCGAGCAGCCCCGTGACGGCGTCGGCGAGCGCCCGCGCGTTTCCGTACGGGACGAGTTCGGCGGCGTCGCCGACGAGTTCGGGGATGCCGCCCACGCGGGTCGCGACGAGCGGAAGGCCCGCGCGGAGGGCCTCCTGGGCGAGCGGGGAGCGGGCCTCGTACCGGCTCGGCAGCAGCGCGATGTCGGCGGCGGCGAGCAGGTCGGTGACGTCCTCGCGCCGTCCGACGAGCCGGACCGGCAGTTCCTCGTCCTCGATCCGGCGCTGGAGTTCCCCGCGCAGCGGTCCTTCACCGGCGAGCACCACCAGCGGCACCGGGTCGAGCCGCCGCCAGGCGTGTGCGGCGTCCAGCAGGACGTCGTAGCCCCGGTGCCGCTCGAGTGAGCCCACGGCGATGAGCAGAGGGCGGCCGATGGCGCCGAGTTCGGCCCGGATCTTGGGCCGCAGCCGGTCGGGATCGTCCGGCGCGGGAGACGCGGAGCGACCGGGGAGGGAGACGGCGGCCAGTCGCGCGTCCCTGGCTCCCGTGCGCCGCGCCCGGTCGACGAGCGCCGAGGTGGTCCCGAGCACCACGGTCGCCGCTCTGACGACCCGCCGCTCCAGCAAGCGCAGGAAGTGGGCGCGCGGACCCTCGGCACGTGGCCGGTCGTGCCAGGTGACGACGAGCGGCGTGTGCCGTCCACCGAGCGCGAGCACCGTACGGAACGAGGCGTGCAGCCCGTGCGCGTGGACCAGGTCGGCGCCCGTGCAGGCGGCCCGCAGCGCGGCCACCGACCCCGGGTCGCTGCTGCGCGGCACGTGCACGTGCTCGGCGCCCGCGCCGGTGAAGTCGTAGGTGTGATCCGCCTCCACGGGGGCGCACACCGTGACCCGCACGCCCCTTGCGACGAGCCCCGCGGCCAGGGAGCGCACATGGGCGCCGCTGGCGGTGTTGCCGCCGCCCAGCACCTGCACGGTGCGCATCGACGACTGGCTGCTCACGGGGGTCACGTGGCCGGGCTCCTGGTTCGGGTCGGGCGGTCACGACGAACGTACAGAAGGATCGCGCGGAGGGGGTGTACCGCGGTTTCCTACGCGTACTGCGTCAAGCATGCCAGGACGCGTACCGGTCCCGGGAACCACCGGAGCACGGACGCGAAACCGTCCGTGACGCCGGATCACCCGTACGAGTGACGCACGCGCCTTCGGATCCCAGCCGGCGGGCGGCGGGCGGTCGGACCGCTCCGCGCTCGCCGTCCCCGGCTCGCCGTCCCCGCGCGCCGGCCGGGCCCGGAGGCCCGGCCGGCCGTCGCCCGGATGAGGAGGGCGGCGCCGGTGAGCGGCGCGACCGGCCGCTATCCGTCCGCCCGCGCGGTCGCGAGCAGCTCCTCCGCGTGCGCGCGGGCCGTCTGCGAGTCCTCCTGGCCGGCCAGCATGCGGGACAACTCCCGGATGCGGTCCTCGCCTTCGAGCACCTTCACCCCGGAGCGGGTGACCGACCCGTCGTCGGTCTTCTCCACCAGCAGCTGCCGGTCGGCGAACGCGGCCACCTGCGGGAGGTGCGTGACGACCACGACCTGCGCCGTCCTGGCCAGCCGGGCCAGCCGCCGCCCGATCTCCACCGCCGCCTTGCCGCCCACACCGGCGTCGACCTCGTCGAAGAGATACGTCGGCACCGGATCCGTCCCCGCGAACACGACCTCCACGGCGAGCATCACGCGCGAGAGCTCACCGCCGGACGCCCCCTTGGCGACGGGCCGGGGCGGTGCACCGGGGTGGGGGGCCAGCAGCAGCTCGACCTCGTCCGCGCCGGACGGCCCGTAGGCCACCGTGCGGCCGCCGACCTCGACGCCTTCCGGGTCCTCGGTCTGCCGGATGTCGAACGACACCCGGGCGTGAGGCATCGCGAGGGAGGCCAGCTCCGCGGTCACGGCCGCCGCGAACCGCTCCGCCGCCTCCGTCCGCGCGTCCGTCAGCTCCTGGGCGAGGACCCCCAGTTCCGCCCGGAGCGCGTCACGTTCGGCGGTGAGCTCCCCGATCCGCTCGTCGTCGCCCTCCAGCTCGGTCAGCCGCGCGGCGCTCCGCTCCGCCCACGCCAGCACGGCGGAGACGTCCTCCCCGTACTTCCTGATCAGCCCGGTGAGCGCGGCCCGCCGTTCCTCGACCGCCGCCAGCCGCAGCGGATCGGCGTCCAGGCCGTCGGCGTAACCCGCCAGTTCCCCGGCGACGTCGCGCAGCAGGATGCCGATCTCGCCGATCCGGTCGGTCAGCGCGGCCAGCACCGGATCGTGCGCCCGCACCGCCTCCAGGGACCGCTGGGCGCCCGCCACGAGCGTCCCGGCGTCCACGCTCTCGAGGTCCTCCGGACTGCCCGCCAGCGCGGAGTGCGCGACCGCCGCGGCCGACGCCAGCGCCTCGGCGTGCCCGAGCCGCTGGGCCTCCTCCGCCAGCTCCACGTCCTCGCCCGCACGGGGCTCCACGGCGGCGATCTCCTCGAGTCCGAAGCGCAGCAGGTCCGCCTCCTGGGCCCGCTCACGCGCGCGCGTGGTGATCTGTTCCAGCTCGGTGGCGACCGCCCGCAGCCGTTTGTACGCCTCGCCGTACTTGCCGAGCGGCACGGCGACCGCGTACCCGGCATACCGGTCGAGTGCCTGCCGCTGCCGGGACAGCTTCAGCAGTCCCTGCTGGTCGGTCTGCCCGTGCACGGCCACGAGGTCGTCCGCGAGCTCCGCGAGCAGTCCCACCGGCACACTTCTGCCGCCCAGGTGCGCCCGGGAGCGCCCCTCGGCGGAGACCGTACGGCTGATCAGCAGAGTCCCGTCATCCAGTTCGGCCCCGGCCTCCTCGGCCCGCACGACGGCCGCGGCGCCCTCGGGCACGGCGATCCGTCCCTCGACGACCGCGCTGCGCGCGCCGATCCGCACCAGGGCCGCATCCGCGCGGCCACCCAGCAGCAGGCCCAGACTGGTGACCACCATGGTCTTGCCCGCACCCGTCTCGCCGGTGACGGCGGTGAAGCCGGGCGACAGCTCGACCACAGCGTCGTCGATGACCCCGAGCGACCGTATCCGCATCTCCTCAAGCACGCCCCCGACCATACGAGGTTTCGCATGTGGTGTGCGACGCCACCCCGCCCGTCCGGCGTCACCGCAGGCCGTGCCCTGCCGACGGGTTCGCCGGCTGGACGGGCGTTCCCCGCTGCGGCGGGGACGGTCCGGGCGTACGCGTTCGGGACGGGTCGCGGATACGTTGCTCCACGCAGACGCGGGGATCCGGGGCGCCCGGCGCGCCCGCCGCGCCCCACCGTGCCTAGTGCGGCGCCCCCCGCCACCCCGACACCGGCAGCGCGAACTTCGCCACCAGCCGGTCGGTGAACGAGGCATGGTGCAACCGGGCCAGCCGCACCGGCACGGCTCCCCGCCGTACCTCCACCCGCGCGCCGACCGGCAGCTCGACGGTCCGCCGCCCGTCGCACCACAGCACCCCCGGAGGGACGTGCGGCAGCATCTCCACCGCCAGCACCGAGTCCGGCGAGGTCACCAGCGGCTTGGCGAACAGCGCGTGCGCACTGATCGGCACCATCAGCAGCGCCTCGACCTCCGGCCACACCACGGGCCCGCCCGCGGAGAACGCGTACGCGGTGGAGCCGGTGGGGGTCGCGCAGACTATCCCGTCACAGCCGAAACCGGTGACCGGCCGTCCGTCGATCTCCAGCACGACCTCCAGCATCCGCTCGGCGGACACCTTCTGCACGGCCGCCTCGTTCAGCGCCCAGTCGGTGTGGACGATGTCGCCGTTGCGGTGCACCACGACGTCGACGGTCATCCGCTCCTCGACCTCGTACGCCCGGTTCACCACCCGGTCGACGACCTTGTCGAGGTCGTCCCGCTCGGCCTCGGCGAGGAACCCGACCCGCCCCAGGTTGACGCCCAGCATGGGCACCCCGGAGGCGCGGGCGAACTCGGCGCCGCGCAGCAGCGTGCCGTCACCGCCCAGCACGATCAGCAGCTCGCAGTCGTCCAGGCAGTGCGGGGTGGCTTCCTTGACGGTCTCCACATCCTCCGGCAGCGGCAGGTCGCGGGCCTCGTCCTCCAGGACCCGTACGCCGAGGCCGGAGCGCAGCAGGCCCCTGACCACGAGTTCGGCACTGCGGATGGCCGCGGGCCGCCCGGTGTGCGCCAGCAGGAAAACAGTACGAGCTCGGTTCTGCGTCAACGCGGCCCCTCCGCCACAGCACGGTCAACATCGGCCGGGTCCAGTTCCGGTGCCCCGGCCCGCAGCCACAGGAAGTACTCGACATTCCCGGAGGGCCCGGGCAGCGGACTCGCCGTCACGCCCTGCGCCCCCAGTCCCAGCTCCCAGGCGCGGCCGGCCACCCCGCGCACGGCCTCGGCACGCAGTTGCGGGCTGCGGACGACTCCGCCGCTGCCCAGCCGCTCCTTGCCCACCTCGAACTGCGGTTTCACCATCATCACCAGGTCGGCGTCCGGCGTCACGCACCTCTTCAGTGCGGGCAGCACCAGCCCGAGCGGAATGAAGGACAGATCCCCCACGACAAGATCCACAGGCTCCCCATCGATGACCTCGAGCGTCAACTCCCGCACGTTCGTACGGTCCTTGACGGTGACGCGTTCATCGTTGCGCAGAGACCAGGCGAGTTGTCCGTATCCGACGTCCACGGCGACCACGTGCGCCGCACCCGCGCGCAGGAGGACGTCGGTGAAGCCGCCGGTGGAGGCGCCGGCATCCAGAGCACGCCGCTTCGCCACGACCAGGCCGCGCGGCACGAACGCCTCGAGGGCGCCGGCCAGCTTGTGACCGCCGCGCGAGACGTAGTCCGGGTCGTCGGTGTCCTCGGTGACGACGATGGCGGCGGCGGTCTCCACCTGCGTGGCGGGCTTGGCCGCCACCGTCCTGCCGACACTGACCCGCCCGGCGGCGATCAGCTGGATGGCGTGCTCGCGCGAGCGCGCGAGCTTACGGCGGACCAGCTCCGCGTCGAGACGGCGGCGTGCGACTCCTGCCACGTTCGGTTCAGCTCCTGTGTACGTGTGCCGTGTGCGTCGGGGGCACGACGGGCCTCAAGGGGTGGTGGTCGGATGACGGGCGGGACCCGCGGGCCCCGGGCCGGCGTCGAGCGCGGTGAGCTCGTCGCGCAGCCCCCGGTGCACATCCTCGTACACCTGGACATGGCCGTCCGTGGTGAGGTCGTCGGCGTCGGCCAGCCGCTCCACGTGGGCGTCCACCACGGGGTGTCCGGTGGGTGCGCGCGGCACGTCCAGGGGAGCGGGGCCGGCCGGGCCGTCGTCGGGCGGCTGCGGCACGGACCCGGTGCGCTCCGGCTGCACGGAATCCGTCTGCGCCTCCACCGCCCGCGGTACTGCGTCGTTCATGCCCCGACGCTACCGCGAACGGCTGCGGTACCGTCGTCCGCGATGGCCACGATCGAGGAGTGCCGTGCCGCACTCGACCAGCTTTCGGACAACCTGGGCGGCGCCGAGGGGGACGTCCGCGCGGCCGCGGCGATGGACCGGTCGGTCAGCTGCCACCTCACCGACCTGGACGTGACCTTCGCCGGCCGGCTCGAGGGCGGCCGGATCGAGGTGCACGACACGTTCGCCGGCCCGCCGCACGAGAGGGCCCAGATCAGGCTCGCCCTGGCGGGCGACGACCTGGTGGCCCTGGTCGGCGGTGACCTGCACTTCGCCAGGGCCTGGGGTTCGGGCCGGGTGCGGCTGGAGGCGGGGCTTCGCGACCTGTTCCGCCTCAGAAAGCTCCTGTGACTCCTCGGGGGACCGGAGGAGGCCTCCGGGACGCCCGGGAGCCCGGGAGAGCTCTGGAGCGTCCGTGCCGTCAGGAAGCCTTCGCCGCGGTCACCCTCTCTGCCTTCTCGGCCCTCTCCGCCTTGTCCCTCGTCCGGGCCTTGCGCGCCGCCGGTATCACCAGCGGGGTGCCCGTCTCGGGGTCGTCGATGACCTGACAGCGCAGCCCGAAGACCTCCTCCACCAGCCCGGCGGTGACGATGTCCTTCGGCGCGCCCTGGGCGATGATCCTCCCCTCACGCAGGGCGATGAGATGGGTGGCGTACCGCGCGGCGTGGTTGAGGTCGTGCAGTACGGCGACGAGGGTGCGCCCGTGCTCCTCGTGCAGGTCCGCGCAGAGGTCGAGCACGTCGATCTGGTGCTGGATGTCCAGGTAGGTGGTGGGTTCGTCCAGCAGCAGCAGCGGGGTCTGCTGGGCGAGCGCCATGGCGATCCACACGCGCTGCCGCTGACCGCCGGAGAGCTCGTCGACATGGCGTTCGGCCAGCTCGGCGACGCCGGTGCGGGTCATGGACTCCCGGACGACGCGCTCGTCCTCGGCGGACCACTGGCGCAACAGGCCCTGGTGCGGGTAGCGGCCGCGGCCCACCAGGTCGCCGACGGTGATGCCGTCGGGGGCGATCGACGACTGGGGCAGCAGTCCCAGGGTCCGGGCGACCTTCTTGGCGGACATCGACTGGATGACCTGCCCGTCCAGCAGGACCCGCCCCTCGTTCGGCTTGAGCATCCGGGACAGGGCACGCAGCAGGGTCGACTTGCCGCAGGCGTTGGGTCCGACGATCACGGTGAAGGAGTTGTCGGGTATCTCCACCGACAGCTGTTCGGCGATGACCCGCTGGTCGTAGGCCAGGGTGACGTTCTCGGCGGACAGTCGGTTCACGGTGTTCCTCCGGTGGTTCGGCCCGCTGCGGGATGTGCTGTCGCCGCTCATATCCGGCCCGCCTTGCGCTCGGTGACCAGCAGCCACAGCAGATAGACACCTCCGAGCACGCCGGTCACCACCCCCACGGGCAGTTGTTCGGCGCCGAACGCCCGCTGGGAGATCCAGTCGGCGCTGACCAGGAGGGCGGCCCCCATGAGCAGCGACGCCACCAGGTTCGGGCCCGGTGAGCGGGTCAGCCGCCGGGCGAGCTGCGGCGCGGTGAGCGCGACGAAGGCGACCGGTCCGGCCGCGGCGGTGGCGGACGCGGTGAGCAGTACGGCCGACAGCAACAGCAGCAGCCGTACGCGCTCCACGCGCACGCCGAGGGCGTAACTGACGTCGTCGCCCATCTCCATCAGCTTGAGCCCGCGCGAGTTGGTGAGGACCAGCGGTACGAGGACCGTGCACAGGGCGAGCAGCGGCCAGACCTGGTCCCAGTCGCGGCCGTCGAGGGACCCGGTCATCCAGACGACCGCGCGGGCCGCGTCGACGATGTCGGACCTGGTGAGCAGATAGCCGTTGACCGCGGTGACGACCGCGGAGACACCGATCCCGACCAGGACGAGGCGGTAGCCGTGCACCCCCCGTTTCCAGGCGAGGACGTAGATGGCGAACCCGGTCACCAGCCCGCCGGCGAGCGCGCCGAGGGCGACCTGGCCCGCGCTGCCGGAGAACAGCACGATCACGGTGAGGGCGCCGGCCGTCGCCCCCTGGCCGAGGCCGAGGATGTCGGGGCTGCCCAGCGGATTGCGGGAGATCGTCTGGAACAGCGCGCCGCCGAGCCCGAGCGAGGCGCCGACCAGGAGCCCGACCAGGACCCGGGGCAGCCGCAGCTCGTTGACGATGAACTCCTGGCCGGCGTCGCCCTCCCCGGCCAGCGTCCTGATCACGTCGGCGGCGGGGATCGGGAAGTCCCCGGTTCCGATCAGTACGACGCTCGCCGTGAGCGCCACGGCCAGCAGCAGCAGGGTGACGGCGGCGGCACGCACGTCCAACCGGACCGAGAGGCCGCCTGGGGTCCGCACCACGCGGTTGGTCTTCACAACTGGGCCGTCCTCCGCCGTCGCACGAGAAAGATGAAGACCGGGCCGCCGAGGATCGCTGTGACGATACCGACCTGGAGCTCGGCGGGCCGGGCCACGACGCGGCCGATGACGTCGGCACCGAGCAGCAGCACGGGCGACAGGACCGCCGCGTACGGCAGGATCCAGCGCAGGTCCGGCCCGGTGAAGGAACGCACGACGTGCGGCACCATCAGGCCGACGAACACGATCGGCCCGCAGGCGGCGGTCGCGGCCCCGCACAGCACGGTCGCGGCCAGCATGGACAGCGCCCGGGTGCGGTTGAGGTCGGCGCCGAGCGCCTTGGCGGTGTCGTCGCCCATCGCCATGGCGTTCAGCGGACGGGCGAGCGACAGTGCCAGCAGCGTCCCGACCAGCAGGAACGGCGCCACCTGCCGGATGGTCCCCTCGCTCGCGGAGGCCAGCGAACCCACCGTCCAGAACCGCATCCGGCCCAGCGCCGCCTGGTCCAGGATCATGATGGCCTGGAGATAGCCGTACAGGGCCGCGCTGATGGCCGTACCGGCGAGCACCAGCCGCACCGGGGTCGCGCCCCGGCTGCCGCCCAGGAACCACACCAGCGCGCCCACGGCCGCCGCTCCGAAGAACGCGAACCACACGTATCCGGACAGCGAGGTGACGCCGAGGAAGGTGATGGCCGTGACCACGGCCGCGGACGCGCCGGCGTTGATGCCGAGCAGTCCGGGATCGGCCAGCGGATTGCGGGTCAGCGCCTGGAGGACCGCGCCCGCCAGGCCGAGCGCGGCACCGGCGAGCAGTCCCAGGAGGGTTCGTGACAGCCTGTCCGCCACGACGACGTCACCGTAAGTGCCGGAATCCTCGAACAGGCCGTGCCACACCTCGTCCAGGGACAGCTCCTTCGCACCGATCGCGATACTCGCCACCATGACGCATACCAGCACCATGACGGAGAGGAGCAGCCCGAGGAGGCGTACCGCCCGGCGGTTCCGGGGCGCGGGGGCGGTGTCCGCGCGCTGTTCGGGGGGACTCTCGACCAACACGCGGTTAGGTTAGCCTACCCTGCTGATCGATCACGATCCGCGGGCCCCGCATTCCCCGGTGACGCGGGGGTCTCACCACCCCAGACGGGCCAGCGCCTTACCGCTGTCCAGCTCACAGGAACCCGCGCCGGCGGCCGTCCACGCCGCCGCGCACAGCGCCCGCAGGCCGTCCAGCGCACCACCGTCACCGTCGAGTTCCAGCTCCTCGGCCCCGGCCGTCGCCGTCCAGCCGCCGCACCGGAACCCGCCTCCCGCCGGGACGACCTCCGGCTGCCCGGTGAGCATCCCGCGCAGGTCGGCGTCGACATACGTCGGCCGGTGCCGCGGCGGCGCGGCGAGCAGCAGCGCGCCGTCCGTCACTCCGGTCAGCACCAGCAGTGAGTCCACCTCGCCGTTGAACGCTCCCTCGATGTCCGTGTCCAGCCGGTCCCCCACCACCAGCGGCCGCCCGGCCCCCGTCCGCAGGATCGTCTCCCGGTGCATCGGCGGCAGCGGCTTGCCCGCCACCTGCGGCTCGGCGCCCGTGGCGATCCGTACGACCTCCACCGCCGCGCCGTTGCCCGGGGCGATGCCCCGCCCGCTGGGAATCGTCAGGTCGGTGTTGGACGCGAACCAGGGCAGCCCGCGCGCGACGGCGTACGACGCCTCCGCGAACCTGCCCCACTGAAGCTCGGGCCCGCCGTACCCCTGCACGACCGCCACCGGGTCGTCGTCCGCCGACTCCACGGGCTCCAGCCCGCGTTCCCGCAGCGCCACCCGCAGCCCCTCGCCGCCGACCACCAGCACCCGGGACCCCGGCGGCACCTGCTCGGCGACCAGCCGGGCCACCGCCTGCGCGGAGGTGATGACATCGTCGGCCTGCGCCGGTATGCCCAGCTCCGTCAGATGGGCGGCCACGGCGTCCGGAGTACGCAGCGCGTTGTTGGTCACGTAGGCGAGCCGCATACCGCCCGCGCGGGCCACGGCCAGCGACTCCACCGCGTGCGCGATCGCGCTTCCGCCCGCGTACACCACACCGTCGAGGTCGAGCAGCGCCGTGTCGTACGCCTCGTCCAGGGCCTGCCCACTGCCCGCGGGCCTCGTCCTGACGCTCCGGCTCATTCCGCATCGCTCCTCGTTCGACGGCTTTCCCCCGATCATCCCCCATCCCACCGGCCCCCGTACGATGCCGGGATGAACACTGCAGGTCACTCGAAGGCAATGGCGCCCCGGGGCCTGGAACTCCACCCGTTCCGAGGCCTTCGCTACGACCCCGACCGGGTCGGCAGCCTGGCCGCCGTGACATCCCCGCCGTACGACGTCGTCGTCCGCCCCGACGGCCTGCACCACCTCCAGTCCGCCGACCCCCACAACATCGTCCGGCTGATCCTGCCCGAGGCCGCCACACCCGAGGCGCGCAACGCCCAGGCCGCCGAGACCCTCCGCCGCTGGCGCTCCGAGGGCGTACTGACCGCCGACCCCGAACCCGGCCTGTACGTCTACGAGCAGCGCGACGGCGACGGCATGGTGCAACGCGGCATCATCGGTGTCCTGCGCGTCTCCGACCCCGAGGAGCAGCTGGTCCTGCCGCACGAGGACGTCATGGCGCACATCGTCGCCGACCGCGCGGATCTGATGCGGGCCACCTCCGCGAACCTCGAACCGCTGCTGCTCACCTACCGCGGCGGCGACGGCCCGGCCACCGCCGTCGCCGCTCTCCTCGAACGCACGGCGAAACGGCCGCCCCTGCTGGCGACCACCACGGAGGACGGCTTCCACCACCGCCTGTGGTCCGTCACCGACCCCGCCGACCTGACCGCGGTCCGGGAGGAGCTGGCCGGTCACCAGGCTCTCATCGCCGACGGCCACCACCGCTGGGCGACCTACCGACGCCTCCGTGCGGAGCACACCTCCCCCGGCCCCTGGGACCACGGACTGGTACTCCTCGTCGACACGGCCCGCTACCCCCTGCGGGTCCGCGCCATCCACCGCCTGCTGCACCGGCTGCCCGTCGCGGACGCCCTGGCCGCGCTCGACGGCCGCTTCCGCGTCCGCCGCCTCGACGTGCCGCAGGCCGAGGCGATGGACGCCCTGGCCCGGGCCGCCTCCGCGGGCAACGCCTTCCTCCTCGCCGGGGACGGCGCCTTCCACCTCGTCGACCGGCCGGATCCCGAGCTGACGGCCCGTACGGTTCCGGCCGACCGTCCGGTGGCGTGGCGCACCCTGGACGCGGCGGTCCTGCACGCCACGCTCCTCGATCACGTCTGGCGCATCCCCGACTCTCCCGCCCACATCGCGTACATCCACGACGCGACGGCGACGGTCGAGAAGGCGGAGCGCGACGGCGACACTGCCGTGCTGATGCACCCGGTGCACGAGGACGTCGTCCGCGACCTCGCCCGTCAGGGTGTCACGATGCCGCGCAAGTCGACGTCGTTCGGCCCCAAGCCGGCTTCGGGTCTGGTGCTGCGGGCGCTCGATCTGTGACCGGCTGACCGGCCGGCTCCGGCGACGACGACGAAGGGGCGGGCCTCGTTACGAGGCCCGCCCCTTCCCGCGCGCATGCGCACTGTGCCGTGGACGTCAGTCCTGGTCGGCGTCCCGCGTGTCCCGCGTGTCCGCCGCGTCCTGCTCGGCGGAGGCGGCCGGGGCGGCCTCGTCCTCGTCGAGCGCGTCCATGAACTCCACACCGTCCAGCTCGGCCAGCCGGTCGGAGGCGTCGGTGCTGCCGTCCCGGTCGGCCTCCACAGCCTTGGCGAACCACTCCCGTGCCTCGCCGGTCCGGTCGGCCGCGAGCAGCGCGTCCGCGTACGCGTAGCGCAGCCGCGCGGTCCAGGGCTGAACGGAGTGGGACGCCAGCTCGGAGCTCTGCAGCGTCACGATCGCCGCGTCCAGCTGTCCCATGTCACGCCGGGCACCGGCCGCGACGAGCCGCATCTCGACCTGGTCGGCCTTGTCCAGCTTCTGCACCTCGGGTGCGCCGGCCATGTCCAGCGCCTTCTCCGGCCGTCCGAGCCCGCGCTCGCAGTCGGCCATCAGGGGCCACAGCTCCACGGTGCCGGTCATCCGCCGCGCGGCCCGGAACTCGGCGAGCGCCTCGGAGTACTTGTGGCTGGCGTACGCGGCGAACCCGGCGGCCTCCCGGACGGCGGCGACCCGCGAGGCCAGTCGCAGGGCCACCTTGGAGTAGCCGTACGCGCCTTCGGGATCCTCGTCGATCAGCCGGGCGACCATCACCAGGTTCTTGGCGACGTCCTCCGCGAGGGTCTTGGGCAGGCTCTGCAGCTCCTGCCGTACATCCTTGTCGATCTCGTCGCCCGTGACGTCCTCGGGGATCGGCAGTCGCTTGATCGGCTCCCGGTCCCGGTCACGGTCGTCACGGAAGCGTCCCCCGCCCTGCCGGTCGTCCCGTCCGCGGTAGCCGCCGGACCGCCCACCCCGATCACCCCGGTCGTCCCTGCGGGGACCACGGTCCCGGTCGTCCCTCCCCCGGAACCCACCGCGCTCGCCGCCACGGCTGTCCTCACGCCGGAACCCACCACGGTCACCACCACGGCTGTCCTCACGCCGGAACCCACCACGGTCACCACCACGGCTGTCCTCACGCCGGAACCCACCACGGTCACCACGGTCGTCTCGACGGAAACCGCCTCGATCGCCCCGGTTGTCGGTGCGCTCGGCGGTGCGGTTGTCGTCGCGACGGAAGCTGCTGCGGTCCCGGTCACCACCACGACTGTCGTCACGGCGGTCATCGCGGCGGCCATGACCCCGGTCGTCGTCCCGACGGAAACCACCGCGGTCGCCACGGTCGTCGCGGCCGCGGTAACCACCACGGTCCCCGCGGTTGTCGTCATGACGGACGCCGCCACGATCGCGGTCACCACCACGACTGTCGTCACGGCGGTCGTCGCGGCCGCGGTAACCACCGCGGTCACCACGGTTGTCGTCACGACGGAAACCGCCACGGTCCCCGCGGTTGTCGTCATGACGGACGCCGCCACGATCGCGGTCACCACCACGACTGTCGTCACGGCGGTCGTCACGACCCCGGTAACCACCACGGTCACCACGGTTGTCGTCGCGCCCACGGAAGCCACCGCGCTCCGGCCGGCCACCGTCGCGGTCATCACGACGGAATCCCCTGTCGCGGTCTGCGCCCCGGTCGCGGTCGTCGCGGCGGTCGTCACGCCCTCGATAGCCACCGCGGTCGCCACGGTTGTCGTCACGACGGAAACCGCCACGATCCCCGCGGTTGTCGTCACGACGGACGCCGCCACGATCGCGGTCACCACCACGACTGTCGTCACGGCGGTCGTCACGACCCCGGTAACCACCACGGTCACCACGGTTGTCGTCGCGCCCACGGAAGCCACCGCGCTCCGGCCGGCCACCGTCGCGGTCGTCACGGCGGAAGGGGGGACGGTCGCCGTCCCTCCGGGGACCGCGATCGCGGTCAGTGTCCCGGCGCGGGCCGCCGCTCGGGCCGCCCCGGCCGGTGCGGTCCGAGGGGTCGCCACTCTCCCGTCGCCTCTGGTCGCGCTCCGGTCGATCGTCGGGAGAGTTGGTGGACATGGGTGACTCCTGTCTTCGGTACTGCAAGCATAAATAAAAAAGGACCCCTGGTCCCAGCTGAACGCTGGGACCAGGGGTCCTTCCAAAGATTGTTCGGCGGCGTCCTACTCTCCCACAGGGTCCCCCCTGCAGTACCATCGGCGCTGTAAGGCTTAGCTTCCGGGTTCGGAATGTAACCGGGCGTTTCCCCTACGCTATGACCACCGAAAC
>NZ_JABTTS010000049.1 GCF_018638295.1 Streptomyces sp. CHD11
CCTAGGTGTATTGCCCTGTGAGGTTGGGGACGCGGCTGGCGGGTGGTTGGCCCTTGAGCGCGGTGTGTCCGCGGTGGTGATTGTAGGTGTGCAGCCAGCCGGGGAACGCTTCGCGTCGTTCGGTCTCCGAGCGGTAGGGGCGGGCGTAGGCCCATTCGTCGAGCAGGGTGCGGTTGAAGCGTTCGACCTTGCCGTTGGTCTGCGGGCGGTAGGGACGGGTGCGCTTGTGGGTGATCCCGGCCGCGGTGAGCAGGTCGCGCCAGTCGCTTGAGCGGTAGCAGGAGCCGTTGTCGGTCAGGACACGTTCGACGGTGATGCCGGCCTGGGTGAAGAAGGAGTGGGCCCGCTGCCAGAAGCCGGTGGCGGTCTCCTTCTTCTCATCTGTGTGGATCTCGCTGTAGGCGAGGCGGGAGTGGTCGTCGACGGCGGTGTGCAGGTAGCTGTAGCCGGCGCCTGCGCGGGTCTTGCGGCCTGCCTGGCGGCCCAGCACCTTGTGTCCGCCGCCGTCGGGGATGTTGCCGAGCTTCTTGATGTCCACGTGGACCAGCTCGCCGGGACGGTCACGTTCGTAGCGGCGTATGACCCGGCCGGTGGCTCGGTCCAGGTGTGTGAGGCGGGCCAGGCCGAAGCGGGTCAACACCCGGTGCACGGTCGAGGGCACCAGGTGCAGCAGGTGGGCGATGCGGGCCGGTCCCCAGCGGCGCAGGACGCGGACCTTGATGATCCGGCGTTCGGTGTGGGTCGGGGTGCGGCGCGGGCTGGTGCGCGGTCGGGAGGAGCGGTCGCTCATGCCGGCCTCGCCGAACTGCCGGTAGCGGTCGGCCCAGCGCTGGGCCGTGGTCGGCGAGACCTGGAAGCGTTCCGCGGCGCGGCGCAGGGGCCAGTTGTCCTCGACCACGCAGCGGGCCAGGCGCAGCCGTCCGGTCTCGGTCAGGGGTGCATTACGGTGGGGCACGAGGGCCTTTCGGTCAGGTGTAGACGTCGCAATCCACACCGAACCGGAAGGCCCTCACCTCTTCAAGATCCCTCAGCCGAGACCTGGCTCACCCGTCCACAACCTCCCGGGACAGAACANCCAGGCGCAGCCGTCCGGTCTCGGTCAGGGGTGCATTACGGTGGGGCACGAGGGCCTTTCGGTCAGGTGTAGACGTCGCAATCCACACCGAACCGGAAGGCCCTCACCTCTTCAAGATCCCTCAGCCGAGACCTGGCTCACCCGTCCACAACCTCCCGGGACAGAACACCTAGGGTGGCCGTATCTCCGAGCGCACGCGGGAATGGTGATGAAGCAAGCAGCAGCGCGCAGGCCGGCACACGCCGGTTTTCGTGGTGTGCCGGCTCTGCTCGTGGCCGTGGTGGCGCTGCTGTGTGTCTTCGGGCACGCGGAGCGTGGCGGACCGGACACGGATCTGTCCGTCGCGCAGCAGGTGCATACGCCTACCGTCTCCGAGGGGTCCGACGGGACGACGGCGCCGTGCGGCAAGAAGGTGATCGCCGATCACAGCGCGCAGCGCGCGGAGAGCGTGTCGCCGATGGCTTCGTGCCCCGGTCCCGCATCTCCTCACTCCGCCCCTGCGCCGTCCCTGTCACAGCACTCCGGGATGCTGTCGGGCGGCCCGGCTCCGCCGCCGCCAACGACACTCCACTCCGTTCTGCGGATCTAGACCGGCCTGTTGGTCGCGTCCCTGAATCCTTGGAAACGGAGCTTTTCAGCATGTCCTCTTCCCCACGCTCATGGAGTCGGGCGGGCGCAGCACTGCGCGCTTGGCGAACCCGGCAGTGGACTGTGGCGGGCCTCGGCGCCCTGGCCACGGCGATCCTGGTCGGCGCACCCACCGACGTGGTGCCCAATCCGCTGTTCGGCCGGTCGGTACCCGTGCAGTGGTGGAACTACCCGGCCCTCGCCGTCACGGCCGTACTGGCCGGCATCGTCCTGAGCACCTATGTGCGCCGGCCCTCTGTCCCTTCCGCGCCCAAGACCCGCGACGGCGGCCGTCTGGGAGCGGCTGGTGGCGTGCTGGCCTTCTTCGCCGTCGGCTGCCCGGTCTGCAACAAGCTCGTTCTCGTGCTTCTTGGAGCTTCCGGAGCCTTGAGCTACTGGGCTCCTCTGCAGCCGCTGCTGGCCCTCGTGTCGGCGGGGCTGCTGGCGGAAGCCGCACTGCGCCGCCTGTCCTTGCAGACCGCGTGCCCGGTCACCGCGTCTGTCTGATCCGCGGCCCGGTTCCACCTCTTCTCCCTCATGCTCTTCTCCTGACCGTGGCGGCCCTGGACGGCGACCCCCTGCACGGCGGGGTGCTGCCGGCCGTCTACGTCCTGGGGATGGCGGTTGCGATGTTCGGGCCGGCGTTGTTGTGGGACCGTTTCGATCTGGGCCGCAAGCGCTGGCTGCGGGGCCGGGGCTTCCGGGCAGGTCCGGCGGCCCTGCACAGCACCTCGCTGGTCGGCGGCGTGCTGTGCATCGCGCTCGGTGCGGCCTTCCTGGCCTTCGACGGCACGTCCGCACTGCCGTCGGTGCTGAGCACCGATGCCGAGTCCGCCCTGGAAGAGCGGTTGCCCGACCTCGGCGCAGCGGTGTCGGACCGGCTGGTGCTGTTGGTCCTGGCCGCTGTGGCGGCGCCGGCTGCCCTGCTGGTGCTGCTCCGGCCGGTGAGAGGGCCAGAGCCGCAGCCGCCGCCGGAAGAGGAGCCGTCTGTGCGCGGGTGACGGGCCTTTGGCCTGGTGCCCTGGCATGCGAAGGGGGCGAGGGGAGGGATCCGGCTCCGGATCCCTCCCCCTCTCTCTCTCGCGTCGCGTCGCGTGGTTCAGCGGTTGCGCAGTGCGGCCAGTGTGTTGTCGAGGTCGGCGGCGCGGGGACGGTTGTGGGGCAGTTTGGCGAGCATGGCGGCCATGCCGCAGGTGTTGGTCAGGGCGGAGAAGACCAGACCGCCCGCGATGCCGGCGGAGATGAGCTGGAAGGCGGGGTGGACGACGAGTCCGAGCAGCAGGCCGAGCAGCACGATCACTCCCGCGGTGAGCCTCACCTGCCGTTCCATGCCCCAGGTGGCACGGGAGGCGCCCTGGGGGCGGTGCAGCTCGTGGCCGTCGGCCGTCCAGGCGCCGGTGCCTCCCGACAGGGTGGCGGCGGTGATGCCGTTCTCGGCGAGGATCTTGCAGGCGTTCTGCGAGCGGGCGCCCGAGGCGCAGACGACCAGGACGTCGCCGCGGTCGGTGGCGTGCCGGATGTCGGGCAGCGCGCGCTGGATCTGGTCGAGGGGGATGTTCAGCGCGCCGGGGAGGTGACCGCCGGCGTATTCGCCCGGGGTACGGACGTCGATGACGGTCAGTTCGTGCAGGCGGGTGCGCGCCTCGTCGGTGGCGAGGGCGGTGGGTGTGGTCATGGCAGATGTCATCCTTGCGTGTCGGGGTGGGGTGGAGCTTGATCTGACGGGAGCCGGGCTGCAGGCGGTCCTGAGATGCGCGGCCGGCTGGAGAAGTTCTCCCGCTCCCTGGTCCGAGCCGGTGGCGGTCCTCGTGGTCAGACGATCACGGTGATCAGACGATCACGTCGACGAGCATGAAGGCCGCTACCGCCAGCAGGACACCGGCGAAGATCTTCTGAAGGGTGGTGCCGGAGATCTTCGTCGCGAGGCGTTTGCCGTCCCAGGCGCCGAGGATCGCGGCTCCGGTGAAGGGGCCGATGATCTCCCAGTGGAGCCCGCCGCTGGTGCCGGTACGAGCGGCGAGCGCGGCGAGTGAGTTCACCGTGATGACGAGCAGGCTGGTGCCCACCGCCCGCCGCATGGCCAGTCCCAGGACGCTCGTCAGGGCGGGCACGGCGAGGAATCCCCCGCCGACCCCGAGAAAGCCCGTGACGGCGCCGAGTCCGGCACCGGCGCCGGCCGCTTTGCCGGGGCGGATCCGGTCCGGCGGCTCGGACGCGGACGGACGCAGCATGCGCAGGGCCGCCAGCGCGGCGATGACCGCGAACGCCGCCGTCAGCACCGCTGCGGGCAGGCGTCCGGCGACGGCCCCGGCGAGGAAGGCGGGGACGACGCCCGCCGCGGCGAACAGCGCCCCTGTCCGCCATGCCACGTTCCCGTCGCGGGTGTGGGCGTACAGGGCCGTGACGGAGGTGGCGGTGACGATGATCAGGCTGGCTGTGGTGGCGGCGGCCGGAGTGAAGCCGAGCAGGTAGATCAGCGCCGGTACGGCAAGGACGCTGCCGCCGCCGCCCAGGGCTCCGAGGGCGAGACCGACGACGGCCCCGGCGATGAGGGCGAGAACGAGTACGGTCACGTGATCCGGCCGTGGTTCCCGCGTTCGTCGAGGACCGGGTGTCCGGCGGCGGCCCACGCGTTCATGCCGCCTTCGACGTCCACCACCTGGGCTCCGCGTTCGGTGAGGAGCTTCGCGGCCTGCTGGGAGCGGTGACCGCTGCGGCAGATCACCACCAGCGGCCGGCCCTGCGCCTCCGCGGGCAGGGTGACGCCGGCGACCAGTTTCGTCAGCGGTAGGTGGACGGCGCCCGGGGCGTGGCCCGCGGTCCATTCGGGCTTCTCACGGACGTCCAGCAGGACCGAGCCGGGCCGATCGCCGCTGGTACGGCCGCGTGCCTCGTCGACCGTGACGCGGGGCGCGTTTCGGCGAAAGAGGAACATCACGCGCTTCCTTTCCTTGCGCGGGGAACGGTCGGACATCAGCCGGAGGCCAGGGGCAGCCCGGCATCGGTGGCGGCGTCGAAGCCGTCGTCCACGGCGACCACGTCGCGGCCGGCGGCATCCAGCAGGGAGGCGGCGATCGCCGCACGCATCCCGCCGGCGCAGTGCACCCACACCGTCCCCTCCGGCACCTCGCCGATGCGGCCGTGCAGCTCGTGGATCGGAATGTGCACCGAACCCTCGATATGGCCGCCCGCACGCTCCGACTCCCGGCGCACGTCCAGGACGACCACGCCATCGCCGCGCTCGCGGACCTCGGCGAGGTCGGCGAAGCGGGCACGGGGGAAGGAGACGAGCCGCTCGCCCTCGCGGACCCAGGCTGCCGGATCACGGGTGGCGGCGGCGGCCGGACGGTCGATGCCCACCCGCGCCAGCTCCCGCTGCGCGTCGGCGACCTGCTCCGCAGTGTCGGCGAGCAGGGTGACGGGCTTGCCCCACGGGATCAGCCAGGCCAGGTAGGTGGCGAGCTTGCCCTCGCCCTCGAAGTTGAACGACCCGGCCACGTGACCCTCGGCGAAGGCCATGCGGCTGCGCAGGTCCACCACCCACTCACCCGCGGCCAGCCGCGAGGCGATCTCGCCCGCGTCCGCACGACCCGGCGGGGTGAGGTCGACCGGAGCGGGGCCCGCGGCGTTGGCCGGACCCATATGGGCGTAGTAGGCGGGCACGTCCTCCAGCCCGGCAAGCGTCCGGGCGACGAAGGTGTCCACGTCCAGGGTCAGCGCGTCGTTGGTCTCACGCTCCTTGCCGATCGTGGTCGCGTCCCCCTCGGCCTGGGAGGAGGAACAGAAGCTGCCGAACCCGTGAGTGGGCAGCACAGGCACCGCGTCCTCCAGCTCCTTGACCAGGCGGTGGGCGGATGCGTACTGCGCGCGGGCCAGCTGCTCGGTCAGCCGCGGCTCCACCAGGTCCGGCCGGCCCACGGTGCCGATCAGCAGCGAGCCGCCGGTGAACGCCGCCACCCCGCGACCGCCCTCGGCAAGGGCGTAGGAGGTGTGGTGCGGGGTGTGGCCCGGGGTGGCGATCGCGCGCAGCACCAGGCCCTCGTCCACCGTCACCGTGTCGCCGTCGGCGACGGGAGTGCGGGCGAACGACACGTGCGCCCCGGCCGGCACCAGGTACTGGGCGCCGGTGACGCGGGCCAGCTCCAGGCCGCCGGTGACGTAGTCGTTGTGCACATGGGTCTCCGCCACGAAGGCGATGCGCACCCCCCGGCGGGCCGCTGCGGCGATGACCTGGTCGATGTCGCGCGGCGGGTCGATGACCACCGCGGCACTGGGCCCGCCGGCCAGGTAGCTGCGGTTGCCCAGACCCTCGAACTCCAGGGTGTCGACGAAGAACACGGCTCACGACTCCTCTCGAACGGTGTACCCCGGGGGGTATCTGATACCCACCCTAACAGCTATACCCAGGGGGGTATTTCGAGGGCGAAAAGGCGCCCTCGCTCAAGGCGTCGCCCGACGCCCGTCGGGTGCCCGGCGGGGTATAGAGGAATCAATCGCTCCGCATTATTCGGGAGTGCCCCTGTCCTACGACCGCACCGTCCACCCGGCCCCACCGACTTCGACGCCGGGGACAGTCGCGCCACTCCCCCGGGCTTCCTACGGCTCCGTCACTGGTCACCCGAGTCGGCGGCAGGGATGAGGGAGAAGACGCGGACATCGCGGTGGCTGTGTCCGACGTAGTCGTCGAAGACGGGCATGACCCCGAGGATGCGGTCTCGGGCCTCCTCCTGCTGGCGAGGGGTGAGCAGGAGGGCGTGGACGGGGATGGAGGTGCCCCTCCAGTCGATCACGGCACGGGGGTCGCGCAGGAGGTGGCTGGACCAGGCCGGGTGGTGGCGCCGGCCGAAGTTCGTCGCCATGACCAGGAAGTTGCCGGAGGTGTCCTGGTCCGCGATCAGGGGGGTGAGGTGGAGCGTGCCGTCGCGGCGGGTCGTGCGCAGGACGGCGGTGGGAGACAGGATGCGGCTGGGCATCCACCGGCTTCTGGTGAGGCGGTGGGCCAGCAGGTCCAGCGGTGGGAGCAGGCGCGGCCCCCAGCGCCGCAGGAGCCGGCTGTTGCCCACGCCCGTCAGGAGGCTTCGGTGCAGGCGCGCTGCGGCTCGGGCGGCCGGACTGCGGTGCTCGGGTGTCATCGGTTCTCTCCACGGTCACGGGCCGGCTTGCTGCCGTCGGCGGGGAAGGGGTGGCCGGTCAGGTGTTGCGACAGTTGCCACAGGCGCTCGGCGGCGCGGGGATCGGTGGCGCGTCGCGCCGCTCGGGCGGGGACGGGCGGCCCGGAGCACTCCCCCGGGCCGCCGGGTCCGAGAAGGCCGCCGCCGCCGATGTGCGGGTCGGTGGCGGCTCGCAGCAGTGACAGCGCGCCCTGTTCGGGCGAGTGCCGGCGCGCTTGCGTCCACTCCAGCGCACGTGCCTCCAGGTGACGCGCGTCTGCGCGCAGGCCGCGGGAACCCAGGGTGGTGTCGACCAGGCCGGGGTGGGCGGCGACGGATCGCAGCGGCAGGCCGCGGGCGCCGGCGAAGGCGTGGAGGCCGTGGGTGAACAGCAGGTTCGCCAGCTTCGAGTCGAAGTACGCCGTCCAGCGGTGGTAGCGGCGTGGTGTCGCCGCCTGGTCGGGGCGGAAGCGGCCGAGCCAGTGGAGCACCGAGGTCACGTTCACCACCCGTGGCTGGGGTGCGTTCAGCAGTGCCGGCAGCAGATGACCGGTGAGGGCGAAGTGGCCGAGGTGGTTGATGGCGAAGTGGGCTTCGTGGCCGTCCGCGCTGCGGGTGGGGGGCAGGGCGGCGACCCCGGCGTTGTTGACCAGGATGTCCACCCGCCCGCCGGTCAGGCCGATGATGTCCCTGGCAGCCCGGCCCACCTGCGCCAGCTCGGCCAGGTCGCACGGGACGTCGTCCATGCGGTCGCCCCGCACTCGCTGCCCCGAAGCCGCCGCCGTGTGTCCTTCCTCCTCCCCGGCGGTGCGGAGCGTGAGGACGTGAGCCCCGCAGCGGGCCAGCTGCTCAGCGACCGCCAGTCCGATTCCCCGGCCGGCGCCGGTGACCACCGCCGTCCGCCCGGACAGGTCGGGAACCTCGGACAACGACCACCCGTCCCGTGGGCGGGCCCAGCGTAGCCACGGCGGAGGGATCACGGCAGGACCGCGTCCGGACGGGGCGCCAGTCCCGGGCCGAATGTGCTGATGGTCAGTCATGCCAGGCTCAACGACGCCGGCCGGCGGGGGTGGTGCGGCACGCCCGGTCGGGCGGGAGGCGCCGGCAGTGGCGGGGACCGCGGCAGCCGGCGGTATGTGGAACGGACCGGGTCACAGTTGGAGGTACACGGTGGCCGTGCAGACCGAGGTGCCCAGACCGGCTCCCAGGAGAACCTGTGCCGGGGTGTGGGCGCGCAGGTGCAGACGGGACCAGGCGATCGCTGCGACGAGCAGATACAGCACGGCCCCCCGCACGTCCACCAGGAGCGTGACCAGGGTGATGCTGGCGGCGGCCGAGCTGGTGTGCAGGGAGATGTTGCCGGCCCAGGTGCAGGCCAGCACCAGGGCGGTCAGGAGGAGGGCGGTACGGCCGAGTGCCAGCAGGACCGGAGGTGCGCCCAGGTGTCCGCAGACCAGCCACACGGCAGCCGCGGCGATGACACTCACCCCCAGCAGCATCAGCCGTGGCCGGCGCTGGGAGGGCACAGGACTCGGCCACCACCCCAGGCGGGCGCCCGCGATGGCGAGAGCGGCACACAGCACGGCCCAGCTTCCGCTTCCCCCCAGCCCCCACAGCAGCCCGTAGTGGCCCGGCCGGGTGAGGTGCCAGCCGACCGCGGCGCCGGCCACCACCGGCAGCAGTGGCGGAGCGAAGCATGTGCTCAGCAGCCGTGCCCACCACGTCCGGTCGTATTCCACAGTGATCATCAGCACGCCCGGTGAACGAGCGGGCCGCGGCGAAGTTGCACAGCCGGGCACACCCCGCGCGCTCTCCTGCCGTTGTGCCGTACACAGTTGGCCTTCTGGGAGGAGAACAGCATGGGACCAGCCACCCGGCTGCACATCGGCGCCGTGCACAAGACGTACGGCCGGCGCTCCGTGCTCCGCGGCACCGACTTCACCGTGTCGGCAGGCATGCTCGCCGGAGTGGTGGGAGAGAACGGGTCGGGGAAGAGCACACTGCTCCGCATCGCCGTCGGAATGCTGGCGCCCGACCGCGGCACGGTCCGGCGCTCCGGCGCGCTCGGCTACTGCCCGCAGAAGCCGGTCATCAACGACACGCTGACCGTCGCCCAGCATCTGCGGCTGTTCCAGGTCGCCCACCGGCTGCCGGACCTTCGCTACGCCTGGGAACTGGTGGACCTGCTCGGCTTCCCCGCCGAACGACGTACTCGAGCGGGAGAACTCAGCGGCGGGACCCGCCAGAAGCTCAACCTGGCCCTGGCGCTCATGCACGACCCGCCGCTGCTGGTACTCGACGAGCCCTACCAGGGCTTCGACTGGGACACCCACCAGCGCTTCTGGCACCTGGCGGGACGGCTCCGCAGCCGGGGCCAGGCCGTGGTCGTGGTCTCGCACCTCCTGCACGACCTCCAGCATTTCGACAGCATCCACCACCTGCGCGAGGGCCGGCTGCACGCGGAGGCCGTGACGCGATGAAGCACCACTGGACCGCATTCACCGTCGCTCTCGGCTTCACCCTGACGGGCCACCTGCGCAACCGCCTGGCCATGGGGATGACCGCGTTCTTCATCCCCACCTGGATCTACGTGGTCCGCGCGACCGCCCTCGACAAGAGCATCACCTTCCACACCGGCGCACTCGGCACCGAGGTGACCGCCTCGATGAACCGCACGATCCAGATCTCCAGCGCTCTGCACGCCGTCACCGTCATCGCCGGCTTCATGATGTTCATGGCCACCTTCAACGCCCGGGACATGGACCAGCGCCTGGTCCTCGCCGGCTACCCCCGCGCCCACCTGCTCGCGGCCAAGCTCGTCGCCCTGCTCCTGATCACCGTGGCACTGACCTGCTACTCCACCGGCCTGCTGCTCCTGTCCTGGCCGCTGGCCCAGCCGTGGGCGGTCGCCGCCGCCCTGGCAGCGGCGATCCTGGCGTACGGCGGGCTGGGCCTGGTGGCCGGCTTCCTGCTGCGGGGCGAACTGGAGGGGTTCTTCGTCGTGGTCATGGCCACGCTGATCGACGTCGGCATGCAGAGCCCCGTCTCCAACCCCGCGGGAGACCAGACCGGGTTGAGCGCCCTGCCGCTGTACGGCCCCGCCCAAGCGGCTCTTGCCTCCGCGTTCACCCCCACGCCTTCCCTGACCTGCTCGGCCCGAGCCCTCATCTGGTTCACCGCCACCGGCGCCCTGGCCGCGCTCGTCTTCCATGTGCGCACCCGGCGCCGTCACCGCCCCCTGCCCTGCGCCGAACCGGCCGGCACCCCCACACCAGATGGATGCCGAGAGGGAGATCGCCCCGCTGTCTCCTGAGACACACCGGTCTCCTGAGACACAGCTGTCTCCTCAGACACTGCGAAGTCCGGTGGCCGTAAGGGGGGTTGCTGTGGTGCCGCAGCGCGGCACAGGCCAAAACCCCGCCGGCATCCCGCCGCCCCGGCCCGGGGACCGTGTTTCGGCCGGAGCGGCGGGGCGTCTCACGCGGTGGTGTTGTCCGTCGCCCGGACGTCGGTGATCAGCGGGCCGCAGTGTCCGGTGTTGGTGGACAGGAACTGCAGTCGGCTGTGGCGGCCGGTGGCGGGCAGGACCACCTGCATGAGCTGCCAGCTGGCGTAGCGGCCCGGGGTGGCGACGGTTCCCAGACTGTAGGGCCGGGCAGTGGTACCGCCGGCGAACTGGACGATCATGCTCTGGGTGTTGCCGCTTTCCCAGGCGGCGCAGAAGGGGTGATCGTTGATCTTGGCGGCGAAGGTGACCGTCACCAGCGAGTAAGGGTCGGTCCTGAGGGTCTGCTCGATGCCGCCGGTCTGGGTGCCGTTGAGATCCACGGCCTGGGAGCCGCTCTCCACGACCGGTGAGTTGCCGGTCTTGGCCGCCGCACGGCCGAAGACATCGACGTCGCCGTTGGTCACACGCCAGCCGGGGATGGCGTTGCTGCCCAGCGGGACGTGGGTGTAGGAATTCGGGTTGGCCGGTTCGGCGTAGGGCTGGATGAAGGACGGGTTGGTGACCGGGATGCCCGTGTCGGCACTCGCCGGCGTAGCCCCGAAGAGGGTGGCGGCGGTGAGTCCCACGGCGGCCAGGGCCGCCAACCGGCTCCGCCTACCGCGAGCAAAACGCGTACGCATACGTCTCCTGTGATGTGCGTGCAACCGCCGGAGCAGCACAACTACCCCAACGCTCTGTAGTCGATCAGTTACGTGCTGTGTCTGCTCCGGAAAGAGGGGCGCACAAACAGCTCCCCCGGCAGCGCCCGATGCACAGCCATATGACTGGTTGCGCCCCCCAGCAGTCAGAGCGCGGGTTCCGTACGTGGAGAGCGACAGGATCGGAGCCGGCAGCGGCAGATAGGCGCCGGCCGGGACCGGGCACGCTGGTCGGCGGTGTCAGGCCTGACCGGGACCGAGGCCGAGAGCGGCTGTGGTGTCCTGTCCGCCCCAGCCCTGCGGGGTGCGCCACAGGACGTGGACGCCGAAGACGCCGTGGACGGTGGCGGGCGACCAGTCCTCGGCGGGCGGCTGGGACAGCACCAGGTAGAGGCGGTCGGCGGCCGTCGGCAGGGTGTGGTTGACCTCGCGGAGGCGGACCGCTCCCGAGCGCAGGTCGGCGTACGTGGACTGTCCGGCGCCCAGGACCTCGTAGAGGAAGTGACCGTGCTCGGTGGTGCAACTGACGTCGATGACCGGTGAGTCGGCCTTCGGCTGCCGGTCGGCTCGCAGCAGGGCCGCCATCAACTCGAAGCGCACTGCCTCATGGGTCTTGCAGGTGCGGTCGGTCGCGGCCGAGGTCTCCAGGAACCGGAGCAGGTCCGTGCTCGGCCCTGTGGCCGGTTCGGACGCCGGTGCGACGGTGCCGGCGGTGGTGCTGGGCATGGGGTGGTTCTCCTCCGGCTCGGACTGCTCGAGCTGTTCAGGCTGTTCAGGTTGCTGCGGCGGTGTGGGCGGTGCAGGCGGTTCGGTCCGCCCGGACGGTGCGGGCCGGGGGGATCGCGCGGCGGCGGGCTCGTCGGGCTCCGTGTCCCGGCCTCCGTCCACCGGGCGGCCGGCGGTCTCGTCCGCGAGGCGCTGTTCCAGCGTCCGGCGCGCCTCGGCCAGGGCCCCGGCCCAGCCGCTGCGCCGCAGTTCCGCCCGGAACCGGTCCAGGTCGGGGGTGTCCGAGGCGAGCGCACGGTTGGTGTTCGCGGCGAGATCCCGCAACAGGGCCAGGCGTTCCCGGTCCGGGGAGCCGAGGACGCGCCAGACGTCCAGCCAGTCGTGCTGGTCCAGGCGCAGGCAGCGATTGGCCATGCCCTTGAGTTCCGACAGCCGGGCCCGGGCGTCGTCCGGCACGTTGCCGTCGGTCAGTTCCACGACGGCGGTGAGCGCGTCCACGTACCGCTCGGCCATGGTGGGCGAGATGGGCCTGCGTCCGCGTTCGTCGACGGTGACGAAGGTGACGTTGGAGGCGTGGCGCAGAACCCAGGCGTCCATCTCCGTCCCGCTCGCGGGTGGGGCGGAGCCGTGGCGCACGGCCAGGAGCAGCGGGCGGTCGGTGGCGGGTGAGACCGCCTCGACCTTGTAGTTGCCGCCGGTGGTGTGGCCGATGACGCGGACCTTGATGTCGGTGCCGATCTCGGGGGCGTTCACCGCCGCGGTGGCCGGTCCGGCGGTACTGCCGGCGGCCTTGTCGGTGACCTTGTCGGCGCCGGGGGTGGTGCCGGTGGGCGGCTGTTCCGCGGGGTCCGCGGTGCCGGGGTTCGTGAGGGCCTCCGGGAGCGGTGCGGTGTGCAGGACGGTCAGGGTCTGGGTGCTGCGGGTCAGCGCGATGTAGAGCTGGCGCAGGCCGGCCGGGCCGCGAGCGGCGATGGTGGTGGGTTCCACCACGAGGACGTGGTCGTACTCCATGCCCTTGGCCTGGGCTGCGGCCAGCACGGACACCGCCTCGCGTTCCTGCTGCGTGAGGCCGTCCGCCTCGTCGAGGTGGCGGGCGATCTCGACGAGCCAGCCGGAGTCGTCGGGGACGATGACGGCCACCGAGCGCAGCGTGTGCCCGTCACTGCTGCCGAGGAGGCGGACGGCCTGGGCGACGGTGTCGTCCAGGAGCCGCCACGGCTCGGTCGCGATGGTCCGTACCGCGCCTTCACCGGCTTCGCGCACCGCCACCGGGTAGGGCAGGGAGGGGGCGACCGTGCGGGCCAGCGGCGCGACGAACTCCATGATCTCGGCGGGCACGCGGTAACTGGTGGTCAGTTCGGCCACGCGCCAGTCGCCGTGGTCGGACAGCAGGGTGCCCAGTTCCTCCCAGTCCGTGTGCACCCGCGGACCGGTGGCCTGGGCGAGGTCGCCGAGGATCGTCATGGAACCGCCCCGCGCGACGCGTCGGCGCAGGGTGCGGGCCTGCATGGGGGTCAGATCCTGGGCCTCGTCGACGACGATGTGGCCGTAGCGGCGCGGAGTCTCGCCGGTGATGAGATACCGGAGCTCCTCGAGCAGGACGAGGTCGTCCACGGTCCACGGGTCGCCGTCGGCCGTGGCGGCGCGGGGACGGTGCAGGGCGGCCTGCTCCTCGTCGTCGAGGACGCCGGCCCCGCAGGCCCGCAGCAGGTCGGGCGAGTCGTAGAGACTGCGCAGGGCCTCCAGGGCGCCGGGCGAGGGCCAGACCCGGTCGAGGAGGCGTTCGACCTTGCGGTTGCGTTCCAGGCTGCGGCGGATCGTGCCGTCGGCGCCGCGGCGCGGGGCGACGGCGACGAGTTCCGCCAGGAGACGGTCGACGAGTTGGGTGCGGAAGCGGTCACGCCGTTCGCGGTGGGCACCGTCACGGCCGCGCGCCTCGTCGAGCAGGGCGAGGACCTCCGAGCGCGGCACGCGCAGGGTGGTGCTGCCGGCGGTGACGGTGAACGCCGGCTCGTCGCCCTCGAAGGAGGGAGCGGTGAGGAGGGCGTCGAGGGCTTCGGGGCGGCACTCGCGCTCGACCCGCCGGCGCAGGACGGCAGTCATACGCTCGTCGGACTTCACCAGCCGCGTCCGCGGGGTGTCGGTACCGAGGGCATCGCCCTCCCACAGGCGGGTCAGCTGGACGGCGTTGACGTCGCGGGTACCGAGGGTGGGCAGGACCTGGCCGACGTAGTCGAGGAACCGCTGGTGGGGGCCGATGACGAGGATGTCCGAGGCCGTGAAGTGCTCGTTGTTGACCAGCCAGGTCACGCGGTGCAGGCCGACCGCGGACTTGCCGGTGCCCGGCCCGCCCTGCACGACGAGGATGTCGGTCGGCGAACCCGTGACCAGGGCCATCTGGTCCCGGCGGATCGTCTCCACGATGTCCCGCATCCGGCCGCCGCGCGAACGCTGCAGTTCACGCAGCAGGAAATCGTCCGGCCGCGGGGGCCTGCGGCGCTGGAAACGGGCGATGTCGGCAGGAGTGCGGGCCGGCGGACGCTCCCGCTCCCCGCGCCTCGCGGTGCCCGGTCGCCCGGCCGTCGGGAGGTCGTCGGCGGCGGGCCTGGGTGTGGGGACGAGGCCCGCGTCGGGCATCGTCTCGGAAGCTGCGCCGGGGACGGCCTCGGGGGCGGCCTCGGGAACGGTGCCGGAGAGTGCTCCGGGCACGGCGATCTCATCGGAGTAGTCCTCGACGACCCGTTCCGCACAGCGCAGCCGCCGCCGCAGAACGACGTCGCCCGGCGCCTCCTGCCGCGCCTCGAGCCACTTGGTGGCCATACCGCTGGTCCAGAGCACCACGACGGTGTCGCGGGTTCGGACGTCGGAGACGGGCCGCCGGCCGACGTACCAGGGCCGGGGCTCCCCTCCGGGCTCCTCCGGCGCGTCCACGCGGGCGAAGACCAGCGACTCGCCTCCGAGATTGCCGTAGGCCGCCGCCCGTTGCTCCGCGTCCTTCTTGTTGGCGATGCCGTCCTTGCCGGTGGCCGACGCCGTGGCGGTCACTGTTCCGCCCATCTCGGCCAGCCGCGCCTCGTAACAGTCGTACGCGTGGTCCACCGCCTTCTGCTCGAGGGCGATGACGTCGTCGCGTGTGGTGGTGCCCATGTGCTTTCCCTCCCTCGCGACGCCACGCAGGACGCCGCTACGGGCATACGCCCGTCCCCGGCGTTATGACTATCAGAGACCAGCCGGTGACAAACAGTCCAGGGCCCACATCAGGAGGGGCCGGCTCGCGCACCAACTCCCCGACCTCTCCCCGCCGGACGCGGACCTGGTCGTATGCGGGGCCTCTCGTACGGGTGGTAGTGGCATCCAAGACAGAGGTGCGACCAGACCGCGCGAGTACGTCGGGCGGTCTGGTCCGTGCTGTCGCGGTGCAAGCAGAGCAACTTGGCCCGCATGGTGACGTCGGCAAGCCCCGTCACCGCGGCACTGAGCACCTGGTCGACGCCGAACTCCCGGGTGGTCCGCAGGGCGATACAGGGCCCGCGGTTACGGTCGGCAGAACCATCTCCGCAGGTGCGGGGAGCAGTGGCCTGCGCGGCCTTGGCGAGCGACCATCCCCGCGGGTGCGGGAACAGGCCGCTGGAGTGTGGGAGGGCTTGTCGGCGGAGGGACCATCCCTGCGGGTGCGGGAAGCAGCTCATCCATTTGAAGGGCTTGGAGCCAGCGCCCAGACCATCCCCGCGGGTGCGGGGAGCAGACCTCCGTGACGCGGGTCAGGTAGCTGGTGCTGGGACCATCCCCGCGGGTGCGGGGAGCAGCGGGTGTCCGCGAGTTCCCTGGCGCGGGCCTTGGGACCATCCCCGCGGGTGCGGGGAGCAGGCTGTTTGACCTGGGAGTCTATAGCCGCCAAGGCGTGCTTTCGATGACTTCTACAGATTCCGGCATATGAGGCATTGGGTGGCGGTGCAGATCCGCGGATCTGGATGGGGAAGTGCGGGCGACGAGCCGCTCGAGGAGTTCACCGGCGGTCCAGCCCAGCCGGCGCAGATGCCCGATGGCCTGCCGGTGGTCGCCGGGCGGGTCTTCGCGGCGCAGGCCGCGGGCCTGCTCGATGCGCTGCGCCGCGACGGGGTCATGTTCGGCTCCGGCGATGTTCACCAGCCGCAGGAGGTGTCCGCAGAGCCGCTCGGCGATCTCCTCGGTGGCCTCTTCGGTCGGCGGGACGTCGTCCAGGACCGCGGCGACATCGTCGAGGAGGGCGCCTCCGTCGAACGGGTGCCAGTCGCGGAGCCTGTTCAGGACGGTGGCGAGTTCCCCGCTGGCAAGGGGATACGTCGACGGGCGCACCGGGCGGGTGAGGCGCTGGACGGTGCCGGGCGCGGTCACGGTCGGCCGTCCGGGACGGCAAGGGTGCACCAGGTGGTGGTTCCGTCGTCGCTGGTTCCCCAGGTGCCGCCGTGAGCGGCGGCGAAGCGGTCGACGAGGAACAGGCCGCGGCCGCGCTCGGCGTCGTCGTCGGCTTGGCGGACGACCGGGCGGCCGGATGTCTCTCCATGGACGGCCAGGCGCAGGAAGCCGTCCCGGAACGTCATGGTGAAGGTGACCTGTGTGCCAGTCCCATGCTGAATGGCGTTGGTGACCAACTCCGAGACGATGAGCCTGGCGTCGTCGACCAGCGGTTCCAGGCCGCAGAACCGCAGCCGGGCCTCGGTCAGTCGTCGGGCCATCCCCACACGGCGTGCGTCCTGGTCGGGGATGTCGTCTCCGGTCCGGGGCGGGCAGACCTCGAAGCACACGCTCCACTGGTCGTCGGTCGGACGAGGGCGTGCGGGCCTGCGCTCGCGGCAGAGGTCGCTGGCCGCCTCGACGGGGCCTCTTCTCCATGGTGGTGCGCTGGTCATCTCTGCTCCCATGGGCCGAGATCGGTGCTTGACTCGTAAGAGGTAACCGTGCGGTCACTGTCTGCGGGTACCGTTGGCAACAGGTGGGACCGTGAACACCGTGAACGCCGTGGAGCTGTCAGGAGTTGAGGGCATGGCCACGAGAAAACGCACGCCCAACCCAGCCTTGGACAGGCTGCTCGAGCAGGCACGATGGACGCGCACGCAGCTGGCCCAACAGGTGAACAGGCTCGGCCCGCAGGCCGGGCTGCGGCTTTCGTACGACCGAACAGCCGTTGCGCACTGGATTGCCGGTACCCCGCCGAAACCCGAGGTCAGGCCGCTGATCCTCGAGGCACTGTCCGCTCGCTTAGGGCGGCCGGTCACTCACGCGGAGGCCGGCCTGCAACCCGCTGTGTCCGCCGACAGCTCCCAACCAGCCGACGTTGTGGAGGAGTTGATCGACCTAGGAAGGGCGGACATGGACCCATCTCGTCGCGGTGTCCTGGCCACGACTCTGTTCTCCGCAGCCCTTTCCGTGCCCGCGTTCCAGCACACGGCGCGGGCGGCCAGTGACCCGGTCACCCCGGGCAAGGTCACCACCCGCATCGGCGCATCTCAGGTCGCGTCAGTACGGTCCATGACAGAACGCATCGCCGACATCCTCGACGAGTTCGGCGCCGGCCACGCCCGGCCCATGGCGGCCGCGTTCCTCGTCAACACCGTCGGCCCGTGGCTCAAGGCGCAGGCCGCCGAGCCGGTGAAGCGGGACATGCTTGCCGCCGCGTCAGATCTGACGTATCTGACCGGGTGGATGGCGATGTACGAGAAGGCTCACGGCCTGGGACAGAGGTACTACGTCCAGGCGCTCAAACTTGCTGACGAGGCGAGCGACCACGTCACCTACTGCCGCACGCTGCGCGGCATGTCCCTCCAGGCATCGAACCTGCGCCACGGGCGGATGTCCCTGGAATTGGCGGACTCCGCGGCCGAGGCCGCGCCGTCGGCCGCCCCGCGTCTGGTGGCGTTCCTCCGCGGGCAGCAGGCGCACGCGGCAAGCATGGTCGGGGACCGCCGCCAGGCCCACACCCGGCTCCGCGAAGCCGAGACGGCCCTCGCGAAGGCCGACAACCGGCGCGACGCGATCGGCGGCTACGACCAGACCGCCTACCTCTTCCACGTCTCTCACGTTCTGCTGGAGGAGAACGACCTGCCCGGCAGCATCGGCGCTCTGCGGCAGTCCATCAAGGTGCAGCCGGCCAACGAGCGGCAGGGCCGGGTCCACGCGTATGCCCTGCTGGCGCAGCGGCAGCTGCGATACGGGCACGTTGAGGCGTCGTGCGAGTCGTGGGGGCGGTTCCTGGACGAGTATGAACACGTCTCGTCCGTCCGTGGCGACGACCACTTCACCTCGATGCGCAAGGAGCTCACGCCGTACGCCAAGACGCGCGCGGTGCGGGCGCTGTCCGGCCGGGTGCGCGAAGTAGCGGCGGCCAAGGCCTGAACCCTGTGGCACTGGAAGCTCGTAGCCCGATCAGGCGAAGCGCGGGCCGCGTTGGTGGTCACCGTGAGATCACTCAAGTGATCGCGCAACGCGCGAGGGTGTCGCCGCGTGCCCGTCAGGCGTCGAAACGGCCACGCGCACTCTCGATGTGACCGAGGTGCTGGTGGGTCCAGCCGCATATGGCGTCGACCGCGGTGCGCAGGGCCCGGCCCGGCTCGGTGAGTGTGTACTCGACTCGCGGCGGCACGGTGGGGTGCACCTTCCGGTCGACCAGACCATTGCGCTCCAGCATGCGCAGGTTCTGGGTGAGCATCTTGTGGCTGACGCCCTCGACCTCGTCCCGCAGTTCGCTGAAGCGCAGGGTGCGCTCGCCGAGCGCCTCGATGATCAGGAACGCCCACTTGTTGGCGACGTCCGAGAAGATCTCCCGCGCCAGGGAGTCTGCGCGCCGCAGGTCAGCGTCCTCGGGCAGGCCCTTGAGCAGTTGCTTGGTCACCATCAGGTTCCTCAGTCACCGAAAAGTGCGTTCTTCCAGGTCAACCCTCACTCTCCTACAGTTCCTGAGTAACTACAAGAGAGCACAACGGAAGGGTGAGCACCGTGGCCATCATTGATGTCTTCAGCTACAACGTGCCGGCCGAGAGCGACTTCGGCTACTCACAGGCGATCAAGTCCGGCGAGCTGATCCACGTCTCTGGACAGCTCTCGTTCGACGAGGCGGGCGACTTCCTCTATGCGGGCGACTTCGCCTCCCAGCTCAAGCAGACCTACGCCAACATGGACAAGGTCCTGGACCACTACGGCGCCACCCGGAACCAGGTCGTCTCGCAGACCCTGTACGTGGTGAACCTGCGGCAGAATGCCGCGGCGACGGCGGAGGGGAACCTCGGGTACTTCGGCGACCACCGCCCGGCCAGCACGGTCTTGGGTGTCACTGAACTGACCCTGCCCGGCCAGGTCATCGAAATCGACACGAAACTGCCCACGTGACCGTTCTCTGACGTGGTTGAACGCCAAGCTCAGACGAAGCCGCCGGAGCTGTAGCCGCCATAACGAGGGCGCGTCTCCCCGTCGGCGACCGAGCTGGCTGCCGGACGGTAGTGCTCGAGCCACCACTTGGACAGACCAAGGCCCAGGGGCTCGAGCTCGCTTTGGGTCGCATCGGCGGCGGCGTCGTCCCACACCGTGTACCAGATCTTCGGTGCCACCATCGACCGCTGGTAGAGCAGTGGTGCGAGCCGACGCGCCAGGTCGTCGATGGTGAGCGGCTCACTCCATGCCTCGTCATCGCCCGGCAGCGTCGTCGTGGGCTCGACATCGCTGCGCTTCATGTAGGCGGTCTCGTCCTGCACGAGGATCCGCCAGACCCTGGCTCGGTCGACCACGTTGATCGCCTGCTGCCGTTGCTGTGTGCGCCGACTGATCTCGCTCTGGAACGTGAGCTGCCGGTAGTGCGCCGCCCTCTGCGCCTTGTCGATCTCCGGCTGCACCCGCGTGGGCAGGTCACCGACGGCTTGCTGGTATGCCCGCTCGGCCGAGGCCATCCTCCGCTCGAACCGCCGGTACTTCAGGGTGTTGGGCCGGACGATCCCACGGCGTCGGGTGCGTTCGAGCGATCTGGCGAGGCGGTCCTCGGCCCGGTCCTTCGCCCGCAGGAACTCATCGACGGCCTCGGTCCAGGCGGCGACGCTCTCCTCGTCCGCCTCGATCTCCACGGTGGGGCTTATCCGAAGGTCCTGGAGCTCCTTCCGCCACCTGACCGCCTCGCTCATCGCCCGGAGTTGGATGCCCGCATCCGACGGGCTGTTCTCGCGCCCCCAGTAGCCGAATCCCTGCCGCTCGTGCCAGGCCAACTGTTTGTGGGGTCGCAGACGCCGCGCGGCGTACGACGCCGGGCGTTCGCCCTGCGACGGCAGGACGACGAGCGACCGGCGGGTCAAGCGCCAGTCCTTCCAGGACGCCACACAGCACAGGACGGTCACCGAGCCGGACCTGTGGCCCTCGTCTCCGGACATTCCTCAACGGTAGTCCGACCATCGTTGATTTCTTAAGACTGAGGTCGAAGACGATCCGCTCGCCCGCGAACGACGTGCGCTCCCCAGCGCCATGAACCTGCGGCAAGGTTCCGAGCTCAGCCAGAGGACGTCCGGGCCGTTACGTCGGCCGGCGGTTCACCCCGCAGCACTCAGCACTCAGCACTCAGCAACAGGCTGCGGCGCGGCTCGTCGATGACCGTGTCCACGGCCTCCTACGGTCCGGCAGCCCGGCGGGGCCCAGAAACGGGCTGACGATTCTCCTACGGCCTGCTGTCAGGGCGGGGTGTGCCGTACCAGCGCCACTCGGTAAGGCGCGGTCGGCCGGGAAGTTCCGCGCGGCCGGTGCCCCACAGGAGGGTCGACCACCGGTCGGTATCGGTCGGGGCGTCGGGGAAGAGCCGGTCCAGCACGCGGCCGCACAGGTCGGCGGGCGGCGTCCAGTTCATGCCCAGGCCCTCGGCGACGTCATGGGTGTGCACCAAGGTCTCGACGATGCCCATCGCGGCGAAGCCTTCGGGGTCGGCAGGGCCGAAGATGTGATGTGCCCGGACCGTGGGTGGCGTCGTGCGGACGATGGCGGTCAGCAAGGCGCCGCTGGCGTCCAGTACCTGCAGCAGACCGTCTGGACCGGCCTCGCGGTCTGCGAAGACGGCATTCGCGGGACCGCCCGGCCTCTTGCGGCTCCACATGAACGGCACGTGGGTGTCCAGCGGCGGGTTCGACGGGCTCAGTTGGACGGCGTAGGAGAACAGGTCGTCGGCCAGGTGCTCGACCGTCTCCCAACAATCCCACTCCAGGGAACCGGCCTTGACACTCCAGTCCGACGCGTTGGCCTCGCGCAGAGCGGCGACCGCCAAACGGACGGCGTGTTCGACATCAGCCGCGGTAACCGGGCCGTTCGGTGATTCCTGCGCTTCAGCCATGCCGGGGACCGTATCAATGATCATCCGAGCCCAGGGAACCCGTCTGCGAGTTCAAGGCGGCAAGAGTCAGGCCGTTCCCGGTGAGCCTTCCGCGACTCCGCCCGGAGTGAAGCCACATCAACTTTCACGCCGCGAAGCCTCTTCCGGCCCCTGCGGTGGAGCCCGAAGAGGTGCTGACAGCTGTGAGGCTCCCCCGCTGGGCCTCACGTGTCCTTGGGTGTCTGGCTATTACGGCGTAATAGCCAGACACCCAGGCACGAGCACACCCCTCGGTCCGCCTGTCCTCTCCGGGCGCAGGCCGCCTGGGCCGCTCACTCGGCTCGCAACCGTGCCCGGGCCTGCTGCAGTTGCTCCAGGGAGACGGCACCGGAGTCCGGTAGGCCCGCCTCTGTCCACGCTGCCTGTGCGCGGGGGATGGCACCGCCGGCGTCGTCGGTGAGGATCTTCTTCGCGAGGTTCACGGCGATGACGCCGTCGCCCAGGTCCATGACGTGGGCGAGCATACGGACGCTCTTGGTGGCGGAGGCCTTCTCGTTGTAGCGGAAGACCAGCACCCACCTGCCCTCGAGCGAGCGTGCGCGTGCGATGAGTTCGCGGCCGCGGTCCGACTCCTGCTGCTCGGTACGGATCTGCTCGGCGTCCCCGGCCGGGGTCCGCAGGGTGAGCAGCCCACGTCGGCTGCTTTCTTCGATCTCGACGCTTTCCAGAAAAGCGACGAACCGTGAGGCATTCTCCAGACGCGCGATGTCCTGGGCGGCCTGCTGGGCGATCAGGTGCAGGTCGACGGTCAGGGCATGCACCCGGCGGCCCCAGGCCGCTTCTCCGCCCTCCGGACAGGGCCCGCTGGCCTGGGCCGCGGCGATGACAAGGCTGTAGTCCACTCCCCCATCATGGCGGTCGTCGCCGATCAGTGGGCAAGGACGTAGAGGACGGTCGACCCGTCCGTTGGGAAAGCGTCAGGAGGGCCTGGCTATGGCTGCGACGGCCCTTGGGCGGGTGTGGGGCCCCTCACGAAGCCGAATGGCCGCCGCCCGGGTGTCCGTCGTTTGTGGATCGTTCTGGCCGTGCCCCGAGTTTCCCTTCGTCCTGATGCCCGCCGGGATGCTCCGACGCCTCGACACCGCCTGACGCATTGCAGTGCACTGCACCCCCTCCCCCACGCCTCATCCGAACCCGTATGCCGTTGTCAGCCGAGGTTGCATCCCCCAGCCAGTTCGCCTGATGCGTTCGCCTTACGACACTCATGCCGGAGCTCGTTGTCGAAGTACCACCCCTCATGCGAGAGACGACCACGGACCGTCCCTTGCTGCCAGACCTGATGGATGGACTCCTCAAGCGTGCGTGGCGGCGTGGAAGCAGGCGGGGTCGGCCCCAGTGCAGCAGCAGCCTGCATGACCGCCGAGCCACAACCCCGGTGCTCCTCGACGCGGACGGTGTGCGCCACGACGATACGGATTCGCGTCGAGGAGTGCCGGGGGCAGCGGGGTCCAGGGGCCGGCGAAGGCCCCTGGTACCACCGGCGTTCAGTACCTGGTCGCAAGCCACCCTGAGAGGGTCAGATGACCGCTGACCTGGGGTTTTGGCACGGCGAGCCACGATGCGCCCGCGCCTTATAGATATTAGAGCGGATTGCATCGTCGCAGGTCAGAGGGGGTGCAGGGGTCTCGAAACATGACTCCCAAGTCAAGTTCGGCATGCTGAGATTGCGTTGGGAGGCAAGTTGACCCGTATTGATTGCGACCTAGGTGCGCAATGTCGCGAGTGGTTTTTTGGTCGTCGCGAACATGACTCCGAAGTCATGTTCGACACGCCAAACGCGCGGATAGGTCGCGTCGTTGCTATACATATGCGCAATCACTACTGTGCTCCGCGTCTAGGTTTCGATCTTGAGGAGCACATAGCGTCATGTCGGCACAGCCTCACGGGGGACCTCGCAGAACCCCCGGCACAGCCCCACCCCGCGCACCGAGCCCGAACAGCCCGTACACCCGAAGCCTCGGTCCGAGGAAGAACGTCGTCGAGTTGCCCGTCGGTCACACGGCGGAGGTCAAACCCCCTGTCACCGCCGGTGACTTCATCGGCAAGTACTTCTCCCAGGACAGCCTGGAGTTCTTGCGCTGGGCCGCCCGGTACTTCAGGGACGACAACGTGACCCTGTGCGTGCTGCTCTACATGATGGGCAGCCAGGAAGTCGGAGGGGCTGTCGAGCTCAAGCAGACCGAGATCGCGGCCGCGCTGGAGATGAATCCCGCGCAGGTGTCACGGGCCCAGACCAAGCTGAAGAAGCTGGGGCTGGCGTACTCGCCGAAGCGGGGGTCGATCCAGCTGCAACCCGCGGTGACCCTTCGGGGCGGCTACCGGCTGATGGAGAAGCCGGCTCGCGGGTCGGCGGCCAGGAGCGTGAAGATCCATGTGGAACAGCTGAGCCTTCTCAACGAGCTGGTGCTCGACCCGACCGTTCCGGAAGAGTTCAGGGGAATGGCTCTTCCGGGGGCGAACCTGCCCGAACCATCGACGACGACGCGCAAGAGCGCGCGGACGAAGAAGAAGCCGGAGGCGTGAGGATGAGAACTGCAGCGTCTGCCCACCCGGAGCCGCCAGAGCTGACGTACGGCACTTTCAACGGCTTCGCCTACATGCCCGCGATGCCGGGCATCGCCTACCGCGTGCTCTTCCGACTCATCGGGACCCAGGAGCCGGGAGGGCGCTGCCTGGTCACCGAAGAGGAGTTGGCCGAGGCCCTGGCCGTGCACCGCTCCATGGTGGGGAGGGGGCTGCAGGCCCTGATCCTCTCCAAGCTCGTGTTCCGCCAGGCCAAGGGCATCTACTTCCTCAACCCGATGATCAGCGGTGCACGCAGCGTTCCCGAGCACCTGGAGGCCATCGGGGCCCTCGATCCCGCGGATCGTCTCGACGTCGACGACTACCAGGAGCGTTACGAGGCGGCCGTCGCCCGGGCCGAACAGGAGAAGCGGGAGAAGCGTCTGGGCCGCGGGACCACACAGGTGCGGTCCAAGCCGGCTCCGGCCAAGCCCGTCGACGAGGAGACCGCGGAGGTACTGAGCCTTTCGACGGCCCGTGGGCGGGCACGGCGAAGGACGTCCCGTCCCTGACCCGGACCGACTGCGGACACACGGAGGCCCCCGCCGAAGCGGGGGCCTCCGTGTGTCTAGGTTTCGCCGGTCAGCTTACCGTTTCACCGGCGTCGGCACCACAGAAGACCTCGACGCCGACGTCCTGCCGGGGCGACCTCGACGACCGCACCTCACGTGTCCCGACGGTCTTGGAGCTATTACGGCGTAATAGCCCGCCCCCATCGGGGCGAGGGCCGTGCCACTGTCCGGACATCGGGATGGGACGGCCGGAGGCTATTACGGCGTAATAATTCGCCTCCGCCGCGCGTCCAGGCCGGCTCACCGGATGCCCCGGTGTGGACCCGGTGCGCGCCGGTCGTCGGCGTGCCGCGTAGGGCATTCGAGGCAGCCTCGAGTGGATCTCAAGTGCCTTGTGTCCGGCCAATGCTGTACTGGTGCGGTGACCGGGCTCGCGAGACGTACCGGGTCGGGCGAGCAGACCCACGGGCTACGGGAGGAACCATGAGCAGCACCGAGAGCAGCACGTACGAAGGCTTCACGGCCGAGGAACGTGCCGCGATGAAGGAGCACGCCAAGGACCAGAAGACGGCTTCGCGGCGCAGCTCCCGGTCGGACAAGGCGGCGTTGGCGGTACAGGACGTGCTCGCCAAGATCGCAGAGATGCAGGACTCGGACCGGGTCATGGCCGAGCGCGTCCATGCCGTCGTCACGGCCAGCGCCCCGAACCTCGCGCCGAAGCTCTGGTACGGCATGCCCGCCTATGCGCTGGACGGCAAGATCGTCTGCTTCTTCCAGAGCGCGGCGAAGTTCAAGGCGCGTTACGCGACCCTCGGCTTCAGCGATCAGGCCGCCCTGGACGACGGCACCATGTGGGCGGCCGGCTTCGCCCTGACCGAGGTGACACCCGAGGTGGAGAAGCGGATCGCCGAGCTGGTGAAGCAGGCGGTCGGCCAGGGCTGACCGCTGCTCAGGCGATCGGGGCCCCGCCGGTTCTTCTTGGGTTCTAACGGTCCTCGCAACACCCGCGATCTGTGGGAGTTGCGAGGACCGTGGCCGTTGGACGCGATGATCTTGCGGGGCTGCGGGAGCGTTTCCTTGCGCGGCTGGATGCCGTGGGGAACGTGACCGTGGTGGCACGTGAGCTGGGGGTGAACCGGAACACTGCATTCGGCTGGGCGTGGAAGGCCGGACTGCGTTCGCAGCGTCGGCGGCACCCCGGGCGCGACGAGTA
>NZ_JABTTS010000004.1 GCF_018638295.1 Streptomyces sp. CHD11
CAACGGGCCGGGTGAGGCGCGTGAGGCGGATCTCGGTGTCGCTTCCGGCAACGGCAAGGGGCAGATCTTCGTGAAGGGCGAGGTCATCAAGACGGTGCCCGAGTCGAAGATCGTGGAGACGCTGATCGAGGAGGCGATGAAGATCGCCGAGCAGATGGAGAAGGACGGCATCGCGTCGGGGGAGCCGGCCGTCACCGTGAGCTGAACAGCACGGAATCTTCGAAGGGGGCCCGAGCGTGACGATTCTGGAGAGCATCCGGCAACCACGCGACCTGAAGGCGCTGTCCGAGGCGCAACTCGGCGAACTGTCCCACGAGATCCGGGAGTTCCTGGTGCACGCGGTGGCCAGGACCGGCGGCCATCTCGGACCCAACCTCGGGGTGGTGGAACTCACCGTGGCCCTGCACCGGGTCTTCGAGTCGCCCGTCGACCGCATCCTGTGGGACACCGGCCACCAGAGCTACGTCCACAAACTCCTGACCGGCCGCCAGGACTTCTCCAAGCTGCGCGGCAAGGGCGGCCTGTCCGGCTACCCCTCGCGGGAGGAGTCCGAGCACGACGTCATCGAGAACAGTCACGCCTCCACGGCCCTCGGCTGGGCCGACGGGCTGGCCAAGGCCCGCCAGGTGCGGGGGGAGCAGGGCCATGTCGTCGCGGTGATCGGCGACGGCGCCCTCACCGGGGGCATGGCCTGGGAGGCGCTCAACAACATCGCCGCGGCCAAGCACCGGCCGCTGATCGTCGTCGTCAACGACAACGAACGCTCCTACGCCCCCACCATCGGCGGCCTCGCCGGCCATCTCGCCACCCTGCGCACCACCGACGGCTACGAACGCGTGCTGGACTGGGGAAAGGAGGTACTCCAGCGCACCCCCGTGGTGGGCCGCGCCGTCTACGAGGCGCTGCACGGAGCGAAGAAGGGCTTCAAGGACGCCTTCGCCCCGCAGGGCCTCTTCGAGGACCTCGGCCTGAAGTACGTCGGCCCGGTCGACGGCCATGACATCAGGGCCGTCGAGTCCGCACTGCGCCGCGCCAAACGGTTCCACGGACCGGTCCTGGTCCACTGCATCACCGAGAAGGGCCGCGGCTACGAACCCGCTCTCGCCCACGAGGAGGACCGCTTCCACACCGTGGGCGTGATGGACCCGCTCACCTGCGCGCCCCTCGCCCCCTCCGGCGGGCCGTCCTGGACCTCCGTGTTCGGGGAGGAGATCGTCCGGATCGGTGAGGAACGCGAGGACGTCGTGGCGATCACCGCCGCCATGCTGCGTCCGGTGGGCCTCGGCGCCTTCGCCGAGCGGTTCCCGGACCGGGTCTGGGACGTCGGCATCGCCGAACAGCACGCGGCCGTCTCCGCGGCGGGCCTGGCGACCGGCGGCCTGCACCCGGTCGTCGCCGTCTACGCCACCTTCCTCAACCGTGCCTTCGACCAGCTGCTGATGGACGTGGCGCTGCACCGCTGCGGGGTGACCTTCGTCCTGGACCGGGCCGGTGTCACCGGCGTCGACGGGCCCTCGCACAACGGCATGTGGGACCTGTCCGTCCTCCAGGCCGTCCCCGGTCTGCGGATCGCCGCACCCCGCGACGCCGGCCAGCTCCGCGCCCAGCTGCGCGAGGCGGTCGCCGTCGACGACGCGCCCACGCTGCTGCGGTTCCCCAAGGAGTCGGCCGGCCCGGCGATCCCGGCGCTGGGCCGGGTCGGCGGCATGGACGTACTGCACCGGTCGGACAGCCCCGAGGTGCTGCTGGTGGCCGTCGGCGTGATGGCACCGGTCTGCCTCCAGGCCGCCGGACTGCTCGAAGCGCGGGGCGTCGGGTGCACCGTGGTCGACCCCCGCTGGGTCAAGCCGGTCGACCCGGCCCTTCCCGAACTGGCCGGCGGACACCGCATGGTGGCTGTAGTGGAGGACAACATCCGCGCGGCCGGGGTGGGTTCGGCGGTGGCGCTGGCACTGGGCGACGCCGACGTCGACGTGCCCGTACGGCGGTTCGGCATTCCGGAGCAGTTCCTCGCGCACGCCAAACGCGCCGAGGTGCTCGCCGACATCGGCCTCACGCCCGTCGAGATCGCGGGACGGATCAGTGCGAGCCTCGCCGTCGGCGACGTGCTCACGACACAGTCACAGGACCCACAGGACCCACAGGACCCACAGGACCCACAGGAGCAACAGGCATGACCACCGCGGAGTCCGCCTCGGACACGTCGCACACGGGGGAGTTCGACCTCGGGGCACTGCTGGCCGAGCGCGGGGGCGAGCGCTACGAGCTGCACACCCGGTACCTCAACCACCAGCTCCCGCGCATGCTGCGCACCATCGGCTTCGACAGGGTCTACGAACGCGCCGAGGGTGCCCATTTCTGGGACGCCGACGGCAACGACCACCTGGACATGCTCGCCGGATTCGGGGTGATGGGGCTCGGCCGCCACCACCCCGTGGTCCGCAAGGCGCTGCACGACGTCCTGGACGCCTCGCTCGCCGACCTCACCCGCTTCGACTGCCCGCCACTGCCCGGCCTGCTGGCCGAGAAGCTGCTCGCGCACAGCCCCCACCTGGACCGGGTGTTCTTCGGCAACAGCGGCACCGAGGCGGTCGAAGCCGCCCTCAAGTTCGCCCGCTGCGTGACCGGCAGACCACGCGTCCTGTATTGCGAGCACGCCTTCCACGGCCTGACCACCGGTTCCCTGTCGGTCAACGGCGAGTCCGGCTTCCGGGAGGGCTTCGCCCCGCTGCTGCCGGACACAGCCCTACCGCTGGGGGACCTCGATGCCCTGGAACGGGAACTGCGCGGGGGTGACGTGGCCGCGCTGATCGTGGAGCCGGTCCAGGGCAAGGGCGTCCGCGAGGCGCCGCCCGGCTATCTGCGCGCCGCACAGGAACTGCTGCACCGGCACAAGGCCCTGCTGATCGCCGACGAGGTGCAGACCGGACTGGGCAGAACCGGCGACTTCTACGCCTACCAGCACGAGCCGGGGGTCGAGCCGGACCTGGTCTGCGTGGCCAAGGCGCTCTCCGGCGGGTACGTGCCGGTGGGCGCCACCCTCGGCAAGGACTGGATCTTCAGGAAGGTCTACTCGTCGATGGACCGGGTGCTGGTCCACTCGGCCAGCTTCGGGGCCAACGCCCAGGCCATGGCCGCGGGACTGGCGGTGCTGTCGGTCATGGAGAACGAGCAGATCGTGGCCCATGTCCGGAGCACCGGTGAACTGCTGCGCAGCCGGCTGGCCGCGTTGACCGACCGGTACGAACTGCTCGCCGACGTCCGCGGCCGGGGCCTGATGATCGGCATCGAGTTCGGCCGCCCCCGGTCGCTGAAGCTGCGCTCGCGCTGGGCCATGCTCCAGGCCGCCCGCAAGGGACTGTTCGCGCAGATGGTGGTCGTCCCGCTGCTGCAGAGGCACCGGATCCTCACCCAAGTCTCCGGAGACCACATGGAGGTGATCAAACTGATCCCGCCGCTGATCATCGACGAAGGGGACGTGGACCGGTTCGTGAACGCCTTCACCGCCGTGATGGACGACGCGCACGACGGCGGACTGATCTGGGACTTCGGCAGAACACTGGTGAAGCAGGCGGTCGCGAACCGCTGACCACCAGGAGACTGTGCCTCACAGGCAAGAAAATTGCCTCTGGGGCGAATCTCCGGCTCAATGAAGGCATGAGCCCCTCCGAGTCCGCGCCGCCGTCCGAGCCGGCCGACGCGCTCCCCGCGGTCGCCCCACAGCTGCGCTCCCTGCGCCGACGGGCCTCCCTGACCCTGGAGGCCGCCGCCCGCGACGCGGGTCTGTCACCGGCCCATCTCTCCCGGCTGGAGACCGGGCAGCGTCAGCCCTCACTGCCGACGCTGCTCTCCCTCGCCCGCGTCTACGGTACGACCGTCTCCGAGCTGCTCGGCGAGGCCCCCACCGGGCGGGACGCCGTGGTGCGCGCCGCCGACACGGAGTCCACGGCGGCGGGCGGATGGACCTACTGGCCGGCCGGCGCGCCGGGACGCGGTATGCAGGCCCTGCGGGTCCGTGTGCCGCACGGGTCCCAGGGGGACGTCGTGCGCGTCCACCCCGGCGAGGAATGGCTGTACATCCTCAGAGGGCGGCTGCGGCTGCGCCTCGGGGACACCGTGCACCGGCTCGCCCCGGGCGACAGCGCGCACTTCGACTCACTGACTCCGCACCGTCTCGCCGCCGAGGACCCCGACGGGGTCGAGCTGCTGTTCGTCCATACACTGCTGCAGAGTCCCACGGCCACGCTGTGCCTGGGCCCGATCCAGGGAGGCACGACATGACCGGCAGGGACATGGAGGAGAAGCTGCCCCGCGCCATGTGGGTGCGGCTGTTCATCTACGTGGTGGTGGGGCACGTCCTCGCGGCCTTCATCTACTTCCTGTTCGAGGTGGCCCCCAAGAAGTAGGGGTCCGGCGAGGACGGACACCGGACCCCTCCGGCCTCAGTCGAGCATGCGCTCGCGCAGCCGCTCCCGGGCCCCCGGGGTGAGGCCGAGACCCTGCTCCAGATACGGGTCCACGCCGCCCCACGTCTCCTCGATGGTCTCGAAAGCGGCTGCCAGATACTCCGTCCGCGCGTCGAACAGGGGGTCGAGCAGCTCCATGACCTCGGGGGAGTAGGCCGAGGCGGAGCTGCCGCTGCGGTGCACCTTGTAGCGGCGGTGCTTGGCGCTGGACTTCAGGTAGTCGTCGACGATCGCGTCCCGTTCGACGCCCAGGGCGAGCAGGGTCACCGCCACCGACAGTCCCGCACGGTCCTTGCCCGCCGCGCAGTGCATCAGCGCGGGGACGCTGTCCTCGACGAGCGAGTGCACCACCCGGGTGTGCTCCGCGGTGCGCTCCTTGATGATCATGCGGTAGGAGCTGATCATCCGGTCCGCGCCCTTGCCGTCCGCGAGGATCGAGCGCAGCTGGTCCAGGTCGCCGTCGCGGACCATCTTCCAGAACTCGGCGCCGTCGGCCGGGTCACTGAGCGGCAGGTTCACATTGCGCACGCCCGGCAGCTCGATGTCCGCCCCCTCCAGCTTCTGGTCGGCCGCGTTACGGAAGTCGAAGACCGTGTGCAGCCCGAGGGAGGACAGGAAGACGGCGTCCTGCGCGGTCGCGTGGGCGAGGTGACCGCTGCGGAACAGCACCCCGTGCCGCACCCGCCGTCCGTCCACGGTCGGCAGTCCGCCCACGTCGCGGAAGTTGCGCACTCCGGTCAGCTCGGGTTCGGTCGACGGGATCTGCTGCGTCACGGAAGAACTCCTCCCACTCGGCGCCGCCGCCGCGGCTCGCCGACGGGCACCACTCGACGATACGACATGCCTGCCTGGGGCAATGAGTTGTCCACAGGCATTGTCCGGCCCGCCCCGTGCACCTGACGGTGCTGGTGTCCGGTCGCGTCTGTCCGGGGCCACCGGGGCTCGGTGACGCAAGCCTCCGAGGGCGGTCGTACACGGCTTCTGCCGGGGCCGGCCGCCGGTCACGCACCGCGTGCCGAGGCCAGACCGGACACCAGTACCTGCCCCGGGCCGCCCTCGGAACCGACGCGACCGAGGAGCGCGGCGAGGTCCGCGGCTGTGCCCTCCGGAGGGCACACCGTCGTCCTCGCCTGCCTCCAGGCGCAGTACGTCGGGGAACCCGTTCCGGCCCTCCGGCTGAGCGGTCCCGACCCGACGCCCATGCGCGAATGCCGCGAAACGGGCGAAACGTGCCGAGGGGTCGCGCTCTTGCGTCACAAATCGAGCACCGGTCCGCGAGGGAGGTCCGGATGTCGCGGCGCTCCGGGCGCGGCGCCTGTGATCGACCTGAATGGAGCGATCTGCCCGATTAGGGAGTTTCGCTCCAACATGCGCCGATAGGGCAGGGGATGAGGAGGGGTGCGTGAGCATCGTCATATCAGTGACGATGTGTTGTCGCCATGCTCACGTAATTTAACGGTGCGGCAAGGGAATTCGGGGGGAGCCGTCGTCACCGTCCACGCTCGGTGACGTCAATTCCCCTTGTGGATCACGGAAGAACCACGTTCGCGGGGAACCTCCGCTTGTCCCGTCGCGTCCGGGTCGCTTACGTTCCCAACCGATCCGGACGGACGCCTAATCCTGCCGCCGTCCGGAGCCCGCACACATACCCACCCGTGTACGGCAGGAGCGGGGGACCCACAGGTACGACTGCCTGTTCCGGTCTCCGGAACGGCTCAGGGGTTAAGTCGCGCGAAATCGCGGCCGGGCATCTCCAGCCCGAACCCGACAGCTCACCTCGTAGGCGCCGGAGACAGGAATGCGTCATGCCCGCGAAGGGTAAGCACCGCCGTACCAAGGCTCAGCGTTTCACCCGTTCCATCGCCGTCGCCGGAACCGGCGGCGCCGCACTCGCCCTGCCGCTTCTCGGTGCCACCGGCGCGAACGCCGCCACGCCGCAGACGGCTCCCGAGAAGTCCGTCCAGTCGCTCTCCGTGGCCGGCCACCAGGCCACGGCCGACAAGGGCGGCGAGGCCCGCACCTACACCGTGAAGGCCGGCGACTACCTCGCGAAGATCGCCGAGGCGGAGCAGGTCGACGGTGGCTGGAAGCAGCTCTACGCGGACAACCGCGAGGCCGTCGGCGACGACCCGGCCCTGATCCACCCCGGTCTGAAGCTCTCCGTCGACGGCAAGGCCGCCCCGGCCGCGCCGAAGAAGCCCGCCGCGCCCGCGACGCCGAAGCCCGCGACGCCCAAGCCCGCCGCGCCGAAGGCCGAGAAGCCCGCCGAGAAGCCGGCGCAGCAGTCGTCCGAGCAGTCCGCCCCGGCGGCCTCCACCCGGACGACGGCGAACCAGTCCGCGTCCGGCTTCAGCTCCCCGGTGCCCGGCGGCGGTGTCGGCACCGCCTACAAGGTGGCCGGCAGCATGTGGTCCAGTGGCTACCACACCGGTGTCGACTTCAGCGTCCCGACCGGCACCCCCCTGAAGGCCGTCGGCTCCGGCACGGTCGTCTCCGCGGGCTGGGCCGGCGCGTACGGCAACCAGGTCGTCATCCAGCTCGCCGACGGTCACTACGCCCAGTACGCCCACCTGTCCTCGCTGTCCGTCTCGGCCGGCCAGAGCGTGACCGGCGGCCAGCAGGTCGGCCTCTCCGGCTCGACCGGCAACTCGACCGGACCGCACCTGCACTTCGAGATCCGCACCAGCCCGAACTACGGCTCGGACGTGGACCCGGTTTCCTACCTCCGCTCGAAGGGCGTCTCCCTCTGACATCCGCGGAACCTTCCTGACACGCACACCGAAGGCCGGACCCCGATCCCCGGGTTCGGCCTTCGGTGTATTCCGAAACAGCGAACCTTTTGACAGTGGTTTATCTCACCGGGCGTCAACCCTTTCCTACGGTCGCGTAGGTCACATCGAAAGGTGAATCATGGCCTGCTGTGGCAGACGATTCGAAGAGTGACAGCAGAAAAGTGATCGGGTCGTACGTGGCGGTGGGGGACAGCTTCACCGAGGGCGTCGGCGACCCCGGCCCCGAGGGTGCGTTCGTCGGCTGGGCCGACCGGCTCGCCGTGCTTCTCGCCGACCGACGGCCCGAAGGCGATTTCGAGTACTCCAACCTCGCCGTGCGCGGAAAGCTGTTGGACCAGATCATGGCGGACCAGCTCCCCAGGGCGGTGGAACTCGCCCCCGATCTGGTCTCGTTCTGCGCGGGCGGAAATGACATCCTCCGTCCGGGCAGCGACCCGGACGAAGTGGCGGCGCGTTTCGAGCGGGCGATCGCCGCGCTCGCGGCCGTGTCCGGCACCGTGCTGGTGACGACCGGGTTCGACACCCGCGGCGTGCCCCTCCTCAGGCATCTGCGTGGCAAGATCGCCACCTACAACGGGCATGTGCGGGCCGTCGCCGACCGCTACGGCTGCCCGGTGCTCGACCTGTGGTCCCTCCGGAGCGTCCAGGACCGCAGGGCCTGGGACACCGACCGGCTGCACCTGTCGCCCGAGGGGCACACACGGGTGGCGCTCCGCGCCGGACTGGCCCTCGGCCTGGAGGTCCCCGCCGACCCGGAGCAGCCCTGGCCGCCCCTGCCGCCCCGCGGCGCCCTCGAGGTCCGCCGGGACGACGTGCAGTGGGCCCGTGAGTACCTGGTGCCGTGGATCGGCCGCCGGCTGCGCGGCGAGTCCTCCGGCGACCACGTGATCGCGAAGGGCACGCTGTCGCCGGACGACATCAAGGTACGGATCGCCTCCGTGGCGTGAGGTTCCGCGCGGTAGCGTGGTGATCACGGGGGAGTGGAACCTGAGGCCGGCGGCGCGTACGGACGCCGAGGCGGTGGCCGAGCTGCGCGCGGTGGTGCTGCGCCCGGATCCGGAACGGCTCGGGCGGTACGACGCCCGCCGGGTACGGCAGCGGCTGCGTGACGGTTTCGACCCCGGCCACACCTGGGTGATCGAGGTGGCGGGCGCCTTCGCCGGCTGCGTGGCCCTGCGCCCCGCCGGGGACTGCCACTGGCTGGAGCGCTTCTACCTCGCCCCGGACCATCAGGGCGGCGGCATCGGTTCCGGCGTGCTGGGCGCACTCCTGGAGCGGTGCGACCGCGACGGCGGCGTCGTGCGGCTGAACGTGCTGCGCGGCAGCCCGGTCCGGCGGCTGTACGAACGGCACGGATTCACCGTGGAGACCCGGAGTCCGGTGGACGTGTTCGTGGTGCGCCCGCCGTCTCCCGCTTCCCTGCCGTCCCCCGGTCACCGGCAAGTCTCCGGGTTCCCGGCCGTAACCGCCGCCGCGGTGGGAGACCGGCGCACATAATGGAATGTCTGGACGATTCCATATGGAGGTACCGTGGCCGGTCCCGCTTTCCGGAGCCCTGCGCTCCGCGCCCTGCGTCCCGAGGCGTTCGGCGCGGACCCGAGCGGTGAGCGCATGGCCCGTATCCGCAGATCCCCGCACTTCGCGGACGGCGTCTTCCAGAACCCGGGCGGCACCGCCCGCACCCGCCCCTCGGGCTCGGCCCGGGCCCTGGCGAAGGCCTACTTCGACAAGGAAGGCCGGACCCGCCGCGCTCCGAAGGGCGACATCCCGGTGCACCCCACCACCCTCGCCGACCTCTCCGGCCCTCCCGCCACGGGCCTGCGCCTGACCTGGATGGGCCACTCCGGCGTCCTCGCGGAGATCGACGGGCACCGGATCCTCTTCGATCCCGTCTGGGGCGAGCGCTGCTCGCCCTTCCCCTTCGCCGGACCCAAGAGGCTGCACCCGGCGCCGCTTCCGCTGGCGGCGCTCGGCCCGGTCGACGCCGTCGTCATCTCCCACGACCACTACGACCACCTGGACCTGCCCACCATCAAGGAACTGGCCGGCACGGACACCCTCTTCGCCGTGCCCCTCGGGGTGGGGGCGCACCTGGAGCACTGGGGCGTGTCCGCGGACCGGCTGCGCGAGCTGGACTGGCACGAGACGGCGAAGGTGGGCGGCCTCACCCTCACCGCCACGCCGGCCCGGCACTTCTGCGGCCGCGGACTGCGCAACACCCAGCACACCCTCTGGGCCTCGTGGGTGGTGGCCGGTGAGGAACACCGCGTCTACCACAGTGGTGACACCGGCTACTTCGACGGCTTCCAGGACATCGGCGCCGCCCACGGCCCGTTCGACGCGACGATGATCCAGGTCGGCGCGTACTCGGACTTCTGGCCGGACATCCACATGACGCCCGAGGAAGGGGTGCGGGCGCATCTCGATCTCCAGGGCGGCGCGGCGGCCGGTGTGCTGCTGCCGATCCACTGGGGCACGTTCAACCTGGCGCCGCACGCGTGGGCGGAGCCGGGGGAGTGGATGAAGGACGCGGCCGAGGAGACCGTCCAGGCGGTGGCGTTCCCGCGGCCGGGTGAGCCGTTCGAGCCGGCGGGGAGGCTGCCGGTGGAGGCGTGGTGGCGGGCGGTCTCCGGTCCGATCGCGCGCCCGTGGCGGCGGCCGCGGAGTGGTGAGGCCGTGGCTGACACGAGCAGGGGTGATCTCGATCTCGCCGGTGAGCGGTGACGTCGGTCGGGGACGAGCTGGGGGAGATGGTCCGGATGCTGGAGCGTCTTCCGGCTGGTGAGCTGGATCGTCTACTGCTGGTGACTGGCCGCGGTCAGGTCGGTGAGCTACGAGGGATCACCGGTGCGCAGCGCGTGCCGGAGCGCCGGGCCCTGGAGCACCCGGGAGTCCAGGCCGCCGCTCCACCACCCCGGCCCCGCCGACGACGAGGCGGCGCACCCGCCGGTCACGGACCGCGGTGAGCAGGGCGACGACCGTCCTCATCGAGTAGCCGACCAGGCCGACCTCTTCCTCGCCGAGGTGATCGAGCACGGCCGACAGGTCCCGCGACATCCTGGCCTCACCATAGGCGGCCGGGTCGTGGGGCTTGACCGACGCGCCGTGCCCGCGGGCGCCGATCGCCGTGAGGGGCTCGCTCTCATTGGTGCTGACCCCTCTGACGTCGCGCAGGGTCGAGGTCACCGCCGCCGCGGCCATCCCGGTGGCCGTCGACGGCGAGGCCCTGAAGCTGCCCACACCCGTAGTCCGCACCGTCCGGCCGCGTGCCCTGTGCGTCCTGGCGCCCCGGGACGGGCAGGGCGCCGCGCCGCCGGAACCGCCGCTGGACCGGCGGCGGATCGTGACCCTCGTCCTCGGCCGTTCCGGACGCGTCGAAGGCTGACCGAGGTTGCCTGCGGCCGACCCGCCCGCCGATGGCTCCAGGGCCCCAGCGACCGCGCGATCACCGGCTCCGGAGCGGTCGCGCCCCGATCAATGCAGTGAGGAACCCCTTGGACAGACGCGCGGCCGGATTCCCGGCGGCCGGTGCGTCCGGCCCGGCCTGTTCGCAGGCACGGACCACCGCTCGTACGTGGGAACCGGGAAAGGTGTCCGCGTAGGCCCCGCGGTCGTCGGCGGCGTAGGCGAGCGCCAGCGCGTCGCTCAGGGCCAGCGCGTGTGCCTCGGCGAAGGCGCGCGCGTTGGCGGTGCAGCTCAGCTCGGCGTACTCGTGACCGTAGGCGTCGGCCTCGGCCGGGGACCGGCCCTGGGACAGCGCGTAGCCGCGGGCCCCCGCGTGGGCCTCGGCATAGGCGGTCGTCCGGTCGTACGCGGCGGCGTGGAGGTGGAGCAGGACCGGATACAGCGCGGTCCGCCAGGCGTCCGGTGCGGCCGGACGCTCCGCGGTCGCCCCGGTGTGCAGACGGGCGAGTGGGGAGAACGGCACCGCCTCCGCGCCGGGCACCGTCTCGGCGACGAGGGGCAGGACCGTGTGGCGGTGCCAGACGTGGACCACCGACAGGCCGGAGCCCACCGACGGATCGGTGACCGCGTCCTCCCCGTACCGCTCCTGGAGAAGCGCGTACAGACGAAGGGCCCAGCCGTCGCGGACGTCGGCCGGCAACTCGTCGTGGAGGGCGGTCGCAACAGGCCACAGTTCCACGGGAGATGCCGGGCCGGACACGGACCTGGCCTCGGCGTCCGGTGACCTCAGCGCGGCCAGGAACCCCGCCGCCCCGTCGGTCGTGGAAGTCATGCGGTACCGCCCTTCTGTCCCCGGGGATCGATGATGCGCGCGGAATGGATCAGCGGTGCAGGGGCGTGCCCTCGACGGCGATCCGGCGGCCGAGCCGCGTGAGGGGGAAGTAGTCCCACACGGCGTGGTGCTGCACGCTGCGGTTGTCCCAGACCACCAGAGTGCGCGGCTGCCACCGCACGCGGCACTGCAGCAGCGGGGTGCGGGCCACGTGCGCGTACAGCATGCCCAGCAGGGTGTCGCTCTCGGCGCGGGAGAGCTGGGTGATGTGCGAGGTGTAGGGGGCGTTCACGAAGAGCAGCTCACGGTCGGTCTCCGGGTGCCGGACGACGACGGGGTGCTCGGTGCGCGGCACGTCGTACTCGGCCGGAGGGGTCTGCCCGGCGCCGGTCCACGGCAGGGCGCCGTCGTGCAGGGCGGTCAGTCCGCCGAGGAACTCCTTCATCGCGGGGGAGAGCAGCTCGTAGGCGAGGTGCATGTTGGCGAACAGGGTGTCGCCGCCGCTGCCCCCCTCGGGAATGGTCGTGAGGTACAGCAAGGACCCGAGGGAGGGTACCGGGTCCGCCGTACCGTCGGAATGCCAGCCGTTGCCGGCCACGGCCCGGGAGTTCTTGTCCGCGCTGATCTCCAGGACGTACGGGTCGGAACCCTCCACGGGGAGGGCGACCGGGTGCAGTTCACCGAAGACGCCCGCGAACCGCTTGTGCTGCTCGGGGGTGAGGTCCTGGTCACGGAAGACCAGGACGTGGTGGGACTGGAAGGCGTGCTTGACCTCCTTTTCCTGCTGGGGCGTCAACTCCTGCGACAGGTCGAGGCCCGAGACCTCCGCTCCCAGCAGCGGGGTGAGAGGGCTGACCGAGAGGGTCTCGTACGGCTCGACGGGCCGGGTGGTCAGGCGTTCGACGGCCTGAAGGGCGTACTGCTCCATGGGGACCTCCGGGTTGGGACGGGGTGGGGGAGAGGACTGGAACGGATGAGGGCGGGCGGATCACAGTCCCCGGTCGAGGAGTTCGGCGACCACGAGGCGGCCGAAGGCGAGGTTGCCGTGGATCGTGTCGTTCGGCAGGCAGAAGGCGGGGCGTTGCTCTCCTGAGCGATCGGTCACCCGGGCGCGCAGGTCGACGATCTCGACGCCGCGCGCGGCGACCTCGTCGCGGATGACGTCCTGCGCGGCGTGGAACACCCGTGCGTCCGACATGTCGGGGACGCGCTGCGGCGGCATGACCGCCACCACCCGCAGACCGAGCGCGGCCGTGTGGTCGTAGAAGGCGAGCGCGCCGCGGATCACGGCCTGCACCAGGGCCGAGAAGTACGCGCTGCGCAGGAAGGACTCCGGGAAGTCGCCGCGGCGGTCGCGGTGGACGTCCCAGTTCTGCCGGACGGCCACCGTGTGGGCGCTCAACCCGAAGGTGCACACCAGCGGCACCGGCAGCCCGGCGAGCCCCCCGGCGTCCAGGGCGTCGAGGAACTCCCGGTAGAGCCGCTGCCCTTCAGACGCGCGGAAGCGGATTTCGGTGCCGTCGGTGTCGAAGAAGGGGCCCAGGAATTCCCGGCCCGAACCGACCGGCCCGCCCGCGAAGGGCAGTCCGGCGGCCCGCGCGGCCTGACCGATGCAGGCCGCGTGGGAGTCACCGAGCAGGAGGAACCGGGCGGGGGCCGTAGTAGTCGAGCAGGGCGTCGTCACAGGAGCGGTCCTCTCCGCCGGCGGTGGGCGGCGGCTGCGGGGGAGTGTGCGGTGTGCGGGCCGGTTCGCCCCGCAGGGCCCGGAAGAAGTGCCCCATCACGAAGGCCACGCCCTCGGGACGGACGGTGCGCAGGTTGGCCTCGAAGAAGCCCCGCCGGCCCCCGGAAGCCGGCACACCCGAGGTACCCGAGGCACCCGAGGCACCCGAGGCACCCGAGGCACCCGACGGGTCCCGGTCACCCGAAGGGGCCGGGAGAACCGGGAACCCCGGCAGTCCCGTGACGATCTCGTACGACGGGAAGTAGTCGACGCGGTCGTCCTCGTCCGCGAGCTGCCCGGCCGCCGCCCGCAGCACCGACTTCGAGAAGGTGGTCGCGACCAAGGCGTGCCGTCCGGTGGCGGTGGCCGTCAGCGGCACAGGAGAGACCGTGAGGACCGTCCGCAGACCGGGGTTGACGCCCCGGGCCATGGCCAGTGCCTCCGTGAGGTCCTCGTGCACCTGCGAGACCGTGTGGTTGCGCAGGACGTACCGGCCGGCGTCGAAGGAACCGCGGACGGTCCCGGGGCACATCGGCAGCACGGTGTCCCGCTCCGTGTCGTGCCACGCCTCGGTCAGGCCGAGGGTGAAGACGAAGACCTCCGCCTCGGCCAGCGCGGTGCGCAGCGCGGCGAGGGTGACCTCGCGGGAGCGCAGCAGCTCACCGGGCGAGGCGAACCCCTCCGGCTCCACCGTGGGCCGGTACGGGTCGTAGAAGCGCCCGTCCTCCTCCCAGACCTCCCCTGGGGGTATGCGGAAGCCCAGTGCCCAGGCGATCCACTGGCGCAGCGCGGCGGCGGTGTAGATGTTCCCCGTGCGGAAGGAGAACCGGCGGTAGCCGCGGGCCGACCGCTGCTCGGCGGTCAGTCCCGGGGGCGGCGGCTCCGCGTCGTACCAGTGCATGCCCTCCTCCAGCAGGGCGCTTCCGATGTGGGCGGCGAAGCAGGACCCTGCGGTGATGACGGGCGCGTCCTGCCCGATGGGCCACTTCGGCGTCCACAGGTCAGCGATGTCCAGCGGGTCCCGTTCGGCGACCGCGCCGCGCCAGAAGGAGCGCTCCGGCAGGCTCGTATAAGGGTGTGGTGCCATGGGGGAGTGCCTCCTCAGGGCTGCCGGGTGGAGGGGCGCGGGCCGGCGGCGAGTATGGCGGCGACGTCGCGCGCGTGCGGCGCGGCAACGAGGCCGTAGTGGTCGGCGTCGACCCGGCGCACCCGCGAGGCCCGGGGCAGGTGCGCGTCCCAGGCGCCCGGCGGTGTCGGCCGCGGAGCGAGCACGGGGGTGTCCACCGGGCGTTCGGCGAGCCACACCGTGGTGGGTGTCGTGGTGACCTGCGGCAGCCGGTGCTCGGCCATGGCGGCCAGGTTCGCCCGGCAGCAGCGGGCGAGGCGCTCGGCGTACGCGCGGCCCGGATCGGTCAGGCCGTCGGCGCGGCTGCCGCCCAGCTCACGGACGAAGACCTCGTCCACCTGCGCCTTGTCGTACGCGGCGAACTCCGTTCCGGAGCCGGGCGGCGGAGGGTCGAGAAGATACAGGCCCGCCGCGGGCCGTCCGTCCCGTTCGGCGAGGGCTGCCATCGACAGGGCGGTCCACGCCCCGAACGACCAGCCCGCCAGCCGCAGCCGGGGACCCGCGTCGGGGAAGGCGGCCCGCACGGCCCGCAGATAGTCGGCGGCGCGGTCGGCGATCGACCGGGCGGGCAGCCGCGGGTCGCGCAGCGCCGGGTCGGGGATCAGGCAGACCGTCAGTTCGGCGGGCAGGGCCGAGACCAGCGGCCGGTACGCCTGGATGTCGCCGCCGACCGGATGGACCAGGCACAGGACGTCTTCGCCGGTGCCGCGCTGCCAGACCTCGACCTCCGCCTCGGCGCCCGGCTGGGCGGGCTGACGGGCGCCGCCGCCCAGCTTCCCCAGGATTTCCGTGAGGGTCACGTGGTGGCCGAGGTCGGCGAGGTCGATGTCGGTGCCGTGACGGCGTTTCACCTCCTCCAGCAGTTCCAGGAGGGTCAGCGAGTCGGCCCCCAGGTCGTACAGGGGGGCGTCGGGGTCGACGGTGTCGACGCCGAGCAGTTCGCACAGAACCTCGGTGAGGCCGGCCGCCGGTTCGCCCGACAGGGCTCCCCCGGCCGCGGCCTCCCTCGCGTCTGCCCCCGACCGGGCCCGGTGGGCGGCGGGCCTCGCCTCGTAGAAGAACCGGGCCTGCGGCAGAGGTGTCGTGCTGACCATCAGGTGCGGCAGTCGCAGGCTCAGGGCGTGCGCGAAGACCATCGCGCCGTCCTCGGGGGTGAGCGCGACCTTCAGGTGCTCCTGGTGGCGGGTGTCGCCGGCCGGCGCCTGCCGCGCCATGCCGACCTCGTCCCAGATGTCCCAGCCGATGCTCAACCGGACGGTCGCCCCGCCGCCCGCCGGTGGCGCGTGGTGGGCGAAGGCGTCCAGGCAGGCGTTGGCCGCCGCGTAGTCGAACTGGCCGACCCCGCCGTGGTGGGCCGCCATCGACGAGCAGTAGGCCACGTACGCCGGGGTGTGGCGGACCGCGAGCCGTTCGACGAGCAGGGCGCCGCGCAGCTTGGCCGCGGTGGCGCGGCGGGCCGTGGCGGCCACTCGCCCGGCGAGGAGCCCGCCCGCGGCCGTGCCTGCCGCGTGCACGACACCGGCGAGGCCGTCCAGGTGCGGGGCGAGCCGGTCGGCGATCGCGTCCAGGTCCTCCGTGGCGAGGTCGGCGCCGACCAGGGTCACACGGTCCCCGTACGGCCGTAACCCCGCCGGCACCTCGGTGCCGCGGGCGACCAGGACCACGCGGTTGGCGGAGTCCGCCAGCAGACGGGCGGCCAGCGTGACACCGATTCCGCCGGTCCCGCCGAGGATCAGATGCGTACCCGGCTCCGCCACCCGGTCGGCGGTGGACGGGAATGCGGGCGCGGGGACCGGCTGGACCGGGCGATGCCACCAGTAGCCGTCGCGCAGGGCGACCACGCGCGGGGCCAGCGTGTCGTCACGCAGCAGGTCCGGCAGGTACGGTGCCCAGTCCGCCGGGTCGGGGCCGGGCAGGTCGATCCAGCGGGGGACCACCCCCAGTTCCTGGCGGGGTGTCTCGATGCCCGCCGCGAGGAGGCCGGCCAGAGGTGTGGCGACGGCGCCGGTGACGGGCTGTGCCCGGTGCGACAGCAGCCACACGCGGGGCCTCGAGGCGTCCGGCAGGCCGGCGAGTGCCTTGCCCAGTGCGGCCACCGCGTCGAGGCAGACCCGCTGGGCGTCCTCCAGCGCGTGCTCGTCGACCCGGCCGTCCAGGGCCAGGGGCAGCGCGTGCAGCCAGTCGATGCCGTCGGCTCCGCCCTCCGTCCGGGCAGCACCGTCGCCGACGAGGGTGAGCAGGGCCACGAGCTGGGCCGCGTCGCCGGGGGCGACCTCGTAACGGTCGTCGGCGAGTCGGCGGAGAGCCGTCGCGGGGCGCACCCGCACCACCCGGGCGTAGTGGTCTTCGAGGAACCGCCAGGTGTCCGCACCGATATCGCCGCCGGTGCCACCGCCCATGTCCGCGGTGATGACGAGGGCGGTACGCGGTGCGGTACGGGACTCCGCGGGACCGTCCGTCGGCGTCCCCGGGACGTTCACGGCGCCGGGAGCCGCGCCGATGGCCGTGCCCGGTCCCGAGGGAACACCGGTACGGGCCCGGCGCAGCCGGGTCCACTGCGGCTGGTGCAGCCACTGATCGGAGGGCAGCCGTCGAGACGGCGGGTCGGCGCCCTCCGGGACCGGCGGGGGCGCGGCCCGGCCGGGGACGCGCGGGAAGTCGTACTCGGACAGGTCGAGAGCGGGCGGCGGAAAGTCCCAGGGAGCGCAGGCCGGTCCCTCGGGCCAGGCGACGGTGCGACCGGCCGTCCACGCCTCCGCGAGCTGACGCGGGTCGCCGCTCCGCACCGGCACCTCCTCCCGGGCGGCCTGGACGGCGACCGGCGCGGGCGCGCGCAGCCAGGCCGAGGCCGACGCGGCGTCCGGGCACGCCGCCGCCGCCCGCTGACCCAGCGCGGGGCGCCCGGCCTGAAGGTGCCGCAACACCTGGGGGTAGGTGGCGGGGTGCGCGTCCAGGTAGTCGGCGATGCGACGGCCGTCGGCACGCAGGGCGGCCTCGCTGCTCGCGGAGAGCACCACGCACGGCACAGCGGCGGGCGCCGTGGCGGGCGTGGCAGCGGGTGCGGCGGTGCCGGCTGCCGGTCCGGCCGGCCGGTCGGCGGGGTGTTCCAGGAGCAGGTGGGCGTTGGTCCCGCCAATTCCGAAACTGCTGACGGCGGCCACCCGGGGCACGTCCCGGGGCCAGGGCTCGGCCGTCACCGGTACCCGGAACGGCCCCGCGTCGATCTCCGGGTTGAGGCGGTCGAAGTCCGCAGTGGGCGGGACCACCCCGTGGTGGACGGCAAGCACGGCACGGACCATGCCGACGACGCCCGCGGCGGCACCCAGGTGCCCGATCTGGCTCTTGACGGAGGACAGCGCCACGCCCGCGTCGTCCGCCAGACAGTACGCGTCGCGCAGCGCGGCGGCCTCCACCGGGTCGCCCAGGGCGGTGCCGGTGCCGTGCGCCTCCACATAGGCGAGGTCGGTTCCCGTACGGCCGCTGCGGCGCAGGGCGGCACGGATCGCGGCCCGCTGGCCGGAGCGGGCGGGCGCGCTGTAACTGAGCTTGTCCGATCCGTCGTTGTTGATGCCGGAACCCGTGACGACCGCGTACACCGTGTCGCCGTCGCGGCGGGCGGCGGCGAGGGGTTTCAGGACGACCACACCGGTGCCGCTGGCCCCCACGGTGCCCGCGGCGTCCGCGCTGAACGGCCGGCAGTGCCCGTCGGGGGAGAAGATGTGCTGCGGCCGGTAGGTGTAGCCGCCGGTCAGTTCGGTGTCGACGAGGACACCGCCGACGAGCATGACCTCGGCGTCGCCCTGGCGCAGCAGCCCTGCCGCGAGGTGTACGCCGACGAGTGAACTCGAGCACGCCGACTGCACGGTGAGGGCGGGGCCGGTCAGCCCCAGGTGGTAGGCCGCCTTGGTGGCGAGGAAATCCTTCTCGTGGTGCAGGGCCAGCCGGAAGGCGTCGGGCAGCGCGTCCGGATCGCCCTCGCGCAGCATGCGCTGGAAGTAGGTGTTCTCCCCGCACGCGGCGATCAGCCCCACCCCCCGGCCGGCCGGGTCGCCGATCCCGGCGTGGGCGAGCGCCTCGACGCAGCTCATCAGCAGGTGGCGCTGTTGCGGGTCCATGAGCCGGGCCTCGCCCGGACTGAGGGTGAAGCGACCCGCGTCGAAGGCGAGGAGCCCCGCCATCTGGCTGCGGGCACCGACGCGTCCGTCCGCCGCGGGGAAGTGCTCGATGCCACGGCGGCCGGAGGTCACCAGGTCCCAGAAGGCGGCCAGGTCGGGCGCGCCCGGCAGCCGCACGGCCATGCCGATGACGGCAATGGGTTCGTCGGCGGCCTCCGGGGCCGGTCGCACCACGCCGGCGTCCCGGCCGGGTCGGATCGCCCCGCTGTCCCGGTCCCGCGCGGCCACGCCCCTCACCCGGCCCGGAAGGGCACCGCCCGCCTTTCCGTCCGGTCGTACCGCCACGTGAGCCGTCGCGTGCTCCCCTCCGCGCCGCCCCTCCAGGAAACCGGCGAGAGCGCGGAGCGTGACGTGTTCGAAGAGGTCCGGTACGGAGAAGGAGAGCCCGTCCTCGCCCGCGCAGGCGAGCTGGAACCGCATGAGGTCCAGGCTGGTGGCACCGGCGTCGAAGTACCGCTGCCGCACGCCGACCGGTGTGCCGGTGACGTCCTCGAACAGGGCCGTCAGACGCTCCTCCAGCGGTGACAGGTCGGCGGCGGCCGGTTCTTCCTGGCGCAGATCGTGACCGGGGGCGGTGAGCGTCGCGCGCCGGTCCAGCTTGCCGCTCGGGGTGCGCGGCAGCGTGGTCACGCGACGGAAGCGGGCGACGCGTACATGGGCGGGCAGCAGCGCCGACAGGTGTTCCGCGAGCCCGGCCGGATCGGGGCTCTCGCCCCGGCACTCCAGCGCGGTGACCAGGCGGCCGCCCGCCACGGCCGCGACCGCGTTGACCACACCCGGGTACTGAAGGAGCGCGGCCTCTACTTGTCCCAGCTCCAGCCGGTGACCGGCGAGTTTTATCTGGGCGTCGTCCCGCCCCGCGTAGTGGAGCAGGCCCCGCGCGTCGAAACGGGCGAGGTCGCCGGTCCGGTACAGCACGCCCAGCTCGGGATCGTCGGTGAAGCGTTCGCGGTGCGCGGCCTGGTCACCGAGGTAGCAGCGGCCCGCCATGGGCCCGCCGATCAGCAGCGCGCCGGTGGCCCCCGGCGCGACGGGGAGACCGCTGCCGTCCACCACCCGAAGGGCCGCGCCCGCCACGGGTCGCCCGATGGCGGGGCGCAGCGGCCAGCCGGCCGGGTCGCCCTCCAGGCACAGGGCGCTGACGACATGGGTCTCGGTGGGACCGTAGTGGTTGAACAGACGCGCACCCGGCAGTCCGGCGAACCAGCGGCGGATCGCGTCGGTGCACACCAACTGCTCGCCCGCGGTGACGACTTCGCGCAGCCGCGACGGGTACCGCCCGGTGCGGACACCGTGTTCGGCGAGCAACTGGAGCGCCACGTACGGCAGGAAGACACGTTCCACCGCCGCCGCCTCCAACTGTTCGAGCAGGGCCGGCGCGTCGTGCCGCCAGCCAGGATCGACCAGGTGCAGCAGGCCCCCGGAGCACAGCGTGGTGAAGATCTCCTGGAAGGAGACGTCGAAGGAGAGTATCGAGAACTGCTGGGTACGGGCCGGCCGGTCCAGTCCGCCCGTGACGCGCTGCCAGGTCAGCAGGTTGCACAGGGTCCGGTCGGGGACCTGGACGCCCTTGGGGACGCCGGTGGAGCCCGATGTGAAGAGCGTGTACAGCGGGCGCAGCCCCTCGTGTGCGTACGGCACGGGCACTGCGGCGGGTGTGCCGGCGGGTGTGTCGGTGAGGGTGACGACGTGGCGGGGGAGCGACGGCGGTGCGAGAGTCTCCAGGACACCGAGGTCCCGCCGGGTCACCAGCACGCACAGGGGGTCCGCCTGGTCGAGCACGTGCCGCAGCAGGGCCGACGGATAGGCCGGGTCGAGGGGGACGACGGTCACGCCCAACCGGGCGGCGGCCAGCAGCGCCACGATGTGCTCGGCGGACGGCTGGAGGTAGAGCGCGACGGACGCCGGAGCGGCGGGGTCGGCCGGCAGCGGATGGCGGGCACGCAGATCGGTCGCCAACGCGTGGGCCAGCGCGTCGAGTTCGGCGTACGTGAGGGTCGTTCCGCCGTCCGTGAGGGCCGGGGCGTGCGGGGTGGCGGCCACCTGCCGGGCGAAGCCGTCGGCGACGGTCGGGAAGTCGGGGACGAGCGCCTCGCCCCGGCCGGTGTCGGGCAGACCGTGGCGGTGGTCGGCGATCAGAGCGCGCAAGGTGATGTCGTCGCCGCCGGCCAAGTGGTCCAGGCACCGTCGGAACAGCCGCGCCGCCGCCTCCGCGCGCTCGGCGCCGAAATCGTCGCGGTACTCCCACAGGCAGTCGAAGCCGGACTCGTGCTCGACGACGGACAGGGCGAGCGCGCACTTGGCGCCGAGCGGCTCGGGCCACACGGGTCGCACCTCGCAGCCGTCCAGCCGCAGCGCGGAGAAGTCGGTGTTCTCCAGGACGAACAGATAGTCGAAGAGGGGGGCGCGCTCGCGGAGCACCGGATCGGACAACAGGTCGGCCAGGGCCACCTCCTGGTCCTCCAGGACGTCCCGGACGGTGTCGGCGTGCGACGCGAGGTGGGCGGCCAGACCGTCGCGGGGGCGCAGTTCCAACTTCAGCAGCACGGTGTTGGCGAACATGCCGACGGCGTCGGCGAACTCGGGCCGCGACCGGCCGGAGACCGGCGACGCGACGAGGGGACGCTCCTGGCCGGTCACCCCGTACAAGCTCGCGGCGAACGCGGACACCAGCAACTGGAAGCGGGTCACACCGCGTTCGGCGGCGAGCCGGTCCAGGCCGGCCCGGCGGACCAGGTCGAGGGAGGTCCGCAGCAGCCTCGCCCGGGGCCGGACGGTCACCGCCTCCGAGGCGGGCAGGACGGGCGACAGCTCGCCGTCACGGCCGTAGTGCTCGCCGAGCCGGGCCCGTCGCCGTCCGTACGCAGCGCTCGCCTGCCACTCCCGCTGCCACCGCGCGAAGTCCAGCGGTGTGCACGCGGACGTGGTGCCGGGCCCGCCCGACTCGCCACGCAGCGCGGCGGCGTAGGCGTCGCCGAAGTCGCGGAAGAGGAGGTTGAGCGACCAGCCGTCCACGGCGACGTGGTGCAGGTGCAGCAGGAGCACCCCCGCGTCCGCACCGCCCACCCACGCGGCGCGCAGCATACGGGTGTCCGTGAGGTCGAAGCGGTGGTCGAAGAACCGGTCGGCGAGGTCCCGCCACCCCTCGCCCCCGCCGCCGTCGAGGTCCCCGAGATTCAGGCCCTCGCCTCCGTCGAGCGGCTCCCAGGGGTCGTACGGGTCGCCCGCCCGCTGGCGCAGCCCGTGCGGGGTGGGGACCAGTCGCGTCCGCAGGGCCGTGTGCCGTTCCACCAGCCCGCGCACCGCCCGGCGCAGGGCCGCCCGGTCGACGCCGCCCCGGAGGCGGAAGACGAGCGGTACGTCGTAGGCGCGGTCCGCTGGGTCCCGCTGGTGCAGGAACCAGAGGCGTTCCTGCTCCCTGGTGGCCGGCGCGGTCGGTTCGCCGGAGGCGGCGGGCACGGGCGGATGCTCGCCGGTCGCGGCGTCCTGGGCGTGCACGGCCTCGGCGAGGGCGGCGAAGTCGGCGGTGAGCACCAGGCCCTGCGGCAGGTCGACGCGGAATCGCCGCATGACCTCGAAGCGGAAACGCAGCGCCTTCAGGGAGTCGCCGCCGTGCGGTATCCACCGGTCGTCGGGGCGCAGGCCGGCCACCCCGAGGATGCCCTCGGCGAGATCGAGCACGGGCCGCTGCTCGTCGCTGACGCGCGCCTCGCCCTCGTACGAGCGCCGCCACGGCGGCGGGGCGTCGCGCAGCAGCGCGTCCCGGTCGACCTTGCCGGTGGCGGTGAGCGGCAGTTCCGGTACGAGATGGGTGTGGTGGGGCCGCATGTACGGGGGCAGCCCGGTCGTGAGGTGCCGGTCGTAGGCGTCGAAGGAGAGCTCTCCGGGTTCGCCGCCCGGGACGACGACGAAGGCGAGCAGTTCGTTGCGGCCGGCCTCGTCGCGGCGGGTGCACACGTACGCCTGGCGCACGGCCGGGTGGGCGAGGACGCCTCGCTCCACCTCCCCCGGCTCGATGCGGAAGCCGCGCACCTTCACCTGGCGGTCCGCTCGGCCGACGTAGGTCACCCGGCCCTCGGTGTCCCGGCGCACGAGGTCGCCCGTGCGGTACCAGCGCTCCTCGCCGCCCGCCTCGCCCTCCGGGTCCGGCAGCATGACGAAACTCCGCTCGGTCCGCACGGGCAGGTTGCGGTAACCCCGGGCCAGCGCAGGTCCTGCGAGGAGCAGTTCGGCGATCTCCCCCGGCTCCGCGGTGCGTCCGTCCTCGGTGCGCAGCAACGTGCGCGTGCCGGGCAGCGGGGTGCCGAGAGGGACGGTGACGCCCGCGAAGTCCCGGGGTATCGGATGGCAGAGGGCGAACGTGGTCGCCTCCGTCGGTCCGTACACGTTGTGCAGGACGGTGCGCGAGGCGGTGTTGGCCTCGTACCACCGGCGGATCAGCCGCGCGTCGAGCTGCTCGCCGCCGACGAGGACCTGGGAGACGGTACTGAAGCAGTCGGGCACCCTCTCGACGACCGTGTTGAACAACGCGACCGTGATGAACAGTGTGCTGATGCGCCGGTCCGTCAGAGCCCCGGCGAGCGGGTGCGGGCTGTGCACCTGCTCGTCGTCGAGGATCACGCAGACACCGTCGGTCAGCAGCGGTACCCAGACCTCGAAGCTGAGAGCGTCGAAGGCCGGGTTGGACAGACAGGCGTACCGGGCGCCGGGCCGCAGGCCGATGTATCCGGGCTCGGCGAGCCGCAGCACGCCCGCGTCGGTGACCTCGACGCCCTTGGGGCGGCCCGTACTGCCGGAGGTGTAGAAGACGAAACCCGTCCCGGTGTCCCCGGTGTCCGCCGGCGCCTTCGCGGGCGAGTCGGTCCGGGCGTCCCGCACCGCGTCCGGTTCCTCGTCGCCCAGGAGCAGGTCGGCGCCGAGGGCGAAGAACTCTCCGCCGACGTGCGAGAGTTCGTCGTGGACGACGGCGACGGCGCCCGAGTCGTCGAGGATGTGCCGCTGCCGGTCGGCAGGGCTGAGCCGGTCCAGGGGGACGACGGTGGCACCGGCGCGACGGATGCCGAGCATCACGCACACCAGCCGCCAGGAGCGCGGCAGGCAGACGGCGACGGCCTGCCCCGGGCCCACCCCGAGGTCGCGCAGCCGCGCGGCGACCCGGCCGCTGAGGCGGTCGAGGCCGGCGTGGTCGAGCACGTGCGTGCCGTCCTCGACAGCGACGGCGGCCGGGGTGCGCCGGACCCGGGCGAGCACCGCGTCGGCGAGAGCGGAGGCCGACCGGCTCGGGGGGGCGCCGTCGGAAGGGGAGGTGACGTCGGTGCTCATCGGGCTCCCGCCACGGGGAGGCCGGCGGTGGAGGCCGGCGCGGACCGGTGGCCGTGGTGGGCCAGCTCCGCCGTCAGCAGGGCACCGACACGGACCGCTTCGGCACCTTCGAGGATCTCCCAGTGGCCACAGGCGAGGGTCTCGACCTGGAAGTCGCCCTCAGCCCGCCGCCGCCAGAAGGCACGGACCTCGGCGTGGAACGGCGTGTCGTCACCGTCCGGCACGGCCTGGGCGAGGACCAGGCGGGTCGGGGAGGCGGCGGGCAGGTACTCCCGGGCCGTCGACCGGTTGTGGTTGTACAGCCGGAAGTAGCGCTCGATCTGCGCGTCGTCCATGCCGGGATACATCCCGTTGAACCTCACAAGCTTGTCGCGGAACTCCGCCTCGTCGACGGCGGTGATCGCCGCACGGGCCGCGGCGTCGTCGGTGGCCTGGGTGTCGAGGAGGACGACACTGACGTCACGGCGCCCGGCCCGGCCGAGGATCTCCCCCATCCGGTGGGCGACCAGCCCTCCGTAGGACAGGCCGGTCAGCACGACGGGGCCCTCGTCCATCGGGCCGAGGAGGCGCAGATACCCCTCCGCCATGGCCTCCACCGTGGGCAGGACGTCCTCGCCGGGGTTCACGCCCGGCGACTGGATACCGTAGAGCCCCGCCCCGGCGGGCAGATGCTCGGCCAGCGGCAGGTAGCAGAACGCGGTGCCCCCGGCCGGGTGGACGCACACCACCCGCGGTCCCGCACCACGCCGGAACTCGATGAGACTGCCCGGTGCGGAGTCGGCGCCGTCCTCGCGCAGCAGCGCGGCGAGCGCCTCGATCGTGGGCCGCGTCATGACCTCGGCCACCGGCAGATGCCGGCCGAACGCCTCCGTGACGGCGTGGGCCATCTTGATGGCCGCCAGGGAAGTGCCGCCCACCTCGAAGAAGTCGTCGCCGACGCCTATGTCCGGATGGAGCAGCACGCTCCGCCATATCCGGTACAGGGCGTGCTCGACGTGGTCGCGCGGGCTGGCGGTGTTGACCCGAGTGGAGGTCCGCTCGTGGGCCAGCGCCAGCAGGGCGGCACGGTCGGCCTTGCCGCTGCGGTTGAGTGGCAGGGCGTCGAGGTCGACCACGACGGCGGGGATCATGTAGTCGGGCAGACGGCGGGAGAGCGCGGCGCGCCAGTCGCCGGCGGCACGCGCCGGTGCCGTACCCCGGCCGACCCCGGCGACCAGCCGGACCTGCCCCGCGGCGTCGCGGTCGGCGAGGACCACGGCCTCCCGGACACCGGGCAGTGCCATGAACGCCGCCTCGATCTCCGCCGGTTCGATCCGGAACCCGCGCACCTTGACCTGGTCGTCCGCGCGCCCCGCGTAGACCGCCTCGCCGTCCGGCTGCCGCCTGGCCAGGTCGCCGGTGCGGTAGATCCGCTCGCCGGGCACGAACGGGTCGGGCAGGAACCGCTCCTCGGTGAGGTCGGGGCGGTTGAGGTAGCCGCGGGCGAGGGAGGACCCGCCGAGGTACACTTCACCCACCACGCCCGGCGGCACGGGCCGCATACGGTCGTCGAGCAGGTAGAGACGGGTGCCGGGGAGCGGGCGGCCGATGGGGCAGGGACGCTCCAGCGGACGCGGCGTGTAGTAGGCGGTGCTGTACAGCGTCGCCTCGGTGGGCCCGTAGCCGAAGCAGATCCGCAGGCCGGGCAGGTGCAGGGTCATGCGGTGCAGGGCGGCCTCGGCGAGCGACTCCACTCCGGTGAGCAGCTTGCGCAGCGCCAGCCCGCGCAGCCGTACGGCGGGGTCCTCGTCGATCCACTTGACGTAGGCCGGCGGCAGGAACGCCTGGGTCACCCGACGCTCGCGCAGCCACACCAGCAGGGTCTCCGGGTCGCCGCGCAGCGCCTCGGGGACGAGGTGTAGCACACCGCCGGTGGCCAGGGGGAGCAGCAGTTCGTGGATGGAGACGTCGAAGCCGATGCTGGACCAGGCCGAATTGGCCTCGCCGGGGGCCGTGCCCATACGGTCGTGCCAGGTGGCGAAGAGGTTGAGGACACTGCGGTGCTCCACCGCGACGCCCTTGGGCCGGCCCGTGGACCCGGAGGTGTAGATCACGTATGCCGTGCGGTCCGGCGCGCGGTCGGTGCCGGACGGCGGCCGCTCGCTCTCCGCCCCCTCGGATTCGACGGCAGCGAGCGCCAGCCAACCCATGGGCCGGCCCGTGTCGTCGCCCTGGTCGCTCAGTACGACGGGGCAGGCGGCGTCCTCGACCATGCCGGTGAGCCGCTCGCGGGGCTGCCCGGGGTCGAGCGGAAGGTAGGCGGCGCCCGCCTTGAGGATGCCCAGGATGCCGACCACGAGGTCGCACGACCGTCCGGCGTGCAGGCCCACCACGTCACCGGGGCGCACGGACCTGGCGACGAGGGCGTGCGCCAGCCGGTTGGCGCGGCGGTCCACGGTCGCGTAGTCGAGCGACCGCTCCCCGTCGACCACTGCGGTCAGTCCGCCCCGCGCCCGAGCCTGGGCCTCGAAGAGTGCCGCGATTCCGGAGGCCGACCGCAGGGCGAGGGCGACGGGGCCGGCCTCCGCATCGGCGGCCTCCGGATCGTTCTCCGGTCCCCCGTCGCCCGACGGCGTGGCGTCGCCGTCGCGCACCAGCCGCCGCGACTCCTCCGGGCCCATCAGTTCCAGATCCCGGATGTCACGGTCGGGACGGTGGGCCATGTCGGTCAGCAGCCGCCGCAGGTACTCCGCCCAGCGCCGCGCCGTGGCGTCGTCGAACAGGGCGGTGGCGTAGTCGAGATGGCAGAGCAGACGCCCCTCGGACTCGGTCACGGACAGTGCGAGGTCGAACTTGGCCGGGGCGTCGGCGATCGGCAGCGGCCGGGACTCGACACCGGGCAGGTCCAGCAGGCTCCGGCGGTCCGGGACCCAGGCCAGCATGGTCTGGAACAGCGGGGTGCGAGCGGCGCTGCGAGGCGGATTGACCAGCTCGACGATGCGTTCGAAGGGCAGGTCCTGGTGGGCCAGTGCTTCGCGGACGACAGCCCGGGTACGGGTGAGCGCCTCGGCGACGGTCGGCGCACCGGACAGATCGACGCGCAGTGGAAGCGAGTTGACCAGGAAGCCGATGAGGCCGGCCGCGCCGGGCCCGCGCCGGTTCGCCACCGGACTGCCGACAACGATGTCGTCCTGGCCGGACAGGCGGGAGAGCAGACTGCTCCAGCCGGTCAGCACGGCCACGAACGGGGTCGCACTGTGCGCCCGGGCCAGCGCACGCAGCGCCGAGACAACGTCCGAGCCCAGTTCGAACTCGACCCGGCCCCCCTCGTACCGCTGCTCCACCGGACGCGGCCGGTCGGTCGGCAGATCGAGAACGGGCGGCGCGTCCGACAGTGCCTGCTCCCAGTAGCGTTCCTGGTCCGCGAGGGCACCGGCCAGTACCGCCTCGCGCTGGGCTCGGGCGTGGTCGGCGTACTGCGTGGCGAGCGGTGCCAGGGGGACCGGGCCGTCCGCACGCAAGGCCGCGTAGAGCACGCCGAGTTCCCGCATCATGACGTTCAACGAAGCGCCGTCGTAAATGCTGTGATGGAACGTCAGGAGCAGCACGTGGCGCTCGGCGGCCAGCGTCAGCAGGCGGCCGCGCCCGAGGGGGCCGGCCTCCAGGTCGAACTCCTTTTCCGCCTCTCGGTGTTGCAGGGCGGTGACCTGGGCGTCGGGGTCGGCGAGGGCGCTGAGGTCGTGCGAGGTCAGCGCGAAGCCGGTGCCGGGCGGATCGATGAGTTGCTGGACACTCCCGGCCTCGGCCACCAGCCGGGTGCGCAGGGTCTCGTGCCGATCACTGAGGGCGTCCAGGGCCCTGGCCAGCGCCCGGTGATCGAGCGGGCCGGTGAGCGAGTGCGCCACGGTCTCGTTGTACGCGGCATTCGCGCCGGGTAACTGTGCGAGGAACCACAGGCGTTGCTGGGCGAAGGAGGCCGGCCGGACGCGGGGGGCGGCCTCGGCGCGGTTGTCGGGGTCCGCGCACGAGCGAGGCGCGGGGACGGAGGCGGGGGTGTGGTGCACCGGCTTACCTGGTCTTCCCGTCAGAGGGGACTGGGGGAGGGGAACACGGCGGTCCGGGATCACCGGACGGCCGGGCGCAGAGAAGGGCGCGCTCCCGGTGTCGGCGGAGTGAGGGTGCGCGGAGGTGAGTAGGGAGAGGGGAGGATGCGTCGGCTCGTCGTTGAGCGGTCGTAAGGGGATACGACGGAAGAACTGCCCGGTGATCTGCTCTCGAAGGGGAAAGAAGGCGGGAATGCGGCTCGCCGGAAGACCTCGTGATGCCATCGATGATGATCAGTCACGGCTCGTGCGCATGTCAACACTTGACATTCCGCAGTGCCCTCAAGAAAATGCGGGACTGCTCTTTCTGCCGCCTCTCGCCGGGCGCACGCGCAGATCAGCCCAGTTCATGAGGAGTGAGGGCCCTCCAGGCGCATCACGTCGGTCGGCGGCCGAGGCACCCTCCTCGGGCGGGCGGGAGGCCGTGACGGACAGGCCAGTTGTGACGGTGAGGCCGGGCCAAGGGCACTCGCGCGCGGGGAATTGACCAGAGTGAGGAAATACCGAGGGAGGGAACGCCGCGCCCGGTATCGGATTCGCATCCGCAGACGCCTGCACCCATCCCGTACGGCCATGTCACCGCCTTCGGCGCGCTCGACGCGGCGGAAGTGAAGGCAGCCGACCCGGCCCGCGAACACCCTCGCTACCCGCATTCCGACGTCACCCGGCGAACGGAAGTCGGGGACCCCTGGACGTGTTCTTCGCCCCGGCGGTCTCTCCTCAGAAGGGGCGGTCGTCTCACCGTGGTCCCTCGCCCAGGCGCTGAGCATTCTGATGGGATCCTCCAGGGTGCGCCCGATCCCGGTCGGGCTGTACTCCACGCGCGGTGGCGCCCCGGCGTACGCGCGCCGCTCGACGAGCCCGTTGTCCTGGAGCCGAGGCAGCGTTCGGTGGAACGCTCGGGATCGCCGCGGCTGTCGGCCTGACCCTCTACTTCGCCGGCGTGGTCGCCGCCCACCTGCGGGTCGGTGACCACGAGGGCACACCCCCGGCGGCCGTTCTCACCCTGATCGCCATCGCCCTGATCGTATGCGCGCCGTCACGCGCTGAGCGTCCGGACTGCTGAGACCGGTTGACGTCGGTGACGCCCGCCCCCGGACCGCCGGCGCCTCGGTCGAGTGTGCAGCGCACCGGCGTCCCCGCCGCCGCGAGGGCGGGTTCCGCGACACCCGCGAGGACCGGATAGCCCCCGGTCGTCGGATGGTCGTGGAGGAAGACCACGGGACGCCCGTCCGGCGGGACCTGGACGGCGCCGAGGACCATGCCCTCGCTGGGCAGCTCGCCCGTCGACGCCCGCTCCGGCGTCGGCCCCTCGGCGCGCGGGCAGCTGCGGTTGCCATGGGGCGAGACCCGGTATTTCGCCGAGGCGGGGACGCGCAGCGCGGCCGGGGTGAACCAGTTGGCGCGCGCAGTCAGGCCGCCTGGGTGAGTTCCGCGCGGCCGAAGAGGATCGCGTAGCCGGAGGGGAGCCGGGCGAGGATGCGGTCGAGCAGGTCGGGCCCCGCGATGCGGGCGACGACGCCCAGGACGGAGCCGGCGTCCCAGCGTGTGGTGGCCAGGGTCCCGCCGGTACGGGTGGCGAGGTCCCTGACGAAGGCCCAGCCGGTCATCGAGTCGGTGGCCGGGATCTGGGCGGCGAAGATCTGCGCGGCCTCGCGGGGGAGGCGGGCCGCCAGCTCCACGCGTTCCTCGCCGGTGACGCGGCGGCCGAGGGCGGCCAGGACGGTGAAGACGACCTCCTCGGCCCGTTCGCGGGTGGGGTAGGCGCCGTGGTAGCGCACCTGTTCCAGCAACTGGCCGTACGACATGGCCGGGAGGGTGGTGACCGTGGCCGGGGCCGTCGTGGTCTGCATCGGTGAAGGGTGCCTTTCTCACTCGTAGGGTGGTGACGGTGTCGGCCGGCGGCCGCGGGAACGGCGGGCTTCAGTCACCGCACGGGGTGCCGAGGGCCTTGGCGTCCTGCGGCCGGCCGAAGAGCAGGTCGTATCCGGGTGGGAGCTGCAGCAGGATGCGGCGGGTCAGCTCCTCGCCCGCGGCGTCGGCGGTCACGCTGAGCACGGCGCCGATGTCCCAGGCCGCGGTCTGTTCGGTGGCCCCCTCGATCCACGCCGCGGTGGCCCGCACGAACCGTTCGGCGGACAGGGGCTCGGCGGCCTGGAGGGGATTGAGCAGGATCAGAGCGAAGGTCTCCGGGAGCCGGGCGGCCAGCTCCGCCCGTACCTCGCCGACCAGGTGGGCGCCCAGCAGCCCCAGCACGGTACGCGAGGCACGGTCCGCCTCCGCGCGGGTCCCGTATCCGCCGCGTTCCCGCACCTGGTCGAGGAACACGTCCCAACGCATGGCCATCGGGTCCTCCTTGCCCTGACGGTCGTGCCGGCGGGCGGAGGGCGGGCGCCCGCGGGGAGGCGGCCCGCCCTCCGCCGGCCGTGGTGGCCTCGCCTCAGCCGGCGATCTCCTTGCGCTCCTCGCCGGCTCCGATGGCGACCTTCCGTGGCTTGGCCCGCTCGGCGATCGGGACGCGCAGGGTCAGCACGCCCGCGTCGTAGTCGGCGGTGATGCGCTCGGTGTCGAGGGAGTCGGCGAGCACCACCTGGCGGGAGAAGACACCCAGGGGACGCTCCGCGAGCTCCAACTGGACGTCGTCGCTCTCGGCCACGGGGCGGCGCTCGGCCCGGACGGTCAGCATGTTGCGCTCGACGTCGATGTCGATCGCGTCCGGGTCGACTCCGGGCAGATCGAGCGCGATCACGTAGGCGTCGCCCTCGCGGTAGGCGTCCATGGGCATCGCCGAGGGACGCGACCAGGTGCCGGGCGTGGTGCCGAACAGTTGCTGGGTGAGCCGGTCGAACTCACGGAACGGGTCGGTGCGCATCAGCATCGTGAAACACCTCCTGTACGAGCGGAACCGCTCATGCGCTGCTTCCTGCATCTCTTGTAACATGTCATCGAAACGATGACAAGTGACGATGTCGCCTGTCGGGTGACGCCAGTCCAGTGGGGTGAATCATGACCGCAGACGCCCAGAAAGCCGGTGCGCGGCCCGCGTCGTTCCTCGCCGCCGAGGCAGCACTGGCGGCGATCGACGAAGCCGTCCACACCGCACAGGCCGCACAGGCCGCACAGTCCGGGCGATGGCCCGGCGACGATGTCAGTTCCGATCAGGCCCTCGCCGCCCTGCTGCTCCTGCGTCGGATCCGCGCCCATCTCGCGGGCTGGGAGACGGGGCTGATCGAAACCGCGCGTGACGCGGGAGCCAGTTGGGCGGATCTCGCCCAGCCCCTCGGTGTCGCCAGTCGGCAGGCCGCCGAACGGCGCTATCTGCGTCTGCGCCCGGGAGCCCCCGGCACCACCGGTGAACAGCGTGTGCAGGCCACCCGGGACCGCCGTGCCGGGGACCGGGCCGTCACGGCCTGGGCCCGCGGCAACGCCGGCGACCTGCGCCAGCTCGCCGGCCAGATCACCGCGCTCACCGGTCTTCCGGCCGAGGCCCGTACCCCCCTCCTGCAGGCACTCGGCCGTGACGACGCCGCCGGTCTCATCGGTCCACTGGCACGGGCCCGCGATCACCTCGCAGTCGACCAGTCGGAGCTGATCACCCGTATCGACACCCTGACCCGCCACACCGACCGGATCCGCGCATCGGGGAACGTCGAGCGCCGGCCCCCGGGGTGACGGGTGGCGCCGTCCGCCCCGGCCGGCTTGTGCCGCTGGGATCCACCGGAGCCGGAGCCGGAGCCGGAGCCGGAGCCGAAGCCGAAGCCGGGACCGGGACCAACACCGGCCGTCCGCCCCGGCCGGCACGGCAGTGGCCACCCCCTCGACGCCCCCGGGACGGCGGGGCCGCGGTCGCGTCGATCCTGCCCCTCGAACCGGCGCTCGAGTATGCAGTAACCTCACTCCGGCTGCTGTTCTCCTGTAAACGCCCGGTTCCCGCGACGTCGGAGGAGTTTCCCGCGGAACGGCCGCAACTCCCACAGTGGAATTCCGACAGGACAAGGGGTCAGTAGTTCATGGAGTCCAACCACGTCAGCCCGGCGAATCCGCACCCCGTGGACGCGCTGCCCGACGCGTCGGAAAACTACAGGACCGCGACGATCCGCACCCCGGAGATCCGTGTCGAGAAATGGGGTAAATGGGAGATCGAGTACGAGTTCACGCCCGCCGCGGGTGATCACGGGGGCCTTCTCGTCGTCTTCTCCTCGGTGGGTTCGAAGTACGGGTTCGGCAACGCCCTCTCGGGCGTTCAGTGCAACGTTCTGCGCATTCGCGACCGGTTCGACGGCGGGACGTCGTACTACGTCTGCCGGGATATGGACTTCTCCGTTTCCGACGCGGTCGAGGAGCTGATCTCCTCCTACGCGGAGCGGCTGGGCCAGGCGCGCGACTCCGTGGTGCTCGCCGGATCCTCCAAGGGAGGCAGCGCCGCGATCTTCTACGGCCTGAAGTACGGCTACCGGAACATCGTCGCCTCCACTCCCCAGTACTACATCGGCAGCTATTCGCAGGGGCACGGAGTGCTCGGCGCCTACGTTCTCGGCGAGGGGGAGCCGCAGGAGAACGTGGACACGCTCGACGCCGTGCTGCCGACGCTGCTGGCCGAGGACCAGGACCACGACCGCAACATCTACCTCGTGTCGTCCACCCAGGATTACCAGTACGAGGAGGAAGTCGTGCACTTCCTCCCGGCCTTGCGGAAATACTCCAACTTCAACCTGTTCATGGTGCAGTCGCCCGCCTTCGTCAAACACGCGGAGGTGACGCGGCAGGGCCTTTCGATGATTCTGAGCATCATCTACGCGCTGACCGAGGGCACCACTCCGAGGTGGGGCGAGGTCCAGGTCGGTTCCAACGAGGTCGACGAGGCCGCCGCGTCCGCGTATCTGGCCGACCTCCGGGCGCGGGACACCGCGGCGGCCGTCCTGACCGGCGTCGCCCTCACGGACCAGCGGGCCAGGCTGACGGGACACGCCTTCCTGCCCGGCGCGGCCGCTGCCACGGAGGAGTCCGGGGACGGCGGGGCCCAGGAGACCAAGCAGCTCGTCCTGGTGCGGGACGGCGAGGCGTGGATGGCCGACATGGACACCGTGCCGGTGGACCAGCTCTATCTCAAGTACTTCGAGAAGCACTTCGTCTCCTACGCGGACGGCGGGTTCGCCTGCGACGCGAAGGAACTGTTCGATTCACTGCCCGAAGGGGTGTATGACGCGTTCGCCCGGGTGAGGAGCGAGAGCGAGAACATCGACCGGAGGGTTCCCCTGGTCACCTTCGCCGCGATCGACCGCAGGAGCGCCTCGCGCGGCAGCGAGGTCGTCCTCAAGGGTGACAAGAAGCGCGTCCGGTTGATCAAGCGCAGCCTGGTGGACAGCGGTCCCGGCGGCTCCGTCTTCTCGGTGAAGCGCTTCACCATGAAAGATCGCCATCTCCGGGTGTACGGCGTCTGCTTCGTGCCGGGCCGCAACGCGGACAACAAGAACCACGCCAAGTACTACCTGACCCTGCAGGGCCCCGGCGGCGCTCATACCTTCGACCTGCAGGCCGTGCAGCGGGCCGACAAGGTCAGCCCCCACGTGAGCACGGGCGACTTCGGCTCGTACGGATACGGGTTCTTCACCTCGCTGGACAGCACGGGCGTCGACCTCACCGCACTCCCGGCGGGCAGCTACACCGTCCAGGTCTCGATGAGCGTCGGCGGCAGCCTGTTCACCCACCCGGCGGGCCGTGTCGAGCTGGGCCGGAACGGGGCCAAGGCGTTCCCCCACGAGGCGGGCGTCGAGGACGGGGCCAGGACCGGCGCCCGGAGAAGCCTGCGGTCGAGACTGCGGCGTCTGTAGACCCGCGCCTTTCGTGGAGGGGGCCGCCGGAACCGCCGGCGGCCCCCTCACCGGGATCAGCTCCCGAGCGTGGCGCGCAGACCCGGCTGGAGCCGGCCGGCGTGGGCCAGGACCATGTCGTCGCACAGGTGCCAGATCTGCTCCACGCGCAGCGCGGACGACGTCGCCGGGTCGACCATCGCGGCATGGCGGATGTGCCGTGGCTCGTTCTCCATCGCCGCCCGCACCACCAGCTCGTTCGTCCCGAGATAGGCGCGGTTGAGGGAGGCGAGCTGAGGGGGCAGCGCGCCGACCCGCGTCGGCCGTACCCCGGACCCGTCCACCAGACACGGCACCTCGACGGTGCCCCCGTCGGGCAGGTTCTCGATCAGACCCCGGTTCGGGACATTGCCGTACACGGTGCGCGGGGTGCCGGTGATGATGCTGTGGATGATCTGCGGCGCGTACTCCATGGTGCCCTCGACCTCCAGCTCCGCGCCCTTGGCCAGGGCGTCCCGGGTCCTCTCGTACGCGGCCACGTTCTCGGCCACGATGTCCAGGTACGCCCCGACGGGCAGCCGGAGCCGCTCGATCTCCTCGGGATGGTGCAGATACCACGGCAGGTACTCGGCAGAGTGCTCGCTGGTCTCGGTCGGGTAGAAGCCGAGCCTGCGGTACATGTCGATGCGGACCCGGCGGCGCAGTTCCGGGTCCTCGGCGATCAGGGCGTCCAGCCGCTCGAACAGGTTCTCCCCGTCGTGCTCGAACCGCAGCACCCACGCCTGGTGGTTGACGCCGGCCGCGAGGTAGGTCACCTCCTCGAAGGGGGCGTTCACCAGCCCGCACAGGTCGTGCACGGTCCAGTGCACCGAATGGCACAGGCCCACCACCCGGCGCAGACCGGTGGCCCGGCTGAGGTACTCCACGTTCATGGCCATCGGGTTGGTGTAGTTGAGCAGCCAGGCGTCCGGGCACACCTCGGTCATGTCGTCGCCCAGCGCCTTCAGGAACGGGAAGGTGCGCAGTGCGCGGAAGATGCCGCCGACGCCCAGGGTGTCGCCGATGGTCTGCGCGACACCGTAGCGGGCCGGAACCTCGAAGTCGGTCCGGGTGGCCTCGACCATGCCGATCTGGACGCAGTTGACGACGAAGTCGGCGCCGGCCAGTGCCGCGCGGCGGTCCGCGTGAGCGGTGATCGTCGGCGCGGCACCCCGCCGGGCGGCGATATGGCGGGCGGCGGCCTCCGCGGTGGCCAGCCGCTCGGGGTCGATGTCGTGCAGGGCGATGTGCGCGGTCCGCAGCTCCGGGAAGGCGAACAGGTCGGCGAGCAGGCCCTGGGTGAAGACGACGCTTCCGGCGCCGACGAGGACAATCCTGGGAACGATCACGATGCTCCGGCTTTCTGCGGGTCGAGGTGGGACAGGGCTTCGTCCCAGGAGGGCTGGGCGTCGGTGCCGCCGGGGCGGCGGGTGGACAGGGCACCGCAGACGGCGGCGAGGGCGAGTGCCTCCTCGGCCGGGCGGCCGTTCAGCAGCGCGGTGAGGAAACCGGCGTCGAAGCTGTCCCCCGCGCCCACGGTGTCGCTCGGCCGTACGGGGACGGCGCCGGTGCGGTGCAGGGTCGTGCCGTCGGTGCAGAGCGCGCCGTCGGCGCCGTTCTTCACCGCGACGAGCGGCACCCGGCCGGCGAGGACGCGTGCGGCCTCCGTCACCTGGGAGGGACCGGTCGGCCGGCCCGCCAGCCGGCATGCCTCGTCGGCGTTGGGCAGCAGCACGTCGGTGTGGTCCAGGACGCCGGCGAGCGCGGCCGGGTCCCAGCGGCCGGACGGGTCGTCGTTGGTGTCGAGCGAGGTGGTCGCTCCGGCGTCCCGGGCGGCGGCGAACAGGCCGGGGAGCCCGGCGGCCAGCCGTGGCATCAGGAAGAACGAGCCCGCGTGGACGTGACGGACCGAGGTCACCAGCCGGTCGGGCACGTCGGCGGCCGATACGGCCGCCAGGGTGCCCGGCGCGGTGAGGACGGCGCGGTCGCCGTCGCGGGTGACGCACACGGTGAGCGGGGTGGGCAGGGTGTCGTCGAACCGCAGCGCGCCGGTGTCCACGCCTCGCGCCGCGAGCCGGTCGCGTACGTAGTGACCGGCGTGGTCGTCGCCCACGCGGCCGGCGAAGGCGACGCGCAGCCCCAGCCGGGCGGCGCCGCAGGCGGTGATGGCGGCCGAGCCGCCGAGGGTCATGGCGCCGCCGTCGACCAGGAGTTCGCGCTGGCCGAAGGCGAGGGGTTCGGTGAGGGGACCGACGACGACGTCCGGATTGGCGTCGCCGACGACGAGCAGGTCGAAGTCGCGTGGCATGAGTGTCCTCGGTGACGTGACGGGTGAGGAGAGACGGGGCGGGCCGGCGGCACGCGGCCCGGGAAGGGGGTCAGCCCTTGAGGCCGGTCGAGGTGATGGACCGGATGAAGGTCTTCTGCGCGGCGAGGAAGGCGATCAGCACCGGGACGACCGTGATCACATTGCCCGCCATGACGGCCGACCATCGCACGGTGTGCTGTCCCTGGAAGGTGGTCAGCCCCAACTGCAGGGTGTACTGCGGTTCGTGGTGGATGGCGATCAGCGGCCACGACAGGTCGTTCCAGGTGCTGAGGAACGTGAGCACGGCCACGGTGGCCAGGGCCGGCCGGGACAGCGGCAGCACGATCCGCACGAGCACGCCCATCCGGGTGCACCCGTCCATCCAGGCGGCCTCCTCCAGCTCCCGCGGCAGGCTCAGGAAGAACTGGCGCAGCAGGAACACCGAGAAGGGAGTCACCAGCGACGGGACGATCAGGGCGCCGAGGGTGTCGATGAGCCCCAGGTTCTTCATCACCAGGAACGTGGGGATCATCGTCAGCTGGAACGGGACGATCATGGTCGCCAGCATCAGCCCCATCAGCAGCCGCGAGCCGCCGAACCGCATCCGGGCGAAGGCGTACCCGCCGAGGGTGCCCAGCACGAGGTTGGAGAGGACCGCCGCCGCGGACACGATCAGCGAGTTGGCGAACCACCGCGGGAACATGGCGTTGCCGGTCACGAAGCGGTAGCCGCCCGTGTCGAGGTCCGAGGGCCACAGCGCCGGGGGAAACCGGTTGATCTCGGCATTGCTCATCAGGGAACTGAGGACCAGCCAGATCAGCGGAACCGCGAACAGCAGGGCCAGCGGGGCGAGCAGCAGGTGCCAGGGGCTGAACGGCAGCCAGGTGCGGCGGCCCCGGTGCCGGCGGGCGGTGACGGGCCCGGAGAGTCCGCGTCCGGGGCCCGGCCGGCCGGCGTCGCGGCGACGGTCCGTGGACAGCAGCGTCATGCTCCGGCTCCCTTCACCGGACGGACCCCGCCGCCGCGACGCGCCAGCCGCAGGCCGGCCCCGCCGAGCAGCAGGGCCGCGGCCAGCACGTACGCGGCCGCCGCGCCGTATCCGGCGGTGAAGTTCCTGAACGCCTGCTCCCAGATGAAGTACACGATCACCGAGGTCGCTCCGAGCGGACCGCCCTTGGTGGTCACGTACACCAGGTCGAACACCTGGAGGGCGTTGACGGTCTGCCACAGCACCAGGAAGACGCTGACCGGAGCGAGGGAGGGCAGGGTGACGTGGCGCAGCACGTGCCGGTGGGCCGCCCCGTCCAGGCGGGCCGCCTCCGTCAGTTCCTTCGGCACCCCCTGCAGCGCGGCCAGGTAGATGACGACGCAGAACCCGGTGCCGCTCCACACCGACACCGCCACCAGGGCGAAGAGCGCCTGGTCCGGGTCGGAGAAGAAGCCCTGGGAGCCGATGCCGATCCGGTGCAGCAGGGAGTTGGCCGCGCCGAACTCCGGGTCGAGGATGAAGGAGAACAGCACGCCCTGCGAGGTCGCGGACATCACGAACGGCACGAAGAACAGCGTGCGGTACAGCCCCGTGAACCGCAGACGCCGGTTGAGCGCCAGCGCCAGCGCCAGCCCGAGGACGATGCTCAGCGGGACGTACAGCGCCGTGTACAGCAGGGTGTTGCGCACGGCCTGCGCGAACTGGGGGTCGTCCGAGAGCTGGCGGTAGTTGTCCAGCCCCACCCAACTGCTCGGCGTGAGCAGGTCCGAGGACTGGAACGACAGCAGCAGCGACCACAGGACGGGTACGACGCTCAGGCCGACGATCACCAGGACGGAAGGGGAGACGAACGCCCATGCGGTGGCCGACTCGCGGCGCCTGCGGCGGTCGGGGAAGGCGGCCCCGCGGACGCCGGGGCGGACGGTGAGCGCAGTGGGGCGCGGCATGACGTCCCTCAGTTCTCGGCGGCGAGAGCGGCGTCGGCCCGGGTGGCACACGCGCGCAGGGCCTGCTCCGGAGTGCTTCTGCCGAGCAGCACCGAGGTGACGGCCTCGGCGGCCGCCCCGGAGATCTTCGGGTACGCCGGGACCACCGGCCGTACCCGCGCGGTGGCCAGGGCCTCGGTGAACACCGACAGGCCGGGGACCTCGCGGGTGTGCTCGCGCCACCTGGGAAGGTCCTCCGTGGGGCGGCTCAGCGGCAGGCTTCCCGCCTCGATCGCCCAGCGCACGTCCTGCGCGGGCTGGTTGAGCCAGCCGATGAAGGTGCGCGCCGCCTTCGTCCGGGCCGGTCCGTTGTCGAAGACCGCCCAGGTGTCGGGGCCCGCGATGGTCACCGACTCACCGTGGAACCCGGGCAGGGGCACCACGTGGTAGTCGATGCCGGCCCCCCGGATGTCGGGCAGTTGCCACGGACCGGTCGTCACCATGCCCAGACGTCCCCCCGCGAACACCTGGTACATCTGCTCACCGCCCGGTTTGGGGTCGACGTAGCAGCTCTCGTTCTCCACCAGCGCCCGCACCACCTCCAGGGCGCGCCGTCCCGGCTCCCCGGCGAAGCCGATCCGCCGTCCGTCCTCGGAGACGACGTCTCCGCCCAGGTCCCACACCATGGGCCAGATGCGCCACACGGTGTCCTCGTCACCCGCGCCGGGCCAGCCGGTGCCGAACACGTTCTTGCCCTTGTCGGTCAGCCGCCGGGCCGTGTCGACGTACTCGTCCCAGCTCCAGCCCGGTTCGGGCAGTTCCACCCCGGCGGCCCGGAACACCTTCTTGTTGCAGACCACGGCCAGTGCGTCCACCAGGGCCGGCAGGGCACGCACCTTGCCGTCGACGGTGACGGCGTCGCGCGCGGCGGGCCAGTACTGCTTCCACGGCACGGGGCCGGAACCGGTGGTCTCGGTCAGGTCGGCCAGTTTCGGCGACCGGGCCACGCTGGCGAGGTCGGATCCGAAGATGTAGGCGATGTCGGGGGCGGATCCGGAGGCGAGACCGGCGGTCACCTTCTGGAGCATGGCGTCGGCGATCACGCCGCCGCCGAGATCCACCCGGATGTCCGGATGCGTCCGGTGGAAGTCGGAGACGAGGTTCTTGAGCGTCGTCAGGGCGGTGTCCGCCTGGCCGTGCCACATCTCGATGCGGACGGTGCCGTCGGCGGACTCACCGTCGCCGCCGCAGGCGGACACCGCCGCGCCGGTCATCGCGGCGAGCGCTGTCGCCCCGGCTCCGCTGAGCACACCACGGCGGGACGGACCGCTGTCCGGTCGGTGGGCCATGTCTACCTCCAGGTCGTCTGGGAGGGGGTCGGGCCGGTCGCACGAGGGAAACGGGTGCCGTCGGCCGGGAGTTCAGAAAGAGGGGGAAGCAGGGGGAACCGGGGGAGGGCCGGTGACGCCCGGCCGCGACACCGACCGCCTCGCCGGGCGTGCCGCGGGCGGCTCCCGGCGAGGCGGTGCGGCGGGCGGTGTCAGCAGGTCTTGCGGACGTACTCGATGATCCGGACGTTGCCCTCGTCGTCCTCTTCCTCTTCCGTCTCGCCCGGTGCCAGGACCGGTGTGTCGCGCTGCACCACGCTGAGACGGTCACCGAACTCGTCGCAGGCGGTCTTCATGCCCTCGTCGGTGTACTCGATCACGATGACGTTGTCGTTGAACGCCTCGGCGTACTCCCCGCACTCGTCGTACTGGCCGCACTCCTCCGCGACGGCGAAGTCGAGGCCGTTCTCCTCGCGGTTCGGGGCCAGTTCCACGGTGTTCTTCTGACCGACGGCCAAGCCCTTGCCGTGTCCGTACGAGGACAGGATCCGTATGTAGGCCTGGGCGTCGTCCGCGGTGATCCTGCCCTCGACGACATCCCGGCCGTAGGTGTCGAAGTTGTCCAGCTCCAGGGCGTCGAAGCCCTTGTCGGCGCAGGTGTCGATCTGCGTGCTGATCCGGTCCGCGATGGCCTGCCGTTTGGCGTCGGTGGTGATGTCGAGGATCGCCTCGTCCCAGTCCGGGTCGTAGACCGGCTTGCCGGCGTCGTTCAGGAGCAGCAGAGCGGGGTCCCAGTCGTCGGGACCGTCCACGTCGCCGACCTCCTGGGTCTGGAAGGCGTTCACGTAGCAGATGTTGTAGAGCCCAGGTGCCGGGGACTGCTTCCAGTCGCGGCTGACCACCGTCACCCCGGTCGGCGGATCGTAGGGTTTGCCGATCTGGTAATCGAAGTCCGCGTGGACCGGCGGCGGTTCCGGTTCGGCTGCCTCGGCTCCCGGGACGAGGACGGCCGTGGCGCCCGCGGCCACGAGCACCGCGGCGAGGGTGATGCGTGAACGGGCTGTTGCCAGAAGACTCATGAATGAGCTCCGTGGTGCGGGGGCACGTCCCCGCCTCGGTGCCCCGCGGGGCCACCTGGCGACTCGGTCCGGGTTGGCGGTGTCGGCCGCGTACCGGCTGGGCGTACCTCTGACGCGGAAGTGCTCCGACTTCGGCGTGCCCCGGAGTAAACAGGTCAGGTTCCGTCAGCGTCAAGAGCTTGAATCTGCGCATTGTCTGCTCAACAGTGTTCGGAAACGAGCGGACCGGGGGTCGTCCGCAGGCCACGGGGGGAGTCCGGGCGACCTGTTGCGCGAGGTGTGCACCCGATCTCGCCGACAACCGCCGCACGAGGAATGGGGACTTGTGGCCGGAACAGACGGGGAACACCGTGCCGGGGCGGACCGCGGGCGGCGTGCGCTCAGGACCGAACGGCACCTGCGCATCCTCGAGTTCGTGAGTGAGCAGGGCGGCGCGGACGTCACCGCGCTGGCCGCCCGGCTGGAGGTGTCCGGTGCCACCGTCCGCAGGGATCTGCGGTACCTGCACGACCAGCGGCTGCTCCAGCGCACCCACGGCGGCGCCGTCACCGGCGACGCGGGCGCCGAACTGCCGTTGCGGCGCAAGGCGGAGCGTTTCCACGCGGAGAAGCGGGACATCGCGCGGGCGGCGCTGGAACTCGTCCCCGAGGGAGCGGTGGTCGGGCTCACGGGCGGGACGACCACCACGGAGATAGCCCGGCTGCTGGCCCGGCGCGGGCCGGTGACGATCGTGACCAACGCGGTGAACATCGCCGCCGAGATGGTGCCCCACCCTCAGGTGAATGTCGTGGTGACGGGAGGTCAGGCCCGCAGCAGGACCTGGGAACTGGTCGGCCCGGGCGCGGAGAAGATGCTGGCCGACTACCACACCGACATCACCTTTCTCGGCGTGGACGGTATCGGCGTGGACCACGGCTGCACCACCCATGATCCGCTGGAGGCCGCCACCGACCGGGCCTTTCTCGCGGGCACCGCCGAGGCGGTGGTCGTCGCCGACCATTCCAAGATCGGCAAGGCCACGTTCGCGCGTATCTGCCCCATCGGTGCGGTGCGGCGCCTGATCACGGACGCCGCCCAGGACCACGGGGAGCTGGCGCGCCTGCGCGACCGCGGGATCCTCGTGACGTCGACCGGCACACCCCGGCATGCTCCGGCCACCGGGAGCGGTCCCGGGGGCGACTGAACATCCCAGGGGCGCCCCGGCCGAGGGCGGTGTCCGGGGCGGAGCCCGCGGGGTCGGGACGAGCGACCGGTCCTGGCGCGTCGTCCCGGCGCTTGCCGACCGGCGACTCCCCGGGCTGCGGCCTTCCGGGCTGGCGACTACGGAGTGTGATGTTCTGGCCGAAGGGGTGAGGGGCGTCGACGGTGGTGGGACCTCTCGGTCCGCCGGCCCCGGACGGACAGGAGCCGCGCCGGGGCGCAGGGGCGCCGTCAGGCACCCTCGTGCGCGCAGACGTCTTCCGACCACTCGTGACCAGCGATGATCGCATACTGGCCGCTTCCGGCCCCTCATGCCGAACGGTTATCGGTCTGTCGTACGACGCCTCATACCAGAGCGCGATGCTGTCCGTGCGAGTTTGTCAACTGCCCACCGCACATGATGCGGTGGTGACTACGGTGAGTGTCGGTCGGGAGGCGTGACGCTCGCCGCGCCGACGAGTCGGGATCAGGGAGCGGGGACCGGTACGTGCAGCCACAAGGCGGACGAGGGAGTCGACGGGGCGAGGCGGCCCGGCACCCGGGACCGGCCGGCGCCCCGGGTCCGGACGGGGCGCGGGGGACCGTCCACACGCCGGTGCCCGCCGGCGGCACGATCGTGACGCGCGGGCCGGATCGCGGCGATCGGGGCAGTGGCGGCGACCGGGACCGCCGCGACCGGGACCGCCGTGACCAGGGCCACGGGGCTCCGCGCCCCGGCGATCCCAGGCCCCGCCGCGCCGGCCCGGCCACCCGGCCGGACCGGCGAGAGGGCGGACGGCACGGCCGGCCCTCCGCGCGGACCGCTGCCGCGCTGCCCGAGCCGCACATACGGTCCCAGCTGCTGCGTCTGGCGGTGCTCCCACCTGTCGCGGTGGCGCTCAGCGCCTGCGCGGCCGTGCTCTTCACGATCCGTTCCACCGCGGTCCGGCCGAGCGCCACCCTGTGGGCCGTACTCGGCGGTGCCACCTCGGTGACCTGCGCCGGCATCGTCATCGCCGCCGTGGCCGCCGACCGTGCCGCCCGCACGGTGTACGACCGCATCGGCACCCTGCGCAGGGGCACCGCCCGGCGCGAGGCCGATCTGCACGCCCTCGTCGAGGCGCTGCGTCACGGCGAGGCCCCGCCCCCGCGGGCACGGCGTGCCGAACCGCCCCCGGACGCGGACGAGTTCGACCTCCTCGCCGCCGACCTCACCCGAGCGCACGGCGGTGCCGTCACCGCCGTCGTACAGGCGTCCCGGCTCTCCAGCCAGGCGGGCAGCGAACAGAAGCTCGAGGTGTTCGTCAACCTCGCGCGGCGTCTGCAGTCCCTGGTGCACCGCGAGATCTCCCTCCTCGACGAGCTGGAGAACGAGATGGAGGACCCCGAGCTGCTCAAGGGGCTCTTCCATGTCGACCACCTCGCCACCCGCATCCGCCGCCACGCCGAGAACCTCGCCGTGCTCGGCGGGGCCGTCTCCCGGCGGCAGTGGAGCAATCCCGTCTCCATGACGGAGGTGCTGCGCTCCGCGATCGCCGAGGTCGAGCAGTACTCGCGGGTCAAACTCGTCCCCCCGATCGACGGCACCCTGCGTGGGCACGCCGTCGCCGACGTCATTCACCTGCTCGCCGAACTCGTGGAGAACGCCACGGTCTTCTCCGCGCCGCACACCCAGGTGCTGCTGCGGGCCAGCCTGGTGACCTCCGGCCTCGCCGTCGAGGTGGAGGACCGCGGGCTCGGGATGCCCGTCACCGAGCAGGACCGCATGAACGCGCTGCTCACCGACCCCGATCAGGTGCATGTCGCCAGCCTGCTGGCCGACGGACGCATCGGACTGTTCGTGGTCTCCCAGCTCGCCAAGCGGCACGGCATCCACGTCCGTCTCCAGAGCAACATCTACGGCGGGGTCCAGGCCGTGCTCGTCATGCCCCAGGCCCTGCTCGGAACGGAGTCGGCCGCACTGACCGCCGGACAGGGCACAGGCACCGCAGGGGGCGCCGGTGCCGGGCCGCAGCCAGGGAGCGGCGACACCGGACCTGTTCCGGCGGCCCGCCCCATGCCCGCGGGACCGGCCCCCGCCGACGGGCCGGCGCCGGACGCTCCGTACGGAGGCGACGCCGTGCACGCGCCAGCGGTGCCGGCCGCGCCCCGCGCCCCGGCCCCCTCCGGCGGCGCCGGTGCGGTCGCCCCGCCCCTGCCCGTGCGCGGCGCCCGGGAGACCCGCCCCACCCCGGCCGAGGCCGTCCCCGGCGCCCACCTCGGGGACCGGGACGCCCTCACCGACCACGGGACGGCCCCCCTCACCCCGCGCGGCACCCCGGTGCGCGGCACCATGGACAGACCCCATCTGCCCCGCAGGCGCGCCCAGGAGCACATCGTTCCCCAGCTCCGCGACGGCCCGGCACCCCGCCAGGACACCGAGTACGTCGCCGTACACGACCCCAACCTGATGGCGGCCTTCCAGCGCGGTATCGGTCTCGCGGAGTCACAGCAGGCCCGGCCCGCCGTCCCGCGGCCGTCCGCGGCCGCCCCCCGCACGGACCACACCGCCCGGCAGGACGGGAGCGCCCCCGCCGGATGACCAGCCCCCACCCCACCAGTAACCACACCCCCAGCGCTCCCGCAGACCTTCGTACCCCAAGGAGTCGATCCACCATGGCGAGCGATGCGCCGACCGCCCAGGTATCCGACCTCGACTGGCTGATGAGCGGCCTCGTGCAACGCGTACCGCACACCAACAGCGCCGTACTGCTGTCCTGCGACGGGCTGGTGAAGTCCGTGCACGGACTCGACCCGGACAGCGCCGACCACATGGCCGCGCTCGCCTCCGGCCTGTACTCCCTCGGCCGCAGCGCCGGTATCCGCTTCGGCGACGGCGGGGACGTCCGCCAGGTCGTCGTCGAGCTCGACTCGACGCTGCTGTTCGTCACCACCGCCGGCTCCGGCACCTGCCTCGCGGTGATGGCCGGCCGGGAAGCGGACGCGGCCGTACTCGGCTACGAGATGGCGATGCTGGTCAAGTCCGTCCGCCCGTATCTGATGACCGCACCCCGGCAGCAGGGCGTCGAACCCCCGGCGATGAGGCCTTGAACGTGAAGGCGGCCGGTGACGGGCCGTGGCTCGACGACGCGGCCGGCCGGCTGGTGCGGCCCTTCACGGTCAGCAACGGCCGAACCCGCCCCACCGTCGCACTCGACCTGCTGTCGCAGGTGAGAGCCACCGGCGCCACCCCTCTCGGCTACCTCGGCCCCGAGCACGCGCAAGCCCTCGACCTGTGCCGGGCGCCCGTGCCGGTCGCCGAGGTCTCCGCCCACCTCAGGCTGCCGGTGGCCGTCACCAAGGTGCTGCTGGCGGACCTCGTCGAATGCGGGGCGCTGACCGACAAACCACCCGAGTTCCACCACAACCCGACGGACCGGGCCCTTCTGGAGGCAGTGCTCGATGGACTACGACGACAGCTCTGACCGGGGCGACCGCGCACCGTACGGTGACGACGCCTTCCCCACCGCGCTCAAGATTCTCGTGGCGGGCGGATTCGGCGTGGGCAAGACGACCTTCGTCGGCGCGGTCAGCGAGATCGCTCCGCTCAGCACTGAGGAACTCCTCACCACGGTGAGCGCCGCCACCGACAACCTCGACGGCATCGAGAACAAGGTCGAGACGACCGTGGCCATGGACTTCGGCCGCATCACCCTCGACGCGGAACATGTGCTGTACCTGTTCGGCACGCCCGGCCAGGAACGGTTCTGGTTCATGTGGGACGAACTCTGCGAGGGCGCGCTCGGCGCGGTCATCCTGGCCGACACCCGGCGCCTGGAGGAGTGCTTCGCGGCGGTCGACTTCTTCGAGCAGCGCGGCCTCGGGTTCATCGTCGCCGTCAACGAGTTCGACGGAGGCTTCCGCTACGAACCCGGGGAGGTGCGCGCCGCACTCGACCTCCCCGCGGAGGTCCCCGTCGTGTGCTGCGACGCCCGGATCTCCTCCTCCGGGGTGCAGACCCTGCTGACCCTCGTCCGCCACCTCATCGTCCACGCCCCGGCCACCACGACGGGGTACGGCGCCCATATGTGATCCCCGCACACCTCGGAGCCCGTTCATGAACTTCGCCCACCACCCGGGAGCCCGCCCATGAGCTACGACCCGCCCCGCCCGGCCGGTCGTCTGCTGCTCACCCCCGAGGACAAGGAGGCCCCGGCCCGTATCAGCAGGCTCCGCGACCTGGGGCTGGGAGAGCATCCCGAACCCGTGCTGGACGCCTTCGCGTACGGTCTCGCGGAGTTCACAGGCGCGCCGTACGCCATGGTCAACTTCCTCGGCGAGGAGAGGCAGTTCTTCGCGGGCCTGCACACCCCGGCCGTCGCGCCGGCCGTCCGCGGCGATGGCAGCGGCGCTCTGCTGGGCCGGGTGCTGCCCCGCGACCACGGCTTCTGCCCCCATGTGGTGGCCCGGCGCAAGGCGCTGGTCCTGGAGGACGTGAGCGACTACCCGAGGTTCGCGGGCAACCCGGTGGTGGACGAGTTCGGCATCCGCTCCTACCTGGGCGCGCCGCTCGTCGACAGCACCGGCATGGTGCTGGGCACCGTCTCCGTCACCGACGTCCGGCCGCGGGCCTGGGGCCGGCCGGGGCTCGCCGCCATCAAGGCGCAGGCCGCGGATCTCGTCGCACGGCTGGAGCGCCGGGAGGCCGACGGGCTGCCGCTGTGAGGACGGTTCACAGCCCGCCAATGTGAGCAGTGCTCTCGCAAGCGGCGGGTGCTCTCCGGGGCAGCCTGTCGCGCGCGGTGGTGAGCGGTGCTCTCGCATGTGAGCGATGCACTCGACCCTGACCGGCGTTCCGGCGGGTGAGCGGTGCTCTCGGCAGCGGCCGGCGCTTTTCGTGCTAGCAGTCGCGCAAGGTGAGCGGTGCTCTCGTACGTGAGCACTGCACTCGACCTTGACCGGCGTTCCGGCGGGTGAGCGGTGCTCTCGGCAGCGGCCGGCGCTTTCACCGGCCGCGCTCGCACCTCGCCGGCGTGGGGTGCGGTGTGCGAGGGGTGGGCTGCCGCCCCGCCGATGGGGTGACGGCGTGAAGCAAAGCTGTGGCCGCGCTTAAGAAAACCTCGATGGACCGGCGAGGGTGTCGTACGGCAGATTGCAGTGCATTCCACTCCGCTTCCCGGACCGGGCCCGTTCGGCATGGGCCGGACCCGGGACTCACCCTCAGGAGCCGTAGCGTTGAAGGCGCTGGTCAAGCAGAAGGCGGAGCCCGGGCTGTGGCTCGCGGACGTCCCGGAGCCCGCCGTCGGACCCGGCGACGTGCTGATCAAGGTGCTGCGCACCGGCATCTGCGGCACCGACCTGCACATCAGGTCCTGGGACGGCTGGGCGCGGCAGACGATCAGCACCCCGCTGGTCCTCGGGCACGAGTTCGTCGGCGAGGTCGTGGAGACCGGCCGCGACGTCCCCGACATCAGTACCGGTGACCGGGTCAGCGGCGAGGGCCACCTGGTGTGCGGCAAGTGCCGCAACTGCCTGGCCGGACGCCGCCATCTGTGCCGGGCCACGATCGGCCTCGGCGTGGGACGCGACGGAGCGTTCGCCGAGTACGTGGTGCTCCCCGCCGCCAACGTCTGGGTCCACCGGGTGCCCGTCGACCTGGACGTCGCCGCGATCTTCGATCCGTTCGGCAACGCCGTGCACACCGCGCTGTCCTTCCCGCTCGTGGGGGAGGACGTGCTGATCACCGGTGCCGGCCCGATCGGTCTGATGGCCGCCGCCGTGGCCCGGCACGCCGGTGCGCGCAACGTCGTGATCACCGACGTCAGCGAGGAACGCCTGGAACTCGCCCGCAAGATCGGCGCGACCCTGGCGCTGAACGTGGCCGAGTCGACGATCGCCGACGGACAGCACACCCTCGGACTGCGCGAGGGGTTCGACATCGGGCTGGAGATGTCCGGCCGCGCCGAGGCGATGCGGGACATGATCGACAACATGACGCACGGCGGCCGGATCGCGATGCTCGGCCTGCCGGCCGAGGAGTTCCCCGTCGACTGGTCCCGGATCGTCACCTCGATGCTCACCATCAAGGGCGTCTACGGCCGTGAGATGTTCGAGACCTGGTACGCCATGTCCGTCCTGCTGGAGGGCGGCCTCGACCTCGCCCCGGTGATCACCGGCCGCTACTCCTACCGCGACTTCGACGCCGCCTTCGAGGAGGCCGCCGCCGGCAAGGGCGGCAAGGTCATCCTCGACTGGACCGCGTAAGCCATCCGCCTCCCCCAGGAGCTTCCCGACATGTTCGACTCCGTGCGCGACGACCTGCGCGCCACCCTCGACGAGATCCGCGCCGCCGGCCTGCACAAGCCCGAGCGCGTGATCGGCACCCCCCAGTCCGCCACCGTGAACGTCACCGCCGGCGGCCGCCCCGGCGAGGTGCTCAACTTCTGCGCCAACAACTACCTCGGTCTCGCCGACCACCCCGAGGTGGTCGCCGCCGCGCACGAGGCCCTGGACCGCTGGGGCTACGGCATGGCGTCCGTCCGCTTCATCTGCGGCACCCAGGAGGTGCACAAGGAGCTGGAGGCGCGGCTGTCGGCGTTCCTCGGCCAGGAGGACACGATCCTCTACTCCTCCTGCTTCGACGCCAACGGCGGCGTCTTCGAGACGCTGCTCGGCCCCGAGGACGCGGTGATCTCCGACGCGCTGAACCACGCGTCGATCATCGACGGCATCCGGCTCTCCAAGGCCCGCCGCTTCCGCTACGCCAACCGCGACATGGCCGACCTGGAGCGGCAGCTGAAGGAGGCGGCGGAGGGCGGCGCCCGCCGCACGCTGATCGTCACCGACGGCGTCTTCTCCATGGACGGCTACGTGGCCCCGCTGGACGAGATCTGCGACCTCGCCGACCGGCACGGCGCCATGGTCATGGTCGACGACTCGCACGCCGTCGGCTTCGTCGGGCCCGGCGGGCGCGGCACGCCCGAACTGCACGGCGTCATGGACCGCGTCGACATCATCACCGGCACCCTCGGCAAGGCGCTCGGGGGAGCCTCGGGCGGTTATGTCGCCGCCCGCGCGGAGATCGTCGCCCTGCTGCGCCAGCGCTCCCGCCCGTACCTGTTCTCCAACACCCTCGCCCCGGTGATCGCCGCGGCCTCCCTGAAGGTGCTGGACCTGCTGGAGTCGGCCGACGACCTGCGCGTCCGGCTCGCCGAGAACACCGCCCTGTTCCGCCGCCGGATGACCGAGGAGGGCTTCGACATCCTCGCCGGCGACCACGCGATCGCCCCGGTGATGATCGGCGACGCCTCCCGCGCGGGACGCCTGGCGGAGCTGCTGCTGGAGCGCGGGGTGTACGTGATCGGCTTCTCCTACCCCGTGGTGCCCCAGGGCAAGGCCCGTATCCGGGTCCAGCTGTCCGCGGCGCACTCCACGGAAGACGTGAACCGCGCGGTGGACGCCTTCGTCGCGGCCAGGGCGGAGCTCGACGCCTGAGCCGACCACACCGAGCGATTTGAGACAATCGCCTACATGATCGAGGCGCGGCGGCTCCACATCCTCCGTGCGGTGGCGGACCACCGCACGGTGACGGCGGCGGCCGCCGCGCTCCATCTGACCCCCTCGGCGGTCTCCCAGCAGCTCGCCGCGCTCGAGCAGGAGACCGGCCACCGCCTCGTCGAGCGCGGCGCGAAGGGCGTACGGCTGACCCCGGCCGGCGAGATCCTGCTCGGCCACACCCACCGCGTCCTCGCCCAGCTGGAGCGGGCCGAGGCCGAACTGGCCGCCTACGGTTCGGGGGAGGCGGGCACCGTCACGGTCGCCGCCTTCGCCACCGGCATCGCCCAGGTCGTCGCGCCCGCGGTGGCCCGCCTCGCCGCGTCGGCTCCCGGTATCCGTATCCGGGTCCAGGACGCCGAGGGGGACGCCAGTCTGCCGATGGTGCTGGACCGGCAGGTCGATGTCGCCGTGGCCGTCGAGTACCGCGGGGCGCCCTCCGCCGACGACCCGCGACTGACCCACCTGCCGCTGTACGCGGAGCCCTTCGACGCGGTCGTCCCGGTTGCCCACCGCCTGGCCGGCTCCGCCGAGGTGCCGCTCGCCGAGCTGGGCAAGGACGCCTGGATCGGTCCGTATCCCGGCAATCCGTGCCACGACGTGGTCGTCCTGGCCTGTGAGAGCGCGGGGTTCCAGCCCCGTCTCGAGCACTCCTCGGACGACTTCCGCGCGGTGGTCGCCCTGGCCTCGGCGGACGTGGGCGTGGCGCTGGTGCCCCGCTCGGCGCTGCGCGGCATGGATCTCACGGGCGTGGTCGTCCGCCCGGTCGACGGTGTGGCGCCGACCCGCCGGGTGTTCGCCGCCGTGCGCCGGGGAGCCGAGGGACACCCGCTGATCCGTCCAATCCTGGAGGCGCTCCGCGCGGCGGCCGAGGAGGCGTAGCACAGCACCTTCCCCGCCATCTCGTATCTGGGATATCCTCCCGGATGTGAAACATGGTGAGGGTGGACCGACCCCGGACCCCGTCGACGTCCGGCTCGGCACGCGACTGAGCGGGCTCCGGGCCGAGCACGGCTGGTCCCTCGGAGAGCTGGCGGAACGAACCGGCGTCAGCCGCTCCACGCTCTCCCGCGCGGAGCGGGCCGAGACCAGCCCCACCGCCTCCCTGCTGAACCGCCTCTGCGCCGTCTACGGCCGCACCATGTCCCAGCTGCTCAGCGAGATCGAGGCGGAGCCCGCGCCGCTGGTGCGCGCCGCCGACCAGGCGGTCTGGCAGGACCGCGCCTCCGGATTCGTCCGCCGGTCCGTGTCCCCGCCGCACGGCGGGCTGCGGGGCGAACTCGTCGAGGGGCGGCTCGCAGCCGGTGCCGACATCGTCTACGACCGTCCGCCCGTGCCCGGCCTGGAACAGCACATCTGGGTCCTGGAAGGCGCGCTCCGCGTGACGGACGGGGGCACCGGGCACCACCTCGGCGACGGCGACTGCCTCAGGCTGCGCGTCTGGGGCCCGACCCGGTTCCGCTGCCCCGGGCCCGACGACGTCCGCTACGTACTGATGGTGGTCCGGCCGTGAACATCGTCCGTTCGGACGCCGCACAACTGCTGGAGGCAGGCGAGGAGCTGGTCGAGCTGCTGACCGACACCGTGGACAGCGGTGCCTCCGTCGGCTTCCTCGGCCCGCTCGACCTCATGGAGGCCGACGCCTGGTGGCGGGAACGGTGCACCGCCGTCGCCGCCGGCCGTCTCACCGTATGGGTGGCGTACGAGCAGCCCGGCCGGATGCTCGGCACCGTGAGTCTCGCCTTCCCCGACAAGCCCAACAGCACCCACCGCGCGGAGCTGGTGAAGCTGATGGTGCACCGCGCGGCCCGGGGCCGGGGACTCGGACGGAGGCTGCTGGCGGTCGCCGAGGAGGAGGCCGCCGCGCGGGGCATCACCCTGCTGCATCTGGACACGGAGACCGGCAGCCCCGCAGAACACCTCTACCGCTCCTCCGGCTGGACCGCCGTGGGCGCCGTCCCGGACTACGCGGCGGACCCGGCCGGGGTACTGCGGCCGACGACGATCTACTACAAGCGTCTCGGAGTTCCCGGGGCACCGTCCGCCACCAGGTGAGTGTCAGTGCCGGCCGTTACGGTGCCTGCCATGCCGGATGCCGAAGACGTACGACGGATCGCACTGTCCCTGCCGGACACGACGGAGAAGATCGCCTGGAGCATGCCCACGTTCCGGGTCGCGGGCAAGATGTTCGCCACCCTGCCCGAGGAGGAGACCTCCATCGCCGTGCGCTGCCCCAAGGAGGAGCGCGACGAACTGGCCCTCGCCGAGCCGGAGAAGTTCTGGATCGCCGGCCACGAGGCACAGTTCGCCTGGGTCAGGGCCCGCCTCTCCGCGCTGGAGGACGAGGGCGAGCTGCGCGACATCCTCGCCGACTCCTGGCGCCAGGCGGCTCCGTCCCGTCTTCTGGAGGCCCACCCCCGGCTGGGGCTGCCACCCGCCTGACACCCGCGGACTGACACCCCCAGGCAGCGCGCCCCTCGTCGCGCCTCCCGTCACGTGCCTCCCGTCACGTGCCTCCCGTCACGTGCCTCCCGTCACGTGCCCCCCGTCACGCGCCCGCCGGCACCGTGCTTCCCGCGCCGACGAACGCGCCGACGCGTGCCCGCAGCGATCGGGCGTCCAGACCGTGCGCGGCGACGTGCTCGTCGATCCGTCCGTAGCGCCGCAGTTCGGCCCGGCCCACACCCAGCCCCAGCACCCGGTGCGGCACATCGGCGAGCGCGTCGTTCGCGGCCGCCGTCGACGTGCCCGCCAGATACGGCTCCACGAGCACGACATCCGTTCCGGCCGCCGCGGTGGCGTGACGCAGGCCGGCCGCGTCGAAGGGCCGGACGGTCGCGGCGTACAGCACGGTGACGTCCAGGCCTTCCGTGGCGTCGAGCACGGCGTCCAGCATCGGCCCGACGGCGACCACGACCCCGGAGCGCCCCTCGCGGACGGTGCGCAGCCGCTCCCCGTCCACGGGCAGCGCCTGCCTGTTGGACTGCAGTGACAGCCGGACGTAGACCTTGTCGTCCCCGGCCGCCACCGCGTGCCGCAACAGCGTCTCGGCCTCGTCGGGATGACCCGGGACGTGCACGGTCCAGCCGTCCAGGGTGTCCAGCAGCGCCACATCGCCCGGGGCCATGTGCGTGTACCCGCCGGCCGGCCAGTCGAAGGAGGCGGCGGCACTCACCAGTACCGCCCCCACGCCCTGGTGCCCCAGATCCAGCTTCACCTGCTCGAAGGGCCGCTCGACCAGAAAACTCGCGAAGGTGTGCACCACGGGCCGCAGCCCGGTCAGCGCCATCCCGGCCGCCGCCCCGACCAGCAGCTGCTCGCGGATGCCCACATTGACAACCCGGTCCGGATGCCGGCGCAGCGCCTCATCGAAGCCGTCCGTGCCGATCTCGGCGAGAACCACCGCGACCCGCGGGTCCTCGTCGAGCAGCCGGGCGACGACGGGGGCGAAACGATCACGCATGCTGTCCACGGAGATCGGTCCTTTCCTTGGGGGAGAGACAGAGGGGCGAGACAGAACAGAAGGACGGGGCGGTTCACGCGTTCTTCGGCTCCACCCGGGCCACCACCGCGAGCGGCCGGCCCGGATGCGGAGCGGTGAACGCGGCGTACAGCGCCTCGTGGTCACGGCCGTCGACGCCGAGCGCCGACCAGCCCGCGGCCTCGAAACGCGCGGTGATCCCGCCCGGCCGGGCGTAGGTGGCGGAGGAGTTGTCGACGACGACGGTGTGCAGCCGTTCCAGACCGGCGGGTCCGGCGAAGGCGATCGCCTCGTGATTGCTGCCCTCGTCCAGCTCGGCGTCCCCGACCAGCGTCCACACCCGCGGTTCGTCGAGGCCCTGGGCGCGCAGGCCCAGCGCCGTGCCGACGGCGATCGGCAGCCCGTGGCCCAGCGACCCGCTGCCGATCTCGGCCCCGGGTACCAGCACGCGGTCCGGGTGGTGGCCGAGCGGGGAGTCGTACGAGCCGAACCCCGGCAGCCAGTCGGCCGGCAGGAAGCCCCTGGCGGCCAGGACGGCGTAGTACGCCATGGGTCCGTGCCCCTTCGACAGCAGGAACCGGTCCCGTCCGGGGTCGTCCGTCCGCTCCGGCCCGACCCGCAGCACCCGGTCGTACAGCACCCACAGCGCGTCCAGTGTCGACGTCGCGGCCGGGCCGTGCTTCTCGTCCCCGGTCATCAGCCCCATCAGGGCCGGCAGATCGGTGAATCCGTACCCCTGTGTGCGTTCCTCGGTGATCGCCATACCGCCATCGTTCAACCTGAACCGAGGTTCAGGTCAAGCGCCGTCCGGCGGGAAACGGATGCGCGATCACCGCCGCGAGTGCGGTATGGTTTCCGTGCGCGTTCGGCCGGGGGAATCCCCAGGTCAGGCGGGCAACGGGACGTGGCGCAGCTTGGTAGCGCACTTGACTGGGGGTCAAGGGGTCGCAGGTTCAAATCCTGTCGTCCCGACTTGCTGAGGAGCAGTCGGAGGCCGTACCGGGACACCCGGGACGGCCTTTTCGCCGTTCGGGCACCGCACCTGACGGAACCTCGGGGTCCGCGGGCCGCGCCGGCAGGGAGCGGTGAGGCGACGGTCAGGCCCCTTCCGGACACCACGCGCGCCCTGAGCGCAATCGGGTGAATCGTCACTGAATGTCCTTGAAGTCCCTCTGTGTGCTGCCTAACGTGCGCCGATAGGCACTGCCGCGGGATCCGACACCCGCGCGCCGCGACGTTCGGAAGCGAGGTGGGGAGGGCGTGCACGCGAGGCGCGGACGGACCGGAGGACCGCGGCGGGCGCTGGTGGCGCTGACCCTGCTGGCCTCGGCGCTCGCGGCCTGCGGCGGTGACGAGGACGCCTCCTCCCGCCCCACTCTCAACTGGTACAACTTCCCGGACGACTCCGGCGCTCTGCAGCAGGCCGCCGACCGGTGCGGCCGGGACTCCGGCGGCCGCTACCGGATCAGCTACAACAAGCTGCCCCGGGCCGCCGACGGCCAGCGCCAGCAGCTGGTGCGCAGGCTCGCCGCCGAGGACGACTCCCTCGACATCCTGGGCCTCGACGTCACCTGGACGGCCGAGTTCGCCGAAGCCCGCTGGATCCGGGAGTGGACCGGCGAGGCGGAACGCCGGGCCACCGAGGGCACGCTCCCTGTCCCCCTCCGGACGGCCACCTGGAAGGACAGGCTGTACGCGGTCCCGTACAACACCAACATCCAGCTCCTGTGGTACCGCAAGGACCTGGTGCCCACCCCGCCGAAGACCTGGTCCGAGATGCTGGACATGTCCCGCGACCTCGCCCGGCAGGGCAAACCGCACTACGTGGAGATCCAGGGCGCCCAGTACGAGGGCCTCACCGTCTGGTTCAACTCCCTGGTCAACAGCGCCGGCGGCGGCATCCTCGACCCGAGCGCCACCGAGCCCTCGCTCGGCCCGCCCGCCGTACGGGCCGCCTCGATCATGCGCGACCTCGCGAACTCCCCGGCCGCCGACCCCTCCCTGCCCAACCAGATGGAGGACCAGAACCGCCTGGCCATGGAGTCCGGCGTGGCGGCCTTCGAGATCAACTACCCCTTCGTCTATCCGTCGATGAGGGCCAACAACCCACGGCTGTTCGAGGACTTCCGCTGGGCGCCCTACCCCCGCATCGACGCCGACCGGCCCGCCCGCCCCACCATCGGCGGCATCGACCTCGCCGTCAGCGCCTACTCCCGCCACCCCGACCTGGCCTTCGAGGCCGCCCTCTGCCTGCGCGACCGGGAGAACCAGCTCACCGCCGCGCTCGAGGGCGGACTGCCGCCCACCCTGCGCGCCCTGTACGACGAGCCCGACTTCATGAAGGCGTACCCCTTCTCCAAGGAGGTCCTGGCCTCCCTGCAATCCGCGAGCGTCCGGCCGGTCACGCCCGCCTACCAGAACGTGTCGATCGCCGTCTCCCACACCCTGTCCCCGCCGTCGGCGATCAGACCCGAGAGCGCGGTCGACACCATCAGGGAACAGATCGACCAGGCCCTGCGATCCGAGGGTGTGATCCCGTGAGCACCATGGCAGGGCCGGCGAAGGACAGGAAGGCCCTCTCCGCGGGCGCCAGACAGGAGCGCCGGCTGGGCTGGCTGCTGTGCGCACCGGCCGTCCTGGTCATGACCGCCGTGACCGCCTATCCCATCGGCTACGCCGTCTACCTCTCCCTCCAGCGCTACGACCTGCGCTTCCCCGCCCGGGCCGAGTTCGTGGGCCTGAGCAACTACGGGGCGGTGCTCTCCTCGCCGTTCTGGTGGGACGCCTTCTGGGTGACGCTGTTCCTCACCGTCGTGTCCGTCGCCATCGAACTCGTCCTCGGCATGGGCCTCGCCCTGGTGATGCACCGCACGCTCTTCGCCCGCGGCACCGTGCGCACCGCGGTGCTCATCCCGTACGGCATCGTCACGGTCGTCGCCGCCTTCTCCTGGCAGTACGCGTGGACACCCGACCTCGGCTACCTCGCCGGGCTGCTGCCCGAGGGCGACGCGCCGCTCACCGAACAGTGGCCCGCGCTGTGGCTGATCATCCTCGCCGAGGTGTGGAAGACGACCCCGTTCATGGCGCTGCTCCTGCTGGCGGGCCTGGCCCTGGTCCCGGAGGAGACGCTGAAAGCCGCCATGGTCGACGGCGCCACCTCCTGGCAGCGGTTCACCAGGGTCATGCTGCCGCTGATGAAACCGGCCATCCTGGTCGCCCTGCTCTTCCGCACCCTGGACGCCTTCCGGATCTTCGACAACATCTACGTGCTGACCGCGGGCGCCCACGGCACCGGATCCCTCTCCATCCTCGGCTACGACAACCTGTTCACCGCCCTGAACCTGGGCATCGGGTCGGCGATCTCGGTACTGATCTTCCTCTGTGTCGGGATCATCGCCTTCACCTTCGTCAAGCTGTTCGGCGCCGCGGCGCCCGGCGCGGAGGTGAAGCGCTGATGGCCGCCGCGGGCAGGACGCACGCGACCCGGTGGGCAGTGGTCAACGTCGTGGTGGTGCTGTACGCCCTCTTCCCGGTGTGGTGGATCGCCGCACTGTCGTTCAAGGACCCGGGCACCCTCACCGACGGCAGCTACGTCCCCCGGGACTGGACCTTCGAGAACTACCGGGGCATCTTCGCGACCTCCGAGTTCACCCGGGCGCTGATCAACTCGATCGGCATCGCCCTGATCGCCACCGTGATCGCGGTGATCCTCGGCACCATGGCCGCCTACGCGGTGGCCCGGCTGCGGTTCCCCGGCAAGCGGGTCCTCATCGGGATGTCGCTGCTCATCGCCATGTTCCCGCCGATCTCCCTGGTGTCGCCGCTGTTCAACATCGAGCGGATCATCGGGATCTTCGACACCTGGCTCGGGCTGATCATCCCGTACATGACCTTCTCGCTGCCGCTGGCGATCTACACCCTGTCGGCGTTCTTCCGGGAGATCCCCTGGGACCTGGAGAAGGCGGCCAAGGTGGACGGGGCGACTCCCGCGCAGGCCTTCCGGCTCGTCATCGTGCCGCTGGCCGCTCCCGGCGTCTTCACCACGGCCATCCTCGTGTTCATCTTCTGCTGGAACGACTTCCTCTTCGCGATCTCGCTGACCTCCACCGAGTCCGCGCGTACGGTGCCCGCCGCGATCGCGTTCTTCACCGGCAGCTCGCAGTTCCAGCAGCCCACCGGGTCGATCGCCGCCGCAGCCGTGGTGATCACCGTCCCGATCATCATCTTCGTCCTGCTCTTCCAGCGGCGGATCGTCGCCGGACTCACCTCCGGCGCGGTCAAGGGATGAGTACGAAGGCAAGGAGAGAGCAGCCATGGCCGAGATCGTTCTCGAGGGAGTCACCAAGCGCTATCCCGACGGCTCCCTCGCCGTGCGGGACGTGGACCTCGACATCGCCGACGGCGAGTTCGTGATCCTGGTCGGCCCCTCCGGATGCGGCAAGTCGACCACTCTGAACATGATCGCCGGCCTGGAGGACATCACCGAGGGCACCCTGCGCATCGGAGGCCGGGTCGTCAACGACCTCGCCCCCAAGGAGCGCGACGTCGCCATGGTGTTCCAGAGTTACGCCCTCTACCCGCACATGAGCGTGCGGGAGAACATGGGCTTCCCGCTGCGGCTGGCGAAGGTGGACAAGGACACCATCGACAGCAAGGTCGAGGAGGCCGCCCGGGTGCTCGACCTGAGCGACTTCCTGGACCGCAGACCCGCCAACCTCTCCGGCGGCCAGCGCCAGCGGGTGGCCATGGGCCGGGCCATCGTCCGGGACCCCAAGGCCTTCCTCATGGACGAACCGCTGTCCAACCTGGACGCCAAGCTGCGGGTACAGATGCGCACCCAGATCTCCCGGCTGCAACGGCGCCTGGGCACCACCACCGTGTACGTCACCCACGACCAGACCGAGGCGATGACCCTCGGCGACCGGGTCGTCGTCATGCGGCAGGGCCTGGTCCAGCAGATCGGCACCCCGGCCGAGCTCTACGACATGCCCCGCAACCTGTTCGTCGCCGGCTTCATCGGCTCCCCGGCGATGAACTTCCTCAACGCCTCCCTGTCCGCCGGCAGCCTGCGCACCCCGCTGGGCGACCTGCCGCTTGACGACCGCGCCCGCAGGACGCTGGAACAGCGCCAGGCGCCCCCCGAGGTCATCCTGGGCCTGCGCCCCGAGGCCTTCGAGGACGCGAGCCTGGCACGGGACACGGGCGGACCGGTCGTCACCGCCACCGTGGACGTGCTGGAGTCGCTGGGGTCCGACGCGTACGTCTACTTCCAGGCCGAGGGCGGACCGGTGAGCAGCGCCGAACTGGAGGAACTGGCCACGGACTCGGGCCTGCGGGACACCGGCGCCGGAGCGGCACAGCAGATCGTGGCCCGGCTGGACGCCGCCACCCGTGCCCGCGAGGGTGCCCCCGTCGACCTGCGCGTCGACATGTCCAAGGCCCATGTCTTCGACCCGTCGACGGGCAGCAACCTCACCCACCCGGAGCGCTGACGGCCGGCGTCAGATCACGCAGCCCGCGTGTGCCAGCGCCTGCTTCAGCAGCACCCCGTGCCCTCCCGGCATCTCGCTCTGCACCGCCGGCGACAGGGCCTCCCGGGGGCTGAACCACACCAGGTCCAGCGCGTCCTGCCGGGGCCGGCAGTCGCCCGCCACCGGCACGATGTACGCCAGCGACACCGCGTGCTGACGGGGATCGTGGAACGCGGTGACACCCTGGGTGGGGAAGTACTCGGCGACCGTGAACGGCTGGAGCGACGCCGGTACCCGGGGCAGCGCCACCGCGCCGAGGTCCTTCTCCAGATGGCGCAGCAGGGCGTCCCGGACACGCTCGTGGTGCAGCACCCGGCCGGACACCAGAGTCCGGCTGACCGTTCCGTCCGGCCCGATGCGCAGCAGCAGACCCACGCTGATGACTTCACCGCTGTCGTCGACACGCACGGGGACGGCCTCGACGTACAGGATGGGCATGCGGGCGCGCGCCATCTCCAGGTCGTCGGAGGACAGCCAGCCTGGCGTGGTTTCGGTCATGTCAGACATTGCTTGATCATACTTTCAGCGGTCAAGGCTTCACGGCCACCGCGCCGTACTGCGGCACCACGAGGGTGGAGCCGGGCGCGGGACGCCATCGCGAACAGGACACCAGGCCGGGCTCGACCAGCTCCAGCCCTCCGAAGAACGTGGCGAGGTCGGCGGCGCCGCGGGCGGTGATCGGGGGAGTGGCGTTCTCGTTCCAGAACTCCATGGCGGGCACCTGCAGTTCGCCGCCGACCTCGGCGTCGGAGGTGGGGTGCGTGAGGACCAGGAAGCTTCCGGAGGGCACCGCCGCCATGATCCGGCGCACGATGTCCCGGGCCTTGTCGGTGTCCAGGACGAAATTGAGGATGCCGAGCATCATCACCGCGACGGGCCGGGTGAGGTCGAGAGTCGCCGCGGCGCGTTCCACGATGGCGTCCGGGTCGTGCACATCGGCGTCGATGTAGTCGGTGGCACCGTCGCGGCTGCCGGTCAGCAGGGTGCGGGCGTGCACCAGCACGATCGGGTCGTTGTCGACGTAGACGATCCGCGAGTCCGGCGCGATGCGCTGCGCGATCTCGTGGGTGTTGTCCGCGGTCGGCAGTCCGGTACCTATGTCGAGGTACTGCCGCACTCCGCGCTCACCGGCCAGATACGTCACCGCCCGGCCCAGGAAGTCCCGGTCCGCGCGGGCGATGTCGCGGATGACCGGGATGATCGAGGCGACGTGGTCGCCGACCCGCTGGTCGACCTCGTAGTTGTCCTTGCCGCCGATCCAGTGGTTCCACACACGCGCGTTGTGTGCCACAGCGGTGTTCAGCCGTGCCGCCCCGCCCGGCGGGGTGCGGCTCTCACTCACGTCTGCTCCCTCTCCTCGCCCGTCCGGCGCTGTCGCGCCACCGCCATTGTGCCTCGGGATGATCACGTTGTCCCGTGAACGGCGGAGAGGGGGAACGCGGTTGCGGGCGCGTCAGGAGGCGGTCCGGCTCAGGGAGTCCCCGGCCACGTCCTTGTCGATCGCGGCCCGCACCAACGCGGCCGCGAGCACTGCGGGTTCGGTGCCTTCCGCCAGGCCCAGCAGTCGTTCCGGGTCCCGCGGCAGCTTCAGCCGCCGGGCGCCCTGGAGGGCCTTCGCGTCCAGGTAGGGGGCCACCTCCGGCCAGACGTGCTGGGCCTCGCGCAGGAAGATGTCCGCACCGGTGGGACCGATGCCGGGGAACGACCGGAGCAGCCGGCGCAGTTCGCCGACGTCACCGTCCGCCTCCTCGCGGAGCCTGCGCAGGTCGCCGCCCCAGCGCTCGGTCACCAGCCGCGCGGCATCGCCGAGTTGGGTCGCGGTGCGCTCGTCGTACCGCCGGTACCCGCCGCGGCCGAGCGCGTCCACCCGGTCCTGCCAGTCCGCCTCGGCCATGCGGCGGGGATCGCGCAGCCCCGCCTCGTGCAGGGCACGGGCGGAGGCCACGGCGATCGACCCCTTGATGCGGGCGCTCAGCAGATGGGCCAGCACCAGCAGCCGGTACAGCGGCTGCGGAGTGTCCCGCAGCCGGATGCCGGTCTCTTCCGTGTACGTCTCGCCGTGCGCGTCGACGAGGGCCCGCAGCACGGCCCGCTGCTCTTCCCTGCCGGGCATCACCGGCCCTAGCCCTTGAGCGGGTCGTGGCCCAGCGTCATCAGGCGGTGCCGGCGGTCCGTGTCCTCGGCCACGGGCTCGTTCTCCAGGTCCGCCTTCTCGGTGACGGCGTCCACGACCTCCTCCATCACCCGCAGGTCGTCCTCGGTGAGGTCGGTGCGCCGCTTCTGCAGGATGGCGAGGACACGCTGCCCGGTCTCCGGGCCCGCCCGGTCGGGCAGCGGTTCGGTCGTCTCGCCGGCCTCGCTCACCCGCAGCCAGGCCGCCAGTTCCGCCGAGGTCATGTTCACCACGCGGTGGAAGTCCTCCCACAGCGCGTCCATTTCGAGGGCGTCGCTCATGATGTGCCTCTTACGTACGTGTGTTCCGGTGCGTTGGGGCGGTGGCTCAGGACCCGCCGGGGTGGTTCTCCGCCTCGAACATCCAGCGCTGCTTCTCCAGTTCCGCGGTGATCGAGATCAGCAGGTCCTGGGTGACCGGATCAGCCTTCTCGGTGACATCGATGCGCTCGCGCAGCCGCGTGACCGCCGCGCCGAGCGCCTGCGTCATCACCTCCACGGCCTCCGAGTCGCGCAGCCAGCCCTCCTTCGGGGCAGGCAGCGAGAAGACCTTGGCGATGGTCTCCGGGCGGCCGTCCGGCGGCACGCCGAGCGTGGCGGCCCGCTCGGCCACCGTGTCGGCCTGGGCGCGCGCGGCCGCCACCACCTCGTCCAGCTGGAGGTGCACGGAACGGAAGCGCGGGCCCACGACGTTCCAGTGCGCCTGCTTGCCGATCAGTGACAGCCCGAGCAGGTCCACCAGGGTGTCCTGAAGCGCCTCGCAGGATATCCGGCGGGCCTCGTCGGGCAGGGTGCTCCTCACGACGGTCATGAAGTGCTGTTCCTCCATCTCGTTTCGTCCGTGGTGGTGCGGAGCGGAGCCCTGTCGGCCCCGCGGGGGAACCCGAGGTCCTCACCGGTGTGGGCCGGGCTCCGCGACCACTCCGTGAACGCGCGGGTGCCCGTGGCCCTCCGGAGCAAACCCGAGGGGGTGTGGGGCCGGGACCTTCCCAGGGCGCCCGCCGCCGGTCTATAGTCCAAAACTAGCAGTGCTAATCACGAGGAGTCCCGCCGGTCACGGCGCCACCGGTCACGGCCGGACACGGCACCACGGCCGGCGCGGGGTCAGGAGACCTGTCGTGCGTCCCGTCCACTTCGCGGTCGCCCGCCGCACCCCCATCGGCAAACTGCGCGGAGCCCTCTGCGCGGTACGGCCCGACGACCTCGCCGCCGCCGTGATCCGCGGCCTGGTCGCGGACGTCCCCGCCCTGGACCCGGCCCGCGTCGACGACGTCTACTGGGGGGCCGCCAACCAGGCCGGCGAGGACAACCGCAACATCGCCCGCATGGCCGCCCTCCTCGCGGGGCTCCCCGAGTCCGTCCCGGGCGCCACGGTCAACCGGCTGTGCGCCTCCGGGCTCGAGGCGGTCACCGCCGCCGCCCGCACCATCGCGGCCGGCGAGGCCGACATCGTGATCGCGGGCGGCTCCGAGTCGATGAGCCGCGCCCCCTTCGTCCTGCCCCGCCCCGACGAGGCCCTGCCGCACCGCATGGAGACCGCCGACACCCGACTGGGCTGGCGGCTGGTCAACCCCGCGATGAGGGAACTGCACGGCCTGCTCGCCATGGGCGAGACCGCCGAGGAGGTCGCCGCCCGGTACGGCATCGCGCGCGAACGCCAGGACGAGTTCGCCCTGCGCAGCCACCGACGGGCCGCCGGTGCCCGCGGGGACGGCCACTTCGACGACGAACTCCTGCCCGTGACCCGCCCGGACGGCGTGGTCGTCGACACCGACGAATGCGTCCGCGAGGACACCTCGGCCGAGAAGCTGGCCCGGCTGAAGCCCGTCTTCCGGGCCGGCGGTTCGGTGACCGCGGGCAACGCCTCCCCGATGAACGACGGCGCGGCGGGCCTCGTCCTCGTCAGCGAGGAGGCACTGAACGAACTGGGACTGGAGTCGCTGGGCCGCTATGTCGCCGGAGGCTCCGCGGGTGTCCACCCCGACGTCATGGGCATCGGCCCGGTCCCCGCCACGCGCAAGGTACTCGCCCGCGCCGGCTGGACCATCGGCGACGTCGAGGAGGCCGAGTTCAACGAGGCGTTCGCGGCCCAGGCCCTCGCCTGCGTGGACCAGCTCGGCATCGACCCCGACCTGGTCAACCCCAGCGGCGGCGCGATCGCCCTGGGCCATCCGCTGGGCTGCTCCGGCGCCCGCATCCTCACCACCCTGCTGCACCGGATGCGCCGCACCGGCGCCGGACGCGGGCTCGCGACGATGTGCGTGGGAGTGGGACAGGGCAGCGCAGTGCTGGTCGAGCGGCACTGAGCACCCCACCCCGGAACCATCAGGCGAGACGCTCCTTACCCGGGTCCGCTGCCTGCGCATAGCATCGGCCCCCGCGATGAACATCATGAACCTCTGGCACCTGGGCGGCTGGGAATTCGCCGCGCTCGCCTTCGCCGCCCTGCTCGTCGGCTTCTCCAAGACCGCCGTCAGCGGTGCCAACACGGTCAGCCTGGCGATCTTCGCCGCCGTGCTGCCCGCCAAGGCTTCCACCGGCGTCCTGCTGCCCATCCTGATCGCCGGGGACGTGCTCGCCGTCCTCATCTACCGACGGCACGCCCACTGGCCCACGCTGTGGCGGCTGTTCCCGGCGGTCGCGGCCGGCGTCGTCGCCGGCACCGTGTTCCTGACGTGGGCGGACGACGGCGTCGTACGGTCCTCGATCGGAGCGATCCTGCTGCTGATGGCCGGCGTGACGGTGTGGCGGCGGCGCACGGCCGGGGCCGGCGAAGAACCGGAGGAGGTCACCACCAGGGCCGGCCGTGCGAAGGCCCGCTCCTACGGTGTCCTCGGCGGCTTCACCACCATGGTCGCCAACGCGGGCGGTCCGGTGATGTCCCTGTACCTGCTCTCCGCCGGCTTCCGGAAGCTGGGCTTCCTGGGAACGTCGGCGTTCTTCTTCCTGATCGTCAACACCTCCAAGCTGCCGTTCAGCGCCGGGCTCGGCCTCATCGACGCCGACTCGCTGCTGCTCGACGCCGCGCTCGTGCTGTTCGTCGTGCCGGGTGCGCTGCTCGGCAGATGGGCCGTGAACAGGATCAACCAGCGCCTCTTCGAGCGGGTGGTGATCGCGGCGACCGTGGTGGGCGGCGTGCAGCTACTGGTGAGCTGAGGACGACCCGGCCGACTCGTTCCGCTCACCCGGACCCGGCTCCGCGTGCCGCGGGTCCGGCCGTGCGGACCCGGACGGCCCGACGGCGTGCGGGCGGTGGAGCCGGCTCGGCGCGGCGGTACGGCCGACCGTCGCCGCCAGCTTGCGCAGCCGCCGCCAGTCCAGCCGTGGCGGGCCCGCGGTGACACCGGGCCGCCTGCGCGGGACCCGGACCCGGAGCGCACCGGGTGCGATGCGGCAGCGGACGGGGGCGGGCAGCACCATGGCCTCGCCGTCGACGCCGGCCTCGATCTCCTCCCGGTCCGCCTCGATCAGGACCTCGGGGGCGGTCAGAATGGTGAGCCCGCTCGGCTCCGGGTTCAGCAGCAGCGCTGCGGCGCCGACGGCGCCCTCCAACTTGACTCCCAGCACACCGAGCGCGGCGGAGTCGAGCCGTTCACGCCGGCCCAGCCCGAAGGGGTCGCCGGTGCGGTACGGATTGTTGCTGACCAGCACGGCCTGCGGAGCGGTCAGCGTGGTGTCCCCCGCGTGCACCACCAGCCGGGGCCCCTGCTGCCCGGTGAGCAGCTCCGGCAGCATGTCCAGACTGGTGCCGATCTTGTCGTCCCGGTAGGCGGGACTCTGCACGATCGCCGCGTACGCCCCGAAGGACGCGTTGTTCACGAACGGCTGCTCCCCGGCGAACCCCAGGTCGACACGGAGTTCCACCCCGTCGGTGAGCGCGTCCAGACAGGCGGCGGGGTTCCCGCGGTCGAGGCCGAGATCGAGGGCGAAGTGGTTGCGGGTCCCGGCGCTGATGACCAGGAACGGGATGTCGTGCTCGGCGGCCACGGCCGCGACCAGCGCCTGCGTGCCGTCGCCGCCGGCCGCGCCCAGCAGATCGGCCCCGTCCGCCACGGCGGCACGGGCCAGCCCGGTCACGTCGTGCTGCTTGCCGGGCTCCAGCAGCACCACACGGGCGCCCAGCCGTTCGGCCTTCTCCCGGAGCCGGAACCGGCCCACCTTGCCGCCGCCGGAGCGCGGATTCATGATCAGCACCGGCTTGCGGGGCGGCGGCAGCCGCCGCTCCCGCATCGGGGCGTGCCCGCCGCCCGCACCGCGCAGCGCGTATCTGCCGCTCCACACCGCCAGACCCCACAGGCCCACGGACACCAGCAGCGCCCAGAACAGCGTCACGGCGAACAGGGTCAGCAGAGCGGCGGGGACACACACGGCGATCAGCGCCGACACCCACCGCAGCGGTCCCCGCAGGGTCAGCGTCCACCACACCGCGGCCGCGCTGAGCGCCAGCCCCGCCACCCCGCACACCAGCAGCAGCAGACCGCGCAGCCCGCCGTAGACCAAGGGGGTCGTGATCGCGGCCGCGGCGGCGGCCAGCGCCCCCCGCGCCGCCCAGCGCTGGGCGTGATAGCCCCGCTCGCTCCAGTCCACGGCCATGACTCCTCCAGTCGCCCGGCGTCATCGTAGGGCGTGTACGCACATGCGTGCGGCCGGATGACGATCACCGGCGGAGGTCCGGTGCCGGACGCGCCGTCCGGGCCCGTACTCTCACGCCCATGCTCCCGCACGTCCTGGTCCTCGGCGGCACCACCGAGGCACGCGCACTGGCCACCGCCCTGACCGGCCGGCCCGGAATCCGGGTGACCACCTCCCTGGCCGGGCGGGTGAGCCGGCCCGGCGCGCTCGCCGGTGACGTACGCGTGGGCGGATTCGGCGGAGCGGAGGGACTGGCGGCCTGGCTGCGCGAGCGGCGTGTGGACGCCCTGGTCGACGCGACGCATCCGTTCGCCGGGACGATCACGGCGAACGCGGCACGCGCCGCGGCCGCCACCGGCGTCCCTCTGGTGGTCCTGCGCCGCCCGGGCTGGCGGCCGGGACCGGGGGACCGCTGGCACCCGGTTCCCTCCCTGGAGGCGGCGGCCGCCCTGCTGCCCCGGCTCGGGGACCGGGTGTTCCTCACCACCGGCCGGATGGGCCTCGCCGCCTTCGCCCCTCTGGCGCGACTCCACTTCGTCGTACGCTCGGTGGAACCCCCCGAGCCGCCCCTGCCGGCGCACACCCACGTCCTGCTCGCCCGGGGCCCCTTCACCGTGGCCGGTGAGACGGCCCTCCTGCGCGACCATCGCATCGATGTACTGGTGACCAAGGACAGCGGCGGCGCGGCGACCTCGGCGAAACTCGGCGCGGCGCGCGATCTCGGCCTCCCGGTCGTGGTCGTACGACGCCCGCCCCTGCCGGACGGCGTCACCCCGGTCGGCGACGTACCGTCGGCCCTGGGCGCACTGGACGCCCTCGCCGGCCCCTGACCCGAGCGCCTCTCGTCCGGCCCCGTGCCTCTCCGTCCGGTCGCGCGACTCCCGTCCCGCGCGGGTGCGCAGGCGAGCGGGACGGGGCCCGGCTCCGATCCGCCGTTGCCGGCGGCCGGCCGGGTGCGGCAGGCCGGATCGGTCCCGGTTGTCCGTCCGGCCGTTCAGTCCCCGGCCGGCCTGCGGCGCAGCAGGTACGTGTCCATGATCCAGCCCTTGCGCTCACGGGCCTCAGCGCGCAACCGCTCGATGCGCGGAGCGGCCTCGGCGAGCGGGCCCGAGACGAGGATCTCGTCCGGAGTGCCGATGTAGGCGCCCCAGTAGATGTCGATGTCCTGGTCGGCGTACGCACGGAAGGCCTGGTGGGCGTCCAGCATCACCACCACGTCGTCCACACCCTCCGGGAAACCCTCGGCGAGCCTGCGGCCCGTGGTGATCTGGACCGGGCGGGCGACCCGGTTGAGCCCCGTGCGGTGCCGGGCCACGAGCGCCGAGACGCTGCTGATGCCCGGCACGACGTCGTAGTCGAACGCGACACGGCCCCGCTCCCGGACCTCCTCGAGGATCCCCAGCGTGCTGTCGTAGAGCGACGGGTCGCCCCACACCAGGAACGCACCGGTCTGGTCCTCCCCCAGCTCCCCGGCGATCAGCCGCTCGTAGATGTCAGCGCGGGCGCTGCGCCAGTCGCCGACGGCGGGGGAGTAGGCGGACCCGCCCGCCGACCGGTCCCGCTCCGGGTCACGCGCCTCGACGACGCGGTAGGCGCCCCCCGGTATGTGCGCGTCGAGCAGGTCCCGGCGCAGCCCGGTCAGGTCCGCCTTCGCCTCCCCCTTGTCCAGGATGAAGAAGACGTCCGTGTCCCGCAGCGCCCTGACCGCCTGCAGGGTCAGCTGCTCGGGGTCGCCCGCACCGATACCGATGACGTGAATCTCTCGCACGCCCCGAGTCTGCCGCACGGCACTGACAGTGCGTACACCGCACCCGACCGCTCCGGACTCAGGAGACGGACCGCAGCCGGGGCGCCCGCGCCCCCGCGTCCACCGGGGCGCCCCGCTCCACCTCCGAGGCCAGGTCCCGGGCCCAGGCGATCACCCCGTGAAGGTCGATCCCGTGCGGCCGGGGGCCGGCCCCGGCCGCCCACTCCTCCACCGCGCCGGCCCCGCGCCGCAGCAGCCGCGCCCCGCCGGTGACGTTCCCCCGCGCGGCGTGGGTGAGCCCCACGGCGAGCTGGGCCAGCCCCCGCCACAGCTCACGCTCCTCCTGCGGCCCCGACTTCCAGGCGTCCTCGAACACCTCGTGCGCGTGGAACGGCTTCCCCTCGTCCAGCAGCCGCTGTGCCTCCGCCACGCTCTCCTCCGGCCGCCGCACCACCCCCTCCGGCTGCCGGGCCACGCCCTCGGTGCCGTACGGCAGCGGCCGTCCGAGTCCGTCACGGGGCCGCGCGTTGCGTGCCCGTCCCTCGGTGTCCCGGTCCCGCGCGGTGGACGTCCGGCGCGGGGAAGTGTCGTCCATGCTTCCCATACGCCGATTGTCCCGCGTCCGGGCCCGCTTCGGAGCGGTCACGGCTGTGGGGTAAAGTGATCCTCGCGTGATCACGCGGTTCACCCCACGTGAGCACACCGGGACGTGGCGCAGCTTGGTAGCGCACTTGACTGGGGGTCAAGGGGTCGCAGGTTCAAATCCTGTCGTCCCGACTTGCGGAAGTCGCAGGTCAGAGGGTCCGTCGGAGGAATCCGGCGGGCCCTTTGGCGTATGCCCTGGGGACGACTGGGGGAGCCGGTGGTCCAGAAGGCCGGTGAAGGTCTTGGTGAAGCGCTGCCCGGCCCTCAGGCCGGCCAGCTCTCCGGTCATGAACCGGCCGGTGCGAGGCCTCAGGTGCCACTTGTGTGGGTGAGTCCGCGGTTGATCAGTCGTCGGAGGCCGAGGGCGGCGGCTCGGGCAGGGAGCCGGATGGTGCCGCGGTGGCGGAGTTGGAGTTCGCCGTGGTGGACGGGCCATGCGACGGCGCGTTCGACCGGGGGCCGCCGACGGCGGCAGTCGGCCTGCCGGGCGGGGGCCGGTGGCGGCCTGGTGACGGGCGGCTGCCTGGAGGTCGTGCTGCGCGCGGATGGTCGGGATGCGTCCGGCTTCGGCTATTGGCGCACCTCTGACGCAAGGGGGCAGCCGTGCACGGGTCCCTGGTGTCGGCGGTGTCGGTGGTGAAGCCGTCGAGGGTGAAGCCGCCCGGGACGGCCGGCCGTGGTGGGACGGGCCTGAGGAACAGCCGGTGCCGGCCCTCACGGAGTGTTCGGCGGGCGTCGCCGGCGGAGCAGTCCGTGTCGCCGAGGACATCCCGGCAGATCCCGCCACTCTTCGGTTCGCTGGTCATCGGTCGGCGGCCTGGCCGTGCTCCTCCATGAACAGGTTCAGTTCCGCTGCCCGTTGCCGCACATCCCGGCGGGTTCTCACCTCGAGCTTTTCCAGCACGGCGGCGACATGGTTGTCGACGGTGCGGACCGACAGCACGAGCCGGTCGGCGATCTGTGCGTTGGTCAGGCCCTGGCCGACCAGCCGGGTGACTTCGACCTGGCGCCGCGTCAGGCCTGCTGGATTCCTGCGCGTCGTGGGGGCGGGACCGCGTGGGACCTGCGACACACCACGGGCACGCAGCCGGGCACGGACCATACGGGCCAGAGGCTTTGCCCTCAGTTCGTCCAGAATGTTCAAAGCGGTGAGCAATTCTTCCGGACGGTCGCTGTCGACCAGCGCGGTGGCGTACTCGTAGACGAGTCCCGCCTCTTTCCACGCCGCGGCGGCTTCCTGCCAGCGTCCCGTCGCCTGCAGCACATGGGGGTGCTCCGGATCGGCTGTATCGTCCGGATCGGGAGGGATACCACACTTGGCCAGCCAGTACGTCATCGTGGCCGTCGGTAGACGACATCCGGTACGGCGCATCGGCTCGTAGGCCGCGGTGGCGTACCGACGGGCCGCTTCACTGTCACCGCGCAGCCAGGCCGCCTCGGTGAGAGCCGTCATGAGTGGCCCGATGCGCTGCCACTCACCGGTCGGCTCGGCCATGGCGAGGGCACGCTCCAGGAGCTCCTCGCCACCCTCCTCACCTCGTCGGATACGGACCCAGCCCTGGATGGCGAGAAGTCCGCCGCGCGTCTGAGGGGCCGCTCCGAACCGGTCCGAGCTGACCGTGCGTACCGCTTCGTCCCAGGAACCGAGGGCCATCTGCGCACTGGCCCGGGTCAACTCGATGTGCCCGAGCAGCGCCAGGTGTTCCGAAGCCTCCGCCAACGTAGCCGCCTCGTCCAGCAGTTGGTGTGCTTCCCTGAGGAGCAGATCATCCAGCAGGCGCCAGGCAAGGGTGAGATACAGATGGCAGATCTGAGCGGTCTCACCTACGGACAGGGCGACCCGAAGGCTTTCCTCCAGCAGTTCGCGCCCTTCCGATCGCTGGCCGAGAGACCAGCGCGCGCATCCCAGATTGGACAGGGCATGGGCAAGGAGACCCGGAGCGTTCAAATGCCGGGCGAGCCCTACGGCTCGTTCGGCGGACACCGCGGCTTCGGCATGATGGTCGGCCAGCACCTGCAACTGTGTCTGGTGATTGCGGGCGTGCACGAGCAGTATCTGGTCCCCGGTGCCCTCCAGGGTCTCGACCGCCTCCTGCGCGGCCTGTTCCGCGGCAGCGCGCCGACCACTCCACCAGTACATGGAGGACAGTTTGTGCAGTCCGGCGCCGAGGGCGGGTTTGTCGGCGAGGCCGCGGTACAGCTCCGTGGCGTCCTCCTGGGCCGTGACAGCCGTGGGCCCGTCACCGACGGTGTGGCATTCCCAGGCGTACTCCTCCAGCAGCGTCGCGCGTTCGGCTGGGGTGAACAGAGCGTGGTCCTCGAGCACCGACCGGTAGAAGGCGGCCGCTTCGCGGTGTGCGCCGAGGCGGGCGGCTTCCCGGGCGGCCGGGGGGCCGAACCGGGCGACCGCCACCTGGTCCCCGGCCATCACCGCGTGGTGGACCAGCCTGGAGAGGTCGGCGTGCTCCGCGGTCGACAGCGTTGTCAGGACCCGGCGGTTGTACTCGGCCAGCCGCGTCACGGGCAGGGCGTCGGCGATCGCTCTTCTGCTCACCTCGTGCCGGAAGGAGATCTGGCGTGGGGTGACGATGATGATGCCGCGTTCCTCCGCGACGGTCAGTGACTGGACGGCGTCGCCCAGGAGCGCTTCGGCCAGCGGGCGTTCCACCGCGGTGGGAATCACGGAAAGGGCTTCGAGGCAGTGCCGGACGGGGAGCGGCAGACGGTATACGCGGGCAAGCACGGCATCGACCACCGTGGGGGGCAGTTCCTCCGCACCGCGCTCGGCGAGAAGCTCGCCGAGGAAGAACGGGTTGCCGGCGGTGATGGAGTGCAACTGCTTCGCCTCCTGGTCCCCGCAGTCGCTGAGTGTCCGTACGGCGTTCGGGGAGAGCGGCTCGAGTGGCAGTCTGTGCAGTCTCTCCGCGTCGACCGCGGACGCCACCTGCCCGAGCAGCAGCCGCACGGGGTGATCCGACGACAGTTCCTCGTCCCGGTAGGTGAGCAGCAGGAGGACCGGCAGATCACCGACCCGCCGGCTCAGATAACGCAGGACATCGAGCGTGGCGTCGTCGGCCCAGTGCACGTCCTCCACCACGAGCACGGTCGCGTGCCCTGCCGCGCTGAGCTCCGTCCGCAGCTCCAGCAGCAACTCCTCCAGGTCGACCCCGCCGCGCAGGGCGCTGGTCAGGGCAGTACCCACACTGCCGACCATGTCCCGGAAGGGACCGAGGACACGGGGTGTGGTGAGGTCGTCGCAGCAGCCGGCCAGCATGCGTACACCGTCGGGCAGGCGGTCGCGCAGGGCGGCGACGACACTCGACTTGCCGATTCCCGCCTCGCCGTGGACGAGGGCCACCGAGCCACATCCCTGAACCGCGCCCTCGACCGCCTGTGCCAGGGTGGCGAGAGCGGCCTCGCGCTCCAGCAGAGGTAATTTCATACCGTCATTTTGGCAGCTTCCGCAGGGCATGCTGAAGCGGCACGGGGAAGGTCCCGGCATGTACGACGGACCTGGACCGTGCTCAGGACCCGCACATCATCAACGCACTTGGGTATTTCGGCTGTTGGGAGGCGTTGCCCAGGCCGGTGACGCACTCCTCCGGGGAGTTGGCGGTGCGGACGAGACGGTCGGGGGGGAGGAGGAGTCACCAACAGAACCGCCACCAGGACGACTTCGACCGCCGCCGATGATTCCCCCCCACGAGGAACATCGACGACACCGGAGCCGCGGAACGAACAGCGGTACCGGTAGCCGGCGGATATCACACGGGTCGACCGGCCGGCCAAAGCGTCCACAACAGTCGGCGCCCCGGCTGGGAATGCAGCACCCTTACGAGCCGCCATGTTGTGTGACTCAGAGTATCCCGTGTCATGCGGTGGCCGGGGCGATCACGTCGCTCACTCCAGCTGTCGGGCTACCCAATTCGCGACGTGTCCGCGCATCGCCCGTAGGTATGGCCGGCCCGGCTCGTACGACTCCCACTCCGACGACGCCCTGTCGCGGGAAAGTCAGGGGCACAGGGGTACGCTCTTTTATTTTTAGTGTGTATCAATCGGGCGAGGCCGTCGCCGAGATGATCCCGGAAAAAGGCAAGCAGAAGCTCAAGAACCACGTTCTGGCTTACTTGCGACAGAATCACATGCGCCGGTTCTAAAAGCAGGTCGAGACGGATCCGGCCAACGCAGGGCGTATTGTGTCGTCCGTTTCAAGTGACTTCTGCCGCCTCAGGCGGCCCTGTGGCCCGACGGCAGCCGGGCGGAGTCACGGCAGGCGAAGGACGCTGCGCGCGGTGGAGGTGTCCGTGACGATCCCGGTGAGCATCCCGGACTCGAGAACGACTTGCATCGCCTCGGCCTTGCCTTCGCCTCCTGCGACACCGATCACCTCCGGAATCTTCCGTAGCTGATCGATCCCGATGGAGACCATACGGTCTCCGACAGCCGTTTCCACGACGCTGCCGCCCGCGTCCAGAAGATGCGCACAGACCTCGGCACGGACTCCCAGGTTGCGGCAGGTCTCGCGCTCCAAGGGCGTCAGCGCGTCATAGACCGTCGACAACGTCGGCTTCCAGGCCCCGATCTCGACCACGGCCTTGGTGACCCGGTCGAACTGCCTGAGCGTCTCGGCCACTTCCCGCTGCCTGCCCAGGATGGAAGCCGTCAGCGCGTTCGGCACGACGAGAGGGGAGTGCAGGGGGAAGGCCCTGCCGCCGCTGAGCATGGCGGTCCGCCGTACCGCGAGAACGGCGTTGTCGTCGCTCCACTCCTCCGGGTGGGCACCGCTCAGCTGAACCACGTCGCAGGGAGCCAGCCTTGTGACGGCCTCGCCGCAGGCGTTCACCGAACGACCCCAGGCGAGCCCGACGACATCGCCCTGCTCGACGATCTCGGACAGCAGCCGCGCGGCCGCCGCGCCCAGCCACCGCGGGACCTGCTCGCGGCGCACCTCGTCCCCGCCCTCCGCGGCGATGGCGACCACGGTCGCATGCGCCAGCCCGAAGCGCTGTTGGAGTTCCAGCGAGAGAGCGAGGTCGATCTCGGCCGGAACGCTGATGTCGATCCGTACGATGCCCTGGGCCAGGGCCGCTTCCAGGATGCGAGCCACTTTGAAGCGGCTGATCATGAACTCGTCGGCGATCTCGGTCTTGGAGCGGTTCTCGATGTAGAACCGTCTGGCGATGGATGCTGTGAGGAGCACGTCGGTCGCCGGCTCGGAAACGGTGTCGTGATCCCCGGGCATACGGATCCTTTGCTGAGGCGCGGTGCGGATGCTCTGTCACCCCTCATCCGGTGGGGGAGCGGGCAACGTCGGAACAAGGCCAAGGGTATGAACGCGCCACCCGGCAGAACACCGACAGCGCCTACCCAGTTCGGGCCTGCGCCTACCTGCATCAAGGACCGGGTCACTCCGGTCGAATGGGCCAGGACACCGGATGTTGCCCGGCGCGGAGGGGCGGCGGTGTTCCTGCCCCTGCGCGCCGGCCGTCCCGATGCCGAACGACGGACGTCACTCCCCCCGCGTCCGGTCGGAGGCCGTGCCGTCCATGTCGCATCGCGGATCCTTGGCCGCTTGCGGCCGCTCGCGGTGGCGGGCGGTGCCGCGGGCGGGCTGGAGACGCGGCAGCCGTATGCGGACGGTGTCCTCGGAAGAGCGCTGCTTCGGCACCTGGACGACAGGAAGGTGGATCGTGGGCGTCTCGTCCGTCCACGGCTGGAAGGCGGGCGCCGAACGCGGGGGAGAGGGTGCCGGCTGCTCGCGCATACCGCTGAACGGGTTACGCCGGATGGGGGAGCGCGGTGTGCGCCAGTCGTAACAGATGGAGAGGAGCCGCAGACCGAAGGCGAACAGGGCGGCGGCGAGCGCGGTACCGACGTTGAGTGTCCCTGTGGCGTGCAGTGCGGCAGCCCCGCCCGCCCCCGTCAGCGCGGGCAGTGAGTACGGGGCGCGGTTCCAGTACAGCAGGGACGGTGTCTCGCGGGCGAGGACGCAGCTGAGGACTCCGCCGCCGACGGCGCTCGCGGCGCCGAGAACAGAGGCGGCGGCCCAGTTGAAGCCGTAACTCAGCGCCTTGACCGTTCCGGTGATGCTGAACAGACCCAGGGCGGCCGCGTCGGCGACATCGAACAGCCGCTGGTCCCAGCGGATACGGGCCGTGCAGTAGACGAGCAGAGCCGCCGTCAGGGGCGCGACGCCGTACCCGGCATCGGTGAAGGCGATGGGGGTGACGCCGATGACAAGGTCGCGGAAGAGCCCTCCGCCCAGCCCTGCCGCCTCGGCCAGGATGACTGTTCCGAAGAGATCGAAATCCTTTTGCACGGCGAGATGCGCACCCGACAGAGCGAAGGCGAAAATAGCGATCAAGTCCACTGCGTACTGGACAGTCTCACCTAATGTACTGAGTGTCATTGATCGTGCTCCTAGGAATGTGCTGCCCTGCTGTGGATTCTGGATGATTCCTGCAGGGGGCGGGACACGTGTCCCCCTGCCGGCTCTGTCGGCGGCGACGGTCTGAAACTATACGCATGGAGCCCCCGGTCGATGACGACTGTCGGGAAGTCCATATCAGAATTCTTCAGAATTTCTACGTCGCGTAGTCGTTTCCATGCGGAGCGGAGCGGCGGAACGACGCGAAATCATTGCGTGAGCGAGCGTGCGCGCTCGATGGAGCACGGATTGCGGTTCTGTTTGCTCGTTCGAGCATTCGGTCCGCTGGGCGCGGTACTTCGATAGAGAATGCACCGCCGCATCGTTGATTGACTGCTGCGGGAATCCAGGCCTAATATCTGTTCAGTCCCGCGGTACGCCGGCAGTTCATCCCCTGAGCCCTGTCGGCGTGCCGCGGGATATTTTCTTGAGCGCGACCGGACGCTACAGGGCGGGCTGTCGCTGTGCGGGCCGCTCCCCGCCCGCCAGGTCCTCGGGCAGGAGCTGCCTGAGGTCGGCCACACTGGGCATGTCCAGGCCGCTCAGGCGCCTCGCCTGGTGGGTCATCATGCTCTCCAGCAGCCGGCGGGCGAGCCGGGCGTTGCCGAAGGAGCGGTCCCGGGGGATCGCGTCCACGTGGTCGTGGAGGAGGGCGAGGGTGTCGGCGTCGCACTCGTAACCCGCGGCCGCGGCATGCTGGGAGATGATGTCGACCAGTTCCCGGGTGCTGTAGTTCTCGAACTCGACGAACCGTGAGAACCGTGACCTGAGGCCTGGGTTGGTCGCGAGGAAGCGCTCCATCTCCTCGGTGTATCCGGCGACGATGACGGCGATTTCGTCGCGGTGGTCCTCCATCAGTTTCAGCAGGGTGTCGACGGCTTCGCGTCCGAAGTCGTTGGAGGCGCCGCCGTCGGGGGTGAGGGTGTAGGCCTCGTCGATGAACAGCACGCCTCCCAGCGCGCTGGTGAACGCCTCGGTGGTCTTGATGGCCGTACCACCGATGATCTGGGCCACCACGCAGTTCGTAACCGAAAGTGCCATGTTGAGCAGTGTGGTGCTCTGGCGTATGAGGGCGTCTCTGCATAGTGGGTAACGCGGCCGGGGCGAAATAGGTGCCTGGTGCTCCGGTTTGGGTAGCGGTCGGTGCAGGGGGAGCAGCCGGTCCCGGTTAGTGTCATTCGATCGCGAATGGAAGGTTGACCCGGGGAAGGGTTCGTCCAGTCCGTGGAGCGGTGCTTCCCCCGGCGGAGGGCGGCAGCGACGGACAGATACAGACGGCGAGACGTAGGCAGGCGCATCGTCTGTCCGCGCCGACCTGTCACGGGTCCTGTATACAGCATGTCGAAAAGGTGAGTTACTTTTGGCTGTACGGCTTTCACGGCTTCGGTACGACATTGTCGATGTGTTTACCGACCGCCCGTACGGGGGGAATCCGTTGGCTGTGGTGCACGGTGGCGAAGCGCTCGGTGACGTGGCTATGCAGATCATCGCCCGTGAGTTCAACCTGTCCGAGACGGTTTTCGTGCTGCCCAGCACGTCTGCGTACGCCGACTACCGTGTGCGGATCTTCACTCCGACCATCGAGTTGCCCTTCGCCGGGCATCCCAGCATCGGCGCCGCGTGGTCGCTGGCCCGCAGGGGGGAGATCGGCTACGGAGAGATCCTTCAGGAGTGCGGCGCCGGTGTCATCCAGGTCTTCGTCGACGACGGCGGTGCCCGCATCGCCGGCGGACTTCCCGGAATCGGAAAAGATCTTGATGCTGCGGCGCTGGCTGCAGCGGTCGGTCTGGAACGCGACGACATCGACACGGCCTGTGCGGCCGGGATCGCTTCGGCAGGCGCGCCGTTCGCCTGTCTGTCGGTGCGTGGTGACGCGGTGGCCCGCGCGCAACCGAACGCCGCGGACATCGTGGCCCACACCGCGGACGCGGTCGGGCTCGTGGTCTTCAGTTTCGACCAGGACTCCGGGAAAGCGCACGTACGGATGTTCGCCCCTGCGTCAGGGGTCGCGGAGGATCCTGGCGGCGGGGCGTCCGCTGTTGCGCTGGGTGTCCACCTGGTCCATCGCGGCCTGCTGCGGCCCACCGGTATCTCACATCTCGTTATCGCTCAGGGCGCGGAGATCGGACGGTCGTCGAAATTGGAGGTCGAGGTGCGTGCCGAAAGTGGCCGTGCCGTGGAGACATTGGTCTATGGGGCAGTTGTCGACATGGCCCATGGTGAGCTGATCCGTCTTCCCTGACGGCCCCCGCCGTACAGGACTTGATGGTGTGGGATGCGGCCACCGGCATCCTGCGCTCTGCACTTTCAGAGGGGAACGCTCATGCCGACCGGGAGGACTGCTGTGCGGTGGCAGGCTGCTGCTCCAGAGCTCGGGGAGCCGGCGGATCCTCTCACGGAGCTCGCGGAACGGGACGAGGACCAGCTGCCGCTGACCCTCGTCCCTCCGCCGCGAGGGCGTTCTATGCCGGCCCTCCGCCGGCAGCGGCCCGTTCGATGCGGATCAGCCGGTCACGCCTCGGTGATCCGGGTGGCCATGCCCTCCTCGATCGTCACCTCGACCGTGACAGTGCCCTCCTTGGCGGCGTTCTCCAGCTCTTCCTCGGAGCATTCCTCCGCGACCTGTCCCTCACCGCTGCCGCAGAGGCCGCCCGCTCCCCAGATCTCCGTGTCCTCGGTGAGCCAGAAGGGGCGCCCGTCGACCTTGAGCTTGCCGGGTGCGAGGCAGGTCAGGATGCCGGTGACCGCACCGTCCTCACGGCTGCCGGCGCCGGCCTTCGACGCCGTGCCCGAGCTGTCGGCGTCGGTCTCGGCACTGACGCCGGTGACCGAGTCGCTGTCGGGGTCACACGCGGTGAGGAACAGGGCCGCGCCGAGGAGAAGGCCGGTCGCGGCAAGGGGGCGGAGACGGTGGCCGGTGAATGTGCGTGACATGGTGGATGCCCTTTCTGGAGGCTTCGTGATGAACTCGGACCTCCGAACGGCCTTTCTGCCGAGCGGGTTCACGGCTCCGCACGCTGTTACAAGGGCAGGATCATTCGGTGACCGGCGTGACGGATTACGGACGCCGGCATCATGATCGGCGGACCGGGCGGCCCTCCAAGGCCTGCGAACGGGTCGGTTTCGGTGGAGTCGCTCCAGGCAGGGACGACTACCTCGAGGTCGACACCGACGGCACGGTGCGTGCCTGACCGAAGCATGGTGGTGACCCGCGTAACGCCGGGCCCGCGCACAGCACCGACCGCCCGGGGACGGCACGCAGTGGCTGCCCCCGCTCCTGTCCCGCCAGGGCGTCGCAAGGGACCGTCCTTGCCGACGGACGACGCGGGCCGAAGAGCTCGGCAGGCGTGTGCGAGGCATGCGGTAGGTGGCCCGACCGCCGATCTGGGCAGCCACTACCGAGGTTTTCGCCTCCGGCCTCCCCGAAGCTGACACACGGTGCGGGGAGGAGTTGCTCCTCGCACTGGGACGGGCGCGGCCCTCCCGGCCGTCACGTCGGGGACCTGCCGCCGTCCTGATCGAGCACGACGCACATACGCCGAGGAAAGGACCCACCCATGTCGGCACCTCTGTCGGCCACTCCGCCTCTGTCCGGACAGGACCTGGTGGCTGCGGCCACGAGCCTGCGGCCACTGCTGGCCGCGCATGCGGAACGGACCGAGTCCGAGCGGCGGCCGACGCCGGAGAACCTGGACGGTTTGCGGGAGGCCGGACTGCTCCGGCTGACCACCCCCCGGGACGCCGGTGGTTACGAAGCGGACACCCGCACCCAGGTCGACGTGCTGCTGGAGCTGGCCCGGGCGTGCCCGTCCACGGCCTGGGTGATGGCCGTCTTCAGCGGGCTGAAGCCGATGCTGCGGATGCTTTCGAAGCCGGCGCGCGCGGAGTTCTACGAGGGCGGCCCGGACACCGTCGCCTGCTCCGTGGCCAGCCTGAACGGGCAGGGACGGCTCACCGGCGACGGCGTGCGGATCTCGGGGGAGTGGGCCGTCGCCTCCGGGTGCGAGGACGCGCAGTGGGCTCTGCTCGGCGTCCCGTTGCACGGCGTCGGCCGGTCCGACGACCACCGGCAGGGTGACGGCACACAGGACGGACCGCAGCCGGTCCAACCCGCCACGGTATTGGTCCCTACCGCCGATCTGTGGGTGAAGGACACCTGGCACGCCGTCGGCATGCGGGGGACCGGCAGCCAGAGCCTGGTGGCGGGCGACGTCCTTGTTCCTCTCCACCGGGTCGTCGCGGCGGCGGTGGCGACGCCGCAGGACGGCGTGACCACGGTGTTCCCGCCGGCCGGCAAACTGGCGATGACCCTGGCGCTGCTGGCACCGGTGGTCGGCGCCGCGGTGGGTGCCCGCGATGTCGTCCAGGAGGCGCTGTCGAACGGCCGCGGTGTCATGGCGACGGTCTACGCCCGTGCGGCCGACTCCCCCTCCGCCCGGATGTGGCTGGCCGATGCCACGCATCTGGTGGACAGAGCCGTTCGCTCCGTACAGGACACCGCGGACGAGTTGGACGCCGCCATGACGGCCGACGCGATGCCTGTGCTCCAACGGTCCCGGATCAGGATGGGGATGGTCTCCGCCGTCGAGGACGCACGCTCGGCCATGAGCCGGCTGCTCGACCTGCACGGCACCTCCGGATTCTCCGACGCCAACCCCCTGCAGCGTTTCTGGCGGGACATGGAGACGGGCAGCCGGCACATCCAGTTCAACCCCTTCATCACCAGGGAGGACCACGGCAGGGCCCTGCTCGGCGTCGAGCCGCCGGTGTCCCTGCTCCTGTGACCGTGTCGCACACGGCGGGCGCCGCCGCGCAGCCCTCGCCGGCGGTACCGACTGTCCCTGCCCGGCATCAGGGCAGGACAGCTTCACGTAAGTGTGCTGATCGGGCGACGCGGAACGAGCGGACCGGGTACGGCCGAGCGCGTGGAGCGGGGCAGGTCCGCCCACGAACACCTCGCCCGTGTACGAGGCCTCGCGGAAAGGCGGACACGACGCAAACTTAGGTAGCTGAACCCTCGAGCTGGGTACTGGCTGTCGGCTCTGGATACGTCGAGAAGCCTTAGAGTTCCAGATGGTTTTCGTGGCATTCGTTATTCGAAAGGCGAAGGAGTCGCATTCCAGCCGCGATTCACTGTCTGATGGCCAGTCATGTCAGAAAGGTTCTGTTGTGTCGCTGAACTTTCAGTTGCGGTACCCGCTTGCCCTAGCCGCGCTCGTCGGCTCCGCATTCGTCGGTACCGTCCCGTCGGCCTCCGCCGCCGATGTGTGTCCCCCCGATCTGGGAAACCAGCCTCCGGTGTGTGTCTACGACGGCTCGGACTTCACGGGGCTGCTGGACAACCGGACGGCTTGGAGGCCCAACCTTCCCGCTGGACAGGACAACAAGATTTCCTCGGTCATCAATGAGACGAGGTACAAAGTGCTGTTCTTCGCGGACCCCAACTACCGGGGTGACACGATCGAGATCGGCCCCGGGGAGCGTTGGGTCGCACCGCCCGAGTGGGACAACCGCATCTCCGGCTACGTGATGTACTAGGTCGGATCCGCCGAGGGCTCCGGCGCACATCGTCCTCGGTACGGAGTGAGGGATGGGTACAGCGGCTTCGCTGTGCCCATTTCACTGGTTCGCCGAGAGCCTGAGAGGATCACCGCACGGCTTTTGCTGTGGTGCGACGCCATGCGGAGAGGCGTCCTCGTGCTGGGCGTGTTCAGGCGGTCGGACAGGGTGGCGAGATGCCCTGGCTGCCGTCGGACGAACGCCGGGAATCATGGGCCGGCCCTCATTCGGAGCTGGTCAGCGCAGCACGCAAAGCCTTGATCGCGTGATACGTGCGTGACTTGACCGTGCCGGAAGGTATGGCCAGTTCCCTCGATACCTCGAGCACGCTGAGATCGCGGAGGTACACATGCTGCAGTATCTCCCGATGGGGGCGCGACAGTTTTTCCAGAGCTCCCATGAGTTCGATACGGTCGATCACCAGATCCGCCTGGTCGACGGCTTGGAATGTCGCATCCTCGTCAGTGATCTGCACGGTGTGTGGTCTGACGCGGCGCGCGCGGTGTTCGTCGATCACGAGGTTGTGAGCCACGGTCTTGAGCCAGGAATACAGGCGGACGTCGGCATCGGGGCGCTTCTTCGCCTGCAGCCAGGCGCGGATCGCCGTCTCCTGCAGTATGTCCTCGGCTCCGTCCCAGTTGCCGTTGAGCATGCTCGCGGCGAACTTGCGGAGCATGACCCCGTAGCGCTCGTACACGAGTGTGGCCACTTCCTCTGAAGTCGCGCTCCCCGCGATGTATGAGTAAGCGATGTCGCTGCCGGCAGTATCTGCTTCTGTCGCTGTCAACGTGATTACCTCGTTAGGGATCCTGCGGAAGGGCATAGGGAACCCTCTTCCTGCTCGCTCACCGGACTGCGCGAGGAGGCTGCCGATGCGTAGCCTGAGCTCGTCCATCCGGCAGGCTCAAAATCGACGATTGTGTCGGCGCTCGGAGAGGGAGGATTCGATTGCGCTTGCTGTACGGGCGAATTACTCCGGCATGCGATTGCGGCCGAGGGTATGCGCCTCGATGGTCAGATGAATTTTGATGCGTGCGCTTCGACGCTAGGCGAATCGGCTGCCGCTGGGGTCCGCAGTGGTTACGCACCTCGCTCGGTGCGGGTACCTACTTCAACGCGTTTTCTTGCGTCGGTGCCGGAAGCGGTCGACCGAGAGCGCCGGAAGGGCCGCGGTGACGGCCGCGGTGGCCTGCGACGAAGAGAAATGCGGGACAGCGGCCCGATGGGCGTTTCTCGACTGATTCGTTCCCGCGCTCTCCGTGAGAACGCCAATGCGGTGCGCCACACGGCGGCCGGAAGCGGCGGGCCGCGAACAACGGCGCCTCCGTGAAAACCCTGCTCGAACCGTTGCAGGTCATCGGCCACGCACAGCAGAGGGACTTCCTGGCGGAGCAGGAAGTTCCGTGGGTGCGGCGGGGCGTTCTTGGACGGGAGGCTGAGTGGACCCGTGGCGGGGCTTTCCCTTTCAGCGTCCCGGGGTACAAGCGGTGGGCTTGGCGGTCAAGGAGTCGCAGGTTCACCTCCTGTCGTCCCGGCTTGCGGCAACAGCAGGTCGTCGGGCCGCATCGAAGAGTTCCGGTACGGCTTTTCACGCGTGTCCCCGTGCTCGATCCGGCCGTCCGGGCTCCCGGGCCCGTGATAGAAGCGGGCATGACCACCGTGCACCCGCCCTCCCCAGCCCCGGCCCGCCGATGACCGCCGGCGTCGACACCCCGGACCGCCGGGGCCGCACCGGACTCGACCGGACCGGCCGTGACCTCACCGGCAACCCGCGTGTGCGGGTCCGGGACGTGACACTGCTGTCCAGCCACTGGTACGTCGAGCGCACCACGACCTTCGACCTCCAGCACGCCGACGGCACCTGGAGCACCCAGGAGCGCGAGACACACGATCGCGGCAACGGCGCCACCGTGCTCCTGCACGACACCGCACGCGGAACCGTCCTCCTCACCCGGCAGTTCCGCTTTCCCGCCTACGTCAACGGCCACCCCGACGGCCTGCTGATCGAAACACCGGGCGGCCTGCTGGACGACGAGGACGAGCACCCGGAGGCCGCCGTACGCCGCGAGGTGGTGGAGGAGACCGGCCACACCATCGGCCCCGTCCAGCATGTGTTCGACGTCTACATGAGCCCCGGCTCGGTCACCGAACGCGTCAGCTTCTACGCCGCCGCCTACGGCCCCTCGACCCGCACCCACGAGGGCGGCGGCCTCGACGAGGAGGGCGAGCACATCGAGATCCTCGAACTGCCCTTCCCCGAGGCCCTGCGCATGATCCGCACGGGCGGGATCAACGACGCGAAGACCATCATGCTCCTCCAGTGGGCCGCCCTGGAGGGCCCCTTCGCCGGCGTCAGCGCAGGGTGATCCGGGCCGCCACCGGCAGATGGTCGCTGCCGGTGGCGGGCAGGGTACGGATGTGGTCGACGCGTGCCGAGCGGGCCATCACCTGGTCGATCCGGGCCAGCGGCAGGGCGGCGGGGAAACTGAGGGCGAATCCCCGGTGCGCCACGTCCAGCCGCGAGGTCAGCGGGTCCAGCCCGCGGTCCTCGACCGTGCCGTTGAGGTCACCCAGCAGGACCACCGTGTCCTGCCGCTCGGCGGCCAGGGCCCGGCCCAGCAGGCCCGCGCTCTCGTCGCGCCGGGAGGACGCCAGGCCGCTCGCCCCCAACCGGACCGAGGGCAGGTGGGCGACGTACGCCGCGATCTCGCCGTACGGTGTGTGCACCACGGTCCGCAGCCCGCGGCTCCAGGGCTCGGTGATCTCCCGGGGTCTGATGTCCAGCGTCCGGGCGCCGCTGAGCGGATGCTTCGACCACAGCCCGACGGTGCCACGGACCGCGTGGTACGGATAGTCCGCGGCGAGCGTCCTGCCGTAGACCGGCAGCGCCGCAGGGACCAGCTCCTGCAGCGCGATGAGATCGGGTCCCGCACCGGCCAGGGCCCGGGCCGTGCCCGCCGGGTCGGGGTTCTCGTCGCTGACGTTGTGCTGCACCACGACCAGGTCGCGCGGCCCGGACTCCGCCCCGGGCAGCAGCAGCCCCCCGAAGAGGTGCGTCCACGCCGCCGCGGGCAGCAGCAGTGCCAGCAGCGCGAGGGCCGAACGCCGCAGCAGGGCCAGGCCGAACAGCGGGACGGTCACCAGGCCCAGCCAGGGCAGGAACACCTCGAGCAGACTGCCCAGCCGTCCCGGCGTGTTGGGCACGAGTCCGTGGCCCACCAGCAGCCCGGCCGTCAGCGCCGCGAGCAGGGCGGGCACCCGCCCCCGCCGCGTCTCCGCCCGAAGGTCCCACGGCACCGCCGTCCTCCCCGCCACCGTCACACCGCCGCCCTCCCGCTCCACCCGGGCACCTCCGCCCGGCTCCTCCTTCAGGACGACCCGCCGGGTGGAACGGGTTCCACCGACACCGGAGAGACGGTGCCACGCCCTTGACCTGGAGTGCTCTCCAAGAGGAAGACTCCCGTCCCGTGCCCCGACAACGGGGCCTGAACCGGGAGGAATCCGTCTTGAGGTACCGCACCATCGGCACCGGCCCGCACAGCCGTCGGGTGAGCGTCATCGCGCTCGGCGCGATGCTGTTCGGGTCGGTGACCGACGAGAAGACCGCCTTCACGCTGCTCGACCGCTATGTGGAAGCCGGCGGCAACTTCATCGACACGTCCGACAACTACGCCTTCTGGACCGACGACGGCCAGGGCGGACAGAGCGAGGAACTGCTCGGCCGCTGGCGGCGCAGCCGCGGCGTCGGCGACGAGCTGGTGTTCGCGACCAAGCTCGGCGCCCGACCCCTCGCCCCCGGCACGAGCTACACGGACAACCCCGAGGGCCTGTCCGCGAAGGTGATCCGGGAATCGTCGGAGCGCAGCCGTGAACGGCTCGGACTGGAGCGGCTGGACCTGCTGTACGCCCACATCGACGACCCCACCGTCCCGCAGCGGGAGACCGTCGAGGCCTTCGCGGGCCTGGTCGCCGAGGGCGCCGCGGGACTGCTCGGCGTGAGCAACCAGGCGGTGTGGCGCGTGGAGCGGGCCCGCGGGCTCGCGGCGGCGGCCGGACTGCCCGGCTACGAGGTCCTGCAGTACCAGCACAGCTACCTGCGCCCTCGCTTCGACGTCCCCGGGGACCTCTTCCCCGACGGCAGCCTCGGCCACGCCGGAGCGGAACTCACCACCTACCTCCGGACCGAGCCCCGGCTCACCCTGGTCGCCTACTCGCCGCTGCTCGGGGGCGCCTACGCCCACCCGGAACGGCTGCCCCACGACTACGACCACCCGGGCACGCCCGCCCGCCTCGCGGTACTGCGCGACGTCGCCCGGGAGACCGGGGCTACGCCCGGCCAGGTGGCGCTGGCCTGGCAGCTCGGTCACGAACTGCCCGTCGTTCCGCTCGCCGGGGTGTCCTCACCGGCCCAGCTGGAGGAGAACCTGGCGGCGGTGGACCTGGAACTGTCGCCGGAGCAGCGGGCCCGGATGAACGCGGCGTACTGACCCCCGGCCCGCGCCTCACGGCCGGACCAGCAGCTGGAAGTCGAACGAGTACCGGGACGCACGGTAGATGTGGGTGCCGTACTCCACCGGACGTCCGGTGTCGTCGTACGCCGTGCGCTGCATGGTGAGCAGGGCGGCGCCCTCCTTCTCGTCGAGCCGGGCGGCCTCCTGGGCGGTGGCCGAGCGGGCGCCGACGGTCTGGCGGGCGCTGTGCAGGGTGATGCCGGCCGTGCGCAGCATCCGGTACAGGCCGGTCGCCTCCAGCCGGGCGCTGTCCAGGTCGAGCAGGCCCGGGGGGAGGTAGTTGCAGAGCAGGGCGACCGGCTGGCCGTGGGTGCGGCGCAGGCGTTCCAGCAGGACCGCCTCGCCGCCGTCGGCCAGCCCCAGGGCGGCCGCCACGCCCGCGGGCGCCGGTACCGTCTCGTTGCGGACCACCAGCGTGGTCGGGCCCTGGCCGGCCGCCTCCAGGTCGTCGTAGAGGCTGCTCAGTTCCAGGGGCCGGCGGACGTGGCTGTGCACCACCTGCGTCCCCACCCCGCGCCGCCGGACGAGCAGTCCCTTGTCGACGAGGGACTGGATGGCCTGACGGACGGTGGGCCGGGACAGGCCCAGCCGTACCGACAGATCCACCTCGTTGCCCAGCAGGTCGCCCGGGGCGAGGACGCCGTGCTCGATCGCCGCCTCCAGCTGTTGCGCCAACTGGTGGTACAGCGGTACCGGACTGCCCCGGTCCAGGGCGAAGTCCAGGGTGCTCAGCGCGGGTCCGGCCGCGGCACGTGTGCGGTCGCCGGTCTTCGCCATGGGGATCTGTCTCCCTCGTAGGAGCGCGGACGGTGCGGGCGGGTCAGAGGTGGCGGCGGCGGCCGGCCACCTGGGTGTCGTACCGCTCACGGGCCAGGGCCGCGGGCTCGCGGGACGCCACCTCGGCCACCGGCACGTCCCACCAGGCCTGAGCCGGGGGAGCGGTCGGCGCCGGGTCGGTCTCGACGTACACACAGACGGGCCGGTCACAGGCGCGTGCCTCGGCCAGCGCGGCCCGCAGTTCGCCCACCGTTCTGGCCCGCAGGACGCGCATGCCGAGGCTGGCCGCGTTCGCGGCGAGGTCGACGGGCAGCGGCGCGCCGGTGAAGGTCCCGTCGGCGGCCCGGTGACGGTAGGCGGTGCCGAAACGCTCGGCGCCCACCGACTCCGACAGGCCGCCGATCGAGGCGTACCCGTGGTTCTGGATCAGGACCAGCTTGACCGGGAGGTTCTCCTGGACGGCCGTGACGATCTCGGTCGGCATCAGCAGATAGGTGCCGTCCCCGACCAGTGCCCAGACCGGGGTGCCGGGAGCCGCCTGCTGGACACCCAGCGAGGCCGGGATCTCGTAGCCCATGCAGGAGTAGCCGTACTCCAGGTGGTACTGGCGGGGGCTGCGCGCGCGCCACAGCTTGTGCAGGTCGCCGGGGAGCGAACCGGCCGCGTTGATCACCACGTCCTCGTCGCCGACGACCGCGTCGAGCGCGCCGACCACCTGTGTCTGCGCCGGTACGGCGCTGTCGTCGTCAGCCCGGTAGGCGCTCTCCACGACCCGCTCCCAGCGCTCCTTGCCGGCCCGGTACTCCGCCTCGTACGCCTCCTCCACGCGGTGTCCGGCCAGCCCTTCGGTGAGCTGCCGCAGACCGGTCCGCGCGTCGCAGACCAGCGTGCGTGCCGCCAGCTTGTGCGCGTCGAAGCCGGTGATGTTGAGGTTGAGGAAGCGGACGTCCGGGTGCTGGAAGAGGGTGCCGGAGGCGGTGGTGAAGTCGGTGTAGCGGGTGCCCACGCCGATCACCAGGTCGGCGGTGCGGGCGAGGTCGTCGCTGACCGCCGTCCCGGTGTGGCCGATGCCGCCGAGGTCGGCGGGGTGGTCGTGGCGCAGGGAGCCCTTGCCGGCCTGGGTGGAGGCGACCGGGATGCCGGTGGCGTCCGCCAGTGCCCGCAGCGACTCCTCGGCCTCGCTGTGGTGGATTCCGCCGCCCGCGACGATCAGCGGCCGCCGTGCCGCCCGTACGGCCGCCACGGCCGCCGACAGCTCCACCGGGTCCGGGGCGGGACGCCGTACGGACCAGACGCGCATCGCGAAGAACTCCTCCGGCCAGTCGTACGCCTCCGCCTGCACGTCCTGCGGCAGGGCCAGGGTGACCGCGCCGGTCTCGGCCGGGTCGGCGAGCACCCGCATCGCGTTCAGGGCGGACGGGATCAGCGCCTCGGGGCGGGTGACGCGGTCGAAGTACCGCGACACCGGCCGCAGTGTGTCGTTGACCGACACATCGGCCTCCACCGGGTGTTCGAGCTGCTGGAGCAGCGGATCCGCGGCGCGCGAGGCGAAGTAGTCGCCGGGCAGCAGGAGTACGGGCAGCCGGTTGATGGTGGCGAGGGCGGCGCCGGTGACCAGGTTGGTCGCGCCGGGGCCGATGGACGTCGTCACCGCCTGCGCGGAGAGCCGGTTCAGGTGACGGGCGTAGCCGACCGCCGCGTGCACCATCGACTGCTCGTTGCGGCCCTGGTGGTACGGCATCACGTCCGCGTGCTCGACGAGCGCCTGTCCGATCCCGGCCACGTTGCCGTGACCGAAGATGCCCCAGGTGCCCGCGATCAGCCGGCGGCGCACGCCGTCGCGCTCGGTGTACTGGACGGACAGGAACCGCACCAGGGCCTGGGCGGTCGTCAGCCGGCGGGTGGTGGCGCTCATGCGGACCTCTCCGGTGCGGTGTAGAGGGGAAGCCGGGGGTCGACGTCCTGGTCCTGCCAGGTGTCGCGGATCCAGGCGTGGTCGGGGTGGTCGCAGATCAGCCAGGCACGTTCGTCCCCGGGGCCCGCCATGACGTTGAGGTAGTACATGTGGTGGCCGGGCACGGCCATGGACGGGCCGTGCCAGCCGTCCGGGATGAGGACGACGTCGCCGCCCCGCACCTCCGCCAGCACATCCGTGTCCCGGCCGGGACCGGACGGGGAGACCCGCTGGTAGCCGAGGCCGGGGGTGGCACCGTGGGCGGCGAACTCGAAGTAGTAGATCTCCTCCAGCACGGACTCCTCGCCCGGCCGGTGCTCGTCGTGCTTGTGCGGCGGGAAGGACGACCAGTTGCCGCCGGGGGTCAGCACCTCCACGGCGATGAGCCGGTCGCACTCGAAGGTGCCTGCCGCGCCGAAGTTGTTGACCTGTCGCGAACAGTTCCCGGTGCCGCGCAGTTCGACGGGCACCTCGGAGGCGGGCCCGTAACGGGCGGGCAGCCGGCGGGTGCACCGGGCGCCGGTGAGCGCGAACCGGCCGCCGCCGGCCGAGGACAGGCTCGCGTGCGCGTCGCGCGGTACGTAGGCGAAGTCGGTCACGCCGTCGAACACGCTCGTGCGGCCGGTGAGTTCGAAGGTGTCGTGGCCGAAGTCGTCGGCCACGGCGACCGTGCAGCCGCCGCTGAGCGGCAGCACGATCCACTCGCTGTCACCGGCGTCGAAGGTGTGCGCGCCGCCCGGCGGCAGCTCCAGGACGCGCAGACTCGAGTAGCCCCAGCCGGCGGACCGCGGGGTCACGTCGACGGCGTAGGGGCCGGCGGGGGCCTGGCCCGCGGGAAGGTGGTACGTCATACGGTGCCTCTCGTCTTCGCGCGGGCTTGTCACAAGAGTCCGGCGGCCGTGTCGACCGCCTTCTCCACACTGCCCTCGGCCGGATAGAGCAGAGAGCGGCCGACGACCATCCCCTGCACGGTGGGCAGCCGCAGCGCCCTGCCCCACCGCTCGTACGCCGCCTCCTGGTCGCTGACCTCGCCGCCGAGCAGCACCACGGGCAGCGTCGAGGCCCGCAGCACCTCCTCCATGTCGTGCACGTCGTCGGTGACCGGGAGTTTCAGCCAGGTGTAGGCGGAGGTGCCGCCCAGTCCGGAGGCGATGGCGATGGACCGCGTGACGGCCTCGGCGGACAGGTCGTTGCGCACCCGGCCGTCCACCCGGCGGGAGATGAAGGGCTCCACGAACACCGGCAGCCGGTGTTCCGCCATGGCGTCGACGGCGCGGGCGGAGGACTCCAGGGTGGTGAGCGACCCGGGGTCGTCGTAGTCGATCCGGACCAGCAGCTTGCCGGCGTCGAAGCCCAGCCGGGCGATGTCCTGCGCGCGGTGGCCGGTGAAGCGGTCGTCCATCTCGAAGGACGCGCCCGCCAGCCCGCCGCGGTTCATCGACCCCATGACGACCTTGTTCTCCAGCGCCCCGAGCAGCAGCAGGTCCTCCAGGATGTCGGCGGTGGCCAGCACCCCGTCCACGCCCGGCCGGGACAGCGCTGTGCAGAGACGTTCCAGCAGATCGGCGCGGTCCGCCATGGCCAGCCGCCGGCCGCCGATGCCGAGCGCACCCCGGGCGGGGTGGTCGGCGGCCACGATCAGGAGCCGGCCGCTGTCGCCGATCAGCGGGCGGCGGGCCCGGCGGGCGGCCGCCTCGGCGACGGCCTCCGGGTTCCGGGCACGGACCGTGGTGAGGTCGGGGATGCTGCGATTCAAGGAAGGGCTCCGTTCAGAACTGGCTCGGCCGGCCCGCCGCGTCCGGCGACGCGGCCCGCGCGAGGAGGTCCGCCACCTCCGGCCCGGTCGGCATGGCGGACGAACAGGCGAGGCGCGAGGCGACGAGGGCGCCGGCGGCGTTGGCGTGGCGCATGGTCCGCTCCAGGTCCCAGCCGGAGAGCAGACCGTGGCAGAGCGAGCCGCCGAAGGCGTCGCCCGCGCCGAGACCGTTGACCACCTCGACCGGCACCGGGGGCACCTCGGCCCGGGTGCCGTCGCGGTGCACGGCGAGCACGCCCCGGGGACCCTGCTTGACCACCGCCAGCTCCACCCCGGCCGCCAGCAGCGCCTCGGCACAGGCCTCCGGTTCACGCACGCCGGTGGCCACCTCGCACTCGTCGAGGTTGCCGACCGCGACCGTGGCGTGGCGCAGCGCCTCGCGGTAGTACGGGCGGGCCTGGTCCGGGTCCCGCCAGAACATGGGGCGCCAGTCCAGGTCGAACACGGTGGTGCCGGCCCTGTCCCGGGCGGCGAGGGCGTCCAGGGTGGCCGAGCGGCTCGGTTCCTCGCTCAGGCCCGTGCCGGTGATCCAGAAGATCCCCGCCGCGCGCACGGCGGGCAGGTCCAGCTCATGGGTGTGGATCTCCAGGTCGGGGGCCTTGGGGCGGCGGTAGAAGTAGAGGGGGAAGTCGTCCGGCGGGAAGATCTCGCAGAACGTGACCGGGGTGGGGTGGGCGGCGACCGGGGTGACCCAGCGGTCGTCGACGCCGAAGTCCTGCAGCGCCTCGTGCAGATAGGTGCCGAAGGGGTCCGCCCCGGTACGGGTGATCACGGCCGTGGAGCGCCCCAGCCGGGCGGCCGCGACAGCGACGTTCGCGGCCGAACCGCCCAGGAATTTCCCGAATGTCTCCACGCGCGACAGCGGCACACCGGTCTGCAGGGGGTAGAGATCGACCCCGATGCGACCCATGGTGATCAGGTCGAAATAATGTGGCGAGTCGGCCATGACGCGATGCTCCTGAAGCCTTGGGGATGCGGGTCCCAGGACGCCCTGCCACGGTGGGGGCGTGGATTCCCGGGACCTGCCGCCTCTCAGGTGTAGGTCTCGGAGGGCGGCGGTGTCAATAGTTTGTACTTACATTCGGACGAGCGAGTGAACAGATGTCTTAACAAAGTATTGACAGCGGCCGTATCTGGGGATTGGATCGCGTCCCAGCACGACAGCCGTGTGCCCCAGCACACACCCGGACTCCCGGGGTCCTGGTCACCGGACCCCCGGACTCCCGCCCTTTCCCCGTGAAGCACAGTGAGGTGCAGGACAGATGGACCGCTCTTCTCTCACCCGCCCCCGCAGAATCGCGTCCTTCGTCGCGGTCGCGGCGGCAGCCGCCCTGACCCTCGCCGGCTGTTCCAGCGGTTCGGGCGGCAAGAAGACCGAGGAAGGCGGAGCCGACGCCTCGGCGGGCAAGGCTTCGACGCCCCGTATGACGGTCGCGCTCGTCACCCACCAGTCCCCGGGTGACACCTTCTGGGACATCGTCCGCAAGGGCGCCCAGGCCGCCGCGGACAAGGACAACGTCAAGCTCGTCTACTCCGCCGACCCCAACGCGGGCAACCAGGCCAACCTGGTGCAGAACGCCATCGACCAGAAGGTCGACGGCATAGCCGTCACCCTCGCCAAGCCGGACGCGCTCAAGAGCGTCATAGCCAAGGCGGAGGCGGCCGGCATCCCGGTCGTCGGCCTCAACTCCGGCGTGAGCGACTGGCAGGACCTCGGCCTGATGTCGTTCTTCGGCCAGGACGAGTCCGTGGCGGGTGAGGCCTTCGGCAAGAAGCTCAACGAGGTCGGCGCCAAGAGCGCCGTCTGTGTCGTCCAGGAGCAGGGCAACGTCGGCCTGACCCAGCGCTGCGACGGCATGGAGAAGACCTTCGAGGGCGAGACCCAGGTCCTCAACGTCAACGGCACGGACATGCCCTCGGTGAAGTCGACGATCACCGCCAAGCTCAAGCAGGACTCCGGCATCGACTACGTCGTCACCCTCGGCGCGCCCTTCGCGCTGACCGCGGTGCAGTCGATCGACGAGTCCGGCAGCAAGGCCAAGGTCGCCACCTTCGACCTCAACAAGGAGCTGACCGGGGCGATCCAGGAGGGCAACATCGAGTTCGCCGTGGACCAGCAGCCCTACCTCCAGGGCTACCTCGCCGTCGACGGCCTGTGGCTCCACAAGAACAACGGCAACTACAGCGGCGGCGGAGAGCAGCCGGTCCTGACCGGTCCGGCGTTCGTCGACACGTCCAACGTCGACGCGGTCTCCGAGTTCGCCGCGAAGGGCACTCGGTGATGACCATGGCACAACAGGCTGAGCCGGCGGTGACCCCACCGCCGGCTCCCGGCCCCAGGGAGAGCGACGGCCGGACGGCCCGGCGCCCGCTGGCGCTGCGCCTGCTCGCCCGGCCCGAGGTCGGGGTGTTCCTCGGCGCCGTGGCCGTGCTGGTGTTCTTCCTGTTCGCCGCCCCGCCGGTGCGCGACGGCAGCTCGATGGCGAACATCCTGTACCAGTCGTCCACCATCGGCATCATGGCGCTCCCCGTGGCCCTGCTGATGATCGGCGGCGAGTTCGACCTCTCGGCCGGTGTCGCCGTCGTGACCTCGGCGCTCACCGCGAGCATGCTCAGCTACCAGCTCACCATGAACGTATGGGTGGGTGTCTTCGCCGCCCTGGCGGTGTCCCTCGCCGTCGGCATGTTCAACGGCTGGATGCTGGTGAAGACCGGACTGCCCAGCTTCCTGGTCACCCTCGGCACCTTCCTGATCCTGCAGGGCGTCAATCTCGCGGTGACCAAGCTGGTCACCGGCAACGTCGCCACCGACAACATCAGCGACATGGACGGCTTCGACCAGGCCAAGGCCCTCTTCGCCTCCAGTTTCGAGGTCGGCGGCGTCCAGGTGAAGATCACCGTCGTCTGGTGGCTGGTCTTCGCGGCCCTGGCCACCTGGGTCCTGCTGCGCACCAAGTACGGCAACTGGATCTTCGCGGTCGGCGGCAACAAGGACAGCGCCCGCGCGGTCGGCGTCCCCGTCACCTTCACCAAGATCTCGCTGTTCATGCTGGTCGGCTTCGGCGCCTGGTTCGTCGGCATGCACAACCTGTTCTCCTTCAACACCGTGCAGTCCGGCGAGGGCGTGGGCCAGGAGCTCATCTACATCGCCGCGGCGGTGATCGGCGGCTGTCTGCTGACCGGCGGCTACGGCTCCGCCATCGGCCCGGTCTTCGGCGCCTTCATGTTCGGCATGGTGCAGCAGGGCATCGTCTACGCCGGCTGGAACCCCGACTGGTTCAAGGCCTTCCTCGGCGTGATGCTGCTCGGCGCCGTCCTCATCAATCTGTGGGTCCAGCGCACGGCGACCCGGAGGTGACCGCAATGACCGACAAGACGACCTCCGCCCACGGGGCCGCCCTCAAGGACACCCCGCCGGACGGCGACCGGCCCCTGGTGGAACTGCGCGGGGCGGGCAAGGCCTACGGCAACATCCGCGCCCTGCACGGCGTCGGCCTCACCGTCCACCCCTCCAAGGTGACCTGCGTCCTCGGCGACAACGGCGCCGGCAAGTCCACCCTCATCAAGATCATCTCTGGGCTGCACCAGCACACCGAGGGCGAGTTCCTCGTCGACGGCGCCCCCGTCCGGTTCTCCAGCCCGCGCGACGCCCTCGCCAAGGGCATCGCCACCGTCTACCAGGACCTCGCGGTCGTGCCGCTGATGCCGGTATGGCGGAACTTCTTCCTCGGCTCCGAGATGACCAGGGGCCCCTGGCCGCTGCGCCGTCTCGACATCGCCCGGATGAAGAAGACGGCCGACGAGGAACTGCGCAACATGGGCATCGTCCTGGACGACCTGGAACAGCCCATCGGCACCCTCTCCGGCGGCCAGCGCCAGTGCGTCGCCATCGCCCGCGCCGTCTACTTCGGCGCCCGCGTCCTCATCCTCGACGAGCCCACCGCGGCCCTCGGCGTCAAGCAGTCCGGCGTGGTCCTCAAGTACATCGCGATGGCCCGCGACCGCGGCCTCGGCGTCATCTTCATCACCCACAACCCGCACCACGCCTACATGGTCGGTGACCACTTCAGCGTGTTGCGCCTGGGCACCATGGAACTCAGCGCCGACCGCGGCGAGGTCAGCCTCGAGGAACTGACCAACCACATGGCAGGCGGCGCCGAACTGGCCGCCCTGAAGCACGAACTGTCGCAGGTCCGCGGCGTCGACACCGAGGAGCTTCCCGAGGAGGACGCTCTCCAGGCCGCCGCGGCAACCCCGGAAGGAAAGCCCTGACATGGCAGTCGCCCTCGACCGCATCCGGGTCGGTTCCGCCCCTGACTCCTGGGGCGTCTGGTTCCCCGACGACCCGCAGCAGGTGCCCTGGCAGCGCTTCCTCGACGAGGTCGCCGAAGCCGGCTACTCCTGGATCGAACTCGGCCCCTACGGCTACCTCCCGACCGACCCGGCCCGCCTCACCGACGAGGTGGACCGGCGCGGCCTCAGGGTCTCCGCCGGCACCATCTTCTGCGGCCTGCACCGCGGCCCGTCCGAATGGGACGCCACCTGGGAACAGGTCTCCCGCGTCGCCGCGCTCACCCGTGACATGAACGCCGAGCACCTCGTCGTCATCCCCTCCTTCTGGCGCGACGACAGGACCGCCGAGATCCTGGAACCCCCGGAGCTCACCACCGAGCAGTGGGGCCACCTCAGCAAGGGCATGGAACGCCTCGGCCGCGAGGTGAAGGAGACGTACGGGCTCGACATCGTCGTCCACCCGCACGCCGACACCCACATCGACACCGAGGAGCACGTCGAGCGCTTCCTCGACTCGACCGACTCCTCCCTGGTCAACCTCTGCCTGGACACCGGCCACTACGCCTACTGCGGCGGCGACAGCGTCAAACTCATCGAGACCTACGGCGAACGCATCGGCTACCTGCACCTCAAGCAGGTCGACCCGGACATCCTCGCCGACGTCGTGAAGAACCAGATCCCGTTCGGCCCCGCCGTCCAGCGCGGAGTGATGTGCGAACCGCCCGCCGGCGTCCCCGACCTCGGCCCGGTCCTCACGGCCGCCCAGAAACTGGACGTGGACCTGTTCGCCATCGTCGAGCAGGACATGTACCCGTGCGAGCCGGACAAGCCGCTGCCGATCGCCGTACGCACCCGAGCGTTCCTCCGCTCCTGCGGCGCCTGACGACCGGCGAAGGGGAGGCGAGAGACATGAACCGGCACGAGCCACTGCGCGTCGCCGTCATCGGCACCGGCCGTATGGGCGCCGACCATGTACGCCGCATCGACCGGGTCATCAGCGGCGCGCGGGTCACCGCCGTCGTGGACCTCGACGCCGGACGGGCCAAGGCCCTCGCCGCGGACATCGACGGCTGCACCGCCCACACCGACCCGGCCGCCGCGATGGCGGCGGCCGACGTCGACGCCGTCGTCATCGCCTCCCCGGGACCGGCCCACGAGGCCGCCCTGCTCACCGCGTTCGAGCACGACCTGCCCGTCCTGTGCGAGAAGCCGCTCACCCCGGACGCGGCCTCCGCGCTGCGCGTCATGGAAGCCGAACAGGCCCTCGGCCACCGCCGGGTGCAGGTCGGCTTCATGCGGCGCTACGACACCGAGTACGTACGCCTCAAAGCGCTGCTCGAGAGCGGCCGGCTGGGCCGCCCCCTGATGCTGCACAACCGGCACCGCAACGTGGCCAGCCCGCCGTTCTTCACCAGCTCCATGCTCATCAGCGATTCCGTGGCCCACGAGGTGGACGCCACCCGCTGGCTCCTCGGCCACGAGATCAGCGCCGTGACGGTGCTGCGCCCCACGGCGTCCGCCGGCGCCCCCGAGGGACTCACCGACCCGCAGTTCGTCGTCCTGGAGACCGACGGCGGCGCGATCTCCGACGTGGAGATCTTCGTCAACTGCGGTTTCGGCTACCAGGTCCAGGCGGAGGCCGTCTGCGAACGCGGCACCGCCCGCATCGGCGACGGCCACTCCCTGGTGACCCACACGGCCGGCCGCTGGGGCGGCACCATCACCCAGGACTGGAGCGACCGCTTCGCCCAGGCCTACGACGACGAGATCCAGACCTGGGTCGACACCACCCGCCGCGGCGGTGTCACCGGGCCCGGCACCTGGGACGGCTACGCCGCGGCGGCCGTCTGCGAGGCCGGAGTGCGCGCGCTCGAGGACGGCGGCCGGGTGACGGTCGACCTGGTGGAGAAGCCGGCGCTGTACCGGTGACCCACGCGTGCGTACGGCCGTCCCCTCGAAGGCCGGCCGTACGCGCGAGGTCAGCCGAGCGTGGTGCGCGGGCGCGGGCCGAGCCCGGCCGCCTCGTAGCAGGCGTCGATCAGCCGCATCGTCGTCACCGCGTCGTCCGGGTCCAGCGGAAGCGGAGCCCCCTCGCGCACGCGGGCGGCGAACGCCTCCAGCTGGTACGTGTACGACGAGCGGGTGCCGAGGTGTTCCGTGCGTTCGCCGTCCCCGGTGCGGATCACGACGCGGTCGTCCGCCTGCGGGAGCACGAAGTTCGGGGCCGTCGCCTCACCCAGGCTGCCGGTCAGCCGGATGCTCATCTCCAGCCCGTCGTGCGCCATGTGACAGCGGGCGGCGCCCGTCGCACCGCCGGGATACTCCAGCCCGGCGTCCAGCCACTCGTCGACGCCCGGCGCCCCCGCCCGCTCACCGGCCCGCGCGGAGCGCAGCCGCGGGGCGCCGCCCGCCCAGGGGGCCAGCATGCGCAGGGCGTGCAGGCCGTAGCAGCCGAGGTCCATCAGCGCGCCGCCGGCCAGCGGCAGCGACCAGCGGGGGTCGGTGGTCTCCGGGGCCGGGATCGCCACCACGGCCTCCGCGTGGCGGAGCTCGCCGAGCTCACCGGAGGCCAGCAGCTCGTGCAGCCGCCGGGTGACCGGATGGAAGAGGTAGTGGAACGCCTCCATGAAGACGGTGCCGGACTTCGCGGCCGCCTCCCGCACCTCCACCGCCTCCGCCGCGTTGCTCGCCGACGGCTTCTCCGACAGGACGTGCTTGCCCGCCGCCAGCGCCGCCAGGTTCCACGGCCCGTGCAGACCGTTGGCGAGCGGGTTGTAGACCACCTCGACCTCGGGGTCGGCCAGCAGTTCGGCGTAGGAGCCGTGGGTCCGCTCCACGCCGTGCGCGGCGGCGAAGCCCTCCGCGCGGGAGCGGTCGCGGGCGGCTACCGCGACCAGGCGGTGCCCGCCCGCCAGGGCCGGGGCGATGAGGGAGCGCTCGGTGATCCGCGCGGCTCCCAGGATTCCGATGCGCAGTGGTTCCCGGCCGGACTGGCTCATGCCTGCCGTACCTCCTCGATGGTGACGGGACGGTGCTCGTGCAGGGACAGTGTGCACGCCTCGGCGATCCAGCCCGCCTCCAGGGCGTCGGCGATGGTGCACGGCGAGGGGCGGGAGCCCGCCACGACCTCGGTGAAGGCCGTCAGCTCGGCACGGTAGGCGGCGGTGAAGCGGTCCATGAAGAAGTCGTGCGGGGTGCCTCCGGGGAAGGCCACGCCCGGCTCCACCGACCGCAGCGGAAGCTTCTCCTCCAGGCCCACCGCGATGGAGTCGCGGAAGCCGTGCAGCTCCATACGGACGTCGTAACCCCGCGCGTTGTGACGGCTGTTGGAGACCACCGCGAGGGTGCCGTCGTCCAGGGTGAGCACCGCGCCGGTGGTGTCGGCGTCACCGGCCTCCCTGATGTAGCCGGCACCCCGGTTGCCGCCGGCCGCGTACACCTCCCGCACCTCCCGGCCGGTCACCCAGCGGATGATGTCGAAGTCGTGCACCGAGCAGTCCCGGAAGATGCCCCCGGAGGCGGCGATGTACGCGGCCGGCGGCGGCGCCGGGTCCAGCGTGGTCGAGCGCACGGTGTGCAGGGTGCCCAGCTCCCCGCTCCGTACGGCGGCCCGCGCGGCGGTGAATCCCGCGTCGAAGCGGCGGTTGAAACCGATCTGCACCGGCACGTCCCGCCCGCCGACGGCCTTCAGCACCTCGACGCCCTCGGCCATGGTGCGGGCCACCGGCTTCTCGCAGAAGACGGGCACGCCCGCCTCCACGCAGGCCAGGATCAGCGCCGGGTGGGCATCGGTCGCGGCGGCCACGACCACACCGTCCACGCCGGCCGCGAGCAGCGCCTCGGGGGAGTCCGCCACCTCGGCGCCGAACCGCTCGGCGGCGGCCTTCGCGGCGTCCGCGAACGGGTCCGAGACGACGAGCGACCCGACGGCTCCGAGCCCGGACAGGGTCTCGGCGTGGAAGGCGCCGATACGGCCGAGGCCGAGGATTCCGATACGCATGGGGGCTGTGCTCCTTCGGTGCGGTGCGGTGCGGTGCGGACGAGCAGGGCCGAGGGGGGGTGGTTCAATCGAGGCCGCCGAGGACGTTCTGGTCCCAGTCGATCACGGACCCGGTGACCACCCCGGAACGGTCGGAGAGCAGCAGGACCACGAAGTCGGCGATCTCCTCCGGCCGGCCCAGCCTCCCCATCGGCAGCCGTGCGCCGGCCTGTTCGCGCCAGTCGTCACCGGCGGCGTGGAAGGTGCGCTGAGTGGCGTCCTCGCCCTCGGTGGCGGTCCAGCCGATGTTCAGGCCGTTGATGCGGATCCGGTCCCAGCGGTGCGCGTGCGCCGCGTTCCGGGTCAGGCCGGTCAGCCCGGCCTTGGCGGCGACGTACGGCGCCAGGAACGGCTGCCCGCCGTGCGCCGACGAGGTGATGACGTTGACGATCGTGCCGGGCTCCCCGCGCCGCACCATGTCCGCGACGGCGGCCTGCATGGCGAAGAACGGCGCCTTGAGGTTGATCGCGATGTGCTGGTCGAACAGCTCGGGGGTGGTGTCCAGCAGCGTCCCGCGCGAGGTCAGCCCGGCGGAGTTCACCAGACAGTCGACCCGCCCGTACGCCTCCACCACCCGGGCGACCGAGGCGCGGGCCTGGCCGGCGTCCGCCAGGTCGGCCCGTACGAACATCGCCTTGCCGCCGTCCCCGGTCAGCTCGGCGACCAGCGCCTGCCCCGGTTCCGGGCGCCGTCCGCTCACGGCCACGACCGCCCCCTGGCGTACCGCGGCCCGCGCGACGGCGGCCCCGACGCCCTGGGTGCCGCCGTTGACGAGAACGACCTTGTCGTCGAGAAGTCCCATGATGTCCTTCCGGGTTCCTGTCAGCTCTCGCGCCGCTTGGCGCCGGCCCGCAGCGCGTCCCGCAGGGTCCGCGCGGTCCATCCCTCGCGCAGCGCCCGGCGTACGGTGTCGGCCTGGGAGGGCGGGGCCAGACCGTCGACCGGCGGGTCGTTGTCCAGGTTGGTGGGGAACGGATAGCCCTCGGCGCTCGCCGCGATCACGTTCTCCAGCCACTGCTCCCCGGCGCCCTCGGCCTTGCGGCTCAGCAGCACCGGGTACACGGCGCCCGCCACGGCCGCGCGGTCCACGCTCTCCATGGCCCGCCCGAACGCGGACGACACCTGGAGGAGGTTGGCCATCCGACGGATGTCCGCCGAGTGGTTGGCGCCGGCGGCGTGGAAGAGCGCCGGGTTGAAGAACACCGCGTCGCCCTGGGCGAGCGGCAGCTGGACTCGGTGTTCCTCGAAGTAGGCGCGGAACTCCGGGAGGCGCCAGGCGAGATAGCCGGGCGCGTACTTCTGCGAGTGCGGCAGGTAGAGCGTCGGCCCGGACTCGACGGGCATGTCGCAGTGCGCCACCGCGCCCTGCAGGGTGAGCACGGGGGAGAGGCGGTGCACATGGGCCGGGTAGCGGGCGGCCGCCTCGGCGGACAGGAAACCGAGGTGGTAGTCGCGGTGCACGGTCTGCGCGGCACCGCCCGGGTTGACCACGTTGACCTGGGAGGTGACCTGGTAGCCGGGGCCCAGCCAGGCCTCGGAGACCAGGGCGATCACGTCGTTGGCGTAGTAGTCGGCGAACGCCTGCGGGTCGTACAGGGCGGCCTTCTCCAGAGCGTTCCACACCCGGTCGTTGGCGCCCGGCCTGGCGAAGTGGTCACCGGCCGCGGTACCTGAGGCGCGCTGCTGCGCGATCAGGGAGCCGAAGACGGCGGTGGCCCGGTCCACGACCGCCGGGTCGGGGAAGGCGCCGCGGATGACCACGATGCCCGGACCGTCGGCGAGCGCGCGCACCAGTTCGGCCTGCGCGGTACGGCGGTCGGCGAGGGCGAGCCGCTCGGCGTCGTAGAGCAGCACGTTCCCCTCGACGGCACTGGCGTGCGGGTAGGGGGCCAGGTCGGTCCGCTGCTCGACGAGAGTACGCAGGGCGTCGAGATCGCAGTCCCGCCCGGACAGCCAGGCGGCGGACGCGGGGGTCTGTACGGAAGAGGAGGCGGACATGAGGTCGTCCCTTCTGGTCACGTCCGGTCATGAAGTGACGCGACTGATGTCATTCTTGTCAGTACAAACCCTTCGAACAACCAGCAGCATGCCATCAAAAACCCTTCAGGGAGCCGCCGCATGGGCCACCCCTTCCCGCTCCGGGAAATCGCACGTCAGGCCGGGCTGAGCGAGGCCACGGTGGACCGCGTCCTCAACAACCGGGGAGGAGTGCGGGAGAGTACCGCGCAGGAGGTGCACCGTGCGATAGCCGACCTGGACCGCCAGCGCACCCAGGTCCGGCTCGTCGGCCGGACCTTCATGGTGGACATCGTGATGCAGTCGCCGGAGCGGTTCTCCACCGCCGTCCGCGCCGCGCTGGAGGCCGAACTGCCCTCCCTGCACCCGGCGGTGGTCCGCTCCCGCTTCCACTTCCGCGAGACCGGCCCGGCGGGGGAGCTGGTCGCCACCCTCGACCGGATCGGCCGGCGCGGCTCGCAGGGCGTGCTGCTCAAGGCGCCGGACGTCCCCGAGATCACCGCCGCCGTCGACCGGCTCGCCGCCGCGGGCGTCCCGGTGGTGACGCTGGTCACCGACCTGCCCGCGAGTGCCCGGATCGGTCATGTCGGCAGCGACAACCGGGCGGCGGGCGCCACCGCCGCCTACCTGATGGGGCAGTGGCTGGGCGACCGGCCGGGCAATGTGCTCACCAGCCTCTCCAGCGGCTTCTTCCGCAACGAGGAGGAGCGCGAGATGGGGTTCCGCGGCGCGATGCGCGCCCGTCACCCCGGGCGGGCCCTCGTCGAGATCACCGAGGGGCAGGGCCTGGACGCCACCCAGTACGACCTTGTCCGGGCCGCCCTGGAGCGTGATCCGCAGATCCGGGCGGTCTACTCGATCGGCGGCGGCAACATCGCCACCCTGCGTGCCTTCGAGGACGCCGGGCGCGAGTGCGCCGTGTTCGTCGCGCACGACCTCGACCACGACAACACCCGGCTGCTTCGCGCGCACCGGCTGTCCGCCGTGCTCCACCACGATCTCCGCCACGACCTGCGCGAGGCCTGCCACCTCGTCATGCGCGCCCACGGCGCCCTGCCGCCCGCCGGACCCACCCCGCCCTCCGCCATCCAGGTGGTGACCCCCTACAACATGCCGTCCCCGGCGGTGGCCGGGTGACGGCCCAGGCGTGTATGCCGCGGCGCCGGGACGGGCCTGCCTACGGTCGTGCACATGAGGAAACCGACCCCGGAGGGCGGGCCCGAACGGCTCGTCGCGCTCGCCGACGGCGTGTTCGCCATCGCCGTCACCCTGCTGGTCCTGGACATCTCCGTGCCGCAGGGTCTGGACTCGGAGGAGTACCGCCAGGCCCTGAGCGACACGCTGCCCAACCTGGGCGCCTACGGGATCAGTCTGGCGGTGCTGGCCGGCTTCTGGCGTGACCACCGGGCGATCTTCCGCGGCGTTCAGCAGGTGGACGGGACCGTGATCGGGCTGACCATGCTCGGACTGGGACTCGCGGCGCTGCTGCCCTTCCCGACCACGCTGGTCTCCGAGTACGGCGACGAACCCGTCTCGGTGGTCATCTACTCGGTGGCGGTCGCCTCGCTCGGCGCCGTCCACCTCGCGCTGGCCACCCTCGTCGCCCGCCGCCCGTGGCTGCGCGGCGGGGCGGCGCCCGTGCGGGACGAGGCGCTCTACGCCGTCGACCTGGGCGCGACCGTACTGGTGTTCCTGGTGACCATCCCGCTGGCCCTGTTCATCGGGCCCGCCGCCATGTGGTGGTGGCTGGTACTGGTACCGGTCAAGGTGTGGCTGGGCCGGCGGGAGAACGCGTGAGGGAGGCGACCGCCGGCCTTCCCGTCCCCGGGGCTGAGCCCCGGACCCCCTTCGCGCAGTTCCCCGCGCCCCTGAAGGGGCGCGGGGAACTGCGCGAGCAACCCCCACCACCCGCGCGTCCGGGGTCGAAGGGGCAGCGCCCCTTCGGGAAGGCACGGGAAGGGGCGGCGGGGGCGAGGAAAAGGCGTCAGAGTACCCCCGGCCCGTCCACCGTCACCCAGTCCCCCCTCTCCGCCGACCGCGCCATCGCCTCCAGCGCGACCGCACTGTGCACCGCGTCCCCCACCGTGGCCCCGTACGGCACCCCCTCCGCCACGGACCGCAGAAAGCGGTACGCCTCGATCACCTTCAGATCGTCATATCCCATGGCATTGGCGGCCCCCGGCTGGAACGCGCCGAACTCACCGTCTCCGGGACCGACGTACACGGTGCTCACCGGCTGGTCCTGGTAGGCGGTGCCCCGGCTGACGCCGAGTTCGTTCATCCGGCGGAAGTCCCAGAACACCGCGCCGCTGGTCCCGTGCACCTCGAAGCCGTAGTTGTTCTGTTCACCCACCGACACCCGGCAGGCCTCGAGGACCCCGCGCGCCCCGGAGGCGAACCGCAGCAGGCAGTTGACGTAGTCCTCGTTCTCCACCGGGCCGAGTTCACCGCCCGCCGCGCGGGAGTGACCGGCCGTGGCGCCCGCCGGACGGGCCCGCTCGGGCAGGAAGACGGCCGTGTCGGCGGTCAGCGAGGCGATGTCGCCGAGCAGGAACCGGGCCAGGTCGGCCCCGTGCGACGCCAGATCGCCCAGTACGCCGCTGCCGCCGCGCTCCCGCTCGTAGCGCCAGGTCAGGGCGCCTTCCGGGTGGGCGGCGTAGTCGCTGAACATCCGCACGCGCACATGGGTGACCGCGCCGATCTCACCGGAGGCGATCAGCTCCCGGGCCGCCTCGACGGCGGGCGCGTTGCGGTAGTTGAAGCCGACCGCGCCCTGGACCCCCGCCCTGGCCACCGCGTCCGCCACCGCGCGGGCGTCCTCGGCGCCGAGGCCCACCGGCTTCTCGATCCAGATGTGCTTGCCGGCCTCGGCCATCGCCACACCGATCTCGCGGTGCAGGAAGTTCGGGGCGGTGATGCTGACCGCCCGGACACGCGGATCGGCGGCCACCTCCCGCCAGTCGCGGGCCGTCGAGACGAAGCCGAACTGCGCGGCGGCCTCCTCGGCACGGCCCGGTACCTCCTCGGCGACCGTGATCAGCTCCGGGCGCAGGGCCAGCTGCGGATAGTGGTGCCGCACACGCGCGTACGCCTGGGTGTGCACCCGCCCCATCCAGCCGAATCCGACGACGGCGACACCCAGCGCATCCACCATGAAAGCCTCTTTCCGACCCGGTCCGTGTCCGTCGGCTCACCTTCGGCGGGGACCACGCGTCATGTCAACCTTTTGACAGGACAAGGGTGGGAGTGGTGCGGCCCCCGGCCGTCCGGCACCCCGCCACGCGTGGCACGACGCGGCCCCTCCCACCGGGGGCACCGGCCGCGGCCGGGCGGGCCCGGGGCCGCCGTTACGACGTCCGGGATGCGGTAGGGTTGACCAGCGTGATCACGCGGGTCCCCCGCGCGAACCGCATCGGGACGTGGCGCAGCTTGGTAGCGCACTTGACTGGGGGTCAAGGGGTCGCAGGTTCAAATCCTGTCGTCCCGACGGAAGCCGGCAGGGAGCCGCACCGGAATCATCCGGTGCGGCTCCCTGCCGTGACGCGTGGGCCGGGGAACGCCGGTCTCCCTCCCCCGAAGGTGACCGACGTTCCCCGGCCGCTCCCCGGCGCCGGAAATGGCTCAGGTGTCCGCCGTCGGCGGTGCGGTTACCAGCACATGACCGCCGTCTCGCCCGGCCCCCACGCGGAGTACAGGCGGATACGGACGTGATAGCGGCGGCCCCTGACCAGCCGGGCCAGGATCGCCGCGTCGCGCGCGGTGCCCCCGTCGTCGTCCGCGGCCAGGAAACGGGGCTCCCCGTCCCGCTCCTCGAACAGCACGACGACCCGGTCGGCGTCGCCGAAGGTGCCCACCGTGTAGTCCCGGGTCTCCGGCGGGTCGATCCGGAAGTCCGCCTGCTCCCCGGGCCCCAGGCCCAGCGGCACCGAGTGGAACGGCACCAGCGCGGGCGTCGGCGCCACCGGCACCGACGGGTAGCGGCGGAGTACGGACTCCTTGTCCGCCGGGGACAGCGTGCCCGGCGGATGCACACCGCCGCGGTACTGCTCCGGCTCCAGGATCAGCCCCGCCGGAAAGGCGGACTGCATGATCGACTGCGGGTCCCAGACGGACCCGTCGACCTCGTCCGGGCCGAGCTTGCGCAGGATGCTGTCGTACGTCCTGTCCCGGCTGAAGTAGTGCGGAGGTCCCGCCAGTTCGTCGTAGACGGCCTCGTCGTCCCAGTGGATGCCGGCGTACGGGCTCTGGTGCTCGTGCAGCATGCCGAGCGCGTGCCCGATCTGGTGCAGGGCCGCCGCGCGTTCACCCGGCGCGGTCAGGTCCCAGCCGAAATTCATGGTCCGCTCGTGCACACCGGTCCGCAGCGCGTCCCTGCCCACCGCGGACCAGGAACCGTCACCGTGCTGGAAGCCGATGCGCAGCTCGGCCTCGGTACGGTCGGGGACCTCGGTGAACGTCAGCCCGAGCCCGAGCCCTGCCCATTCCTCGAAGCACTCCCGCACCACGTCCCGCTGCTCCTTCGCCCCGCCCCAGGGAACCCAGCGGGTCTGCCCGGTTCCGGGCACCGTGATCCGGGAGCCGTCCTCGGTACCCTCGAAGAAGCAGTAGTGCAGCACCGTGCCGTTGACCCACAGCCGCCGCCCGCCGGTGAGCGCGCCGAGCCGTTCGGCGGCCAGGCCCGGCGGATGGGCGGGCACCGGCTGCCGCGGCAGCGAGCAGTGGCGGACGGTCATGCGCCACAGACTGCCCGCGGCCCGGCCGGGTGGCCTGAGTCGGGGTCTGCTCAAGTGTCCCTGTATCAGAGTTGAGTAGTCGTGCTCCTGTTCCCGTGACCACTTCGCGACGGGAATCCTCCGGGCCGTACGAGACCTCCGGGCCGTACGAGACCTCCGGGCCGCTCGAGACCTCCGGAACGTACGAGACCTCCGGAACGTACGAGACGTACAGGACACGGGAGTCGGACGGCGCGGGCACGACGACACCGCAGCCGCCCTGGCCGTTCACCGGCCGGGAGGACGAACTCGGCCTGATACGCCGCTCACTGAGCGGTGCGCGACGCGGCACCGTGGTGAGCGGCCCGGCGGGGCGGGGCAAGACCAGGCTCGTCACCGAGGCCGTCCGAGACACGGACTGCGCCCGCGTCACCGGGACTCCGCACAGCCGGCACCTCCCCTTCGCCGCCTTCGCCCCCCTGCTGCCCGAGCCCGTCACCCTGCACCACGCCCTGCGCCACCTCTCCTCGGTGCGGACGCTGCTCGTCGACGACGCCCACCTCCTCGACGACGCCTCCGCCGCGCTGGTCCACCAGCTCGCCGTCCACGGACCGAGCCGGCTGCTGGTCGTCGTCACCGACGACGACGAGCCGGTGCCGGCCGCCGTGTCCCGGCTGTGGACGGGAGAGCTGCTGCCCCGACTGGCCCTGGCACCGCTGCCCCGCGAGGAGACCACGCGGCTGCTCTCGGCGGACGAGGACAGCCGCCCCGAGCCGCTCACCGCGAAGCGGCTGCACCGGCTGTGCGACGGGGACCTGCGACTGCTGCGGGAACTCGCGGAGGCGGTACGCCCGTCCGGCCCGCGCACCGGTGCACCGGGCTGCTGGGCCTGGCGGGGCCCGCTGCCCCTCACCCCGGCGGTCCGCCGACACGCGGAGCCGCTGCTGGACCGCGGTCGTCCCGGCGAGCGTGAGACGCTCGACCGGCTCGCCTTCGCCGACCCGCTGTCGCTCGACGCGGACGGCCTCGACCTCACCGTCCTGGAGCGTCTGGAGTGCGACGGTCTGCTCCACGTCGACGACCACGGCCGCATCCGCCTGGCCCACCCGCTGCACGGCCCGGCCCTGCGTTCCGCCGCCGGACGGCTACGCGCCCGCCGGCTCGCCCCTCCACCCGAGGAGCACGCCACCGCCCTGGACACGGAGGCGGCCGAGCTGGCGCGGCGCATGGAACACGCCGACGTCTCGGCGGCCGGGGCGCCGCTGGGCGACCGGCTCGTGGGGGAGGGGGCGCGGATCCCCGCCGGGTACGCGGCCCTGCGCGCCCGGTACGCCCGGCTGCGCGGCGAGCTGCGGGAGGCGGCCGCCTGGGCCCGCGAGGGCCTGCGCACCGACCCGGCGGACGCTTCCTGCCACGCGGAACTCGCCCGTGCCGAAGCGTCCCCCGGGACGGACGGTGATCCGTACGACGCCGTGCGCCTCGGCGCCCCCGAACGTGCCGCGGGCCGGCTCACCGGCGTCTTCGCCGACCACGCCGACGCCCTCGCACGGGCCGACGGACCGGCCCTGGACCGGGTCGCCGAGGAGCTGGAGCGGCGCGGATTCCTGCTGTTCGCCGCCGAGGCGCACGCCCAGGCCGCGTCCACCCACCGGGAACCGCTCGCCGCCCGCACCGCCCGCACGCGCGCGCTCGCCCTGGCCCGCCGCTGCGAGGACGCCCGGACGCCCGCGCTGGCGGGGCTGGTGCTGGGTGAACTCACCGCCCGTCAGCGTCAGATCGTCGCGATGGCGGCGGCGGGACTGAGCAACCGGCAGATCGCGGAACGCCTGACGTTGTCGGTCCGGACGGTCGGCAATCATCTGTACGGGGCGTATACGCGGCTGGGCGGGCCCAGCCGTTCCCAACTGCCCCGTCTCACCGAGCCGCCGGCGGCACTGCCCGCGTGAACCGTCCGGCCGGGTGCGGGTGTTCCGCAGCGGAGGCGGCTGCGGGGGATCGTGGTGGCTCGCGCAGTTCCCCGCGCCCTTCGGCGGGGGCCGACCGGACCGGCCAGGAAGGGGCGCGGGACCGTATCGAAGTGCGGCTCCGCCGCGTGCGCGCGAGCGTCCACGATCCACTCGCGCCCGCCGGCCGGCAGGGTCACGCAGCTCCGAAGGCGGTGAACGCCCACCCCGTCGCCCGGTGCACCGCGTCGGCCGGAAGGGTGGCGCGAGCGTCACGCAGTGCCTCGGCCAAGGAGAGCCCGGAGTCGAGACCCTCGTGGAGGGCGAGCATCAGCGGCACCACCGCCGCGTCGTTGACCGGCGCGCTGCACGCCACCACACCCGCCGTGCCCAGCGGCAGCAACGCCGTCACCAGGCCGAGGAGTTCATCCGCGCCGACGGTCGCGAACCGGGCCGTGTCGCAGCACGACAGGATGATCCGGTACGGACTGCGGTCCAGCCGCTCGAAGTCGTGCACGATCAGCGGCCCGTCCGCCACCCGCAGCGAGGAGAACAGCGGCCCGTCCGCACGGAACGTGCCGTGCGCCGCGATGTGCGCCAGTCCGGCCCCGTCCAGCTCCGCCAGCACCCGCGGCACCGTCGCGTCCTCGTGCTCCAGGACCGTCGCACCGCCGTAGCGGCCGGCCAGTTCGGGAACCTCCGCGCCGCCCGTCGCCAGCCCCGGACCGCGCACCAGCACCTGACGGCCCCCGCGCGGTGGCGCCGTCTCCTTCGCGCGCAGCCAGCTGCTCGCCGACGGCGACACACTCAGCACCCGCTCCCGCAGCGAGGGCAGCAGCGCCCACGGCACCCGGTGCAACCGTCCCGGCGGCACGACCACCACCGGCCCGTCCCCGAGATGCGCCGCGGCCGGACCCAGCAGCAGTTCCTCCAGCCGGCGGCCCGCCGCCTCCACCACCGGAAGCCGCGCCTGGGCCCCCGGATGGGCCAGCCGCCTCAGCCCCGCCTGTACGTGCTCGGCCTCGGACTCGGCCGCCGCGAGCGACCCGGCCTCGAACCGCCGCACCCTGTCCTGCCCGCACAGCAGCACCTGCACCCGCCCGTCCAGCACCGCGAGCTCCACCAGCCGTACGTCCTCACCCAGCCGTGCGAGGAGCCGGCCGACGTCGAGACGGTCCCCGACGTCCGGTGCCCCGCCGCGCATGTGCAGGGTCCGGGAACGGATCTCCCGTTCCAGGCGCCGCTGTTCCCGCTCCAGGGCCGGCACGGGCCTGCCCTCCATCCGGGTCTCCTCCGCGCGGGCGGCGATCTCCCGGTAGGCGGTCATGTCGCTGAGCAGCGCGGGGTCGGCGGGCGGCCGGGTGGGCGGTGCCGACAGCGCGGTGGCCCGCCAGCGTTCGCTCCACACCAGCAGCCGCCGCGGCCCGCCGGAGGCCAGGCTCGCCCGCTGCGCGAGGGCGGCCAGCTCCGTGCCCTGCGCGGTGGCCCGGGCCCGCAACTCCGAGGCGCCCAGCGTCATCCGGTGGTCGTCGAGCACGTCCAGACCCCGCCGGCACGCTTCCAGCACCCCGCGCGGGGAGCCCGCGGCCTGCGCGCGCAGCGCCTGCGCCGCCCAGCCCGTCATCCGCGCGAGCGGCGGCCCGCGGCGTCTGCTGCGGGCGGCGAGGGCCAGATGCCGCTCCGCGTCCGCCGTCCAGCCGAGATCCAGCGCGATCCGGCCCGCGAGGAGTGACGCCTCGGGGGCCGCCGGAGCGCCGAGCGCGGCCAGCATCTCCGCCACCGCCGCCGCGTCCGCGACCAGCCGGCCCGAACGCCGCCCCGCCGCGTGCCGGGCCCCGATCAGCACCAGTCGCGCGTGCGTCTCCCACCAGGTGCGCCGCTGTCCCGCGAAGAGCCGTGCGGCCAGCGCCGCACGCGCGATCGCCGTCTGCGGCTCGCCGGCCAGCCGGGCCGCCCGCGCGGCCGCCAGCAGCAGCTCCGCCTTGCGCGTCGACTGTCCGCCGATCCCGTCCAGCGCGCCGAGCGCCGTGTCCGCCTCGGCCAGTGCCTCCGCGGCCAGCCCGGCCGCCATCAGCACCTCGCAGCGCCGGATGCTCAGCATGAACGTGGGCGTACCGAGCTTGGCGTACCGCTCCTCGGCCTCGTCGAGCAGCCGCAGCGCCGCCGGGACGTCACCGGCGCGGAAGGCGGCCAGTCCCCGGCTCTCCACGGCGTCCGCCTTGTCGTGCTCCTGGCCGGTGGTCTCCCACAGGATCCCCGCCGCACCGAAGTCGGAGTCCGCCCGGTCGACCGAGCCCAGCGCCAGATGCACCGTCGCCCGCAGCGTCAGGGCCCGCGCCGTCCAGATCACGTCACCGGCCTGCCGCAGTACGGGAATCGCCCGCCGTACGTCCTCCAGCGCCTCCTTGTGGTGGCCCAGCACCCAGTACGAGTACGCCCGCCGGAACAGCACCCGCGCGCGGGTGTGCCCGGTACCGCGTTCGACGCCCTTGTGCAGGGCGTCCATGCCCTGTCGCGTGCGCCCCGCGTGCACCAGTGCGACCCCGAGGGTGCCGAGGACGTCCGCCTCCCGCTCGGCCGAGTCCGCGCGCGCCGCCCAGGCCCGTGCCCGTCGCAGATGGCTCAGGGCGAGCCGCATGTCCCCGAAGTCCCGCTGCCAGATGCCGATCACCTGGTGGGCGACGGAGGCGTGCAGCGGCGCGGGACGGTCCTCCAGGACCTCTTCCGCCCTCGCCAGCGCCTCACCCGGGGCGGCGAACACCATCGGCAGCAGTTCCAGCACCGTGTCGCTTCCCGCTGTCACCCCAGCGATGGTAGTGGTCCACCGCCACGTCCCACAGGTATGACGTTGTATCAAACGGCCGCCCCGGGACTCTCTCTCAGGACAGCTCCACGGCCCCGGCCGCCGTCGCCCGAGTGGAGGACATGCCATGGCACCACAGCGATTCCGTGAGCAGTTCGCGCAGATCCAGCGCTCCATGCCCGACGTTCCCCTGGCAATAGGGCCGGACGACGCGGGAGAGTTCCTCTACGAGAAGGGTGTCGTCCTGGCCCGTGACGGCGAGGAGGCCCGCGTCGTCGAGGACACCGTACGGCAGCATTTCACCACCTTCGCCGGCCTCACCCCGGACCGGGTGCGCCGGGCGGGACCGGAGACCAACCGCTCCGGCATCACCCGGATCCAGGTCGCCGACCCCGGGGAGGGCGACGGCAGCGGCGACCCGGCGGTCGCGGGTGCGCTGCGTGCCCTCTCGGCGACCGAGGGCCGGGCCGGACGCCGGCTGGTCAGCCGCAACCACGTCGTGTCGATCGCCGTCAACGCCTGCCCCGGTGACGAACCCGTACCCGTGGCCCCCGGCACCCGCCCCAACCCGGGCGCAGCCGACGCCGGCCACGACCCGGACAGCGCCGTCGGCGTCCTCGTCATCGACACCGGCCTCATGCGCGACCACCGCTCCTACCCGCTGCTCGCCCACACCACGGGCGACGCCCAGGTCGCCGAGTGCGACGACGCCGGGATCCTCCAGCAGTACTGCGGCCACGGCACGTTCATCGCCGGACTCGTCGCCGCCGTCGCCCCCAACACCGACATCACCGTCCGCGGCACGCTCAACGACGCCGGGGCCATCCTGGAGTCCGAGTTCGGCGAGAAGCTGTTCGAGGCCGTCGACCAGGACGGCTGGCCCGACGTCATCAGCCTCTCCGCCGGCACCTCCAACGGCCGCACCGACGGCCTCCTCGGCGTCGACGCCTTCATGCGGGAACTCCGCGAGCAGCGCACCCTGTTGGTCGCCGCTGCCGGCAACAACGGCAGCGCCACGCCCTTCTGGCCCGCCGCCTACGCCGACCTGCCCGGCTACGAGAACGCCGTGCTGTCCGTCGGCGCGCTGCGCGGCGACGGCGAGTTCGGCGCCTGCTTCAGCAACCACGGCGGCTGGGTGAAGGCCTACGCGCCCGGCGAGCGTCTCACCAGCGCCCTCACCGGCTTCGACACCCCCGTCCCGTACGTCTACCAGCATTCCACCTACGACGCCTGCCGCTACGGTTTCACCTACTCCTGCACCTGCCTCCACCCGCGGCACACCGGAGTCCTGAGCGAGGACGGCGGCTCCGCCAAGCCGGACCAGGTGATGTTCGAGGGGCTCGCCCAGTGGAGCGGGACCTCGTTCGCCACCCCGGTCGCCGTCGGCATGATCGCCGCCCACATGACGGGGCGGACGGAGACCGATCCGCGCAAGGCGCGCCGGCAGCTCATGGACGCCACCACCGAGTACGCCGAGGTGCGCGGGGCGCACGTCCCCGCGCTGCTGCCGCCCACCTGGCGTCCCATGCGGGTGTCACCACCCTCGGTACCGGCATGAGGACCGGAGCCGTCCCCTCCACGGCGTACCATGACGTGCCGTACACGAGGGGTGGGACCGTGGAGCGTAGTGAAGTCGGCGCGTTGGTCCGGTCCGCGGTCGACGGCGACGCGGCGGCCTGGAAGGCGATCGTGGAAGGGCTGGGCCCGCTGGTGTGGTCCGTGGTGCGCGCGCACCGGCTCTCCGACGCCGACGCGCACGAGGTCTGCCAGACCGTGTGGTTCCGCTTCGCCCAGCATCTGGGACGGATCCGGGAACCGGAGAAGGCGGGCTCCTGGCTGGCCAGCACCGCGCGGCACGAATGCCTGAAGGTGCACCGCAACGCGCGCCGGCTGATGCTGACGGACGATCCTCAGCTGCTGGACCGCGTCAGCGAGGAAGGGACGCCCGAGCAGTCCCTGCTGGAGGCGGAGGAGGCGGCCGCGCAGAGCGAGCGGGTCCGGCGGCTGTGGCAGGAGTTCGAGGAACTCGGCGAGCGGTGCAGGCAGTTGCTGCGCGTGCTGATCGCCTCGCCGCCGCCCAGTTATCAGGAGGTGTCCGCCGCGCTCGACATCGCGGTGGGCAGCATCGGGCCGCTGCGCCAGCGCTGTCTGCGCCGGCTGCGGGCCCGGCTCGAGGCACGGGGGGCGACGTGAGCGGCAGGGACGGCATGAGCGACGGCGCGGGACACGGCGCGGACTTCGACGGAAGCTTCGACGGGGACATCGGGAGCGGGCTGCTGGAGGAGGAGCTCCGGCAGGCGGCGGCCGTCCTGGACCCGCTGCCGCCCGAGCTGCTGCAGATCGCCGTCGACGCCTACGCGCTGCACGATCTCGACGCCCGGGTGGCCGAGCTGACCTTCGACTCGCTGGTCGACGCCATCCCGGTCAGGGGAGCGGCGGACCCGCCGCGCATGCTGACGTTCAGCGCCGGTGAGGTGACGCTGGACGTCGAGGTGAGCGGGCAGGGCCTGATGGGCCAGGTGCTGCCGCCCCAGCCGGCCCGTATCGAGGTCCTGGGCGGCCCGCGGCCCACCGCCGCGCTCACCGCCGACGACATGGGCCGCTTCACCGCGGACACCACTCCCTCCGGCCCGTTCGCCCTCCGGCTGCGCGCCGGCGACGAGGTGGTCACCACGGAGTGGATGCGGGTCTGAGTCTTCCGGGGGCGGGGAGAGCCACGAACGGGCCGACGCCGCATCCGGCCCGTCACCGGCTCCGGCCCCGTGCTCTGACCGTCCGGACGGGCGGCGGCCGCCCCCACGAGGTCGTGCCGCTGACGGCGGCGGTGCGGAATCCTGCTGCCGCCGTGAGCCGAGCGTGAACCCGTCCGTCCGCGGGCCCGACGGCAAACTCCCTCGCCTGGCCGCTGCCGAGCCGGATGGACAAGGGGTCCGGCCACCGTGTGGTACGCCGACCCGGGGTGAGGCCGATCCGGGGTGACGTGGATCCGCCCCCCGGGCGGGGTCCCGCGCCCGATGCGGCGTTGGCGTGCGGGGGGAAGCGGGTCCTGGGGCGCTGCCGCGCGGGTCAGCCGGAGGCCGCGTCGACCAGGGTGGCGAGTGCCGAGGCGAGGCGGGGGAGGCCCTCGCCCGCGGGGCCGCCCGGTTCCGCCATGTAGGTGTCCCGGCGGATCTCCACCATCAGGGCGGACACCTCGGCCCGCTTTCCGTAGAACTCCAGTGGTACATACGTCCCGGCGAACGGGCTGTCCGTGCCCGTCTCCCCGCACGGCGCGAACGCCTCACGCGCGGCGGCGAGGAGCCCGGGCGGGGTGTGGAAGGAGTCGGTGCCCAGGCAGATCTCCGGCCGGGGCCCGTCACCGTGCAGTTCGTAGGGGAGCGGCGCGCTCGGATACGAGTGCACGTCGATGATCACGGCCCGCCCGGTCGCCGCGAGCCGGTCGGCGACGGCTTCCGTCATCGCCCGTGCGTACGGACGGAAGTACCGCCCGATCAGCGGCTCGGCGTCGAAGCCCCCGGGCCGCAGCGCCTCCCGGTGCGTGGTGCGTGTGTAGACCGCGCCCATGCCGACGGCCAGCATCTCCTCCCGCTCGTCCGGGAACCGCTCGGGGTCGACGACCAGCCGCGAGAGCCGGTTCTCGAACCGCCACGGCGCGACCGCCGCCGCCTCCGCCGCCGCCTCGGCGATCGTCGCGGTGTGCGCGTCGGTGATGTGGTCCAGCTCCCGCTCCAGGCCGGCGTCGTCGAGCACGATCCCGGACCGCACACCGGCCGGTATCTCCCGCGCGGAGTGCGGCACATGGAGGATCACGGAGGAATCCGGGTCGCCCGGAAGGAACGCGAAGGGCTGCGGGACGTCGGTCATACGGCTGCTCCGATGGCGCTGTCAGTGGTGTACGCAAGGATCAAGGTGTCATACGGCACTGACATCACCCATGACCCGACGACCGAGATGCCCCTCACCAACGCGCAGGTGACAGCCCACGCCTTCCTGGCCGCGCTGTACGGGGACGACTGCTTCCCCGTTTCCGCTGTCGACCGGCGCCGGGCCGTCCTGCTCACCCTGTGCGGGCGTCTCGAGACGGACCGCCCCGCCGATCTCGCCGGTCCGTACACCCTGACGCATGCGGCCACGGAGGAGATCAGCGGTCTCCAGGCCGAGTTCGAGGCGGCAGGCAGCGAGATCGAGACGGTGGCCCGGGACGAGCTGGGCGGGGAGTTCTTGTTCATCGCCAGGGCGTACGGCTTCGGCGACGCCGACACCGAGGAACTGATCGCCCCTCGCGACTGGTGAGCCGCCCCCGGCCGGAGCGGACACGGCTCCGCCCCGGCCGGTCGTCGCCGGGCGGGGCGGAGTACGGGGACCGCTCGCGTCAGCTCAGGGACGCCAGCGCCTCGTTCCACGTGGTGGACGGGCGCATGACCGCGGCGGACCTGGCCGGGTCGGGCCGGTAGTAGCCGCCGATGTCGGCCGGCTTGCCCTGGACGGCGTTCAGCTCCTCGACGATCTTCGCCTCGTTGGCGGCGAGCGTCTCGGCGAGCGGCGCGAAGGCCTTCGCCAGGTCCGCGTCGTCGGTCTGCGCGGCCAGCTCCTGCGCCCAGTACAGCGACAGGTAGAAGTGGCTGCCGCGGTTGTCGATGCCGCCCACGCGGCGGGTGGGGGACTTGTCCTCGTTGAGGAAGGTCGCCGTGGCGCGGTCGAGGGCGTCGGCGAGCACCTTGGCGTGCGCGTTGCCCGTGGTGGAGGCGTAGTGCTCCAGCGACGGCACCAGTGCGAAGAACTCGCCGAGGGAGTCCCAGCGCAGGTAGTTCTCCTTGACGAGCTGCTGCACGTGCTTCGGCGCCGAGCCGCCCGCACCCGTCTCGAACAGGCCGCCGCCCGCCATCAGCGGGACCACCGACAGCATCTTGGCGCTGGTTCCCAGCTCCAGGATCGGGAACAGGTCGGTGAGGTAGTCACGGAGCACGTTGCCGGTGACCGAGATGGTGTCCTCGCCGCGGCGGATGCGCTCCACCGACAGCCTGGTCGCCTCGACCGGGGGCAGGACGCGGATGTCCAGGCCCTCGGTGTCGTGCTCCGGCAGGTACTGCTCGACCTTGGCGATCAGGTTGGCGTCGTGGGCGCGGGTGGCGTCCAGCCAGAAGACCGCCGGGCTGCCGGTGGCGCGGGCGCGGGTGACGGCCAGCTTCACCCAGTCGCGGATCGGGGCGTCCTTGGTCTGGCAGGCGCGGAAGATGTCGCCGGCGGAGACGGCCTGCTCGAGGAGCGCGTCTCCGTTGCCGTCGATCAGGCGGACCGTGCCCGTGGTGGGGATCTCGAACGTCTTGTCGTGGCTGCCGTACTCCTCGGCCTTCTGCGCCATCAGACCGACGTTCGGCACCGAGCCCATGGTGGACGGGTCGTAGGCGCCGTTGGCGCGGCAGTCGTCGATCACGGCCTGGTAGACACCGGAGTAGCTGGAGTCCGGCAGGACGGCCAGGGTGTCGGCCTCCTGGCCGTCAGGACCCCACATGTGACCCGAGGTGCGGATCATGGCCGGCATGGAGGCGTCGACGATGACGTCCGAGGGGACGTGCAGGTTGGTGATGCCCTTGTCGGAGTCGACCATCGCCAGCTCCGGGCCCTCGGCGAGCTCGGCGTCGAAGGACGCCTTGATCTCGGCACCCTCGGGCAGGGCCTCCAGACCCTTGTGGATACCGCCCAGGCCGTCGTTCGGGGTGAGGCCGGCCGCGGCGAGCTTGTCCCCGTACCGGGCGAAGGTCTTCGGGAAGAAGGCGCGCACCACGTGGCCGAAGACGATCGGGTCGGAGACCTTCATCATCGTGGCCTTCAGGTGCACCGAGAACAGCACACCCTCCTGCTTGGCACGGGCGACCTGCGCGGTCAGGAACTCGCGCAGCGCGCCGACGCGCATCACGGAGGCGTCGACGACCTCGCCCGCGAGAACCGGTACGGACTCGCGGAGCACGGTGGTGCTGCCGTCGTCGCCCTTGAGCTCGATGCGCAGTGCGCCGTCCGCGGCGATGACGGTCGACTTCTCCGTGGAGCGGAAGTCGTCCGCGTCCATGGTGGCGACATCGGTCCTGGAGTCGCTGCTCCAGGCGCCCATGCGGTGCGGGTGGTTCTTGGCGTAGTTCTTCACCGAGGCCGGCGCACGGCGGTCGGAGTTGCCCTCACGCAGGACCGGGTTCACGGCGGAACCCTTGATCTTGTCGTAGCGGGCACGGATCTCGCGCTCCTCGTCGGTCTTCGGGTCGTCCGGGTAGTCCGGCAGCGCGTAGCCCTGGCTCTGGAGCTCCGCGACCGCGGCCTTGAGCTGCGGGATCGACGCCGAGACGTTCGGCAGCTTGATGATGTTGGCCGCGGGCGTCTTCGCCAGCTCACCGAGCTCGGTGAGGGCGTCCGGGATGCGCTGGTCCTCGGTGAGGTACTCCGGGAACACGGCGATGATGCGCCCGGCCAGCGAGATGTCACGCGTCTCCACGGTGACACCCGCCTGCGAGGCGTACGCCTGGACCACCGGCAGGAAGGAATACGTCGCCAGGGCCGGGGCCTCGTCAGTGTGCGTATAGATGATGGTCGAGTCAGTCACCGGGTGCTCCGCTCCACGTCTGCAACATTGCTCGACATCAAGATATCTTGTGACCGCCCGCGACTCGACAGGGGCCTGCGCCGTGTTTCGGGCGATCTCCCGCCACCCCGTCGTGCCGCGGCGGCGGGAGACCGGCCGTCCGGGCCCGGATCCTGTCGTTCGACGACAGTGCCTAGACCGGCCGGGTGGTGATCATCTCGTCCGGAGCGGACTCGGCGTCCCGCTGCTGGGGGAACGTCACCGCACCCTGCTGGAGCGCCACGGTACGCGCGGGGGAGGGGATACGGATGCCCTCCTCGCGGTAGCGGCGGTGCAGACGCTTGATGAACTCGTGCTTGATCCGGTACTGGTCACTGAACTCGCCGACGCCGAGAATCACGGTGAAGCCGATACGGGAGTCCCCGAAGGTGTGGAAGCGCACCGCCGGATCGTGCTCCGGCACGGCACCGGTGATCGAGGTCATCACCTCGGCGACGACCTCCTTGGTCACCCGCTCCACCTGCTCGAGATCACTGTCGTACGACACCCCGGCCTGCACCAGGATCGTCAGTTGCTGCTCGGGCCGCATGAAGTTGGTCATGTTCGTCTTGGCCAGCTGGCCGTTCGGGATGACCACGAGGTTGTTGGACAGCTCGCGCACGGTCGTCTGCCGCCAGTTGATGTCCTCGACGTACCCCTCCTCCCCGCTGCTCAGCCGGATGTAGTCACCCCGCTGCACGGTCTTGGAGGCAAGGATGTGGATGCCCGCGAACAGGTTGGCGAGCGTGTCCTGGAGCGCCAGCGCCACCGCGAGACCGCCGACACCGAGCGCGGTGAGCAGCGGGGCGATGGAGATGCCCAGCGTCTGCAGGCCCACCAGGAAGCCGATCGCCAGGACCAGGATCCTGGTGATGTTCATGAAGATCGTCGCCGACCCGGCGACGCCGGAGCGGGCCTGGGTGACCGACTCCACCAGCCCCGCCACCACCCGGGCGGCCGACACCGTGGCGGCGAAGATCACCAGCAGGGTCAGTGTCTGGTTGACGTTGTGCTGGACCGTGCGGGTCAGCGGCAGCGCCGCCGCCGCGGAGGCCATGCCGCCCGCGACCGCCGCCCACGGCGCGATCATCCGCAGCGCGTCCACGAGGACGTCGTCCCCGCGCCAGTTGGTGCGCTCCGCGTGCCGGCCCAGCCAGCGCAGCAGCATCCGGAACAGAAACGCCGCCAGCAGGCCGGCGGCGAGGGCGATACCGGCGAACACCAGATCGTCCACGGTGAGCGGGCGGGTCACCGCTCACCTCCGGCGCATGCCCGGTCCGACGGTCGTGACGGGGGTATGTGAGGTCGTGTCACCTGGTCACCTGCTCGAAGTCAGCGGAAAGTACGCGCCGGCCGTCCTGACCTGCGGCCGGCACGATCGCTCATCCTGCCGTATCCCGAGGGGCAGTTCGCACCACGGCGGGCTCAAAGGCCGGTGAACGAGCCGTGCCGTCCCGCTCCGGAGGCGGACCGGGCGGCGCCCTCCGCACCGTCCGCCGGCACCCCTGCCCCTTACCGGAGTTCGCCGCCGAGGCGCGGAAGGCGTCCGCGAGCGGGCGGCCGCCGGCCGGTCCACCGCGCCCGTACCTCGGGGCGGGACGGGACGACCGTGGGGACCGCGCCCCGGCGTCCGACGCGGACCGGCATGGCAGTACCCCTCTCGGCGGGTCGGGCCATGGACCCGGGACCCCACCCGCCCCGTGGGTCAGATCACCTTCAGCCGCACCAGCGCGCCCAGCGTCAACGCCCCCGGCAGCAGCGGCAGCCACACCGTGATGACCCGGAAGACCAGCACCACCGCCGTCGCCGGCGCGACCGCCCCGCCCGCCGCCACCAGCGCCACGACCAGCGCCGCCTCCACCGATCCCAGCCCGCCCGGAGTGGGTACCAACGCCACCGCGACCGTCGCCGCCAGATACGCCACCGCCATGTGGGCGGGCGACACCGACAGCCCGAACGCCGTCCCCACCAGAACCAGCGCGGTCGCCTGCAACGCCGGGAAGGCCAGCGCACCGCCCCACAGTGCCAGCGCCCGCGAGGGCAGGGCGTGTACGGACCGTGCCTCGCCCAGCGCCGTCCGCAGGAACGAGCACACCACCGCCCGCACCCGCCGTACGGCCGCGAGCGCGCCCACCGTGACGAGCAGCCCCGCACCCACCGTGAGCACCAGCGTGCCGAACACCCCCTCGGGCAGCAGCGGACCGAACCGCAGCGCGCCGGGGAACGCCACGAGAAGGACGGCCAGCAGTCCCACCCGGCCGGCGGACTCCGCCAGCAGATACAGCGCCAGAGCGGCCGAGGCGCGGGCCGGCGTCAGCCCGCACACCATCATGAACCGCAGATTGACCGCGCTCGCGCCCAGACCCGTCGGCAGCAGATGGTTCGCCGCGCCGGCCGCGAACTGCGTGGCCAGCAGCCGCCGTGCGGGCAGCCGTTCGACGACCGCCCCCTGCCGGGTGAGAGAGGCCGCCACCCAGGTCAGACACGTCACCCCCGCCGCGGCCAGCAGCCAGGACGGGCGGACGGTGGCCAGCAGGGCGAACCCCTCGGCCAGCACCGACCGGTGCAGCACGGCGACCACCGTCACCAGCAGCAGCGGCAGCACGCACAGGATCCGGCGGATCGTCCGCGTCACACCGGCCGAGCCTGTCGTCCGCGGGCGGACGGCGGGTCGCGGCGGCATGGACGGCCGACGACGGCCCGGGAACGGCCGGAGGGGAGGGACCGCGACCGCCGTGTCCTTGACCTCAATCACGGTCGAGGTCCTAGCTTCGGTCCCATGAGCATGGAGACCACAGCGTGGACACAGCTGCGCGGCGTCATGTCCGCCGAGGACGAGCACGGCCCCGTGACGCGACAGACGCTGCGCCGCATCGCCGCCTTCGCCCGCCCGCACCGACGCCGGATCGGCCTGTTCGTGCTGCTGGGCACGGCGACCGCGGCGCTCGCCGTCGCCACCCCCGTGCTCGCCGGACGGGTCGTGAACGCGATCGTCTCCGGTGGTGACGAGGCCACGGTCGTCCGTCTCGCCCTGCTCATCGCGCTGATCGCGATCGTGGAGGCCGCCCTGGGCGTGATAGGCCGGAGACTGTCGGCGGCGCTCGGTGAGGAGCTCATCCTCGATCTGCGGACAGCGGTGTTCGACCATGTCCAAGGTATGCCCGTCGCGTTCTTCACACGCACTCGTACGGGAGCGCTGGTCTCCCGTCTCAACAACGACGTCATCGGCGCCCAACGGGCCTTCAGCAACACCCTGTCGACCGTGGTCGGCAACGTGGTCACCCTGGTGCTCGCCCTCGCCGTGATGCTCACCCTGTCCTGGCAGGTCACCCTGCTGGCGCTGGTGCTGCTGCCGGTGTTCGTGATCCCGGCCCGGCGGATGGGCCGCCGCATGGCCGGAATGCACCGCGAGGCCGCCGCTCTGAACGCCGAGATGGGCACCCGGATGACCGAGCGGTTCTCGGCGCCCGGCGCCACGCTGGTGAAACTGTTCGGCCGCCCCGAGGAGGAGTCGGCGGAGTTCGCGGTCCGTGCCCGCCGGGTCCGTGACATCGGCATCCGTACGGCCACGGCACAGACGGTGTTCATCACCGCGCTGACCCTCGTCTCGGCCCTCGCCCTGGCCCTGGTCTACGGGCTCGGCGGCCGGCTCGCCCTCAGCGGCGTGCTGGAGCCGGGCGCCGTGGTGGCGCTCGCGCTGCTGCTGACCCGGCTGTACGCGCCGCTCACCTCACTGGCCGGGGCGAGGGTCGAGGTGATGACCGCCCTGGTCAGCTTCGAGCGGGTCTTCGAGATCCTCGACCTCGAGCCGCTCATCCGCGAGAAGCCCGGCGCCCGCGAGGTGCCCGAGGGGCCGGTCGCCGTGGAGTTCGACGACGTCCGTTTCGGCTACCCGTCCGCCGACAAGGTCTCGCTGGCCTCCCTGGAAGAGGTCGCCGCCCTCGACCCGCGCGGCGGCGAGGAGGTTCTGCACGGCATCTCCTTCCGCGCCGAACCCGGGCAGACCGTCGCCCTCGTCGGCTCCTCCGGCGCGGGCAAGTCGACCGTCGCCGGGCTGCTGCCGCGGCTGTACGACGTCGACTCGGGCGCCGTACGCGTGGGCGGCGTCGATGTCCGCGACCTGACCGCGACCTCGCTGCGCGCCGCCCTCGGCATGGTCACCCAGGACGGTCACCTCTTCCACGACACGGTCCGCGCCAACCTGCTGCTGGCCAGGCCGGAAGCGGGCGAACCCGACCTGTGGGACGCCCTGCGCCGCTCCCGCCTGGACACCCTCGTACGGGCCCTGCCCGACGGTCTCGACACGGTGGTCGGCGAACGCGGCTACCGGCTCTCCGGCGGGGAACGCCAGCGCATGACCATCGCCCGGCTGCTGCTGGCCCGACAGCGCGTCGTCATCCTCGACGAGGCCACCGCACATCTGGACAACACCTCCGAGGCCGCCGTCCAGGAGGCGCTCACCGAGGCGCTGGAGGGCAGGACGGCGGTGGTGATCGCGCACCGGCTGTCCACCGTCCGGGCGGCCGACCTGATCCTGGTGGTCGAGGCCGGCCGGATCGTGGAACGCGGCACGCACGAGGTACTGCTGGCGGCCGGGGGCCGCTATGCGGAGCTGTACCGCACCCAGTTCGCCGCCCGCGGCACGGAGTCCGCCCCCGATGGCCAGGCCGGCGTGCCGACGACGGTGTAGCACCCGTACGTCCCCGCCTGCCCGCGCGTGGTCCACCGCCCGCCCGCGCCCCGGTCCGATGCCCCCGGCCGGCACCCGGGCCCGGGCCGGGAGCGGCCGGCGCCCAGGTCGTGCCGTCACCACGGCGTACCGCCGCCGGCCCCGGAAACGGGACCGGCGGCGGTGTCCGTGCGCTACTTGCCGGTGCCGGCGGCCTCGGCCCGGCCCGTCTCCTTCCCGGCAGCGGACTTCGCCCGCCCGGAACCGGCGCGGCCCCGGCCACGGCCGCGACCCCGGCCGCGTTCCCGGCCGTCCTTGCCGTCTCCGGCGAACGCGTCGAGCTCGATGGCGACCGGCGAGGCGGTCAGGACCGACGAGTACGTGCCCACGAGCATGCCGATCAGCAGGGCGAGCGCGAAGTCGGTGAGCGAGTCGCCGCCCAGCAGGGCCAACGCGGCCAGAATGAAGATCACACCGATACCGGTGTTGACCGTACGCGGCACCGTCTGCAGGACCGCCTGGTTGGTGACCTCGGACAAGGGCGCCTTGCTGTCCTTCCGCCACAGCTCGCGGATCCGGTCGAAGACCACCACGGAGTCGTTCACCGAGTAACCGATCACGGTGAGCAGCGCGGCCAGGAACACCCCGTCGATCGGCTTGCCCAGCCAGGCGAAGATACCGGTGAGGATGATCACGTCGTGCGCCAGCGCGGCCACCGCTCCGGTACCGAACATCCAGCGGAACCGGAAGGCCAGGTACGTCAGCTGCGCGGCGAGGGCCAGACCGAGCGCGATCAGCGCGTTGCGCCGCAGCTCGTCACCGAGGCTCGGTCCGATCAGCTCGTCGCGGATCTTCTCCGCTCCGCCGCCGACCTCGGCGATGGCGTCGGCGACCTCGACCGCCTCCTCGTTGGTCAGCTCCTCGGTGCGCACCGTCAGGTTGTCGTCCCCGGAGGACTGCACGACGGCCTGCGGGAAGCCGGCGTCGGCCAGTGCCTCCCGGGCCCGGTCCGGGTCGACGGTGGTGCTGGTGGAGTACTCGATCAGGCGGCCACCGGTGAACTCCACACCGAAGTTCAGTCCGCGCACCACGATGCCCGCGGCGGTGACGGCCAGCACGACCGCGGAGACCGCGAGCCAGCGGCGCGGATGCCGCATCAGCTGCGGGTTGCGGCGGGTGAGGTACGTACGCACCCGGCCGATCGAGGCCAGACCGGTGAACCCCGGCCGCCGGTGCACCCATTTACGCGCCACGGCGAACTCCGTCAGCACCCGGGTGATCACCAGGGCGCTGATGATGGACGCGATGACACCGATGCCCAGCGTGACACCGAAGCCCTTCACCGGACCGGACGCGAGCAGGAACAGCAGTACGGCCGCGATCAGTGTGGTGACGTTGGAGTCCGCGATGGCACTGAACGCGCCCTTGAACCCGGCGGTCAGGGCCGAGCGGCTGCTCGGCCTGTTGCGCTTGCCGTATTCCTCCCGGGCCCGTTCGAAGACCAGCACGTTGGCGTCCACCGCCATACCGATCGCCAGCACGAAACCGGCCAGACCGGGCAGGGTCAGCGTCGCGCCGAGGGCCGCCAGACCGGCGTAGGAGATCAGGCCGTAGCAGAGCAGCGCCAGCGTGGCCAGAACGCCCATGAGCCGGTAGATGACGATGATGAACAGCGCGGTGAGAGCGGTACCGACGACCGCGGCCCACGCGCTCGCCCTGATGGCCTCCGCGCCCAGCGTCGGACCGACGGTCCGCTGCTCGACCGTCTCGACCGGCACCGGCAGGGCGCCGCCCTTGACCAGCAGGGCCAGCTCCTTGGCCTCGTCGCTGGTGAAGGAACCGGTGATCTGGGTGGATCCGCCGGTGATGCCGGCACCGCAGGAGACGGACGGGTCGACCTGGGGCGAAGAGATGATCTTGTCGTCCAGGACGATCGCGACCCGGCGCTGCGGGTCACCCGCGGGGTGACAGGCGGCCTCGCCGGTCAGTTCGGCCCAGCCCTTGTCGTCCCGGAAGTCCACGGTGACGTGCCAGCCCGCGCCGGTCTGCTGGTCGATGAGCGCCTCGGCGTCCTCGACGTCCTGGCCGCTGAGCGCGGCGGGACCCAGCCGGAGCCGCTCGCCGGACTCGTCCGCCAGTACCTCCTCGCCCTTCTCCTGCGGCTTGTCCGCCGCGGTGGCGACACCGAGCACGGGGTGGACGGAGAGCTGCGCGGTACGGCCCAGGACGTCCGCGGCCTGTCGCGGGTCCTGCAGGCCGGGCAGCTCGACGATGATCCGGTTCTCCCCGGAGCGGACGATGCTCGGTTCGGCCACGCCGAGCGCGTCGACGCGGCCGCGCAGCACCTCCAGGGTGCGGTTGGTGGCCTCCGCGTCGGCCTCCACGGTTTCGGTGGAACGGGTCTCCAGCACGATCTGGGTGCCGCCCCGCAGATCCAGACCCAGACGGATCGGAACGGTGACAGCGATGAACACGGATGCGGCGATCACGACGAGCGCGAACAACGCCCTGACGCGGGCGGGACGTTTCACAGATGCCTCCAGCAGGCACACGGAAAATAGGGGGAAGAGGACAGGTCAGGTACTGGAGGCCATGGGCGGTGCCCGCCCCAGGTCCGACGGCATGTGCGCGGCGGCGGGCGGCGCGTGTCCGGCCGCCGGCGCGGGACGGGCCGGACGGGGCGGCATCGGCGGTGTGTGCGCCGCGGTGAAGAGCAGATGCCCGGCGTACACCGTCCGCTCACCGGCGTCCCGCTCCAGCCGGGTGAGCAGTGTGCGGGCACAGACGTAGGCGTCGTCGCTGTACGGACGGGTGTCGGAGGAGTGCGACGACGAGACGGGGGAGGGCGGGGGAGCGGACGCGGGGGATCCGGCGCGGGGGACGAACTCGGCGCCGCCGGCGACCCCCAGGGCCAGCAGTACGGCCGCGAAGGCCGCGAAGGCCGCCGCTGCCGCGCGGAACGGAGAGCGGGGGAGGCGTCCCCGCGGGTCGTTGATCAAGGCTCGACGAGCCCCGCGCGAATGGCGTATCGGGTCAGTTCGAGACGGTCCCGCAGCCCCAGCTTGTGCAGCAGGTTCTCGCGGTGCCGCTGCACCGTCTTGACGCTGATGAAGAGCAGTTCGGCGATCTCCTTCGAGGAGTGTCCCTCGGCGACGAGCTTCAGCACCTCCTCCTCGCGGGGCGTCAGCAACTGCTCGGGCGACTCCTCCCCGTGCCGCACCCGGTCGAGGTAGTTGCGGATCAGGGCGGTCACCGCCCCCGGGTACAGGAACGGCTCGTCCCGCATCGCGGCCCGGCAGGCGGCGACCAGATCGCGGTCGGCGACGGACTTCAGCACATAGCCGCCGGCGCCCGCCTTCAGCGCCTGGAACAGGTACTGCTCGTTGTCGTGCATCGTCAGCATCAGGATGCGCAGCTCCGGCTTCAGCGCGGTCAGCTCACGCGCGGCCTGCAGCCCTGTCAGCCGCGGCATGGCGATGTCCAGGACCGCCAGGTCGACGTCGTGGGTCCGGGCCATGGCGATCGCCTCCGCACCGTCACCGGCCTCGGCCACCACCTTCAGATCCGGTTCCCGGTCGAGAATGAGCCGGACCCCGCGCCGTACCAGCGCGTGGTCGTCGGCGAGCAGGATCCGGATCTTCGGCTGCACCCGGTCGGCGGGGGTTTCCTGATGGGTCATGACTGCTTCCTGACGGCGGGCACGGAGAGCCGTACACGCGTCCCGTTTCCTTTGGCGGAGGCATGGGGGGCCGTGGAGGTCCTGTCCGGACTCGAGATGTCCAGCATGGCGCCGATCAGCAGGGCCCGCTCACGCATTCCGCGCAGACCGGCACCCTCCTGGGCGGCACCGATGCCGCGGCCGTCGTCGGCCACCTCGAGAACGACATGTCCGTCACCTCCGCGCAGGCTCACCTCCACACTCCGTGCCTCCGCATGCCGGGCGGCGTTGGTCAGACTCTCCTGCGCCACACGGTAGATCACCAACTCGGCCTCGTGGTCGAGGACGGGCAGATCGGCGTCGAAGCGACGCCGGACGTGCAGCCCGGTGTGCGTGGCGAACTCGGTGGCCAGGGACGTCACCGCACTCACCAGGCCGAGGTCGTCCAGTACGCCCGGACGCAGCCGGCGTACCAGCCGGCGGACCTCGTCGAGGCTCTCGCGGGTGATCTCCTGAGCCTGCTGGAGCTCACCGCGCAGCGGCTCGGCCGCCTCGTCCGCGGCCCGCTTCAGGGCCAGCAGTACGGCGGTCATGCTCTGCCCGACCTCGTCGTGCAGCTCCTGGGCGATACGGCGGCGCTCGGCCTCCTGGGCCAGGATGGCGCGGGCACTGCTCGCGACGCGCTCCCCCTCCAGCCGCTCCAGCATCGCGTTGAAGGCGCTGACCAGCTCGGCCACCTCGCCGCCGCCGCGCACGGGGAGCCGCTGACCGGGGCGCAGCAGATCGACGGTGGTCATCCGCCGGGTCACCCGGTCCAGTGGGGCCAGCCCGATGCGCAGCAGGGCCGCGTTGGCCACGAGCATCACGGCGAGTCCGCCCACCAGGATCACCGCCTCGGTGAGCAGCACCGGGACGGACACGGTCACCGGAGCCCACAGAAGCAGCGCGGTGGCACTGCCCAGAACCACCGCGTTGAGCCCGAAGATCCGCCAGTACAGGGACACGGAGGTCACGCCTTCCTCTTTCTCGTCTGCCTCTACTGTCGGTCACCGCGCGCGCTCCCGCGTCGGCGGCCCCCTTGTCCCGGGCGGACAGCGGCCAGCGTGCACGGTCAAAGCCGCCCGGGTCGATGGGCCCCGCGCCCCATTTCCGCCTGCCCGCCGGACCCATGCCGCCCGGGGTGGGTCCTCGGACCCGGCACAGATGGGTACCGCGCCCGATGGGCACCCGGCCGGAACAGGGCGAGGGTGAGGACATCACCCGTACGTCTTGAGGAGGGCCCTCCGTGTCGCTCGACCTGCCCCGCACCGAACCGCGCACCGTCCACCCGGCTGCGGACGAGGTCCGTCAACGCCTCGAACACGCCCGGACAACGCGGCTCGCACAGCTCAAGGCGCTCGACGAAACCGGGCAGAACCCCGGTGACCACCTGATGTCGAACCAGAAGGACGCCATCAAGCGCGTCCTGACCGAGATCGACGAGGCCTTCGCCCGGGTGGAGGACGGCACCTACGGCACCTGCCTGGGCTGCTCGAAGTCCGTCCCGCCCGAGCGGCTGGAGATCCTCCCGCACACCCGCTACTGCGTCGCCTGCCAGAGCCGCGCCTGACCTCGTCCATCCGTTCCCGTCCCGGATTCTCTCCCGCTCTGCCCGAGGGGTGCAGTGGTGACCCACCAGACCATCGACGAGCCCGGCACGGCCCTCACACCCGAGGACCTCGCCGCGCTGCGTGAGAACCTGCACGAGCAGCGGCTGTTCCGGGAGGAACAGCTGCGGCAGTTCGCCTCCACGACCCGCGCCGACGACCGTCGCCGACGGGCGGACGCCGCTCAGATCGAGGTGGGCGTCAAACTCGCCGCCTCCGCGCGCATGGTGCTCGCCGACGTCGAGGCGGCGCTCGCCCGGATGGAATCCGGGGACTACGGCACGTGTCATCTGTGCCGCCGCCCGGTCGAACGCCACCGCCTGCTGATCGTCCCCCAGGCCCGCTACTGCGGGCGCTGCCAGCAGGTGAGGGAGGCCGGCCGGTGACCACGATCCGGCACCCCCGGCCGGCCTCCGTGCGTCACCGGCACTGGCCGCTGTGCCGGCGCTGCTCAGGGATCGCTCTCGACCTGGGCAGTGCCCGCACCCGCGCGTGGATCGCGGGGCGGGGCATGGTCCTGGACGTGCCCACCGTGACCTTCCCGGGCACCGGTGCGGTCTACCCCATCCAGCGCGGCACGATCGTCGACACCGCCGGCACGGCCCGGATGCTGGACCGGCTGCTCGGGCACCGGCTGCCCAGGATCGGCCGCCCGCTGGTCGTCGTCACGGCGCCCGTCCTGGACGGGATCGCCTTCCGGACCGCGGCCCGCACGGCCGTGGAGGTCCTCCGCCCGCGCGCCGTACTGACGGTCCCCGGCGCGCGGGCGGTGGCGCTGGCGGCGGGCGCCGACCATGTGCGCCCCCTGCTGGTCGTGGACATCGGCGCCCATCTCACCGAGGTGGTGCTGCTCGCCGACGGCGCGGTGACCGACGCCCGACGCACCGCGCTGGGCACCGGCGACCTCTCCGACGGGACGGCACCGGGGCTGATCACCGAGGCGGTGACCGGCATGGTGACGGCGATGCTGCGGCAGGACCGCACCGGGCTCACCCGCACCGCGCTGCGCAGGGGCGTACTGCTGGCGGGCGGCGGCGCGCTGCGCCCCGACGTCACCCGGGAGCTGCCCGACAGCCTCGGCAGCGCGGTCCAGCCGGTGTCGTCCCCGCACACGGCCGCCGTCCGGGGCGCCGCCGGACTCCTTGCCTCGGCGCACCACCACCCCTCCGCCGACGGAACCCTCTGACCCACCCCCCCGGCTGCCGAATGCTCACGCACGGTCCGCGGACTCCTGCACGAGCCGGCGGCTCACGCACGAGAGGAGAGACGACGTGGCGGGCGAGATCCCCCCGGCACAGCCGGCCCCCGGCCCCCCTCCACGCCCCGTGCTGTGGCGCAGGCAACGCAATCCCCTGCGCCGCCGCACCGACCGGCTCCGGACGTGGATGGGCCTCGGCGTGCTGATCGCCGTCCTGGCCGTGGCACCCGTGGCCGCCGTCCTCGTCGGCGACGCCGCACGCAGCCATTACGAGGACACCGCCCGCCACCAGCTCCAGACCCGTTACGAGACGAACGCGACGCTCACCGAGGACGCGCCCCGTCACCCGGAGCCCGGCTCGGACGAGGAGAAGCAGACCCGCTATCCGGTCGAGGTCCGTGTCGTCACCCGGGAGGGCCGCACCCGCACCACCCGGGCGGAGGTCCGGCCGGGGCTGACCGCCGACAACACCGTCCGCATCTGGATCACCGCCGACGGCGAGGCGACGGAACGGCCGCTCACCTCCGGGGAGATCCGCAGCCGGACCATGGGCTGGGCCCTCCTCACCGCCATCGGCGTCGCCCTCACCGGCGCCGCCGCCCACGCACTGACCGGCCTCGTGCTGCGCCGCCGCGACCTGGCCCACTGGGACACGGCCTGGGCGGAGACGGCCCCGCGCTGGACGACCCCCACATGAGACGGCGCCGGCGGGGCTCGCCCCCGAGCACCTCGGGCCGACGCGGGACGAGGACCGCCCCGGCGGCGTGAAAGCCGCCGTCCGGTCCGCGAGAAGTCATTCTCCGGGGGATTTCCGGGCAATCTCGATAGGCGTTTTCCTCCCGCGCGGCCCCGTCCCGGACGGGGCCGCGCATGTCGACCGCTCCGGCCACCGCGAGGCCCGCCGCACGTCTCCGGCCAGCGGGAACCCCGGTGCCCCGGGAACCCGACATACAGGGGCGAGCACTCCCGGAATTCCCGGACGCCGGACCGGGGAGACGTTTTTCGCCACGTCCCCGGGAGAGCGATCCGGCCCCTTCGCCGAGGCTTTCGCTTTCACGTCAACTGGCCGTGATTCAGCGCCGTTCCCGCCAGCCCGCCCGGAGACGCCGGCGTTCCGGCTGCCCCGGCCCGTCGAGCCGTGTGTCCGTCCCGGGGTCATCGAAACTTTCGATTGCTGCACGTCAGTCTTCGGCGCTGTTCGGACCCCAATGCTGCGGACGCAAAGATTGACCGGTTCAACATTCGCCTTGAGCTGCATGGATGTGAATCATCGCCAGTCACTGATCAAGCGAAGATTTCGAAACATGCACCGAAACCATTGACGGTTGACGCGCACAGACCAACACTGTCCGGCAATCGACCTCCCTCTCGAGCCGTCACAGGAGGCGCACCCCATGAATGTGTCCACCCACCCGAAGGGCCGCAGACGCGGCCGCCTGCTGCTCGGCGTCCGGAGCGTCTGGACCGTCGTGCTGGCCGCCGTCACCGCTCTGCTGATGACCGCGACCACCGCCACCGCCGCCGTCACCACGAACCAGACCGGCACCAACAACGGCTGGTGGTACTCCTTCTGGACCGACGCCCAGGGAACCGTCTCCATGGACCTGGGATCCGGCGGCAACTACAGCACCCGGTGGAGCAACACCGGCAACTTCGTCGCGGGCAAGGGCTGGAGCACCGGCGGCCGCAAGACCGTCAACTACTCCGGTTCCTTCAACCCGTCCGGAAACGCGTACCTGACGCTCTACGGCTGGACCACCGGCCCGCTCGTCGAGTACTACATCGTCGACAACTGGGGCACCTACCGGCCCACCGGTGACTACAAGGGCACCGTGAACAGCGACGGCGGCACGTACGACATCTACAGGACGACGCGGCACAACGCCCCCTCCATCGAGGGCACCAGGACCTTCGACCAGTACTGGAGCGTCCGGCAGTCCAAGCGTACGGGCGGCACCATCACCAGCGGCAACCACTTCGACGCCTGGGCGAGCAAGGGGATGAACCTGGGCAACCACAACTACATGATCATGGCCACCGAGGGCTACCAGAGCAGCGGCAACTCCAACATCACGGTGAGCGAAGGCTCAGGCGGTGGCGGTGGCGGTGGTGGCGGCGGTGGCGGCGGCGGCAACGGTGGTTGCAACGCGACCCTGTCGGCCGGCGAGAGGTTCGGTGACCGCTACAACCTCAACGTCTCGGTGAGCGGCTCCAGCAACTGGACCGTCACGATGCGGGTGCCGTCACCGGCGAAGGTCTCGGCGACCTGGAACGTCAGCGCGTCCTACCCCGACAGCCAGACGCTCGTCGCCAGGTCCAACGGCAACGGCAACAACTGGGGCACCACGATCCAGACCAACGGCAACTGGACCTGGCCGTCGGTCTCCTGCAGCGCCGGCTGACCTTCGTACGAGGAGGACCCCACACATGAGCACCGGAATACGGCAGCCGGTCACCCGGTATCTGCTCCCGGGCCTGGCCGTCGCCGCCCTGACCGTGGCAGGAACCGTGACCTCGACCGCCCACGCACCCGAGGCACACGCGGCCGCCTGCAACGGCTACGTCGGACTCACCTTCGACGACGGTCCGTCGACCGGATCCACCACGAACCTGCTCAACGCGCTCCGGCAGAACGGGCTGCGGGCCACGATGTTCAACCAGGGCCAGTACGCCGCCGCCAACCCCTCCCTGGTCAGGGCGCAGGTCGACGCCGGCATGTGGGTCGCCAACCACAGTTACACCCACCCCCACATGACCCAGTTGAGCCAGTCACAGATGGACTCGGAGATCGCCCGCACCCAGCAGGCGATCGCGAACGCCGGCGGCGGCACACCGAAGCTGTTCCGCCCGCCGTACGGCGAGACCAACTCGACCCTGCGTGCCGTCGAGGCCAAGTACGGTCTGACCGAGGTCATCTGGGACGTCGACTCGCAGGACTGGAACAACGCGAGCACCGACGCCATCGTGCAGGCGGCCTCCCGGCTGACCGACGGCCAGGTCATCCTGATGCACGACTGGCCCGCCAACACCATCGCCGCGATCCCGCGCATCGCCCAGAACCTCGCCTCCCGGGGCCTGTGCGCGGGCATGATCTCCCCGGCGACCGGACGCGCGGTGGCCCCCGACGGCTCCGGCGGCGGGGGAGGCGACGACGGTGGCGGTGACGGTGGCGGCGGAACCTCGTGCACCGCGACCCTGTCGGCGGGCAGCCGCTGGGGCGACCGCTACAACCTCGACGTCTCGGTCAGCGGTGCGGACAACTGGACCGTGACCATGAACGTACCGTCACCGGCGAAGGTCTCGGCGACCTGGAACGTCAGCACGTCCTACCCCAGCAGCCGGACACTCGTCGCCAGGTCCAACGGCAGCGGCAACAACTGGGGGGTGACGATTCGGACCAACGGCAACTGGAACTGGCCGACGGTCTCGTGCAGCACGGGCTGAACCCCCGGACCGAGGGGCGAGCCGCAGCGCACACCGCGCCGCGGCTCGCCGCACGACCCGTCACAGATGGTCACGGAACCAGCCGGCGGCGAGATCGGCGACCTCCTCCAGCGCTCCCGGTTCGGGGAAGAGATGGGTGGCACCGGGCACCACGTGGACACGGTGCTCACCGGGCAGGCGCTCCGCGGCCTGGCGGTTCAGCCCCAGGACCGTCTCGTCGTCACCGCCGACCACGAGCAGTACCGGGCAGGCGACCAGCGCCGACGCGTCTCCCGCCAGATCCGGACGCCCGCCCCGTGACACGACGGCCGACACCCGCCGGGGCCGCTCGGCCGCCGCCACCAGGGCCGCCGCCGCGCCCGTGCTCGCCCCGAACAGTCCCACCGGCAGATCCACGGTGTCCGGGCGCCGCTCCAGCCAGTCGATCGCGTGCGCCAGCCGCCGCGCCAGCAGCCCGATGTCGAACCGGTGCTCCCCCGTCGCGGCGTCCTCGCTCTCCTCGTCCCCGGTCAGCAGGTCCAGGAGCAGGGTGCCGAATCCGGCCGAGCGCAGCGTGGCGGCGACGGCCCGGTTGCGCGGGCTGTGCCGCGAGCTGCCGCTGCCGTGCGCGAACAGCACCATCCCGCGCGCCACGGCCGGAATCTCCAGATCCCCGGCCAGGTCCGCCCCGCCCGAGGGAATCATCACGGACGCGGACACCATGTCCCTCACCGCCTCATTCGGATTCCTCGGCGGCCCGTCCGACGGGGAGCAGTCCACCGATGTCCTTGGGCAGCGCCGCGACCACCTTCTCCGTCAGCTCCGGGGCGAGAGCGGCGTCGAGCACCTCCAGTACGGCCGCGGCCTCCCGCAGCGCGGCGTCCTCGTCCGTCTCCGCGCGGCCGGCGATCCGGCCGGCGAACGTGGTCAGGCCGAAGCGCTCGCCTCCACCGGTGGCCTCCCCGGCCTGCCGCATGGGTGCGGCCAGGGTCGGCGGCAACTGGGCGGCCACATGATCGGTCAGCCCGGACGGGAGCCGTTCGGCCAGCGTGGTCAGCACGGCCCGGGTCGCCATCTCGGCGGATCCCCGGTCCGGCAGCCGGGTCAGAGCCTGTACTTTGCCGATGATCTGATCGTGATGCATGAGGCGACGTCCTTCCTCATGGTGCGGTCGTCCCGCACGAGTACCCGGCACGCTTGCCCGGACACCGGTTTGCCCGCGTCCCCATCGGCTACCCGGCACCTCCGAGCACGGCGGCCGGCCGAGGAGGTGTGCGGCGTGCGTGAGGAACGTACCGACCGGACCGGGCAGCGGGTCCCCCGTTCCCGCTCCGGAGCGATCGGCCGGCGCTTCCCCCGGACCGGCACCGAGCCGGTCACCGCCCGCAGCCCGCTGCGCCTGCGCCTGGCCCTCGCCGGGATCTTCCTGCCCCTCTTCGTCGCGGGCTGCGCCCTCTTCGCCGTCTGGGCCGCAAACGCCGGCCCGGGTGACAGCCCCGGCCGCGGACCGTTGATCTTCATCTCCGCCGTCTGCGGATTCCTCGCCCTGACCGCCGCCCTGGATCTCGCCGTCGTCCTGCGTCGCCTGCGCCGCGAACGGGACGCCGGCCACTGACCGGGCACCGGGCGGGTAGCGGGACGGTACCCGCCCGGGGCTCCCGTCCTACCAGCGGTCGCGGTGCACGACCTCTGCCACCGGGCGACGGCTCACCGGGCCGAACCTCCCGAGCGGCCAGCCCACCGGAATGGCGGCGAACGTGTTCATCTCCTCGGGAATGCCGAGGGCCGCCTTCCACTCCTCCTCCAGGAAGATGTGCCACAGGGTGAGGTTGGCGGCCAGGCCCAGGCCGCGCGCGGCGAGCAGCAGGTTCTGCACGCCCGGGTAGACGCAGGAGCCCTCCGCGAGGGCGGAGAAGCGCTCCTGTATCCGCCCCATGCGTGCGGTCGCGTCGGCGCCGAGAGCCTCGGCGTAACGCCGCAGACCCTCCTCCTCGATCCTCGGCTCCGGGAACTGATAGCAGGGGATGATCAGTGCCGGCGTCTCGGCGAAGTGGTCGCGCTGGTACTCGATGGCGGCGACCATCCGCCCGTAGGCGGCCTCGTCCATGCCGGCGGGCGCGTACTTGCCGGTCGTGGCCAGGTAGGCGTCCACGCACCGCTTCCACAGGGGCGCGAGCTCGGCCATGACACCGGGGTCGGTGACGACGACATACTCGTACCGCTGCATGTTGCCGCCGCTGGGGCCCCACACGGCCGCCTGTATCAGCCGGTCCAGCACCTCGTCCGGAACCGGGTCGGGCCGCAGGCGCCGCATGGCCCGCATGGTGGACATGGTGGCGAAGAGAGCGGAATCGGCGTCGGCGGGGGCGTCTGACGGAACGTTCGGAGTATTCATGATCGGGAGTGTAGGGAATCCCGCATCCGAAGAGGTCATCTGCCCGGCGGACAGAGGCTTCTGACGCCTGGTCACCTTCTGCCGCTCGCCACCGTCAGCTCTCGAGTCCGCCCGCGGCGAGCAGATCGGACACGCCGCTCACCAACGCCTTTCCCGTTTCCCCGACTTCGGCCAGCCGTCCCTCGAAGACCCGCAGCTCCCGGAACACCTCGGCGTACGCCTGCTGTGCGTCCAGGGGCAGTTGAAGTACGTGCAGCCGCCGGATGTCGACCCGGGACGAACTGGACGCGTGGGTGCCTGCCTGACGTCCGTTGGAGGGCGCGCACAGACAGCCGGCCAGGAAGTGGGCGTCCAGCTTCGCCGGATCCACCCGCAGAGCGTGCAGTTGCGGCCCCAAGGCCGTCGGCGGCCCGTCGTGCACCCACGCCCGGTACGCCCGCACGAAGGGCACGGAGCCGTGCCCCGCCGCCCTCGTGCCGCTCTCCGGAGGCCGCTGCCCCGAGCGCAGGCCAGGGGGTCGTACTCAGCTGACGCACATGCGTCTCGAGCCACCGCTGGAGCAGGAACTCGAATGTCTCACGCGCCCCCTCCGCCCGCCCCAGCTTCGCCGCCTCCTCCGCCAACTTCTCTGCCTCGGCGGTGAGCTCACCGTGCGAGGCAGGGGAGCGGGGCGTCCGCATACGGCGCGCGGCCCCGGCGATCGCCAGGCCCCGACTCGTCCCGGCTGCCCAGCGCCTCGAACCGGGGCCACAGCAACTCCCGCCCGCCGATGGAGTCGAGCTTGCCGTTGTCCCGCAGCCACCGCCCGACCTCCGCCAGGGAGGGAGAACCGCGGGCTGACGTCCGTACCCCCGATGCGCGACGGGAAGGAATCATGCCGCCGACGCCAGTTGCTCACCGCGGCCCGCCCCACTCCCGCGATCCGGGCGATCTCGGCGAGGCTGACGGGCACGGATTCGGTTGCACTCATCGACAGTCTCCGCGAACCGCACGGCCACAGCGCGACCGCCACTCCGTGAGGATCCCCCGAAGACCTTCAAGGAGCTCTCCTGCCCCAGAAATCGCGTTGACCGGCGAACACGTGCTGCCTACCTTTGCCGCATGGGCCACGCGAAGACCTCCTATGTCTGTCTGCCCTGTCGGGCCTCGTACAAGCAGCCCTACGACAGGCACAGGCCACACCGGACCTGCCCCCGCTGCGCGGAAGCTCTCGTTCACGTGGGATCGGCCTTCGCCGCGCCGCCGCGCCGGGACACCGAGGCCTGGAGGGTTCTGTCCGTCCTGCTGCACGCGGGAGTCCGCTTTCCCAAGAGCTGCTGCGGCGGGCCCGGATACCGCCCGCGCACGCTGCGGGAGGTGCGCGAGCGGATGGCGTACGCCCGTCGTACCGGGGAGCCCTTCGCCAGGGCACTCGTACGCCACGACGTGCCGTGACGGGAAACGGGGGGTCCGCTCGGCCGATCCGGCGGCCGGAGCGGAGTTCGACCGGACAACCGGTGACGATCGGGACGGACAGCCGGTGACGACCGGGGCCGTCAGGTGCGGCGAGGGCCGCTGACCGCATGTCGACTCGGGCGCCTGACGTCCCGTGGCGAGGGCACTCGTGTGTTCCGTCCCGGTCGAGGGGCCGCCGCGCACGGTCCGGTCAGCGGGCCAGCCCGGACTCCCAGGCCCAGGCCGCTATTTCAACCCGGTCGCGGGCGCCGAGTTTGCCCTGGATGTTGGTGAGGTGGGTCTTCACCGTGCCGGCGCTGATGTGCAGAACCGCGGCGATCTCCGCGTTGGTGCGCCCGCGGGAGACGAGGGCGGCGACCTCGGTCTCGCGCTCGGAAAGGGGCGAGGGACGGACCGGGGCGGCAGCGGCGGCGAGGCGGGCGAACCGCTGAGGCCCCGACCGCGGGCCCCGTCGTCCGCCCTTGACCCGCCGCTCCGGCGCACCTCGGTGCGTGCGGAAAAGGCGGCTCATGCCGACAGGGTGTGAGCCGTCATCCCGGCCGCTACCGGCCGGAGGATCCAGGCCTTCCCGCTCAGGGCCGCCTGCGGAACGGGGCGAGGGTGGCGCGGACGAGGTCGGCGGCGCCCCAGTCGGGGTCGAACTGGGCGATCACGGCCAGGTGCTGGCGGAGCTGGAGGACCGGCATGCGGGCGCGCCAGCCGCGGTCGAGCCCGGTCAGCTCGGCGTACAGGTCGAAGAACACATGCGCCTCGGGCGGCGGCGCCGTCGTCCACAGATGGGCCAGGTCGACCTCGGCCCAGGTGTACGACGCGGCCGGGTCGATCAGTGCGGGCCGCCCGCCGGGGGTGGCCATGACGTTCTGCGTCCACAGATCGCCGTGCGTCAGGCACGCGGGCCCGGCCGGCAGCAGTTCGGGCAGCCGGTCGCACAGCCGCTCCAGCGCCTCCCGGTCCGCGCGGTCCAGCGCCTCCTCGACACGGGGCTCACTCAGCCAGCGCAGCAGCCGGTGCCGGGCGAAGAACTCGAACCCGTCGTCCTCCCAGGTGTTGACCTGCTGCCGGCGTCCCAGCCAGTTGTCCCGGTGCCACCCGAATCGGGGGTGCCGGGTGGTGGTGTGCAGGTGGGCGAGCTCCTGTGCGAGGTGTTCCCAGAAGGTTTCGGCGGGTGGCCGGGGCCTGAGCTCGGACAGCACGAGCAGGTCACCGTCCGCGAGGATGACGTCGGGTGTGGCGACGCCCGCCTCGCGCAGCGCGGTGAGCCCTTCGGCCTCCGCGGCGGAGGCGTCGCCCGGCGACGGCTCACCGAGCGCCTTGGCGAACACCGTGGTGCCGTCACCGCGGCGGGCGAGCCCCGCTGTCGCGGCGAGCCCTCCCGCGGCCGGCTCGACGGCGACGACGTCGTGCAGACCGGCCGAGCGCAGGCGGGAGAGGAGCAGGGTCACCGGTTCCGTCACGTGTGTGCTCCTCGGTGGCGGTGGCGGTGGCGGTGGCGGTGGCGGTGGCGGTGGTGGTGGTGCCGCCCGTCGGGGACCTGGGGCCGTCCGCATCGCAGCTCGGCGTCATCCGGCTGTCCCGTGCGCCCGGCTCGTCATTATCCGCCCAGCCTGGCCGTGCTCTGCCGCACCACCAGATGCGTCGCCAGCTCGATGCGCTGGGCCGCCGCGCCCGGGTCGTCCGGGCGCAGGAGCATCCGGGAGGCCTCCTCGGCCATGTGCCGCAGGGGCTGGTGGACGGTGGTGAGGGGCGGGCTCGACCACTGGGCCAGGGGGACGTCGTCGTACCCCACCACCGACAGGTCCTCCGGGACGCGCAGGCCCGCCACCCGGGTCGCCTCCAGGACGCCGAGTGCCTGGAGGTCGCTGCCCGCGAAGATCGCGGTCGGCCGGTCGGGGCCCTTCAGCAGATCCATGGCGTGCTCGAAGCCGCTCTGCACGTGGAAGTCGCCGAAGCGCGTCAGACGCGGGTCGGCGGTCAGGCCCGCCATCGCCATCGCGGAGCGGTAGCCGTCGAGACGGGCGAGCGAGCAGAGCATGTCCTCGGGACCGGTGATGATCGCGACCCGCTGGTGGCCGAGGTCGGTGAGATGGCGGGTGGCGGCGAGGCCGCCGGCCCAGTTCGCGGAGCCGACCGAGGGGACGTCCGGGTCGGGGTCGCCCGCCGGGTCGATGACGACGAAGGGGATGGCCGCCGCCCTGAGCTGGCGTTTGATGTCCTGCGGGAGGGTGGAGAAGACCAGCACGACGCCCAGCGGCCGGCGTTGGAGCACGCCCGGGAGCCACTCCGGCGCTGGGGTGTGCCGGGTGCCGCTCTCGGTGAGGACCACCGTCGCGCGGTTGTCCTTGGCGACGTTCTCCACGCCCCGGATCAGCTCCATCGCCCAGATGCTCTCCAGCTCGTGGAAGACGATCTCGATGAGCGGGGAGCGGGACGACGGCTGGGCGCGGCGGCGGTAGCCGTGGGTGTCCAGCAGCCGTTCGACCTTGGCCCGGGTCGCGCGGGAGACATCCGATCGTCCGTTGAGGACCTTCGAAACTGTCGGCATCGAAACGCCGGCCTCTTTCGCCACCGTGGCCAGCGTGACTCTGCCGCTCACCTCGTCGTCTTCGTGCATAGGCGCAGGATACGACACGACGTGTCGATAACGGTTTGGGTGAGTACGGAATCGACCGTTGACCGAAACACCCGTCTGACCTACTGTCCCACGGCATGGACTTTCGGTGATGAGGCCGAAACTTTCGAAAGGCGAACGATGAAGACACGTGCGCGCTTGCCCAGACTGGTCGCCTGCGGTGCGACGCTCGCCCTGACGCTGACTCTCGCGGCCTGCGGCGGCGACGACGGCGGGGCTTCGGCGGACGACGGCAAGATACATGTCCTGGTCTACGGGGACGCCACCAACAAGGTCGAGAAGAAGCTCGTCGACACCTTCAACAAGACGTCCGACGTCAAGGTCGTCCTCGACACCATCCCCGGTGCGGACTACCAGAAGAAGCTGCAGACGATCATCAGCACGCCGCAGGCGCCCGATGTCTTCTTCAACTGGGGCGGCGGCAGCATCAAGCCGTTCGTCAACGCAGACCTGCTGCTGCCGCTCGACGACCTCATCGAGAAGAACCCGGACCTGGAAAACAAGTTCCTGCCGTCCGTCTTCAACAACGCCGTGGTCGACGGCAAGCCGTACGGCATTCCGATGCGCGGTACCCAGCCCGTCCTGCTCTTCCACAACAAGACGGTCCTTGCCGACGCGGGTGTCAAGCCGCCGAAGACCTGGGACGAGCTGCTCGACGCGGTCGAGAAGCTCAAGGACGCCGGTGTCACGCCGATCGCTCTCGGCGGCGGCGACATCTGGCCGACGCAGATGTGGTTCCAGTACCTCTTCGACCGGATCGCCGGACCGGAGCTGCTCGCCAACGCCCTCAAGGGCGACAAGAGCGCCTGGGAGAGCCCGGAGAGCAAGAAGGCGCTGGGCATGATCAAGGAGCTCGTCGACGCCGGCGCCTTCGGCAAGAACTACGACTCCGTCAAGTACACCAACGGCGGTTCGGTCCAGCTGCTGGCCTCGGGCAAGGCCGGCTTCGAGCTGATGGGCTCCTGGTACTACTCCCAGCAGCTGACGGACCACAAGAGCTTCGCCGAGAAGGGCCTCGGCTACAGCACCTTCCCGACCGTCGAGGGCGGCAAGGGCGACCCGGCCAACATCGCCGGCAACACCAACAACTACTACTCGGTGCTGAAGAAGACCGAGCACCCCGAGGCCGTCGGCGAGTTCCTGAAGCTCATGTACTCCGATGACTTCGTCAAGGACCAGCTGGAGATCGGCAACCTGCCGACCACGACCAACACCGACAAGTTCATCGACACCGCGAGCAACCCCGAGTACGCCCGCTTCCAGTACGACCTGGTCGCCAAGGCCCCGTCCTTCCAGCTGTCGTGGGACCAGGCGTACCCGCAGAAGTCCAGCTCGGACATGCACAAGGCCATCCAGCAGTTCTTCAACGGACAGCTCGACGCGGACGGCTTCATCAAGGCCATGCAGGCCCTCCCCACCGAGTGACGAACGGCTCATGACCACAAAGATCACGAGCGCTCGGCCCGCCTCCTCCGCAACGACGGTGGGACGCCCCGGCTTCGCCTGGGCACTGCCCGCCGCAGTGTTCTTCGCCCTCTTCGCGATCACCCCGCTGATCATGGTGGCGGTGCTGTCCTTCATGAGCTGGGACGGGCTCGGCTCACCCGAGTTCGTCGGCATGGACAACTGGTCGCGCCTGATGGACGACCCGGTGATGCTCAACAGTGTCTGGCTGACCCTGCTGCTGACCGTGCTCGGCGTGGCCATCCAGACGCCGCTGAGCATCGTCCTCGGCGTCTGGGCCGCCGGCAACCAGCGCAACCGGGCCGTACTGTCCGTCATCTACTTCATCCCGCTGCTGCTGTCCGCCACGGCCGTCTCCGTGCTCTGGCGGGCGCTGCTCGACCCCAACTTCGGCATACCGGCCGAGGCCGAATGGCTCTTCGGGGACGGCAACCTGTTCGGTGAACAGGCCACCGCCATCGGCGTGCTGGCGTTCGTCAGCACCTGGCAGTTCACCCCGTTCCACACGCTGATCTACCAGGGCGCCGCCCGGGCCATCCCGCAGGTGCTGTACCAGGCCGCGGAGATCGACGGGGCGGGCCGCTACCGGCAGTTCTTCCACATCACCCTGCCGCAGCTGCGCAACGCGATGATCACCTCGATGATCCTGATGATCGTCGGAGGTCTGACCACCTTCGAGACGGTCCTCATCCTGACCCAGGGCGGCCCCGGCACCGACACCACCATCAGCGCCTACTACATGTACGACAAGGCGTTCAAGAGCTTCGACTTCGGCACCGGCTCCGCCATCGCCCTGGTCCTGGTCATCGCGGCCACCATCATCTCGCTGGTCGTCGTCAAGGTGTCCGGCTACGACAAGATGCGCAGCACCATGGAGGGTTCGTCATGAGGCGCCGTCCCCACTACCTGGCCGGCGCCGGCTCGCTCTTCTGGCTCTTCGTGGTCGGCCTGCCGCTGTACGTGATGCTCGCCGCGACCCTGCGCACCCGCCAGGACTACGCGGAGAACGGTCCGGTCTCCATCCCGGACAGCTTCACCCTGGACAACTACACCGGAGCCTTCGAGTCCGGCTTCGACCAGTACTTCTTCAACACGCTCGTCGTCACCGCCTGCGTGATCGGCATCGTGCTGCTGCTCGTCCCGCCGCTCGCCTACGCGATCGTGCGCAGCCGCGGCCGGACCACGTCGGCGATCTTCCGGCTGTTCCTGCTCGGCCTCGCCATCCCCGCCCAGGCCGTCATCGTGCCGATGTTCTACCTGATCAGCGAGGCGGGGCTGTACGACAACCTGCTGGGCGTCATCCTGCCGACGGCCGCGTTCTGCCTGCCCATGTCGGCGCTGATCCTCAGCGGCGCGATGCGTGACATCTCCCCGGAGCTGTACGAGGCCATGGCCATGGACGGCGCCACCCCGAGGCGCATGTTCTTCCAGCTCGTGCTGCCCCTCTCACGGGGCGGGCTGTCCACCATCGTGGTCTTCTCCGCGCTCCAGGCGTGGAACGGCTTCCTGTTCCCGCTCGTCCTGACCCAGTCCGACTCCACCAAGGTCGTCACCCTGGGTCTGTACAACTTCCAGACCGAACACGGCATCGACATCCCCGGTCTGCTGGGAGCCGTGGTGCTGTCCATGGTGCCCATCCTGCTCGTCTACCTGTTCGCCCGTCGCGCCCTGGTCCAGGGCCTGATGGGTGTCGGAGGAAAGTGACTGCCGACGTGGCCGTAGAGACCACCCCCGAAACCCCCCTCTGGAACGACCCCGACCTCCCCGTGGCCGCCAGGGTCGACGCGCTGATCGGCGCGATGACCCTGGAAGAGAAGATCGCCCAGCTGTACGGCGTGTGGGTCGGCGCGTCCGCCAACGGCGGCGAAGTGGCCCCGCACCAGCACGACATGGAGGAGGCCGTCGACCTCGACGCGCTTCTGCCCGCAGGTCTGGGCCAGCTGACCCGCCCCTTCGGCACCGCACCCGTCGACCCGGCGCTCGGCGCGCTCTCCCTGCTGCGCACCCAGTCCCGCATCACCTCGGCCGGCCGCTTCGGCATCCCCGCCGTCGCGCACGAGGAGTGCCTGGCCGGCTTCGCCGCCTGGGGTGCGACGGCCTATCCCGTCCCGCTGTCCTGGGGCGCCACCTTCGACCCCGACGTCGTCCGCCGCATGGCCGGCGCCATCGGCCGCGACATGCGCTCCGTCGGCGTCCACCAGGGGCTCGCGCCCGTCCTGGACGTGGTGCGCGACGCCCGCTGGGGCCGGGTCGAGGAGACCATCGGCGAGGACCCGTACCTCGTCGGCACCATCGGCACCGCCTACGTGCAGGGCCTGGAGTCCGCCGGGATCGTCGCCACCCTCAAGCACTTCGTCGGCTACTCGGCCTCCCGCGCCGGACGCAACCTCGCCCCCGCGCCCATGGGCGCCCGCGAACGGGCCGACGTGCTGCTCCCGCCGTTCGAGATGGCCGTCCGCGAGGGCGGCGCCCGCTCCGTGATGCACTCCTACACGGACACCGACGGCGTCCCCGCCGCGGCCGACGAGAGCCTGCTGACCGGGCTGCTCCGTGACACCTGGGGCTTCGACGGCACCGTCGTCGCCGACTACTTCGGCATCGCCTTCCTCAAGATCCTGCACGGCGTCGCGGGCGACTGGGCCGGAGCCGCGGGTGCCGCGCTGACGGCCGGCGTCGACGTCGAACTGCCCACCGTCAAGACGTTCGGCGCGCCGCTCGCCGAGGCCGTCGCCGACGGCCGGGTACCGGAGTCGGTCATCGACCGCGCGCTGCGCCGTGTCCTCGGCCAGAAGGCGATGCTCGGCCTGCTCGACCCGGACTGGAGCCCGGTGCCGCCCGCACTGGAGGGCGCGGACCTGGACGACCCCGACGCCCTGCGCGGCAAGATCGACCTGGACCGGCCCGAGAACCGGGAACTGGCCCGCGAGATCGCCGAGAAGGCGGTCGTCCTGCTCACCAACGACGGCACGCTGCCGCTCGCCCGGCCCCGCCGCATCGCCCTGGTCGGCCCCAACGCCGCCGAGGCCACCGCCGTACTGGGCTGCTACTCCTTCCCCCAGCACGTGGGTGTGCAGCACCCGGACGTCCCCGTGGGGATCGACCTGCCGACCCTGCGGGACACCCTGACCGCCGAGTTCCCCGACGCCGACATCACCGTGGCCCGAGGCACCGGCGTCGACGACGGCGACCTCTCCGGCATCGGCACGGCGGTGGACGCGGCCCGGGACGCGGACATCGTCATCGCCGTACTCGGCGACCGTGCGGGCCTGTTCGGCCGCGGCACCAGCGGTGAGGGCTGTGACGCGGAGTCCCTCGCCCTGCCCGGAGCCCAGCAGCACCTGCTCGACGAACTGCTCGACTCCGGCACCCCGGTGGTGACCGTCCTGCTCGCGGGACGGCCCTACGCGCTCGGCCGCGCCGTCGCGGAGTCCGCGGCGATCGTGCAGTCCTTCTTCCCGGGCGTCGCCGGCACCCAGGCGATCGCCGGGATACTGAGCGGCCGCACCAGCCCCTCCGGGCGTCTTCCGGTCAGCGTGCCGCGCGGTCCCGGATCCCAGCCGACCACCTACCTCGGCGCCCGCCTCGCCCAGGCCAGCGAGGTCTCCAACATCGACCCGACGCCGGTGTTCGGCTTCGGACACGGCCTGACCTACACGGAGTTCGCCTGGAGCGACCTCACCGTGGACGCCGGACAGGCCCCGACCGACGGCGAGTTCAGCCTCTCCCTCACCGTCCGCAACACCGGGGAGCGCTCCGGCACCGACGTCGTGCAGCTCTACCTGCACGACCCGGTCGCCTCCGTCGTCCAGCCGGTGCAGCGCCTCGTCGGCTACACCCGGGTCCCGCTGGAACCGGGGGAGTCCCGCCGGGTCCGCGTCACGGTCCCCGCCGACGTGGCCTCCTTCACCGGCCGCGACGGCCACCGGATCGTCGAACCCGGCGAACTGGAACTCCGTCTCGCCACCTCCAGCACCGACGCCCGCCTGACGGCGCCGGTCACTCTGACCGGCCCGCAACGCCGCGTCGACCACACCCGCCGCTTCCACGCGGACTTCACCCAGGAGCCGGCTGCGGAGGGATGAGCCGGATCCGCCCGCACCACGGCCGGCCCGGACCCGCACGCGCGGGACCGGGCCGGCCGTGCATCCATCACATCAAGGGATTCTGACGCTCGACGTTCACGAGCGAATGCGGTTCCGCACCTCCCTCGTACGTCATGTCGTCGAATGTCGGCCTACTCGGGAGGTTGTAGCGCGGCTCAAACCGGCAGATGCGGGCTCGGCTTGTCGTGCCAGCTGATGCGAAGCGCGTCGCGGGCGCGGGTCGCGGCCCCGAAGAGCAGCGAGCGTGCCCTGAGTGCCTCGCGGGCGCAGCGCCGGGGATCGGTGACGCGGTAGCGCTCTAGGACCGCCGTGCGGGGGATGACACCGTCGCGGGCGCCGACGATGACCAGCTTCTGGTATTCGAGGCCCTTGAAGCGCTGCATCGTGCCGACGTGCACCTCGCCGTCCCTCTTGGGACCGGCCTTGGTGCGTTCGGCGACGGTGATCCCCGCCTTGGTGGCCAGATGGAGCATCACCTGACTGACCATGTCCCGTTCCGCGACGCACACGGCGATACTGCCGCGCGGGTCGCGACGCGGGCCGGTGCCGCCCTTGCCCGTCGCGATCTCCTCGCGCCAAGCGGTCAACGTGGCGGCGAGCCGGTCGAGTTCGTCGTCCCTGGAGGTACAGAGCACCAGGTCGGGCACCGGGGCCGCGCAGGACGGAGCGGTACCCGTCGAGGTTGTCGGTGCTGTCGTCGTAGGCGAGGTCCTTGCTGGTGAGGTTCACCACCTGCATGGCCCGGGAGAGGATCTCCTTGGTGGTGCGGTAGCTGAGGGTGAGCCTGGACGAGCGGCCCCGGATGTTGACGCCGACGGTGCCGAGGGTGATCTGCCGGTCGTAGATGCGCTGATGGGTGTCGCCGGCGATGAACAGGTCGTCGGGTCCGGGGGCGACCATGGCGCGCAGCATCTTCCAGTGGGCGGCGCGCAGGTCCTGGGCCTCGTCGACCACGATGTGACGGTACCGGTGGTGGAGGAACCGCATGCCGGAGCCGTCGTCGCGGTGGATGAGGTCCTTGCCGCCGACGGCTTCCTTGTGCTCCTGCTGACGCCTGATCCTGGCGTCGCGCTCCATTTCGAGGCGGGCGGCGCGCTCGGCGGCCTGTCCCCAGGTCTCCAGCCCGTCTTCGTCCAGGCGGGCGGTGAACTGCTCCAGGATCTTCCAGATCCCGGCCCGCTCGGGCCGGGTGAACGGCCGCGGCCGGCGCGGCGGGCGTCGAAGTACGCCTTCCTGCTGCCGATGGACTGGCCGAGGATCACTTGGTCCCACTCCTCGTAGAGGAACTCGGCGTCCCAGCGGCGCTCGTCGAGTTCGAGCAGGAGCTGCCGCAGCACGTTGAGCGCGGCGTTGTCGTAGACGCGCTGCCTGGCTGTGCCCTTGACGGCGTTCTCGCTGAGGACACGCGCGGCGAGCTGGTCGATGTGGGCGATCTCTACGCGGGCGAGCAGCTCGGGTTCCATCAGGGAGGCGAGCCGGGCGCGCAGGTCGGTGGTGACGGCGGAAGCAGGCGGCTCCGTGGCCGAGCGGGCCGTCGCACCGCCCCCACGGCGTCCCCGGAAGCCGGGCTCAGAGGCTGGGCTGCGTGGCGTACCGGCTCCGCAGTTCCTCGGCCACGCGCAGTGACGCGCGTCCCGGCTTCCGGGGCACGGGTAGGGTGCGGGGACCTCGACCACCGGGGCAGAGGGCGCCGTGCTGTCCGCCGACGAGTCGGGCACGTCGGTGGCCTCGGCGGCGTCTTCCCCGTGAGAGGGCTCCGGTGTGGCCGGTGAAGGGCTGTCCGACTCGTCCTCGTCGAGTGCGACCGCCTGTTCGGCGAGCCGCTCCCACGCGACCTGCGGTTCGTTTCCACTGGTGATGCCGTTTTGTCCGCTGCGGTGGCGTCGATCCGGGCGTGCCGAGCCTCCATGGGGGACAGGCCCGCCGAGGCCAGCACGCTCGTGCATCCGGCCATCACCGCGTCGAGGGAGGGTCGGTCGGCCGGGTCGTGGGCCAGCATGGAGCCGATCAGCGGGACCAAAGCCTGGGGGAGGCCGTCAGATCCGGGGCCTGGTCGGAGTTGGCGACCTGCCCGACGAGCGCCTTCCAGCGCGCCCCGTCGTAGGGATAGTGCCCGGTGGCCGCGTACAGCAAGACCGTGCCGAGCCCGTACACATCGGCGGACTCCTTGACCTTCGTGTGTCCCAGGGCCTGCTCGGGCGGCACGCAGCGCACGGTGCCGATGATCATTCCGCTGTGGGACAGGGTGTCCTTGGTGGTGTCCAGGAACGCTCCGAGGCCGAAGTCGATCAGGATGGGGCCGTACGCACCCAGCATGACGTTCTGCGGCTTTCAGGTCCCGGTGGAGCAGCCCCACCGCGTGAACGGCCTCAAGTCCCTCCGCCAGCAGAGCACCGAGGCCTCGTCACCAAGGGGGCGGACAGCGGACCGTGCCCGTCGACATACGTCAGCAGCGTCTGGCCCGGCACGTACTCCATGGCCAGCCACGGGCGCTCCGCGTAGGGGCCGGCGTCCAGGAACCGGGCTACCCGGTTCGTCCCCACCACGGTCCTCGCGATCAGCGCTTCCTTCTCGAAGCGCGCGCGGGTGACGGGGTACAGCCGATCGGGGCGAATCAGCTTCACCGCGACCGGGTCACCGGCGGGCGAGAAGGCCAGATAGGCCTCACCCATTCCCCCCGAGCCCAGCTCCCGCTCGACCACATATCGGCCGATCTGCTCGGGCACCCCGTTCATGAACCGTGCGTACCCTCTCGTTCACCGCGTGTCCCCCAGGCGGCGCCTTCACCGGATCTACACCCTAAGAACTCCTAACGGAATGACTCTTTGTGGTCGGCTCCTCGTCGTGGGGTGCTGTCGGGCAGCATGGGGCGATGGACTTCGATCAGCCGCTGCCTCGCGAGCTGAAAGCTGTTGACTCGGCCTCGCTGTTCAAGCTGGAGGATCGGGCGTGTGACCTCGGCCTGAGCCAGCGGTTGGACCCGGCTTGGGTGCAAGCGAATGCGGCGCCCGATGGCACCCACTACTTGTGGCCGGCCTTGTGGCACAGCCTGTCCCACCGCCCGGACGTTCCGCGTCAGCTGCGGTGCGAGCTGTTGATCACTCTGCGTGCGGGAGACCGCGTGAGGAGTCTGTTGGACGTACTTCCGGACAACTTCACCCCGCTGCCGAGGGTGACCTCACGCGAAGAAGGCATGCAGGTCAGCCAGCTCTTTGACCGTGCTCCTTCGGTCCGGGAATGGCTACTGCGGGAGGGCGGCTCGGTCCGGCTGTGACAGGCGTCGCCAGCAGATGAGCGCGCATCCCAGGGTGAGGAAGGCTTCGTGGATGTCGTCGCGGATCTCCCAGCGGATCCGCAGGCGGCGGAACCAGTGCAGGTGGGCGAAGGCGCGCTCGACAACCCAGCGTTGGGTTCCGAGTCCGGAGCCGTGTTCGGTGCCGCGTCGAGCGATCAGCGGCTTCACGCCGAGCACGCGGACGAGGCGGCGGTACTTGTCGTGGTCGTAGCCGCGGTCACCGAGCACGACGTCGGGACGGCGCCGAGGTCGCCCGCGCTTGCCCCGCACGGGCGGTACGGCCTGAAGCAGGGGAATGAGCTGGGTGACGTCGTTGCGGTTGCCGCCGGTCAGGGTGACGGCGAGCGGGATGCCGGTGGCAGCGGTGATCAAGTGGTGCTTGCTGCCCGTCCTGCCCCGGTCAACAGGGCTTCGTCCCGTCTTGGGGCCCCTTTTAACGCCCGGATGTGGGAGCCGTCGACCGCCGCCCGGGAGAAGTCCAGGGTGTCCGCGCTGTGGAGCTCGGCCAAAAGCGCTTCATGGAGCCGGGGCCACACGCCGGCCTCGGTCCACTCGGCCAGGCGCCGCCAGCACGTCATGCCCGAACCGAAGCCGAGCTCCTGCGGCAGGTGTTCCCAGGCAATCCCGGTATGCAGGACGAACAGGGTGCCCTGAAACACCTGCCGGTCCGGATGCCGCTTCCGCCCCGGATGCCGGATCCGACGCTCAACCTTCGGCAATAGCGGCTCGATCACAGCCCACAGCTCGTCCTCGACATCCCACGGCTTCCGCCGAGCCACCCCGCCCCCAGATCAACGGCCCCGGAGTGATCCAACCACCTCGAAGATCATTTCGTTAGGAGTTCTAAGTCCCTGGGTGGGTACGGTCACCCTCCCCAGGGGCGGGGAGGGGCCGCGCCGCGGGTCAGATCCGGCCGTGCGTGAGATCCATCAGGAACCCGGACCATGCGCTCCGCGCGAACGCGAGCTGGGGTCCGCCGCGCTCCTTGGAGTCCCGTACGTGGATGGCGGTCGTATTGGAGGCGACTTCGACGCACGCCCCTCCTTCGCCGCTGCTGTAGCTGCTCTTGAACCAGTCCAGCCGTGCGGGCTGTTCAGTGTTCATCGGTCTCCCAGCATCTTCTTGATCAAGGTCAATGATTCTTCTGGCGTGAGCGCCTGTGCCCTGATGCTGCCGTAGCGTGCGGCAAGGATACGTACCTCGTCCGGATCTGTGATCAGGCGGCTGATGTGCTGGACCTCCAGGTACGCCACCTGGGGCTTGCCCTTCGGGGTAAGCATGATGAACGGCCCGCCCAGGCTGGGATGTTCCTTACGCTCCATCGGCAGCACCTGGAGCTCCACGCTGCGTAGTCTGCCGAACCTCAGCAGCGCTTCCAGTTGCTCACGGTGAACGTCCCACCCGCCGAGTGGGCGACGCAACACGGACTCCTCGATGGTGAAGGTGGTGAACGGCGGAGGCCAGCGGTCGAAGATCTGCTGTCGATCCAGCCGTGCGGCCACGCGCTGCTCGATGGTTGCCTCGTCCAGGAAAGGCTGACGCGTTCGGAACACCACGTTCGCGTGAGCTTCCGTCTGCAGGAGCCCCGGAAGGACAAGCGAGCTGTAGTCGTGTAGCTCCACCGCCTCCTGCTCCAATCGCGCGTAGTCCTTGAACCACTCCGGATGCCGCACCCTCCGCCGGGTCTTCGCCCGCTCCACATCCTCCGCCGCAGAGGCCAGCAGGCCCCCGCACTCCAGCAACGTGTCCACCGCCACCAGCAGCTCCGGCTGAGGTGTCCGCCGGGCCCGCTCGACCGAGGAGATCGTCTCCTCCCCGTACCCGAGCCGGTCGCCCAGCTCCTTCTGGCTCAGTCCGGCCCGCTCGCGGGCGACCTTGATCTGGCGGCCGAGGGCCCGGAACAAGTCCGCGACCTCGTCCGTGCCATCCGTCTCACCGCCCGTGGGAATCCCCGCACCCGCCTGTGCCGTCATGCCGTACCACCACCCTGTTCCTTGTGCTGAGGACGAACCGGTGACAGCACGGTCAGGTCATGGCCGTACGTCCGTACTTCGCACCGTCCGCACCGGGACAGTCACCTTGCGTACTGCCCGAAATGCTCCCCATGGTAGGACCGCTCGGTCACCCTCGGTGATGTGAATCAGGAAACTGTCACCGCTCCAGGTGAACCGATCGTCGGCGCAGACCACTTCCGTACTATGTTCCCCACCACCGCACGGGGCGCGCACACCGCACGCCAAGCCGCCGAACGCTGGCTCGCCGCGCACCGGGGACGGCCGGAGCCGGAGCCCACCGACGACGACATGGCCACAGCCTCCCTCCTCATCGCGGAGCTGACCGCCAACGCCGCCCTGTACGGCCGGGTGCAGGGCAGGAACGCACGTCTCGCCCTGACCCTGACACCCACGACCCTGCGGATCGAGGTCACCGACGCACGGGGCGAACGTCTGCCCGTGCCGACCCTGAGCACAGGAACCGAGGCCGACGGTGAGTCCGGACGGGGCCTGCTTCTCGTCGCCTCTCTCGCGGACGCCTGGGGCTGCGAGTCGTACCCGCCGGGCGGCAAGACGGTGTGGGCGGAGTGCGCCCGGCGGGCAGCCGTCAGGACGTGCCCCGGTCCTCCCAGCGGTCCCGGAACCACGTCAGCGTCTCGGTGAGCAATTCCCGGTTGCGGTCCTTCTCCAGCAGGGACAGCCGGATGTTGGGGCGCAACTCCAGCTTGCCCTCCGGGATGTCGACGCCGTCCAGAGCATTGAGGCGGGTGAGGAGTTCGGCGCGCAGCGCGCGGTCGGTGAACGGCTCCCGCGCGGCGAGGTACTGGAACACCACCTCCGCGGTGCCGCCGCGTCCCGCGCCGGGGTAGAGCGTGATCGGCCAGATGCCGCGACCGGGTCCGCCGACCTCGCCGAGCATGAGGTACGCGCTCGTGGTGACGTGTCCCGCGCCGTGGCCGATCCAGCCGCCCAGTCCCTCCCAGTGGGCGAAGAGCGCGTGGACCCCTTCGACTGTCTCAGGTGAGTCGTCCGCGGCGAGCTGGCGGAAGAAGCGTTCGGCGCGGGTCTCTTCGCCCGGTGTTTCCGCGGTTCCATCCTGAGCGGTGTCCTCACCGTCCGCCCGGTCGTCGTCCGTGCCGGCGAGCAGTGCGGCGAGGTCGTCGGCAGTGAGCCGCTGGGCCGGGTCGGCGGCCCCGGTGGCCGTGAAGCGGACGCCGTCGGCGGCCAGCCGGGCGCGAACGTCGTCACTTCCGGCGTCCTGGGGTGCCGCCCACCGGAAGCCGTCGGAGACCTTGCCCTCGGAGGTGAGGACCCGGTACGCGTTGGCCACGCCAGGGGTGTTGCCCAGGTGATTGCCCACAGCCTGAGCACCGGAGCCGAGGAACGCGGCGAGGTCGCCGTACGAGGTCCAGGTGCCGTGGGGGAGGGCGGCGAGGACCTGGTGGGCGAGCTGCCAGTCACGGCTGCGTTCCGCACGGCCGACTCCGCGCAGCGGGGCCGGCCACAACGCGATCGCACGGTCGGCGAGTTCGTCGGCGCGGGCCAGGATCGCGCGCACGCCCCAGCGCTCGGTGGCGGCGATGCGGCGGTTCATCTCCAGGTGGCTGCCGCCCAGCAGATCCTGTTTGCGCTCGAAGGGGTGATTGGACAGCTCCGAGTTGACCGCGGTGAGTGTCAGGTTGCCGAGGGTGTGCTGGAACCGGGCGTGCAGTTCCTCCGCGGTCTCGTCGTCGGCAGCCTCCTCGCCCAGCACGCGCAGCCAATCGTCGCCGGGCGACTGTGGCATGACGTGCTCCACGGTGAGCTGCGCGGCGGCGAAGTCGACCGGTTCGGGATGCCCGTAGCTCTCCTCCAGCCGTTGCAGCACCAGTTTGCGCTGCTGCCACCGGCCGTACTGGTAGAACGGCGCCTTCCGGATCTTGTCGCGCAGTTCGGTGTCGTCGGGCCAGAAGCGGTTCTCGGAGGAGAGGAGCCGGTGCAGGCCCTCGGTGACGGGCACGTCGAGCGGAAGCTGACCGGGCACGGCCTGGAAGATGCGGTTGAGGTTGTTGGTCGGGACCCGGCAGATCATCCGGCGGACGAGGAAGCTCTCGATGTACGCCATGGCGCGGGCGGTCCCGGAGGAGTCCAATTCCCCGCGCTCGCGCCGGTCGAGCAGCAGCATCAAGGCGGGGTAGGTGACGGCCGCCTGCCATGCGTCAAGGTGGTGGAGCGCGGCCCGGACCTCGGAATCGGGTTCCTCATCGGGGTGCAGCAGCCGGCGGAAGAGGGCGCTGTGACGGTGGAGTTCCCTGATGTACGCCTCGATCTTCGCCTCGTCCTTCCTCGGGCTCTCGAAGCGCTTCTGCTGGGCGGCGTACAGGTCCTGACGGCGGACCCGGTCGTCCCCGTCCAGCACGAGTTGCAGCCACATGAGCTGTTCCAGCTCGTCGTTGCTCAGACTGCTCTGCAGGGGCAGCCAGTAGGTCTCGTAGACGTGCTCGCCTCGCGTGGTCAGCCGCATGAAAAGATAGTTGCGCAGCAGGTCGGCCTGGCTCAGCTTCAGGCCGGTGTTGTTGAGCGACTCGAAGATGCGATGCACGTTGTCGCCGGGTTCGGCGGTCACCGCCACCAGCGTGAGCCGCGAGGTGATCGCCTGCTCGATGCGGAACACGTCCTGCGGGGCAGTAGGATCGCCTGCCTCGACGAGCTTCTTGCGGAAGAAGGCGTAGGCGGTGGCGACACCGCTTCCGATGGTCTGATCGGTGAGGGGGCCGCGGATGTGAGCGGCGAACTGCGGCCGGTCAGCCTGCGTCGGCAGCAGACGAAGGTGGTCATTGCCGCTGTTCCATTTGTTGATCAGGTATTGCTCGTCGATTCGCTGGGCCTGGTGGGGCGCGCCATCCGCGACATGATCGCGGATGGCGGCGAGGGCCAGGGACAACGTGGTCAGCCGCTGTTGACCGTCGACGACGAGCCAGCGGGGGAACGTCGCATCGTTCTGCGGTGACGGCGCGAGCACGACCGAACCGAGGAAGTGCGTGCTCGCCTTCTCCTCCTGGGACTCGAGCAGCCCTGCCTGTTCCAGGATGTCGCTCCACAGTTGCTTGAGGTGCTTCTCGGTCCAGGAGTAGGTCCGTTGATAGAGCGGTACCTGGAACTGCTGGGCCCGGCCCTGCACGAGATCGGCGAACAACGTTTCCTTGGCCTGCATATGGCCCCCTTGTTCCTCGGTCGTTCGCCGCCGATTACACCAGGCCCGACCGGCCTTCGTACCGGAAAAGCCCCATGAGGTGCGGAACCATCGGAGAACCGGTCACGCCGTATTCCGTGAACCGAGTCGACACGTGCGCTCGGCGTCGAAGGGAGCGAGGCCGCGTTGTGGTGCAACCGATGATGCCGTGGATACTGCCGGCCTCAGGGCGGTGTTGCCGGACGGTGGCCGTAACGGGACGCCTCCATATACTGGTGCGGGACTCCGCTGGGCGGCTGTGGCAACGAGCTCCCCGACCGTCTGTACCGGGGCACGGTCTGCCACTTCGCGCACCTACCCCACACCTCCTGCCACCGTACGGCCACGGGCGCCCTCAGCGCCGACCACCTCTTCATTACGGACGACCTCGCCGCCTGGACCGGCGAACTTGGGATCAAAGGGCGTGCCACCTCACACGATCTCGGGTCTGAACCTGGCAACGCCGTCGACTCGCGTGCCGGGATCGGTGGGCAGCAGTACATACGCACGCTTCCAGTTCAGCAGCGCGGCCAGTGTGTTCACGGCTCCCTTCTTGCGCCGGTCCATGCCCCACAGCCGGTCGTCGTCTACAGAGAAGGCTCGTCGCACAGCACGACGCCGGGCGCCGGTAGTGCCTGCGGTACCGGAAGGTGGGCAGTTGAGGGGTTGGTGCGGGCAGCGGTGTGCACGGGAACCTGCTGTCATGACACCAGGCAAGGCAGCAGTACTCTCCTCCGCCCTTCTCCTCTCCCTGGGTGCGGTGGCGGTGGCCACCCCGGCGGCCACCGCCACCCCGCCGAAGCACTCCGCCGGCCGGAGCACGACGGGCGTGGTCGACGCGATCGGGCGCAGCGCCCACACGTTGAGGAGTACCGAGCCCGAAGGCAGCCTGCGGGACTTGGGCGCGCTGGGCCGCATGGTGGGGGACGCCGAGGTGGTGGGCCTGGGTGAGGCCACCCACGGTTCCCGGGCCTTCTTCCGGATGAAGCACCGGGTATTGCGCTACCTGGTCGAGGAGAAGGGCTTCCGGGCCTTCTCCCTGGAACTGCCCTGGAGCAGCGGCGTCCGTGTCAACGACTACGTGCTGTACGGCAAGGGTGATCTCGACCGCATCGCCCGCGAGGAGTTCCAGGGCTCCTACCGCATCTGGAACAACGCGGACTACCTGAACCTCATCGAGTGGATGCGCGCCTACAACCGTCAGCACCCCACCGACCCGGTCCACTTCGCGGGCAACGACATGGGCTACGCCGGACCCGAGCTGTACCGGCGGGTGACCGACCACGTGGCCCGCGCCCACCCGCAGCTGCGTGCGCGCGTCGCCGCCCTCTACGACGGCCTGGCCCCGGCCACCGACGCGGCGGCCTACCTGGAGAGCTACCTCGAACTGCCCCTGACCGAACGCGAGAAGCGCGCCGACCGCACCCGGGAGGTGCTCGAACTGCTCCGGAAGCAGCATCCGGCCCCCGGCATGAGCGGACGGGAACACAGCCGGCTGGTCCAGCACGCCAGGGCCATCCACCAGATGGCCAAGGGCTATTCCTACGACATCACCGACGAGGCCCAGGTCACGGAGATGATGAGATACCGCGACCGGGTGATGGCCGAGAACGTGGCCTGGTGGCACACCCACACCGGCGACCGGATCCTGCTCTCGGCCCACAACACCCACGTCTCCTACGACGCCTTCGACCCGCGCTACCCGAAGACGCAGGGTGCCGTTCTGCGCGACGCGCTGGGCGGGAACTACGTCAGCATCGGCTTCAGCTTCCACAGCGGCGCCTTCAAGGCGTTCGGCACGGACGACAACGTGATCCGTACCTACCGCGTGGACGCCGCCCGGCGGGGCTCCAACGAGTACACCCTGGACCGGGCCCGCCAGCGCGACTACATCCTCGACATGCGCACCGCCCCCCGCGTCGTGCGCACCTGGCTGGCCGAGCCGCGCCCCACCTGGAACATAGGCGCCGGCTGGCCCGACCCCACGGAGTACCGCGTCGCCCTCGGCGATGCCCACGACGTCCTCATCCACCTGAACGAGGTCGAGGCGACCACCTACCTGGGCAGCCCCTGATACCGGACGCCGCTCCTTGACGGGCAAACGTTACGGCCGCGGCACCGGCGTACGGCTCAGGACGGTGCTCCCGGCGCGGACTCCTCGAGCACGACGGCGAGTGTCACGGCGTCGTACGGTCCGGTGTGCCGTCGGTCGCCGACGAAGAAGGTGGGTGTGCCGCGGGCACCGCTGGCCTCGGCACTGGCCGCGTCGGCCCGTACCCGTTCCGCGGTCCTCTCGGCGTCCATGTCGTCCAGGAAGCGGACCATGTCGAGTCCGATCTCGATGGCGTACGCGGCGATGTCCTCGTACTCCAGGCGGTCCTGGTGCGCGTAGAGCTGGTCGTGCATGTCCCAGAACCGTCCCTGCTCCCCGGCGGCGACGGCCGCCCGGGCGGCGAGTACGGCCCGGGGGTGGACGTCGGGGAGCGGCAGGTGCCGGAAGACGTACCGCAGCCGGTCGCCGAATAGTTGCCGCAGTTCCTTGGTGATGCCGGTGACGCGGGCGCAGTAGGGGCATTCGAAGTCGCCGTACTCCACCAGGGTGAGGGGGGCGTCCGCGGGGCCGAGGATGTGGTCCTCCTCCGGGTCGACCGGACGGTCGAGGCGACGGGGCAGCTCGGCCGAGGTCTCGCCGCGCAGGACCGCGGCGAGACGGAACACGAGCCAGCCCAGCGCGGTGGCGAACAGGGCGGCCAGCAGCACGCCGACGGTCGCCTGGGCCGTCAGGTCCGGGTCGCCGAAGGCGAGCTGGACGATCAGCAGGGAGACGGTGAAGCCGATCCCGGACAGCGCGGCGCCGCCCATCACATGCCCCGGTCCCACCCCCCGGGGGAGCCCGCCGAGGCCGAAGCGGGGGTGCCGAGCATGGTTCCGCCCCAGACACCGAGCAGTTTGCCGGCCACCAGGCCGACGACGACGCCCCAGGTCAGCCAGGAGGTCAGGGCACGCTCCAGCACCCCGCCGCGAAGGTCGATGCCGGCGCTGGACAGGGCGAACAGCGGGACGACCACGTAGCTCGCCCAGGGGTGCAGCATCAGCTGCAGCCGCTCGTTGACGGAGACCGCACGTTGCAGGCCCACACGCGCCGACGCCCCCACGTCGGCGCGGGGTGACTGGCGGAAGGCGCGGGCGAGCCGGGTGGCGCGGTCCACGGCGTCGGAGGCGGGCGGATGGGCGGGGATGAGGAGACCGCCGAGCATGCCGGCGATGGAGGCGTGCAGACCGGCTCCGAGGGTGGCCAGCCACAGTGCGAGCACGACCAGGACGTACGGGGCCGCCCGCCACGCTCCCAGCCGGGTCAGCGCGGCGAGGACCACGCAGAGGGCGAGCGCCCCGAGCAGCGGCGGCAGGTGGACGGTGTCGGAGTAGACCAGACCGATCACACTGACCGCCACCATGTCGTCGATGACGGTGATCGCCAGCAGGAAGACCCGCAGCTGGGTCACGAATTTCGGCCCCACCACGGCGAGCGCCCCCAGCATGAAAGCCGTATCGGTTCCGATGACCGTGCCCCAGCCGCCGGCCGCCTCGCCACCGGGCGCCATCGCCAGGTAGATCCCCGCGGGAACGACCATCCCGCCGACCCCCGCGATGGCCGGGAGCATGATGCGGTGGCGGCCGGCGAGTGCGCCGACCGAGATCTCGTAGCGGACCTCCAGGCCGATGACGAAGAAGAACAGGGCCATCAGACCGTCGCTGACCCAGTGCCCCAGATCCATGGACAGTTCCGCGCTGCCGAACGACACGGTCACCTCGGTCGCCCAGAGCGCCTCGTACCCCGCGGACCAGGGAGAATTGGCCCAGGCCAGCGCCACCAGGACAGCGGCCAGGAGCAGCCCCGCGCTGCCGGCCTCGGTGGACATGTAGGTGCGCACCCGGTCGGAGAGCTGGGCGGCGAGTGATTGTCTTCCGGCCCGGGTCTGGGAGCTCGGGTCGTTCTTCGTGCGCGTCACAGGTCCCCTTGCTGGCCCGCCGGCATTGCCTCGGTGGCGTGCACGGGCTTCCTCCGGCACGGCGCGTCCGCGGACGCGCGTGGCCCGGAAAGTGCCCGGCGGGGAGTCAGTCCGAGGGACGGTGCTCGACGATCGGAACCGTCAGTGGCCGGCGCTGCCTGCGGTGCATGGGATGTCCCTTCGCGTGGTCTGCGTTCTTCGATCGTGGCGGTCGGCGCGGTTCTCAGCGCCCCGGAGCACCGGGGCGCTGCGCTGTTCAGGTCACTGGGCCCACGCGGCGGCCGACGGGCGGGCCGGCGCGGCCCCACGCCCTGACGGACGATGCGCACGCCCCGGACCACCTCGGCCGGGACCGGGGGCGGGCCAGGCATCCTGCGCGATGCCGCCCGCACCGTGTCGAGCGGCATGTGTGCGAGACGGTCCGGAGGCCAGGCCGAACGGCTGGTTCGCGGGGACCGACGCCCGTCACGCCCTGCGTGCCGGCTCCCGTGCTAAAGTCACCCATTTGCGTGGTCGTCGCGGTAGGCGATTCCGACTGTCCGGTTCCGCTGTGTACAGGGGCTGTCCCTCCTGCCGGGCCTTCCTCGGTACGTTCCCCTGCGGAAGGCTGTCCATGACACACCCCGACTCCTACGGCACCACCCACGGCGACTCCGCCCGGCCCGGGGCCACGACCCCGACGCCGCTCCCGGCCGTCTCTTTCTCCGGTATGGAACTCCCGGGCGAGGTACTGCGCACACTGAGCGAACTCGGGGTGCGTGACCCCTTCCCGATCCAGGCCGCCACACTGCCCGACGCCCTCCGGGGGCGCGACGTCCTGGGCCGCGGACGCACCGGGTCGGGCAAGACGCTCGCCTTCGGACTGGCGCTGCTGACCCGGACCGCCGGGCGGCGCGCGGAACCGAAGCAGCCCCACGCCCTGATCCTCGTGCCGACCCGGGAGCTGGCCCAGCAGGTCACCCAGGCGCTGACGCCGTACGCCGAGGCGCTGCGGCTGCGGATGGCCACGGTCGTCGGCGGCACGTCGATCGGCCGGCAGATCGCCGCGCTGCGCGAGGGGGCCGAGGTCGTCGTCGCCACCCCCGGACGCCTGCACGACCTGATCGAGCGCAAGGCCTGCCGCCTGGGACGGGTCCGTATCACCGTGCTGGACGAAGCCGACCAGATGTGCGACCTGGGTTTCCTGCCGCAGGTCGCCGAGGTGCTCGACCAGGTGCACCCCGACGGTCAGCGGATGCTCTTCTCGGCCACTCTCGACCGGGATGTCGATCAGCTGGTCGACCGCTATCTCCACGACCCCGTCGTCCACTCGGTCGACCCGTCCGCGGGCACGGTCACGACGATGCGGCACCATGTGCTGGTCGTCCACGACCCCGACCGCTACGCCGTCACCACGGAGATCGCCGCCCGCGACGGCCGCGTACTGCTGTTCCTCGACACCAAGCACGCCGTCGACCAGCTCACCCGGCATCTGCGGGGCTGCGGGGTGCACGCGGGGGCCCTGCACAGCGGCAAGTCCCAGCCGCAGCGCACACGGACCCTGGCGCAGTTCAAGGAGGGCCGGCTCACGGTCCTGGTGGCGACCAACGTCGCCGCCCGCGGCCTGCACATCGACGACCTCGATCTCGTGGTCAACGTGGACCCGCCCACCGACCCCAAGGACTACGTGCACCGGGCGGGCCGCACCGCCCGCGCCGGTGGGTCCGGCAGCGTGGTGACGCTCGTGACGGCGGGCGGGCGCCGCGAGACGAGCCGTGTGATGGCCGACGCCGGTATCGAGGCGACCGTCACCAAAGTGCGCTCGGGCGAGGCGGAGCTGAGCCGGATCACCGGTGCCAGGACTCCCTCCGGCATCCCCCTCGACGGCGGGCCCCCCCTTCCCCGGCCCAAGAACACCAACCTCCCCTTCCGCGGCCTCGGTACCAGCAAGGACACTGCCCGCGGCGCCGGCGGCAAGTCCCGCAAGGCCGGTGAGGCCCGCAAGCTCGCCGAGGCCCGCAGGGCCGCCCACGTGCGCCGCAACGGCTGAGAAGCATGGCCCCGGAGGCGACCCTTCCGGCCACGGGACCGCCCCTCGGCCGTGAGGGACATATCTGCACGAACCGGAACAGATGACGTCGGCGGTGCTCCGCACCGTGTCCGGCATGACAAGCTGTGTCCGCCCACTCCCGAACCCAGGAGGTCACCATGACCGCAGAGCCCGTATCCACGGAAGGTTCGGAGCCGGCTTCCGCCGAGACGTCCCCTCTGACACCGGACGCCGACGGCACCTACGACCTCAAGCGCAAGTTCCGCGAAGCGCTGGAGCGCAAGCGCGGTGTGCAGGCGGCCGCCGCCGACGCTGCCACCAGTCCGAACGCGTCGAAGGTGCGCGCGGCGCACGGTCCGGCCGCGAGCCAGCGGTCGTTCCGGCGCAAGAGCGGCGGCTGAGCCGCCCGGCCCGCGCGGTCCGGCCCGCGCGGTCCGGCCGCGCCCGCCCCGCCGTCCCGCCACGCCGCCCCGGTCCTGTGACCGGGGCGGCGGCGCTGTGCCCGGCCCGCGCGGGCCGGGGCTGCGGCTCAGGCGTCGATGATGACGGGGATGATGAGCGGCCTGCGGCGGTAGGTGCGGAACGCCCAGTTCGCCACGGCGCGGGCGATGAGCTGTTCGAGCTGGTGCGCGTCCCCGACTCCTTCGCCGGCCGCCTTGGACAGGGTCTTCTCGATGACCGGGACGACCGGCTCGAAGGTGGTGTCGTCGTGGACGAAGCCGCGGGCCAGGAAGTCGGGAGTCTCCGCCAGGGCGCCGGTGTCCGCGTCGACGATCGCCACCACCGTGAGTACGCCCTCCTCCGCGAGCGTGAGGCGGTCCTTGAGGGACGCCTCCGTGGCTCCGCCGACCTCCATGCCGTCCACGTAGACGTTGCCCGCGGGAACCTTGCCGGTGATGGACGCGCGCCCGTCGACGAGGTCGACGACGACGCCGTCCTCGGCGATGACCACCCGCTCGGGGTCGAGGCCGGTACGGACGGCGAGGTCGCCGTTGGCGCGCAGATGACGCCATTCACCGTGTACGGGCATGACGTTGCGGGGTTTGACGATGTTGTAGCAGTAGACGAGTTCGCCGGCGCTGGCGTGCCCGGAGACGTGCACCTTGGCGTTGCCCTTGTGGACCACGTGGGCGCCCCACCGGGTGAGTCCGTTGATCACCCGGTAGATGGCGTTCTCGTTGCCGGGGATGAGGGAGCTGGCGAGCAGGACGGTGTCGCCCTTGCCGATACGGATCTGGTGGTCGCGGTTGGCCATGCGTGACAGTGCGGCCATCGGTTCGCCCTGGGACCCGGTGCACACCAGAGTGATCTTGTGGTCCGGGAGCTTCTCCAGCTCCTTGGTGTTCACGACCAGACCGGACGGGACCTTCAGATAGCCCAGCTCACGGGCGATGCCCATGTTGCGGACCATCGACCGGCCGACGAAGGCGACCTTGCGGCCGTGCTGGTGGGCGGCGTCCAGGACCTGCTGGATGCGGTGCACATGGCTGGCGAAGCTGGAGACGATGACCCGGCGCGGGGCGGTGCGCATCACCTGCTCGATCGCCGGGTTCAGCTCCCGCTCACTGGTGGTGAAGCCGGGTACCTCGGCGTTGGTGGAGTCGGTGAGGAACAGGTCCACGCCCTCCTCGCCGAGACGGGCGAAGGCGCGCAGATCGGTGATGCGGTCGTCGAGCGGGAACTGGTCCATCTTGAAGTCGCCGGTGTGCAGCACCATCCCGGCGCCGGTGCGGATCGCGACCGCGAGGCTGTCCGGAATGGAGTGGTTGACCGCCACGAACTCGCAGTCGAAGGGTCCGAAGCGGCGCCGGTCGTCCTCGCGTACGCGGACCGTACGGGGCCGGATGCCGTGCTCCTTGAGCTTGGCCTCCAGGAACGCCAGCGTCAGCTTGGAACCGACGACGGGAATGTCGGACCGCTCGCGCAGCAGGTACGGCACGCCGCCGATGTGGTCCTCGTGTCCGTGGGTGAGCACCACGGCGACGATGTCGTCCAGCCGGTCCCGGATCGAGGTGAAGTCCGGCAGGATCACATCCACGCCGGGCTGGGTCTCCTCGGGGAACAGCACGCCACAGTCGACGATGAGCAGTTTTCCGGCGTACTCGAAGACGGTCATGTTGCGACCGATCTCACCCAGGCCGCCCAGGGCGACGACCCGCAGCCCTCCCTCGGGAAGAGGCGGGGCGGCTTTAAGTTCGGGGTGTGGATGACTCATACCCTGACGTTACCCGGAGTGCGGGACGGGATGATCCAGCACCCGTGTGATCTCTGCTCCCCGGAGGTCCCCGTCCCCGGTGTCCCGCGGCCCCGGCCTCCGTGGCCGGTACCGGTTCGTGCCGTTTTCACGGGGTTCGCGTAACCCGCGGCTGATCAGTGACGTCCGCGAACGGCTCGGGCACCGGACAGAGGGCTGCTCGGCGAACGTTTGCGGGCCGGCGGCCGCGGCCTCGCCGCCGGCAGCCCGCCTGCGACGCCTGCGGCCCGGACCGCGGCGTCGATGGGCACGCCGGAGGCTCGGCGGCGCCGCGAGCCCTCTTCCATCACGGTTGAGACCCGAGCCGGAACTATGGCTTCCATCACAGCCGGGACGATCTTGTCCTGGTGTGATCACCGAATGCTCGGCTTCCTCCTCCGTCGCCTGCCCTTCTGGGTACGCGAGCCCTTGCTCATCGTGGTCGGTTCCGTTCTCGGCGCACGCCTCATATATCTCGCCCTCCACGACGAGGAATGGGTGCCGGCCGGGATCGGCGTGGCGTTCCTGGTGTTCACGGTGGTGCGCGTCCATCTGGTCGTCCGGGCCCTGCGCGCACGCGGGAACCCGGGCCCGGCGGCTGCCGAGGGCGGGCCGGTGTCCGAGGCTGCTGCCCAGCCGCAGCCGCAGCCGCAGCCGCAGGCTCCAGCGGGGCAGCGTCCCACTCCGGCGGCAGCGGAGAAGGAACCCAACGCGTGGGGCCAGGCAGCGGCGGCCGTGGCCCTGTTCGCGGCCATCGGGGCCGTGCTCTGGCTGGAGCCGGAACTGCTGCCCTCCCAGGACGCCGGCACGCCCCAGGCCGCCGCCGCCTCGTGTGCGAGCACGGAGGAAGAGGAGCTGCCGAGCGCCTACAGACGCACGGCCCCCCGGGCTGTGACCGGGGACGAGCTGTGCGAGGCGCTCAACAGGTCCGGCCTGGCCACACTCCTCGGAACACCCGCGGAGAGAGCGACCAGCGCGTCCGGCACCAGCGGCACCGCCCCGCTGACCGACGGGAAGGTCGCCCAGCCGGAGGCACAGGTCCGGTTCGACACCTACACCGTGCACGTCTCGGCCACGTACAACGAACTGTCGATCGCCCAGTACGTGAAGCTGATGGAGTTCGGGGACGAGACGGGCATCAGAACGCTCTCGGTCCACGGCCGGCCCGCGGTCCTCTTCTCGGATCACACCATGAAGATCGAGATCGATCTCGGGAGCGGCGGATCCGGTGGACCCGTCGAGGAGGGACCCCTGGCCAGAACGCTGTCCGTGGCCCTCGACGGCGGGGACCGGGGCGGCTTCTTCGACATCACCGTGTGGAGCGCGTCCGGAGCCCTCCCGGAGGACAGCGCCCTCCTCGGCATCGCCGGGAGCATTCTTCCGGTGATCGCCGAGCGGACTGCGTGACGAGGCGCTCCGGGCCATTTCGAGGCGCACGGGGAAGACGGGCGATGGCGGACGCCCGGGTCTGATTGATCCGGAGGAATTGATTCGGAGGAAGGGAGGAGAAGACCCCGCCGCCGTGTGCGGCGGTGGTCCTTCCGCCCCTGCGGCGCCCGCTCTCGGTCGTCGGGGCCGCCCCGCACCGGCACGTCCGGCGGGCAGGCCTCCACGGCTTCCCCGGCCCGCGGGCCGGACCGGCAGCCGACCGCCCCTCTTCGCGGAGGGCGTGAGCCCTGTCGGTTCGTCAATGGATGAGCGCGATATGGGGGTGGGACGGGTCGGCCGGGCAGGCGTGGAGCTGGAGGTTGTTGCCGCCGGCGATGTCGATCAGGGTGAAGTTGCTGTCGTGGGCGCCCAGGCGGCGCGGGGCCGGGTCCGCCCGTTCCTCCTCGGGGATCCAGGTCACACTGCCGGAGTCCCATTCCCAGGAGGCGATGGTGAGCAGCGGGACCTCCTCGGTGCCGCACTCGGGGCAGGGGCGGTCGACGGGGTCAGTGACCATCCAGTGGGTCCAGCCACCGGTCTTCCAGCCGGGGGCGTGGCAGAGGTTGTTCAGGTAGAGCTCCTGCGGGTCGTCCGCGTACGAGTTGTACAGCGCGGGGTCGACCGTCTCCCAACGGCTCATGTCCTCCAGCTGACCGCTCAGCTCCTCGTCCAGCTCCAGGGGGTCGGGAAATTCCGTGACCTGCTCCGGTGAGAGCAGACACGGCTCCGGGAGGTAGCCGCCGAGCTGGATGACCGGCGGCTCGGGCGGTGCCTCGAGGACATCGGTGACGGAGGCGGAGGAGCGCCAGAAGAGCGCGGTCCTGGGGTGGATCGCGTGGTCGGCCGGGTGGTCGAAGGGGCACCACAGGACGTGGAGGAGGTCCGCGTCGGACGGGCGGAGAAAGGGGACGTCGCGGGCGTAGAGCTGGGCCACGGGCAGGAGGGGGACCGGGCCGTCGAACCACGGACGGCCCGCGCTGATCCGCTCCCGGGTCGCCAGTTCCCCGGGGGTCCACTCGGGCGCCTGAGGATCGCGGCGCAGCCGCTCGGTCGCTACCGCTCGGTCGCGGCGGAGGAGCCGGATGTCGTCCGGTGAGTGGACCACCGGCGCCGCGTGACTGTCGTGCGGTCCTTCGCAGTACGGCCACGGCTCGTCGGCGGGCCACAACAGCGGCCCGCCGACGGAGCTTTCGCGCACGGTCGGCGAACCCGGTCGCGGGTGCAGCCGGGTCGCCGTGCGCGCCAGCGGGGCCAGTCGGGGGAAGAGCGCGGTCACGTCGACCGGCCGCGGCGGGGTGGTGAAACTCATTCGGGCTCCCGTTGGCGCGCGCTGATGGAGAACGGTCGATCAGTTGCCGAGGTTGAACTGCAATGTGTTCGCCCGGGTGTTGGGGACGTACACATTGGTGAAGAGATCCTCGGCCGTTCCGTTCGCCCGTTGGATATTAGCGTTCATGGTGACCCCCACCGGGATGGTGCTGTTCGCGTCCTTGTAGACGGGTGTCACCTGGTAGAAGATCGCGTCGTTCGCTCCGAGACCGGGCGTGGTGCCCTTGATCAGTTTCTCCGCCATGCTCTCGTAGGTCCGCATGCTGGGCGTGCCCGTGTTCATCCCCACCTGCCAGCACGGGACGAGGTTGAACTTGGTGACCGCAGACGTCCCCTTGCCGCCGAGGACCCTCGCGATGAGATGGCACCGGGCCAGCGAGTCAGTGAATCCGCTCGCCGTCCTGAACGCCTCCGCGTCCTTCCAGCCGGTGATCACCTTCTGAGTCCCTGTTCCCTCTTTGATCGCCTTCCCCAGGCAGGCCTGCGCCTGGGTGGGCCGCAGTCCGGGCCCGTCCGCCGGGGCCGTCTGGTTGATGAGAGGAACCGCCTCGGTGCTGGTCCTGAACCAGCCGTCGCCGTTGGGAAGGGAGCCGGCCGGCGGGGGGTCGTTCAGACAGCTGGCCTGCGGTCCGGTGTCCGGTGTCGAGACCGCCAGCTCGAACTGGTCGCCGTCCGTCACCCGCTGGTCCCTGAAGCCGTCGGCGAGCTGCGCGTCGGCGAACTGCTTCTCGGCGGGGGTGACATGTGCCTGCACGCAGGGAGCGGCAGGGTCCATGTCAGTGCTGTCGTTGAAGACGTACGTGTCCCATTCGCCGTTGCCGAGGTTGGGGATCACCTCGACGCACTGCGCGCCGGCGGCACCGCCCTCCTTCGCCTCCCCGAAGGGGAAGCCGGCGCAGGTGTCACTGTCGACGAGCTCGGTCTGGGCCGTGAAGCCCCCGCAGGTGGCGGCGGTGCGGTTGGCCACGCCGCTCGTCGACCGGGTCAGCGGGCTGCCCTTCTTCCCCCAGGCGCCGTCGAGGTTCTTCTGGGCCCAGCCGTAGGCGGCCACGGCGCCGCCCGCGTCCGCGCCGGTCGCCTTCATCGCTACGACCGCCATCTCGGAGGGCACGGCGCACCCGGCCACCGAAGTGCCGCCGACCGCGTCGTCGCACCTGATCTGACGTGAGTTCCTCCACGACGCGTTCGGGTCGGTCGCCGTCGCGCCCGGCGACGTCACGTACATCGCGTAGGACGTGAGGAAGGAGGTGGCGGAGCCCGCCGTCTGGGGCGAGGAGTAGGTGACGGTACCGGTCAGGGTCTGGCCGAGGGTGAGGCCGCCGCCGTACCAGGGGGCCGTCTTGGTGGCCGTGCAGCCGGCGTCGCAGGAGGCCCGGAACTTGGCGTTCAGGGCGGTGACATCGCCGACGGCACTGGTCATGGTGACGGTGACCTGCTCGCTCCAGGTCGTGGCGGTCGCGGAGAGGTCGGCGCCGGTGGAGACCGCCAGGGTGCCGCGTCCGATCTCCAGACCGTTGCCGTCGCGGAGGATGTAGGTGACGTTGATGCCGGTCACGCAGTACGAGAAGCGCTCGTATCGGTAGGTCCCGGGCTTGGTGATGTCGCAGCTTCCGGCCGCGGCGTCAGCGGCGGCGACACCGGTGCGGGTCTTCGCCCTCGCGGGGGCGGGGGCGACCGTGACACAGGATTCGACGGCGCCCGCGCGACGCTCCTCGGAGCCCGCAGCGGTGGCGGTGCAGTCCTCACCGGAGCCGGCCGCGAACCTGTCGGTCCCGGTGGTCTCCGCGCTGGGCGCCGGGGAGTCGGCGGCGGGCGGGGCCGTCGCGGGCGGCTCGGCGGCCTGGCCCGTCGCGGCTGTCGTGAGGACGAGGGCCAGGGCGGTGAGGACGGTCAGGACCGTCGAGCGGGCGCGTCTCCTTGTGGCGCGCCCGCCACGTATTCCATGCATGGGGCAGGACTTTCCGTGAGAGGGAGGGGGGGGGAGGGGGCGCCGCGTGATCGCGGCGCCCCCGGCAGAGCGGACGGGCGGGATCAGGCCGCCAGGTCCCAGAGGTCGCTGAGGCCCTTGGTGATGCCGGACACCAGGTCCTCGCCGGTGTCCGTGATCTTGCCGACCACGGGCTTGACGAGGCCGCCGCCGAGCGCCTTGTCGGCGGCGCCGACCCACTTGAAGGCACCGAAGGTGACCAGGCTCAGCCCGGTGCCGACGGCGGACTCCCAGAAGGCGCCGCTGGTGAAGCCGTGCTCGATACCCGTGAAGAGGGTGCCCAGCGCGCCCGCGCCCGCGGAGACACCGGCGAAGAAGCCGGCCGCGGCGAGGGCGGGCGGGAAGACGAAGGCGGCGAGGGCGCAGCCGGCCGCCAGGAACCCCGCGCCGATGCTGACCACGTTGGCGGCGTCCGCGTAGAACTGGGCGTCGTTCCACCACTCGTCGGTGTCGCCGACCGCGGTGCCGTTCGGATTGACCTGGTTGTTCGTGCCGTTGTTGGCCGGGTCCCGCTGGGCCGCGCGCTCCTCCTCGGCCTTGCGTGCGGCCGCTCTGGCCTTCGCGATCTCCTCGGCCCGCTTCTTGTCGGCGGCGATCTGCTTGGCCTGGGCGTACGCGGTGGCGGCTGCCTTCGCGTCGGCGGAGGCGGCGAGTTCGGCGGCGCGGGCCGCGGCGGCGGAGCGCTGGGCCTCGGCGGAGGAGGCGAGGGCCGCCCGCGCCGAGTCGACGGCCTTGTTGGCCGAGTAGTTGGCGGAGCGGGCGGCGCCGCGGGCGGTGGCGGCGGCGTTCTCCGCCGTGGCGGCGGAGGCCCGTGCGTCGGCGGCCGACTTGTCGGCGGCGTTGGCGTTGTCCCGCGCCTGCTGGGCGTGGTTCTCGGCCCTGGCAGCGGAGTCGAGCGCCTTCTGCGCCCACTGCTGCGCCTCGGCGGCGGCGTTGCGGGCGGTGGCGGCGGCCTTCGAGGCGAGGGCCGCGTCCTCCTGCGCCTTCTCCGCGATCTTCGCGGCGGCGGCGATGGCGCCGCGGACGGCGGCGACGTGGGTCGCGGTGTCGAAGTCCAGCTGCGCCGTGCGGTACTGGATCACGGTGATGAAGTTGCGCAGCATCCACGCCGGCCCTTCGAGCGCGACCTCCGCGTAGGCCTTGGTGAAGGCGCCCGCGGTGTGGATCAGCTGGTTGGCCCGGACCCGGTCGTCCTCCTGTACGGCCTGCGGGTAGGCGTGGTCGAAGAAGTGGTTGAGGGACTCGGTGGTGTTCTTGTCGAGGGCGTCGTCGGCGGCCTCCCTGACGGCCTTGCCCGCGCCCTCGGCGATGATCCTGTTGATGGCGACGCGCAGGTCCTCGTTCGAGGCGCGCTTCATGCCGCCGGTGAGGAAGTCGCCGACCGCCCTGGAGTCGGTGCTCTCCAGCGCGGCCGCGGGGGCCGCGGCCACCGCCGGGCCGCCGATCGTCGCCACGTGGAGGGTGGTCTCGCGGTCGTCCTGAGCCGCGGCGAGGGCCCGGTCGAGGTCGATCCAGGCGAAGACGTCGTCGTCGGAGCCGGCGAGGGCGTGCTGGGCGGCCTGCCGGGTGTTGGCGCCGCGGGCGTCGATCAGGGCGACCGCGGCCTTCCGGCCGAGGGTCGCGGCGACCGGCATGTCACCGGAGTACAGGGCCTCTTCCGCCTGGCTGATGAGGTCCTTGGTCGCCTGGGTGGTGCGCTCCTCCATGAGCCGCTTCTCGCGGACGTCGGAGAGCTCGGCCCGCTCGATGGCGGCGAGCTGCTGGGCCTCCTCGATGGCCTGCTGCTTGTCCTGCGCCAGGGTCTGGGCCTCGGCGGCGCGGGCGTTCTTCTCCACCTCGATGGCGTCCGTGACGGCCTGGGTGGCGAGGTTGGCGGCCTTCACGGCCTGTGCGGCGTGGGCGGTCGACTTGTTGGCGTAGTCGATGGCCTGACCCGCGTACTCGACCGCCTCCTCCGCGGCGTCGGCGGCCTTGTCGGCATGGTCGGCGGCGGAGTTGGCGGCATCGCGGGCGGTTCGGGCGGCCCTGGCGGCGGCGCTCGCCAGTGTCTGGGCGGCCGAGGCGGCGTTGGTGGCGCGGTTGGCGGCGCTGGTGGCGATGGCGGCCTGGCGCTTGGCCTCGGCGGCCTCGGACTGGGCGGCACCGGCGGATACGGCCGCCTGGGCGGCGGCGGTCGCGGCGGCGGCCGAGTTGCGGGCGGCGGAGGCGGCGGCCAGACCTGCTGCCGAGGACGCGTCGCCGGCGAGGGCCGCCTTGGCGGCAGCGGCGGCGGCGCTGCGGGCCTTGGAGGCGGCATTGCGGGCGGCGACCGCGGCGTCCTTGGCGCCCTTCGCCTTGCCGGCGTCCTTGGAAGCGGCGATCGCGGCGTTGTAGGCGCGGGCGGCGGCGTTGCCGGCCTTCGCGGCAGCCTGGGCGGCGCCCGCGGCGGCCCAGGAGGCACGGCGGGAGGCCGTCACGGCGGCGTTGGACGCGTTGACGGCGTTGCGGGCGGCGTCGGCCGCTCCCTTCGCGGCGCTCGCCGCCTTGCGGGCCGCGGCCGCCGACTTCCGCACGTCGTTCTGGGCGGCGGCGGCCTCGGCGGCGGCCTTCTCGGCAGCTTCCCTGGCCTTGCCGGCGGCGGTCTCGGCGCGGGCCCCGGCCTCGACGGCCAGGTTCGTCTGGCGCTCGGCGCGTTTGCCCTCGCGCTCGACGACGGCCACCAGTTCCTCGATGGTCGCCGACTCCTGGTCGCGGGCACGGGCGATGTGCTGGCCGGTCTCGATGAACCACTCGATGTCGTTCGCGGTGCCGCTGAGCGCGCGGTCCGCGTACTTCCGTACCTCAGGACCACCGTTCATCAGCATGGCGGTGACCTGGATCCGGGTGTCCTCCAGCCGCGCGTCGTACTGCTTGTCGGCGAGGAAGGTGACGAGGGCCTGCTCGGTGCCGGCGTCGAGGGCGGCGTTGGCCTCGCGCACCACGGCCTTGTCGCCGGTGGACCCGACGATGCTGGTGGCGACCTGGAGGTCCTCCCGGATGGCGGCGGTGAAGCCCTCCGAAAGGAAGCCGGCTATCGCCTCGTCGCCGCTGTCCAGGGCGGCGACGGCCTCGCGACGCAGGCCCTTGCCCGCACGGTCCAGGCTGCTGACGATCGCGACCCGGTTGTCCTGCACGGTCTGCTGCGGCAGCGTCTCGGCGAGGAAGGTCCGGATCTCGGTGTCGGTCCCGTAGAGGGCCGTCGCCGCGGCGGCTTTGACGCCCCGGCCGCCGGTCAGCCATGCGCGTACGGCCCTGGCGCGCTCGGTGTCCGGCAGCGGCACCGGGTCGGCACCCGCCGCCTCGGCGGCCGCGGCGGTGGCCGGGCGCAGGACCGAGGGGGTGGCGGCGACAGCGGTCGCGGCGGCGAGCGCGCCGAGGACGCGGCGTCTACTCCAGAAAGCGGTCTGCATACGGGACTTGCCCTTCTATGAGTCATACGGTGACGTGTCGGATCTCGCGCCGTGACGGACGGTGGACCGGCGCCCGCCACAATTCGTGAACACTATCAACCTCACAGTAATTGCACGGGGGTTGTGGCTGCGAATAACCAACAATGCGCCATACCGAGCACATCTGACGGATCGGCACATTTTCGCGAAATCGCGACGCCGACCCATACGGCCTCCCCCGGTGGTGACGCAGGTCACGGGTAACTTGCTTTCAATGTCCAGGTATGAGCGGTTCGGGCTGCTGGACGTGGGTGTGCGGCCGTGTTGGGATGCCAGAGCGGCGGGCGATCACGGGGGTGCGGACAATGCGTCGCGGAGATGCGCCGAAGAGTGCGGCAGAGGGCTTTTTCGCGTGCGCGGCTTTCCCGGGCTCGCGACCCCCTTTTACGACCGGTGGCCTTCGGTTCCGGGCTGTGCCCGCGAAAGCGGTGATGCGGTAAGGGAAATCAGCTCCGGCGTCCAGAAACCGCGACCATTGCGGCTCACGGTACGGATACTCGGCGGCGCGCAAGGCGTGGGAGCACGTGCGCGGAGGCCGCCGGTGCCGCGGCGTCGGGCGGAGAGGCTACCGGCTGTGCCATGGCGGATCCCGTGCCGGATCTCGTGCCGGCCGTGCCCCGGGCGGACATCGGGCGGGTCACTCGTGCAGGCTCGAGCTATATCCCGCGATGACCTGGGCGCACCGTCAGCCGTCCTTGCGGTCTTGTCCCGCGTGAGGCCGTGAAGACGGCCGCGGCACGCGACGGGGTTTCGGTGCGGTCACTCGTCCCGAGGCGCGGGTGTCGGGGCGGGGAACCCCTTCAGCATGTCGCGGACGGTGAAGTGTCCGAGTCCGGCCGCCACCGCGCCGGAGACCGTCCGCTCCAGCGTGTCCAGACTTTGCTGCACCCTCCCAAAAGGGATTTCCCCTGTCCGATCCTCAGCCCGCTCTGCCTTCTCGATCGGGTTGACCGAGCCATTCGTAGGGCTGGGTCGCCCAGCGGTGCTGGGTGTGGCTGTCCGCGCGCTGCCTCTACGCGGTTCGTGAGGCACCGCCGTGTCAGGGCAGGCTAGTTCGTTCGTTGGTGGCCGAAGGTCCCTGTGGATGAGGGCTGTTGAGCCCTGGGGTGTGGACCTTCTGGCGTCGGGTGGGGGGTGGTGGGGTGCGGGAGAGTGAGTGGTGTCAGGAATCAGCCTGACGTTCTCCGAGGGGGTCACTGTCATGGCCGTGCATCAGTCCACGCACCGTAGTCGGGGTTTTCGTCTGCCGTCGTTGCGCCGTGGGGGCGTTGTTTCCGCGTCGGGGGCGGACGGGGCGGTGGGCGGTCTCACCGCGCGGGCCTGGGTGTTCGCCTCGGCGCGGGTGTTGATGGGGTTCGTCTTTCTGTGGGCGTTCCTCGACAAGGCGTTCGGGTTCGGTTATGCCACTGGGTCCGGCAGGGGCTGGGTCGACGGGGGTTCGCCCACGGAGGGGTTCCTGGGGCATGTGGCGGTCGGTCCGATGGAGTCGGCGTTTCATGCGTGGGCCGGGGCGGCGTGGGCGGACTGGTTGTTCATGCTGGGTCTGCTGGGGATCGGGGTGGCGTTGACGGCGGGGGTGGCGTTGCGTCTGGCCGCGGTGGCGGGGACGGTGATGATGGCGTTGATGTGGGTGGCGGAGTGGCCGCCGGCGAAGCATCTGTCGGACGGGTCGGCGAGTATGTCGACGAACCCGTTCGTCGACTATCACCTGGTGTATGCGGTGGTGCTGGTTGCGCTGGCTGCGGTGTCGGCCGGTGATGTGCTGGGTCTGGGACGGCTGTGGGCGCGGCTCCCGGTGGTCCGTGACCACGGATGGCTGCGCTGAACACCGCGGGCGGGGCGGGCCCATCCGAGGGCTCGCCCCACCAGCATGTCCGCGGGCCCACCGGTGTGCCGCGCGGGCCGTCCACCCGTCGGACCGGCGCGTGATGACGAGCAGCGGTGCACGGGCGGCCTGGGCATGCACCGGAGCAGGCTGCCATACGGGGATTGCGTCACAGACCCCTCGTTCAGCCGTGCCGTCCTACCTGCCGTCCGGAGACTGCGGCTCGATCGACCGGCGTTCACGGGGGCTTTCGTCCTGACTCGGCGGAACACCGGGCGGCCGCGAGCGGTGGGTACACAAAGGCCCGGTTGGCCCTGTCGGGTACCTGGTGAAGGAGGGAGGGTGAGGCGGAAGACCCCGCAGGGCCTTCCGTCCGTCGGCCGAACCATCGATCCGCAAGGGACCCAGCATGTCCGTCCAATCGCAACAGGCGTCCGGTCATCTCACAGACGAGGAACTGAGGAGGCTGGACGCTCATTGGCGTGCCGCGAACTATCTGTCCGTCGGCCAGATCTATCTGATGTCCAATCCCCTGCTCACCGAGCCGTTGCGCCCGGAGCACATCAAGCCGCGTCTGCTCGGCCACTGGGGTACGTCACCCGGCCTCAACCTCGTGTACACACACCTCAACCGACTCATCCACTCGCGGGGGATGGACGCCCTCTGCATCTGGGGCCCCGGTCACGGGGGCCCCGCCGTGGTGGCCAACTCCTGGCTGGAAGGGTCGTACACGGAGACCTACCCGGACATCACCCGGGACGCCGCCGGGATGGCGCGGCTGTTCCGGCAGTTCTCGTTCCCCGGAGGCGTTCCCAGCCACGTGGCCCCGGAGACGCCCGGCTCCATCCACGAGGGCGGAGAACTCGGCTACGCCCTGTCGCACGCCTACGGCGCCGCTTTCGACAACCCCGGCCTGCTGGTCACCTGTGTCATCGGTGACGGCGAGGCGGAGACCGGGCCACTGGCCGCCTCCTGGCACTCCAACAAGTTCCTGGACCCGGTGCACGACGGCGCCGTCCTGCCGGTCCTCCACCTCAACGGCTACAAGATCGCCAATCCGGCCGTCCTGGCCCGTCTGCCGGAAGCCGAACTCGACGAACTCTTCAGGGGGTACGGACACGAGCCGATCCACGTCACCGGTGATGACCCCGCCGCCGTCCACCGCGCGATGGCCCAGGCCATGGACACCGCCGCGGACCGCATCGCCGGTGTCCAGCGTGCCGCCCGCGAGGACGGGGTGACCGAGCGGCCCCGCTGGCCGATGATCGTGCTGCGCACCCCGAAGGGTTGGACCGGCCCCGCCGAGGTCGACGGCCTTCCCGTGGAGGGGACCTGGCGCGCCCATCAGGTCCCCCTGTCCGCCGTCCGGGACAACCCCGACCACCTGCGGCAGCTCGAGGAATGGCTGCGTTCCTACCGGCCGCAGGAGCTGTTCGACGAACACGGAGCGCCTTGCCCCGACGTCCTGACGTGCGTTCCCGACGGTGCCCGCCGGCTGGGGTCGACCCCGCACGCCAACGGCGGCCTGCTGGTGCGCGAACTCCCGCTGCCGCCTCTGGAAAGGTTCGCCGTCCCGGTGGACAAGCCCGGCGCGACCCTGCACGAACCCACCCGCGTCCTCGGCGACCTGCTGGAGTACGTGATGCGCGAGACCGCCGACCGACGTGACTTTCGCCTGGTCGGCCCCGACGAGACGGCTTCCAACCGCCTCCAGGCCGTCTACGGAGCCAGCGGCAAGGCATGGCAGGCCGGAATCCTCGACGTCGACGAGCACCTGGACCGCCACGGCCGGGTGATGGAGATCCTCTCCGAACACACCTGCCAGGGCTGGCTGGAGGGCTACCTGCTCACCGGCCGGCACGGACTCTTCTCCTGCTACGAGGCGTTCGCCCACATCGTCGACTCCATGGTCAGCCAGCACATCAAGTGGCTGCGCGTGACCCGCCGCCTGCCCTGGCGCGCCCCCGTCGCCTCCCTCAACTACCTGCTCACCTCGCACGTATGGCGTCAGGACCACAACGGCTTCTCCCACCAGGACCCCGGCTTCGTCGACCACATACTCAACAAGAGCCCCGAAGCCGTCCGCGTCTACCTGCCGCCGGACGCGAACACCCTGCTCTCCGTCGCGGACCATGCCCTGCGCAGCAAGGACTACGTCAACGTCATCGTCGCCGGCAAGCAGCCCTGCTTCGACTGGCTGAGCATGGAACAGGCCAAGGCGCACTGCGCCCGCGGCGCCGGTATCTGGGACTGGGCCGGCACCGACAGCGGCAAGCAGGAACCGGACGTGGTGCTCGCGGCAGCCGGCGACGTCCCCACACAGGAGGTGCTGGCCGCCGCACAGCTGCTGAGGAACCACCTGCCGGAGCTGGCCGTCCGGGTCGTGAACGTCGTCGACATCGCCCGGCTGCTGCCGAGCGGGGAACACCCCCACGGAATGACCGACTTCGAGTACGACGGCCTGTTCACCACCGACAAGCCGGTCATTTTCGCCTATCACGGCTACCCGTGGCTGATCCACCGGCTGGCCTACCGGCGCAACGGCCACCGGCACCTGCACGTACGCGGCTACAAGGAGATGGGCACCACCACCACACCGTTCGACATGGTGGTCAGCAACGATCTGGACCGCTACCGGCTGGTCATGGACGTCATCGACCGCGTCCCCGGCCTCGCCGTGCGCGCGGCGGCCGTACGCCAGGAGATGGAGGACGCCCGGCTGCGCCACCACGCGTACATCCGCGAGCACGGCATCGACCTGCCCGAGGTCGCCGACTGGACGTGGGACGGCTGACAGGAGCCCGAGGAGCCCGAGGAGCCCGGACAGCGGACGCCGGATCCGCTGTCCGGGCCCTTGCTGTCGTGCGGTCAGGGCGAGCGGGTGGCGCCCGCAGGCATTGCCTGCCTGTCAGCGGGACCGGCTGAAGCGTCGCCCGGGCGTGCGGCAGACCCGGTCACGGCGGGCCGGTACTCGCGGGGTCCGAAACTCAGGGCGTCCGTCAGCGGCTGCGGACCTCGAAGGCCTCCGCCCGTCCGGTGCGGCGCACGATGCCGCCCAAGCGGCCGCCGTCGGAGACGAGACGCTGCCTGCCGTACCGCTCATGGTTCCGCGCGTGCCCTGCACAGCACCTCCCTGGGCGGCGCGGTCCAGCGGATCGGGCCGCTGCGGGCCTGCGCGTGCGTCATACGAACAGCCAGGACCAGGTTCCGACGCGGTGCAGGGTCCGCGTGTCCTGTCGGGTCATGGTGGTGCCCTTCCGTTGTCAGGGGACCCCTGCGCTCGTGCGGCGGCGGCTCGGGACGGGAGGGGCCGCGGGGGACCGGCGCCCTTCCCTGACTCCACTCCGCGGCGGATCCCGTTGCCGGGGCAGGAGCGCCACGACCAAGCTGATGGCACGGCTGCGGGACGGCGGACAGCAGCCGGCCCAGGAGCCGGAGATGCTGCCGGGTCTCACCGACCGGGAACGCGAGATCCTGGAACTGATCGGCGAGGGGCTCACCAACCGCCAGATCGGTCAGCGGCTCCACCTGGCCGAGAAGACGGTCAAGAACCATATCTCCCGGCTGCTCGCCAAGCTCGGAGTGGAACGCCGTATCCAGGCGGCCGTCATCGCCACCCAGGCGCGTGACCGGATGCGGTTCGGAGGCGAATAGCGGGACGGGTCCGCCGGTCGGTGCCGCACCAGGCACCCCGCCCGGGGCCCCACGGCGGCCTGAGTCGGATCTTCGGCTGGTACGACGACGAGTGGGGGCTGCACCGGCCGACTGCTGGACCTCACCTCGTACGTCGCGGCCCGACTGCCTCGGAGCCGACAGTTCCGGCCGGCCCGCCCTCGCCGCGGCGCTGATCTCTTATGGTCTCTCTGTTCGAGCCGCTATCGTGGCAGGCGCACGGTAAGGCTGCCAACAGGCGGTGCGGCGTTGGAAAGGCAGCAGTGGAGAACACCGAGGAGGTCCCTGAGGCGCGGGTACGGCTGCCCCAGTTGCGGCTGGACGAACTGCTGGAGGAACTGCAGGCCCGTCTGGACGCGGCGCGCGGCACCCGGGACCGCGTGCACAGCCTCCTGGAAGCCGTGCTGTCGGTCGGCCGCGAGCTCGACCTGGAGCAGGCACTGCGCAGTATCGTCGAGGCCGCGGCTGCCCTCGTCGACGCGGAGTACGCGGCGCTCGGGGTGATCGGTCCGGACGGCAAGTGGCTGTCCGCCTTCCACACGGTGGGTATGGACGCGGAGCAGATCGCGCGCATCGGCTCCTACCCGGAGGGCCACGGCATCCTGGGCGAGCTGATCCGCCACCCCGAGCCGCTGCGCCTGACCAAGCTCTCCGACCACTCCGCTTCCTACGGGTTCCCGGCCCACCATCCGCCGATGGACACGTTCATGGGCGTACCCATCCGGGTGCGGGACCACATCTTCGGAAACCTGTACCTGACGGAGAAGCGCGGCGGGCAGCAGTTCGACGAGGACGACGAGTCGGTGCTGGCGACGCTGGCCGTGGCGGCCGGAGTGGCGATCGACAACGCCCGCCTTTATGAGGAGTCCCGGCTGCGCGAGCGCTGGCTCCAGGTGAACGCGGAGATCACCCACACGCTGATGTCCGGAGCGGACCAGGGCGGGGCGCTGTCGCTGATCGCTGAACGTGCCAGGGAGATCACCGCTTCCGCCCTGGGCGTGGTGGCCATACCGGTGAGCGGAACGGACACACTCGCCGTGGAACTGGCCATAGGCCAGGAGGCGGACGTATGGCGCGGGATGGTACTGCCCGTGGAAGGCACTCTCATCGGGCGGGCGTTCGTTCAGCAGTCTCCCGTCAGCAGTCCGAAGCTGTCCCGTGACCCCCGGGTTTCGGCCGGTCCGCCACGCTGCGAAGGGCTGGGGCCGGCCGTCGCCGTGCCGATCGGCTCGGGCGACGAGGCCCGCGGTGTGGTGCTACTGGTCCGGCAGTCGGGTGGCCCGGAGTTCTCAGAGAAGGAGACCGAGCCGCTCCAGGTCTTCGCCGCGCAGGCCGCCGTGGCGATGGAGCTGTCGGAACGCCGCGAGGACGCCGAACAGATCACCCTGCTGGAGGACCGCGACCGCATCGCACGCGACCTGCACGACCTGGCCATCCAACGGCTCTTCGCCACCGGCATGACGCTGCAGAGCGCCGGCCGGCGCGTCCAGGACTCGATGGCCTCCGAGCGGATCCTGCGGGCGGTGGACGACCTCGACGAAACCATCAAGATCATCAGGTCGACCATCTTCGGCCTGCGCTCCCGGGACGACGACACGGCGCCCGGCCTGCGCTCCCGCGCGGTGCGGGCAATCGGCGAAGCCGCCCCGCTGCTGGGTTTCGCTCCCAGTGTTCGCATGGAGGGTCTGCTCGACACGCACGTGCCCGGCCAGACCGCCGACCACGTCATGGCCGTCCTCACCGAGTCCCTGACCAACATCGCCCGGCATTCCGGCGCCGACCGCACCGACGTCGTGCTGGAGACGGATGGCAAGCAGGTCCGTCTGTCGGTCACGGACAACGGCGTCGGCATCCCGGACGGAGGCCGCCGCAGCGGTCTGACCAATATGGCCGAGCGAGCGCAGAAGCTCGGCGGCGGCATGGACCTGGGCAGTCCCGGCGCGAAGGGGACGCGGCTGGTGTGGCACGCGCCGCTGGCGCAGTCCCCGGACACAGTAGGGGGCGGCCGCCCCGCCCAGTGACGCACGGCGTCGGCGGTGAGCGGTACCTTGACGGCTTCCCGGGGCCGCATCAGGGCGAGGCCCAGGCCGCTCACCGGGACCGTCGGCCACTCGCGAAGGCGCGGGCGGGCGGCACCTCCGGATGTCGGCGTCGGGCCAAAAGCGCCAGGGCTGGGTGTCGTGCAGGGACGGTGCGGCCGCGACCAGCCGCTCCAGGGCCGGAGTGTCGAGGGCTGTCGAGCTCATCGGGACTCCTTCCCGCCCAGGTCCGAGGCAGGCTGGGCGGTGGGTAGACCCCCTCCAGCCCTGGCCCCCGCCCCTGCGCGCGTAATGACCTGCGCGCGTAATGAAAGGAGGCGGTCCACCATGAAGCAGAGGGTGCTGGTTGTCAGAGAGGCGGGCGCCCACCGCGACGGGGGCCGTTCCGCGACAGGTGAGGGACTGTCGGCCCTCGCCGCCGGTCGTGTCCCCCGTGAAGGGTGGGAGTCCGCGCACCGGACGACTCACGGAAAGACGACCGGCTGATGTACCCCAATGACGGATTCCGCGAACTGAACCGGCAGGAGATCCTGAGTCGGCTGGCCAACGCGGTCGTGGGCCGCATCGTGTACACACGCGAGGCCCTGCCCGCCGTCCTGCCGGTCAACTTCCTCATGGAAGAGAGCGGTGCCGTGCTGCTGCGTACGTCGGCCTCCTCGGAGCTGGTCCGCGCCGTCGACGGCGCGGTGGTCGCCTTCGAGGCCGACGAGGTCGACGTTGCGGCGCATTCGGGCTGGAGCGTCGTCGTCACCGGTCGCGCCTCGGTGGTGACCGAGCCCGGCGAGCATGAGCTTCTGGTCCGCGTCGGGCCCCGGTCCTGGGTGCCCTGGCCCGTGGAGGTCTTCGTGCGCATCGAGCCGGAACTGGTCACCGGCCGGGAGCTGGTCGGCGGGCGCACCCTCTACGGAACGGACATGCTGCCGCCGGCTTCGCCATGGTGGCCGGGACCATCGTCGCCTAAGGGACGCTGACTCCGCAGGCCGAACGCAGCGAGGATCACCTGCGAGCGCCGCACCGAATTCCGCTGCGGGACATCCGCCGGCTGTTCGCCGGAGAGATCCGGATCCGGGAGGCGTTGATCGACGCCGGCCGGTCCGCGCGGTCGGCCGTCGTCGGTGGCCGCGGGCGCGGCGGCTGCGCCGGACCGCTGCTCGGCTCGGTCGGCCGGCCCTCCTCCACCATGCCCACCGCCCGGTAGGCGTGGTGAGGCCGGCGGGCGCGTGGGACAGAGGGCGCCCGGTGCTGGGCTCCCAACCGTCCCGGGACGCGCGTGCCCGGTGAGGTGAGGTCGGCTGCGGATGCGTGGGCGTCACATCATGGCCAATGCGGGGCCGTTCGGCGGTCACGCGCCGAGGTGCCGCGCCGTCCGTGACGGAGGAAAGGGCGCCACGGGCGGTGAAGGGTGGCTCCCGCCCGTGCGGACCACGCCACCGCGGGGCCCTCGGTGTGCCTGCCGGCGGCTGTCGCGCTCCCCGCACCACGGGTCGGCACGCTCATGGTGTGCCCGGTGCCCGGACCGCCCGTAGCCACTTGGCAGGGCCGAACGGCACGCGGTATGGCCCTTTGGTCCTCTGGGGGCAGCGAGCGGCTGAGCCGAGAGTGGGAGGGCGAGGAGCCGCACATCGGCGGTGCCCGGGAAACAGGAGAACCCAGTGACCCATCCGGTGATCGCAGGGGTGGACGGCTCCGCCTCCAGTCTTGAGGCAGTCGAGGTAGCAGCCCGTGAGGCGCAGCTGCGTGGCGCCCCTTTGCGGATCGTGCACGCGTTCGGGCACCGGCAGGTCGGCGGGCCGAGTTGGAGCCTGGTCGACCACGGCCTGGAGCCGATGACCCACGGAGTGCCGGCCCGCGCCGAGGAACTGGCCCGCACGGCGGCACCGGGTGTGTCCGTCACCCGGTCGGTGGTGGCTGGAGAGGCAGTCGAGGTACTGGAGATCGAGTCGAGGTCGGCGTCGCTGGCCGTGACCGGCAGCCGGGGCATGAACGGCTTCTCGGGACTACTGCTGGGGTCGACGGCGGTCCACCTGGCCGCGCACGGCCACTGCCCACTGATGGTGGTACGAGGCCGCCCCGATCCCGCCGGTCCGGTGGTGCTGGCCGTGGACGGCTCCGAAGCCGGAGCGGGCGCGGTGGAGTTCGCCTTCACTGAGGCGGCCCTGCGCAAGGCGCCGTTGGCGGCCCTGCACGTCTGGAACACCTGGAACGAGCATGCCTACCAAAGATCCGGCGACCCCCTGAACGCCGTGGTGGCGGACGCAGGCCGGCTCCGTGAGGCCGGACAGCGGCTGCTGGACGAGTCCGTCACTGCCTGGCAGGAGAAGTTCCCCCAGGTGACGGTGGAGCGACGCCTGGTGCGCTCCCGCGTCCGTCAGGCACTCATCGATGCCGGCCGAGGTGCTCAGCTGCTGGTGGTCGGCGCCCGGGGACACGGCGGTTTCACCGGACTGCTGCTCGGCTCGGTCAGCCAGGCCCTGCTGCACCACGCCCACTGCCCCGTCACCGTCGTCCGCGGCGAGGAGTGACCGTGTCGCAGCAGATCAGGGCGGACGATTCCATTCCCCCGGCACGGGTGCCCCTGCGGCCGGACGCCCACCGACGCGACGCCGCTGACGTGGCGGACTCGCTCGAGGTGGTCCCCGCCAGGGGTCTGACCGCGGCGGACGCCGAGCGCCGGGCCACCGAGTGGGGAGCCAACGAGCTGGCCCAGCCGGCCGGCAGGCCGCAGTGGCTGCGTCTGCTGGACCAGTTCCGCAGCTGGCTGATCGGCATCCTGGTCGCAGCCGCCGTCGTCGCCGGGGCCATCGGCGAGATCAAGGACGCCCTCGTCATCACCGTCGTCCTGCTCATCAACGCCACCATCGGCTACCTGCAGGAACGCCGGGCCGAGCGTAGCCTGGAAGCGCTGCGCCGGATGCTGGTTCCCACCGCGCGGGTGCGCCGCGACGGGCAGGTGAGGACGGTCCCGGCCGGCACCCTCGTGCCCGGCGACATCGTTCTGCTGGAAGCCGGAGACCGTGTCCCGGCCGACGGGCGGCTGGCCGTCGCGGAGTCGGTCGAGGCCGCCGAGGCCGCACTGACCGGCGAGTCCCATCCCGTCGCGAAGACGACCGCCCCCGCTTCGGCCGTCGCAGACGAGTCGGTACCCGTCGCCGAGCGCACCGGCATGCTCTTCATGAACACCACGCTGACCCGCGGCCGTGCCGAGATGATCGTCACCGCCACCGGCATGCGCACCGAGGTCGGTGCGATCGCCGAGGCGCTGCGCACTGGCACGGAACCGCCCAGTCCGCTCCAGGTGCAGATGGACAGCCTGGGCCGGCGCCTGGCCGCGGTCAGCGGCGTCGCCGTGGCCGCCTACGCACTCGTGGCCCTCCTGCGCGGCGAGGAGCCGGCCGATGTCGCGCTGCGGGCGGTGGCCCTGGCCGTCGCGGCGATTCCCGAGGGACTGCCCGCCGTCCTCGTCCTCACCCTGGCCCTGGGCGTCTACCGCATGGCGCGCCGCGGTGCCATCGTCAAGCGGCTGGCCTCTGTTGAGGCGCTCGGCTCGGCGACCGTGGTGTGCAGCGACAAGACGGGCACGCTGACCATGAACGAGATGACCGTCCGGGCCCTGTGGGCGGCCGGACGCGACCACGAGGTGACCGGCGAGGGCTACGACACCACCGGTACCGTGCTTGCCGCCGACGGGGAGAGCGGTGTGGACGTGCGCGACGCGGTGCTGCCGTTCGCGCTGTGCAACGATGCCCGCCGCACTGCGGACGGCGTCATCGGTGACCCCACGGAGGCCGCCCTGCTCGTGCTCGCCGCCAAGGCCGGCCTCGATACCGAACCACGCGCGGACACGGCGCGTGCGGGTGAGGTGCCCTTCGATCCGGCCGCCAAGTACATGGCCACTTTCCACCGTGACGCCGACGGCCGGACCGCCGTCCACGCCAAGGGAGCCGTCGACGTTCTGCTGGACTGCTGCACCCACGTCCTGACCGAGCACGGACCGGTACTCCTCGACGCCGAGCGCCGCCGGGAAGTCACCGACGCAGCCCGGCGGATGGGCAGCCAGGGCCTGCGCGTCCTCGGCGCCGCCACCGCCACCGCGGACCGGGCGCGCGCGGACGAGGTGCGAGGGCTGACCCTGACCGCCGTCGCCGGGATCGCCGACCCGCCCCGTCCCCAGGCCCGTGACGCGGTCGCCCTGGCCCGGGAGGCCGGCGTCACCGTCAAGATGATCACCGGGGACCATGCCGACACCGCGACCGCCATCGCCCGCGAACTCGGCATCACCGGCGACGTCGTCTCCGGCACCGAACTGGCCCGGATGAGCGATCAGGAACTCGTGGACCGCATCGAGGACGTCGGCGTCTTCGCCCGCGTCGCACCCGAACACAAGGTGACCATCGTGCAGGCCCTGGCCCGGCGCGGCCACATCGTGGCCATGACCGGGGACGGCGTCAACGACGCCGCCGCCCTGCGCGCCGCCCACATCGGCGTCGCGATGGGCGTCACCGGCACCGACGTGGCCAAAGAGGCCGCCGACATAGTGCTCACCGACGACGACTTCTCCACCATCGTCCGTGCGGTCCGGGAGGGCCGCTCCATCTACGACAACATCGTCACCTTCGTCCGCTTCCAGCTGTCCACCAACATCGGCGCCATCCTCACCCTGCTCGCCACCGTACTGGCCGGGATGCCCGCCCCCATGTCCGCGATCCAACTGCTGTGGGTCAACATCATCATGGACGGGCCGCCCGCCATGGCTCTGGCCGTCGACCCACCGGGGGTCAAAGTGATGCGGCGTCCGCCCCGCTCACCCGGCGAACGCATCCTGAACGCCCGCCGTTTGGTGGCCATCACCCGTTCCGGCGCGGTCATGGCCGCCGGTACTCTGGCGGTGTTCGCCGGCGCCCGCCACCTCACCGACACCGACACCGCGGCCACCATGGCCTTCACCACGTTCGTCCTCTTCCAGCTCTGCAACGCCCTGGCCGCGCGCAGCGAGGACGGCCCCGTCCTCGGACGCCACCAGTTGCACAACCGCGTTCTGTGGATCTGTCTGGCCGCCGTCCTCACCCTCCAGGTCATCGCCGTGCAGGCGCCGTTCGCCCAAGCAGTCTTCGACACCGTCGCCCTCAGCCCGACCCAGTGGGCGATCTGTCTCGCCACGGCTTCCACCGTGCTGCTGACCGAGCATGGCTGGCGGGCCGCACACGCACGACACCGTCGGCGCGCAGCGCCGCGATCGGCCCCGTGAGACCCCGGCACCGGCCCGCACGGTCCCGCTCCGGGCCCCAGCGGGCCGGTCCGGGCACGGGAGGAGCCGATCGGGCGAAGGCCGGGGGCCGGGCCGCAAGGGAGGAGACGGTCACCGTCGAGGAGTGCCGTCCAGGGAGGTGGGCGCCGAGGACCGCGGTGCTGACCGAAGTGGTTCTCCACCCCGGAGCCGACCGGCCGATGGGGCCGGTCGGTCCCCGTCCGGGCCCATCGGCCCCTGGCCCCGGGAACCGCTGAACGACAAGGTCATGGCAAGGACCCGACACCGGAGGTGGGCTTCATGCCCGGTACGATCATCGTGGGACTCGACGGCTCGCTGGAGAGCCTGGCCGCCGCGGACTGGGCCGCCCGTGAGGCAGCGCTGCGCGGGCTGGCGGTGAAGCTGGTGCACGTGTGGCAACCGGTACCCGCACGCATGGCGCAGGCTCCGTTGCTCGGCGCAGAGACCCACCAGCACTGGACCGAGCGGATTCCGCGTGAGACCGCCGAGGGCCTGCGGCTGCGCCACCCGGATGTCGAAGTGAGCATCGAGCAGTTGACCGGTTCGCGAATCGACGCCCTCGTCGAGGCGGCGGGCGACGCGGAACTGCTGGTCCTGGGTTCCCGCGCCCTGAGCGGCCTCGGAGGCTTTCTGGTGGGGTCCATAGGGCAGAGCGTGGTCGCCCGCACCGGGACGGCCGTGGTCCTCGTGCGCGCCGGGGAGCGGGCCGTGGACGAGCACGTCAGGGATTCCGCCGGCCTCCCGTCCGCCGCCACCGCGTTCCGGCCCGTGGTCCTGGGCCTGGACGCCGACAGCCCCGACGAGACCGTGCTCGACTTCGCCTTCGAAGAGGCCGGGTGCCGCCAGGCCCCGCTGACCGTCGTACACGGCTGGGACCTGTCGCCCTACGCCGTCTACACCATGGGCGCGGGCTTCGAGACGCACGAGGAGTTCGCCCGAGCCGAGGCCACCGTGCTCACCGAGGCGCTGCGGCCCTGGCGGCGGAAGTACCCGGACGTCGAGGTCACCGAGGTCTCCCGCCCCGGCAGCGCCTCGAACCTCCTCGTCGACGCCTCCCACGACGCCTCCCTCGTGGTTGTCGGCAGGCGTCGCCGCCGCAATCCGCTGGGCCTGCACATCGGATCCGTCGCTCACGCGGTCATGCATCACGCCGCCGCTCCCGTCGCCGTCGTTGCGCACGACTGACCCGTCAGTCTCGGACAGAAGGGCCGCGTGTCTCGCTCACTGGCACGGAGCGTGAGAGGTCTCCGGTCGGCATACACGACCGCTTCGCGCACTTCGGGTTGCCGGGACGACCGCCGCCGTCGGGGTTGTCACCACGCCCGTGCCGGACTTCCCGGTCCAGCTGCGCGCGTGGCGGCCGGCTCCCCCTCGTCCCTCGGGAGCAGGCCGCCAGGGCCAAGCACATCGTCCAGCGGGTCCGCCCCGGCCTGGGCAGGGTCAGTGCTCCGGCCGATCAGCGTCCGGCCGCAGGTGAGGCGTGGGACGCCACCCGAGTCATCCGGTGTGTCGTCCGCGCAGTGCGCTCGGTGCCCATGAAGGGTGGCGACCGGGACGGTCTTCCGTGCGTGCGTCTGGTCGACGGCTTCGCGGCAGCATGATCTGCGCACGACGTTGTGGGAGGTCTTCGGGCGGTGAGGGCGACCGTCACGACCGCGCCGCGGGACCGGACTCGGCAGCGGGTCACCGATAGGAGAAGCGTGCGTACGGACGACGTGCGGCGCGGTACCGGGCCTCGCTCCCGTGGACGGCGGCTGTTCCGGACGCCTGGAGCGTGCCGGCCCGCACAGGCCGTCACCGCCCCACGGGATCGCCGTCGGCACCGTCGTTCCGGACGCGCAGTGTCACGTGGCCTCCGTGATGCAGAGGTGTGCTCAGTCGCAGACGGGCCGCCTCGTGACCGGTCTCCGCGTCGACGATGTGCACCTCGCCGTGACCGCCCCGGGTGACGGCGATCCAATCGGAGCCCGGTGAGGCGGCCACCGCGCGGCGCTGGACGCCCTCCCAGGGGGTGCCACCGCGACGCGGAGCGCCGTCCATCGCCGGTAGGGGACAGCGGCGGACGACATCGTCGGCGCCGAGAAGGATCAGTTCGTCGCCGTCGGGGTGGACCCGGGTGAAGGCGGTGTGGTGCCGGGCGAGGGCAAGCCGGAAGACGAGTCCGGGGCCGAGTTCCGTGATCAGCGTGCGGCTTGTCTCCAGGTCGTGGTGCCATGCCTGGTTGGTCCACTCCGGCCATCGCAGCGGGTTCGGGGCGCCGCCCCGCAAGGTGGTCCACAGCGACTGCCGCCGGGTGTCGAGTCGGAGGTACCAGCCCCGGGCGGGCGATCTCCACGCGATGACCGCCTCGGCGGTGAGCGTGTCGCCTTCCCTGCGGGCCTGGTGCACTCCCTGTCCCGTGGCCGCGAACACGCGCTCCGAGCCGGGTGCCTGTGCGTCTCCGTGTCCGTCGTCCGGCAGTGGCAGGCATGCGTGAGGGGTGGCCGGAGGGCAGCCTGGCGGCGCCGCGAGGAGTTCCGCGAACCGGTGGACGGCCAGCGCGCCGGGTTCCCGGTGGCGCAGCACGACCAGTGGGTCGCTCCCGCCCAGCACGGTCACGCCCGGTTCGCCGACGCGCGTGCGGACCCGCGAGGCTTCCCCGGTGACGAGGTCCAGGACCGTCAGCAGGTCCGACCACGGTTCGCTGTTCTTGCCGAGGCCGGTCGTGACGGCCAGCCGGCGGCCGGAAGGGTCGCAGGCGAGATGCTCGGCCGGCACGGCGACCGGGACCGTGCGCTCCACGAGCTTCTCGGCGAAGGGATCGAGCACCAGTAGTTCCCCGCGACGGTCGTCGACGCAGGCCACCCGCCCTCCCGGAAGCGCCAGGAAGCCGGCGTGCTCGGAGAGATGACGGCCGGTGAGGCGTCCGATCAGGGCGCCGTCCGGCACGGTCAGCAGGTGTACGGCTCCGGCCACATGGTCGGAGGCGAGCAGGACGGGTGTGGCAGTGGGCACGAGTCCTCCAGCGATCGATCTGATGAAAACGATTATCATGTATCTTCAGTGCGTTCCCGGTACCTGAAAGAAACGAGGGCATCGATGTCGCGCTCACCGTCGAGATTCGTTCGCAGTTGGATCGCCGCAGCGGCGGTGTGTACCGTCCTGGCCGGCTGCGGCTCGTCCTCCGAAGAGCCCGCGAGTGACAAGGCCAAGCCCGCGGCGAAGACGGAGGTGACCGTCGAACCCATCGAGGCAACGACGGAGTTGACCGACACCAACGGCGTCGAAGTCTCCTTGACCGAGGAGCCCGAGCGGATCGTCTGCCTCTTCGCCCTGTGCGACGACATCCTGACGGAACTGGGCATCGTGCCGGCGGCCACCAACAGCGCGTTGCTCGCCCACCCCGACTTCCTGGGGGAGGAGAAGGCCGGGGACGTGGCCGTCGTCCCCGGCGGATTCATCGCCCCGGAGGTGGAGGCGATCCTGTCCCACAAGCCCGATCTCGTGATCGGGCTGGGGGACACACACGGCAAACTCGCCCCGGCGCTCAAGGGGGCGACCACGTTCTGGGCGATGCAGCCCGAGACATGGCAGGACAGCGTGGATTACCTGCGCGACGTCGCCGCGCTCACCGGCCGCACCGCCCAGGGGAAGAAGGCGGAGAAGACCTTCCGGACGAAGCTCGCCGCGGCCGAGAAGGCCCCGAGCGACAGGACCGCGCTCGTCATCTACGGCAGTGATGAGAACTTCGGTGTTGCGACGCCGGAAGGTGACGTGGCCGCCAGCCTGTTCCCCAAGATCGCCGACTACCCGTGGAAGTCCCGTGGTGTGGAAGGTAGTTACTCTCTCGAAGAGATCCTCGCCCAGGACGTCGACGTGCTCTTCGTCGAGACCCTGAGCTTCGGTGAGGCAGACGGCAAGCTGTCGGAGAAGCTGGCCGGGAACCCGCTCTGGGGCAAGATCCCGGCAGTGCGGAACGGTGACGTCCACGAGGTGAACTCAGAGGTGTGGGCCAAGGGGCGCGGCACTCGCTCGCTGGGCATCGTCCTCGACGAGGCCACGGCCGCGCTGCGGTGAGGAAATCCCTCCCGGTGCGGGCGGCGGCCGATCGCGCCGCGGCGCGCGGACAGCGGCCGTCGCGCGGTGCGCGCAGGTGGCAACCGCTTCTGGTGGTCGTGTTGCTGGCCGTCTCCGCTTTCTGCGGGCTCAGTCTCGGCACCCCCTACGTGCCCCCGCACCGGCTGGTCGCCGCGGTGCTGGACGGGGACACCAGCCTGGCCGGCATCGTCGTGAGTGAACTCCGTGTACCCCGGCTGCTGTTGGGGCTCGTCGCCGGAGCCTGTCTGGGAGCGGCCGGACTGGTGCTCCAGGAGGCGCTGCGCAATCCTCTGGCGGTGCCGGAGATGCTGGGAGTGTCGTCCGGGGCCGCGCTGGGGGTGGCCGCGCCGCTGGTGCTGTCGCTGTCGCTGCCCGCCGCCGTTCAGCCCCTGCTGGCCATCGGCGGGGCAGCGCTCGGCGGCGGGCTCACGCTGCTCGTCGCCGGGCTCGGCCGTAGTCCGTCCGCGGTGCTGCTGACCGGCGCGGCGGTGGCGGCCGCGCTGCAAGCCGCGCTGCTTGTCCTGATGGTCATGGCCGACCAGTTGGACCTCCAGCTGATCTACCGCTACCTGCTCGGTTCCCTCTCCGCCCGGACCTGGGAGGACGTGACGGGCCTGTGGCCGTGGCTGCTCGTCGCGGTGCCCGCTCTGGTGCTGTGCGCGCCGGTGCTGTCGGTGCTGCGGCTGGGTGACGAGGACGCGCAGGCGCTGGGTGTGCGTGCCCAGCGCGCACGGCTGGCCGCTCTGGCCATCGCCGTGGTGCTGATCGCCCCGGTGACGGCCGTGTGCGGGCCCGTCGCGTGGGTGGGCTTCCTCGCCCCGCACCTGAGCCGCTGGTTCGATCCCTCGGCCGGAGCCGTGCGCTGGCTCCCGTGGTCTGCGGCCTGGGGTGCTGCCGTCGTGGTGGCCGCCGATGTCCCGGCCAGGCTGGCGCTGGCACCGGTGGAGACGCCGGCCGGGGCCTGGACCGCTCTGTTGGGGGTGCCGGCCGGCGTCGCGTTGATGCGGTCGGGCGGTCGCCGCCAGGCGGTCCGGCAGGGGCCGGCCGCTTCGGCCGCGGCCCGTGAGCCGATGCCCGGACCGCGGAAGGCGGCCTCCGATGTGGCGGGCGAGATTCCTTCCGCGGGGGCGCCGGACCACGCTCGCGGGGGCGATCTCGGGCGTGGCGCGCCCGGCGGCACCGTCTCGCGCGCGCTCGGGACGACTGGAGCGGAGGACGTACGGTGACCCGTCGATTCACGGTGCTCGCGGCACTGGCCGTCGTGTGCGTCGGGGTGGAAGTGGTGGCCGGGCGCGGCATGTCCCCGGGTGCGGTCCGGGACGTCCTGAACGGGGGCGGTGACGCGACGGAGCGCCACATCCTTTTCCAACTGCGCCTGCCGAGGCTGCTGGTGGCCCTCGGTGCGGGCGCCTGTCTGGCCGTGGCAGGGCTGGTCCTGCAGTCCGCCCTGCGCAACCCCCTGGCCGGACCGGAGGTGACGGGCGTGACCCCGGGGGCGGTGCTCGGTGCCGTCACCGCGACCGCCCTGGGACTCGCCGGGTGGGATTCGCCTCTGGCCGTGGTCCTCTCAGCGTGCGCGGGTGGGTGTGCCGGAGCGGCGCTGTTGTGGCTGCTCGCCGGCCGCGGGCGCGGTGATCCCGCGCAGACCGCCGTGCACGGGGTGCTGGTGTCGGCGGTGCTCGGCGGGCTCACCGCCATGGTGCTGCTGGTGAAGCCCGGCGAACTCGGCAGCGTGGTGCAGTGGTTGGTCGGCACCACGGAGGGCCGGGTGTGGGAGCACTGGCACCTGCTGTGGCCGTGGGCACTCGTCTGGGGAGCCGCGGCCTGGCTGCTGTCCGGGCCGTTGACCCTGCTGCGCTGCGGGGACGACATCGCCCTCGCCGCCGGGCTCTCCGCGCGCCGGGCCCGGAGCCTGGCCCTGCTGTGCGCGGTGGCGCTGACGGCGGGTGCGGTGGCCGCCGTCGGGGCGCTGGGTTTCATCGGGCTGCTCGTCCCGCATCTGGCCGTGGCCGTCTTCGGCGCGGACCTGCGCCGGAGCCTTCCCGGCGCCGCCCTGACGGGCGCGGTCGTGGTGTGCGGGGCGGACGCGGCGGCGCAGTTGTCCTCGCGGCTACTGGCGACGGCGTTCGACTCCGGACGGCTCACGCTGCCGGTCGGGGCGCTCACCGCCTGCCTCGGTGCCGCGCTGCTGTTGATCGTCGTACGCCGCACGCCGAGCCGTACGTTCTGACGTCGAATCGAGGACAGAGCATGACCGAATCCGTGGGGATCCACGTCGAGGGAGTCCACTTCGGCTATCCCGGACGGCCCGTGCTGCGGGGCGTCGACCTGACCGTCCGGCCGGGCGAACTGACCGCCCTGATCGGTCTGAACGGCTGCGGCAAGTCGACCCTGCTGCGGCTGGCCGCCGGGCTGCTGCAACCCGACGAAGGGCGCGTGCTGCTCGGCGGGGACGACGTCACGCGGCTCTCAAGACGCGCCACGGCCCGGAGGGTGGCCTTGCTGCACCAGTCCGCCCCGGCCGTCCCGGGCATGACGGTGGGTCATCTCGTCCGGCAGGGGCGGTACGCGGCGCGCGGCCCGCTGGGCATGCTGCGCGAGGGCGACGACCCCGTCGTGCGCCGGGCGCTGCGTGACGTCGGGGTGGAGGAGTGGGCCGACCGTGACGTCGACGCGCTGTCCGGCGGCGAGCGGCAACGCGTCCGGCTGGCGATGGCGCTCGCTCAGGACACCCGGGTACTGCTGCTCGACGAGCCGACCACGTACCTGGACCTGCACCACCAGCTCGACGTGCTGCAGACCGTGGTGCGTCTGCGCCGGGAACGCGGGCTCACCGTGGTGATGGTGCTGCACGACCTGGCCCACGCAGCCCGTTTCGCCGAGCGGATCGTCGCCCTGCGGGAGGGCCGTGTGGTGGCCGACGGAGCGCCCAGGAAGGTCGTCACGCCGGGGTTGCTGGCGGAGGTGCTGCAGGTGGCGGGCCGGGTCGGTGAGGATCCGGAAGGGGGGTGGCCCGTGTGTTATCCAGATCACCCCATCGCAGCACTAGAATATGAAAATCAGATTCATTAGAGTGAGTCACGGCGCTCATCCGAACGCCGTATCTCCCCGCAGATGAAGGAGAGTTCATGGACAACGAGCAGGTCTTCGCGCCGATCGCCGACCCGGGTCAGCTGGCTCACGACTCGGCCTCCCACTCCAACGCGCTCGTCGAGAATCCCTTCGAGGACACCGAGGAGTAAACGAGGGCCCAGCCACCCTCGACCGTGGGCCCGCCCGATGCCTTCCGGGCGGGCCCACGCCCGTCCCAGTCCCGTCGACAGGAGGAACGCCGTGTCCCGTAGCAGACTCGTCCCCGGTATCGAGGTCGTCGCCGTGCCCGGGCGAGGGCTTGCCGTCCGCACCCCCGCCGGGGAGTTCTTCAGCGTCAGGGCAGGAGATGTCGACGAGGACACCTTGCTCTCCGCGCTCACCGGGGGGACCACAGCCACGGTGGACGAAAGGCTGGACCGTGTGGTGCGGGCGTTCGAAGAAGCCGGCTATCTGGCGGAAGGACCGTCGGCCCCGCAGTGGCCCGCCGCCCGCCGGGACGTCAGGATCCTCGGCGACCCGGTACTGACCGAACCGCTCGCCGTACACCTGGCCGCCCTGGGCGCGCGGCCCCGTACGACTCCGGCCGTGACCGCCTCCGGCAACGCGCCGGTGGGTATGGAGGACCTGCTCGACGGACATCCCGCCGCGGTCGTGTGGTGCCTGGACGGACCCGCGCCGGACGGCTTGTGGGACGCCGCCGACCGGCTGCCGGAGCACGGTGTCGCGTGGCTGCGCTGCCACCGCGAGGGCTGGCAGGCGTACGTCGAGCCGGTGGCCGTCGCTCCCGGGGACGTCACGTCGGCGCATGTCCGGTCCCGCCGGCTCGCCGCCACACCCGCCCACCGGGAACTGGCCGCGTACTGGAGCGGCCCCCGTACCTCGGGCACGCCCGTCCGGCTGCCCGTGCCCGCCGCCACGCTGCTCGCGGCGCTGCTCGCGGACGATCTCGGCCGGTGGGCCACCGGCGCCCCCGACACGGCCGGCCTCCCGGCACGGCGCCGGCTCCGCCGCGTGGACCTGCGCACGCTGACCGTCACCGAGCACGCCGTCCTCCCGGTGCCCGACGTCGCACCGACGCCGGGGAAGGGCGTATGACGGCGTTCGAGACGGCCGCCGTGGGAGAACTCGCCACCGACGTCCGTCTCCCGGCCGGTGACGGCCCCTTCCCGGCGGTCCTGATCCGCACCCCCTACGACCGGACACGCCACCGGGCCGAGGCGCGTGGCTGGGCCCGCCGCGGGTTCGCCGCCGTCGTCCAGGACGTGCGGGGCCGGTTCGCGTCACCGGGGGAGTGGCATCCGTACGCGAACGAGACCGCCGACGGAGCGGCAGCCGTCCGCTGGATCCGGGGGCAGCCGTGGAGCGACGGGCGGCTGGTGGCCGCCGGCGCCTCCTACGCCGCCCACTGCGCCCTCGTCCTCGCCCGAGACGTCCCCGGGGACGCCCGGCCGGATGCCGTCATCGCGGCCGTACCCGCCCTTGGCCTGGCGGAGACGGCCCGCGAGGCGTCCGGCGTGGAACGGCTGCTTTCCCGCGCCGGATGGTGGGCCGCCCACGGCGACCGGCGCGACTCCGACGAAAGTGCGCTGAACAAGGCCCTCGCCGAGGATCCCGGACTCCTCGCCCATCTGCCGTTGACCGCCCTGCCCGAGCGGCTGGGACGCGCCCTGCCCTCGTGGGCGGGGTTGTGGCGCCGGCCCGACAAGGAGCACCACCTCGTGGCGCGGGCGGCGCACGCCGGGCCGCCCCTGCTCGCGGTGGGCGGCCACCACGACCACTTCACCGAGGAGACCGTCGCTCTGTGGCGCACCTGGGGCGGATCCCCGGCGCGTCTGCTGCTCGGCCCCTGGGGGCACTCTCTGACCGCTGCTCCGGGGCCGGACGCGGGACCCGCCCACCGGCTGGATCTCGGTGAGCTGTACGTGCGCTGGGCCCGCCGCGCCCTGACCGGCGACCTCGCCCCCGGCCACCACGGCACACTGGCGCTCGGCGGCGCCGGCCTGTGGCTGCCCGCCGACGCCGAGGGAGAACCGCGCGCCCACCGCACGCGCCTGCTGCACGGCTCCGTCTTCACCGCCGACCCCGCCCGGCCCGTTCGCTCCGACGACCTGGCCGTCCCCGCGGACGGCCCGCCCGACCGCTGCCTGCTGGTCACACCGCCGTTGCCGCGTCCGCTCGACCTCGTCGGACCGACCAGTGTGCGGCTGCGGGCCACCGCCCACACACCGTCCGCCGACTGGGCGGCCCGGCTCGTCGCACTCTCACCGGACGGGACCGCCGAGCGGGTCGCCGTGGGCATCGTGCGGCGTGCCGAACCAGCACTCCGGGAGGCCGCGTTCACCATCGGGCTCGGCCGGCTCGCACGTCGGCTCCGGGCCGGCACCCGGCTGCGCCTGGAGATCGCCGGACACCACTTCCCGGCGCACGCCCGCAACCCCCACACCGGGGACGACCCGATGACGGCCGGACATCTGCTCGCCTCTCGGCGGCAGGTCGACCCGGACAGCGTGGCGCTGCACCTGCCCGTGCTCCCGTCCCGTCCCGCCCCCACCGATCCCGCCGAGGAGATCCTGCGATGACGGCTCTGCCGCTGGAAGCGCTCGTCGACCCCGTCTGCGGCATCGTCCGCAAGGTCAAGCCCGTCGAGCACCCCGCGGGCGCCCCGCCCCGCTACACCGCGCTCACGGCCGAGATATCCGACGCCCGCAGACTCGGGCTGTGGCCCGCCGACCGGGTCTCGCTCGGCACCACCTTCGGCGATCCGGAGCAGGCCCGCGTCGCCGCGATAGCCGAGGGGATGGAGCGCTACTGCGGCAACCGTGTGCCCCCGCCCGGCCACCCGGACGCACCCCTGCGCGCCACCGCCGCCGAACTGGCCGACAAGGGCCTGCGCCTGTACGGCCCGGCCGATCTGCCCGCCTACGCACCCTGGCAGTACGACCGCGCGAGGTTCCCCTACCGCCCGCTCACCGCCGACACCCCCGCGCTGTGGACACGGGGAACCGAACGACGGCCCGACGGGACCGCCGCCGAGGTCTGGGCACCCGTCTCGCTCACCCACCTCAACTGGCGCCAGGGCAGCCTGCGCGAGCTGCCCCGCACCCACCACCTCAACTACGCCGGGATCGCCACCGGACAGGGCCTCGACGACGCGATCGAGCGCGGACTGCTGGAAATCGTCGAGCGCGACGCCCTGGAACTGTGGTGGCACCTGGACGGCCCGGCCCGCGGCATCGACCCGGCGAGCGTGCCCGGCCTCGCCGACGACCTCGCCGGTTCCGCGCTCGACGTCCACATCGTCGAGATGCACTCGGAGTTCGCCCCCTGCATGGCCGCGCTCGTCCACGACCCGCGCCTCGGCCTGTACGCCGCCGGGTTCGCCTGCAAGTACGATCCGGCCGAAGCCGCCCGCAAGGCTGTCCTCGAAGCCGTCCACACCTGGGTCTTCACCCAGGGGCTGACCGGCCCCGACGGCTGGGTGTTCCAGGCCGTCGAGGCCGGGCTGCTCGCCCGCGGGCTCTACCTGGACCACAGGGCCGACGGCCGCTACCTCGACGTGTGCGGCGAGCAGTTCGAGCACGTGCGCGACCTGGGAGCGCACGTGCAGGTGTGGCTGGACGAACGGATGGCGGTCGAGGCCCGGAGGTTCACCGAGCCCGCGCTCGGGACGGTATCCGTCGCAGAGGTCGAGCCGGGCGGCCGGGAGCGGCTGAAGAGCACGCTGCGCGGCGGCGGCCACCGCGTCATGACCTTCGACCTCACCACCGAGGACGTGGCGGAGACCGCGCTGCGCGTCGCCCGGGTCCTCGTCTCCGGACTGCTGCCCAACGCCCCCGCCGCCTTCGGGTACTTCGGCTGCCCGCGCCTCGCCGAGGCCGCCGTCGCGCGCGGATGGCGCACCACCGCGCCGAGCGCGCCGCGGGATTTCACGCTGGCACCTCCGCCGCACATGTGAGGGCTGCTGTGGAAGACCACCGCGAAGACCCGCCGACGGGCCTGGTCGCCGCCCTCGCCCGCGCCCGCTCCCCGGAGCGACCCGGCCCCGACACGCCCGCCGGAGCAACCGTCCGGGCCTGGGCGGGCCCGCCGCGCCCGATCCCGGAGGCCGGCCCCGGACGCCTTGACCTGCGGACCCTGCTGCGTCTGTCCCTGGCGGCCTCGGACCCCTCCGGACGCCTCAGGCCCACCCCCTCCGCCGGTGCGCTGCACCCGGTGGACACCGAACTGGTCGTGGGCACCGGCTGCTCCCTGCCGCCCGGCCGCTACGGCTACGACCCGCTGTGTCACCGCGTCCACCACGTCGGCCCGCCCGTCGACGGCACACCGCCGGGCGTGACCGCCGCACTCTCCGTCACCGCCCAGCGCACGGTGTCCCACTACGGCCACCGGGCCTGGCCCCTCCTGCTGCTGGACACCGGGCACGCCACCGCGGCGCTGCTCCTGGCGGCCCGCGTCCTGGGCGCGGACCAATGCGACGTACGGATGGACGGACGCGCCGAGAACCCCCTGGCCGTCGTACGCATCCCACCGCCGGACGGGCGGAGCCCGAGGAGCCCCGCGGAAACCGCGGACCTGCCCACCCCGGCCGACCTGCTGGCGCGCCGCAGTACTCCGCCACCGTTGCCGGGCCTTCCACCCCGCGACGCACTGCGGGCAGTCCTGGCCACCGCCGAACGAGCCGGTGAGGGCGGCCTGTTGCGCTGGTGCGCCGCGGTCGGCCCGCCTCGGCCCGGCCTCATGGAACTGGCTCCCGAGGGCACGGCCCTGCGGCACTACGCGTCCGGCGAGGCCCGTCCGACGCTCGCGGCCTGGGCGGCGGGCCAGGCGTGGTTCGCGGACGCCGGCGCCGTACTGCTCGCCCGCGGCTGCCCCACGGACGCCGACACCGCGCACATCCGCCGCGCCCACCTGCGAGCCGGCTTCGCCGTCCACCTGGCCCAACTCACGGCCCTGCGCCACGGGCTGGCGGCCCGGCCCGTCGGCTCCTGGCAGCAGGCGGACCTCGGCGCCGCCCTCGGCGCCGCGCCGGGCCGTGACTGGGTCGTGCACGCCCTGGCCCTCGGCACCCGCCACGCCGACGAGGAGAACCCCACATGACCGTCCACCCCGAGCTGCGCCGCGCCGCGATGCGCGCACGGCGCCCCCTGCTCGCGGCCACCCTCCTGCAGGGAGCCGTCACCCTCACGTACCTGGCGCAGGCCGCGCTGCTGGCCCTCGCGCTCGCCGGCCTGGCCCGCGGCGACACCGGCCGACTCCCGTGGCTGCTGGCCGCGGTGCTCGCCGCCGTCGCCGCCCGCGCCGGGCTCGCCCTGTGCCAGCGGCGCACCGCCGCCCGCGCCGGGGCCCGGGTCAGGGTGGCGCTGCGCGACGAACTCCTGGCCCACCTGGGCCGGCTGGGGCCCGCCTACCTGACCACGGCGCGGGCGGGAGCCGTCCGCACCACCCTGGTCGAGGGGGTGGAGGGTGTCGACGCCTACGTCTCCCGCTACCTGCCCCAGCTCCTGGTCACCCTCGCGGTACCGCCCCTGGTCCTCGCCGTCCTCGCCGTGGCCGAACCCCGGGCCCTCCTCGGGCTCGTCCCCGCCCTGCTCCTGGCCCTGCTGGGCCCGCGCGCCTGGGACCGGCTCCTCGCCGCCCGCGGAAAGGAGCACTGGGACACCTACGAAGGACTGGGCGCCGACTACCTGGAGGCCCTCCAGGGCATGCCCGCCCTGCGTGCCGCGGGCGCGGTCGGCCGCACCCGGGCGCGCCTGGAGGAGCGGTCCGCGGCCCTGCACCGGGCGACCGTCGCCAAGTTGCGGGTGTCGCTGGTCGACACCGGCATCACCGACCTCGCCGTCCAGGGCGGCACCGCCGCCGCAGCGCTGCTGGCGTGCTGGTCGGCCGTCACCGGATCCACCACCGCGGCCGGCACCTATCTGGTGCTGCTGCTGGCCTCCGAGTGCTTCCGCCCGGTCCGCGACCTCGCCCGGGAGTGGCACGCCGGCTACCTGGGGGCGTCGGCCGCCGACGGGCTGGCGGCCCTGCGCACGGCCGCGCCGGCGGTCCCCGACACCGCGACGGCGCCCGCGCACCGGCACACCCCGCCCGAACTCCGCTTCCACGATGTCCGGTTCACCTACGACGGTGCTCCCGCACCCGCCCTGGACGGTGTCTCCTTCACCGCGCGGGCGGGACGGACCACCGCGATCGTCGGGCCGTCCGGCGCGGGCAAGTCGACCCTGCTGGCCCTGCTCCTGCGCCACCACGACCCGCAGGGAGGGCGGATCACCCTCGACGGGCGCCCCACGACCGAGTGCGCGCTCGACTCGCTGCGGCAGGGCATCGCCGTGGTCTCGCAGGAGACGTACCTGTTCCACGCCACCATCGCCGACAACCTGCGTCTGGCCCGGCCCGGCGCCACGGACGACGAGCTCACCCGGGCGGCGCGCGCCGCCGGGATCCACGACGAGATCGCCGCCTTCCCGGACGGCTACGCCACCGTGCTCGGCGAACGGGGCGCCACGCTCTCCGGCGGGCAGCGACAGCGGCTCGCCCTCGCGCGGGCCCTGCTGTCGGACGCCCCGGTCCTCGTTCTCGACGAGGCCACCAGCTCGGTCGACCAGCGACGCGAGGCGGACATCGTCCGGGAGCTGCCGAAGGCGGTCGGCGGGCGGACCGTCCTGGTGATCGCCCACCGGCTCGCGGCCGTCCGGTCCGCCGACCGGATCGTCGTCCTCGACGCGGGACGGGTGGACGCCGTCGGCGACCACACCGGCCTGGTCGAGGCCGGCGGCGTCTACACCCGGCTCGTCGAGGCCGGCCGCGCCCATCGAGGGGAACTCGCCGCATGAGCACCGTCACCGGCCCCACCGCCGCCGGGGCGGACGTCCCCGCACGGGGCGCGCTGCGCGCCCTGCTGCCCGCCCTCGCGGCACACCGCGCCATGACGGCCCGCACCTGTGCCGCCGCGCTCCTCGAACAGGGCTCCCTCGTCGCGCTGGTGACCCTGGCCGCGCACACTGTGGGCACCGCCGTCATCGAAGGGCGCGCCCCCACGGCCGGCACCGTCACCGCGCTCGTCGCCCTCGTCGTGACGCGTGCCCTGATGACCTGGCGGGAGATGGACCTCTCCCACGACCTCGCCTACCGGGTGCTGGCCGCACTGCGGGTCCGCGTTTTCGACGGACTGGCCCGCAGCGCGCCCGCCCGGGTCGCCGGCCGCCGCAGCGGCGACCTCGCCGCCACCGCGATGGCCGACGTGGAGGCGCTGGAGTTCTTCTACGCCCACACCACCGCCCAACTGCTCGCGACGGGAACGGTCCTCACCGGCGGCTCGGTACTTCTGGCCCTGGTGGAGCCGTGGCTGCTGGTGGCCGTGCTGCCGGTCGCTGCCCTGCTTGCCGCGGCGCCCTTCGCCGACGCAGGCGCGCGCACGGTACGCGGCGGCCGCACCCGCACAGCCGTGGCCGCGCTGTCGGCCGACACGGTGGAGACCGTCGACGGGCTGCGCGAACTGCTCGCCTTCGGCGCTCTGGCCGAACGCCGCGGCAAGCTGGCGGAGCGGGGGCGGCAGGTGGGCGACGCCCAGCGTGCCGAGGCCACCTGGGAGGCCACCGCCGCCGCCGTCCGCGACCTCCTCATCGTGGTCGCGGTCCTCGGCGTGGTCGCTGCGGCGGCACAGTCCGTGACCTCCGGACGGCTGCACGGTGCCTGGGCGCCGGCCGCGATGGCGCTGGCCCTGTCCGTCCTCGGCCCGGTCGCGGAGTCGGCCCGCGCCCTGAGCCAAGCCGTGGCTCTGCGCGCCGCCGCCGCCCGCGTCGACGCGGCCGTCAAGGCCCCCGCCCTCGCACCGCCGCCCGCCGCACCACGCCCTCTGCCTCCAGGACCACTGGGCGTCCGGCTGCACCGAGTGAGGTTCGACTACGGCGGCACCCCCGTGCTGGACGGCGTCGACCTCACCGTCCATCCCGGCCGGACACTCGCCCTCGTCGGCGCCTCCGGCGCCGGCAAGTCCACCTGTGCCCACCTGCTGGCCCGCTTCTGGGACCCCTCCGCCGGTGAGGTCCAGTTGCTGCCCGCCGACGGCGATCCCGTGGACGTCAGGGAGGTGGACGACGCGGAACTGCGGCGTGCGGTGGTGCTGGTGGGACAGGACACGCCCCTGTTCCACGGCACCCTCGCCGAGAACCTGCGGCTCGCCGCGCCCGAGGCCGACGACCGGGCGCTGGCCGAGGCGGCACGACGGTGCGGCGTCGACCGGATCGCCCCCCTGGACACCCTCGTCGGCGAGCGGGGCGCCACGCTCTCCGGCGGTCAGCGGGCCCGCATCGCCCTGGCCCGCGCGCTGCTGGCCGGACCGCGCGTCCTCGTGCTCGACGAGTCCACCGCCCACCTGGACAACACCGGCGACGCCGAACTCGCCACCGCGCTGCAGCAGGAGAGCCGCACGACGATCTTCATCGCCCACCGCCCGGCCACCATCCGCCGCGCCGACCGCATCGCAGTCCTGGAGGACGGCCTCATCACCGAAGAGGGAACCTGGGAGGACCTCACACGCAGCCCCGGCAGCGCGCTCAACCGCATCCTCAGCGACACCGCCCTTCCTGGGCACGGCAGTTCGTCCCGGGAAGCGGACCAGTGACGCTTAGGGACGGGTGTACCTGGAAACGACTACTTCCGAACGATCGTCGCGTCGGCGGTCGGCCGGCACCGGGAGGGGTCTCACGTGGACGCGCCCTTGTACTTGAGGCCCAGAGTGGAGCCGCCGCTCGCCGCACTGCTGACGGACGGGCCCTTCCTGCACTCGCTCGTCGACGCGCTGGGGTCTCCGCTCAACGTGCTGCTCCCCGAGGCCGTGGCCGCGAACGCCGCCCGCTTCCTCGCCGTCTACCACCGCCACCGTCTCACCGGGCGGGTGTACTTCGCCCACAAGGCGAACCGGTCGAGCGCCCTGCTGCGGCGACTGGCGGCGGAGGACCCGGCCACCGTCGGCGTCGACGTCGCCTCCACGGAGGAGCTGAGGCACGCACTGGGCTGTGGGTTCACCGGCGACCGCATCATGGCCACCGGCCCCAAGGACGCCGCCTTCCTCTGGCTGGCCGCGCGCGTCGGAGCCACGGTCAGCCTGGACTCGCCCGGGGAACTGGAACGGCTGTCCGCGGTGGTGCGCGCGCACGGTCTCGGCCGGGTGGCCGTGCTGGTGCGCCTGTCGGGGTTCGAGTCCGCCGCCGGCCACGGGGGAACGGGCACCCGGCTGCTCTCCCGGCGCAGCCGCTTCGGCACTCCGGTACGGGACACGGAGGAGCTGCTGTCGGCGCTCGGACGCAACGCGGACTCCCTGGAGTTGGCCGGCGCCGCCTACCACCTCGACACCACGGGCGTGGAGGAGAAGGCACGGGCGCTGGAGCAGTGCGTGCTGTTCATGGACGAGTGCCGGGCACGGGGACTCGCACCGCGCGCCCTCGACATCGGGGGCGGTTTCGGCGTCGGCTACGTCGCCGAGGCGGAGGAATGGGAGCGGTGGACCACCGCGCTGACCGAAGCGGTGCTCGGTGTCCGCCCGCCGTTGACCTGGCGCGGTCACGGATACGGGCTGCGCAACGAAGGCGGCACGGTGCGCGGTGCCGCCGCGCTGTACCCCGCGTACCGCCCCACCGCCGGCCCCGGTTACCTCGACGAGCTGCTCTCGCTGCCCGCGCCGGTGCTGGGCCGCCCGCCCGCAACCCTCCTGCTGGAGCACCTCCACGATCTGTACATCGAACCCGGTCGCGCCCTGGTCGACCAGTGCGGACTGTCGCTGGCCCGGGTGCTGGACGTGCGTCCTGCGGGAACGGATTCCGGGGAGTACCTCGTGCACCTCGCCATGAACGCGGGCGACATGAGTCTGGAGGAGCACGGAGTCCTGGTGGACCCCGTCCTGTTGCCGCGCGGGGAAGCCGCGGCCGGCGAGGGGGAGCCGGCCGGTGTCTACCTCACCGGCAATCTCTGCCTGGAAGGCGATCTCATCACTCGCCGCCTGGTCTTCCTGCCCCGGCTGCCGCGGGCGGGGGATCTGCTGGCCTTCGCCAACACCGCGGGATACGCCATGGACTTCCACGCCCATCACGCGCAGCGGCAGCCCGTCGCGCGGACGGTCGCGGTGGATCGGCGGGGCGACTCCTGGCACTGGTGCCCTGACGAGAACTACTGGCCGATCACGCCCATGGGGGGAGCAGTCGGATGAGGTACGACAGCATCACCGAGGCCATAGGCAACACGCCTCTGGTGCGCATCGATCCCGCCGTACACGGTCTGCGCAACATCGACCTCTACGCCAAGCTGGAGATGCTCAATCCGTTCGGGTCCGTCAAGGACCGGCCCGCCTGGCACATGGCCCGCCCGCACCTGGAGGCTGCCACCGGCCGTGACGGGACGGTCGTGGAGCTCTCCAGCGGCAACACCGCCAAGGCACTGGCCCTGCTGGCCGGTATGCACGGAGCGAGGTTCAAGAGCGTCACCAACCGCATGCGCGTACCCGAGATCAAGGAGCTCCTGCTGCTCATCGGTGCCGAGATCGAGGAACTTCCCGGGCGCAGCGAGTGCCTCGACCCGGCCGACACGGACGACCCGCTGACGCACTTCCACCGGGCGCTGTCCGACCCGGGGAGTACGTACCTGCACACCGACCAGTACTTCAACCCACGCAACGTCGAGGCCCACGCGGAGGGTACCGGTCCGGAGATAGTGAAGGACCTGGACGGCCGGGTGCCGGACTGGTTCATCGCCTGCGTGGGCACGGCCGGTTCGTCGACCGGTGTCGCCAGGGTCCTGCGTGAGCACGACCCGCGCGTACGGGTGCTCGGCCTGGTCGCCCACAAGTCGGACTTCATACCGGGCATCCGCACCATCGACGAGGTCCACCAGGTGGGTCTGTTCGACCCGGCGACGTACGACACCATCGAGTCGGTCACCTCCGACGAGGCCATCGACGGGATGATCACCCTGATCCGCCGCTGCGGACTGCTGAGCGGACCGACCGGCGGCGCCGCCTACCAGGGCGCGGTGCGGCAACTGCGGTTCGCGGACGCCGAGCTGGACGGGACGGGCCAGCGCCGGACGGCGGTGTTCATCGTGTGCGACCGTGCCGAGAGCTACCTCAGCTATGTGCGTCAGCGACGCCCGGAACTCCTGGGCCGGACGGCCCGTGGGCGCTCCGCGGCGGCCGTCACCGACGCCGAGGCCCGTGCGGAGGCCCGCGTCATCGACGTGGACGACGCCCGTCGCTGGTCTGCCGAGGGCGACCCCCGGCCACTCGTCGTCGACCTGCGCAGCCCGCACGCCTACGCCGCCCTGCACATCGAGGGCTCGGTCAACATCGTCGACGAGGTGTTCGAGGACCTGCTGCGCGGCGGGCTCCCCTTCAGCAAGCGCACTCCCGTGCTGCTGGCCTGTCCCGTGGGCGAGAAGTCACTGCGCTTCGCCGCCGCGCTGACCCGGATGGGCCACCCGGACGTCCGCAGCCTGGCCGGCGGGATCGTCGCCTGGCGGGACGCGGGCGCACCGCTGGTACGCGAGTGAGCGCGGCGCACCCGCCTCCCGCGGTGGAACCCGAGGGCCCGCTGTGGCAGCGGGAGTTGAGAGAGCAGTTTCCCATCGTCACCGGGCATCCGGAGCTGGCGTATCTCGACAGCGCGGCCACGTCACAGAAACCACGTGCCGTACTGGAGGCAGTCCAGACGTACCTCACGACGTCGAACGCCAACGCCGGACGCGGCACCTACCCCTGGGCCAACCGGACCACGGAACTCGTGGAATCGACCCGGGAACGGGTCAAGGAGTTCCTGCACGACCCCGAACCGGGCCGCTCCGGCGTCCACTTCACCAGCGGCACCACCGAGGGTCTGCGTACGGTCGCCCATGACTGGCTCGTGCCGTACCTCAGGGACGGGGACGAGATCCTCGTGCCGTACGCCGACCACCGGGCCAATCTCGACCCCTGGCTCGAGGCCCGTCGGCTGCTGGCCGAGCGCGGTGTCGAGGTCCGCGTACGGGCGCTGCCGTACCAGGCGGTCTCCGGGGACTACGACCACCGGGCCCTGGCCGAGGCCGTGGGCCCGCGGACCCGCTTCGTGGCCGCCACCCACATCCACCACGTGTACGGCGGCGACATGAACGTGCACCGTATCCGCGAAGCGGTCGGCCCGGACGTGGCCATCTGCCTGGACTCGGCGCAGAGCGTCGGCCACCTGCCTGTCCACCTCGACGATCCGTCGCTGGACGTGGACTTCGTGGTCTTCTCGGGACACAAGGCGATGGCCCTGCCCGGATCAGGCGCGGTGTGGGCGCGCAACGCGCGGGGGCCCGTGTTCCGGCCGGGCGGCTGGCAGGGCACGCCCAACACGGTGGGCATCGTGTCGCTGCGGGCCGCGATCGACTGGCTGGGCGCGGCCGGCGTCGAGCGGATCGCGCGCTGGACGACCACGCTCAGCACCCGGCTGACGGACCGGCTCGGACAGCTCGGCCCGTACGAGGTCCTCGGCTGCCCGGCGAGCCTGGCCGCCGACTCCCCGCTGCCCGCGGCCCAGCGTCGCCACGGGATCGTCACCTTCCGCCACCGCGACATCCCGTCCGACGACCTCGGGTTCATTCTCTTCAGCCACGGTTTCATGGTGCGCGCCGACAGCCTCTGCCAGGCCGGCACCGATGAGCGGGACGGATCCGTGCGGGTGAGCATGCACGCCTACAACACGGCCGGGGAGATCGACCGTCTGCTGTCCGTCCTCGCGTCGTTGACGTGAACGGCAACTGATAACCGTTTCCACCTGTAGATTCGGCTGTGCCCACGGATGGACGAGAGACGGATGAGGTGGCGCGAGCGATGGGCGTGAGCATGGGGACGGCCAGGGCATGGGTGGAGCGCTGGGAACGGCAGCAGGAGCGGTACGCGGTGGACCGCGAGGAGCGGTTCACGGTGATCGGGGATGTTCTCGAGCACATCACGACCGGCCACGACCGCCCCCTCCTGCTCGATCTCGGGTGCGGCCCCGGCTCCCTGGCAGCGAGGCTTGCCCTCCGCTTCCCGGACGCGGAGATCGTCGCCACCGACATGGACCCCGTGCTGCTCGAACTGGGCCGGACCCACCACGCCGACGCCGCCCGCTACGTCGACACCGTCATCGGCGAGGAGGGCTGGGTCGGGGCACTGGGACTGGAACGCCCCCTGGACGCCGCCGTCTCCACGACCGCGCTGCACTATCTGCCCGAGCCGGCACTGCTCCGCACATACCGCGCCCTCGCGTCCCTGCTTCGCCCCGGCGGCGTCCTCGTCAACGGAGACCACTTCCCGCCGGACGTGGTGACGTGCTCGGAACTCACCGCCCATGTGGGCCGTCGCAGGGCGGAGCGGGTGGGCAGCAGCTCACGGGAGGACTGGCGGTCCTGGTGGGACGCCGCGGCCCGGGAACCCGAACTGGCCGACCTGCTCGCCGAACGACGACGGCGTCACGCCGACCACGCGGGGAGCGGAGGCGACGAGCAGGTCACGGCAGGCCGCCACGCCGCACTGCTGCGCCAGGCGGGTTTCGCTCATGTCACGCCTGTCTGGCAGTTCGGCGACAGTGCCGTACTGGTCGCGGTCATGGACCACGGGCCCGGAGGCCGGCCTCCCGCGGGGGATCGGCACCGGGAGGCGACCGCTTCAGAGAGCCAGACTCATGAGGATCTCGTCCCGGTCGTCACCGGGCGCCACCCGTAGCGCGCCCGGCCACCGGCCGACTTCGGTCCACCCCGCCTTGCGGTAGAACTCCTCCAGCCCCAGCCCGGACCGCACGGCGAGCTGCAACCGCTCCAGGCGCAGATCGTCGCGCGCGATGTCCCGGGCGCACCGCATCAAGGCAGCGCCCACGCCCATGCCGCGGAAGCGCACATGTGTCTGGACGTGGTTCACCACGCCGCAGTGCGCCACGAGAGGGTGCTTCTCGCGACGTAACAGCAGCCACCCCGCGAGCGTGCCGTCCACGGTCGCCAGCAGGAGTCTGCTCCGTTCCGGGGACAGGCCACGCGCGATCCTCTCGGCAGCGGGCCGGAGCGCCGCCTCGGTCACCGGCGGGAGCGGGCAGTCCATGGGCACGACGGCTCCTCCGGCGTTGACGACCGCCGTCCAGCACGCGGTGAGTTCCCGGCGAACGGCCCTGGTGGCCTCCTCCGGCCGGCTGAGTTGTGCGATCACGGGAGCGCGTTCCATCTCATGCGTTGTCACACCCGGTAGCTTGCCAGTCGTGAGAGAGCCAGGGCGGGGCGTCCGCCGCCCTCACCAACGCTCCCCGTACGGGTGCGAAGGCTTCGCGACCCGTTCGGTCGTCGCGCAGGGTGCGGCTGGAGGAAGAGGAGATCATCCAACGTCGTCCGCCGGGCGAGGGGGCGGCCGCGTGGAGGGCCGCTCCGGACGCGTCTGCCACCGCTTCGGGCCCGCCCCCTGCCCTGCCGCGTACCCGACCAGGAAGGCCGTCAGCGGTGCAGCGGGCAGGGCGACACCGTGAGCGGCATCGCCCGCGAGGGCGAGCAGCAGCGCCCGGTCGGCTTCGGGCTCGATGCCCAGCGCGGCCTTGGGAGCGGCGGTCCATACGTGCGGTACGTCGTCCATGACGCCTGTTCTCTCGTTCGTGGTCATGCGACCGGTGCGCGGCTCGAGCGAAGGGCTGTGGCCGGCTACAGCGGGCTGCTCCAGTACGGCCAGAAGCGGGTGAGGACGAGGAGCGCGATCACGCCGTACCAGGCGCCGAGGAGCGTCCAGTGGGTGTCGCGGACGACATGCAGCACGCCCCGGGGCACGGGGACGATTCCCCGTTCCAGGCAGTGCAGGGTGACGTACCAGAACAGGGCGATGGTGACGACCCAGACCACGGCGCAGTAGGGACAGAGCTTGTTGAGCTCGTAGAGCGACTGTCCGATCAGCCAGTGCGCGAACACCACTCCCACCAGCGCACCGGCGTCCAGCGCGAGCCACAGCCGGCGGTGCAGTCGCGCCCCGCAGAGCACGGCGATACCCAGGGCGGTCACCGCGGCGAAGGCACTCAGCCCGAGCAGCATGTTGGGGAAGCCGAACAGACTGCCCTGCGGACTGGACATGACGCTGCCGCAGCTCACGACGGGGCTGATGTCGCACGGCGGCTGGTAGGCGGGATCGCGCAGCAGCCGCCAGTCGTCCACGGTGAGCTGGAAGGAGGACAGCCAGCCGACGAGCCCGGTGAGGACCATCACCCACCCCGTGCGGCGGCTCGCGCCCACCGCGGCGGGAGGCCGGGTGGACGGGGCGTCCGGTGCGAGCGCGGGTCCGTGACTCATGCCGCTCGCCGGGAGCCCGAGGCCGACCGGGTCCGGCCGCCCACCGCCGTGGCCGCCGTCGGTGTGGTGCGCCGCCGGTAGACCAGGTACGGGCGGGCCAGGTAGCCGATCGGGGCGCTCCACACGTGGACCAGCCGGGTGAACGGCCAGGCGGCGAAAAGCAGGAAGGCGCTCATGGCGTGGAGCCGGAACAGCAGCGGGGCTCCGGAGATCGCCTCCGGGTGGGGCTGGAGGACGAACAGGCCGCGGAACCAGACGGAGACGGTGGAGCGGTAGTCGTAGCCGGCGCCGAACACATTGTGGGCGGCGGTGGCGGTGATGCCCAGCACGACGGTGACGGACAGCAGCGGGAAGAGGAGCTTGTCGCTGCGGTCGGTGCCCCGGCGGATCTGGCGGTTCAGTAGTCGGCGGGCGCACAGCATGCCGAGTCCGGCGACCATGGCGACGCCCGCCACCGAGCCCGCCCAGACAGCCGTGGTGTGGTAGGTGTGTTCTGTGATGCCGACGGCTTCGGTCCACGCGTCGGGAATGGCGAGGCCGACGACATGTCCGGCGATGACCATGAAGGCACCGAGGTGGAACAGCGGGCTGCCCCAGCGCAGCCAGCGGTGTTCGAGAAGCTGGGTGGTGCGGGAGGTCCAGCCGAACTGGTCCTGACGGTAACGCCAGATGTGCCCGACCACGAACACGGCGAGGCAGATGTAGGGGATGGCGACCCACAGGAGCAGATCGGCACTACTCGCCGAGGCGGCGGCCACGGGGGCGGGTACGGCGTTCATCGGGTGCCTTCTGTATGACTGGCCGGGGCGGGCGGGACCCGGGTCGACGGAGCCTGCGTGGGCGGTACGAAGGTGCCGGGAGGCGCGAACTCCCCGTCTCCATAGGTCCCGTAGGGGTCGAGGCCGACCTCCTCGTCGGGCGGCCCCTCGGCGACGAGCTGGGCCACGGCCGCGCGGTCGGCCTCGGTGGGCGGCGGCAGAAGGGTGAGCAGCGCGGCCAGGAGGTGTTGGTAGGGGGAGTCGGCGTCGGTCAGGGCCCGTTGGATCAGTTCCAGGCCGCGGCGGTGCTGGCGCAGTGGCGCCTCGCCGCCACCGGGGCCTGCCAGGGCGGCGAACTCCAGGACGACCGGCAGGTGGTCGGGGAGTTCACCGCCGCCGGTGTCCCAGCCCGCTGCCCGGTAGCGCTGGTTGAGGGTGAGCAGGGCCATGCCGCGGCGGCGGGTGTCGCCGTGCAGGTAGTAGGTGAGGTAGAGGCTGCTCCTGCGGCGCAGGTCGAACATCTCGACGTAGTGCCGCTCCAGCGCCTCGGGATCCTGTGCGCCGAACCAGTCGGTGAACCGGGCGAGGTGTTCCGCCGCGGGCGTGGCCGGCAGGGCCGCCACTACGGTCGTCAACTCCGTCCGTGCTGCGGTCAGTTCCCCGTCCGGATACTGCAGGAGCAGCGATACCAGCCGCAGTGTCAGCGCCCGGCCCGCCGTCTCCTCGGGGGTGAGCCGGGCCGGGCGGCGCACGGCGGCCCGGACGCGGGTGCGGACGAGGGCGGGAATCGTCGGTGACAGCGGGCTCACGATCGGCCTCCGGCAGTGGTGTTGCGGCGCAGGGCGGGGATGCCGAGCATGATCTTGCGGGGCTCGGGGTCACCGGACGTCTCGACCGGGCAGCGGTTCTCCATCGCGGTGAGCGCGGCGGCGTCCTCCTTGTGGGCGGCGGGGACGACGTAGCGGTCCTGGTATTTGGCGACGGCGAGCAGTCGGTGCATGTCCTCCGCCTCGCGCACGGTGAGCCCGGCGGCCTTGAGTGCGGCCTCGTCGCCGGCCTCGCCGAGGGTGCGTTCGCGCATGTACGAGCGCAGCGCGGTGAGCTTCATCAGCACCCCGCCGACCACCTCGGAGTCGCCGGCGGTGAACAGTTCCGCCAGGTACTCCAGCGGGATGCGCAGCCGGGTGACCGCGGCGAACACGTGGTCGGGGTCGTCCTGGTTGCCGCCGGCCGCGTCGACGGCGTCCAGTACCGGGGAGAGCGGCGGGACGTACCAGACCATGGGCAGGGTGCGGTACTCCGGGTGGAGGGGCAGCGCGACCCTGTAGCGCATGGCGAGGTCGTACACGGGGGAGCGGCGGGCCGCCTCCAGCCAGTCCTCGGGGATGCCGGACTCCCGTGCGGCGGCGATGACCCCGGGGTCGTGCGGGTCGAGGAAGACGCCCCGCTGGGCGTCCAGCAGGTCCCTCTCGTCCGGGGTGGCGGCGGCCTCGCCGACCCGGTCGGCGTCGTACAGCAGAAGGCCCAGGTAGCGTAGGCGGCCGACACAGGTCTCGGAGCACACCGTCGGCTGGCCGGCCTCGATGCGCGGGAAGCAGAACGTGCACTTCTCGGCCTTGCCGGTGGCGTGGTTGACGTACACCTTCTTGTACGGGCACGCGGTGACGCACATGCGCCAGCCGCGGCACTTGTCCTGGTCGACGAGGACGATGCCGTCCTCGACCCGCTTGTACATGGCGCCAGAGGGACAGGCGGAGACACAGGCGGGATTGAGGCAGTGCTCGCACAGCCGGGGCAGGTGGAAGAGGAAGGTCTGCTCGAACTCGAACTTCACCTTCGCGGCCCACTCGCCGCTGAGGTTCGGGTCGCCACCCGCGTTCTCGGGTGCGCCGCCCAGGCCGTCCTCCCAGTTGGCGCCCCAGGTGATGGCGGTGGGCCTGCCGGTGAGGACCGAGCGCGGACGGGCGACGGGGATGTCCTTCTGGGCAGGGGCGCTGACCAGGTTGTCGTAGTCGTAGGTGACCGGTTCGTAATAGTCCTCGATGGACGGCAGGTCGGGGTTGGAGAAAAGTGACAGCAGCCGCCTGACCCTCCCGCCGGAGCGCAGGACGAGGCGTCCGCGCTTGTCGAGCATCCAGCCGCCCTTCCACTGCTCCTGGTCCTCGTAGCGGCGGGGGTAGCCGACGCCGGGCTTGGTCTCGACGTTGTTGAACCAGGCGTACTCGACGCCGGTGCGGTTGGTCCACGTCTGCTTGCAGGTGACCGAGCAGGTGTGGCACCCGATGCATTTGTCGAGGTTCATCACCATCGCCACTTGAGCCATCACGCGCATGTCAGTACTCCACATCCTGCGAGCGACGGCGGATGACAGTGACCTCGTCGCGCTGGTTGCCGGTCGGACCGTAGTAGTTGAAGGCGTAGGTGAACTGGGCGTAACCACCGGCGAGGTGGGTGGGCTTGAGCAGCAGGCGGGTGAGGGAGTTGTGGATGCCGCCGCGGCGGCCGCTGACCTCGGTCTTCGGGACGTTCACGTTGCGGTCCTGGGCGTGGTACATGTACACGGTTCCCTCCGGCATGCGGTGGGTGACCACGGCCCGGGCGGCGACGACGCCGTTGCGGTTGTACGCCTCGATCCACTCGTTGTCCTTCACGCCGATCCTCTCGGCGTCCTCCAGCGACATCCAGATGGCGGGTCCGCCGCGGGACAGGTCGAGCATGTACTTGTTGTCCTGGTAGTTGGAGTGGATGGACCACTTCGAGTGCGGGGTCAGATAGCGGACGGTGACCTCCGCCCGGCCGTCCTCGCGCAGCTGCTCGTCGCCGTAGTGCCGGGGTGTGTTCAACGGCGGCCGGTAGACCGGTAGCTGCTCACCGAGTTCGGCGATCCAGTCGTGCTGGACGAAGAAGTGCTGGCGGCCGGTGAGGGTGTGCCAGGGCTTCTTGTGCTCGGTGTTGATGACGAACGGGGAATAGCGGCGACCACCCGTCTCCGAGCCCGACCACTCGTAGGAGGTGATCACGGAGCGTGGTTGGGTGCGGGTGTCGGCGAAGGTGATCCGCTCGGCCTCCCGCTCGGAGGCGAGCTCGACGAGCCCTTCGCTGCCGGTCTGCCGCTCCATCTCGCGGAAGCCCTCGGTGGCCAGTCGGCCGTTGGTGGTGCCGGACAGGGCGAGGATCGCTTCGCACATGTCGGAGGCGGTGGCGAGCGAGGGCCGGCCGGCGGCGATCCCGTCCCGGACGGTGCCGTTGCGGTGCCGCAGGTCGTCGATCTCCCGGTCCGGGTGGACGGTGATGCCCTTGGTGGTGGTCCCCAGGGTGTCCAGCAGCGGGCCGACGGCGCGCATCTTCTGCGCGATCGCGGCGTAGTCCCGTTCGATGACGGCCAGCTTGGGCATGGTCCGGCCCGGTATCGGCTCGCACTCCCCGGTCTTCCAGTCCCGCACCACCCCGCCCGGCTGGGCGAGTTCGTCGGGGGTGTCATGGGTCAGCGGCACCGCCAGGACGTCGGTACGCGTGCCCAGGTGCCCGGCGGCCAGCTCGCTGAACCTGTCGGCCATGGTCAGGAACGTGTCGTAGTCGGTGCGGGCCTGCCACGGCGGGGCGATGGCCGGGGTGAAGGCGTGCACGAAGGGGTGCATGTCTGTGGATGACAGGTCGTCCTTCTCGTACCAGGTCGCGGCCGGCAGCACGACGTCGGAGAACAGACCGGTGGAGGTCATCCTGAAGTCCATGGTGACCAGCAGGTCGAGCTTGCCCTCGGGCGCCTCGTCCCGCCACACCACGTCCTTCGGCCTGTGCTCGGCCGGGGTCTCCTCGGAGCGGACTGCCGCGTCGGTGCCCAGCAGATGACGCAGGAAGTACTCGTTGCCCTTGCCGGAGGAACCCAGCAGGTTCGCCCGCCACACGGTCAGTACGCGCGGGAAGCTGGCCGGGTCGTCCGGGTCCTCGGCGGCGAACCGCAACCGCCCGGACTTCAGCTCGTCGACGATGTGCTCGGCGACCGGCCGCCCTGCGGCGGCTGCTTCGTCGGTCAGGTCGAGGGGATTGCGGTTGAAGCCGGGGTGGCCGGGGGTCCAGCCCAGCCGCACGGCCTGCGCGAGTGTGTCCGCGAACGCCTTGCCCTCGAACCGACCGCTGCCGAGCGGGGAGGCCAGCTCGTCGGGCCCGAACGCCTCGTAGCGCCACTGGTCGGAGTTCAGGTACCAGTACGAGGTGCCCGCCATGTGCCGGGTGGGCCGCTGCCAGTCGAAGGCGAACGAAAGATGCTGCTGCCCGGTGACCGGGCGGACCTTCTCCTGGCCGACGTAGTGCGCCCAGCCGCCGCCGTTGACGCCCTGGCAGCCGGTCATGGTGGTCAGGGCCAGGAACGCCCGGTAGATCGTGTCGGAGTGGTACCAGTGGTTGGTGCCGGCCCCCAGCGCGATCATGGAACGGCCGTTGGTGCGCTCCGCGTTGCGGGCGAACTCCCGGGCGATCCGGGCCGTCTGCTCCGCAGGGACCGAGGTGATCGTTTCCTGCCAGGCGGGCGTGTACGGCTCGCTCGCGTCCTCGTACGACGACGGCCATGTGCCCGGCATCCCGGGGCGCCGTACCCCGTACTGGGCGAGCATCAGGTCGAAGACGGTGGTGACGAGCCGGCCGCCGATCCGGCGGACCGGAACGCCCCGGACCATGACCGAACCGCCCTCCGTGGTCCCCTCGTCGAAGCGGGGCAGCGCGACCTCAGCCGTGCCCTCCGCACCCTCCGCAAGGCTCAACTCAGGGACGACATCACCCAGTTCGAGGTTCCAGCGGCCTCGCCCGGTTTCTCCCCACCGGAAGCCGAGCGAGCCGCCGGGGACCACGGGCCCGCCCGTGGCCCGGTCCAGGAGAACGGTCTTGGACCCCGCGTTCTCCTCGCCGTCCTGGCCGAGGTCTGCGGCGGTCAGGAACCCGTCCGGGACGAGACCGTGGTCGTGCTCGCGCAGGGTCACCAGGAACGGCGCGTCGGTGAACTTCCGCAGGTAGTCCTGGAAGTAGGGCACTTCGCGGTCCACGAGGAACTCGCGCAGGATCACATGCCCCATGGCCATCGCCAGCGCCCCGTCCGTACCGGGGTGCGGGGACATCCACTCGTCGGCGTGCTTGACGTTGTCCGCGTAGTCCGGGCTGACCGCGACGACCTTGGTGCCGTTGTAGCGGGTCTCGGTCAGGAAGTGCGCGTCGGGCGTGCGGGTGACCGGGATGTTGGAGCCCCACATGATCAGGTAGCCGGCGTTCCACCAGTCGGCCGCCTCCGGCACGTCGGTCTGGTCGCCGAACACCTGCGGGGAGGCGATCGGCAGGTCGGCGTACCAGTCGTAGAACGACAGCAGCGTGCCGCCGATCAGTGAGTGGAACCGTGCCCCTGCCGCGAAGGACGCCATCGACATCGCCGGGATGGGCGAGAAGCCGGCGACGCGGTCGGGACCGTACGTCTTGACGGTGTACACCTGGGCGGCGGCGATCAGCTCGCTCACCTCGTCCCAGCCGGCGCGCACCAGACCGCCCTTGCCGCGGGCCCGCTTGTACGCCCGCGCCTTCGCCGGGTCGCCGGTGATCTCGGCCCAGGCGGCCACCGGGTCGTCCAGCCGTCTGCGGGCCTCGCGCCACAGCTTCAGCAGCGCGCCCCGCACGTAGGGGTAGCGGACCCGGCTGGGGGAGTAGGTGTACCAGGAGAAGGAGGCCCCCCGTGGACAGCCGCGGGGCTCGTACTCCGGGCAGTCCGCACCGATCGACGGATAGTCGGTGGCCTGGTGCTCCCAGGTGATGATCCCGTCCTTGACGTACACCATCCACGAACACGAACCCGTGCAGTTCACCCCGTGCGTGGAGCGCACCACCCTGTCGTGGGACCAGCGGTCCCGGTAGAAGCCCTCCCACTTCGGATCGCCAGTGCCGAACACGGCGCGCCCGTCGGCGGACACCTCGCGGCGGGTGAGCAGCCTGCGGGCGGCCAGCGGCCAGCTTTCACCGGTGCGCAGCGCCTCACGCCGTGCGTTCTGATCGTTCTCCATGACCGGGAACGCTAGGCGGCACACCGCGCGCCCCACCTGGGGCCGGCGGTCCCTGCCGGATGGCCTTCCGGCCCGGTCCTGCGGGTCGCAACAGGGCCCGATGGTCCCTGTGGTGGGGTCCGGTCGGCCGAGGAGTCAGCGCCCCCGACCGTGCATGCTGGACATTGACCGAACCGCGGATGCCCCTCTGTGCGACCGCGTTCCGTGCCTGCCAGGCGGCCGACTCCCCCGTCCCTGACCGCCGCAGGTGTAGCGCGTACGGCGCGTGGCGCCCGGTTCGGTCGTGCGTCCGGCCGCCCTCGCGGCCGGACGCCACATCCTCCTCACCGCTACCCGCACCCCGGCAATGGCATACCCACCCGCACCGGTCGGCCGGGCCGACCGTGACCTGCCGGCGGAGTTGCTCGCGGACATGCATCACCGGCTCGCGTACGGCTCGTCCGCCAAGGAGCTCCAAGAGGACCAGCACGATGAGGGAGGGCACGACATGTACGAAGGGCGGATCGGGGAGACCGGCGGCTGCGGCGGCGTATGTGGTTGCGGCGGTGCCGAGCCCTGGTGACCACCGCGGACGCCCTGACACCCCACTCTCCGAACCGTCCTCGCCCCTGCGGCGGCGCTCACGGACGGCACCGGCGCTTTCGTCTCCCCGGGGTGCCGGCTGCCGCAGGGGATCCCGCACGCGCTGCCTCCCTGACGGTCCGTCCGGCCCTCTTGTGCTTGCCGCGAAGAAGGACCAACGGCCCTGTTCGACAAGACCATCGGCCGCCGCGCCGACCACCGCCACCGGCGGATGCTGACGGCGACCGATCCGGAGGTATCCCGTGCACGACCACATCGACCGCCCTCGAGGCCGATTCCACCGCTGTCGCTCGCGGTGGGTGCCGCGCACGGTCCGGGCAGGTCACCGGCCGCCCGCCTCGTCTGCCCTGACTCCAGGGCGGCCGGACACAGCCTCCGGGCACTCGGAAGGGCTGCGCGGTGAACGCCGCAGCCCAGCCCATCCGGCGTCAGCGGCACGACGCGGGGGAGCGGCCGTTCATCGTCATCTGGGAGTCCACCCGGGCCTGCCCGCTGGCCTGCCTGCACTGTCGCGCCGAGGCCGTGCCCGACCGCGACCCGCGCGAACTGGACACCGCCGCCGCCAAGGACCTGCTGCACCAAGTGGCCGCCTTCGGGCAGCCCGCCCCGCTGTTCGTGATCACCGGTGGCGACCCGTTCCAGCGACCCGACCTGACCGAACTCATCGCCCACGGCCGGGAGACCGGCGTCCGCGTCGCGGTGTCCCCCTCCGGCACGCCGACGCTCACCGCCGAGCGGCTGCGGGAGCTGCACGCGGCGGGTACGGTCGGCCTCTCACTGAGCCTGGACGGCTCCACCGCCGACCTCCACGACACCTTCCGCGGCGTGGCCGGGGTGTTCCGCTGGACCCTGGACGCCTGGGACACCGCGCGCGCACTCGGCATGAAAGTGCAGATCAACACCACGGTCGCCCGGCACAACCTGCACGACATCCCCGACATCGTCCGCCTGGTCGCCGAGCACGGCGCGATGCTGTGGAGCGCCTTCTTCCTGGTGCCCACCGGTCGCGGCCGCACCCTCGGCGCACTCACCCCGGCGGAGACGGAGGACGTCCTCAACTTCGTCTACGACGTCGGCCTGACCGTGCCCGCCAAGACCACCGAGGCCCACCACTTCCGCCGCGTCACCCTGCAGCGCGGGGTCCTCGCCGCCACTGGCGGTGACCACGTGGCGGTCCTCGGACTCGGTCCGCTGTACCGGGAGTTGCGCGAGCGGGCCGCCGAGCTGGGCCTGGACGCCGCAGCACGCCGGGTGCGGCGTCCGCCGCTGGACGTCAACGCGGGCCGCGGCTTCGTCTTCATCTCCCACACCGGCACGGTGCACCCCAGCGGCTTCCTGCCGCTGGGCGCCGGAAGCGTCCGCGAGACGCCGCTCACGCAGATCTACCGCACCTCCGAGCTCTTCACCGGACTGCGGGACGCCGACCGGCTGGGCGGCCGGTGCGGAGCGTGCGAGTTCCGCCGGGTCTGCGGCGGCTCGCGATCGCGCGCGTACGGCGCCACCGGCGACCCGTACGCCGAGGAACCGTGGTGCGGATACGTCCCCGGGTCCTTCCCCTACCAGGCGGAGCTGACCGCGCTGCTGCCCGGCGGCAGCGACGGCAGGAACGCTTCGCACAAGGACAGCGACGCGGGTTCGAAGCACCAAGGAGTGGCATGACCAGCATCGCCGGCGGACCCACCGAGACAGGCGACGCGAGCGGACCCCCCAAGTACCCGAACAGATTCAGGGCGTCGGGCGTGAAGGCCCGGCATCTGCGCGCCCACGTCCTGGTCGTGGCCTGGCTGGGCCTGGCCCTGCTCGCGGCCGCGGCGCAGGAGACCATGCCGGTGGCCCGCTGGCTGTCCGTGCACATGTTCCTGCTCGGTGCCGTCACCACCGCCATCCTGATCTGGAGCGAGCACTTCGCCGTCGCCCTGCTGCACGCGAAGATCCCCGACGAGCGCTGGAGCACCGCCCGGCTCGCGACGGCCAACCTCGCCGTGGTCGGGCTGCTCCTCGGGGTGGGGACCGCCACTCCCGTCCTCACCGCCGTCTCCGCCGCGTTGCTGGTGGCCGCGGCCGGCGCGCACCTGGTGATGCTGATCCGCCTGGGGCGGGGCGCGCTCGGCGGAAGGCTCAAGCCGATCGTCTCCTACTACCGGGCGGCCACCGCCGCCCTGATCGCCGGCGCCGTCCTGGGCTGGATGCTGTCGGGTGGCGGGGCCGGCGGGCCCGACCGGTACGCCGGACTGCGCCTGGCGCACATCCACGTCACGTTGCTCGGCTGGATCGGGCTGCCCGTCCTGGGCACGCTGTTCATGCTGTGGCCGACCGTGCTGGGCGTACGGATGAAGGACCGCACCACCAAGGTGTCCCGATGGGTGCTGTGGCTCGCGGGCAGCGGACTTCTGGTCGCGGCCGCCGCTCTGACCCTCGGCCGGCCCCGGCCGGCCGCGGCGGGCCTCGCCCTCTACGTGGCGGGCGCGGCCCTCGCCGTCCGCCTGCTCGTGCGTACCCTGCGCGGCAACCGTCCCGTCTCCGCGGCGGCAGCCTGGATGCTCGCCACGGCCACCTGCTGGCTGCTGATCGCCGTGGTGGCCGACCTGGTATGGCTCGCCGCCCGGCCGCTCGCGGAGGCACAGGCCGCGATCGACGCGCTGCTGCCGGTGCTGCTCGTCGGCTTCGCCGCCCAGATCCTCCTCGGCGCCCTCACCTACCTGCTTCCGGTCGTCCTCAGCAGCGGCCCCAAGGACCGTGCCACCGTCCGGGCGCTGCTCGAACGGGGTTGGCTGCCGCGGCTGGTGGCCCTCAACACCGGTGTAGCGCTCGCGGCACTCCCGCTGCCGGATCCCGCCGGCACGACCGGCATGCTGCTGGCCGCGCCGGCCGGGGCCGCGTTCCTCATCCTCGCGGTGCCCGTACTCGTCCGCAGCGGCAGGAAGGCGTCCACGGTCGCAGGAACCGCCGGTGCGTCTCGGCGCCCCGCGCTGTGGGGCACGGCCGCGGGCGTCGTCCTGACCGTGCTGGCCGTGCTCGTGGCCAACAGCGGAGGTGATACCGGCGATCCGGCCGTCGCCTCGGCGGCGGGAAGCGGGGCTGCGACCGCGACCCGCACCATCGAGGTGACCCTCGCCAACATGCGTGTCCGCCCGGACCGGCTCGAAGTCGCCGCGGGAACGGCACTGCGGCTGAAGGTCACCAACGCCGACGCCCAGCGTCACGACCTCGAGGTCGAGGGCGGCCCGTCGACTCCGATGCTCGGCAAGGGCGACAGCCACACCCTCGACCTCGGGACCATCAGCGAAGACCGCGAGGCGTGGTGCACCCTGCCGGGCCACAGGGCCGCCGGGATGACCATGGAGATCGTCGTGAAGGACACCGCGAAGAACGGCACGACCGAGCACGCGGACGGTCACGACGGGCACTCCACCACCGCCTCGAACGGGCTGGACCTCGCCGCCGACTTCTCCGACGGCTGGCAGGCACGCGACGCCGAACTCGCCCCCGCGCCCGGCGGAACCGTGCACGAGGTCGAACTGCACGCCGCCCGCACCACGGTGGAGGTCGCCCCCGGCGTGAAACAGCAGATGTGGACCTTCGACGGCACCGCACCCGGCCCCACCCTGCGCGGCAAGGTGGGCGACGTCTTCGAGATCACCCTCGTCAACGACGACACCGGTATGGGCCACGGCATCGACTTCCACGCCGGCGCCCTCGCCCCCGACAAGCCCATGCGCACCCTCGACCCGGGCGAGAGGCTGGTCTACCGGTTCCGTGCCGAGAAGGCCGGAGCGTGGCTGTACCACTGCAGCACCTCGCCGATGCTTCAACACATGGGCAACGGCATGTACGGCGCCGTGATCATCGACCCACCCGGCCTGGCGAAGGTCGACCACGAGTACGTACTGGTCTCCTCCGAGCTCTACCTCGGCACGCCCGGCAGCACGGCCCAGGTGACGAAGATGCGTCGGAACACCCCGGACGCCTGGTTGTTCAACGGCGTCGCGAACCAGTACGCCCAGCGGCCCCTGAAGGGGAAGGCCGGCGAGCGGGCCCGCTTCTGGGTGGTCGCCGCGGGTCCCAGCGACGGCATCGCCTTCCACATGGTCGGCACCGTCTTCGACACCGTGTACAAGGAGGGCGCTTACGCGCTGAAGCCCGGCGACGCGGGCGGTGCCCAAGTACTGGACCTGGCCCCGGCGCAGGGCGGCTTCGTCGAGACGACGTTCCCCGGGGCCGGCCACTACCCGTTCGTCGACCACGACATGCGCCACGCCGAGGCCGGCGCGCACGGCATGGTGGAGGTGAGCGAGTAGTGGACACCGTCGGCTGGTGGTCCCTGGTGCGGTTCGCGCACGTGGCCGGCGCCGCCCTGTGGGTCGGCGGTCAACTGGCCCTCTCCCTGGTGATCCTGCCGCTGGCCCGGCACCTGCTCGCCCCGGAGGCCAAGGACAGCTTCACCGCCGCGGCCGGCCGCCGGTTCGGGATGCTGACCGGAGCGGTGTTCCTGCCCGTGCAACTGGCCACCGGCTGGGCCATGGCCTGGCACAAGGGAGTCACCTGGGCCTCGCTCGCCGAACCCGGCTACGGCCGCACCCTGACCACCAAACTCGCCCTGTTCGTGGTGGTGATGCTCGCCGCGGCCGGACACGGCATCGCCCACGCGAGGGGCCGTGCGGACCTGGCCCGCGCCCTGGCGGTCGTCTCCCTCGTCGGCTCCCTCGGCGTCGTCCTGCTCGCCACCGCCCTGCCCACCACCTGACCGGCAGCCACGAAGGAGAAGGGGTAAGAACGAGGAGGCACCATGAGTACGATTTCCGGTCGAGCGCCTTCGCTCTTGACCGCCGTCCAGGCCGTCCGAGTGACGGTGATCACGGACGTCCTTCGGGGGTGCTGCGTAGGCTTGGGTCGTCGCCACGGTGGGGTCCGCGAGAGGGGCGACCCTCCTCCGGCCGCCTGTCGGGGCGTCAGGAAAGCCAGCGAGTGGTCAGCACGAGTCCTGAAGAACCTGGGGACAGCTGCCCCGGACACGCGACTCGTTGTAAGGTGTCGAAACAGCCCTTGACCTGCAAAAACGCAGGCAGGGAGCTTATATGTGGGAGTGCCCCGATGTTGCGTACAATGTTCAAGTCCAAGATCTAGTATCTGGGCGTTTGCACAGGTCAGAGGCATGATCGGGCTATCCAGGTCAGCAAATGGTCAGCATTGGTCGAGGGAAGTCCCCCGCTTGCTGACCCGGTGGCGGCGGCAGCGGGGCCTTGGCGCAGACGCCCGGCTCTCGCTCGGAAGGCTCGCTACGTGGCTCGGCAGCTCGCTCGCGGTACGGGTTCGTTCTTCAATGACTGAGGCTGTGCCAGACCGACCAGGTGCCTGGACCCGTACACGATCCGTTTCCGTAACGGCGTGGGGGAGCAGCTTGAGGAGGGCGGCTTCGCAACGCGGGGCGAGGCGATCGACCGCCTCATAGAGATCTATGCGGAGAAGAAGCGCACGGAGCCGTCTGTCGCGGAGGCGCGCTGGGAACTGGGCCAGCAGAAGGTCGCGGAGTTCGCGAGGCAGTGGTTGCGTCGGCAGCGTCATATGACCGTGTATTCGACGGGCGAACACGTCAACAGCTTCATCGACGTGCATGTCGTTCCGCGTCTGGGGTCACGGAAGTTGATATCCGTCACGCCGATGGTGGTGGAGCGCTTTCTGGATGACTTGGAGGCCGACGGTGTCGGCCGGGGTAATCAGGTCAATTTTTTGCGCGCGCTCAAGGCGATTCTGCGGGACGCCTATGACAAGGGGCGATGGCTGATGTTCCGGTGAGGGGCGCTGGGTAGTGGCAATCCGATCACCGATGTGGCCGAGTGGATGGGGCACAAGTCGATCGAGGAGACGTACCGCACCTACCGGCACCTGATGCCGGGGAGCATCACCAAGGCGGCGCGTGTCCTGCATGCCGGCGTTTGGGACGCGGCATGAGGCCGCAGCGAAGCCTGTCAGGGTCGCCCTCCGATTCGGGCTGCATCGGCACCACATGGCACAGGTCGTAGAGACCGTCTACGGGCGTCCACGCCAGTCCATCGTGGGTGCGTTATAGCAGGTCAGGGCGTCACAGTCCGGGGGCGTCGGCATAGTTGGTGACAGACGCGTGAAAGCGCCGGTGATAGACCGAGGCTCCGCCGAGGAGCATCCTTGGTGGGCCTCTGCCCGGAGCCATGCGATGCAGCCTGACCGGAGCGCTCGGGTGGGGCAGCGCCGTGAAGGTGACTGTGCGTGCACGCGTGACGCGTTCGGCTCGTCATGCCGTTTGTCTTCCAGCGCTGTCCTCGTGGACGCTGCATTTGTGATCGCAGTCATGACGGACGCCCCAAGCGGCTGTACGTGCCGGCTCGACCACAGCGGCGACCGGCGGGCCAACGCCGCCCTGCACCGCATCGTCCACGGCGTGTCCGGGGTCCTCGCCGAACTTCACGACGAGTGGTTCGCCTTCCCTCGCCGCTTCCTCTCCAACGAGAGCATGGACGCGTCCTCGTCCGACATCCTGACTGTCCTACCAGCCGCGTTACACCACGGGGAGGGACGTGAACCTCTTTGCATTCGGGTTCTCCTCTCTCAAGTACCCGAAACAAGGGGCGGGCGACGGCGCGACTCTCTCACGGCCGATGCGCGGCACGCACCCCGGGCGCTCTTTCGTAACCAACCAGTACATGTCCTTCATCGCCGCAGAGCGCAACGTCTGCGGGGGTATTTGTGGCAGTTCCTGTTTCCCCGAGGCTGAGTGGATCGCGGCCCGCGTGTACGCAATTCGACCAGGCGCCGTCGGAACCAACGAGGTTATGGCCGACTGCGGACCGTAGATGGAAGAGGGCGTCCCTCTGCTGGTCGACGGCCGGGGCTTGAGCGCGGCAGCGCCGCGATCACCCGGACCGGACTGCATGCGCGCGGATTGTCGTGCCGCTTCCAGCGGTCCTGCGACGGCGCTGCTGGTCCACCACGTGTTGTCCGGCTCTCCCTGCCCGGGCGTCAGCACTCGTGGCAATCGCCTGTACCCACTCACTTTCAGAGGGACTGAAGGTGATGTTTGAGGGTAAGCAGTCTGGGAATGGAAGCGCTTCGGACCTAAGGCGGAGATGTGGGTCTGCACGGGCGGCAAGACGGTTTCCGGCCGTTCATGGACCGCACGCCATCGGTGTCCGCCGAACTCGAGGGCAGTGAGGATATCGCCCAGGCGCGTTCCCTGACCCGATCGTTCCTGGCGTGCCTGCAGGCCGTGCATGGTTTGGAGGTGTCCGTACGTGCGGTGTGGGCGATCCAGTTGGTGGTCAGCGAGTTGGTGACCAATGCCCGCAAGTACGCGCCGGGCCCGTGTCTGCTGACGTTGAAGGCGGGTGAAGAGGCAGTGGAGGTCACGGTGTGGGACAGCGAGTCGTGCTTGCCGGTTGCGCGGTCCGCCGACCCCGGCCGGGTGGGGCAGCACGGTCTGGAGATCGTGACGGCGGTCTGTAGCAGTTTCGAGATGCACCGGGAGCCGGGGGGCAAGCGGATCACAGCTTCCGTGGCGCTGGCCGACGGCTCGGCGGGGAATGAGGCCGGTGACCAGGTCTGCTGATCAGGCTGCCAGGCCCAGCCGGCTGTACTGCTGACCTACGCAACTGCCCGCGTGATCGGCCGGGGATACTGGTCCGCCGAGACATCGTCGAAGGGATCCGCTGCACCGTCGCGTGGGCAGCAGTGGCTCGAACAGGGCCACTTGGCATCTGCGGTGTCCGGAGAACAGCGGCGAGGACGCATGGAGATCCTTCGACATGCGGTGAGTGGCCCGCTGACGGTGGGACAGCGGGCCACTCACCAGGGGCAATTATGCACTGGTGATGAGACCGCCTGTCTGATCACGGAAGAATGAGACTGCCTCACTCGATGGAGGTGGTCAGTGTCGGCTTGGCATCGGCGCGTTCGGGGGCCGACGCGGGGATGGCGGCCGGTTCGTCTTCGACTTGCTGGGGCGTACGGCGGTCCGGGTCGTGACCCGGTGTACCCGCCGTGGTGGACAGGATCGACCAAGCCGCGAGCGCCAGGCATATGGCCGCACCCGTCGCGATCAGTCGGATTGCGTGACGGAGCCGGGAGGGCGTGTCGAGTTCTTGCCATGTGGGCTGTGCGCTGTCGGGGTGCCACAGCTCACCGACGGTCTCGTTGGGGCCGTCCGTCGGTTTCTGCTCCAGACGCGGATGGCCTGCGTCGAGCCGGTCGACGCAGGGGTGGCCAGGTGGTCGAGCGATCGCCCGTTCCCCTGCCGAGGGCTCCCGGAGGGCGGAATCGTGAATGGCGCGCTCGTTGTCCGTGAGGAACTTCGGCCAGACATCACCACCGCGAGACGGAGTGCCCTCCGGGTCGTGTGGTGTTCCTCGTCCGGTTGGATCTGGGGTGGTCACGTCTGTCTCCCTCCCGAAGGGGGTCGCCTGGCCGGCGCCTGCCGCTTTCTGGTGGAGGACCGACCGGTGACCGGCGGGTCTCCTGTGCCGATCGACTGTCGGCCGGTCCAGGAGACGCAATGCTTGCACAGTGCAAAACGCGACCGCCAGTGGCCTTACGTGTCAGTTGGGCATCGCTGGTGTTCTTTCCCGGCCGGGCCGTGTCCGGCGCCTGCCTCGAGACGTACGAAGGGGATGGCGCGTCCCGCCGCACGGAACGACTCGTTGCCGCCGTCGACCGGCAGCCCCATGAAGGCGCACAAGCGGCGAGCGGTGCGAGGGTGTCGGCGCGCGTAGTCGGCCATGATCTCCGCTCCGTCATCAGGGGGGAGGAAGCGGGCGGTGACAGGGTGCGGGCGACTGCCGAACCGGATGAGGGTCTGCGGCTGAGCGTGCAGATTCTGGTACCAGTCGGCATTCGGTCCGAAGCCTGAGGCGACGGTCCAGCTGGCCTCGACCGCATCGAAGGACACGACCTCCAGGACGGTCGTGCGGTCGCGGCCCGAGACCCTACCGGTGTGGTGCAGCAGAAGAACCCGCTTGCCGAAGAGGGAGTCGAGTCCGACGCGGTAGGCGAATATCGGCAGGCGCAGGGCACGGCGTCGCCAGCCGGTGGGCCGCCTGGGCCAGCCGATCGGCGCATTCTGGTTCATCACGGCGGGGCCTCACGGATGTTCGGTGAATCGTCTTTCGGACTCGATCGGGTAAAGGATGTGGAACGGCAGTCGTCTCGCGGGAGCCACCTTTGCATAGTCTAAAGGTCGGGAGGGGCGCCTGCGAGGGGAGGCCAGTGGCTCTCGACAGCCCTGATGTCGCAGGAGTGCCGCCATGACCGACCGGAAGCCGCCGTCGCACTGGACGCTGCTGTCCTGCACTCCGGCGGTCGTGATGGCAGTCGTGGCGGTGACGGACATCCTGGCGGGGCCGGGTGTCGGGTTCCTGCCGTTGGTCTCTCTCGGACCGGCCTTCGCCGGGCTGGTCGGCGGATGGCGCCGAACCGCGCTCTACGGCCTCGCGTCCCTCGTACTGTGCGTCGCGCTGGGCTTGTACGACGGATTGTTCGACGAACGCCGCGGGTACACCGCACTGGCCTCGGTGGCAGGGGTCACGGGCGTGGGCGTCGCAGCGGCTGTGATGCGGTCGCACCGGGAGGCGGAACTGGCCAGCGTACGGTCGATCGCGGAAGTCGCCCAACGCGTGCTGCTGCGCCCTGTTCCGCGGATCGCCGGACCGCTCCAGGCAGCGGTGTCCTACACGTCGGCGGTCGCCGAGGCACGTATCGGCGGAGACCTGTACGAGGTGGTGTCCTCCCCGCACGGTGTACGGGTCATCGTCGGGGACGTCCAGGGCAAGGGCCTGGCGGCGGTGGAGACAGCAGCGCTGGTACTGGGCGCCTTCCGTGAGGCGGCCTACGACGAGGCCACCCTGACCGGACTCGGTGAACGCCTGGAGCGCAGCGCGGCACGGGAACTGGAAGGGGAGAAGTTCGTCACCGCCGTCCTCGCCGAAATCGGCACAGAGCACGAGGTCGTCTTCATCAACTACGGGCACCCGGCGCCGATGATCGTACGCAAGGAAGGAACGGTCGACTTCCCCCAACCGCCCGCCTTCACGCCCCCGCTGGGACTCGCGGAAGACGGTGGCGAGGGCCCACAACCCTACCGACTGAGCTTTGCCCCGGGTGAGCAACTCCTGCTCTACACCGACGGCGTCACGGAAGCCCGCGACAAGGAGGGCCGCTTCTACCCCGTCGGTGAGCGGGCGCACCTGCTGAAGGACCCGGACGCGCACCGGGCCCTGGCAGCCCTGCGGGAAGACCTCGCCCAGCACGTGGCCGGACCGCCGCACGATGACGCTGCGATGCTTCTGCTGCGCTACCACGGTGATGAGAACGGAAAGCCGTCCCCTCCGCGTGAGTGAGCAACAACTGGCACGAGGTAGAAAGGGTGCATGCCGGAGCGTGAGGACCCTGTGGGAACGACGGACGATGTGGACCTGGTGGTCCGGGCGGTGCTGACCGCGTCCCGCCTGCTGGTCGCGGTGTCCGCGCAGTCCCTCGCCGCGGTCGAGGAACGCGTGACGCTGCCGCAGTTCAGAATGCTCGTCGTGCTGTCCGCACGGGGCGCGACCAAGCTCGTCACGCTCGCCGAACTCCTGCAGGTCGCCCCGTCCACCGCCATGCGGATGGTCGATCGCCTGATCGCCGCCGGCCTCGCCGACCGACAGCCGAATCCCACCAACCGACGTGAGACGCTGCTCCGGCTGACCGAGGAAGGCAGCCGCACGGTCGCCGATGTCACCGCCCGCCGCCGCGCTGCGATCACCGAGATCGTGCAGCGGCTGAGCCCGACACAGCGATCGGCCCTCGTCGAGGCGCTGGCCGCATTCAACGAAGCAGGCGGAGAGCCGCTTGCTCCGGTCCGGGACGACATGGTGGGCCCTCATCCGCTGGGGTGGTCGACAGACCTCCCGGCAGTCGGCGACGCTTGACGGGCCTGCCGGTCCCGGCCACAGGGAGTTCGGTGTTGGCCGGGACGGGGACATGCGCAGCGTTCTCCGCGCGGGGCCGGCATTGCGGCGGCCGAAGCGAGGCGGAGGGATGGCGTATGGGGCGCGGCAGGCTCCCCGCCGGCGTGGGGGATCCGCCCTTGATGACCCGTCTGCGCACAAGCAGCGCCGCGTCGGCAGCCGACGCTCGACGAGGTGGCCGAACGCGCCGGCGTGTCCCGCTCCGTGGCCTCCCGCGCCCTCGACAACGCCCCGCACGTCAGCCGAGCCAAGCGCGAGGCTGTCGAACGGGCCGTGCGGCAACTCGGTTACGTACCCAATCCGACCGCCCGCGCGCTGGCCACCCGTCAGACGGGAGCGGCCGCCCTGGTCATCTCGGGAGAGGATCCGTCGATCTTCGCCGATCCGTTCTTCGCCCGGGTGATCGTGGGGGCGTCGGCCGCGCTGGACGAGGCGGACCTGCATCTGATGCTGTGCCTGGCCGCTTCCGACCGGGGCCGCAAGCGGGTCGGGGAGCTCCTGCGGTCCAGGGGCGCGGACGGTGTGATGCTGATGGCGCTGCGCGAGGACGATCCGCTGACCCGGATGGCCGGCGAGGCGCAGATGCCCGTCGTGTTCGGCGGGCGCCCGGTCGGTTCGGCTCCCCGCTGGCACGTGGACGTGGACAACGTCGGCGGAGCGCGCGAGGCGACCGAGTATCTGGTCTCACTCGGCCGGAGGCGCGTGGCCGTGATCTGCGGGCGTCTGGACACCGAGGCCGGGCGCGCCCGGTACCGCGGATACCGGGACGCCATGCTGGGCGCCGGTCTCGATCCGTTCCCGTCGCTGGAGGGGGACTTCACGGAGCGCAGCGGAGCCGCGGCCATGGCCGCGCTGCTGGCGGAACACCCCGACGTGGACGGAGTGTTCGCCGCCAACGACAACATGGCGGCGGGAGCGCTGCGCACCGTGCGGGAGGCCGGCCGACGGGTCCCCGCCGACGTGGCTGTGGTCGGCTTCGACGACCTGACGGTCGCCCGGATCGCCGATCCGCCGCTCACCACCGTCCATCAGCCTGTAGAGGCTCTCGGACGGGAGATGGCGCGCATGCTCGTCGCGCTCGTCAACGGGCAGGACCCCACCCCGCTGGTCCTCCCCACCCGCCTGGCCGTCCGGGCCAGCGCCTGACTCCTCGTTGTCCGGGAGGGGCGGGCCCCGGTCCGAACGGGTTGCTCCCGGACGCGGCGCGGGGCGTCCGGGGAGCCGGCCAGGGGGGGCGAGGTCCAGCAGCGGAAGCAGCGACCTCCGTCCGGTCCGATGGCTTGTGACGTAGCCGCGGGCGCCGTTCAGGTCGTACTTGGCGCCGAGGTCGGGGACGGGTACCGAATGGCCGGCGGTCTCCCAGTTCACCAGGTCGTACGACCGCAGAACGGGCGCGCCCGGAGAGTAGTGCATCGTCGAGGCCGAGGCGTAGTAGGTGTCGCCGACGCGAATGACGTCGATGTCCGCGAAGTCCTGCCGGATCACCGGGTTCATGTACTGGCCGCGGTCGCGAGGGCGGGCGCCCCATTGCGGGGCCACCAAGAAGGTAATGGGGGAGGAGGGCGCCGGCGGCCGGGCCGGTGGCGGCCGCGAGTGTGCGGCGACGGGTCGCCGAGCACCTGCGCCCCGCACGGCACCGCCTGCGGCTGAGCGTCGTGTCCGCCCGGGAGATCTCCCGGGCGGACACGGTCCCGGCTCAGGACGTCGTGCCGTCACCGTGGTTCCCGACGCGGTGAGGTGGCGCGTCGTCGAGCAGCCGATCCGTCAGTACGGTTACAGCCGACTCCCAAGGTTCGCAGCACATCGGTGGAACTCGTGTTCCGCGAGCTGGAGCACATCTGGTCCGTGGTGACCTTCCGCGGTGTCGAGAGGGTGGCGCGCAGGAACCGCGTCTCCCGCAGTCCGGCAACGGCGGTTATGACGTCCTGCACTACGCCCTCGGCCTCTCCTACGATCCCCGCGCCCGGCGTGCTCTCGGAGGTCTCCTTCAACAGCGCCCTGACGGCCGTCTCCCTCGCCCTTGGCCGGAACACACCCCAGTTACGGTCTCGGGCATTTCTCGGTGCTCGTCGGGAACATGGTCTGCGAGAGCCTTGCGAGAGTTGGTGTGGCCGAGTTCAGAAGGGGCCCACCCGTGCAGGTGGGCCCCGTCGTGTCAGCCGGTGCGCAACAGAAGACGCGGAGGCGTCCTGGTGACGAACCGGCACTGGAACGGAGGGACAGTAGCCGCTCTTCCGGAGCTCCTCCTGCTGATGACAGCCGTACCGGGCGGCGCGGGCAGCCGCTCAATACGCACGGGGCGGGCCGTTGCGGCTGCCGGTTCCCGTATCGCCGTGCCCCTGCTGCATGCCGGAGGCCGGGGGCCGTTGCCGTGGTTCTCCGTCGTCGGGGAGGCCGATCAGTTCCTCGACGTCGAAGATCCGTGCGATCGGTACGTCCGTGCTGCTGTGGGCGACGATCGAGAAGGCGATGGTGACGGCGATCAGGGTGAACGCCTCCTCGCCCTGCGGGATGCCGGCCTGGAGCACCAGCAGTCCGTAGACCACCGAGGCGAAGCCCTTGGGGCCGAACCACGCCGCGGTGAGCTTCTCCTTGCGGTTGAAGTCGGTGCCCACCAGGGACAGCAGCAGTGAGGCCGGACGGATGAGGAAGATGCACAAGACCGCCACCGCGTAGCCGCCGATCGACAGATCGCCGAAGAGGTGCGGGGTGAGCAGGGCGCCGAAGACCAGCAGCGCCGCGAACTTGGCCAGCTCGGCCAGGGCTCCCCCCAATGGCTCGAAGGCGTCCTTGGCCTGCGGCGCGAGTGCGGCGATCACCGCGCCCGCAGAGAAAGCGGCCAGATAAGGATTGGCGTGGGTGAGGTGGCAGGCCGCGTACAGGATGACTCCGACCGCCAGCGGCAGCAAGGGCTGAAGCGAAGGTTCCGCGCCCAGCAGCCGGAATCGGACCAGCCAGTGCACGAGCAGCGGCAGGGCCACGCCGAAGAGGAGCCCGAGGAGGAGTTCACCGGCGATCGAGGCGAAGCCGACGTCCTCGGCGTGGCCGGCAGGTGCGGCGGCCGCGATGAGGACGAGGACGAACGGCAGCGCGAGGCCGTCGTTGACGCCGCTTTCGATGTTGAGCAGTTGCCGCAGCCGGGCGGGGACCTCCTCGCGGCCCACGATGGCCGAGGCGAACACCGGGTCGGTGGGTGCCAGCACCGCGCCGATCAGGAAGGACGTCGTCCAGTCGAGGCCCACGAGGAAGTGCGTCAGCAGCGCGACCCCGAGGAAGGCCAGTGGCATGCCGAGGCCGAGCGCACGGGCCGGGTTGCGCCAGGACCGGCGCAGGGCGGGGAAGGAGACGTGCATCCCGTCGGTGAACAGCACCGCGAAGAGCGCCAGGTCGGCGGTGACTCCGACGATGTCGCTGTCCGGGGTGATGTGGATCAGACCGAGGAAGCCGTCACTGACGATCGCGCCGCCCACCAGGAACAGCAGCGAGGTGGAGAGCACCGACCGGGCGGCCAGCCCGGACAGCATCACGGCCACCAGCAGCGCCACTCCGAAGACGATGACGAGTACCACCTGGAACGCTCCCCGATGTCGGCCGGCCCTTCCTACGTCGGCCCTGGAACAGGAGGTGTCCCTGTCATGGCCTGAGCCTGGTACGCGTACCCGTCGGGGGCCTGCTCATTGCACAGTGCCGTCCGGATCCGCTGTGCCCGGAACGGGGTGACCGCACGAGCGCGGACCCGGCCAGGGCTCCGTGCCGCGGCGCGCCGACCGGCCCCCGGTTCAGACCGGACGCGGCTCCGAGCGCCGGCCGCGCGGGAGGTTCCAGCAGAACCGGATGCCTCTGAAGCAGAGAAGCAGCACCGCGAACTGGACGACACAGACCGCGGCCGCCAGCACGCCGTTGCCGCCAGCGCGCAGGACCGAGGCGGCGAAGGCATTTCCGCCCTCTTGTGCCGCGGCCGCCGCCGTACTGATCGGGATCGTTGCCTCCAGCAACCTGGCGAGCAGTGCCGCCGCCGCCGGTCCGGCACCTCCTTGAAGGAGCATGCCCACGAGACCTCGTTTCGTCGACGGTCCGTGCACAGTGCCTTCCTCGTGTGCGTGCTCAGCCACTGTCTCACCTCACCCACACTCCGTGCTCCGGCAGAACACCGGGGCGGCTCGGCCCTGATCCGCTGCACGCACAAGGCGGAACCGCGAGACGGGCCGTGGAGGACCGGCGACGACGTCGCATCCACAAGTGGCTCCACGACATGGGGCGGTGGGAAGACCGGCTGGAGGCTCATCGGTACCGGTTTTCCCGCGCAGTGCGTACGTCGGCCACGTCGGTGACGTACGCAGGGTGGGGCAGTTGCCGTTGCCTGGTGGTGTCGAGACCGGAGGTGGGCGGGCTCCCGTTCCGCGGAATTGACTATGTCGGGCTCCACGGCGTTGGTTCCTGGACTCGTCCCTTCCTACCCCGGTCGACTTCCTGCGCCTTCCGGGGGTTGTTCGGTGGATGGTTCACGCGGTGCCGAGCCGCTTGCCCAGCCATGGGAGCACCCGGGAACACGACGGACCTGTCCGATGACCCGGGCCAGTCGCCTGCGGCGGGGCTGGTCCATCGGGCGGGTTGACGGGCTGGAAGGACATGTTCCTTTCACGGCCGGGCAAGCAGACGGGCATGCTGAACGTCCTGCTGACGGTGGTCGGTGCCCTGGGACTTGTGGTGGCGGCGGTCTCCGGGCCTCTCCGGCGTGTCCCGCTGAGCGCGCCGCTGCTGGCCCTGCTGACGGGAATGGTCCTCGGCCCGGAGGTGCTGGGAGCCGTCGATTTGCCCACGGTGGTGGAGGGGCACAAGGAACTGCACGAGGTCTCCCGTCTGCTCCTGGCGGTCTCGGTCATGGCCGTGGCCCTGCGCTATCCGTTCCGTGATGTGCGAGCGCGGGCGAGACCGCTGCTGGTCCTGCTGATCGTGGCCATGGCCGGGATGGCGCTGCTCACCACGGTGGTATCGGCTGTCGTCCTCGGGCTCGGCCTCGGTACGGCGGCGCTGCTGGGAGCGGCTCTCTGCCCGACCGACCCGGTGCTCGCCTCCAGCGTCGTCACCGGCGAGCCCGCCGAAAAGGGGATCGCCGCCCGGACCCGGCAGTTGCTCTCCTTGGAGTCGGGCGCCAACGACGGGCTCGCGCTGCCCCTGGTGCTCGCCGCTGTGGCGATCGCCGGACCGCTGACGGGGACACGAGCGCTGTCGGAGTCCCTGTGGCAGGTGCTGGGTGCGCTCGTTCTCGGAGTGGCAGCGGGCTGGCTGGGCGGGAGAGTACTGCGCGTGGCGGAGAGGAGCGGAAGCATCTCGCCCGGCCCCCTGCTGGTGTACACCCTGCTGCTGGCCGTCTTCGTGCTGGGCGTGTCCGGCCTGCTCCGCTTCGACGGCGTTCTGGCCGTCTTCGTCAGCGGCCTGGCCTTCAACGCGGTCAGCTCGGTGGATGAACGGGCGAGTGAGAACAAGATCGACGAAGCGGTCAACCGCTTCCTGGTCCTGCCGCTGTTCGTGCTGCTCGGAGCCATGATCCCCTGGCGTGAGTGGGGCGAGCTGGGCTGGTGGCGCGGCATCCTGCTGGTTCTCGGTGTGCTGTTGGTGCGCCGCCTGCCGGTCCTGATCGCCCTCAAGCGTCCCCTGTCCCTGTCCTGGCGGGACGCCGTCTTCCTGGGCTGGTTCGGCCCCATCGGGGTCTCGGCCCTGTTCTATCTGACCATGGAGGCCCACCGGCTCGGCGCCGACCCCGAAGTTCTGGCAGTCGGGACACTGGTCGTCGCGGTCAGCACCGCCGTGCACGGCGTCACCACGGCTCCCGGTCTGGCCCTCTACCGTCGAGCGGCCACCGGAGGAACCGAGGAGACCGTGAAGTGAATCCGCACAGGTGTACCCGTGAGTCCACCGCCGGGCCGGAGCGCGGTGCATGCCCGGTCCGGCACGACGGCACGCGCCTCATCGTGGGTCTCCGGGCGCATGACCGGTCGAGCCGGCGGCCGGTGAGCCGGACCACGCAGCCGGCCGTGTCCTCCCGGCGACGAGCACGAGGCCGAAAGGCGTTCGAGGCTCGGCCGGGCAGCGCCGGGGCGGCCGCCGGCCTGCCGGACCGGTTTTCGGACCTTGGTCCTTGTGGGAGGGGCCCTTGCGCCGGGTACCAGAGGATTCGTGTTCTTCGATTCCTGGAATGAAATCTTCCGCGTACTGGTCATGGCGGGGCTGGCCTACCCGATCCTCATCACCGCGGTACGTGCGTCGGGCAAGCGGACCCTTTCGAAGATGAACGCCTTCGACCTGGTGGTCACGGTCGCGCTGGGATCGACCCTGGCCACCATCCTGCTCAACCGGCAGGTGGCCCTGTGGGAAGGGGCCCTCGCCCTCGGCTCGCTGGTGACGCTGCAGTTCGTCACCGCCTGGGCATCGGTCCGCTTCCGGGGTGTTCGCCGGCTGGTGAAGGCCGAGCCGACCCTGCTGCTGCACGAGGGCCGCTTGCTCCACGAGGCGATGCGACGCCAACGGGTCACACCGGACGAGGTGCGCCAAGCGATCCGCGCCCAGGGGACCGGGGCGCTGGAGCTGGTACACGCGGTGGTCCTGGAGACGGACGGCAGTTTCAGCGTGATCTCCCGCTCGCAACACGGCTCGGGAAGCGCCATGGAGGGCGTGCCGCAGCGGCGAACGCGCCACCACGACGTCGGACAGCAGCCCGCCGCTGAGCATGGCGACCGGCATGGACCTGCCTGAACGGGCTCGCCCTGGACGCCGCCGTCGTAAGCTGCTCGGACCCGCGGTAGGCACTACCAACGAGTGGCGCGAGCCTGGTTCTTGGGACGGGGCCCACTGCCGCGGTACCCGCACTGGGCGGTCGCCCGGCGAGGGGCGGAACCGTCACCTCGGCCGTTCCCCGGCTCGCCGGGTGACCGCGGACGGTGAAGGCTTCCCCTGTCTCGCGCCCCTCCCTGGCCGCCCGGCCCGCGAATGTCCTCGAGCCGGGTGTTCCGAGCCCGTCTTACCGGCCGGGGCCACCGGGGTGAGTCGCATGCGTGCGGGGACGCTCGCGGCGGCGGTGGGCCGCTGCGCTCGCCACCGCGCTCAGGCCCGCGCAGAAGATGAGCGCGAGGGCCAGGCCGGAGCAGAAGACGGCCAGCGTGTTCATGGTGGCGATGTCCTGGCCGAGTACGGACACGGTGTACTCGGGGCCACCGGAGACGTTGTCGGCAATCACCAGGCCGGTGAAGGTCCCTACGGCCGCGAGGAGGAGCAGTCCGAGTATGAGCATCCGGATCATCCCTTCGAACGGAGCGTTCACTGGTACGGGATGCGGTGCTGATCGGGTACCCGTGGTGCCGCGCGGGACACGTGGCAGGCGCGAACGGGGGCGTGGGCGTCGTACCCCCGGCCGGCTCCCGGTCTGCGGGCCTGCCGGGATGCGCGTGCTGCTCGGTGTGCGAGCGGTCGGCCGTTCAGCGGTGCGGAAGCCGGGAACGGCTTCAGGGCCGGCGCGGCACCGCATGCGCCGACGGCAGGCCGCCCGGCGCCCGGATCGCCGCTGCAGTGGTCACCACCGCAGCCGACGGGATGTCCGCCAGCCGGAGGCGGGGCGTGTGAACCCCCCGCGGAAGGGAACGCGGTGCCCGTCTCTGCGTCCGCCACGGTCTTGAGGGAGGACTCCTCATGCAGCGGTCCGGTTCACCCCGCCGCGTCCCCCGGTTACGCCGAGGCCCGCTCGGCACCGTCGCCCTCGTCACGCTCGCCGCCCTGACGGCCTGCGGCGGCGAAGCCGTCACCACCTCGGCGTCCTCCCGAGCGGGCACATCAACCGGCACGGCGACCACGGTGACTTCCTCTGCCTCCGCCGACGCCACTCCGGGTCCGGCCGCACCCTCCTCCTCCCGCAACACGACGCCGGTGTCACCGGACCCACCCGGCGATGCCCTCCGCTGCACCCGTGACCGCCTCGCCCTTTCCCTCGGCCGGATCTCGCCGGGCGCGGGCAATCTCTACGCCCCCCTGGTCTTCACCAACAAGGGCACAGCGGCCTGCCACCTCAAAGGCTTCCCCGGCGTCACGCTGCTCGACGCCTCGGGCGAGCGGATCGGTGCTCCGGCACAGCGCTCGGGGGACTTGCGGCCCGCGGTCGTCCTGGCACCGGGTGAGAGCGCGTACGCCGCCCTGCACACCCTGAACAAGGGGATCTCGGACGGACCCTGCCGACGGCCCGCTGCGTCGGTGCAGGCGTACCCGCCGGGTTCCACCTGGGCGCTGCGCACGCCGGCTCGTGCCTTCCAGGTGTGTGGTGGGACTTTCGAGGTGTCTGCGGTCCGCCCCGGCTCGCATCCCTGATTTTGATCAGCCCGAGCAACGGTCCCGTCGGACACGCCGCCGGACCAAGTCGTGCGGTGGAGGGGCGAAACGCGCCGGAGGCGAACCTCGGCAGCGGAGCGAAGCAGACGGTCAGGATTTCCCGGCCGGAAGGGTTCCGGGGCCGCGGGTGCGCGCCCCGGACGTCATGGGGCGGGGAGTTCGAGGACGCCGGCGTCGTAGTCGACGGTGACCGAGCCGTAGTCGCTGAGCACGTCCGAGCCGAGCAGCCCCTGGATGCCGCCGCCTCCCCCGGGAGGGCCGAGGCCGACGACCGTGACCTCGCCCGGGGCGATGGGCACGTCACCGACCTCCCACCGGTCCGCCCGGGCGACGGACACCCGCCCTCGCCAGGGCGGCCTGCCCGGTTTCGCCGATAGGCCGAGGCGGATCGAATACAGGGTTCAGAAGGTCCGGCTGCGCCACGAGGAGGAGGCCAGCCAAGAGGTGATCCGGCTGATGTCGGAGCTGGTGACCGTGCCCGCGACCCGGCCGTTCTCCACCGCCAGGGCGCGGTGCGCGGGGCTGCTGTCCAGCGCGGGCAGGACACCTACCAGGGGATCGTCGGGATGGGGTGTGGGGATGTTTTCGATTGGGATCATCACCGAGGTGACGGGGGAGTCCCGTTCCACCTCCGGGACGCCGGCGGCGGTCTTCACGTTCACCAGTCCGACGGGATGATGTTCCGCGTCGACTACGGGGAAGGCGGAGTGCCGGTAGCGGTACTCGGGCGCGGTGAGGAACCGGGCCACGGTGAGGGACGCGGGCACAGTGACGGGATCCGACCCCATCGCCTGGCGCACCGGGACGCCGCTCAGCAGTTCCCTCAGCTTCGCCCGGCTGCCCTCCGCGCTCGCCATGGCGATGAGGAACCAGCCGACGACGACCAGCCAGAAGCCGCTGAAGAGCGAGCCGAACAGCACGAGGTAGAGCCCGACGCCGATCAGTACCCAGCCCAGCGCCCGCCCAGCACCGGTCGCCACCGCGGTCGCGCGCAGCGGGTTGCCCGTCTTCTGCCACACCAGTGCCCGCAGCAGCCGTCCGCCGTCCAGCGGGGCGGCTGGCAGGGCGTTGAAGACGGCCAGCAGGAGGTTGATGCCCGCCAGCCAAGTAAGTGTCTCGACGGCGAGCCCGGCACCGTACAGAGCGCCGAACAGCCCTGCGAGGACTCCGAAGAGCACGCCGAGCGACAGGCTGACCAGTGGCCCGACCCCGGCGATGCGCACCTCGGCGCCAGGTGTGGGGGCCTCGCTCCTCAACCGGGCGATGCCGCCCAGGAGCCACAGTGTGATGTCGTCGGCGCCGACGCCGTTGCGGCGCGCCACGAGGGCGTGGCTGAGTTCATGGGCCAGCAGCGACAGCAGGAAGACCACCGCGCCCAGCAGCCCGGTGATCCAGTACTGCCAGGACGGCCGCCCGGGGTAGGTGTCGGGGAACCGGCCCGCGAGGCCCAGGGCGAGCACGAGGACGATGACCAGGACGCTCCAGTGCACTCCGATCCGGATACCGGCCACGCACCCGAGTGAGAATGTCGCTTTCACAGCGGTGCGCCTCCCTCTTGTCCGCCGCGTATCGGTCCGGGTTCCACGCGGCCGGGACCTCACCCGTCGCCGGCCGGCGAGTACAGCCCGGAGAGAACTCGGGGGCGACCGCGCCCCGGACGTGTTCGGCACGGGCCGCGGCCGACCGTGCGGTCAGCGGGCGCGGCCGTGTGCCCACCGTCCGGCCAGGGCCTCGTCGATGTGTCCGGTGAGCCCGGTGAGCCGGAAGTGATCGGCGGCGTGAAGGTTCTGGGCGTCGATGGTGGAGCGCAGCCGGGCGAGAGCGGCCACGAGGGGCGGATGCCGGCCGGGCGAGGTGATCCAGGCGAGTTCGCGCAGCAGCATCGCGATGCGGGCCAGGACGGCGGGCTCGGCGGCGCCGTAGCGCAAGGGCTGGTCCACTGCCAGGTCCAGCAGGTCCCCCAGGCCCGGACGTCGCAGTACGACCCTGACCTGCCGGTTGCCGTCGCGCAGCAGCCGTGGGCCGAGATCGTGCCGTGCCAGCTCGCACAGCAGCGCGGCGGAGTGCGAGAGGGCGTGTACGGCGGTCGTCGGGTCGTTGATTCCCGGGGAGAGGGCTTTGGCGGCGATGTCGGTGAGCTGCCGGAGGCCGAAGGCGATGTCCTGGTGGCCGGTGCGCTCGGGCCCGGTCCTCACCGCCTGGGCGACTCTTCCGGCCAGGCGTTCCCATGTGTCGGGGGAGAACGGCTCTCCGGTGCGGGGCCAGGCTGCTCCCACGGGTGTGGCCGCGATCAGCGAGCTCCCGGGATGGCGGTCGACGAACACGACGGCGTCGGCTTCGACCGCTGCCCGCAGGAGGGCCGCCTCGTCGACGGAGGTGAAGAAGCCGGAGGCGCCGGCGCACAGGGCGAGCGCGTCGGAGGGCGGCTGCGGCAGTGCGTCGGGGGAGCCAGGGTCGGCGGGGCCCTCACGGTCCGTGTCCCGTTCCTTCGACAGGAGCCGGCGGATGGTGCGGTCTGTGTCGGAGTGGACGCTGGTCATCAGCGTCTCGACCCGGATCCTGCGAGCCAGGTGGGACAGGAACAGGACAAGGGCGAGAAGACTGGCCAGTGTGAGCAGGAAGGCGAACGTGACCGACAGTTCGGGGACGAACCTGCTCCGCTCGTCCTCGCCGGTACGTACGGTGCGCAGCACGGTCAGGGCGTAGGTGAACGTCGCGAGGAAGAGGGCCAGGGTCGTCCGGACGTACCGGTCCGAGTTGAAGGTTCGCAGCACACGCGGGGAGAACTGGCTGCTTGCCAGCTGAAGCGTCAGCACGGTGAGCGAGAAGGTCAACGCCGTGACCGTGATCAAGGAGCCGGCGATGGCCCCCAGCACCGCGCGCGCGGCGTCGGAACTGCCCCCGAACAGGTAGTCCCTCAGCCAGGGCGGGAGGTCGTACTGGATCCGCCGGTCCAGCCGGGGCAGTCCCACACCCGTGACGAGGGCGAGTGCGATCCCCAGCGTCGGCAGTGGCCACAGCTGGACCCGCAGCGTGTCACGCACCGGTACGGGGGAGGCAGGCCGGGGACCCGGCCGGGGACGAGGGGGTTCCTGAGACGGGGCTGTAGCGCGAGGGGCGCTTCGGCATCAGCACAGGATCAGGCTACAGACCGCAGAGAAATGGGCAATCCGGAGAGAAGCCGCGGATAAGGATGAGCCGATGCCTTGTGGTGGATTTTCTGAGATGTCCGTGATTCACGGTACTTGATATGGATAGTCGGCTCGTATGAGAGGAACGGGATTCATCTCTTGGCACGAGGGTGAACGGTTGTGGAAGCGACTCGTGGTAGCCGTGTGTGTGCCTGTCGTCGCGCTGTCGTTACTTGTGGCCTGTGGCCGGGAGGATCCGCTGAACGAGCCCGCCGAGCGGTTCGGGATGGTCGAGGTCGACTACGAACGTGCCATCCGCCTCTCCGCGGCCGAAGTGACCGCCGGTGAAGTGGTCGCTTTGAACCTCAAGGAGCCCGAGTCGGACTCGCCCGAGTGGGAGAGCCGGATCGCGGACCGGGACGGGCGGCTCACGACGGTCCGGCTCGATGCCACCCGGGGCGAGGTGCTGGGGACGAGCCCCGGCCCCGATCTGACGGACTCCGAGCGCCAGGAACTGGTGCGACTCCTGGAGGAGGCCCGGATCCTGCCCGACGAGGCGGCCCGTGAAGCGGCCGGGCCGGTGGAGGGTGATGTCGTCACCGCCGTCGAGCTGCAGGAGCGTGACGGCGATCCGGTCTGGCGGGTCAGTGTCCTCGGCGTGGCCGACGAGACGGCGATGGTCCACGTGGTGGACGCGAGGAGCGGAGAGGTATTGGACCGCAGTCCGGCGTGACACGGGCAGGGCGCACGGAGCCGGGCGGCCGGTGGCACCAGGGCGGCCCCTGTGACCGGTTCACCGTGCGCCAGGGGGTGCCTGTCGGCCGGCGCGGCTCGCCGGCACCTGTGCGTACCGTTGTGTGCCGCAGGCCGTGGCCGGTGAGGTCCGGCCACACCGGCGTGATGCCGGCTGTACGTACCTCGGCCTCACCGCTGCTCCTGTTCCTTCGGCGCGGCATGGGTCGTGCGTGCGGAACGGCTCCGGGGCGCCCGGTTGTGTGATCGCTCGCCGCCCGCGGCCACCCCGCCGTCGGCGTCATCCGCCCGGTGAGGGAGAGGTCAGTCCCGGCGCGTCGGTGGCGTCCTCGACGTAGGTGGGTGTCTGGGAGTGCACCTGCAGGGCGACCTCACCGGCTCGCTCGAAACGCAGGGTGATCCACACGTAGTCCCCGCCGCGGATCCGCCGGCTCAGGTTCCGGAGCAGCAGATGGGTCCGTCCTTCCTCCAGTTCGATCAGCTCCCCGGTGGGTACGTCGACCGGACCCCGTACCGTGCCGTCCGCGCTCACGATGTCCACGGACCGCGCGACCGTCGTCTCGGCGCCGAGCAGTCTGTCGGCGCGCTGCCCCTGGTTGAACAGCCAGAGGTAGAAGGGGGCGTCGTCCCCCGGCTCCCACGGGCCGTCGGGGGGTTCGGCGATGTGCGCGTAGCGGATCAGGACCGGTCCGACACGGGCGTTGGCGCCCGGCGGGTTGTGCTCGTTCTCGGCATCGCCGCATCCCGCCGTCCCCGCGGAGACGAGACAGCCCGTCACGAGGAGGAGCACCGCCCTTCGCCACGGTGCCGTCATCCTCTTGTACATCCTGTGCCACCTCTCTCCCGGAGTTCCGGCGGCACACGGGCCACCTCCGACAGACATGCCACGCCGCAGCGGTCCCGCGTCACTTCTTGAGCCGGATGGGGGACCCTCAGGGGCAGCCGAACACACATGAACAGGGCGGGACCGTGTTCAGGTCGGTCACATGGCAGACCCGGAGCCTGCCAGGGGCGTCCGCCACCGGGTCTGCCGCCGGCCCCGGACGGTCGGTCACGCCCCCCGCCTCCCGCCCTCCGCCCCGTCGCGTGTCCGTCGCAACGCGGAGCCCGCAGCCCCACTCCCCAACAGTCCGAGAAGGTGCCCCTGCCAGCTGACCCCCGCGGCCGCCGGCAGGACGCCCTACAGGAGCGACCCGTAGACCACGGCGACGAGAACGCCTATGACGATGTCGCCGGCGCGGCGATCCACGAAACCGCATACCAGCGGGTAGCCGAACAGACCGAAGACGACACCGGACGCGCCCCCGGTCGTGGAGTGCGCGAGCGCCGTCAGCCACACTCCCAGGCCGCCGACGAGGACGATCACCAGGACGACGGCGAGGAACCGGCGCACGCCGGAGATCGCGGCGAGGAAGCCGAGGACCAGCAGCGGCACGCTGTTCGCGTTGAGGTGGTCGAAGCCGAAGTGCACAAAGGCGGCGGGCACGACGTCCCTCGGTTCGCCCACCTGGCCCGGGCTGACACCGAAGGCGTCCCGGGCGTGGCCACTCGCCGTCACAGGCATTGCAGTGGACGTCCAGGGCGACGGTGCGAGGCGGGCCCACGGACCGCGCCTGCCCGACGTCGTCCCTCGCCGTCGACGTGTTCGGGTGAGCCTCCTTCCGAGTCGACGGCTCCGGAAGGTGACCGCGTGCGTATCGGGCGGGCCGTTCGCCCGGGACAGCGCGGCCGGTGCGTACGGTGGTCGGGTGCAGCTGCTTCCGGAGCCCGTTCGCCGGTTCGCCGCCTGGTGCGCCGTGATCCTGCTGGCCGCCGGGGTCGGTTACGTCGGTATCCAGGTGTGCGTGGCGCTGCGTACGGCCGTCGTTCCCGTACTGCTCGCCCTGCTCGGTACCGCCCTGCTCCTCCCCCTGGACCGGTGGCTGGTGAGGATGAAGGTGAACCGCTCTGTCGCCGCCGGGCTCACCTGTACCGCCGTTCTCGCCGTGGTCGGCGGTGCCGTGTATGTCGTCACGGTCACGCTGGTCGACACCTGGGACCAGATCGTCGCCTCGCTGCGCAGGGCGGTGCGCGTACTGGCCGACCGCTTCGGGGCGGACGGCACCTCGCTGGAGGACCTCGCCGACGACGCCCTGGACCTGCTGGGAAGGTTCGGGGGGACAGCCGCCTCCGGCGTCGTGACGGGTATCGGTTTCGTCGCCCAGGCCCTCGGCATGGCGGTGCTCGCGCTGCTGCTGGTCTTCTTCTTCCTGCGCGACTCCCACCGGGCCGCCGCCGCGCTGCGCTCACTCGTCCCGCGCGACGCGGCCGACGCCGTCGAGGCGATGGCACGGCGGGCCTTCGAGGGCGTGGAAGGGTTCATGCGCGGCACCACCGTGGTCGCGCTCATCGACGCCGTCTGCATCACCGCCGGCCTGCTCCTCCTGCGGGTCCCGGGTGCCCTCGGGCTCGGGGCGATCATCTTCATCGGCGCCTACGTGCCCTATGTCGGCGCCTTCGTCTCCGGGGCCGCGGCCGTGCTGGTGGCCCTCGCGGACCGCGGGTTCGCCGTCGCCCTGTGGGTGCTCGGAGTGGTGCTCGTGGTGCAGCTGCTGGAGGGGAACGTCTTCCAGCCGATGGTCCAGAGCCGGACCGTGCGGATCCACCCGGCGCTGGTCCTCGTAGCGCTCACCGCGGGTGCCTCCGTGGCCGGGATCGTCGGAGTGCTCCTCGCGCTGCCGGTCACCGCCGCCGCCTTCGGCGTCGCCCACGAGCTGCGCACACGGTACGGACCGTCGGCCGCGGGGGCGTCCGCGGGTCCGTAGGCTCCGCACCGGATGCCGACCGAGCACCCGTTCGCCTGCCCCGGTCGGCTCCGGCGCCACGGAGGCCGTGGTCATTTCCGACGCGTGCGAACCGTTTCGCCCGGTATCGGCCCCGTCGAACAGCTCCCGGTGAAGGGCACGACACCGTGCGGTGGGAAACCGCTCGCCACTGGCACGGGAAGGCCGGAGGCCGTCCGGCACGGCACACCTCCGCCGGATGCCGACCGGAGCCGGTGGACGGCTGTGACACGGGCGTGGACGGACGCCGTGGCAGCGCGTGCCGCATCGGACAGCGGGTTCCGGGGTGAGTCTCGCGCCACCCGGCCCGCACGACGTTGATGACGTTGCCCCGGTTCCGGGTTCAGCTCGCGAGCCGAACCAACCCACCACCGCGATCCATTCCTCCGGCCGCACATGCGCTCCTATTCGCTCACTCATCTGCCCAAACGCATGTGCGGCATCGATGAGGCGCCGAGTAGCCGCAGGGACCCACCAGACGCGGAGAGACTGGCCTGTGCCCGCGCCTGAGCGGCAGGTGCAGGAGCCCACTCGCCGGGTACTCCGGCCCGCGACGGTTCACGAGGTTTCCGCAGCGGCGGTATCGGTGAGACGTCGGTGTCGGAGGTTCGACGCGGCGTCGGCTCGCGGGCAGCCCGGCAGATGGGATGCGCGGGTCAACGGGTGACGGGAAGAGGCGTGCATGGCGGCGGTGGACAGCGGTGCGCAGACGTCGGGCGGTACGGCGAGGCGGCTGACGCAGGGAAGGGCCGTGGTGCGGTGGCTCACGACGACCGACCACAAGGTCATCGGCCAGATGTACCTGACGACCGCCTTCGGGTTCTTCCTCTTCGCCGGCGTGCTCGCGATGCTGATGCGGGCCGAGCTGGCACGCCCAGGTCTGCAGATCGTCTCCGCGGACCAGTACAACCAGCTCTTCACCATCCACGGCACGGTGATGATGCTGCTGTTCGCCACCCCCACCTTCGTGGGATTCGCCAACGCGGTGATGCCCCTGCAGATCGGTGCCCCCGACGTGGCCTTCCCCCGGCTGAACGCCTACACCTACTGGGTGTACCTGTTCGGCGGCCTGATGGTGGTGTCGGGCTTCCTCACGGACGCAGGGGCGGCCTCCTTCGGGTGGTTCGCCTACGCTCCCCTCAACGGGCCCGCACATTCCCCCGGAGTCGGAGGCGACCTGTGGGTGATGGGGCTGGTCGTGTCCGGCCTGAGCACCATTCTCGGGGCCGTGAACTTCATCGCCACCGTCATCTGCCTGCGGGCCCCGGGCATGACGCTCTTTCGGATGCCCATCTTTACGTGGAACGTGTTGTTCACCTCGATCCTGGTGCTGCTGGCGTTTCCCGTGCTCACCGCCGCGCTGCTGGCGCTGTTCGCCGACCGCAAGTTCGGTGCGCACGTGTTCGACCCGGCGAACGGGGGAGCACTGCTATGGCAGCACCTCTTCTGGTTCTTCGGGCATCCCGAGGTCTACATCGTCGCCCTTCCCTTCTTCGGCATCGTCACCGAGGTGATCCCGGTCTTCAGCCGCAAGCCGGTCTTCGGGTACTTCGGGCTGATCGGTGCCACCATCGCCATCACCGGGCTGTCGGCGATCGTCTGGGCGCACCACATGTTCGCCACGGGGGCGGTGCTGCTGCCGTTCTTCTCCCTGGCGTCCTTCCTCATCGCGGTGCCGACGGGGGTGAAGTTCTTCAACTGGATCGGCATCATGTGGCGTGGCTCGCTGTCGTTCGAGACGCCCATGCTGTGGGCGCTGGGCTTCCTCGCGACGTTCCTCTTCGGTGGGCTGACGGGAGTGCTGCTGGCGTCACCGCCATTGGACTTCCACACCACGGACACCTATTTCGTCGTGGCGCACATGCATTACGTCCTCTTCGGCACCGTGGTCTTCGCCATGTTCGCCGGCTTCTATTTCTGGTGGCCGAAGTTCACCGGCCGCATGCTCGACGAGCGGCTCGGGCGGATCCACTTCTGGACGCTGTTCCCCGGGTTCCACCTCACGTTCCTCGTGCAGCACTGGCTGGGCGCCGAGGGAATGCCGAGGCGTTACGCCGACTACCTCGCCGCCGACGGTTTCACCGCCCTCAACACGATCGCGTCCATCGGCGCCTTCCTGCTGGGCGCCTCCACGCTGCCCTTCCTCTACAACGTCTGGAAAACGGCACGGTACGGGGAGCGGATCACCGTCGACGACCCCTGGGGCTTCGGCCGCTCCCTCGAATGGGCGACCTCCTGTCCACCCCCGCAGCACAACTTCGTCGCCCTGCCTCGCATCCGGTCCGAGTCGCCCGCGTTCGACCTGAACCATCCACGCTACGCCGAACAAGCGCACTCCCATTCGCCGTCCGGTGGCGGAGCCGAGGGCCGCCGGACGGGAAGCACGGGCAGGGGAGAGAACGAGAAGGGGCAGCGCCCGTGAAGGCCGGGACCGCCCTGTTCGCGGGCGTCAGCCTCTTCTTCGCCGTCAGCGCTTCGGTCTACGGATGGTTCTCGGCCGAGCCGGCGGGCACCGCCGTCCTGGTGGTCTCCTGTCTCATGTCGGCCCTGGTCGCCTTCTTCCTCTGGCACCGGCACCGCAAGGAGGGGCCTCTGCCGCAGGACGAGAAGGCCGCGCCGGTGCACAAGACGTCAGGGCACGTCGCCTTCTTTCCGCCACGCAGCGCCTTCCCGGTACTGGCGGCGGCGGGTACGGCGCTGCTCGGCCTGGGCGCGGTGTACGGGCTGTGGCTGTTCCTGATCGGCGTCGGCGTGCTCGCCCCGGGCATCCTGGGCTTCGTCTTCCAGTACGGCGCACGCGATACCCGAAGCGTGCGCACGGCCAGCGAGCAGGACCGATGAGCGGGGCGACACGGCAGACAGTCGTGGTGACCGCGGCGAGCGCCGGGACCGGGGTGCCGACGGCCAAGACGCCGGCCGTCGCCGTCAAGTCAAGGCGGTGGCCGTGGGGACGCACTCCTGCTCCGTCCTAGCAGGTTCTGAGCCACCGGCCTGTCAAGCGCTCCGGCCGTCCCCGCCCTTCCCGGCCGGAGCCCTGTCGTCACACTGTTCGCCGTCGGCGGCGTCCTCGCCGGGAAACGGCACCCGGTCGCCGTGGAACCAGTCGCTCAGCACCGATCGGAGCCTGGCCGGCCGACCCGTCGGCGAGCCAGGCTCCGGTGGAGGCAGCGGACGTGGCAGGTCACGGCGGACGAGAGCGTGGCGCTCCCTTGCTGTGACGGGACTGCGGGGCTCCCGGTAGCCGCCCTCCACCGACTGTCCGACTTCACCCGTCTCGTCGCCCTCGGACAGCCGGGAACGGTCGTGCCACTGGAGGGCCAGGCAGACCCGCCGGGTCAGCCAGAAGGCCACCAGGGGGCCGGCGAGGACGCCGGCGCGCAGGCACCAGGTGAGTGTGTTCAGCGGGATGTCGAAGGTGAGCGCGACGATGTCCTGACCGCCCGCCAGCAGCAGCAGCCCGTAGAAGGTGATGCCGGCGACACCCAGGGCGGTGCGGACGGGCACGTCGCGCGGCCGGTCGCACAGGTGCCGCTCGCCCCGGTCATTGGTGACCCAGCGCTCCATGAAGGGATACAGGTACAGCGCGAGGAAGAGCAACAGCGGGAGGACGACGGTGGGCAGGAACGGGTTCCAGGCGACGGTGTGGCCCCACAACCTGGTCTCGAAGCCCGGCAGGAGGCGCATCGCACCCTCCACGAAGCCCAGGTACCAGTCGGGCTGGGCGCCGCTGGAGACGTGGTCCGGCCGGTAAGGGCCGTAGTTCCACACCGGATTGATCTGGGCGACCGCCCCCAGCACCGCGAGGACCCCGAAGACCATGGCCAGCAGGCCGGCCGACCGCACGGCGAACTGCGGGAACATCGGCTTGCCCACCACGTTCCGGTTGGTCCGGCCGGGACCGGGCCACTGGGTGTGCTTGAGGTGGAAGACCAGGATGAGATGGAGGACGACGCCCGCGAGCAGAGCGCCCGGCAGGAGCAGGATGTGGACCGGGTACAGCCGGGAGACGATGTCGTGCCCCGGGAACTCCCCGCCGAAGAGGAACATGCTCAGGTAGGTGCCGACGATGGGCACGGACAGGACGAAGCCCTGGGCGGTCCGCAGGCCCGTGCCCGACAGCAGGTCGTCGGGGAGCGAGTAGCCGGCGAAGCCTTCCAGCATCGTCAGCAGGAACAGTGTGAGCCCGATCAGCCAGTTGGCCTCACGGGGGCGGCGGAACGCGCCGGTGAAGAACACCCGCAGCATGTGCACGCCGACGGCGGCGGCCATCACCAACGCGGCCCAGTGATGGATCTGCCGGATCAGCAGCCCCCCGCGCACGTCGAAACTGATGTGCAGGGTGGACGCGAACGCCTCACTCATCCGCACACCGCGCAGCGGAACGTACGAGCCCTGGTAGACCACCTCCGACATGCTCGGCTCGAAGAAGAGCGTCAGCCAGACACCGGTCACCAGCAGAACCACGAAGCTGTACAGGGCCAGTTCCCCCAGCAGGAACGACCAGTGGTCGGGGAACGCCTTGCGCAGCGTCGTCCGGGCGGCGTCCAGCAGCGGCATACGGCGGTCGAGATACGCCGTGGTCCTCTCCGCCGACCGGGCCGCCCTCGCGTCCAGCCCTCCCTGACTGCGCGACAACGGCATGCGCACCATCCCTGCGTTGTGTCGTGATTTCGGCCGTTCGGCACAGAGGTACCCCGAAGACCGTCGTCCAATGGAGTGGCTTCGACGGGACCGCGAGCCGTCCCGCCGCGTCATGGCGCCGGAAGCGTCGACCCGGTTTGCGTCCACCGTGCGCCGGATACACGGTCGGGGCACCGGCGCAGGCCCTGCGGTCGTCGAGGCGCGGGTCCGCCGGCGCGCCGTACCCGTCCCTCCACCGGAAGGCCGCTGATGGACCCCGTCGATCTCCCCCTCCCCGTCACCAGGCGGTCCCGGAAGCAGGTCGACGGGCCCGCCCTGGAAGCCGCGCTGCGGGCCAGGGTCGACGGTGAGGTCCGCTTCGACGCGGGTGCCCGTGCGGCCTACTCGACGGACGCCTCCAACTACCGGCAAGTGCCCATCGGGGTGGTCGTCCCTCGCACGGTCGAGGCGGCCAGGGAGGCGGTGGCGGTGTGCCAGGAGCAGGGTGCACCGCTGCTGTCCCGGGGCGGCGGTACCAGCCTGGCCGGCGAGTGCTGCAACACCGCCGTGGTCCTGGACTGGAGCAAGTACTGCAACCGGCTGGTCTCAGTCGACCGCGAGAACCGCCGTTGCGTCGTCGAACCGGGCATCGTCCTGGACGACCTGAACCGACAGCTCGCCGAGTACGACCTCATGTACGGACCCAAACCGGCCACCCACCCGAACTGCACCATCGGCGGGATGATCGGCAACAACTCGTGCGGATCGACGGCCCAGGCGTACGGCAAGGTCGTCGACAACCTGCGCCGCCTGGAGGTCCTCACCTACGACGGCGTCCGGATGCGGGTGGGGCGGACGGACGACGGCGAACTGGAACGGCTGATGGCGTCCGACGGGCGCACGGGGGAGCTGTACCGAGGGCTGGCGGGGCTGCGCGACCGGTATGCCGGACTCGTCCGCGAGCGCTATCCCGACATCCCGCGCCGGGTCTCCGGCTACAACCTGGACTCGCTCCTGCCCGAACAGGGCTTCGACGTCGCGGGACTGCTGACCGGCTCCGAGTCCACGCTGGTCACGGTCCTGCGCGCGGAACTCGAACTCGTCCCCGTGCCGAAGCGCAGCGCGCTGGTCGTGTTGGGCTACGAGGACATCTGCCAGGCCGCCGACCACGTGCCGGCGGTCCTGGAGCACCAGCCCGCGGCACTGGAGGGGGTGGACCACCAGCTGGTTCACTTCCAGCAGAAGAAACACCTCAACCCCGACGCGCTGAAGGAACTGCCCGACGGCAGGGCCTATCTGATGGTGCAGCTCGACGGTGACACACGCGAGGAGGTGGAGGAGCGGGCCAGGGAGCTCATCGACGCGAAGCCCGAGGACGTCGACCACACCTGGTACGACGACCCGGAGCACATCGGACAGCTGTGGAAGGTGCGCGAGTCCGGGCTCGGCGCGACCGCGCATGTTCCCGGCAAGCCGGACACCTGGGAGGGCTGGGAGGACTCGGCCGTGCCCGTGCCCCGCCTCGGCGACTACCTGCGCGACCTGAAGCGCCTCTACGAGCAGTTCGACTACGGGCACCCCTCGGTCTACGGCCACTTCGGCCACGGCTGCGTCCACACCCGTATCCCCTTCGACCTGGAATCCGAGGAGGGAGTCGCCCGGATGCGGGCGTTCGTGGAGCGCGCCGCCGACCTGGTCGTCTCCTACGGCGGATCGCTGTCCGGCGAGCACGGGGACGGTCAGGCCCGGGGCGAACTGCTGGAGAAGATGTTCGGGCCGGAACTGATCGAGGGGTTCGAGCGGCTGAAGGGCCTGTTCGACCCCGGGAACCGGATGAACCCGGGCAAGGTCGTCCTGCCGTACAAATTGGACGAGAACCTGCGCCTGGGCGCGGACCACCTGCCCTGGGAGCCGGAGACCGTCTTCTCCTTCCCGCACGACGACGGCAGGTTCAGCCGTGCCGCCGGCCGCTGCGTCGGCGTCGGCAAGTGCCGCTCCCTGGAGGGCGGCGTGATGTGCCCGAGCTACCGGGCCACCCGCGAGGAGGAGCACTCCACCCGGGGCCGGGCCCGGCTGCTGTTCGAGATGGTCAACAACGACGGCGACTCACCGGTGACGGACGGCTGGCGGTCCGGCGAGGTGCGCGACGCCCTCGATCTCTGCCTTGCCTGCAAGGGCTGCAAGACGGACTGCCCGGTCAACGTCGACATGGCCACCTACAAGGCCGAGTTCCTCCACCACCACTACAAGGGCCGGCCACGCCCTCTGGCCCACTACTCGATGGGCTGGCTGCCCGCCGTGGCCCGGCTGGCAGCCATCGCGCCGCGCACCGTGAACGCGCTGGTCTCGGTGCCGTGGGTGGCACGGGCAGCCAAGGCGCTCGGAGGTGTGGCTGCCGAACGTGACGTACCGGTCTTCGCCGAGCAGCGGTTCACCGACTGGTGGCGTGAGCGGGGCGGGCCGCGTGGTGACGGACACCGGGGCGAGGTCGTGGTGTGGCCCGACACCTTCACCGACCACTTCCACCCCGCGATCGGCCGGGCCGCGGTGGAAGTCCTGGAGGCGGCCGGATTCCGCGTCAAGGTGCCCGGAGCGGCGGTGTGCTGCGGACTGACGTGGATTTCCACCGGACAGCTGGGCGTCGCCGAACGGGTCTTGCGCCACACCATCGACGTGCTCCGTGAGGACCTGCGCAAGGGCACCCCGGTGGTCGGCCTCGAACCGAGCTGCACCGCCGTCTTCCGGGCCGACGCCCCTGAAATGCTGCCGAAGGACCCGGACGTCGAGCGGTTGCGCGCCCAGACCAGGACGCTCGCCGAGATCCTGGTCGAACACGCCGACGACTGGCGGCCACCGCGCGTCGACGCCCGCGCGGTGGTGCAGCGCCACTGCCACCAGTACGCCGTCATGGGCTTCGACGCCGACCGCGAGGTCCTGCGACGCGCAGGCGTGGACGCCGACGTGCTGGACGCCGGCTGCTGCGGACTGGCCGGCAACTTCGGCTTCGAGAAAGGTCATTACGACGTGTCCATGGCCTGCGCCGAGGCCGGGCTGCTGCCTGCCGTCCGGGAGGCGGACGAGTCGACACTGGTCCTCGCGGACGGATTCAGCTGCCGCACCCAGGTCGACCAGGCCGGCACCGGACATACCCCGCTGCACCTGGCGGAGATCCTCGCCGCCGGCCTCCACGGGAGCGAGGCCGTGGCGGAGCGGCCCGAGGCGCCCGGACCGCGCTCCCTGCTACCGCTCGCGGTCACCGGGGCCGCGCTACTCGCCGTCGCGGCCGGAGCGCGATACGTCCGAACGTCCACACGCGGTGCGTCCTAGCCGTCGGACACGTCCCGCGTACCGTTGTCCGGCCTGAACCGGCGCCTCACCTTGCTGCTGGGCACCGTCCTCACGCCGACGGACCGGAACCGTGGGCCCCGGGCGTGCGGCTGCGTGGCCACTCCGAGGACGTGGCCCGCCGTGCCGTCACGAAGGGATCCGCAGCCGACGCCGTCAGTCTCGGCGAACTCGACCGGGCCGGGGTCACTTGGACCGACCGTGTCGCGGCAGGAGACGTCGTACCCGTGAGCAGCCGCACGCGACCGCGGGCGGGCAGCGGGGGCTGTTGCTCACCGGCAACGACCATGAGGCGTGCTCAGGGTCGCCCTTCACCAGCCGTCCGGCGCGCCACTTCCCGAGGTGCCGCCGAACCGCGCCGAGCATTCCAGCAGCAGGGCGTGGACGAACCCTTGCGGCAGGTTCCCCCGTAGCTGACGCTGGGCCACGTCGTACTCCTCGGCGAACAAGCCCGCGGGACCGCAGGCCGACCGGGTCCGTTCGAACCATCGCGACGCCTCCGTCACCCGGCCCTGCGCGTGGGCGGACAGCGCCGCCATGAAACCGCACAGCAGGAACGCCCCCTCGGCGTCGCCCAGGGGCTCGTCCCTGTGGCGGAAGCGGTGCACGTACCCGTCCTTGGCCAGGCGGCGCACCACCTGCGCGTGCGTGAGCCGGAGGCTGGGGTCGGTGGGCTGCACTGCCCCGCGGGCCAGCGGCAGCAGGAGGGCGGCCTCCGGGCCCGGGTCGTCGGCGGCCCGCTGCCAGTGGCCCTCGGGGTGCAGGCAGCGGATACGGGTTGCTTCCAGAACGTTGTCGGCGAGGCTGGACCAGTCGGCTGACGCCCCTGTGCCGATGTACCGGGCCAGGTCGCGCAGGCCCACGACACAGGACAGGCGGGAGTGCGCCCACCAGCGCTCGTCCAGCTCCCACAACCCCGCGTCCGGCTCCGCCCAGCGCTCGGCCACGGCCTCGGCGGCGACGCGGGCGGCCTCGGCGGACCGCCCGTCCAGCATGCCGTGACGACCGGCGGCGGCGAACAGTTGAAGCGCCTCCCCGAACGCGTCGAGCTGGAACTGGCGTCCGGCGCGGTTCCCGGCGCGGTTGCTGCCGCCGGGATAGCCGGTGAGCGGGAGCGGGTGCTCGTCCGGCGGCGGCCGGCCGCCGACGGTGTAGGCGGGACGCAGGTCGGCGCCGTCCTCCAGGACGCGGTCGGTGACGAAGCGCACCGCCCGGTCCAGCAACGGATGGGGGCCGTGTGCGGCGACGGCGATCCCGGCGTAGCACTGGTCGCGGATCCAGGCGTAGCGGTAGTCGTAGTCGCGTCCGGTGTCGGCGCGCTCGGGCAGCGAGGTGGTGGCGGCCGCGACCATGCCACCCCGGGAACTGGTCAGACCGTTCAGGACGGCGTACGCCATGCGGGTGTCGCGGGGCGCCGCGGTGTCGGCGCAGTCCGGCACCGCCTTCTTCCACCAGCGTTCGGTCGCCTCCCAAAGATTTTGCGGGTCCAGTGGTGCGTCCTGCCGTTCGGTGGCGATCTCCAACACCAGGTCGTGGCGAGCGCCTTCCGGCAGCCGCAGCCGCCCGCGCAGCTCCCCGTCCGGACCGGTCCGGGCCCGGTCCGCACCGGTGAGTCTCACATGGAGCGCGCCGCTGCGGGCCCGCCACAGCTCTCCCTCACGGCGGATGCCGGTCATGTCCCGTCGCCCGTACTCGGCGCGTACGTCGAGGCCGATGTCGACGAGGGCCTCACCGCGGACGGCGCGGACCTGGCGGAGCAGTACGACGCGTTCTGTCCCCGCGGGTACGGCGAGGGCCTCCCGGCAGGAGACGATGCCCTCGGCGGTGACCCAGCGGCTGACCCGGATGAGAGTGCCGTCTTCGTAGTAGCCGCCCCACACGTTCCAGTCGTCCGCGGGGCGCACCCGGTAGTGGCCGGGTCCGCCCAGGAGGCCGGAGAAGACGGCACCGCTGTGCCAGGCGGGTGCGCAGAGCCAGGCGATTCCTCCGCGCGGATCGACGAGCGCGCCGCGTTCCCCATCGGCGACGAGGGCGTAGTCGCGCAGCACCCACGGGCTGTCCGTCAGCCGTGCGTCGACGGGGTGGGGGCCGCCGCTCATCCGGTCCGGAAGCGCTCGGCGGCCCGCCGGTTCAGACTGAGGCCGTGGCCCGGCTCGCCGGAGGCGCCGGGGGTGACGGTGCCGCCGCCCGGGTCCAGGGTGCCGTGGAACAGCAGGTTCTCGACGCGGACGTGGTCGTGGAACCACTCCAGGTGGCGCGTGTTGGGCACGGCTGCGGCGACGTGGGCGTGCAGGTGCGGAGCACAGTGGCCGGAGAGGTGCAGGCCGAGCCCTTCGGCGACGGCGGCGGCGCGCAGCCAGACGGTGATGCCTCCGCACCGGGTGACATCGGCCTGGAGGCAGTCGACGGCTCCCGAGGCGGCCATCCGGGTCAGGTAAGGCAGGTCGTAGCCGTACTCGCCGGCGGTGACGTCGGCGGCGACCGCGTCGCGGACCACGCGCAGCCCCGCGAGGTCGTCCGAGGAGACGGGCTCCTCCAGCCAGGTGACACCCGAGTCGGCCATGGCCCCGGCCATACGCACCGCCTGCTTGCGGGTGTAGCCGCCGTTCGCGTCGACATACAGGTCCGCCGCGTCGCCCACGACCTTGCGGGCCAGGCGGGTCCGGTGCAGGTCGCGGGACTCCTCGCGTCCCCAGGACTCGCCGATCTTGATCTTCACTCGGTCGATGCCCTGCTCGGTCCACCCGCGCAGTTGCCGTTCGAGCTGGGTGTCGTCGTACGGGGTGAGGCCGCCGCTGCCGTACACCGCGACCTCGGTGCGGGCCGCACCGAGCAGCCTGACCAGGGGAAGCCCGAGCAGGCGGGCCTTCAGGTCCCACAGGGCCGTGTCGACGGCGGAGATCGCGCCGGCCGCGATGCCGGGCCGCCCGGTGTTGCGCACGGCGCGGCTCATGCGGTCGCCCGCGGCGGGGACGTCGAAGGCGTCGTGCCCGGTGACGAGGCCGGACAGCTCGTCACGGACCACCGGTGCGGTGGCGGCCGATCCGTAGGTCCAGCCGAGACCGGTGTGGCCGGCCGCGGTGACTTCCACCAGGACCAGGGTGGTGGCGTCCCAGGCGAGGGTGGCGTCCCCGCCCGGAAGGTCGGTGGGGACGCGGTACACGGAGACGGACAGGCGCTCCACAGCAGGTATGTCGTGGAGTGGCCGAGCCGACGGTGCCGGGTGCGTCACTTGTTCTCTTCCGTGCTGTCGTGCGGACCGGCGCCGGGGCGGTCACCGCGATGGCGGCTGCCGGGCAGCATCTCCTGCACCTTGGCCTTCAGCCCCTGCCTGACCATGGAGCCGCGGTCGCTGTCCCCCTTGAGGATCGCGGTGGCGGCGGCCTCGATCTGGTCCAGGGAGGCGTGCGGCGGGATCGGCGGGACGGCGGGGTCGGTGCGGAAGTCGATGACGAACGGCCGGTCGGCGGCGAGGGCCCGGTCCCAGGCGGCCTCGACCTGCTTGGGCTTCTCCACCCGTACGCCGTCCAGGCCCATGCGCTGTGCGAACTCCGCGTACGGCAGGTCGGGAAGGTGCTGGGACTCCTCGAACTGCGGGGCGCCGGACATGGCCCGCATCTCCCAGGTGACCTGGTTGAGGTCGCCGTTGTTCAGCACGGCCACGATCAGCCGCGGGTCGGACCACTCGTGGTAGTACTTCGCGGCCGTGACCAGCTCCATCATGCCGTTCATCTGCATGGCACCGTCGCCGACCAGGGCGATGGCGGGCCGGCCGGGGTGGGCGAACTTCGCGCCGATCGCGTACGGCACGCCGGGGCCC
>NZ_JABTTS010000050.1 GCF_018638295.1 Streptomyces sp. CHD11
CGGCGCGGCGCTGGGCGGGGGCGGTGGAGCCGGACGGCACCGGCGGCAGGGCGGGCGTGGGCAGGCGTTCGCCCCAGCAGCCGGTGAGCATGGCGCGGACCAGGGCGTTGTCGCGGGCGCCGGCCGTGGTCCACCGCCCCCGCCGACGCCACACCCCGCACCTCACGGCGGCGGACGCCGCGCCTCGCCGCCGGTGCCCCGGCTCCGCCGGCCCCCGGCCCACGACACTTCGGCCGCTCGTCCGCCGTGGGCGACGACGCCGTCGCCCACGGCGGAACGCCACTGCCCGGCTCCCGCCCCCCGGGCGCCACTCACCGGACCCGCCGCCACCCGCGAGGGCACGCGTCAGACGGTGACCGCCTCCCAGAGGCTCCACACCCCGAGCCCCAGCATCAGCAGCGCCGCGATCCGCGTGATCAGCTTCAGCGGGACCCGCTTCATCAGCGCCTTGCCGCCGACGATGCCGAGTCCGGCCACCGCCCACAGCGCGAGGACCGCGCCGAGGCCGACGGAGAGCGGGTCGTCGTAACGGGCGGCGAGGTTGGCCGTCATGATCTGGGTGAGATCACCGAACTCGGCGACGAGGATCAGCATGAAGCCCGCCCCGGACACCTTCCAGAAACTCTGGTTCTCCGGCTTGCGGACCTCCTCCTCGTCCTCGTCCTTCTTGAACAGCAGCACCGCCGCGCCGCCCAGGAAGAGCACGCCCGTGACGGCGTGCACGATCTGCTGCGGCAGCAGCGTGAGCACGCTGCCGGCCGCCACCGCGAGAGCGACATGCAGCGCGAAGGCGGCCGCGACACCGGCGAAGACGTAGGAGGCGCGGTAACGGGTGCCGAGGACGAGGCCGGCGAGGGCGGTCTTGTCCGGCAGTTCGGCGAGGAAGACGACGCCGAAGACGACGGCCGTCACGGTCAGGCTGATCAACGGTTCCTCAATCGGTCGGGCTGCCCCACCGAGAGTGCTGCGATCTGCGCGGAACACCTCGGCACGGCAGCGCACACGACGCCCGTGCCGTCGGACACGGGCGTGCACTGCTTGCCGAAGGTCTCGCCGGCCGGCCCCACCACGTGAGACCTGCCTCCGGGCGCCGGCTCAGACGGGCTGAGCAGTATGTCGACGGTCCGGCGTAGGGCTACTCCCCTTCGCGCCGCCCATGGTACGCGAGGCCCGCCCCGACCTCATGACCCCGCAGCCGCCACCCGCGTGCGCGGAAACTTCACACGTCAACCATGGACGTGACATGCGCGCGTCACTAGCTTCTTACCGTACCCACCCCTCCCCGCAACGCGGCGCGGCGAGCATTTCCCCTGCCCGCACGCCAACGACCCCACCCCTCAAGGGAGTTCGCATGTCGAAGTTCTACGCGCGTCGACGGCTCGGCACAGCCGCGGCGCTCACCGGACTCATAGCCTCCATCGGCCTCTTCAACGCGCCGGCCGCCTCCGCCGCCCTCCCCACCCCGGTCAGCGCCGCGACCGCCCGCGGCTACCTCTCCGCCCTGCCCGTGCGCACCGAGAACCGCGCCGGCTACGACCGCGACCTGTTCCCGCACTGGATCACCGTCAGCGGCACCTGCAACACGCGCGAGACGATCCTCAAGCGCGACGGCACGAACGTCGTCACCAACTCCTCCTGCGCCGCCACCAGCGGCAGTTGGTACTCCCCGTACGACGGCGCCACCTGGTCCGCCGCCTCCGACGTCGACATCGATCATCTCGTGCCGCTTTCCGAGGCATGGGACTCCGGCGCCGGCTCCTGGACCACCTCCCGGCGCCAGGCCTTCGCCAACGACCGGACCCGTCCGCAGCTCCTCGCCGTCACCGACAACGTCAACCAGTCCAAGGGCGACCAGGACCCCGCCACCTGGATGCCGTCGCGCTCGGCCTACCGCTGCACGTACGTCCGGGCCTGGGTACAGGTGAAGTACTACTACGACCTGTCGGTCGACACGTCCGAGAAGTCCGCCCTGCAGGGGTACCTCGCCAGCTGCTGACGCCTTCCGGACCACCGGGGCGGCCGGGGGCCACCGGGGTCCTCCGCGAAGACGCGGGGTACCCCGTCCCCGGTACGCCCGGCGAACCGCCGGGCGCGGAGGTCTCCCCGGCGGCCTCCGCCGCTGCGTACCGTACGGGGCGACGGAGGAAGGGGTCACCATCATGGCCGGACTGCGGCTCGGACCGCTGCTGAGGTACGTCGACGGTTCGTCCGCGACCGTCTGGGCCGAGACCGGCCGTCCGGGGACCGTCGAGGTGCGCTGCCCGGACGGGAACGGGGCCGGCGGGAGGACCCGCACCTTCCAGGTCGCGGGCCACCACTACGCCCTCGTCCAGGTCACCGGTCTCACCCCGGGCACGGCCACCCCGTACGAGGTGTTCCTCGACGGCACGCGGGTGTGGCCGCTGCCCGAGGACCCCTTCCCGTCGTTCCCGCCCTCCGTGATCGCCACCCCGGGCCCCGACGGCCTCGCGCGCATCTCCTTCGGCTCCTGCCGCTGGGCCTCCCCGCCCACCGGCGAACCCGATCCGGTCGGCCCGGACGCCCTGGACGCGCTGGCCAGGCGCATCGCCGCCGACCCGGCCGGCGAACGGCCCGACGTCCTGCTGCTCCTCGGCGACCAGGTGTACGCCGACGAGACGTCCGACGCCACGCAGGAGTGGCTCGCCGCCCGCCGCGACCTCAGGGAGCCCCCGGGCATCCAGGTGGCCGACTACGAGGAGTACACCCACCTCTACTACGAGTCCTGGCTCGACCCCCAGGTCCGCTGGCTGCTGTCCACCGTGCCCACGTGCATGATCTTCGACGACCACGACGTGATCGATGACTGGAACACCTCCGCCTCCTGGGTCGAGGACATGCGCGCCACGTCGTGGTGGCGGGAGCGGGTGCTCAGCGGTCTGATGTCGTACTGGGTGCACCAGCACCTGGGCAACCTCTCCCCCGCCGACCTCGAGGCCGATCCGCTGTACGCGGCCGTCCGGGAGCGTCCGGACGGTACCGACGCGCTGCGCGCCTTCGCCGCCCGGGCGGAGGCCGACGCGACCGCGGTGCGCTGGAGCTACCGGCGTGACTTCGGCCGGGTGCGTCTGGTGATGGTGGACAGCCGCGCGGCCCGCGTCCTGGAGGAGGACCGGCGCTCCATGCTGGACCGGTCCGAGGCCGGCTGGCTGCGCGACCAGGTCCTCGACGGACGCGACGCCTACGACCATCTGCTGATCGGCACGTCCCTGCCCTGGCTGCTGCCCCATCTGGTGCACGACGTCGAGGCGTGGAGTGCCGTGCTCTGCCGGGGCGGCAAGGGCCCCCGCTGGGCGCGGCTCGGGGAGAGGCTGCGGCGCGCGGCGGACCTGGAGCACTGGTCCGCCTTCCCGCAGTCGTTCGACGAACTGGCGGAGCTGATCGCCGAGGCCGGTACGGGGCCGGGGGCACCGGCGACGGTGTGTGTGCTCTCCGGGGACGTGCACCACGCCTATGTCGCCGAGCCGAGCTGGCCGGGGAGGGCGGCACCGGACGCCCGGGTGGTGCAGCTGACCTGCTCCCCGGTGCACAACTCCATTCCGCTGTCGATAAGGCTCGGCTTCCGTTTCGGGTGGAGCGCCGCCGCGCGGGGGCTCGGGCGGCTGTTCGCGCGGCACGGCGGGCTGGGCCGCCCCGCGGTGGGCTGGCGCAGGACGGGCGGGCCCTGGTTCGGCAACCAGCTCATGACGCTGACCGCCCACGGGCGTTCGGCGGTGCTGCGGCTGGAGCACGCGCGGCGGGAGGAGAACGGGGCCGGGGCACGGCTGGGCACGGTGTCGGAGACCCGGCTGAGCCGGTGAGGCCACCGGCACCTGTGAGGCGCCTGTGCGGCAGGGGGTGTATTCGGTCATGCCTCCGGACGCCGGACGCACCGCGGGGCCGTACTGACGTGCGACGGCAGGCTTCCGAGCTGCCGGAACGGCGCGAACCGGTGGCCGAATGTTGAACTTGCAAGTAAGTAACCGGCGCTCATAGCGTGGGAATCCGACTCGGTTCCGTCCCCCCGGACCGGCCCCGCCCGGGGTCGGCCTGACCGAAGGAGACACCCACATGACCGGACGGCTCAACAGCGCCCAGCCGTATGTGCTGGGCCTGTTCCGCATGGTCGTCGGCCTGCTCTTCGCCTGCCACGGCGCCGTGTCCCTGCTGGGCCTGCTCGGCGGCGTCGACGGCGACGGCGGCACCGTCGGTACCGGCACCTGGCCGGGCTGGTACGCGGCCCTGATCGAACTCGTCGGCGGCAGTCTCGTCCTGCTCGGGCTCGGCACCCGGGCGGCGGCGTTCATCTCCTCCGGCGCGATGGCGTACGCGTACTTCAAGGTCCACCAGCCCGAGGCCCTGTGGCCGATAGAGAACAACGGCGAGGGCGCGGCCATGTACTGCTGGGCCATGCTCCTGCTGGTGTTCACCGGCTCCGGCGCCTTCGGCCTGGACCGCCTGTTCGCCAGGCGGTCGTCGCCGGACGTCCGGCGGACGCGGACGACGGAGCAGGAGCCGGTGACCGCCTGACGGCCCGGCCGTCACCGGCCGCCCCGGACGGCCGGGCGGTGCCCTCCCCTCCGACACGCCGGGGAGGGCGCCGCCCGCGCCGGTGCGGGGCACGCCGGACTCCTTCCGACGGGAGGGCGAACTCCGGGAACCGGCCGCGCGAACCCCCCGTGACCTTTCTGTCACTTACCGGGCGTACGCTGTATGGCGGTCATCGGCCACACTTCTGCCACTCCTGCCGCCCCCTCCGCGACAGCGCGGCCGAGGCCGGCCAACGGGGGCGCATCGGGGAGTTGTGGTGGAAAGTCTGGGGTCGCTGGTCGGCAGCCCATGGATCTATGCGGCGGTGGCCCTGTCGGTCCTGCTCGACGTCTTCCTCCCGGTGCTGCCCAGCGGGGTACTGGTGATCACCGCGGCCACCGCGGCGGCGGCCGGTACGGCGACCGATGTTCCCGACATCCTGGTGCTGACGCTCTGCGCCGCCACCGCGTCCGTCCTCGGTGACCTGGTGGCGTACCGCCTCGCCTGGCGCGGCGGCGCCCGTCTGGACCGGGCCATCGCCCGCAGCCGGCGGCTGACCACCGCGCAGGAACGTCTCGGCGCCGCACTGACGCGCGGCGGCGGGGCCCTGGTCGTCCTCGCCCGTTTCGCCCCGGCCGGTCGCTCGGTGGTCTCCCTCGGCGCCGGCGCGGCACGTCACCGCGCCCGCGACTTCCTGCCCTGGTCGGCGCTGGCGGGACTGTCCTGGGCCGGGTACAGCGTGGCTCTCGGCTACTTCGGGGCGGCCTGGCTGGGCGCGACCTGGCTGGCGACGGCGGTGTCGGTGGGCGCGCTGTTCGCGGCGGGCGCGGGCGCGGGCTATCTGATGCGCCGCCGCCCCCTCCCGCACCCCACAGAGGCGTCCTGACCCACAGCTCACCCCGCCCCACCGCTCACCCCGCCCCACAGCGAACATCAAGCCCGGGGCCGGGAGCGGCTGGTCACCCCGCCGCCTGCCGTGCGGCGCCCCCGCGCACTTCCAGGCCCGCCAGCAACTCCGCCGTCGCCTCCGCGACCGCGTCCACCGCCCGTTCGAACACCTCCCGGTTGTGCGCGGCCGGCGTCCGGAAGCCGGACACCTTTCTCACGTACTGCAGGGCGGCGGCCCGGATCTCCTCCTCCGTGGCCTCCTCGGGCAGTACGGGCGGACGCAGGGTCTTGATACTCCGGCACATGCCCCCAGTCTGACGCGCGGTCCCGCCCACGGCCACGACGGGAACGGATCCCGCGAGACCTCTCAGCGACTCGCCCGGCCAACTCGCCACCCAAATTCGAACAGGCGTATCATTGTGCCGTGGCTGCGACCTATGACTTTCCGAGTGACCTCCTCGCCGGTCAGGAGGAACTGCATCAGGTCCGGACCGAGTTGTCGGCCCTGCTGAAGCGGCTCCCCTGGTCGGTCGAACCCCTCGACGGGTTCAGCGACGACAACGGCTGGCGCAAGATCGAGCGCCCCGCCTCACCGGGCTGGACCGAGGACGAACAGGCCGAGGTCGAGAAGCTCAGACGGCGGGAGCACGAGCTCGCGGTGTTCGTCAGCACCCACCGCTACTGGGCGGCGGTCACCGGCTCCGACCGGCTCCACGCCCGCGCCCGGCTCAAGCACGCCCACGAGGACGTTCCGGAGGGCGAGGGCGAGCGGCAACAGGGCGGCACGGCATGACGACGACGGCCCCCGGAGAATCTCCGGGGGCCGTCGGTCACGGTGGGCGCGGACGGTTTCGAACCGCCGACATCCTGCTTGTAAGGCAGGCGCTCTACCCCTGAGCTACGCACCCGGGACCCGGGCCGCGTGCCCAGGTCGAGTCGACAGCCTACACGGGCCATGACACGGACCGGCAAACCCGTATCGCAAGGTCGGGCGGGGGGCCCGGACCGCGGCCACTCCCGGAAGTTCTCCCGGGGGCTATCCCCACCCCGGATCCGGTAGTCGTCCGGATCCCCCGCCGGGCATGGCGTCCGTACGGTCGAAGAGCGCTCGAACACCACTGTCGGGCGGCACTGTCCGTCCCTGGGGGAGACTGCCATGACCCGTACGTCCCGCACCGCCGCCCGCACCGCGACCCGTTCCGCGCGGACACGCGCCCTCACCCTCGCCGGGGCCACCGCGGTGCTTCTCGCGGGCCTGACCGCCTGCGGGTCGTCGGCGACCGAGGACGACGATCCCGACCGCCGCTCCTTCGATCTGCCGGGCAGCACCCTCACCATCGACTCCGACGAATCCGACCTCGAGATCGTCGCCGTGGACGGCCGCCCCTCGGACCGGATCGAGGTCACCCGCTGGTTCCGGGGCAGGGTCGTCATGGGCTCGGACGCGAAGATCACCTGGTCCATGGAGGGCGACCGGCTGGTGCTGCGCCAGAAGTGCGCGGGTCTCATCACCGACTGCGACGCCAAGCACCGCGTCGAGGTGCCGCGCGGTGTGGCCGTCGAGGTCCGGGAGAAGGACGGCACCGTGCGGGCCACGGGCCTCCGCGACGCGCTGAGCATCCGTACGACGGACGGTTCCGTCCACGTCACCGACTCCACCGGCCCCCTCGATCTGCGCACCGGTGACGGATCGGTGCACGCGAAGGTCTCCTCCCGTACGGTGCGCGCCCACAGCGGCGACGGCTCGATCCACCTCCAACTCGGTACCGTGCCCGACCTGGTGGAGTCCCGCAGCGGCGACGGTTCGCTGACCATCGAGCTGCCCCGGGCCACCTACCGGGTGGACACCGAGACCGGCGACGGCGGCGAGAACGTGTCCGTGCCGCGCGACGACTCCAGCTCCCACGAAGTGACCGCCCGCACCGGCGACGGGAATCTCACGGTTCGCACAGCGAACTGACGGGCCCGTGTGTTCGTCCTCCACCGGTGGGACAATGGCACCGGGCAGGGCGAACGACAGTACGGGAGAGGGATGTGACGGCGACACCAGCGCGGCCGTACCCACCGTCGGAGCCGCGCGTGCCTCGCATGCGTCGCGCCGTACCTACTCTCCCGCCGGGGCGCCGCCCCCGCCGGGCCCCCGGTCCACTGCGGGACGCGCTCGTCGTCGCGGGACTGCCACTGGCCCTGGCACTGGTGCTGCCCGCCGCGTTCGCCGGCGGCGGCACCCGGCGCTGGTTCGGCGGGCGGGCGGAGAACGAGCGGGCGGAGGCACAGGCCGCCAAGGACGCGGCCGCGGCCGCGTTCTACGAACTCGACACCGCCCAGCGTGATCTGCGGATCTCCATCGAGACGATCACCGCCGTCGACGCGTCCCCCGCCGCCCGCCGCGCGGTGTCCGACTTCGACGCGCTGGGCCGGCGGATCGACGAGGCCAGCCACCGGTACATCGACGCCGTGGACGCGTACGACCTGGACCGGGACGATCTGGAGGCGTCGGCGGCCTCCCGGGCCCGCGCCGAGCTGACCGCCGCCAAGGAGGAGCTGGGGCGGGTCAAGCAGGAGCTGGACCGGTTCACCGACGGGCTCGGTCCGCTCCTCGGCAAGGCCGAGACCCAGCTGGCCCGGCTGGCACCCGCCGTCGAGCGGGCCCGGCAGGCGCTGCTCGCCGCCTCGAACGCCCTCGACACCGCGCGCGGCTCGGGGCTGAAGGCCGACGACCTGGCCGCCCGGCTCGCCACCCTCTCCCCGGAACTCACCAAGCTGAACCAGGGGGCCGGGCAGCACGGGGTGCCGGCGACCCTGGAGCGGGCCGAGCGGGTCACCCGCGAGGGCGAGGCGGTACGCGCGGAGGCCGAGCGGCTGCCGGAGCGGGCCGCCGAGATCGACCGCCGGCTGGTCTCCCTGCGCACCCGTGCCCAGGCCCTCACCACCCGCTCCGAGCAGGTCGAACCGGTGCTCAGCGAACTGCGCCGCCGCTTCACCGCCGCCTGCTGGCAGGACCTCCAGGGCGTGCCCGTCGAGGCCGCGGAGAACGTGGGGCAGGCCGAGGCCAGGCTCGCCGAGGCCAGGGCCGCCCGTGAGGAGCAGCGCTGGGCGGACGCGACCGCCCTGCTGTCGACCGCGCGGGCGCTGCTGAACACGACGGACGAGGCCGTGTCGGCCGCCGGTGACCGGCTGCGGCAGCTGAACGCGGTGCAGAAGGACCCCGAGCAGGAGATCGAACGCACCCGGTTCGCCATCCGGGACGCCCAGCGGCTCGCGATGGCTGGCCGTCACACTCCCGACCCGCGCCACGCCCGGCCCCTGGACGACGCCGTGGCCCGGCTGGAGCGGGCCGTCACCGGCCTGGAGGGGCGCCACCCCGACTACTGGCACTTCCTGACGGAGACGGAGGCGGTACGGACGACGGCGGGCCGGGTGGTGGCGCAGATCCGTGAGGAACGGGGCGGCGGCGGCCAGTGACCGGCGCGGTGGCCGCCCGCCCGGTTAACCTGTGCCCATGCCTCGCTACGAGTACCGCTGCCGGACCTGCGGCGACACCTTCGAACTGAGCCGCCCCATGGCGGAGTCCTCCGCCCCCGCGGCCTGCCCCGGGGGCCACGACGACACGGTCAAGCTCCTCTCCACGGTCGCTGTCGGCGGCACCGCGGCCGCCACGGCCCCCGCTCCGTCCGCGGGCGGCGGCTGCTGCGGTGGCGGCTGCTGCGGCTGACCGCCACGGCTCGCTTGCTCGCCCGCCGCCCCTTGCCGTCCCGGCCTGTGCAGTCGGCCGCCGGTTCGGCGGGGCCCCGCACAGCGCCTGGCCGGGGCGTCCCTTCAGGTTTTCTTCAGCTTCGCCTTTCTAGCGTGGGGGCATGACAGCCATCGCAGCGCTCACGATCACGGCGGCCGGGGACGGGAGCGCCGGGCCGCAGTGGGTCAACGACCTCATGGACGCCATGGGCGCCCCCGGGGCCGGCCTGGCGATCGCGCTGGAGAACCTCTTCCCGCCCCTGCCCAGCGAGGTGATCCTGCCGCTGGCGGGGTTCGCCGCGAGCAGCGGGCGGATGGGTCTGTTCGAGGTGCTGCTGTGGACCACCCTCGGCTCCGTCGTCGGCGCGCTCGCCCTGTACGGGGTGGGCGCGCTGCTCGGCCGGGAACGGACGGTGGCGATCGCGGGCAGGCTGCCGCTGGTGAAGGTCTCCGACATCGAGAAGACGGAGGCGTGGTTCCTGCGGCACGGGACCAAGGCCGTGTTCTTCGGCCGGATGATCCCGATCTTCCGCAGTCTGATCTCCGTACCGGCCGGTGTGGAGCGTATGCGGCTGCCGGTGTTCCTCGGTCTGACCGCGCTGGGCAGCGCGATCTGGAACACGGTGTTCGTGCTCGCGGGCTACGCGCTGGGGGACAACTGGGAGCAGGTCACCGCCGTCGCCTCGGCGTACTCGAAGGTGGCGCTCGGGGTGGCCTTGCTGACGGTGCTGGTGTTCGTGGTCCTGCGGCTGCGACGGCCGGGGGCCGGGCGCCGGCGGCGCGGCGGACGCAGGGACACCGGGGAGAGCCGTCCGCCGGACGCCCCCGGGGAGGACCACCCCACCCGGCAGCTCCGTGCCGCCGACCCGGACGCGCTCACCGGCCGGCGGCACGAGCACTGAGACCGGGCTTCCCGGCGCCGGCGGCGCACTCAGGCCGCCCCACCGCCCGGGCGAGCACCGACACACCACGGCCCCCGACGCGGGCACCACGGCCCGGCAGGGGACTCGGCGCGGGCATCACGCGGCCCGGCACGGGACTCGGCGCGGCACGGGACTCGGCGCGGCACGGAACTCGGCACGGGCACCACGCGGCCCGGCACGGGACTCGGCGCGGCACGGAACTCGGCACGGGCACCACGCGGCCCGGCACGGGACACCACTGCCCGACACGCAACACCGCACACAGTCGACGCGCGACACCACGGCCCGGCACGGAACGCCGGGGTCACCGCAGCCCGGCGTCACCGCGACCCGGTGCGGGTCACCGCGGTGCGCGCACCGTTCGCAGGAACTCGCGCAGGATACGCTCCCCGGCCAGCACGCCCCGCTCGGGAAGGGCCCTCACCGCGGGGGCCGTCCAGTCGGCGTCGGCGAGTTCGCCGTGCCCCGGGCGCCAGCCGCTGTCGGCGGCCAGGAGCAGGTCGGCGTCGAGGAGGGAGTCGCCGGCCGCGAGGGTGAGTTCGGCGCCGGTGCGGCGGGCGACCTCGCGCATGGCCGCGCTCTTGGTGAGCGGCTTGGGCACGGCGTAGATCTTGCGGCCCTGGAGGGACACCGTCCAGCCGCGGTTCTCCGCCCACACCGCGAGTTCCTTCACCCACTCCTCGCTCAGCAGCTCACGCTCGACGACGAGGTAGGCGAAGAGGTCCTCGGCGACGCGGTGCTTGCGCACCCACACCGGGTCGGCGGTCCGCAGCAGGTGCTCCTGCACCTCGGACAGCGGGGCGCACTCCTCGGACAGCCGGGCCAGCACCCGGGCGTGCCAGTCCCGGTCGCTCTCGCCGTCGACGAGGAGGTGGCCGCCGTTGGCGCAGATCGCGTAGGTGGGCTGTGGGCCCGGGAGGTTGATGCGCTGGTACTGCTTGCGGGTACGGGTCGTCGTGGGGACGAACAGGGCCTCGTCACCGAGCTCGGTGAGGAGCTGCGCCGCCGTCTCCGTCATGTAGCACAGCGGCTTGCTCTCGTGGACCTCCACGCACAGCAGCCTCGGCGCCCGCGCGTCGGGCATGGTCAGGGCGAGGGCGGCGGCGGAGTAGATGAGGGTGCGGTCGAGGTCGCTGGCGACGATGACGGGCATCAGCGGGTCACCGCCTTGCCGTCGGCGCCGGTCGCGCCCCGCGTGTACCGGGGGTGGATCAGCCCCACACAGGTGTACGGGAGTCCGTCGACCTCCTCGACGGGCACGCCGCGCTGCCCGGCGAGCAGGCGGACGTGGTCGAGGTCGCTGCCCGCTCCGGCCCGTGCCAGCACCTTCCAGGGCACCCGGCGCAGCAGCACCCGGGTGGTCTCGCCGACGCCGGGTTTGACGAGGTTCACGTCGTGGATGCCGTACTCCTCACTGATCCGCTCGACCGCGGCCCAGCCCTCCCAGGTCGGGGTGCGGTCGGTGGCGAGGAGTTCCTTGGCCTGGGCGCAGGCCGCGTCCGTGACCTCCTCGAAGCGGGCGGAGACGGCGTCGAGGAAGGCCACCGACAGGTCGGCGGCGGCGAGTTCGCGGTAGAACTTCGCGCCGTGGAAGTCGTCCGGTCCGACCAGGTCGGACCGGAGCACGGTGCGTGAGATCAGGCCGGAGACGGTGGAGTTGAGGCAGGCGGAGGGGATCAGGTAGTCCTCGCGGGTGCCGTAGGTGCGGACGCAGGAGCCGGGGTCGGCGAGGACCGCGATCTCCGGGTCGAAGCCGGTGACGCCCTCGGCCTTCTCGAACTCCTCGACCGCCTGGGCGAGTTCGCGGGTGATGGCGCCCTTGCCGGTCCAGCCGTCGACGAACACCACGTCCCTGGGGTCGTGGTGGGCGGCCAGCCAGCGCAGCGCGTTGGCGTCGATGCCCCGGCCGCGGACGATGGAGACGGCGTAGTGCGGGAGGTCGAGCTGGTGGCGGTGCTGTGCCCAGCGGCGCATCAGGATGCCGACGGGGGTGCCCGCGCGGGCCAGGGAGACCAGCACCGGGCGGGGTGACCGCTCCGCGAGGACGGTCTCGGTGACCACGCCCACGGCGTGGGCGAGGCGGGCCGCCGACTCCCCGAGGGCCGTGTGGAAGAGCCGCTGGTACTGCTCGCTGGGCTGGTACTCCTCGGGCAGCGACTCCGCGTAGTGGGCGCCGCCGCTCTGGATGGCCTCCTCGCGCTCCTCGGTCGGCGCCTCCAGGGTCACGCCGGAGAGGTCCTGGAGCAGCCAGCCGACCTCCTCGGGCGCGTACGAGGAGAAGGCGGGGCCTCTGAGCGGGTCGGGCAGCATGGGGGCGGGCCTTTCGGGGGCGTCCTGGGAGGCGGCGGGTACGTACGACGGTACGACCGCGAGGAGGACGTGCGGGGTGTGCCCGGCGAGCCGGGCGAGCAGGCCGCCGGGCGCGTGCAGCACGGGGGTGTCGGCGGTGGAGTCGACCACGGCGACGACGGCGTCGAAACCGCCGCCGGCGACGTTGTAGGCGTAGCGGTCGCCGGGGCCGTCGGCGGGGTCGTCGTGGGCGGGGAAGACCAGGCGGGTGCGTATCGCGTAGCCGGGGTCGTCGACGGCGAGGACGGGTGAACGGGTGGTGGTGGAGAAACGCACCTCGGCGCCGGTGGTCCGCTCCAGCTCGTCCGCGAGACGCAGCGGGACGTACATCAGCTCCTCGGAGCCGAGGACGAGTACGCGGCGGGCGCCGTCCGGCAGTGCCCGCGCGAGGCGGGCCGCCATGCCGGGAAGCGCGTGCTCCAGGCGGACGCGGTGCGCGGGGGTGAATCCGTGCCGTCCCCCGTCGGGGAGGCCGGCCGGCCAGCGCAGCTCCACGTGCGTGAGGCCGTCGTTCCGCTGCGGCCCGTCCTGGGCGGCCGGCCCCGACGGCGCCGCGGCCGGCCGGCCGGCCTCCGTGGCGCTCTCGTACCGCGCCACCAGTTCCCGTCCCTTCTCCAGCACGCCGTCGGGCAGCCGCACCGTGCCCGAGGCGACCGTCACCAGGTCGATGCGCGCCCCGATCCCGTCCGCGAACGCGTCCAGCCGCCCCGCGTCCGCCGGTGACCGCATGTCGACGAGGGCGACGACCACGTACCGCTCCCGCGGGTACCGCGCGTGAAGATCGCGGACGGTGTTCAGCACGGTGTTGCCCGTGGAGAACTCGTCGTCGACCAGGACCAGCGGGCCGCCTCCCGCCAGCAGGGACGGGTCCTCGGGGAGCAGCAGGTGGGACGTCGCGTGGGAGTGGGCCTCCTCGAAGCCTCCGGCCGTGGCCGTCCCCGCGACGGGGCGGCGCGTGGAGTGCAGGCAGGGGGCGACGCCGAGACCGTCGGCCACACAGTGGCCGAGTCCGGTGGCGGTCTCGGCGTAGCCGAGGACGACCGCGTCCCGTGCCGAGGGTCCGAGCAGCTCCCGTACCCTGCGGCCGAGCTCGAAGCCGTGGCCGTAGACGACCGACGGGGACTGGGGCACGTGCTTGCCGAGGACGTTGGAGACCAGCAGATGGGCCCGCTTGGGGTTGCGGCGCAGCGCCATTCCCAGCAGGCCGGGCAGTTCCTCGTCTCCGGTCAGCTCGACCCCGAGCCGCCGGGTGACCCAGCTGCCGGACCATATGTCCTCGCCGGCCGGTGCCGTCCGACGCGCCGGGTGGCGCATCCCCTCGTCCACAGCCTTCTCCATCCCCGTCAGTCCTCCAGGCCCGCCGCGAGCAGTTCCACGAAGCCGATGTCCTCGTTGGCCACGCCGAAGACCTCGGCGCGCAGCAGCGTCCGCTCGGCCCAGGCGCGGTGCGGCTTCACCTCGTTCATCTTGTTGGTGTAGGCCGACCTGAGTACACCCCCGCCGCCGCGTTCCGGCCGGACGATGTCCTGGGCGTCACTGAACTCCTCGTGGCTGACCACGGACAGGGCGTGCACGGGCAGGACGTGGGACGGGTGGATGCAGGTCTTGCCCAGCAGGCCGTTGGCCCGGTCGAGGGAGATCTCCCGGAGCAGGCCGTCCATGGCGTGCTCGATGAGCTTCTGGCGCAGTGCGACGGCCTTGACCTCGTGGAAGGGGCTCTGCCGGAGCAGTGGCTTGAACATGCGCTCCTGGACGCGGAAGTACTCCCAGACCGGTCCGGTCACGGTGAATCCGGTGCCGTCGGCGCGGCCCAGCATGTTCACCACGTCGGAGATGACGGAGGCGACGACCTGAATGTCGTACGCCGTCATGTCGGGGCCCCGGCGCAGCCCGTAGGAGGAGCAGAAGTCGGTCACGCCCAGGCGCAGCGCGAGCACGCGGTCGCGGTACTTGTCGACGGCGCGGAAGATGCCCTCCAGGGTCTCCACGCGGGACTCGCGGTACAGCAGCTCGGGGGATTCCAGGACGGGCATGGCGAACAGCCGGTGGCCGCTCTCGGACTCGGCGGCGGCCAGCGCCTCGAGGAACGGCAGTCCGCGTTCGGCGGTGAACTTGGGCAGGACGAATCCGGACAGCAGCGAGGCGGCGGGGCCGATGCGGCGGACCAGGTCGGGGATCTGCCCGGGGGTCCGGACCCGGATGAACAGCAGCGGCAGGTCGGCCGCCGGCCGTCCGGCCAGGTCGGCGAACTGCTGTACGAGGTTCTCCTCGCCGGCCATCACGTCGGCGTCGCCGATGGAGTCCTCCAGGCACAGCACCATGGAGACCACACCCTGAGCGCCCTGCTTGACCACGTCGTCGGCGAGCCGGGGCCGGGTCGCGGGGCTGTAGAGCGTGGCACCGAGGGCGGCGGAGAGCAGCCGCGCCGGGGACCGGGGCGTGAACTCCCCGGGCTCCCGGAAGAAGAGACGTTTCCGCACCGCAGGGGTGATGTGACCGAAATGACGCATGGAGCTCCCCCGTGGCATCAGTGGAATCTGTGGAATGTCGGAAGGTGGCCGGTAATAGTACGTAGATATCCATGTCGGCGGTTCCCTGCCGGCATGAACTTCAGGTAACCCGGCCGTTTCGAACTGAACCCCCCACGTTGTCGTGAGCAGGACGGAGAGGGCAGGATGACCACATGACGCACGCGATGCTGAAGGGGTCGAACGTCCCTCTCGAGGCCACCACCGTACGCGCCGTGCTGCGCTGGTCGCCCGGGCAGGGGGTACCGGACGTCGACGCCTCCGCGCTGCTGCTCGGTCTCGACGGCCGGGTGCGCTCCGACGAGGACTTCGTCTTCTACAACCAGCCGCGGCATCCTTCCGGGCAGGTGTGGAGGCTCGGCAAGAAGCGCGTCGCCGAGCACCTGACCGACACGATCCAGACCGACCTCGCCGGTGTCGAGGCCGGCGTCGGCCGGATTCTGCTGATCGCCTCGGCGGACGATGTCACCTTCGACCGTGTCCGGGCGCTGCGCATCCTGCTCTACGACGCGCAGGACGCCGACGGGGAGGCGCTGGCACACTTCGACATCAAGCCGGAGACCGGCGAGGAGACCGCGCTGATCTGCGGCGAGCTGTACCGGCGCGGGGACGGCTGGAAGTTCCGGGCGCTCGGCGAGGGCTATTCGAACGGGCTGGAGGGTCTGGCGACCGACTTCGGCATCTCGGTCGAGGAGCCGGAGGCCCTGCCGGAGTCCGGGACGGACGGCGCCGCCCAGCGGCCGCCCGCCACGACGCAGACCCCCGGCGGTGTCTCCTCCGAGGCCCTGACCCAGCCGCAGGCGCCGCTCGTACCGGCCCCCGAGGTGTCCCGGCCCCTGCCGCCCGAGCAGCCCGCGGGCGTGCCCGCGCAGCCCGCGTACGGCTATCCGCCGCAGCAGCCCCCGGCCACGCAGCCGGCCTACGGTTATCCGCATCCGGCGGGCGGGCCCGCCTACGGCTACCCGCCCGCGCCCGCCACGGCCGCCGCGGGTGCGGTGTCCGGGTACGGATTCCCGCCGCCCCCCGCCCCCTCCGCGTCCCCGGGACCTGACTTCCGGCTGCCGCCGCAGGGACCTCAGTTCATCGGGCGTTAGCGGGCCGGCGGACGGCAGGCGGGGCCGGCTCACCGCTCAGGACCGGGCTCACCGCCCGGCCTTGGATTTGTAGCCCCTGCCCCACTGCAGGCCCCAGCCGTAGAGCCGGTCCAGTTCCGCCTGGAAGCCGTAGACGAACCTCACCTCGCGGCGGACGATGATCTCGTTCTTGACGTTCTCGATCATCACCACGGCGCAGGAGCGGGCCTGGGGGTGGCGTTCGTCGAGGCTGATCTCGACCCGCGGTCCGTTGCTCGGGTACAGCGTGACGACGGCCTGCGTACGGTCGAAGGCGGGGGTCTGGTCGTAGATGTAGGCGAAGACCAGCAGGCGCTTGATGCTCTCGGACTGGTCGAGGTTGACGTACATCGTCTCGCCGGAGGCCGAGCCGAACCGGTCGTCGCCGCTGAGCTTGACGTACGGCGGCGCGTTGACGTCGCCGAGGAGACCGCCGAGGGGCTGGACGACGCCCTTGGTGCCGTCCTGCAGTTCGTAGAGACAGCCCAGGTCGAGGTCGACGTTGACCATGGACTGGCTGTGGGCGACCACTTCCGGCGGTTTGAGCGCCCTGAAGGGGTGGCGCAGCAGGCTCTCCCGCTGAGGGCCGCCGAAGTCGGAGGTACGCATCCGCCAGCTCAGGTTGATCCGGAGGTGGCCGGTGGCCGCGCCCTGTTCGGTCAGGGACACCTGCCCGTGCCGTTTGGTCAGCTCGATGGCGTTGGTCGCCGCGTTGCCCGAGTCGAAGGCGCTCTCGCGGCCCCGCCACAGTCCGTCCAGGAATCCCATTCCCGCCCCAAGTCCGCTCGTCGAACCCCCGCCCCGTCGGAAGCGTTCCTCATTCGCAGGGCTGTCACACCCCGGAGGAGACTTCCATCTTCACGGCGTCCTTCCCCTCGGCCGCCGCCACCCGCCTGTTGCGGCGCACCGACGACCAGAAGGAGGCACCGATCAGGACGACGCCGATGAGGCCGGTGACGATCTCGTTGATCTCGTACCGGATGGTGACGAGCAGGATCATCGCCAGGGCGCCGATCGCGTAGTGCGCGCCGTGCTCCAGGTAGACGTAGTCGTCCAGGGTGCCCTGGCGGACCAGGTAGACCGTGAGCGAACGGACGTACATGGCGCCGATACCGAGGCCGAGGGCCATCAGGACGATGTCGTTGGTGATGGCGAAGGCGCCGATGACACCGTCGAAGGAGAAGGACGCGTCCAGGACCTCGAGGTAGAGGAACAGGAAGAACGCGGCCTTGCCGGCCAGGGCGACGGCCGATGTGGGCTTGCCCTCCCGCTCGGCCTTCTTCTCCTCCTCGTGTTCGCGCTCCTCCTCATCCTCGAGCTTGCCCTCGAAGAAGCCGGAGAGACCGCCCACGATCATGTAGGTGATCAGACCGCCGATGCCGGAGAGAAGGACCGTGCTCGCCTTGTCGACATGAGCCCCGCCATGCTGGTGGGCCTGGGTCGCGAAGGTGATGGCGGAGACCAGCAGGATGATCAGCGCGACGCAGACCGACAGCATGTCGACCTTGCCGAGCTTGGCGAGCGGGCGCTCGATCCAGCCGAGCCACTTGATGTCCCGGTCCTCGAAGATGAAGTCCAGGAAAATCATGAGCAGGAACATGCCACCGAACGCGGCGATCGCCGGGTGTGCGTCGGTGACGAGCTCCTGATAACGGTCCTTGTCGCTGAGCGCGAGGTCGATGGCCTCGATCGGACCGAGCTGAGCGCTGACGGCGACGATGACGACGGGGAAGACCAGCCGCATACCGAAGACGGCGATCAGGATGCCGATGGTGAGGAAGATCTTCTGCCAGAAGGCATTCATCTTCTTCAGGATTCCGGCGTTGACCACCGCGTTGTCGAAGGACAGCGAAATCTCCAGGATGGAGAGGATCGCCACGATGCCGAAGGCGGTCCACCCCCCGAAGAGGAACGCCGCGACCAGACCGAGCGCGGTAACCGCGAACGACCAGCCGAAGGTTTTCAGAACCACTGGCTACCCCAGGTGTGTGTACGGGTCTCCCCCGCTGCCGTAGTCGGCTGTACGGACGCCGCAGTCGGCTTTACGAAACGTTGACTCCGAAGTCTAGAGCGATGCCGCGCAGCCCCGACGCGTACCCCTGCCCCACTGCGCGGAACTTCCACTCACCCTGGTAGCGGTAGAGCTCTCCGAAGATCATCGCGGTCTCCGTGGAGGCGTCCTCGCTCAGGTCGTAACGCGCCAGTTCCTGGCCGTCCGCCTGGTTCACCACGCGAATGAAGGCGTTGCTGACCTGGCCGAACGTCTGGCCGCGCTCATCGGCCAGGTGGATGGAGACCGGAAAGACGATCTTCTCGCAACTCTGCGGCACCTTGGGCAGGTCGACCAGCAGGGACTCGTCGTCACCCTCGCCCTCACCGGTGAGGTTGTCGCCGGTGTGCTCGACCGAGCCGTCCGGGCTGGTGAGCTGGTTGTAGAAGATGAAGTAGTCGTCACCCATCACCCGCCCGCCGCTGCACATCAGCGCGCTGGCGTCCAGGTCGAAGTCGGCTCCGGTGCTGGAACGCGCGTCCCAGCCCAGTCCGATCATCACCTGGGTGAGGTTCGGTGCGGCCTTGGACAGGGAGACGTTCCCCCCCTTGGCAAGCGTGACGCCCATGATGCTGCTCCCCCTCCGGTTTGGTGTTTCTCAAGGGTGGTAGTGCACGTCCGGCGCCGCACGTAAACCGTGCGGCGCCGGGCGGTGTGGCCGCGCGAGGCGGCCGGGCCGGGCGTCGCCGCCCAGGTGGCCGTCTCAGACGTTCACACCGAAGTCCTGCGCGATGCCGCGCAGGCCCGAGGCGTAGCCCTGGCCGATGGCGCGGAACTTCCACTCCGCGCCGTGCCGGTACAGCTCACCGAAGACCATGGCGGTCTCGGTGGAGGCGTCCTCCGACAGGTCGTAGCGCGCGATCTCGGCGCCGCCGGCCTGGTTGACGACACGGATGAACGCGTTGCGCACCTGGCCGAAGGACTGCTGGCGGTTCTCGGCGTCGTAGATGGAGACCGGAAAGACGATCTTCTCGATGTCCGCGGGGACGCCGGCGAGGTTGATCTTGATCTGCTCGTCGTCGCCCTCGCCCTCGCCGGTGAGGTTGTCACCGGTGTGCTCGACCGAGCCGTCCGGGCTCTTGAGGTTGTTGAAGAAGATGAAGTTGGCGTCGCTGCCGACCTTGCCCGAGCTGTTCAGCAGCAGGGCGCTGGCGTCCAGGTCGAAGTCGGTGCCGGTCGTGGTGCGGATGTCCCACCCCAGCCCGATGATGACCGCGGTCAGGCCCGGCGCTTCCTTGCTCAGCGATACGTTGCCGCCCTTGCTGAGGCTGACTCCCACGAGTCCTCCATTGGTGTCCAGGGGCGGGGTGCCCCGTCGTGCGTCGGATGTCGGATCAACGAATCGATCCTAGTGAGGGGTTCCCGGAGCCCGCAGGCCCGGGAGACGAACGATCACAGGGTGTCGAGCGCCTTCACGTACTCGTCCAGGTCGCGGGCGTCCGGCAGAGCGTTGACGACGGTCCAGCGCACGACACCCTCCTTGTCGATGATGAAGGTCCCGCGCACCGCGCACCCCTTGTCCTCGTCGAGGACACCGAAGGCACGCGAGACGTCGCCGTGCGGCCAGAAGTCGCTGAGCAGCGGGTACTCCAGGCCCTCCTGCTCGCCGAAGACGCGCAGGGTGTGGATGGAGTCGTTGGAGACGGCGAGCACCTGGGTGTCGCGGTCGGAGAACCGCGGCAGGTTGTCACGCACCTCGCACAGCTCTCCGGTGCACACTCCGGTGAAGGCGAACGGGTAGAAGATGACCACCACGTTCTTCCGTCCCCGGAAGCCGGAGAGCCGCACGGTCGCCCCGTGGTTGTCCTTGAGCTCGAAGTCGGGGGCCTTGTCGCCCACCTGGATCGCCATCGTCGTGATCATCCCTTCGGGGTGGTTCGCTCCGATCACCCTACGCAGGATGTACGACGGTCCGCCGGACGGGCAGCCGCGGAACGCGGCCGGCCCGTCCGGGACGGTTCACCGCTTCGACTTGGCCGCCTTGGGGGTGGCCAGCCGGCTGCCGCTCCAGTCCTTGCCGACGCTGACGCTCTTGGCCGCCGTCAGCCCCGCCGTGGTGGCGGCTTCCGAGATGTCACTCGGCTCGACGTAGCCCGAACGGCCTGTCTTCGGCGTGAGGAGCAGGATCGCCCCACCCTCTTCGATGTACGTGCCGGCATCCACCAGCGCATCCGTCAGGTCGCCGTCGTCGTCGCGGAACCACAACACAACGGCGTCGGCCACGTCGTCGTAGTCCTCGTCGACCAGGTCAGTCTCGATGACGCCCTCGATGGCCTCGCGGAGCTCCTGGTCGACGTCCTCGTCGTAGCCGATCTCCTGGACCACCTGCCCGGGCTGGAACCCCAGCCTGGCGGCAGGGTTCGTCCGCTCCTCCGCGTGGTCCGCGGTCGCGCTCACGGGTTGCCTCCTGATCATGTGTCTTGGGAATGTCTCAGCCACGCGCGTGCGCGCAGCATTGGCCGTAGTCCACACGGGCGGGACCGATCGCGCAAGTACCCGGCCGTGCAGACCGCCGAAACGGTGACGATCCTGGCCGGGTCACCGCAACTCCAGGCACACCATCATGGCCCGCAGTGACGCAGCCCACACCTTTGTGTCCCGTTTGGCCCTTTGGGAACCGTCTACGTGTACGAAGACTCGAATGGACGAGCCCCATACATACCGTACTGGCCGCGGGCGTGGATTACCTCCCGGTAGAGATGACGCCGACGGTCCCGAGGTGGACCATGGGGAGCGGCGCACACTGGGCCGTACCAGCGAAACGGCGGCCCTTTCACGGCCCTCTGACAGGTAAGGAACAGCGTGGCTTCCGCATCCGATCGCAACCCGATCATCATTGGCGGCCTTCCGAGTCAGGTTCCTGACTTCGACCCCGAGGAAACCCAGGAGTGGCTCGACTCCCTCGACGCCGCGGTCGACGAGCGCGGCCGGGAGCGGGCCCGCTACCTCATGCTGCGACTGATCGAACGTGCTCGCGCCAGGCGCGTGGCCGTTCCCGAGATGCGCAGTACGGACTACGTCAACACGATCCCGACCCGGGCCGAGCCGTTCTTCCCGGGGAACGAGGAGATCGAGCGCAAGATCCTCAACGCGACCCGCTGGAACGCCGCCGTGATGGTCTCGCGCGCGCAGCGGCCGGGCATCGGGGTCGGCGGCCACATCGCCACCTTCGCGTCCTCCGCGTCGCTGTACGACGTGGGGTTCAACCACTTCTTCCGCGGCAAGGACGAGGGCGACGGCGGTGACCAGGTCTTCTTCCAGGGCCACGCCTCGCCGGGCATCTACGCCCGCGCGTATCTGCTGGACCGGCTGAGCGACCGGCATCTGGACGGCTTCCGGCAGGAGAAGTCGAAGGCTCCGTACGCGCTGTCCTCGTACCCGCACCCGCGCTCGATGCCGGACTTCTGGGAGTTCCCGACCGTGTCGATGGGGCTCGGCCCGATCGGTGCGATCTACCAGGCGCGGATGAACCGCTACATGCACGCGCGCGACATCGCGGACACGTCGAAGTCGCACGTGTGGGCGTTCCTCGGCGACGGGGAGATGGACGAACCGGAGTCGCTGGGCCAGCTGTCCATCGCCGCGCGGGAGGGCCTGGACAACCTCACCTTCGTCGTCAACTGCAACCTGCAGCGGCTCGACGGTCCGGTGCGCGGCAACGGAAAGATCATCCAGGAGCTGGAGTCGGTCTTCAGGGGCGCCGGCTGGAACGTGATCAAGCTGGTCTGGGACCGCACCTGGGACCCACTGCTGGCCCAGGACCGCGACGGTGTGCTGGTCAACAAGATGAACACCACGCCGGACGGTCAGTTCCAGACGTACGCCACCGAGTCGGGCGCGTACATTCGCGACCACTTCTTCGGCGACGACCACCGGCTGCGCGCGATGGTCGAGTCCATGACCGACGACCAGATCCTGCACCTGGGCCGCGGCGGTCACGACCACCGCAAGATCTACGCGGCGTACAAGGCGGCCCTGGAGCACAAGGGCCAGCCGACGGTGATCCTCGCCAAGACGATCAAGGGCTGGACGCTGGGCCCGAACTTCGAGGGCCGCAACGCCACGCACCAGATGAAGAAGCTGACGGTCGACGACCTCAAGCACTTCCGGGACCGGCTGCACCTGCCGATCGCCGACAAGGACCTCGAGTCCGGTCTGCCGCCCTACTACCACCCGGGCCCGGACACGGAGGAGATGCAGTACATGCACGACCGCCGCAGGTCCCTCGGCGGGTACGTGCCGACGCGGGTGGTGCGGTCGAAGCCCCTGCAGCTGCCCGGGGACAACACGTACGCGACCGTGAAGAAGGGCTCCGGCCAGCAGTCCATCGCGACCACCATGGCCTTTGTCCGGCTCCTGAAGGACCTGATGCGGGACAAGGAGATCGGCAGGCGGTTCGTACTGATCGCACCGGACGAGTACCGCACGTTCGGCATGGACTCCTTCTTCCCGAGCGCGAAGATCTACAACCCGCTCGGGCAGCAGTACGAGTCCGTGGACCGGGAGCTGCTGCTCGCCTACAAGGAGGCGCCGACCGGGCAGATGCTGCACGACGGCATCTCCGAGGCCGGCTGCACGGCCTCGCTGATCGCCGCGGGCTCGGCCTACGCCACACACGGCGAGCCGCTCATCCCGGTGTACGTCTTCTACTCCATGTTCGGTTTCCAGCGCACCGGCGACCAGTTCTGGCAGATGGCCGACCAGCTGTCGCGCGGTTTCGTCCTGGGTGCGACCGCGGGGCGCACGACACTGACCGGTGAAGGGCTCCAGCACGCCGACGGCCACTCGCAGCTGCTGGCCTCCACCAACCCGGGGTGCGTCGCCTACGACCCGGCGTTCGGTTTCGAGATCGCCCACATCGTGCGGGACGGGCTGCGCCGGATGTACGGCAGCGACGAGGAGCACCCGCACGGTGAGGACGTCTTCTACTACCTGACCGTCTACAACGAGCCGATCCAGCACCCGGCCGAGCCCGAGAACGTGGACGCCGAGGGCATCGTCAAGGGGCTCTACCGCTTCGCCGAGGGCACGGCGGGCTCCCTGCCCGCGCAGATCCTGGCGTCCGGTGTCGCGCTGCCGTGGGCGGTCGAGGCGCAGCGGATCCTCGCCGAGGACTGGGACGTCCGAGCCGACGTCTGGTCGGCCACCTCCTGGAACGAACTGCGGCGCGAGGCGGTGGACTGCGAGCGGCACAACCTGCTGCACCCCGAGGAGGAGCAGCGCACGCCGTACGTGACGCGGAAGCTGGCGGCGGCCCAGGGCCCGGTGGTGGCGGTGTCCGACTGGATGCGGTCGGTGCCGGACCAGATCGCGCGCTGGGTGCCGGGGACGTACCAGTCGCTGGGCGCGGACGGCTTCGGCTTCGCCGACACCCGCGGCGCGGCCCGGCGGTTCTTCCACATCGACGCCCAGTCGATCGTGGTGGCGGTCCTGACGGAGCTGGCCCGGGAGGGGCATGTGGACCGGTCGGTGCTGAAGCAGGCGATCGACCGGTACCAGCTGCTGGACGTCGCCGCGGCGGACCCGGGGGCGGCGGGCGGCGACGCGTAGCGCCTCCGGCGGGGGCGGGAGGAAGCGCGGGAGGAGGGCCCCGGCGAGTCTTAGGTTCAAGGGGTCGTCGCAACACCACTTGGTTTCAGGTGGTGAGTAGATCACGTAGGCGCTCGGCTGGGGTATCCC
>NZ_JABTTS010000051.1 GCF_018638295.1 Streptomyces sp. CHD11
CGAACAGAGGATCTCCTCCCGCGCCGTGGCCGGACCCCGCCCGGCACCGGACGGCTCGCGCCCCGGAGCCGGCAACGCCCCGCGGTCCAGCTTGCCGTTCACCGTCAACGGCAACACATCCAGCACCACCAACGCGGACGGCACCATGTACTCCGGCAGCACACCCCGCAGGTACCGGCGGATGACAGCGTTGTCAGGACGCTTCGGGCCGTCCGCCGGAACGAGGTAGCCGACCAGGCGCTGGTCGCCGGGACGGTCCTCCCGGACCACCACCGCGCAGTGCGCCACGGACGGATGCGCGCCCAGCGCGGCCTCGACCTCGCCCAGTTCGATCCGGACTCCCCGGATCTTCACCTGGTCGTCCGTACGGCCCAGGTACTCGAGCTGCCCGTCGGCGTTCCACCGGGCCAGGTCGCCGGTGCGGTACATCCGCTCNCCCCGGATCTTCACCTGGTCGTCCGTACGGCCCAGGTACTCGAGCTGCCCGTCGGCGTTCCACCGGGCCAGGTCGCCGGTGCGGTACATCCGCTCCCCCGGGGCGAACGGATCGGCGACGAACCGCTCCGCCGTCAGCCCCGGCCGCTCGAAGTAGCCTCGGGCCAGCTGCACTCCGGCCAGGTACAACTCACCCGCGGCACCCACCGGTACCGGACGCAGCGCGGGATCCAGCACGTACGCCCGGGTGTTCCAGACCGGGCGCCCGATGGGCACACCGCCTGCGCCGCCGTCCGCGTCACACGTCCACGCGGTGACCTCGACCGACGCCTCGGTGGGACCGTAGAGGTTGTGCAGCGGAACACCCAGGACGTCCCGGAACCGCCCGGCGACGTCACCGGGGAGCGCCTCGCCGCTGCAGAACACGGCTCGCAGGTCCGTGCAGGTGGTGGCGGACGGTTCGCGGAGAAAGTCCTGGAGCAGGGACGGGACGAAGTGCGCGATCGTGACACGCTCGCGCCGGATCAGCTCGGCCAGGTATCCGGGGTCACGGTGGCCCGAGGGCTTGGCGACCACCATCGTCGCGCTCTGGAGCAGCGGCCAGAAGAACTCCCGTACCGACACGTCGAAACCGTAGGGTGTCTTCTGCAGCACCCGGTCCGACGCGGTCAGACGGTAGGTGCCCTGCAACCAGGACAGCCAGTTGACGATGCCCCCGTGCGGTACGGCCACCCCCTTCGGCCGTCCGGTGGAGCCCGAGGTGTAGATCACGTAGGCGGGGTGGGCGGGCAGCAGGGCGCCGCGGCGTTCGGCGTCGGTGAGTTCGCCCTCCTCGAAGGCGCGGAGGGCGGTGGCGGTCCGCGAGTCGTCGACGACCAGGTGCGGCACCTCTCCACCGGCGGGGGCCAGATCCGTGCTGGTGAGCAGCAGCAGGGGCCGGGCGTCGGCGAGCAGGTACGCGACACGGTCGGCGGGGTGGTCCGGGTCGACGGGTACGTACGCACCGCCGGCCTTGATCACCGCGAGGAGGGCGACCACCAGGTCGACGGAACGGTGCATCATCACCGCGACCCGCGACTCCGGGCCCACCCCCCTGTCGATCAGGAGCCGGGCGAGGCGGTTGGCCCGCGCGTGGAGGTCGGCGTACGTCACCTCGGCACCCTCGAAGACCACGGCGACCGCGTCCGGGGTGCGGGCGGCCGGAGTCCGCAGCAGATCCGGGAGCGTCGCCGCGGGCACCTCCCGGGCGGTGTCGTTCCACTCCTCGATGACCTGGCGCCGCTCGGAACGGCTCATCAGCATCATCCGGTGGACGCGGTCCTCCGCGGCGGCACCTGCCATCCACGTCATGACGTCGAGGAATCGTGCGGCGTGTCTGTGCAGGGCCTCCCGGGTGTACAGATCCGGATTGGCCTCCACGATCACGGAGATACTGCCGTCGAACGACCTGTCGTAGACCGATATCGACACGTCATTGAAATTGATCCCGCCGAGTCCGTGCGGACGGCTGGGCGCGTCGCCGAATTTCAGGCCGTAATCGAAGGAGACGATGTTGACCAGAAGGGGGTAGATCCCGCTGCGGCCCACGAGTTTCAGGTCTCTGAGGATGTCTTCGTAGCGGTACCGCTGATGCTTCAAGGCATCTCGCACTCCGCGGGAAACCTGCTTCACGAGTTCCCGCACGGTGACTTCCGGTTCCACCGAAAGGCGAAGGGGAATAATATTCGCCGTCATTCCGGGTACATCGCGTAATGCGGTTTTCCTGCCCATCACGGGGACGCCGAGAATGACGTCCTGCTGTCCCGTGGCGTGGTGCAGACAGGCGGCGCTCGCCGCCATGGCGAGACCCGCCAGGTTCGTTCCCATCCGGCGTGCGGAGCTCTTGAGATCCGCGGCGGCGTCCGGAGCGATGTGGAGTGTGTGCCGTGTCAGTGCATGGGGAGTGGTGGAGGGCTCCCGGCCGCTCAGGCTGACCGTCGGCGGGAGGTCGGCGAGGCGCTCGGTCCAGTACGCCCGGTCCGCCTCGAACTCGGTGGACGCCCGGTAGGCGGCATCGGCGTCCATCAGCACGGAACAGGAGGGGGGCGCGCCGTCCGGGACGGGTTCGCCGGCCGACAGCGCCGTGTAGACCGCGGCCAGCCGGCCGGCTGTCCGGGAGCCCGCGAGTCCGTCCGCGATGACATGGTGCAGGCGCTGGTACCAGAAGAAGAGGTCCTCGTCCACCTTGAACAGGGCGTGGGTGAAGAGGTCGCCGTCCTGGAGGTCCACCGGACGGCGCATGTCCGCGCGCATCCAGTTCATCGCGCTCGAACGGGGGTTTTCCTCAGCGCTCACGTCAACCAGGTGGAACGGCCAGTCGCTGTGCGGCTTGACATACTGTCGAGGAATCCCGTCCGCGGCCTTTTCGAAACGGAGGGAGAAGCAATCGATCTCCGCCACGACTCTGCGTGCGGCCGCCTCGAATAAGTCCCCGTCGATCCGTCCGTGAATCTCGATGTATTCACCCATGTTATATATGGGATTATTCGGGTCCAGTTGCTGCGCATGCCACACTCCGAGCTGCCCGGCCATCAATTCGCGATAGCCGCCATGCGATTCAGACATCTCCACACCCCGGTCGGAACTCACGCTGTTCTTTCCTGCCTCTCACCCAGCTCGTAGCGGTTCTTGATCACCCAGGATCTTACCGGCGAGGCTGGTCCGGGCCATCGGGGCATCGCCCCCGGGCTCACGCTTTTGCACAGCACGGAAAAGGACCCGTGCTCATTCTCGAAAGCCATTCGGCCAAGGAAGGATCCAGAGAGCCCATGTGCCACCGGGGACCGGAGATGCATAGGGGCGAATCATGGAGCGCAATGCGAACTCGAGGCCGATGGCTTCACAGGACAGCTTGCTGGAATACGTGGTCCGCGCGATCCTATGATCGGGCGCGGAACCCTGTCGTCAGCAGACGCTGCGCCGCCGTCTGGAAAGACTGCGGAGCCGACCGGGGCCGCAACCGCGCCTACCAGACATATGCCGTCTTACGCCATTCAGCATTGACACTCCTCATGCCAGATAGTGGGCGAGTGTAATACATTGGGCAACTTTCAACAACCGCTTCTCGGCGAGGAGCCGGCGGGCCGTCATCATGGTGCCCCGGAGGCCGGCCGCTCGCGATCGCCTCCTCTGATGATCAGCAAGGTGACGGTACTGTCCGGGGCTGCCCGCGGGTACGAACAACCGCGGGGTGTGGCGTTCGACGAGCCGGGGCAGCCTTCGCCGGCCTCCGGCCGCTCCCGGGGGCCCACTGCGCCCCGCACACCTTCGGTTCCGCCGTCGGGCCACTCTCCGCCGCGTCCTTGTTCCACGGATTCCGGCACTCCCCGTCACTCCTCCACCGCCCGCGTATGTCGTTCCCGGGGTCGCGTCGAAGGGATGCGAACGTATTACTGCGTTGCGCCACGCTCCTTCTGATCTATTCGCCCGCATCGTGAGCGAGTCGCTCGAGGAGATCTGGTGATAGTTGCCGCTTCATGACCACCATGAAGCGGCCGCACGGAGCGGGGTCGTCAATCGGTATGTCCGGAAGAGCATGTCCGGAACAGCACCAGTGGAACTGTCTTGTTCCGGACGTCCCGGCTCGCTCTTATGAATATCGATCGACTGGATATGGCGCCGCCGGAGGTGGGGCGCCGGCCGGTCGACCTCGGTACGCCGATTCCGCCCAAGAGCTCGCGCCCCTCCCCTCTCCCTGCCTCCCGGTCACCCGGTCACCCGGACGCCAGCTGTTCCGCGATCTCCTTGATCCAACCGGCGCTCTTCGCAGGGTCGTCGAGGGTGGCCGCCCAGGCTTCCGGCTCGAGCTTGTGCTGGGCCGGGCCCGACTTCAGAGCGACGAGGAGCGCCCGGGCGGACTCCCTCATCTCGGCCGTGGTGCCGCCGCTGCCGGGGATGTCGGGGCCTGCCGCCAGGGCGTAGATCTCGCGCGCCATGGCCTGGCGTTCGCCCTGTGACACCTTCTTCCAGAACTTCAGGGCGTGCTTCAGCGATGCGTCGCGAGGCTCGGCCTCCGCGGGCTCCTTGCCCGCCGGCGCCCAGCGCTCGGGGTGGCGGACCTCTTCGTAGCGTTTCGTGGCGGCGCGCAGCGCCTTGTACAGGGTGACGCCGAGGACCAGGCCCGCCCCGGCCCCGGCGAGGCCCCATCCGACCGGGTTGCTCGCCAGCCCGGCGGTTCCCGCCGCGACCGCGGTCACCACGCCGGCGGCGGCCTTGGTGGATTCGCCGACCGCGCCGCCGACCGTCTCCTTGCCCATCTTGGTGAGCTGCTTCTTCTTCGCGTACTCCTGCACCCGGTTCAGCTTCTCCACATCGCGCTCCGCGCGCTGGAGGCTCTCGCCGGCGTCACGGGCTTCCCCCATCGCCTCCCACGCGGCGTCGATGGCCTCGGCAACGTGCTCCAATCGCCCCTCGCCTTCGTGGTCCCAGTAGGCGTCCAGCGCGACGTACGCCTCTGCCGCGGCCCACTCGGCCTGTTCCCGCGACTCGTGCAGCCGGGCCAGTGACCCCGCGTGGACGAGGTGGGGGTCTCCGAGTTCCCTCACCTTCCGGTACTTGCGGGCCGCTCCCCCGACGCGGAAGGCCGCCCGCATGCCCTTGACCGCGCCGACGGAGGCGCTGGCGATGCCGCTCGCCTCGGACGCCACGGCGGCGTCCGCCGCCTTCTGGATCTTGGTCACCTCCTTGGCGATGGCGGCGCTGTATGCCGCCGAACCGGCGGCGCCGACGGCTGTGTCGGCCCCCTTGGTTCTGGCCTTCCTGTTCGCCGTGTGGTGACCGGCCCCGGTCTCGAGCTTCCTGGCGTCCTTCGCGTTCTTGTACGCGTCCATGCCGCTGACCACGGTTCCGGAGGCCTCCGTGAGGAGGTTCCCCGACGCGGCGGAGGTGCCGGAGGCGGCGGCGGAGTTCTTGAGGCCCTCGTTGGCCGCGGCGGCGGCCTGCTGGGTGAAGCCCGCGTTGGTGGGGGTCTGGACGCCCTTGATGAAGGTGTCGATGGGCTCGAGATTCTTCTTGAACCTGTCCAGGAGCCCGGAGATCCGGTCACGGTAGTTCTTCTTCCGCGCCCCGGCGGACGCACCGCCGCCGCCTTCCGGTGCCTTCCCCTTCCCCTGGTCCTCGTTGCCCTCGCCCCTGGCCCGCTGCACGGCCGCGGCCGTGGCCCGGTTGCCGGCGCTGGACTGCATCCGGAGAAGGGCGTGCTCCGCCGGGTTCCGCGACGGGCTCCCTTCCCGGCTCTGCCGGGCCGGCATCGGGACGGCAGCGGACTGCCGTGTCGAGGTGCGGTGGACCGGGGTGCTCATGGACATGCCTCTCCTGCTGCCGGACCGGGCGAGGCGAAAGTAGCCGGGCACGGCCAACATCAGGGGTGCTGCGGGGAAACTCTCCGGGGACACTGGAGAACGCGTGGTCGGCGACCACGGCTCCGGGACGGGCGGCCGTCGGCTGACGGACGCCCCGGTGTCGGCTCTCCCTGCGTTCCGGGCGCACCGGAGTGAGGGTGAGGCAGCCGTGCCGCCCGGCCCACGACGCACACGCCACGCCATGCCACGCCACGTCATCCCATGTCAGGTCAGGTCATCCCGTGTCAGGTCAGGTCAGGTCAGGTCAGGTCAGGTCAGGTCAGGTCAGGTCAGGGGATCGTGCCCCCAGTTCATGAGTGAGTACCGCCATCGGGTGTCCCTGATCTCGCCCGTCGGCCGCTGGGCGAGATGCCGGCGGATGTAGCCGACGACCTTGCGCATGTGCTGGTAGTCGTCGTCGGAGAGATCGCCCTTCCTGGCACGCAGGATCTCCACGATGCGGCGGCCCGAGGCGTGTCCGGTGGACTCGCCTCCGTCCTTCTGCTGCCCGACGCTCCGTGACTCCTCCGAGGCCAGCCATGTGTCCAGTTCGGCGGGCCGCATGTTCACCAGTTCGCGGAACTCGTCCCAGGTCGCCTCGCGCTCTTCGTCGTTCACGCCGCCTCACTCCCTTGTCGGCGCGGACGGCCGGGCACCACGTGCGCCGTCCGCCCGGTCATCCTCTCCTCCACGCCACCCGCGCGCCCGTCAGAAGGTGCGCCGGCCGCCGGGCACCGCGATCGTGGCATCACGATCTCTTCCCCTCGGACTCCGGGCAGGACGCATGGACAGGACCCAGCTGGTCGAGTCGACCAGGGACCGCGCGGCGGGCAACGGCGACGGTCCACGCCCGACCGCCGACGACGTCGAGCGGGTGCTCGACGCGGTGTTCGGGACCGTGGAGCATCCGGGCTCGATCGCCGAGGCCCTGAGCCGGGGCGAGGAAGTCGCCCTGGGCAGCTTCGGCAGGTTCCGTCCGGACGGCGGGACGGCCGCGTTCCGTCCGGGCAAGGCGCTCACCGAGTTCCTGCACGGGGAGACAGGGTGAGCGACCGGACGGCCGCGGTGCGAGCCTTTCCGCCCGGCGTCCCCGCACCGTCGTGGTCCACCGCGGAAAGGAACCCTGCATGACGGTCGCCCGTAGGCCCCTGCACGGCCGCACGGCCGTGGTGACCGGAGCGGCGCGCGGTCTCGGAGCCGCCCTGGCCCGGGTCCTGGTCGAACGGGGCGCGACGGTGGCGCTGCTGGGCCGCGAGGAGAGCACGCTGGCGGAGGTCAGGGACGCGCTGCCGGCGGGCCGCTCCGCCTGCTGGGAGGTCGACGTCACCGACGACCGGGGGATGCTCCGGGCCGCCTCCGGGATCCGGGAGCGGCTGGGGCCGCCCTCGGTGGTGGTCGCCAACGCCGGGCTGGCGGAGGGCGGTCCGTTCGCGGAGTCGGACACCGCCGTCTGGCGTCGTGTCGTGGAGGTCAATCTCATCGGCAGCGCGGTCACCGCGCGCACGTTTCTGCCCGATCTGTTCGACACCCGCGGCTACTTCCTTCAGGTGGCGTCCCTGGCGTCGATCGGTGCGGCGCCGATGATGAGCGCCTACTGCGCGTCGAAGGCGGGAGCCGAGTCGTTCGCCCACTCGTTGCAGGCGGAGGTCGCCCACCGGCACGTGGGGGTGGGGATCGCCTACATCAACTGGACGGACACCGACATGGTGCGCGACGCCGACCAGCACCCGGTGCTGCGGGAGCTGCGCGGGCACATGCCGCGGCCGGCCCGCAAGGTGTACCCGGCCGCTTATGTGGCGGGCCGGCTGGTCACCGCCGTCGAGCGGCGGCGTCCTGCCGTCTACGTCCCGCGGTGGCTGCGCGCGACCCAGCCCGTGCGCGCCGCGATGCCACCGGTCGTCACGCTGCTGTCGCGACGGGAGCTGCCACGGCTCGGCGCGGCGGAGCCGTTCTCGGCGACCGGCCTGCTCGGCGCGGGCGGCCGGGCCGACCGGACGGCCGGTGCCGACGCCCCGCACGGTTGAACGGCCGGTCGCGCCCTCCTCCCGTCGTGCGCCGGCTACCGGCGCGGGGGACGGGTCAGGGTTCCCACCGAACCGGCGGGGGCGGCACGACGGGGCGTCGTCCACCGCCCGGCCCCGACGGGCGCGGTGACGGCATGGCGGTGATGATCGGTCGGGAGTGGAACGGTGTCGCGGTACGAGCCGGAGGGAGAGAGCCGTGGAGACGAACGGGCGACGGGACGCGCAGGGGCCGCGTTCTCTGGTGACCGGCGCGTCCGGGTACATCGGCGGGCGTCTGGTGCCGGAGCTGCTGGAGGCCGGTCACCGGGTCCGCTGTCTGGCCCGTTCCCCCGGCAGACTGCGCGACCATCCCTGGGCGGCGGACGTCGAGACCGTACAGGGAGATGTCACCGACGCGGTGTCGGTCGCCGAGGCCATGCGGGGTGTCGACGTCGCCTACTACCTGGTCCACGCGCTCGGCTCCGGTGCGGATTTCGAGGACACCGACCGCCGTGCCGCGCGGATCTTCGCGGAGCAGGCGCACGCGGCGGGTGTCCGGAGGATCGTCTACCTGGGCGGCCTCACTCCGCGGGGCGTCCCCGAGCGTTCGCTCTCCCCGCATCTGCGCTCCCGCGCCGAGGTCGGCCGTGTCTTCCTGGAGTCCCCGGTGCCGGCGACCGTGCTGCGGGCCGCGGTCGTCATCGGATCGGGCTCGGCCTCCTTCGAGATGCTGCGTTATCTGACCGAGCGGCTGCCGGTCATGGTGACCCCCAGTTGGGTGCACACCCGCACGCAGCCCATCGGGGTCCGCGACGTGCTGCGCTGTCTGGTCGGCTCCGCGACCATGCCGGACGATGTGGACCGGGCCTTCGACATCGGCGGGCCGGACGTCCTCACCTACCGGGAGATGATGGCCCGCTACGCCGCGGTGGCGGGCCTGCGGCGGCGCGTCATCGTCCCGGTGCCGGTGCTCACTCCCGGGCTGTCCAGTCACTGGGTCGGCCTGGTGACCCCGGTTCCGGCCTCGATCGCCCGGCCGCTGACGGAGTCCTTGCGTCATGAGGTCGTCTGCCACGAACACGACATCGCCCGGTACGTTCCCGACCCTCCCGGGCACCCCCTGCCGTTCGACGAGGCCCTGGCCCTCGCCCTGCGGAGGGTGCGGGAAGCTCAGGTCGCCACCCGCTGGTCGTCCGCGTCCTTCCCGGGAGCGCCCAGCGATCCGCTGCCCACCGACCCCGACTGGGCCGGCGGCAGTCTCTACCAGGACGACAGGGAACGTCCCGTCGACGCGTCCCCGCAGGCGCTGTGGAAGGTGATCGAGGGCATCGGCGGCGAGAACGGCTGGTACTCCTTTCCGCTCGCCTGGGCGGTCCGCGGCCGGCTGGACCGGTTCGTCGGCGGCGTCGGCCTGCGCCGCGGACGACGCGACGCGGAGCGCCTGCGGGTCGGTGACTCGCTGGACTTCTGGCGTGTCGAGGAGATCGAGCCGGGACGCCTGCTGCGGCTGCGGGCGGAGATGCGGCTGCCGGGACTGGCGTGGCTGGAGATGTGGGTCGAGACGGACGCCGAGGGCCGGACCCGCTACCGCCAGCGCGCCCTGTTCCACCCGCGGGGACTGCTCGGCCATGCCTACTGGTGGTCCGTCTCGCCCTTCCACGCCCTCGTCTTCGGCGGTATGGCCCGCAATATCACCCAGGCGGCCGCCAGAGGGCCGGCCGCCCGCAGGGGTGACCGGCGCGCCGAGCGCGTCCGCCGCCCCCTCGATCACCGCGGCACCCGGCAGTAGAGCCCCTTCACGCACCACCGCACCAGGAGGGACGCCATGACCGTCGCGGTCGTCCTGTTCACCTCGCACCTGCGCCTGTACGGCCATCCGCCGCCGTACGCCGTCAAGCACGCCCGGGGCCGCGGGTCAGGAGGCTCCCGTCCGTGCCCCGCGGGGTGACACACCGCCATGAACCGGGCGCCGATGGGCCGCTGAGGTGAGACTGTCCCGGACCGGCGCCGCACCGGGTAGGCATCAGCGCATCCGTATCGGGGCACTCGGCGGAAGCACTGGTCTGCGGATGACCGAAAGTGAGAAGGGGTTGTGCATGCTTGGACTGCCGCCGACGGCTGCCGTACCGGCCGGACTCGTCGACGACCCCCTCACCCCGTCCGACACCGCCGACGGCGCCGACGCCGTCCTGGAGCGGATGCTCGAGACGCGACTGCGTCAGTCCCGTGCCGTCGATCCGGTCTTCGCCCGGGATCTGGCCGACCGGGTGGGCGCGCTGGTCGCGCGGGGCGGCAAGCGGCTGCGCACGGCCTTCGCGCTCTGCGGCTGGCGGGCGGCGGGCGGCTCGGGCGACGCCACCGCGGTGCTCCGTACCGGCGCGGCCCTGGAACTGCTGCAGGCGTGCGCCCTCGTCCACGACGACGTGATGGACGGATCGCCGACCCGCCGGGGCGGCCCGGCCCTGCACGTCGAACTGGCGCGCGCCCACCGGGCGGCGGGCATGCACGGTTCCGCGGAGTCGTTCGGCACCTCCTCCGCGGTGCTCGCCGGTGATCTGGCCCTCGCGTGGGCGGACGACCTGCTGACGGAGACGGCACTGGAGATCCCGCACGGCCGGCGTCTGCACGAGGAGTGGCGGGCGATGCGCACCGAGATGGTCGCCGGGCAGTACCGCGACCTGCACGCCCAGGCCTCCCGTTCGTCACGCGTCGACGAGGCGCTGGACATCGCCACCCTGAAGAGCGCCCTGTACACCGTCGCCCGGCCCCTCGCCCTGGGCGGGTCGGTGGCCGGGGCCGGTGACCGTACCCTCGACGCGCTGCGGGCGGCCGGGCGGTGCGCCGGTCTGGCCTTCCAGCTCCGCGACGATCTGCTCGGTGCCTTCGGCGACCCGGCGCTGACCGGCAAACCGGCCGGCGACGACCTGCGGTCGCGCAAGCTCACCTATCTCCTGGCCACCGCTCTCCGGCTCGCCGACACCGCCGGGGACCACCACGCCGCGGCCACGCTCGCCCCGGACGCGGACACCCGTTCGGAGCGTGCCGTCGAGCGGATGCGGGCGGCCATGGAACGCACCGGTGCCAGGGAGGTGGTGGAGGCGAAGATCGGGGAGCTGACGGCCATCAGCCTCGGCCACTTCGAACGCACGGGCGCCCACCCCGCCGTGCGGCACGAGTTCGCCGCGCTGGTCGAACGCGCGTCGGGCGGGGCGCCGCACCGCGCCGGGGAGGTCGCGTGAGGAGGGTGCCCGGACGCACCGACCATGTCGTCGTGGTGGGTGCGGGCCTGTCCGGACTGGCCTGCGCCCTGCATCTGCTGGGTGCGGGCCGCCGGGTCACGCTCGTCGAACGGGACGCCGGTCCGGGCGGCCGGGCCGGCCGCGTACGGCTGGGCGGCTTCCAGGTGGACACCGGCCCCACGGTGCTGACCATGCCCCACCTGGCCGACGAGGCGTTCGCGGCGGTCGGCGACAGCCTGTACCGGCGCGTCGAGCTGACGGCCCTGCACCCGGCCTACCGGGCCTCCTTCGCGGACGGGTCCTCGCTCGACGTGCACACCGACGGCGAGGCGATGGAGGCGGAGGTGAGACGCTTCGCCGGACCGGCACAAGCGGCCGGGTACCGCGCTCTGCGGCAGTGGCTGGAGCGCCTGTACCGGGCGCAGATGCGCCGCTTCATCGACACGAACTTCGACTCCCCCTTCCAGCTGCTGCACCCGGATCTGGCGCGGCTGGCGGTGCTGGGCGGTTTCGGGCGGCTGGACGCCCGCGTCGGCCGGTTCCTCTCCGACGAGCGTCTGCGCCGTGTCTTCTCCTTCCAGTCGCTGTACGCCGGTGTGGCCCCGGCCCGGGCGCTCGCGGCCTACGCCGTGATCGCGTACATGGACACCGTGGCCGGGGTCTGGTTCCCCAAGGGCGGCATGCACGCCCTCCCCCGGGCGATGGCCGACGCGGCGGCGGAGGTCGGCGCCGATCTGCGCTGGACGTCCGAGGTGAGCACCCTCGAGCGGTCGGCGGGCCGGGTGCGGGCCGTGCGGCTGTCGTCCGGCGAGCGGATCCCGTGCGACGCGGTGGTACTGACCTGTGAACTGCCCACCGCCTACCGGCTGCTGGGGCGTCGGCCCCGGCGCCCGGTACCGCTGTCGCACGCACCGTCCGCGGTGATCCTGCACGCCGGGACCGACCGCACCTGGCCCCAGCTGGCCCACCACACGCTCTCCTTCGGCGCCGCGTGGGAGCGCACCTTCGACGAGCTGACCCGCTCGGGCGAGCTGATGAGCGACCCGTCGCTGCTGATCACCCGTCCGACCGCGCACGACCCCGGTCTGGCACCGCCAGGCGGCCACCTCCACTACGTCCTCGCCCCCTGCCCCAACACGACGGTCGGTCCCGGCGCCGCGGCCTGGCGGGACCTCGGCCCGCGCTACCGCGACCGCCTCGTCGGTGAGCTGGAACGCCGGGGCCTGGACGGGTTCTCGGCCAGTGTGCGCGAGGAACTCCTGGTGACCCCCCTCGACTGGACGGCACAGGGGCACGCGGCGGGCAGCCCCTTCTCGGTCTCCCACACCTTCGCCCAGACCGGGCCGTTCCGGCCGCGCAACCTGGTCGGCGGGGTGGAGAACGTGGTCCTGGCGGGCTGCGGGACCACCCCGGGCGTCGGCGTGCCGACGGTGCTCATCAGCGGCAAGCTCGCCGCCGCCCGCGTCACCGGCGGCGCCGGGCGCCGCGGCGTGCCCCCGCGTGCTCCCAGGACGGCCGTTCCCCCACCCACCGCACCCACCCCACCCACCCCGGCAGGTACTCATGACCCGTCGTGAACTGGACGCGGCCGGAATCACCGGTCCCGCGCTGCGCGCCGCCTACACCCGGTGCCGCCGCCTCAACGCCCGTCACGGCAAGACCTACTTCCTGGCCACCCGGCTGCTGCCACTGGAACGCCGTTCGGCCGTGCACGCCCTGTACGGCTTCGCCCGCTGGGCCGACGACATCGTGGACGACCTCGACCGGCACCGGCCCCCCGGGGAACGCGACCGGCTGCTCGCCCGTCTCGAGAGCGACCTCGCGGCCGGGCTGCGGGCCGGCGACGGGGACGAGCCCGTGGTCCGGGCCGTCGCCGACACCGCCGGCCGGTACGGCATCGAGCACGCCCTCTTCGCCGACTTCCTGGCCTCGATGCGGGCCGACCTGACGGTCACGGACTACCCGACCTACGCGGATCTCCAGCGCTATGTGCACGGCTCGGCCGCGGTGATCGGCCTGCAGATGCTCCCGGTCCTGGGGACCGTCGTGCCCCGCGAGGAGGCGGCGCCGCACGCGGCGGCCCTCGGTGTGGCGTTCCAGCTCACCAACTTCCTGCGGGACGTCGGCGAGGACCTCGACCGCGGCCGCGTCTATCTGCCCGGGGACCTGCTCGCCGCCCACGGTGTGGACCGGCCGCTGCTGGAGTGGAGCCGTCGTACCGGACGCCGCGACCCGCGGATCCGCGCGGCCCTGGTCGCGGCGGAGGCCATGACGCGGGACGTGTACCGGACGGCGGAGCCGGGCATCGCCATGCTCGACCCGCGGGTGCGTCCCTGCATCCGCACCGCCTTCACCCTGTACGGCGGCATCCTGGACGCGATCGCGGAGCGGGACCACACCGTGTTGCACCGCCGCGCGGTGGTGTCCCGGCGGCGCCGCGCGGCCCTGGCGGCGGGCGGTGCGCTGGGCGTGGCCGCCGCCCGGTGGCGGGCCCGCGCCCCGCGCGGGGCGGACGCGGCGGGCGGTCCGCCCCCGGTCGGGTGGAAGGAGCCGGTGGGGTGAGGGAGCGAGGGGGCCGGGCGCGATGGACTCCGCCGTTGCGGCGCCGGCGTGGCGGTCCGGGCTGGGCGGCCCAGCCGCCGGCCTGGCGTCAGGCACGGCCGGCGCTCATCTCGGACACGCTGAAGCGGGCGTCCGCCCGTCCGTCCGGGAACTGGTTCGTGGTCGGTGCCTCCCGGAGCACGCGCGCCGCGGACCGCCCGTACGGCCGGACGGTCGGGGGTGTGGAGGTGGTGCTGTGGCGCTCGGCCACCGGTGAGCTGCACGCGGGCTCCGGGGTGTGTCCGCACCTGGGCGCTCCGCTGCGGGACAGCCGGGTGGTGTGCGGCACGCTGGTCTGCCACTGGCACGGACTGGCCCTGGACGGTGCGCCGTTCGCCGGCTGGCGTCCGTTCCCGGTGCACGACGACGGCGTGCTGGTCTGGGTCCGGCTGGACGAGGTGGGCGGCGAGGAGTCGACCGGGCTCCCCGTCGTGCCCGTACGGCCGGCGGCCGGCCGTGGTGTGGACGCCGTGTACACGGCGGTGGGGCGGTGCGAGCCCGAGGACGTGGTGGCCAACCGGCTCGATCCGTGGCACGGCTCGTGGTTCCACCCCTATTCGTTCGTCGACCTGTCGGTGGCCCGGGAGCCACAGGGGGACGAGGACGACGCCTTCGTCGTCGACGTCTCCTTCCGGGTGGCGGGGCGTCTGGTGGTGCCGGTACGGGCCGAGTTCACCGCGCCGGAGCCGCGCACGGTCGTCATGCGCATCACCGACGGCGAGGGCGCCACGTCCGTGGTGGAGACCCATGCGACGCCGCTGACGGGTGCGGACGACGCACATCCCCGGACGGCTGTGGTCGAGGCGGTGGTCGCCACCTCGGAACGGCGCGGGTTCGCGGCGGCGCGGGCGGCCGCGCCCGTGCTGCGCCCCCTGATGCGCCGTACGGCGGGGCGCCTGTGGCGCGACGACCTGGCCTACGCCGAGCGCCGCTGGACGCTGCGCAGCACCGGCCGTTTCCCCGGCTGACCCGCGGGGCGAGGGACCCGGCCGGCCCCCGGAGCCCCCCGCAGCCCGACGGCTCCCCGGCAGCCCCGCACGGCCGGTAGGCCGGTAGGCCGGTAGCCCGGTAGCCCGGTAGGCCCACCGAGCCGGGCGGCTCCCCGACCGACCGCGGAACCCGGGGGCCGCCCGACCGGCCCACGACGCCGGACGGCACCGACGGGTCCCGTCTGCCGGTGGGCTGCGGGTCGTCGACGGCGGGTCGGGGCGGGCGGTGCGCGGGCGCCTCGGAGCCCTGGTATCAGGGACGGGGGTGGCGGCCCGCGACGGCACCGAGGGCCCTGAGCAGCGGTGACCGGCCCGCCCGGGGAACGGTCCACAGCATCTGGCCCCGCACGCCCCACTCGCCGAGGAGGGCGTTCGCCGCGAGGAAGCCGGTGGTGGCGGCACGTTCCATGAGGGCGACCGGCAGGTCGCAGCGGATGGCGTCACCGGCCAGGGTCAGCCACCGGTGGGGCGTGCGCACGGTGGGGCGCCGGCGGTGCGAACCGACCGGGAAGAGCGGGCAGTCCGACCGCCACTCGTGCCGGGCGTCGACCAGGCGTGCCTCGCCGGTCTCCGGGTACACCTGGCGCAGCCGGTCGAGGAGCATCTCCTGCACCTGCTTCGGTTCCGCCCCCGGATCCACGGCGTAGGCGTGCAGTTCCACCACCGATCCCCCGCTCCGCGCCGCCCAGCGGGCGGCCTCGCCCTCGTACCGCTCCAGGACACTGATGTTGTCCAGGCCCCCGTAGCCACTGGTGCCGAGGAAGCCGGGGCGGTCGGCGCGGACCGGACGGTCGAGCCAGAGCCGGGAGACGAGGAACGGCGGGGCGGTGCGCAGGGCCGCGATGCCGGCACGCCAGGCCGCCGTGCCGAGGCCGGGTGACGCGTCGACGATCCGGCGCAGTCCCCCGGTGTCGGAGGCGAGCACCACGGCCTGGTGGTGATCCGCGCCGCCGTCGGTGCGCACCTCCGCTCCTCCTCCGTCGCGGGGGAGGACGGTGTGCACGGGGGTCCCGGTGCGCACGTCGGCGCCGAGACGTCGGAGGTAGTCGCCGAGGGGTTCCCAGAGCGCCTGGGGGAACGGCTCGCGCGGCACGTCGAAGAGCAGGCCCTCGGACGATCCCAGGAAGTAGATGTGGAACATCAGCAGCAGTTCGGCGGCGGACAGTTCGCGCGGGTCGGCGAAGAAGCTGCGGGAGAACACCTCGAACGCCAGGTGGTGCGCGGCTTCGGGGAAGCGCACGCCGTGCAGGAAGTCGGTGGCGGAGACCTCGTCGAAACGCTCGTACACCTCGGGCACGCGCACGTCGAGGAGCGGCAGCGCCGCACGGGCGTCCAGGGCGGTCAGGTCCCGCCAGCCGAAGGTGGGGCTCAGGGCGACGAATCCGAGCGCGCTGAACGGCGGGGTCCTGGGGACACGGGCGAAGCTGTCGGTCAGGCCGCCGCTGTGGCGCAGCGGGTAGTCGGGCAGCGGGGTGAGCCGGGCGAGGGCGGGGTCGGTGCGTCGGAGCAGGCCGCGAAGGTTGTAGTACTGGCGGAAGAAGGCGTGGAAGCCGCGGGTCATGGTCACCCGCGAGCCGTCCGCGAGCCTGGTGCGCTGCCCGGAGAGCCGGCCGCCGAGGGACTCCTCCCGCTCGTAGAAGGTGACGCGGGCGCCGCGTTCGGCCAGCAGGACGGCCGCGGCGAGCCCGGCGATGCCGCCGCCGATCACGGCGGCGGACGGCTCGTCCCCGGGCCGGAAGCGGGGTTTGCCGGGTGCGGGCGGGAGCATCTCCGCCCTGCGGTCGCGGCCCCGTCGGGCGGCGGTGGGGCGGCGGGCGGTCACCGGGTCCCCTCCCGCTCCGTGGCCGGGCCGTCGCCCGCGGGGAAGGCGCCCGGGGCGGGCATGTCGTTCCGGGCGAGGAAGGTGTGCACGATGCCGGTCTGCCATCCGGCGACCGGGGCGACACGCACCCCGGTGAAACCGGCTCGCGTCAGCCGGTCGCGGAAGGCGGGCGCGGTGTCGAAGGCGAGGACGCTGTGCCAGAGGTGGTGGTAGAGGGCCCGGTCGCCGGTGAGGGTACCCGCCGGGACGACGACGCCCCGGCAGACCGCCGTCCACAGGGCCCGGTGCGCCGGCGAGCCGCTGAGGCTGTACTCGTGGACGGCCAGACGTCCGCCCGGCCGCAGCAGCGTACCGACGCTCTCGAGGAGCGCGTCCGGGTCGGTGACGTTCCGGAACAGGTAGGCGGCGAAGACCGCGTCGAAGGGGCCCTCGTCCGCCGCCGCGACCTCTTCGGCGGTCAGGTGCAGGAAGCGCACGCGCGGGGGCCACGGTTTGGCCAGGGCGCGGCGCAGCATGCCCGCCGAGGCGTCCACCGCCGTGATCCGGGCCCGGGGTGCGGCCCTGAGCAGGGCCTGGGTCGAGGCGCCGGTACCGCAGCCGAGGTCGAGGATGTGCAGTCCGGCTCCGTCCCCGGGGAGCCGCAGACGGCGGGCCGAGCGCAGGAGGCCGGTGCCGTAGCCGGGGTTGAGGGAGGTGAGGCTGTCGTAGGTGTGGGAGGCGTGGTCGAAGGCGCGGGCCAGGTCGTGGTCGCGCAGGAGGCTCATCGGGGGCTCTCTCCGTTTCGTGCGGGTGGCCGGGAGCGGCGGGGCAGGAAGGGGATTTCGGCTGCCGTGCGGAGCATCGGACGGACGGGTGTGCGCAGCCCGATGCCCCACTCCTCACGCGGTGAGGTGGCGCCGTCGAGAAAACGCAGCAGGCGCTCGGCCGGGATGCGGCGGAACAGGCCGGTGAAGAAGTCCGGTCCGTCGACCCGGCCGGTGTCCAGGGCGCGCAGCAGTACCGCGTCCATGGCCAGGGCACGTCGTCCGTGGGGGGCGGGGACGCCCCCGTGCCCGTCGCGCAGGGCGGCGGCGATGGCCCGGCTCTGCCGTTGCACGGCGGCGAAGGTGTAGCCGGTGGCGGGCCGGGTCGCGCCGCCGGCGGTCCCGATACGGAAGACGGCCGCCCCGGACCGGCGGGGGAACCGGGCGTCGGTCATCGGGATGACGCCCTGCTCCGTCTGTTCCACGGTGAGCGCGCCGAGCCCGAGCACGTTCCGGCAGTACCCGTCGAGTGCCGACTCGTAGGCGCCGGTGGTCAGCGGGGTCCGGGAGAACTCGGTGTACTCCACGAGCGCCCGGTCGGGGGCGAGTGGCAGGACGTATCCGAAGGCGAGACCGTGCGCGGGCTGCGGCACGCGGAAGTCCATCAGGTCGGCGACGGCGGGATCGAACCGTTCGGTGCCGGTCCGTACGAACCAGCCGCGGAAGTGCTGGAGCAGCCGGGTCCGGGAGGGCGGCAGGGCGGGCAGCGGCCGTGAGTCGAACACCCGCCGGGCGCGCAGGGTCACGCTCTCGCCGTCGGGCAGCGTGCACCGGATCTCCGCGCCGCCGGGGACGTCGCGCACCGAGTCCGCCGTCGCCCGCAGGAGGTGCCCTCCGGGCGAACGGGCCAGGAGCGCGTGGACGTGCCGCTCGAACGGTGTGGAGCGCACCATGCGGTAGGTGAACGGGGCCGGGTCGACGACGACGTGCCGGCCGTCGGCACCGTGCACCCGCAGGCGGGACCACGACGCGCTGACGACAGGGCCGAGGTCTCCCTCCTCGTCGTCCCAGTAGCACCAGGTCCGTTCCGGCGGGCGCAGCGGGCCGTCCGGCGGCTCGACCACGGTCACGGTGGCCGCGCCCGTCTCGGTCAGCCGGTGGGCGAGGCTGAGACCGGCCGCGCCACCACCGAGGACGACCACGTCGGAGGTGTGGGCGGGGGGACGCGTCACCGGGTCCACCACTCGGCGGCGGGGTCGGACCGGCCACTGCTTCGGGTTGTGCGCCCCCCTCCCTGGACGCGTCTCTTCGCGGCCGGCTTCACGGCGTCACTCATCTGTCCCGGGGCCGCCGCACGGGAGGCGGGGTGCGCTGCCCCGCGGTGTTCCTCGGTCATCGTCCTCCTCGCTCGGCGCCGTCCTCGTGGTGCGGGGCCGGGACGGGCGGGCCCGTCGCCGGGCCCGCCCGTCCGGCCGGAGCCGGTTGCCCGGCCCGCTCGTCCGGCCAGTACCCGGAACGCGCCGGGGCAGGCCCGTGACGCGTCCTGTCGCCGGCACCGCGGGGCACCTGCCACGCGGCCGTCGGATCAGCGGACCACGTTCGCCGGGCGGATGCCAGGAGCCACGGCCCAGTGCCCCGGGACGACGGCACGTCAGCGGAGGCGGCGACCGCGGCCTCCGGCGTGGTCACCGCCCCGGCGAGCCCCGGCGGACCCGCCGGTCCGGCCCATCGTCCGCCCCGCCCAGCCGGGTCCGGGGGTCAGGACGGCCCGGCCTCCGGCGCGCGTCGCGCACACCCCTCTCCATGCCGGTCACGTGCTGGGCCTGCGGCCGGCCGGCGGTGGCACCGGACCGGGCCGGCCCTCAGCCCGACGGCGGCCGGCCCGATCAGCGCGGCGGAGCACTTCGGTGACTTTCGAACCGGTCGTGGTCGCACGGCGATGGATCGGCATATGCGTTCGGTCATCGGCGGTCATCCCCGGCAATCCGTGCCCCCGGGGCCGGATCACCCGCCTACGGTGCCACCGCGGCCGGGCGAAGGTGTTGTCGAGTCCGGGCCGACGCAACCCGTGTACCGAACGAAGAGGGAGACGTCCATGGCAACCGTGGAAGTGTCGCTGAAGGACATCATGACCGCCATCGAAGGCGCCCTCGGGGCAGCCGTCGTCGACTACTCCAGCGGCATGGCGCTGGGGACCCTGGGCGGAGGCAAGGATCTGGACCTCACGGTCGCGGCCGCCGGCAACACGGACGTGATCCGTGCCAAGGTGCGCACGATGGAACTGCTGGGCCTGACGGGTCAGATCGAGGACATCCTCATCACGCTCGAGAACCAGTACCACCTCATCCGGCTGGTCACCGGCCGGAGCGGCAACGGCCTGTTCCTCTACCTCGTCCTCGACAAGTCCCGGTCGAACCTGGCGATGGCCCGGCACCAGCTCAAGCGGATCGAGGAACAACTGGAGGTATGAGGAACGATCCGGATGCCTGGCCGACGCACGCCCATGATGTGAAAACTTCTTCAAGTCACCACATCAACATGGTTCCAAGCCATGCGTGGGCGGCGCGGCGAGCGAGCAGGATCGGCGGCGAAGGACGGCACATCGCGCGGCGGCGCGTCTTCGGGGCGCCGCCGCGCCCTGGAGAACATCCCCGACGCGGCAGGGAGCGCGCATCCATGCAAGTCCCCCTCTACCAGGCCAAGGCGGAGTTCTTCCGCATGCTGGGACACCCTGTGCGCATCAGGGTCCTGGAACTGCTGCAGCACGGGCCGGTGCCGGTACGGGACCTGCTCGCCGACATCGACATCGAGCCGTCCAGCCTCTCGCAGCAGCTGGCCGTGCTCAGGAGGTCCGGCATAGTCGTCTCGATCCGGGAGGGCTCCACCGTCCGCTATGCCCTCGCCGGTGGTGATGTCGCCGAACTGCTGCGTGCGGCACGCCGGATCCTCACCGAACTGCTGGCCGGGCAGAGCGAGTTGCTGGCCGAACTACGACAGAGCGACACACCGGTGCCGTCGGTGCCCCGCAGCAGGAAGGGCTGAGCGCACCGCGGGCGGCGGCAGCCGTGGCTGTCACCGCCCGTCCCCGGTGCTCTCACAGGCCGCCGGGTGTGTCCAGGCCGGTCAGAGCGCCCACGGGATCGGAGTCGGGGGTGCCGCGGGGCCACCAGTCGTCCTGGCCCGGTTCGGACTCGTAGGCGTACCAGAGGTGGTCGCGACCGAGACGGAGCTGGACCTGGCCGCGGGGATGGGTGAGACGGTTGCGCCAGGGCCGGAAGGCAGGAAGGTCCGCGGCGAGGAGGAGAGGGCGGGCGCGGTCGAAGCGGCCGGCCGGCGGGTCCCAGGGTTCCTCGAGGACGGCGAGGCCGCCCGGACCGCCCTGGCGCCAGGCGGCGACCGCGCGGGCCAGCTCGGCGGGGGTGCGGTCGGCGGCTCTGGCCAGGGAGGAGTACAGCGCGCGGGTGGAGACGGTCAGTCCCGCACCGGGGCGTGCGGCGGCGAGTCGTACCGCGTCGTGCCACAGGGTGAGCCCGCCCACGGGATCCCGGCCGGTGGTGAGCAGGGCGTGGGCACGGGCGGCCGCGTCGGTGGCGAGCTGGTCCAGCGCGAACGGGTCCGGACCGCCGGGGGCCGCGGGATAGCCGGGCGGCTGCTCCGGATGCGGCGGCGGGGCCGCCGGGGCGGGAAGCGGAGGGAGTTCGCGAGCCTTGCGGGCGACCGCTTCGGCTGCGCGGATGCCGGGCAGGGGCTCCGGCTCCTTCTCCCGGGCGGCGCGGGCCGCGCGGGCCGCGCTCAGCCGGGACAGCGCGTCGATCACCTCGTGCTCGCCGCGTCCGCGCAGCAGGAGCAGCACGAACGGGTCGGCGTCGAGCAGCCGGGCGGTCTGGTAGCAGAGGGCCGCCGCGTGTTTGCAGGGATGGCCGGAGTCGGGGCAGCTGCATCGCGGGTCGAGGTCACCGGGTCCGGGCAGCAGGGGTGCCCCGCAGTCGGCGAGGGACTCGGGCATCTCCTTGTCGAGCAGTGCCGCGATATGTCCGGGCCGCTCGGCGGCGGTGTCCAGGAACCGCTCCCAGTCGGCCTCCCCGAACGTCCGCAGCCGCACCTGGACCCGGTAGGGCCGGGGACGGCTGCCCCGTACGTAGGCGAGGACCAGCCCCGGTGTGACGGTGATGGCGTCGACGTGCCCCTGTTCGGCGTATCCCCGACCGCGCGCCAGCCGGGCGGCGTCCAGCGCGCCGTCCTCCAGCGCGGTGATCCACGCCCTGCCCCACCACGTCTCGGCGAAGTCCTGCCGGCCGCCGGCGCGCGGTGAGAAGGCGGGGAAGGTACGGCGCAGGTCGCCGTCGCGGGCGGGGGCGGCCATGGACCGGGGCGCGGCGTGTGCGGCCTGTGCGGCGTGGGTGGTGCGGGGCGTTACGGGGGGTTCGGCGCCGGGCCGGGCGGACGGAGCCGGAGCGGCCGGGCGCCCCCCGCGGGAGCGCGCATCGGGAGCCGGCTCCGGACGGGGGGCGTCCGTATCGGTGGGCATACGGAAGGCGTCGGCGAGGGCCGCGCGTACCTCCCGGGCCCGCTCGTCGGCGAGACGGTCGCCGCGTGTGGCGCGGGGGACGCGAGGCGCGGGCGACACGGCGCGCCGCCTGGCCGGCCGGGGCCGGTCCTCGGCCTGCGCGCGGGCGCGCTCCGCCTCGGCGCGTGCCGAACGCAGGGCCTCCCGCGCGATGTCTCCGGGCCGCCGCACCGAAGGGGCTCCGCCGTCCGGTCCGGTGGCCGCCGAGGAGCCGACGGCGCGGTCGGACGCGGAGCCGGCAGCAGCGGGGGGTGCGGCCACCGGGCCCGAGTGCGCCGGGGCGTCCCGGCCGGACCCGGTCGCCGCATCCGTCCCCGTCTCCTCGGTGGACGATCCCGCACCGGACGGAGACGGCGCCGCGACTTCCCCACCGGCCCCCGACCCCGTGCCCCGCCCCGCCCCTTCCACGGACGACGCCGCACCGGGCGAGCCGGTTCGCGCGGCGCGAGGCGCCGCCGGGCGGGCGGAGGGCAGCGAACCCGCACCGCTCACCTCCGGCGACGTGGACTCCCCGGCCGCCGACCGGCCGTCCGCGGCTCCACCGGCCGCCGCCGGGTCCCCGGACGGCCCACCCTCGTCCGCCGCCTCGGCGGGCGTCCCGCCGTCGGACGCCTCCGCGATGGTCCCCGCCTCCTCCGGTGCGCCGTCACCGGGCGCCGGTCCGGCGCCCGCCACTTCCATGGCCGCCGCCGCATCGGCCCGGCCACCCCCGAAGTCCCCGTCGTCCCCGTCGTCCCCGGTCCCATGCATCTCGGGCGGAGGGCCGGAGGGGTCCGTGCCGGGGTCTCCCGCGGACCGTGGGGACCCGGCCGGTGCCCGCGCGGGCCGCGTGCCGTCGCCCGGGAGCCGGTCCGGGCACGGTCAGCACCACCTTGTCGACACCCGG
>NZ_JABTTS010000052.1 GCF_018638295.1 Streptomyces sp. CHD11
GTCGAACGCTTCAACCGCACCCTGCTCGACGAATGGGCCTACGCCCGCCCCTACCGCTCGGAGACCGAACGACGCGAAGCGTTCCCCGGCTGGCTGCACACCTACAATCACCACCGCGGACACACCGCGCTCAAGGGCCAACCACCCGCCAGCCGCGTCCCCAACCTCACAGGGCAATACACCTAGGCGGCCTCGGACTCGTCGTCCGGGGCCGTTTGCGTGAGCGGGAAGACGTCACCCGTCGCGGTGGGCCGAAGGCTCGGCCGACCCGAGTGGGGCGACAGGCCATACACCTGGCACCCGCACGTATTCCGGCATGCTCAGGAGGGCCACGCCGCGAGGAGTTCCGCCGGGCCGTACGCGGCGTCGAGCCCCGCACAGTCGGTCCCACTGCGCGAGACAGCGATCACAGGCACGGGGTCAGGCGTGAGCGCGGCGCGGTGTCGGTGCAGGGCCGCGAGATCGTGCCGGTCGAACGGGGAGTTCTCCAGCCACTTCACCGAGCCGACGAACAACAGCTCCTTGGCGACCGGCGCGCGGTCCGCTCCCACGACGTCGATCTCCACATCGTTGGTACGGGTCCAGTAACCGCCGATGGCGGGGGCGGCGGGGAGGTTCGCGTCGGGCAGCAGCCGTGCCAGCGCCTCGCGCACCAGAGGTTCAACGGCCCTGCCACGCCAGCTGGTCCAGTTTTCGCGGATGCGCCGCAGCGTCAGGTCACCCCGGCCCCGCTCGATCTCCTCCATCGCCGGACCCAGGAGCTTCAGCCAGAAGCGGAGGTAGGGATCCGCGACCCGGTAGCGACGGTCCTTCGAAGGCCGCGTGGACACGGGAAGCTCCGCCGCGATCACCCGCTTTTCCGCGAGGATCCCCAGCGACCGCTGTAGCGGGGTCGCCCCGATCCCGCCGGCGGCGCGGGCGATGTTGGAGAACGTCCGCTCACCGCTGCCGATCGCCGAAAGAACGGTGCGTGCCTGGACCTGCTGGGGGAACTCTGCGGCGAGCGAGCGCTCCGCCGACACCAGCAAGGCCGAGACCGGATCGCTGAGCGCCGCCCGCAGGAACTCCCACATCCCGGCGCCGTGCGTCCACTCCGCACAGATCAGAGGCAGTCCACCGGTGATCAAGGCCGCGTCGAAGGCCGAGGCGGGATCGAGGCCGAGCATCTCCCCCACCTCCGCCGGGTTCAGCGGACCCAGCACCATCTCCCGTCCGCGCTGGTGGAACGGGCGTCCATAGCTGTTCAGCGCCTCCATCATCGACAGGTCGGAACCGATGAGAACCAGCAGAACCGGCTTCTTCTCCAGCACTCGGTCCCAGGCCCGCTGAAGCATGCCCTCGAAGGCGCCCTCCGCATCCATCAAATAGGGCACCTCGTCCATGACCACCACGCTCGCCCGGTCGTGCGGCAGTGCCGCCGCCAGTACGTCGAAGGCGGCATCCCAACTCGCCGGGCGGGCCGCAGACAGCAGATTCGCCAGCGGAAGGCTGGACGACCGCGCATCCTGGCTGAGCCGCTCCAGGTCCGCCCCCGGCGACGCCCCCGTGGCGGCATGGAAGAGGAACGGCGCACCGGACCTCTCTGCGAACCGCTCCACCAGTCGCGACTTACCCACCCGGCGGCGCCCTCGAAGCATCACGCACCGCCCGGGCCGCTCCCCACCGACCCCGGCCGTCACCTTGCCCAGCTCGCGATCCAGAGTCTCGAGCTCGTGCCGCCTGCCCACGAAATCTGCCATGCCGCCGCCTCCCCAGTGCCATGCATCCCGCAGACACTAACATCACAGTTAGCAACATTAGAGTTAGTTACAGGATGGCTTCGGGAGGTGCTACTCCCCCAGTGCACCCACGGGAGACGATCAGCCTTCCGCGCCCCAGCCTGGTTCGCCATTGGACACCCCACGGCCGCCGCATGCGTGAGCGGCGCGTGAGCGGCGCGTGAGCGGACTGCGCAACAGGAGCCGTCCTCAGCCGGATGGGCTGACCGTGCGCGGTCCGCGGCGGGAGTGGATGGGCGGAATCCCGCGCACGAGTGTCGGCGGACAACGTCCCGGCCGGCGTGCTCACCGTCCGCCGATGCCCCGGGGGCTCGGAGGGCTCGGCCTCACTTCAGGTGGCGGGTGAAGAAGTCGGCCATGGCGTCCCCCGCGTACGGCGGGACGCCGGTGTGGCCGCCCATGTTGGCGTTCAGGGTCTTCTCCTGGGAGCCGAAGGCGTCGAACAGGGCCAGGGCCGCCTGCCGGTCGTTGCCTTCGTCGTCCCACTGCAGGAGGACGTGGAGCGGAATGGTGACCCGGCGGGCCTCGTCGAACATGACGCGCGGCACGAAGCTCCCGGCGAAGAGGCCCGCGGCCACGATGCGCGGCTCGACCACCGCGAGGCGGACGCCGATGGAGATCACTCCCCCCGAGTACCCGACCGGGCCGCCGAGTTCGGGCAGCGGCAGGAGCGCGTCGAGGGCGGCCTGCCATTCCGGGACCGCCTGGTCGACGAGCGGGAGGACGAGGGCGGCGATGATCTCGTCGCTGACCGGCTCGCCGGCTTCCATGGCCCGGCGCAGGTCGGCGCGGGCCCGGTCGGCGTCGGCCCAGTGGGGCCGGTCACCGCTCCCCGGGAGCTCGATGGTGGCCGAGGCGAAGCCGTCCGCCGCGGCGCGCCGGGCCCGCGCCACCAGTCGGGGGTACATCGCGTGCAGTCCGAGCGGGGGGTGGCCGAGCAGGATCAGGGGCGTCGGTTCCGATCCCGACGCAGAGGCGGAGGCGGGTGTCCACAGGATGCCGGGGATCTCGCCGAGAGTGAATGCGCGTTCGAGGACGCCGTCGTCGTCGAGGCGCTGTTCGGAAGTGAAGTGGAGGGGCATGGTCATGCCTTTCGGGAGTGCGCTCGAGCGGCGCTCCCGGACGACCTATCGCCCGACCGTGACCCCGGAGGGGAGCACCCATGTGGATACGTTCACGGGTACCACCTCCTCGTTCTCTCGCACGGCCTCCGGCAAGGTAGCAGCGGCCGGCGCGGTACGCCCAGCGGTTTTCCGCGCGCTGCACGGCCGGTGTGACCCCGGTCAGCCGAGCGGGGCGGTGGTGTCGCGGAGGGTGGTCAGGGTGGGGGCGTACATGCGGGCCTTGATGGTGCCGAGGGTGTCGCCGGCCTTGTTCACCAGGGCCTGGGCCATCTCGACGGCGGTGGAGCGCACGGCCTCCTCGGGGAGCGCCCGGTCGACGATGCCGGCGGCTGCCGCGTCGGCGCCGCCGTAGCGGCGGGCGGTCGTCATGGCCTCGTGCGCGGTCTGCGGTGCCAGCCGGGACTGGATGAGGGCGGACATGCCGGGGGTGAAGGGGATGCTGATGTCGACCTCGGGCAGGCACCAGTAGCCCCGGTCGGCGCGCATCACGCGGAAGTCGTGGGCGAGGGAGAACATCGCGCCGGCGGCGAATGTGTGGCCCTGCAGCGCGGCCACCGTGACGAGCGGCAGTGACAGCAGCCGGGCGAAGAGTTCGTGCACGGAGGCGACGTAGCCGTGGTACTCGTCGGCGTGGGCGAGCAGCCACTCCAGGTCGAGTCCGTTGGAGTAGAACTTGCCGGTGGCGGCGGTGACCAGGGCGCGGGGGCCGTCCGTCTTCTCCACCTCGTCGAGCGCGGCACCGACCGCGGCGATCCAGTCGGGGTGGAAGCGGTTCTCGCCGTCCCCCAGGTCGAGGACGAAGACGTTCTCATGGCGGTCGAGCGACGGCATGGCTGCTCCTTCGGCGAACGGTCTACCCGCCAGTAACTTATGCGGGAGACGTGGGCAGCGCAAGGCGGGTGCGGTCCGGCGCGGAGCCCGCCTTCGGTGGTGTGGACGGTGACGCCGGGGAGCGAGCCGAGGGAGTTGCCGTTCGGCGCCCGGTTCACGAACGGGCGACCCCGGGGCTGGACAGGGAGGTCGCCGTCACGCGGAACGGGCCCGGGGCCGGCCGGCCGGCCGTCCGTCCGCGTCCGGCCGGTTCGTTCGCGGTGACCGCCGCCGGGGAGACACGGCCGGATGTCCGTGCCTTCCCGGGATCTCGGGCTCGAGGAGGAGAAGCGCGGCAGCGATCCACAGGTGCGGTGCGCGGCCGGGTGGGCGGGTGAGGTCCGTCAGTGGTCCGGGGTGGGGGCGAGGGCGTCGATGAGTTGCCGGGCGCGGGTCTCCTCTTTCAGGAGGAGGTCCACGAGGGGGCCGGTGCCCGGGTCGGTCGTCGGGGCGTGGGCCGGGGCGTCCGTGGGCGGCCTGTCCGGGGACGCGGCCTCCTCGAGGTACTGCTCGGCGGGGCGTGCGTCGGCGGTCAGGGGGACGCGGCCGGTGGTCAGCGCGCTGTGGACGGTGGCGTGGTCGAGGCCCATACGGGCCAGCCGTTCGGCGCCGGAGTAGCGGGTGTCGGGTGTGGGGGCGCTCTCGTCGCGCATGTGCGGGTAGTGGAGCGCCACCTCGTGCGTGGCCAGGACCGCCAGCAGGATGTGCTCGGTGCCCACCGTGCCGTGGCCGAGGCGGCGCGCCTGCTCGGGGGTCTCCATGCTGATCCACCAGGCGGGGCGGGAGGCCCAGTTGACGCCTATGCGCTTGAGCAGCCACCGCTTCCAGAGAGTCTTGTGCCGGTAGTGGACGCGGCCGAGGAGAGCGTCGCGGGTGGGGTGCAGCAGGGAGTCGAGGTCGTCCTCCGGGGCCGGGGCGTCGCCGTCGAGGAGGGACAGGACGGTCCCTGGTGTGACGCCGCAGTCGGCCAGCAGTACCACCGCGCGGTGGGGCTCGCGCGTCCCGTCCCCGGTGTCCTTCTCCGTGTCCTCCTCCAGGTCCTCCTCCAGCAGCGCCCGCAGCAGGTGCACCGCGCCGAACTTCTTCGCGTCCTCGCGTCGGGCCTGTTCCATCGCCGAGGTCAGCGCCCTGGCCGCGGCGCCCGTGAAGCGGGTGTGACGGTCTCCGTCCTCCCCGAGGAGGTCCCGGGAGGCGACGGTCTCGCCGGCGTCGTCGGCGTCCTCCCGTGGGACGCCGGTCTCCCTGGCGTCCCGCAGCAGTGCCGCCACGGCGATCTTGGTCGCCCCGGCGTCCGCGAGCGCCTGGCGCGCGGCGCCTTTGGACGCGGTGATGCCTGCCAGCAGGTGGTCGGTGCCGATGGCTTCCCCGCTGGACGCCCCCGCCGCGCCTCTCGCGGATCCCAGGATTCCCACGATGGTCCAGTCGGGCTCCTTGATGGGTTCCATGCTGCCTTCCTCTTGCTTCTTCTTGATCGCCGGTACTGCCCTGCAGACTTCCCGACCGGAGCGCGGAGCACATCGTCCGGGAGGCGTATCCGGATCTCCGCCTGCCGGGGCGTGCCGAGCCGCGCGGGGCACACCACCAGGGACGACGCCGTGCGGGAGCCCTCGTGCCGCCTGCCGGAAGCCCTCGCCCCGCGGGGACCTGGTCCTGCGGGCACTTCCGGCCGGGCGGGTGCGGCCCGGCGCCCGATGTCTTATCTGCACCCGCGAGGTCAGAGTTTTACGCGAGGGGTCCACAGATTCGTTACGGCGGCGACAGAGCAGAATTGCGCAAATTACGCAGAGCGCCTCCGCGTGCTACTGTCGATTGCAGTTGCAGTTGTGGTTCCCGAAACTTCAAGCGCTTCCATCCGGCATACGTTCCGGAGGTGGCGCTTGTGCATTCCCGGTTTTTTCCGGCGGGGTGATCATCGCGGCGACACGGTGTCCGCACAGGGTGGATGCCGACGCACAGCCCCGAAGGAGATATGACATGGCTACTGGAACCGTGAAGTGGTTCAACGCGGAAAAGGGCTTCGGCTTCATCGAGCAGGACGGTGGCGGCGCTGACGTGTTCGCCCACTACTCGAACATCGCAGCCCAGGGTTTCCGCGAGCTCCTCGAGGGCCAGAAGGTGTCCTTCGACATCGCGCAGGGCCAGAAGGGCCCGACGGCGGAGAACATCGTTCCCGCCTGATCTGACGCGCACCACGTAGTTGGGGCTCGCATCCTTCGGGGTGCGGGCCCCAACTGCTGTCGTTCTGCGCTCTGCGCCTTCTTTTGAACGTTTTTCCCGGACCGGCTGCGCTTTTCGCCGCCCACCCGGCCGTTTCGGTCCGTTCTGACGTTTCCCGGTGCGGTATTTCCGTGCCGATCCGCCCGCGCCTGTCGGGTTTCAGCGGCGCCCGTGCGACCGGGAATCCGGTCGATCCAGCAGCGGGAGGCACTTCTTGTCCCCGGTTCAGGCGTATTCGCGTCCGGCAGACATCTCCGCCCTTCCCACGGCGGTGAAGGACGCCCGCGGTACGGCGGCCGGATCCAGGGCCGCGGGCCGGCCCTGGATCCGGGTCGGGGCGGGTCCAAGTCGGCCCCGGATCCGGGACGGGTCCAAGTCGGGTCCGGGTCCGGGACGGGTCCGGGGTCCGGGACGACATGACCGCCGAGGGGGCGTCGTCCGTCATGGCCGCCGCGCGCACCGGTCATCCCGCCGTCCGTGACGAGAACGACCGGTGCACCGGCGTAATCACCCGGGCCCGGCTCACCGCCGTGCGGGACGGTTCCACCTACACGGATCGCGTATGGCCGCGCGATGGCGCCGACGACGCGGTGAGACGGCGGGCGGGCGGCCGTCAGTGGTCGGAGTAGCTGAAGTCACCCACGGTCCAGGCGCTGACGTCCTCGATCGCGACGCGGTACATCCCTCCCGTCTCCGGGATCCCCACCGCGCCCTGCAGGATGCGGGCCACGTGGAAATGGAGATGCGTGGGCGGCCCCTCCCGCTTCGCGCGTGCGTCGAAGACGGCGGAGAACCGGCTCAGCTGCGCCGAACCCGTCAGTACCTCCGCCACCCGCTGACGCCACACGGCTTCGGGGGCGAGGCGACCGGTGATGACAGCACCACCGGTGACCACGGTCAGGGACATCCGGCTGTTCTGCCCGGACTCCACCAGGGCAGCGATCTCGACGATCAGCTCGTCAGGCTTCACCATGAGGCCGAATTCTATGCACCGGCCCGGCCGGGGTGACATGCGCAGTCCCCTACCGGCCGAAAACGGTGCCGTCGGCTCGCACCGCCGGCGCTGCCCATCGGGCCGGAACGCCGTGCCCGGCCTGGTCCCGCCGGCCCGGCCGGAGGGCGGTGCCCCCTGCGAAGGTTCGGGTCAGACGTCCGCCTTCTGGCCGGAGCCGAGTTCACTGCGACGCAGTGCGTCGTTGATGCGCCGGGCCTCTTCGAGCTGGTCCTCCAGGATGATGATGCGACAGGCCGCCTCGATGGCGGTCCCCTGGTCGACCATCTCGCGGGCCCGGGCGGCGATCCGCAACTGGTAGCGGGAGTAGCGGCGGTGGCCGCCCTCGGACCGCAGGGGCGTGATCAGCCGGGCTTCACCGAGTGCCCGCAGGAACGCGGGCGTGGTTCCGAGCATCTCGGCTGCCCGTCCCATGGTGTAGGCGGGGTAGTCGTCGTCGTCGAGCCGGTCGAGCGGTGTGTCTGCGGTCATCTGCACCTCTGTTGGGTAATGCGTCGAGGGGCCTTGGTGCCGTACGGCACCAAGGCCCCGAGGGATTTCTCACACCATCTGCCGGCTTACTGCACTACCGGCCTTCTCTTTCCGCACCAGCCCCTTGCGCGGGGCGGAGTGTGCGGGAATCGCGGATGCGTGACCGTGGGACCACCTTCCGTTCCGGGGCCTGCGGTACCCGGACGGCCGTTCTCGCCCGGGCGATCCTGATGGCGTCTGCCCCCTTCTCTCTTTCCGTGTGCGCACCGGTCGGTGTCGCGGGTCCTGTGTCCCGTCGGCGACCCGAAGGCCGCCGACGGGATCGGCATCGTCCTTGCTGCGGGCAGTTCGTGTCTGCCTCGCCCTTCAAGACCTCTTGGCTACGACAGAGACAGTACCTCTGCCCCGCCTGAATGTCTACAGCGACGGCGACAGATTTACCCCCGTGCGGGTGAGTGGTTCCCCGGCGGCCGGGAGCCGGGCGTGCCACGATGCCGGTATGCGGGTCATCGTCGTGGGTGCCGGCCAGGTCGGACACACCGTGGTCAAGTCGCTCGCCGAGACGCACCGGTGCACGGTGATCGACATCGACGAGGAGCGCCTGCACGCCCTGTCCCACACGTACGACGTCCAGGTCACGCGCGGCAACGGCACCCGGCGCGAGACGCTGCTCGAAGCCGGTGTGGCCGACGCGGAGCTGGTACTGGCCTGCACGTCGCGGGACGAGGTCAACCTGGTGATCGCCATGCTGGCCCGGCGGCTGTCGTCGGCGCGGACGGTGGTGCGCGCCACCGGAATGGACTACCTGCCGGCCTGGCGTGCGGGTGACCTCGATGTGGACCTTCTCGTCTCCACGGCGTACGAGACCGCGAGCGCCGTCGTGCGCGTCCTGCACGTGCCGGGGGCCCGGCACGTGGACTTCTTCGCGGACGGTGAGGTGGTCGTGCTCGGGGTGGACGTCCATGAGGAGAGGCTTCCGCGGTTCGCCGGACGGCCCTTGCCCGACGCGGGTCCGCCCGGGGAGTCGCGGGTGGTCGCCGTCGTGCGGGACGGGGAGTGGATCAGTCCGAGCGCGCGGGAGGCGGTGCGGTCCGGCGACCGGGTGATCGTGATGGCGTCGCCGGCCGCGGCGCGCGCGTGGGGCCGGCTGGTCAGCGGGGCGGACCCGGTCGGCGAGGTGGCGCTCTTCGGCGCCGGCCGGATGGGAACGGCCATCGCCCGGGTGCTGCTGGAGCGGGGGATCTCCGTACGGGTGGTCGAGCCGGACGGGGCGCGGGCGCGCGCGGCCGCGGCCGTACTGGACCGGGCGAGGGTGTTCCACGCGTCGGGACTGGACGCGGAGTTCCTGCGCCGCGAGCGCATCGGTACGGCGGGAGCGGCGGTCTTCGCGGGCGGGGACGACTCCCGGAATCTGCACGGGGCGGTGCTGGCGAAGCTCCACGGGGTGGGGCTCACCCTGACGGTCCTCGACGACCCCGCCGCGGCCGGCGTCTTCGAGGCGGCGGGCGTCGATGTCACCATCGACCCGGGCGACGAGACGGCCGAGAAGATGGCCCGCTTCACCTTCGACGAGCGCACCCGGCAGGTGGCGATGCTGGGTGACGACCGCTTCGAGGTATTCGACATCACCGTACGGGCGGACAGCACGTACGCGCACCGGCCGGTCGACGCGGTGCCCGGGGCCGGGGTGGGGGCGGTCGTCCGTGACGGTGCGGTGTTCTTCCCCTCCGGGGAGGACGAACTGCGGCCCGGGGACCGCGCCATCGTGCTCAGCGAACCCGGCCGCGTCCCCTCGATCGAGCACCACCTGTGACGCCCTCCGGTACGGCGCCGGGCCGGCCGCGCCGGGGGCTGCCGCGCGCCCGGCTCGGCGTCGATCTGCGGACCGCGCTGGGTGTCGTGGGCGCCCTGCTCGCCTGGTTCGCGCTCGCGTTCGTCGCGCCGGCGGTCGTCGCGCTGGTGACCGGTGGGGTTCCGTGGCCCTTCCTCGCCGCCGGAGCCGTGACGGCCGTGACGGGGCTGGGCTTCATGCGTCTGACGGGCGAGCGGCCGCCGCTGGGCGTCCGGGAGGGGTTCCTCGTCGTCGTGGTGGTCTGGCTGCTGGTGCCCGCGCTCGGCGCGCTGCCCTTCCTGCTGGGCCGGGTCCCGCAGCTCGGCCATCCGGTCGACGCCTACTTCGAGGCGATGTCGGGATTCACCGCCACCGGAGCGACGGTGCTGACGGACGTGGACGCGCTCGGCACCGACATGCTCTTCTGGCGGCAGCTCACCCATGGCCTGGGCGGCCTGGGCATCATCGTGCTCGCACTGGCGGTGCTGCCGCGGCTGCGCATCGGAGGCCGCGAGCTGCTGCGCTCGGAGCTGCCGGGGCCGGTGGAGATGGAGTCGCTCGGCGCGACGGTGCGCGGGACCGCCCGGCGGCTGTGGAAGATCTACCTCACGGTGACGGCGGTCGGCGTCCTGGTCCTGGCCGGCCTGGGGTGGGCCGGGCTCGACCGGCGCATGGACCTGTTCCACGCGTTCTCCTACGCGACGTCGGCCGTGGCCCTCGGCGGGTTCACCCCGGACGCCGATTCGGCCCGCGGCCTGGCGCCGGTGACCCAGTGGGTGCTGTGCGCGCTGATGGCGGTGGCCGGGGTGAACCTGCTGCGGCTGTACCGGCTCGCCGTGCTGCGTCAGTTCCGGGCCGGTGCCCGTGACGAGGAACTGCGTCTGTATCTGGCGCTGCTCGTCGCGGCGTCCGCCGTGCTGGCGGCCGAGCTGTTCGCGGCCGGCGCGGTGCAGGGGTCCGGCGGTGTCCGGCACGCGGTCTTCCAGGCGGTCTCGGTGATGACCACCACCGGCTTCGCGACGCTGGACTGGTCGCACTGGGGGGCCCTCGCCGCGCTCACCCTGCTGGCGCTGATGTGCGTCGGGGCCTGTGCCGGGTCGGCGAGCGGATCGGTCAAGGTCGTCCGCCATCTCATCCTCTTCCGCTTCACCCGGCACGAGCTGGAGCAGGCCGTCCACCCCGACGCCGTGCTGCCGGTGCGGGTGAGCGGCCGGGTGGTCGACAACCGCGCGCTGCGTTCGGCGCTGGTGTTCGCGCTGCTCTACGTGCTGGCCCTCGCGCTCGGCACGCTGTGTCTCGCGGTCGACGCCGGGGCGGACGCGCCCGGGAGCGGTGCGTTCACGGCGCTGGGTGCCGCGGCGGCGTGCCTGGGCAATGTCGGCCCGGCCTTCGGCGAGCTCGGCCCGTTCGGCTCGTACGCGCCGCTCGGGGCGGTGTCGAAGGTGGCGCTCACCGCCCTGATGTTCCTCGGCCGCATCGAGATCGTCCCGCTGGCGGTGCTGCTCCGGCGCGGCTACTGGCGTCCGTAGGCGTGGGGGCGCCGGCGGCGCGGTCACCGGGGCACGACCGCACCCCGGCCTGCACGGACGTCCGGCACGGGCGGCCGACGGGCGATCTGCTCGCCGTCGGGGTGCCGTGCCGTACGGGCTCGTCCTGGCCGTCGGGGTGCCGTGCCGTACGGGCTCGTCCTGGCCGGTGGCGACGCCGTACGGGCGCACGGGCCGGTGGACGCCCGGGTCGGCGGCGGGCCGAACCGGTCACCGGGCATCCGGCTTGCCCCGGCGGAGATCACCGGCGCGAGCTCGCCGGGGCGGACCGGGACGGATCGCGCGGGTGGGCGGTCGGGACACCTCCGTCGATCCGCCGACGGCGCGGCCGGTGCTTTCCGACCCCGCGAGCGGCAGGCCGAAGCGGGGGCCGGGAGTCAGCGGGGCCGGTCCGGGGAGGCGGCGTCGCGTGGCGCGGTGGTGGGGGTCCGGGTGGAGGCCAGGAGCAGGGTCACTGCGGTCGACGCCGCCGCCAGGGCCGTCATGGCGGTCGCGGGTGAGGTGAGCTGGGCGAGGCCGCCCGCCAGGGCCGCGCTCACGCCCTGCATCGTGAGCATGCCGGAGGAGTGCAGGCCGAGGGCGTGACCGGTGAGGTCCGGCGGGGTGAGGGCCATCAGCCGCTCCTGCTGGACCAGGCCCGCCCCGAAGCCGGCGGAGGCCACGGTGACCAGCACGGCGGTCACCACGAGCGGCGGGTGGAGGACGAGGGGGAGGTAGGGCGTGGCGAGGAGCAGCAGGAGCGGGGTGGTCAGGCGCCGGCGGCGGTGCGCCGGGATCAGGCGGCCGACCGTCACGTCGCCGGCGAGCATGCCCGCGGCCGCGCAGGCGAAGAGGACGCCGGCCGCGTGGGGGGCGTGGGAGACGTAGAGGGATTCGCAGCCGACGATCAGGCCGTTGGGGAGCCACAGACCGAGGTAGACGTGGCGGCGGGCCGGGGACGACCAGAGCCGGGCGTTGGCCTGCCGGGTGGCCCGTACGGTGGGGCGGCCCGTGGCGCGCGGGGGGCGGCGGGTCAGGCCGAGGCGGGTGACGAGCGCCGCCGTGCCGTACAGGGCGGCCGCGAGGAGCAGCGTGGGACGCGGGGAGAGCAGGGCCAGCAGGACTCCGCCCACCGCGTAGCCGGTGATCTGTGTGACGCCGTGCATCATGTTGAAGACGGATCGGCCCAGCAGGTAGCCGTCCTGGGTGAGGATCTCGTTGAGCAGGCCCCAGCCGACCCCGCCGCTCACCGACGCCACCAGCCCCTGGAGGAGGAGCACGGCGAAGACGGCCGTGACCGGGAGGCCGGGCAGTGCCAGCAGGGCCGTGGCCGCCGCGAAGGCCAGGGCCGTGCCCGCGGTGGTGGCCCGCGGCGGGAGGCGGTCGGCGGCGGACATGAAGAGCGTCGCGCCCAGGACGTGGGCGAGGGACGGGCCGAACATGCTCAGTGCGGACAGCAGGGGTGAGGCGGTCTGCCGGTAGACGAGGGTGGCCAGGGCCAGGCCGCTGGTCGTGCGGGCCAGGGTCTGGACGGTGGCGGCGAGGAAGAGCGGAGTGAACTCCGGTGTGCGGAAGAGGTTCCGGTAGCTGCGCATGCGCGGAGTCTGGGGAGGGATCCGGTGCGGCCGTTAGTGTTTCGCGCCGGTGCGAAACGTCGGCGGCGGGAGGTGACCGGTCGTGGGCTGGTGGCAGATCAGTGCGGACACGCTCGCCGCGAGCCGGTTCGTGCTCTCGCCGCTCGCGGAGACCTTCGCGGCTCTGCGGCTGCTGCATTCCGCGCGGGCCGCGCATCCGGGCGAGAGGGCGTGGCTGGAAACCCATCTGCCCGCCTACCGCGCCCGGCTGGCCGCCGACCCGGTGACCGCGCTGCTGGTGCCGTCCGCGCTCGGCACGGTGTGGATCGCGGACTTCATGACCGTCGCCCCGCGGGGCGGCGAGAGCTTCGACGAGGAGGTCGGGCGGGTGCGCGCGGTCCCGCCCGCCGCCGCCCGCGCCCAGCTGCGGATGGCGCTGGGCGGTCCGCTGCCCGCGCTGCTGGAGCGCGACGACCTCGCGGACCGCGCCGCCGGCCTGCTGACCGGCGTGTGGGAGGACGCCGTACGCCCGTACTGGGCGCGGCGCCGGCGGATCCTCGAGGCGGATGTGGTGGCCCGGACGGCGCGGGTGGGCCGGGACGGCTGGGCGGCGGTGCTGGACGCGCTGCGGCCGGGGACCCGCTGGCTGGGCGGCGACCGGCTGCAGGTGAACGCGCACGAGCTGCCCCCGCGGGAGATCTCGGGGGCCGAGCTGCTGTTCGTGCCGGTGACGTCGCAGCGGGTGGGCTGGGTGTCGCGGGAGGGGACGCGGCGGTACGCGCTGGTCTACCCGTGTGCGGGGGCGCTGGCCGGTGACCGTGGCGGGGAGAGCGTGCCGGCGGGGCTGGGCGCGCTGCTCGGGGGTGCGCGGGCCCGGGTGCTGATGCTGCTGGGCTCGCCGATGAGCACCAGCCAGCTGGTCGCCGTGACCGGGCAGGGCCTGGGCTCGGTCGGCCGGCATCTGCGGGTGCTGCGGGAGGCGGGGATGGTGGAGCGGGCGGGCCGTACGGGCCGGTCGGTGCTGTACGTGCGGACGGCGGCCGGGGAGGTCCTCACCGAGGCCGGACACGGGAAGGCCGGGTCCCGCCGTTAGGGTCGGCTCATGACGACTGCAGAGAACAACGGAACCTCTCCCCTCGGCGTCGGGATCGGCGCGCTCGACGGTGGTCCGGCGGACCTCGCCCGGTACGCGGGCCGGGCGGTGCTCATCGTGAACGTGGCGTCCAAGTGCGGGCTGACCCCGCAGTACGCGGGACTGGAGCGGCTGCAGGAGCGGTACGCGGAGCGGGGCTTCACCGTGCTGGGCGTGCCCTGCAACCAGTTCCTCGGCCAGGAGCCGGGCAGCGCGCGGGAGATCGCGGAGTTCTGCTCGGCGACGTACGGGGTGACCTTCCCGATGACGGAGAAGGTGGAGGTCAACGGGGAGGGGCGGCACGCGCTGTACGAGCGGCTGACCGGCTTCGCCGACGCCGGGGGGCACAGCGGGGACATCCGCTGGAACTTCGAGAAGTTCCTGATCGGGCGGGACGGCGAGGTCGTCGCCCGTTTCTCGCCGCAGACCGAGCCGGAGTCGGAGGAGCTCGTGGCGGCGGTGGAGAAGGCGATCGGCTGACCGTTGACCTTGCCCCTGGGGCAGGGGCGAGTGTCCCTCCTGCCGGGCGGAGCGTCCGCCCGGCGGCGGAGGATGTCGGCGTGGACGAGGAACTGCTCACCATCGGGGCGTTCGCGGCGCGGGCGCGGCTGTCGGCCAAGGCCCTGCGGCTGTACGACCGGCTGGGGCTGCTGGCCCCGGCGCGGGTCGACGAGGGCACCGGATACCGCTTCTACCGGGCCGGTCAGGTCGAGCGGGCCCGGCTGGTCGCGCTGTTGCGGCAGCTGGACATGCCGCTCGCCCGGATCGCCGAGGTCGTCGACGCGGACGACCCGGCGGCGGGGGCCGAGCGGCTGGCCGTCTTCTGGGCGGACGCCGAGGCGCGGCACGCCGGGCAGCGGACGCTCGCCGAGTACCTCCGCGGACGGTTGTCAGGGAGGAGCTCCGAGATGTACGGACAGTTCGTGGTCGAGACGGCCGAGGTGCCGGAACAGGTGCTGATCACCGAGTCCCGGCATGTCCTGGCGGAGGAGTTGCCGGCGTGGATCGGGGCGTCGCTGGGCCGGCTGGAGAAGGCGGCCCGGGAGTCCGGGGGCGTGACCGGCGCGCCGTTCGTGGTGTACCACTCCGAGGTGTCGCTGGAGAGCGACGGTCCGGCGGAGGCGTGCGTCCCGGTCGCCGACGAGGCGGCGGCGCGGGCCTGGGCCGGTGCGCGGGGCCGGGTCCTGGGGACGACGGTACGGGTGGAGCCGCCGCTGCGGTTGGCCCGCACCCGGATCACCAAGGCGCAGGTGGCGCATCCGCAGATCCTGGCCGCGTTCGAGGCGGTCGAGGAGTGGATGAGGGACCGGGGGCTGACGCCTGCGGGACCGTGCCGTGAGGTGTACTTCGCGGACTGGGAGGCCGCGGGGCCGCAGGACCCGGTGTGCGACGTGGCCTTCCCCGTGGCGCCGACGCCCCGGTAGCGCCGCCCGGAGGCCGTAGCCCGGCCGGTGGCCCCCTCGGCAGCCCTCGTGCGGGCCGGCCCGAGGGTCACCGGTCGAGCCCTCTCGGCGAGGACGGCGGACCGGTCGAGAGGGCTCTGTGGCGGAGCTGGTGGACGGGCGTCCGCGCCGTCAGCCCTTGACCGTGGCCACGAAGGCGCTCCACGCGTTCGCGGGGAAAGCCAGTTTGGGGCCCTCGGGGACCTTGGTGTCCCCGAGTTCCAGCGCCGACTCGGTGGTCGACCTGACCATCACGCACGCGCCGTTGTTGTTGGTGTAGGAGGACGTCGTCCACGTTTCCGTGGCGCCCAGACGAATTGCCATGTTCGCTCCGTAGCCAGATGCTGAGTTGCTGTCACCGGCCTGCGCGTTCCGGCAGGGACCCGCAGAACGGATTGCGCCAACCCTCGACCGGGGTTGGCGTGATCGACGCTACTCGTCAACCTCGACTGTTGGAGTGGCCGTTCACTCGTCCGGGTGGCATATTCCAGAGGGGAGGTACGGTCAGGCATGTCAGCGATATAGGGTTCCGCCCCACACCCGACGGCGGCTCAGCGCGCGTAGTCCTTCGCGAGGCGTTCCACCAGCTGACGGGACTGCTCCACGTTCAGCGACTGGGCCCGCAGATGCTCGTACATCACCGTGTACTTCTGCACGTCGTGCGGCTTCTCCAGGTACAGGTCGCTGGTGACGCCCTCGATGTAGACCACGCTCGAGTCGGCCGCGTCGGCGAACTCCAGGATCGAGTACTGGCCGTTGATGCCGGCGTGCGCGCCGACCTCGAACGGCAGCACCTGCACGGTGATGTGCGGCAGCTGGCTCAACTCCATGACGTGCTCGAGCTGTTCCCGCATCACCTGGCGGCTGCCGACCACCCGGTGCAGCGACGCCTCGTCCAGCACCACCCACAGCCGCAGCGGTTCGCCGTCGGCGGTGATCCGGCCCTGCCGGCGCAGCCGCACCTCGACCCGCCGGTCGTTCTCCTGCTCGGTCGACTCCGGGGAACCGCCCTGGACGATCGCCTCCGCGTACGCGCGGGTCTGCAACAGGCCGGTGATGATCTGGGGTTCGTAGACGCGCAGCGACTCCGCGTCCGTCTCCAGACCGATGTAGACGCTGTACGGGATGTCGCCGAAGGCGTGCCACCAGCCCTGCTGGCGGGAGTCCTTGGCCATCTGCATCAGCGACTCGACGATCCGGCTGTCCTCGACCTCGTACACCCCGCACAGGTCGCGCACATCGCGCTGGCTGATGCTGCGCCGGCCGTTCTCCAGGCGGCTGATCTTCGACTGCGACACCAGCAGTCGCTCGGCCACCTCCTCGGCCGTCATGCCCTTGAGCTCACGGAGCCTGCGCAGCTCCTGGCCCAGCCGGCGCCGCCTGACGGTGGGATTGACATTGGACGCCACGGGACGTGCACCTCCGGCTGTATGCCTCGTACTTGCCACTTTGCGTGTCTGCTGATGAGCAGACTGCCACCAAGGTGCTTCCTACCGCTGGGAAACGGTGGATATACGACGGGTACACGCCACTTCCCTGACGGGTGGCGGGTGTTGACCCCGGACGGGGCACGCCGAGCGGGGCGAAGAGCGCCGGTGCGTTCTCTCCGCCCCGCTCGGTCAGCGGCTCCCGTGACCGGGTCTGCGGTGCGCCGGATCCATGGCTGCCGTGCCGTTCGGCCCCTGGGGGACGTCCGGACGTACGTACGGGACGTACGCCTCAGTGGGCCACGGCGCGTGCCATGGATCCTCGGTGCGGTTGTGCCGGCACGCCCCTGGCGGGTTCCGGCGCTCCCCTGCCGCCGCCGGGGCCGGGCTGCCGGCCTGCCGGTGCGGAACCGCGGCGTGGCTGGGCCACGGCGCCGTTCTGGACGTCCATCACCGCGTGCGCGACGAGTCCGCCCATCGGGTCGTGCCGGATCAGATCCCGCAGCCGGGAACGCGAGGAGCGTCCCTCGTTCCCCGGATACAGGTGCTTGCCGAGGCCCACCGCGTGTGCCAGCGCGGCGAGCGCCGCGGTCCGCGGGTCCGGCGGGACGCCGGTGCGGATCGCGGAGTCCAGCCGGGCCCTGATCTCCCGGCTGATCTCGGTGTCCGTCGCCTGGTAGCGAGTCGTCGGCAACACCCCGCACATCTGTCCGGCCACGGCATGCACCATGCCGCACCGCTCCAGATGTGAGAGGTAGGTCTGGCGCAGCCCGAGGCGCGGCCCGCCGATCCAGTGGACCGCCCGTACAGGAGCGCCACGCCTTCGCAGCAACTCCAACGCGCAGTCCAGTGTTGGGTCTCCAGTCGGCCGTGGCGCCACCACGGCGATACGATCCCCGTCTGGGGCTATCCGTCCGGCCAGCGCCAGCTCCACTAGCTGTGCTCCGGCCAGACCGAGGTCGAGCGACTGCGGCTGTGCAGTGGTACCCGTGGTCGGGTCCAATGCCAGCAGCAGAAGCTCCTCCGGAAGTGTTCTGCGGCTCCTGCCCATCCATGCCTCCCCGCGTGGATGTCTGACAGGGTGACCCCTCTCACATCGGTCTGTCGAGGGTGCGTGACCACTTCGTAGTGGAACCAGCAGGTATGTCGTTCTCGTCTACCGCGTGGGGGAAGTCCCGCACACAGGACACTGGTACATGGTTCGGACAGCGCCGCGAGTGTTGTCGTGAGCGGGCGGTTCACGGTTCGGATGACGCACGCGGGGCGTGCGGCACATGGAGGAGGCATCGGTGGCGGGCGAGTCCCCCGACAGGTCGAAGCAGCGTGAGTCGTCGGCAGAACCGACGTCGGGGAGTGCGGGTCCGGTTCCCGCGAAGCAGGATCCGCGGTTGGCGGTGGCGCGCGACGCGTCCTCGTCGGAGGCGCGCGGGACCGCCGACACGGCCACCCGGGTGCTGTCGCTGCCCGCGGACTCTCCGGTCGGGGGCGAGGGCGAGGGCGGGTCTCCGGCGGAGAGCGAGCGCCGGTCCCCGGCGGAGGACGAAGGCGGGGCCCCGGCGGAGGACGAAGGCGGGTCCCCGGCGGAGGACGGCGGCCGGCTGCGTGAGGCGGTCGCCGCGTGGGTCCGCTCGGCCGAGCCGGGCGAGGGTCCGGGCGGCGACGCCGGGAACTCGGGTGGCGACGCCGGCAGGGGCGAGACCGACACCCGCCCCGCCGCGACCGCCCCGGAGGCGGAGGGGGACACCGGCACGGCCGTGGACGGCGCCTCCGCGGACGCCGGTACGGTCCCGGACGCCGCCGACGCCGGAGACGGCGCCCGTACGGTTCCGGCCGCGCGCAGCGGCTCCGACAACGACGCGGAGGAGGCGCCCGCCGCCGGCGCGTCCCGCGACGGAGCCGGGGCCGGGGACGCCGCGAGCGAGGCGGGCGCCGTCTCC
>NZ_JABTTS010000053.1 GCF_018638295.1 Streptomyces sp. CHD11
GCCAGGCGCAGCCGTCCGGTCTCGGTCAGGGGTGCATTACGGTGGGGCACGAGGGCCTTTCGGTCAGGTGTAGACGTCGCAATCCACACCGAACCGGAAGGCCCTCACCTCTTCAAGATCCCTCAGCCGAGACCTGGCTCACCCGTCCACAACCTCCCGGGACAGAACAACTAGGGCGCCTCCCTGGGGAGGAAACCCCAGGTCAGCGGCGTAACGCGTTGTGCCCCCGGCAGGATTCGAACCTGCGACACCCGCTTCAGGAGTTCGATCCGGGCCCACTCTGACTGCGGCCGCGACTGGCGCGACGGCCGGACAGAGGCGCTGGTGTACGCCTCCACCCGGCGTCGTTGATGTCAGTTGTGGATGTCGGAAGCCTCCTGACTCGTGGCTCTACAGAGATTGGTCGCTGAGTCACACCGCCTGCGTTACGACTTCGGGAGGCCGTTGGCGGACGGCTGTAGTTGCTGTGTGTGCGTTCCACTGCTGTACCGCATGGCCGCCGCCCTGATCAGGGCTCCGTACCGGCTGCCATGTGCGGCGACATGCCCTGGGCGAGCCTTAGAGGCCGTCCATCCGCCTCGGAAGGCAGGGACAGATCCAATGCCGAAGGCGCCTGCTGGGCAGCTTCGATCTCTGAGTAGAGACCGATCAGTGCACCTGAGCACGCAACCCACTCAGGGTCGACTCCGAGGAGGTAAAGAATGATCACCACAATGACGATCTTCAATCCATTGCGGTAACGCTCGAAACCTGGGTGTGGGCACCTCAGGTAGGGGGAATGGGACCGAACGAGGTTCACGTTCGTCTCCTTTGGTGTGCCGTGAATCCATGCCCCGTCTCACGGGCTTCCGACCTGAGTGAGACGGGGCCTTCCTGTTGGTTGCGGGGGACTCTTACCCACCATCCGCGAGAGATCCCCGTTCTGGCGCGGGGCGCATGTCCGAAGCACGGGAGCACGCACTGGCGCAAGTTGAAGGCGATTTCTGCCCTCACCAGGCGCGATATCTAAACATTTGAGGCGCGCATTGCTACAAGGGGAAGATCGTCGACGCCTATCAACCCGTACACCGTCATGGGGGCGCACGGCAGTCGAAATCCCTAACTTGTGGAGCATGCCGTGCAATTTGTCAAGTGACAGGCCGGGACCTTGCTCGGTCCGGGGCCTATTGGCTGGTGCCCGACAGGTTTGAACCTGTGACACCCGTTTTACAGGTCATCTCATTTGGCCTGATCGATAGTCTGTCGACGTGGGGATCGTTGAGCGGCTGGTGCCGGATGACTTGTGGGAGTTGTTCCAGCGGGTGGTGCCGGAGCCGCCGATCCGTCCGCAGGGTGGTGGCAGGCGCCGGCGCGGGGACCGAGAAGTGCCGGCGGCGATCGTGTTCGTCGCGACGTCTGGTTGTACGTGGCAGCAGTTGCCGTCCGCTTCTTTCGGGGCGTCGGGAGCCACAGCCCACCGGCGGTTCACGGAGTGGTCGAAGAACCGGGTGTGGGCCAAGCTCCACCGCTTGGTCCTCGACGAACCCGGTTCCCGCGGCGAGCTGGACTGGTCCCGCTGCGCGATCGACTCGGTGAACATGAGGGCCCTGAAAAGGGGGAGCTGACAGGCCTGAATCCTGTGGATCGGGGCGAGTACGGCTCGAAGATTCACTTGATCACTGAGCGGACCGGTCTGCCCCTGTCCGACGGCATATCGGGTGCCAACGTCCATGACAGCCAGGCCGTTGTCCCCCTGGTTCAAGGAATCCCGCCTGTCCGCTCCCGGCGCGGCAGACGACGGCGCAGGCCCGGCAAGCTCCACGGCGACAAGGGATACGACTGCAACCGCCTGCGGCGCTGGTTACGCGACCGGCGCATCACGCCGCGGATCGCCCGCAAGGGCACGGACTCCGGCCAGCGGCTGGGCCGGCACCGCTGGACCATCGAACGCACCATGGCCTGGCTCGGCGGATGCCGACGCCTCCACCGACGCTACGAACGCAAGGCCAGCCACTTCCTGGCCTTCACCAGCATCGCCTGCACCCTTATCTGCTACCGCAGACTCACCAGCACGGACGATACTCACGAGGCGTCGGTGTAGGCGAGGTGGGCTCCGCAGCTGTTGCAGCGGAAGAGCATGGCGGTTGCCCCCTCGCCCAGGCTGGTCAGGAAGTGTTCGAGTCGGTTTTCGTCGTGCCAGCCGTCGAGGCGCATGTCGGTCCGCAACTGGTCGAGTGCTTCGGGATGCGCCGCCAGCTCGGCATATCCGACTTCCCCCAGGAAGGCGGCAGCGTCCTGGCAGTGGACGAGCCAGTGTGGATCCTGCCAGGCGAGGAAGCCAGGAGTGCGGCGGGTGACCTCATGCAAGACGTCCTCACTGACACCGACGAGCCCGTAGGAGTCGGTGAAGTCGCCGGCGAAGCGTTCGGCCGCACTGCCATCTGCGATGCACCAGGGACAGAACCGTCCGCTGACGTCCTGAGCAGTGTAGAAGGTGGCCGTGTAGATCCATCCCCTGTTGGCCTTGCAGCAGGCGCACGTCTCAGTGGACGCGCGGATGGACCCGCTCGCGAGGGGATCTGGGTGATAACGGAAGAAGGGCAGGTCGGCACTCATCAGCACTTTCCGATCCGCAGCCTGGTGGCTCTGCCCACTGATCCCATGAAGAGCAGTCTGTCTGCGAGCAGGTCCTTGATCAAGCGCGAGGTCGGAGTCTTCCTGCAGAGCCAAATGAGATGGCCTGTTAGGAGCGAGGTTGGGCGGCCGGTGGTGTGACCTGCGCGAATCCGCAGTGCGACAAGTTCCGGTGGGTTACCCGTTGTTGCTGCTGACTCCCCGTGGTTCCCTGTGCGTTCTGGCACGAGAGTGGCACGGTCCTGGGTAGTGGTGAGGCAGCCGACCCTTGTCGCACCCCGGGTCGCGGCCTTAACCGTGCGGACGACCTCACCACTCGGCAGGGTACGCCTTCTGATCCGTAGCTCTATGTGGATCGGTCGGGAACGGTCGTACCGGCCGCTCTACGGCTCTGAAGGGACGCTGTCGAGTGAGGTCGGTTCCTGCGGTTGCTGTACTTCGCTGCTGTACAGCAGAGGAGCTGCGCTCAGCTCGACACTGCCCCGCCCGCGAAGCCGACTGCAGGGTCTCCCAGTACGTCACAAAGGGCGCTCGCCCACTGCTTCATTCTGCTCGACTTAGGTTCATCAGCCATACGGTTCTCCTCGTCGTTCGTCTCCATGGTCTGGTCGTCGTTGTTCAACCTCGATGCCAGGACCTTGCAGATGACGGCCGCGGAGAGGGACAGTGCGAGACTCGGCAGCGCCGAGCTGAGCACAGCTCCAAGACGATCCTGCGGCCTGACGCAGCGTTCGACGTCCAGACCTGTCTTCCGTCGTGCAGGGCAACGGGGATGAGGCCCAACCGAGAGCGTTTACGGTCGGGCCTCATCTTTATCAGGTCGATCACGAGGACGCTGCGGCCACCTATAACCCGCTTCGGGTCCTTGCTGGCCAGCCGCTGAGGTTCGGCGATGACCCTCGGGGTTCGCGCTTGTTGGTGTCAGCCGCTGATGTCAGGAACTCAGGCCCCCTTGACAGGCCGTCCGGGTCATCGCAGTCGAACTGCTGCTTCTGTGATCAGGATGGCGCCGAGAACGCCGCACGTGATCCTTACCGTCGTGGGGGTGAAAAGACGGCTCACCCCGATGTGATTCGCCGCGTAGCCGTGTACACGCCACGCAGAGTCGCGAAGGTTGCATGCCACGATCACGCAGACGGCTGCGAAGACCAAGTCCCACGCCGCACATACCCAAGTCACGAATACCCCTCCCTCTGGCCTCATTGTGCAGGGCGATGGACGTCACGAGCAGAAACGACCAGGTCGGCGGAGCGGCTTGGGACGGGAGTTGCCATGGGGCGAGTGATCATGGCCCCGTAAGCTTCCGGCGCGTCGGGCAGTCTGTGGACCTGCTCGGTAAAGCACGACGTTGGGGCCATGATCTTCGAGGCTCGCCCCATGGTGGCTGCCCAAAGCTGTGGAGCCGACCGCCCCAGCCACGACGTGTTCTGACCTTCTGTCGTCGGCCAACCCTTACCAGGGCGCGCGTCGGCGCAGCGCGGGCGGAGCGGGCCGAAGGCAGGAGCGGCGCCCGGAGCGGAGCCGGGAAGCGCGCCCGGCGGAGCGGAGCGCAGCCGGGGCTTGAACCAGTAGAGAGACTCTGAATCATGCTCGGGGCGCTTGGTCTCTAAAACTGACGATCATCGTTGACACCTGGGTCTCCGATCACTACGGAGATCCACCTGCCGAAGCCCACTCCCACCACCCCGCCGCTTGACCGCGAGGCCAGCGGCGCCTGGCGGTGATACGCCACGTGGAAGAAGTCACCGGGAACGTCGCGATGTCCTGCCGCTACTTCGGGATCAGCCGGCAGGTGTACGACACCTGGTACCGCCGCTACCAGACCGAGGGCATCGAGGGCTTGCGGACCCGCTCCAAGGCGCCCAAGACCTTGCCGAACGCGACCCACGCCGAGGTGGTCGGAAAGATCATCTATCTGCGGCAGCACTACCACTTCGGCCCGGAGAAAATCGCCATGTACCTCAAGCGGTACCACGACGTCACCATCAGCAAGTCAGGCGTGTGGCGCATCCTCCACCGCCTGGACATGGGCCGCCTGCCGGCCTCCCAGCGCTACAAGCGCCACGACCGCAGATGGAAGCGGTACGAGAAGCAACTGCCCGGCCACCGGGTACAAATCGACGTGAAGTTCATCGAGCCGCTCGCCTCCGCGCCCCAGGGCCGGCGCGGCGGGCGTAACAAGTACTACCAGTTCACCGCCATCGACGACTGCACCCGCCTGCGCGTTCTGCGGATCTACCCGCAGCTGAACCAGAAGACCGCCATCCAGTTCCTCGACTACGTACTGCAACGCCTGCCGTTCCAGGTCGAGGTCATCCAGACCGACAACGGCGCGGAGTTCCAGTCCGCCTTCCACTGGCACATGCTCGACAAGGGCATCGCCCACACCTACATCAAGCCCCGCACCCCGCGGCTGAACGGCAAGGTCGAACGCTCCCACCGCATCGACGCCGAGGAGTTCTACCGACTGCTCGACGGCGTCGTCATCGACGACGCCGAGATCTTCAACGACAAGCTGCGCGAGTGGGAGGACTACTACAACTACCATCGCCCCCACGGCGGCCTCGGCGGCCAGACACCTTACGAACGCCTCAAGCAGAAGACCGCGACCCAGGCGTAATCGATGAACGTCAGTGGCACATTGGTGCCGAGGGTGCGTCGAAGTCGTATTCCAGGACGTAGGAGGCGGCGTCCAGTGTCATCTCGTTGATCTCGACGGGGCGACCCTGTTCTGTGAAAGCGGTGCGGCAGATGAGGATGACCGGGGTGCCCGGGGCCATGCTCAGCTGTGCCATCTCGTCCTTCGACGGCATGCGTGAGCGGATCTCTTCGCGGAAGTGCACCGGCTCGTGGCCGAGTTCGGTGAGCCTGGCGTAGGTGCCGCCCGGACCGGTGTCCTCCTGGGTGATGGCGGACCCGGCTGCCAGGGACATGGGGAGGTAGCTCGTTGCGAGCAGGACCGGCTTGCTGTCCAGGACGAAGCGTCGGCGCCTCACGCACGTCATCTCTTGGTCAGCCAGAGGCAGGACGGAGCTGACGTGTTCGGGCGCTACCTCTTCGGACACGGAGACCCGGTCGACCTCGAGCGCCCTGTGCTCGATGTCCGCTGACCAGATGGAGCGGCCGTTGCCCCACTGGTCGCGTGCCAGTCGTTGGATGCCGTGGCGGCGAATCGGGCGGAAGGCCCGGACGAACACGCCGGCGCCCTTCCGGGCCTCGGCGATGCCCTCGTCGCGTAGGACGCCGAGTGCCTGCCGGGCTGTCATGCGGGCCACGCCGTGCGTGGTCATGAGGTCATTCTCTCCCGGAAGGCGATCACCGGGACCGTACTCGCCCGACTGGATCGCCTCGCGCAAAGAGTCAGCGATCCGCTGGTACTTGGGCCGACGGTCGTCGGTAGCAGCCATTCCGGAACCCTCCTCGCTTCTCTAGACACCTTAGGCCATAGGTCGGGTGCGGGCTCGCTGCGTGTAGCCGCGCGGCCCCTCGTTCCGGCGGACTCCGGGCACATTCCTTGACATCTCTAGAGATGTCTCGGGAAGGTGGAGATGTCTAGAGATGTTGAGGACTGGTCTCTGGGTGAGGGGCGTCCGCATGCCGTCATCGAGCAGCGGCGCGCGTCCGGGTCAAAGCCTCCGCGCCTGCGGGGCAGCGGTGAGGAGAGAGTGCAGATGGCCTTTGTGATCGACCGGCATCCCTGTGAGGGATCACCGAGACTCGGGTCGATGGTGCTGCAGCCGACGCCGGAGTCCGTTCCTCGGGCGCGACGCTGGTTCCGGAAGCTCATCGCCCCGTACCAGCCGGCCTGTTCGGTCGATGACTGCGTTCTGATGATCTCGGAACTGGTGACCAACGCGATGCTCTACGGGCGGTCCGACGACGAGTGGGTCGTACGGGTCGAGTGGTTCAGGGAGGGAACCTCATTGCGGGTCGAGGTGCACAACCCGGGATTCCCCGCGAGCGTGCGTCTTCGCCGACCGGACGCCGATGACGCTCACGGGCGTGGACTGCTCCTGGTCGACTCCATCGCCGCATCCTGGCACGCCGGGCCGAGCCGCTTCGGCGGAACGGTCGTGTCCTTCGAGTTGGCTGACGCCTGGTCCCCGTGACGCCCCGAACGGTGAGGGCAGCCTCAGGCACTCCTGCATCAGCTTCAGCACGCGCGCCTGCACGGAGGCGGACCGGCCGTCCGTGACCGTGCCTGCTGATGTCGCAAGTGGATGTCAAAGGCCCCGGACCGTGATCGGTCCGGAGCCTTTGCGTTGGTGCCCCCGGCAGGATTCGAACCTGCGACACCCGCTTTAGGAGTTTTCTCTGGACGGGGCTGTGACCTGCGAAAACGTCGACTGTAGGATGTCTGGACTGGGAGAACACCCCTCTACAGTTCTCGCGTGTTCACGGGGTTTCCCGGCCCCATGTGTGCTGTATCCGTGCTGCCCGATAGCTGTCTGATGCGCCACGGGCTGCTCGTGCAGGCGCTGCTGCGGGACGGCTTCTTGCCTCGAAGGCCGGGTGGACGTGCAACCTGCGCCCGGGCACCGCGGTTTCCGATCTGCGAGTCCGGCAAGCAATCGATCCTAAGGCGTACGACCGTCGAAGCCCGGGGCCCTCCGTGCGGCCTCTACCCCTATCGAGGCGGCTGCGGCGGTCCAGCAGGAGTCTCCCGGCGGAGGTGCCAGCTCTCTGTTTGCCTTTTGGGTGTAGCTCTCCTCCAGGGAAGCCCTTGAGCTGGGAGAACGCTGGTTGACGGTGTAGGCGGGGTAGGCGTCCTTCTACTGTGGCGGGTGAAGTAGGGGGCGTCGATGGTGTCGTTGATCGAGGAGTTGGAGACGCGGGAGGCGGCTGCCCGTGTCCGGGTGGAGGAACTCGAGGCGGAGATGGCCGAGTTGACCTCACGGCTGGCGGGTGAGCGTGAGGTGTGGTCGCGGCTGCGGGTGACGCGAGAGACGGTGGCCCAGGTGCTCACCGAGCTGTCCGGGCAGGACGTGGCCGAGACTGCGCCGTTGCGGGAGCCGGTGGCGGCGCAGGTGCCGGTGGAGCCCGAAGTGCGGGTGGTGGGGACGATCATGGTGCCGCACTGGCGGGAAGGTCTCACGACGGACGTTCTGCCGGATGTGTACCGGGACATCGTGGAGGTGATCACGGACGCGTCGGGGCCGATGCAGGCCAAGCAGATCGTGCCCCGGATCGGGCTGCCCGCGGTGACCGCGAAGATCGAAGGGACGCGGGGGAAGCTGAAACGGCTGGTCGAACGGGGCTGGCTGATCGAGGACCAGCCCGGACGGTTCGCCCCCGCTCATCCGGGGTCGGGCGGGGAATCGGCGAACTCGCGGAAGGTAAAGGCTCTTCTCTCTAACAACTACGACCTCACGGCCTGATCAGGAACGTCCCTCAAGGAGAGCCACACCCTTGCCTTTTGGTGGCCAACCAGGCGCGGAGAGGCCACACTTGCTGCACACGCTGGTGAGAGGGCACGGAGTGGGCGAAGAGAAAACAGTGGACGTCGAACTTCCCAACGGGAAGCTGATGATGGCCAGGGTCCAACAGTTTGACGCGACCCTTCCAGGAGGGCCGCAGGATGTCGGGCTCGACCGGTTGTTGTCCTTCGATGTCGTTGGTGAGGCGCTGCAGGGCGTGGGCTCGGTGATCGTCGATAGCCTGGAGAGGATCAAACCCTCCAAGGCCACGGTCGAGTTCGGTCTCGAGCTGGGGGTGAAGGGGGGCAGCCTGGTGAGTGTCTTCGTGGACAGCGGGAGCAAGGCGTCCTTGAAGGTCACGTTGGAGTGGGAAAGTGGCGCCAGGAATGTCGGGGATCAGACGACTTCTGACTGACTGCCTCGTCCGGATCAGCGGTTCCGGGGCGGCGGGCGGCACCGGCTTCTTCGTGGCTCCCGGCACGGTGTTGACCTGCGCCCACGTCGTGAGCGGTGCGGAAGCCGGGCAACTACTGAGGGCAGAGTGGCAGGGAGGGGGAGCACGGGCCCGGCTCATCGCCGTACATCCAACTCCCAATGGTCGGTCGGCCCCCGGTCCGTACCCCTACCCGGACCTGGCTGTTCTGGCAGTCGAGCGCAGCGGTCACCCTTGTGTGCGGCTCGACCTCGACGAACCGCGCTGGGAGGACCGCGTGCACGGGTGTGGATACACCCGAACCTGGTCCCGGGATGACGCGCAGGTGGAACCGGTCACCTTCACCTACGAAGGCGTTCATGAGGTGGGCGGCGGCCTGCTCAAGCTCGCGGGTGGTCAGGCGGTGCCTGGCATGAGTGGGGGACCGCTGCTCAATCTGCGCACCATGGGCGTGTGCGGAGTGCTCAAGACGACGCGTGACCCCGCCCTGCCGACCGGTGGTTGGGGAGTGCCCGTTGGACTGCTACGTGAACTGCACCCGGAGGTGGTCGCCGCGCACGACGCCTTCCACCATGGGGACCGCCGCTGGCGAGAGGCCGCTGACGCCGTGTCCCCGCTGCTCGCCGGGTTGACAGCGTTCAGCGCCAGCTACGCGGGCCGGATCGAGAACTTCCTGGTGGAGTATCTGGGTCGGGACGGCGCCCCCGTGCCCTTCGGCGGCCGGGACCTGCAGATGAACATGCTTACCGCATGGCTAGCTGATCCGCAGGCGGCACCCTACGCACTTGTTGCGGCAGAGGCCGGCCGCGGCAAGTCGGCGCTGCTGGTGCGCTGGGCCCGAGAGGTGATGCGCCAGGAACGGGCGCACGTGGTCGTCGTCCCGGTGAGTATCCGCTTCAACACTGCCCAGGCGGGCGTGGTGTTTCCGGCGTTGGCGACCAGGCTGGGCGAGGTGTATGGAGAGCCGCCCGGCGCCACGGATATGTCGGCTGAGCAGTGGAAGGAGACATGCCTTGGCTACCTGCGACGCCCGCCTCCCGACGGGCGTCCCCTGTTGGTTGTGATGGACGGCCTCGACGAAGCAACCGACTGGCAGCCGGGCCCTGACCTCTTCCCTGCCGCGCCCGGGCGGGGCGTACGGGTGCTGGCGTCGGCCCGACATCTGGCCGGTGGCACGGACGACCGGGGCTGGCTGGCCCGCCTGAACTGGGACTCCCTGGCCGTCAGCCTGCCCCTGCCACCCATGGACCGGGACGGCGTCCGCCAGGTACTGCACGCCATGGGCGATCCCCTCGCCGGCCTGGCGACCAAGGTGGACGTCGTCAGCGAGCTGTACCGGCTCAGCGAGGGGGATCCCCTGCTGGTCCGGCTCTACGTCGAGGCGCTGTTGCCCTACGGCGAGCGTGCCGCGGCAATCAACGCGGACGAACTGCCGTCGATCAGCACGGGGCTGGAGGGGTACTTCAGTCGCTGGTGGGATGAGCAGGAACGACAGTGGCGGGACCGGAACCGCAACCCGACTGCGGAACGGCAGGATCTTGAGGACTTCCTGAACGTCCTGGCCTGTGCGCTCGGCCCGCTCGGCCACGACGACCTAACGGGCATCATGCCCCGGCCGTTGTCGTGGCTGAGGCTGCGCGCCCTGACCAGCGAGGTAGGACGCTTCGTCATCGGCGACGGCAGGGACACGGGCTTCGTCTACTCCCACCCCCGACTCGGCATGTACTTCCGGGAGCTGATGGGACAGGTCGAACGAGATGCCTGGGACGAACGGTTTCTCGCTCATGGCAGGCGCGCGTTGGCGCAGGCTCGGGAGGGAACGACCGCCGTCCCGCCGTACGCTGTCCGTTTTCACGGTGCGCACCTTGAACGAGCACAGGCTCCCGACGAAGACCTCTACGCCCTCGTTGACGGCGGCTGGCTGCGAGCCTGTCAGGCGCTGGAGGGCGGCGACAGCACATTCCTGAACGACAGTGAGCGGGCCTGGCGACGCGCTGAAGCACGGTGTGATGAGCGGGCGTTCGAGGTGCGCTTCCTTAGCGCCCTCGCCCGTGCGAGCGTCGCGGCCCGAAGCGACGGAATTCCTGTGGCCCTGGTGGACATGGCTGCGAGGGCGGGCATCCTTCCGCCCGCGCAAGCGCTGGCGCTGTGCCGCCGCATGACTTATGAGCATCGGCGCTCCGCCGCAGTGGTGCGACTGGCTGAAGTTGTCGGACCCGAATGGCTCGACGAGTGCGTGGCAGTCGCGGCCACCGTGCGGGCCACGGCCCGCCGGTCTGCCACGCTGGCCGGGCTGAGCCCTTACCTGCACGAGCAGTCCGCCCGGCGCGCTGTGACTGTCGCGCGGTCGTTGGAGGCTTCTTGCCCGCGGGCGATCGCCCTGGCGGCTCTGAGCGTCCGTCTGCCGTGGGACGAACGACTGGCACTGGCAGGGGAGGCCCTCGACTCCTGCGCGGCCGACGAGGACGGCGTGCGGCGCGGCCGTGCGCTGGTGCTGATGGCCAGCCATCTGCCGGAGAACCTGCTGCCACGGGCGGTTCGGCTGGCGCGGCGGACGCCGGATCCCCTGATTGCGATCCGGTCTCTCTGCGCCCTCGCCCGGCACCTTTCGAAGGTGGAGGCACGGGCGGCGGTCGAGGAGGCGCGCGGCCGACAGGAGGAAGTGGCGAGCGTCAGCCACAATGTGCGGGCACGGTTCGCCCTGGCGGAGTTCGCCGCTCCCGAGAAGCGTGACGACCTGCTGTCGGAGCTTGTACACGTTACTCCGCAAGTCCGGCACAGCCTCCTCATTGATGCCCGGCCTTGGCTTGAGAGGTCCGTAGCCTCCCTGCCGTCCGCTATCTACGACGATCTGCGGAACACCCCGCCGGCGGACTCGGAAGAGCTCGTGGCCGCTCTTCCCGGATCGGTCCGACGGCGTTTGTGTGGCGACCTGGAGGTGCGGGGCGGTGACGACCGGATTGAGTCATTGCTGTTTCACGCCCACCTGCTTGCTGCGGAGGGGCACGGCGAGACCTCGGACGCCGTCCTGCGGCTCCTGGGACGTGCACGCGACCTGGACCGGCCCGTCAGAGCCGCAGCGCTCACCGCCCTGGCCGCCTGCCACCGCGGCGAGGCTGCCGACGTCTTGCTCCGCGAGGCGCTGGACTGCGCCCAGTTGATCGACGACGCGCACGCTAGGGCTGAGTTGCTGAGCGACGTGGCCACGAACCCCTCCGAGCAGATCCTCGCGGACCTCGAGTGCGATCTCGTATTCCGTCCGGGTCGGCTCAGCGACGGCGAAGTATTGTCCTTTCTCGGCGGCAAGGTGCCCCTGGCGGATGCGGCCGTCTCGGGCGCAACGGCGCGGGTGGCGCGCATTGCAGATGATGACGCCCGACTGCAAGCCCTCATGATCTGCGTTCAACGAGCGCCGGAGCGGCACCGTGGCGAGCTGGGACGGTACGCGCTGACGGAGGCACTTGCTCAGCAGAACACCAAGATCCGTGCCACCGCACTGCAACGACTGGCACAGCTCCCGCTCCCGCTCGAATTGCGGCACCGGGTCGATATCGAGCAGCGCAGGACCCTGGAGCGGATCACGCGCGTCGAGTACCGGCTGGCCATGCTCGGCGGAGATCGCGTATTGGCTGGCATGCTGTCAACGGCCGTAGACAAAGAGCGCGTGATCCGCGAGTGCGTCGTTCCGCTGTTGGTCGCCATCGTCGAGGGTCCGCCATTCATTAGCTGGTCGGCGGAGCTGTCGGCTGCGGTGGAGGCATTGTTCGGTACCCTTCCGCACCGGCTTTCCGAGGACCTTGCCGCGCTGCTGTGGAACATCGCGGACGAGGCCCAACCGTGGCTTCGGCCCTGGCTGTTGGCCCCCTTGGTGTCTCGGCTCCCGGCAGGGCGGGTCGTGGACGCGGTGAGCCAGGTGCGGGCCCTTGAGATCGTCCCTCCCGAGGACGCGAATCGTTTTCAGCACGTCTTGGCCGAGGAAGTGGCCAAAGTGTTCCCCCTACTGGCACCGGAGGCACGGGCCTTGTTGCTGGGCGACGCACTCGGCCGCAACCCCACCTTGGCCAGGATCCGGGCACTGATGCCCGTGGTTGGCGCCGACCAGGTCGAGGACGTCCTGCGCCACGCACAGGAGTTGCCCTTCCCTGCCCGCGTCGCCGCCACTATGGCGGTGCGCCAGCATGTCGACACCGAGCGTTTCACGTCCTTCTTGAAGCTGTTGACGGACACCGCACTGGTGGGTGGCCCGGGGGTGGGGCCGACCCCACTCATCGACCTGGCCCGGCTCGTGAACGACGTTGATCGTGACCACCTGCTCGACGCGGCCGCCGTGGCACTCGCACACCGAAAGCCGTCGGAGCGGCGCAAGGTCCTGGACCGGCTGTCGGCTCGGGATCGGGGCAGGATCGTGCGCTTCCTGCTTCAGCGGAAGGCTTTGGAACCGGAGGAGTTGACACCGTTCATCGTGGATCTGCCCACGGAACTCCTAGGGGACGCCGAGCAGACGGTCCTCAGCATCGAGTCCCCCCAGCACCGCCTCACCGCGCTCGGGGCGCTGGCCACAGCGGCCGGGCGACACACGCCGGAGCGGCTGTGGACGGAGGTGCTGAGAGCGGTGCGAGCGGATCTTGCGCTGGGGGACTCGACCGACGGACTGCTCGGCCTGCTCCAGCAGAACCTCCCGGATGTGGACAATCTCAGAGTTTCCCAGCTCCGCGCCTTTGTGGAAGCGGTGGATGACTCCGAAACACGGATCGCCCTGCTGTGCGCCCTCGCCCGTCATGCCCGCGCCCCGCTGCGCGGTGCCCTCCTCGCCTCCGCCCTAGACGCGGCAGGGACGATCGTGCAGGACCAAGGCCGTGCGGCCGCCCTTATGCCCATTGCACAGAGTGCCGTGGGGTGGCCGGACGCAGTGGTAAGGACGCTGGATGCGATCGTCGGAATCCGTCCGCCGGACGGGCGGCAGAGGGTTCTGCGGGCGCACGTGCCGGCCCTGCGGGATGGGATCGCGTCTGGCACCGTAGATGTGACGGTCCTGGACCGCGCCCTTCGGGAGCTGTCTCGGATGCCTCGGCCGCTCGTCGTTAGGGACATGGCACTGTTGGCGACCGTGGGGGCCGCGCTCCTTCCGGACAACGGCGGCGTACCCCGGGCGTTCCTCAAGGCGATGTATACCGTTGGCGGTTGGTGGAGCTGAACTTCCCGACCGACGGAGAGCTCATAGGCTTCCGGCCCTAATGCGTGTCGAATTCGTTCTGGTCCAGGGGCACCCGAGGAGCGGCCAGCGGTCCGCCCGGCACGGCACGTGTCAGACGGCCCTGTCACTTGTGCAGCGATTGGAAGTGGCGGGGTGGTGACCTGGGGTTTCTCGCTGAAATGTGCGTTGACCTGCGAGAACACATCTCCGTAGTTCTCACGGGTCAACGCTGTTTCCCAGGCTCATGTGCCCTGGATGTGCCCTTGAGGGCGCGTCAACTGCTGAGGCTTCTGTCCACATCGTGGCGAGGTGTGCCCCGTGACGCCACCACCAGCGGCGACCCCGGCAGAAGGCCCCACGACGTTGTTTGAGCCTGCGACAACGCAGCCTGTCATCGGATGTCATCGCCATCGACCCGGTTGAGGTCGCCGTGTAGCGGGACGGGTTCAGCTTCTGTCGCACCGGACGGTCCGAGACGAACTTACGGACGCGCCACCGGATGAAATGATTAGCGACTCTCGGGCGGCAAGGGCCGCTGGGATGGGGAGGGCGAGTGGCCGGGGACGGGAACCGCGCACGGGTGGACTTCATCTGGTCCGTGACAGATTTGCTTCGGGGCGACTTGAAGGGGAGCCAGTACGGAAGGGTGGTTTTGCCTTTCACCGTGTTGCGCCGCATGGACTGCCTGCGCCGGAACGAAGCGGACTGGCGGTTGGCCGAGACTGCGGGCGAGAGTACAGGTGACCTGGTGAACGATGGCGCGGGCACCGTGGCCGCCGGCGACACACAGGTGCCCGTGGTTCGAGGGGAGAGCAACCCCGCGGCTGCGGGCGGGGCGAGGGGCGGGTCGGGTGAGAACACCGGCCTCCCAGATGCCCCGGATGGCCTTGCCGGACTTCTGCTGGCGGTGGACGACGAGGCTTCACCAGTTGCCGAGCTGCTTCTGGCTGAGTCGGTGGAGCGGTTCGTACGGGATTTTCCGGCTGCAGTTGTCGATGTGCTGGGGTCGTTCGAATTTCCGAGCAGTGTCCGGCAGTTGGCGGATGCGGGGGTGCTGCGGCAAGTGGCGTCACGGTTCGCTGAGCTGGATCTGAGCCTCGCCACCGTTTCCAACCAGGAGATGGGGCGGGAGTACGAGGAACTCGTCCGGCGCTTCACCGAAGCGTCGCCGGAGACCACGGCTGAGCACACGAGCCCGCAGGACGTGAGTGTGTTGACCGCCCGTCTGTTGCTTGGCCCGGACGCGGCAGCGCTGACCCCGTCAGGAACCTCGATCACCGTCTACGACCCGTGCTGTGGTACCGGCGGTATGTTCTCCGCCGTCGAAGGCTTCCTGCATGAGCTGGGAAGCTCTTCCAAAATGTCGGTCTCCGGTCAGGAGATCAATCTGGAAACCTACGCAATAGCTCGCTCCCTACGGATGATGAGAGGCGCGGATCCGGCAGGCATCTCGCACGGAGACGTCCTCACAGATGACCGGCACCGAGGCGAGACGTTCGACTATCTGCTGGCGGCCCCTCCGAACGGCCTCGATTGGAAGCGACAGCACGATGAAGTGAAGCGCGAGGCCACGGAGCTGGGATTCGCCGGGCGTTTCGGCGCAGGGTTGCCCCGTGTCAACGACAGCTCCTTGCTCTTCGTTCAACATCTCGTTGCTCATATGCGGCCCAAAGACAAGGGGGGTGCCCGAGCCGCCATTCTGTTCACCGCGTCGTCCCTGCAGAGTGGAGGCGCTGGTTCTGGCGAGTCGGAAATCCGACGGTGGCTACTGGAGAACGACCTGCTGGAGGGTGTGGTCGCCCTTCCCGCACACCTGCTGCCGAACTTCGGCGTTCCGATGTACGTATGGCTGCTGTCCAACCGCAAGCCGCCCCAACTGCGAGGCACGGTCATAGCGCTGGACGCGCGCGGACACTCCGCGACACTGCGCAGGCCGCTGGGCGGGAAGCGCCACTACCTGACGGACCAGCACATCGCCCGGATAGCGGAGCGGTACGAGGCGGCCTACGGCGTTGTGTCGGAGGGGAGCCAGGAAGTTGGCAGCGAGGACGGGGCATTGCTGCTCGATGCCGAAGACCTCGTCTACCAAGAGGTCACGGTCGACCGGCCGTTGCGGCAGCACTTCACCGTGAGCGCCGACATCGTCGCCGACGTCGAGTCGTCGAGAATGCTGACGCGTTTCGACGAAGCGCCGGCCCTGTTGCGCGCACTGCGCGCGGTGACCGGTGAGACCTGGCTCACCCGGGCCGCATTTGAGAGTGCCTTCTCGGCGGCGCTGAAGAACGCGGGCCTGTCGACCGAGCTTCCGCGCTCACTGTGGAGCCGCGTACGCAAGGCCGCGGCCGTCTCGGACCCGGAAGGCGAGGTCCAGACCGACGAGCGGGGGCACACGCTTCCGGACCCCGACCTGGCCCACAGAGTGCGCGTACCCCTAGAGCAGGACGTCGCGGAATTCGTGCAGCGCGAGATAGCTCCCGAGCAGCCGGACGTATGGCCCGACTGGAACAGCATGAAGATCGGGTGTGCGCTGCCCCAAGCTCCTTTCCTGGTAAGCGGGCCCGGCACCGGCTTTGGCCCCCTCTCCACGGTGGCGCGGCGTATAAGCCGCTGGCTCGGCCAGAGAGCGACGGAGGGCCTGCCCCTGTTGCGCGGGATCGACCTCCAAACGGCCGTCACCGCAGCGGATCTTCCGGAAGCAACAGGGACGGGGCAGGCTCTGGCCGTCTGCACCGGCGGAGACGTGGTGGGGCAGGCGGGCAACTGGCGCCTGCTACCGCCGGACTTTGGGGACGCGGTAACACAGCTGACAGTCCTGCGTCCCCTAGGCAACAGCGGGCGCGCTCTGTGCGAGTGGCTGCGGACGCGCGCAGGCGAAGAGGCCGGCGCGCATCCCCGCGTCTCCATGAACTCGCCTGTGCCCGTCGAGCTCATCAGGGACCCCGAGTTCAACTCGCTCCTGGACGACCTCGACGGTGGCAAGGAAGTTCTCGCCCGCACCACCTCCAGGATCCTGCCGAACCTGTTCCGTGACCCGCAGGCCGGCCTCGACGAGATGCGCCGCACCGCCAGGGCTTCGGCGTACGAGGCTCGCATCATTGGGGAGCTCGTCCAGCCGCTCGGGGACCCGGTATGGCGGGCCGAGTGGAGCTACCCGTACCACGTGGCAGCACTGGCCCGGCAGTATCGCATCGCTACGACACTCGCCCAACGCAAGGACGCCTTGCTCAAGCTTGCGGAGAGCGTGGCGCGCTGTGTCGGTGTGCTCGCCCTCGCGGTCCGGACCCACCGTCGACAGAGCTTCGACGACGCTCTGCGCGGCCCCTTTAAGAAGGGTGGTGGAGCAACCTTCTGGACGTGGCAGAGTCAGATTTCAGACCTGGTCAAGGACGGGCCCATCCCCGAACTTCCGGAGCTGGAAGGGGCCCTGGAGCCCGATGGGGTGTTTGATCTGCTAGACCAACTGCGCGGGACGAGGAACGACTCCAGTCACGCGAGCAGGGTGCAGCCGGAGCACGAGCTGGAGCGGGAGGTCAACGCTCTGGAGCCGGTAGTCGTGGCGACCCTGGAATCAGTGGGATGGCTGTCTGGCCTCCACTGGGACCTGGTCGACACGTGCGCGTACACCGGAAACGGAGGATTCACCCTGATCGGGCGGCGCCTGCGGGGCAGCCATCCTGACTGGGAGACCTTCGAACGCCCCCATCCAGGCACCCTCGACCCGAACCGCATCTATGTGCAGAGCCCCTCAACTGCTGAGCCATTGGCGTTGTGGCCCATTGCACGGGCTGAGGTGTGCACGGAGTGTGACGCGCGGGAGCTGTTCCTGCTGCACAAGATCACTAAGACGAATGGGGTGGTCACTCTGCGCTGCGGCAGGGATCATGAGTTCCCACAGCACAGCGCCTAGGCATGAGGGGAATGCGGAATACACCACGCGGCTTCGTCAGCAGCACCTACGACTCAGCCGCTGTTCAACGGCGGCAGCCGGGACGTCTCCACTCCGACCATGCCGGGCACTGGGCCGGGGGCCATGCTCCACTCTCGGCCCTGCTCCTGTGTGCGTGATCATCTCGCGTACCGGGCCGTTCGCCGGGGGCTGCTAGGTATCGCTAGCGTCCCGCTCGGCTGCCCAGCTGTGCAGCGCGGCGGAGTGGGCGTTTCGCCTAGGTGTATTGCCCTGTGAGGTTGGGGACGCGGCTGGCGGGTGGTTGGCCCTTGAGCGCGGTGTGTCCGCGGTGGTGATTGTAGGTGTGCAGCCAGCCGGGGAACGCTTCGCGTCGTTCGGTCTCCGAGCGGTAGGGGCGGGCGTAGGCCCATTCGTCGAGCAGGGTGCGGTTGAAGCGTTCGACCTTGCCGTTGGTCTGCGG
>NZ_JABTTS010000054.1 GCF_018638295.1 Streptomyces sp. CHD11
CCCCCCCCCCCCCCCCCCCCCCCCCCCCCCCCCCCCCCCCCCCCCCCCCCCCCCCCCCCCCCCCCCCCCCCCCCCCCCCCCCCCCCCCCCCCCCCCCCCCCCCCCCCCCCCCCCCCCCCCCCCCCCCCCCCCCCCCCCCCCCCCCCCCCCCCCCCCCCCCCCCCCGCTGCACCGGCTGTCAGCCCTTGAGGCCCGCCATCCACGCCTCGACCTCGCCGGGCCGCCGGGGCAGTGCCGCTGAGAGGTTCCGGTTGCCGTCCTCGGTGACGAGAATGTCGTCCTCGATGCGCACGCCGATGCCCCGGTACTCCTCGGGCACGGTCAGGTCGTCGGCCTGGAAGTACAGACCCGGCTCGACGGTGAGCACCATGCCGGGCTCCAGGGTGCCCTCGACGTACGTCTCGGTGCGCGCGGCGGCGCAGTCGTGGACGTCCATGCCGAGCATGTGACCGGTGCCGTGCAGCGTCCAGCGGCGCTGCAGTCCGAGCTCCAGCACCCGCTCCACGGGTCCCTCGACGAGGCCCCACTCGACGAGCCGCTCGGCCAGCACGCGCTGGGCGGCGTGGTGGAAGTCCCGGTACTTGGCTCCCGGCTTCACCGCCGCGATACCGGCCTCCTGGGCGTCGTACACGGCGTCGTAGATCTTCTTCTGCAGGTCGCTGTACGTGCCGTTGACCGGCAGCGTACGGGTGACGTCGGCCGTGTAGTACGTGTGCGTCTCCACGCCGGCGTCGAGCAGCAGCAGGTCACCGGAGCGGACCGGGCCGTCGTTGCGCACCCAGTGCAGTGTGCAGGCGTGCGGACCGGCGGCGCAGATGGAGCCGTAGCCGACGTCGTTGCCCTCCACGCGGGCGCGCAGGAAGAACGTTCCCTCGATGTAGCGCTCGCTGGTGGCCTCGGCCTTGTCGAGGACCTTCACCACGTCCTCGAAGCCGCGCACGGTGGAGTCGACGGCCTTCTGCAGCTCGCCGACCTCGAAGTCGTCCTTGACCAGTCGCATCTCGGAGAGGAAGACCCGCAGCTCCTCGTCGCGCTCGGCGGTGACCTTGTCGGTCAGCGCTGCCTCGATGCCGGCGTCGTGGCCCCGTACGACCCGCACCGGACCGGTGGCCTCGCGCAGCGCACCGGCGAGTTCGCGCACGTCGGAGGCGGGGATCCCGTACAGCTTCTCGGACTCGGTGAGCGAGTGGCGGCGGCCGACCCACAGCTCGCCCTGGCCGTCCAGCCAGAACTCGCCGTTCTCGCGGTCGGAGCGGGGCAGGAGGTAGATCGTCTCCGTGTGGCCGTCCGCCGTGGGCTCCAGGACGAGGACGCCGTCCTCCGTCTGGTTGCCGGTGAGGTACGCGTACTCGACCGACGCGCGGAAGGCGTACTCGGTGTCGTTGGAACGGGTCTTCAGGTTGCCGGCGGGGACGACCAGACGCTCACCCGGGAAACGGGCGGACAGCGCAGCGCGGCGTGCGGCGGTCTCGGCGGCCTGGGCGATCGGCTCCAGGCCGTGCAGCTCGGTGTCGGCCCAGCCGCTCTTCATGCTCTCGGCCAGCTCGTCCGACACGCCCGGATACAGGCCGTTCTTGCGCTGCTTGACGGGCTCCTCTTCGGCAGTCTCCGGGGTCTCCGGCAACTCGTCCGCCACGGTCATCCTCCTTGATACGGCACTGGACCGTCTCCCATCGTACGGTCGTGCGGAAACGGACGAACCGGGGAATGACCTGTTACCGAGGGCGCGCACGGACCGCTGGGCCACAACCGGCCACAACCCCGCCGCGGCCTCGCGCATCCCCTGCGGACGGCCGAGGTCGCCGGACGGTTCGGGCCGCCGTGCAGGCGGTTCGCGGCAGGCGGGTCCGGGACGCCTGCTCGGTGGCGGCCGCACGCTACTCGAACCGCGCCGCCAGCAGTACGACGTCCTCCGTGGACTCCGTTGAATCCGCGGCGCCGGCGCCCGCCGGCAGTACGGCACGCAGGACGTGGTCGGCGATGGCGCCGGGGTCCCGGCGCAGCGCCGTGGGCACTCCGGCAGCGGCGGCGTGCAGCCGCGCGAAGGCGCGGTCGGTGGGATCGCCGGTGCGGTGCAGCAGCCCGTCGGTGTAGAGCAGGACGGTCTCGCCCGGCTCCGCCTGGACCTCGACGCTCGGCGCCTCCCAGCAGGCGAGCATGCCCAGCGGGGCGGAGACCGAGGTCTCGACGAACTCCGTGCGGCGGTCACCGAGCAGCAGCGGCGGGCTGTGCCCGGCCCCGGCGAGGGTGATGCGGCGCAGCGCGGGCTCGCAGTAGCCGAACAGGGCGGTGGCCGACCGGGCCGGCTCGGTGAGCCGCAGGAGCAGCTCCAGATCGGACAGGACGGCGACCGGATCCTCGCCCTCCATCACGGCGTACGCGCGCAGCGACGCGCGCAGGCGGCCCATCGCGGCGACCGCGCTGGGGCCCGACCCGGTGACGGATCCGACGGCGAGACCGAGCGCGGCGTCCGGCAGCGGCAGCGCGTCGTACCAGTCGCCGCCCCCGCGCGGGGAGGTGCGGTGCCGCGCGGCGAGCTGGACGCCCGCGACCCGGGGGAGGCGGGAGGGCAGCAGTTCCTCCGTCATCGTGGTCATGCGCGCGCGGGTGCGTTCCAGTTCCAGCAGGCGCGCCAGGTGCTCGGCGGCCTGGCGGACGTAGAGGCCGATGAGATGACGCTGCCGCTCCGACGGTTCGGCCGGCTCGTCGTAGAGCCAGACCGCGGCGCCCAGCCGGCCGGCGCCCTCGGTGGCGAGGGGGAGCGCGAAGCTGGCGGCGTAGCCGAGGCGGGCGGCGACCTCGCGGTGCCGGGGGTCGAGCCCCTTCTCGGCGAACAGGTCGGGCTCGGTGATGCCGGCGTCGGCGCCGGGCAGACCGTCCAGGATCCTGCCGTACGACAGGGAACTGCGCGGCACGGTTTCGATGTGACCGAGGTCCGCGCGGGCCAGTCCGAGACCGATGGTGGTGACCGGGCCGAGCCCGTCGGCGGGCTCCAGGGCGACGAGACCGCGCCGCGCTCCGACCAGCGCGGCTCCCGCGCGGAGCAGCTCCTGGAGCGCGTCGTCGAGTGTGCTCGTACCGAGCAGGCGTTCGGTGAGCTCATGCAGGGTCGTGAGGTCGGAGACCCAGCCGGCGAGACGGTCCTGGAGAAGCGCGCCCGGTGCGTTCTGGGGGTTTGCCGCAGGGGCGGGAGAGGTACCCGTGACAGGCGCGACAGTGTGTGCGGGTGCGGGAACCGTCGTATCGATTCCGGCCACTTTCGGAGGGTGCGGGGCGTTCATGATGTCCGGCTTTCCGGCCGGTATGTACTGCTCGAAAGCATCGCAAACCCCCATGTCGTTCTGCGTCGCCGGCAGTGTCTCCACATGTACACGTACTCGTGAGGAGATGTCCAGCATTGTCCTGCTGGGATTCCTGGTGTCCGTGAGACTGAAGGGAACTCACGCAGACCTCTTGCCGAAAAGTGAAGTTGGCTTGAAACTGCCTCAGGGGGAGGCATATTGCGGTCGACTGGCCTTGTTCGACGGAAGCGTCACAGCGGTCGTGATGGGTACGTACTCGGTGAAGGCCAGGGGTGGTTGAGAACCGCCCGGGAACCTGGCGACGGACCCGGGCGTCTTAACCACCGACGACCGTGCCCCATCCTCCCGTGGCGGAGGCGGAGAGAACCACGCGCGACGGCAAACGCCAGACTTCGCCACCCCCACGCCACGCCCATTCTTCTGATAGACGCAGTATGGGCGGAATGGCCGCGGAGGCAGCCCATGTTCGGCCCAAAGGGGTTCCCCCTGCCCGGCGCAGGGGTGTGATGCGCCAACAGGTACGCACAGTGAAGTGATCGACACATGACGTGATGTGGTCCACGGTGTTGCCAGGCGTGCAACGGAAAGGAACGAGCGCTCATGCGCGAGATCCTCGGAAGGCGACGCAGGTTCCTGTCCCGACGCGGTGGCGGAGGGCCTGAGCTGATCGGCGCGGCCCTGACCTACTCCGCGCAATGGCAGTGGCCCGTACTCCCCGGAGTGGCGGCCGACCCGCAGGGCCGGTCCCGCTGCGGCTGCCCCGACCCCGAATGCACAGTGCCGGGTGCCCACCCGTTCGACCCCGGCCTCCTCGCCGCCACCACCGACCCGCGCATGGTGCGCTGGTGGTGGGGCAACCGGCCGACGGCGCCGATCATTCTCGCCACCGGGGGCAAGGCTCCGTGCGCGGTCTCCCTGCCCGCCCTGCCGGCCGCCCGCGCCCTGGCCGCCCTCGACCGCCGGGGCATGCGGCTGGGTCCGGTCGTCGCCGGGCCCGTCCGCTGGTCGATCCTGGTGCGGCCGTACTCCATGGAGCAGCTGGGCGAACTGCTGTACGCCAAGGACTTCGTCCCGGGCTCCCTCCGTTTCCACGGCGAGGGCGGCTACCTCGCCCTGCCCCCGTCCGGAACCGCGCAGGAGGAAGTCCGCTGGGAGCGCGCGCCGCTGCCCGGCTCGGCCTCGCCCTGGGTGCCCGGAGTCGAAGCGGTGGTGGACGCGGTGGTGGACGCCCTCACCCGTACGGGCGTGAGCGCACCCGAGTTGTAGCGGGAGCGGGAGCGGGCGCGCGGCGCGCCCGGCCGGCTGCCCCGGGGCGCTATCTTCCCGGGGCATGCCGCGTCATGCCGTGGGCCGGGCCCCGGCCCGCCGAAGAGTCCGTCCGCTCGCCCTCGCGGGCCTGGTGGCGGCCTGCGTGATCGCGCTGCCGCCGGCGGTGGAGTCCACGGGCCCGGACGGCCGGGGGCATGCTGCGGAGCCTTTCGCGCCCGAGAGCCCCGCCGTGTCGTCCGTACGCCCCGTAGCGCGTCCCGCCGTACGCGGTGAGGGCGAGGCGTGGACCGGGCCCGCCGCGGAACCGTCACCGTCCGGCCCGCATCCGTCCACCGCCGTGCGCTGCGGTCCCGCGCTCTCCTCCCCGGAGGGCATCGAGGCGCAGACCTGCGTGGTGGCGCGGGGCGAGGACATCTGGGCGCGGGCCTATTACCGCAACACCACGGGCGCGGGGTGGGTCGTCGCGCTCAGTCTCATGGGGCCGGGCGGCCGCACCGTGCTGACGCGCTGCGCCGTGGATGCCGGTGACGAGCCCGACCTGTGCGAGACGCCGCGCGAGCGGGGACGCGGGGGCCTCGCTCGGTACACGGCGGTCGCGGAGTTCACCGACCGTCCCGGGGCCGGGCGCCCGTTGCTGAGGTCCGGGAGTAACTGACGCGCAGCGAGCGGGGATGTCGGTGGTCGACCGGTGACAGCGGTCGCACTCCCGAGCGGGGGGACGGTGACCCTCCGGACGGCCGGCGGACCGGCGGAAGCAGATGGTCGACCGGTCCGGCGGACGGAAAGTGCCCCGGTGGTCGCACTGGGTGAGCGGCGGCCCCCACGAAAAGACCCGGTTGCTGGCGACGGGGGATGCACCAGCAACCGGGCTAATGGAACGGTAACAAGAGATCGGCGGTTCGCAAATTCGATCTCGGCTTTTCCGGTCACCGACTGGCTTGTCTGCACCGGGAGTTGCGTATGGGGCAGGTGATGCGGGAGTGCGCGGTTCCGCCGGCCGGCCGCCGGCGGAACCGCGGAACGCGAGGTCGCTCAGCTGAGGGTGACCTGGCGGTTCGTCAGACCACCGCGCGCGCGGCGCTCGTCGGGGGTGAGCGGCGCGTCCGTGTCCAGCGCGGCGGCGAGCCGCTCGGCGAACTCGGCGGCCGGCTTCTCCACATCCTCGGCGCCGACCCCGCTGGGCAGGTCCCAGACCGGCACGGTGAGCCCGTGAGCGCGGAAGGAGCCCACGAGCCGGGTGCCCTCGCCGAGGGAGGAGCGGCCCGCCGCGTGCAGCCGCGCGAGAGCGTCCAGAAGCTGCTCCTCCGGATACGGCATGACCCACCGCAGATGGTTCTTCTCGGGCGTCTCGCACCAGTACGCGGAGTCCACGCCCGACAGCCTGACGGTCGGGATGGCCGCGGCGTTGGCCCGCTCCAGGGAAGCGGTGACGTCCGGCGTGGCGTTCTCCGGGTCCGGGACCCAGAACTCGAAGCCGCTGTGCACCACGGGCTCGAACGCGCCCTCGGGGGCCAGCAGGTCCTGCAGCCGGGGGCCGTCGGCGGGAGCGCGCCGCGCCTGCACGGGCGTGCCCGGGTCCGCGGCGAGTGCGCGCCGCAGGGTGTCGGCGAGATCGCGGCTGAGGTCTCCGGAGGAGGTGTCGTTCTGCAGGCCGAGCAGGACCGAGCCGTCGTCGCGGCGGAGCGCCGGCCAGGCCATCGGCAGCACCGTGGCCAGGGTGACGGACGGGACGCCCTCGGGCAGGCCGTCCCTGAGCGTCAGCCCGGCGGTGGCGGCCGGCACCAGCTCGCGCAGTGCCACCCAGTCGCATTCGCCGGGCAGGCCCTCGAACGGGCGGTGCACCAGCTCGGTCACGGCGTGAGCGGCGGCGCGGCCGTGGCACGCCTTGTAGCGGCGGCCGCTGCCGCAGGGGCAGGGTTCGCGGGCGCCGACGACCGGGATCTGCCCGTCCGTGAGCTGCGGGCGCTTGGCCTTCGTCTGAGGGCGCTTCTTGGCCATTGTGGCTGTCTCCCGGTTACGGCTCGTCTCGTACGGGCGCGAGCCTAGCCGTTCACGTCCCAGCGGACGGGAACCTGTGGGCAACGTGCCGGGCTGTGGACAACCGCGACCGCGGGACCGACGGGCACCGGGACGGAGATCGCCGCCCTTGGCACGGCCGAGCTGGACAAGGGGCCCCTCCCGGTCGCTCCCGGCCCCGGTCGCTCCCGCCCGCTCCCGGTCCCGCCCGCTCCCGGCCCGGGGCGCCCTCGGGCAGGCCGCCCTGGTCCGGTGCCCGCCCCCGGCCGAGGACTGGGCCTTCTCAGCCCAGGTCGTCGAAGACGTCCGCGAAGTCCAGCCCGGTGATGCGGGAGACGGAGGGGGCCGTCACGCGCGTGGCGAAGTCCTCGCGCCGGTGTCCGGCTCCGGCGTCCGGGTCGTACACGTCGTCGTGGACGACGACCCACACCGTGACCTCGCCCGGTACCTCGTCACGCACGCCCCAGTCGTCGGCCAGCGCGGTGATGATGTTCAGCCCCCGGCCGCCGTGCGCCGTGACCGACGGGGTGGCCGGCGCCGGGCGGGTCGGACCGCCGCCGTCCGTGACCTCGACGACGAGCCGGCCGCACGGATCGACCCGCCACGCGGCGCGCACATCACCGTCGCCGGCCAGTGCGCCATCGAGAGGCCTGCCGTGCTTGCACGCATTGCTCAGCAGTTCGGAAAGGATCAGTACGGCGTCGTCGACGACCGTGTCCGCCACGCCTCCGGCGCGCAGCTGCGTGCGCATCCGGCGCCTCGCCTTTCCCACGCCCGCAGGGCCATGGGGTACGGCCATGCACGACGACGTGGGCACTTCCTGTGCCACCACCAACGCCACCCCCGAGACCTCCTTCGCCCCACGCCACGGTGTGGATGCCCCATCGGCCTGAACCGGAAACCGGCCGATCCATGAGGGGTGACGCACTCGAAACGATCCAACACGCACCGAACGCGCCGGAGCACTCCCTGTAGCCATATGGCTGGATTTCATCGGTGTGGCCGAGAGGTGAGAATGCGCCCGGCCGTGGTCCGAGGTCAAGAGATGTGCATGGAGTTCTTGGGGCGGATGGGGCGGAAGTGGCAAGAAGGGATCACGCGCGGTCAGCGGCCGAGCCGGTCGAGCACCGCGCGGGGGCGGTTGGTGATGATGGCGTCCACGCCGAGGCTCACGCAGAGGTCGACGTCCCGCGCCTCGTTCACCGTCCACACGTGCACCTGGTGACCGGCCTCCTTGAGGCGCTCGATGTACGCCGGGTGGCTGCGCGCGATGCGGATGGAGGGTCCCGCGATCCCCACCCCGGCGGGCAGCCGGCCGTCGCGCAGCCGCGGTGTGACGAACTGGGTGAGGTGGACCGTGGGCAGCGCCGGGGACGCGGCTCGTACACGGTGCAGCGACCGCGCGGAGAAACTCATCACGCGCACCGGTGAGTCCTCGGGGGCGGCGGGCGCGTCGAGCCCGAACCGCTTGAGCAGAAGCAGCAGCCGCTCCTCCACCTGCCCAGCCCACCGCGTGGGGTGCTTGGTCTCGATCGCCAGCTCCACGCGGCGCCCGGCGTCGGAGACGAGTTCCAGCAACCGCTCCAGGGTGAGGACTGAGGTGGCCTCCCGGTCCTCCGGGCGGTGCTCCCAGTCGGGTTCCTCGATGCGCGGCCCTCCGGCGGGGTCGCGGCTCTTCCAGGAGCCGAAGTCCAGAGCGGCGAGATCCGAGAGCTCGAGCGCCGAGACCGCACCGCGCCCGTTCGACGTACGGTTGACCCGGCGGTCGTGCACGCACACCAGATGGCCGTCGGCGGTCAGGCGTACATCGCATTCGAGCGCGTCCGCGCCGTCCTCGATCGCCTTGCGATACGCGGCCAGGGTGTGCTCGGGGGCGTCCTCGGAGGCTCCGCGGTGCGCGACGACTTGGGTCTGGTGCTGTCGTGCGTGGGTCACCGCGTCATGGTGCCACTGTGTACGGGTAGACGTGTGCCCGGAGTGGTGTGAACGGTGCCGCAGTCCGGTGGGAGGCATCGAGTGGCGCGCCTTACGTGAGTAATGCCCTATATAAAGGATGGCCCCGGACCCACAGGAACGACTTACGGTGCCCTGACGGCTCGTGGGAAAAGCTGACGTCATACAAAGAGACATGCACAGCTGTATCGCGCCGGACTCGTGGACGTGCGTGAACGAGCGGGACCGAGTGCGACCGAGAACAACAGCCGTGGACCGAGGAGAGAAGCTGTGAGCACCGAGAACGAGGGCACCGCGGTACCACCCGCCCCGTCCGCCCCGCCGCACGCGCCGGTGGATGCTCCCGCAGCTCCGGCGCACCAGGGCCACCAGGCCCCCGGAGCGGTTCCGGACCCTGCCGCGCCGCCGCCGGGAGCCCAGGCGGCGGACAGCCACGGACACGGCGCGGCCCCGCAGGGCCCCCCGGCCGACGACCCCTACGGGTACGGCCCGCAGGGCACCCCCGCACACCCGGACGCCGCCGCCTCCCGGGCCGCTCATGACCCCCAGGGCGGCGCACCGGCAGGCCCTCCGGCCGGTACGGGAGCCCACTCCTCCTCCGCCCCGGACGCCTCCTGGCCGCCGCCTCCGCCGCCGTCCGACCCGCCGTACGGCGACGGCGGTGCCGGACACGGTGGCGGCGGCTGGGGTTCCTCGCACCAGCCGCCGCAGCCGCACAAGAACGGCGGCGGACGCGGTCGCACGGTCGCCGCGATCCTGGTCGCCGCGCTGGTCGCGGGCGGCCTGGGTGGCGGCCTGGGCTACACGCTGGCCAGGGAGAACGACAGCAGCGGCTCGACGACCGTCTCGTCGTCCACCAGCGGCGGCAACGTGAAGCGCGACCCGGGCACGGTCGCCGGCGTGGCCGCCAGGGCGCTGCCCAGCACGGTCACCATCGAGGCCGAGAGCAGCAGCGGCGAGGGCGGCACCGGTACCGGCTTCGTCTTCGACACCCAGGGGCACATCGTCACCAACAACCACGTGGTGGCCGGCGCCGTCGACGGCGGCAAGGTCTCGGTGACCTTCCCGAACGGCAGGAAGTACGACGCCGAGGTCGTCGGTCACGCACAGGGCTACGACGTCGCGGTCATCAAGCTGAACGAAGCACCGTCGGACCTGAAGCCGCTCACCCTCGGCAATTCCGACGACGTGGCGGTCGGCGACTCCACGATCGCCATCGGCGCGCCCTTCGGCCTGTCCAACACGGTGACGACGGGCATCATCAGCGCGAAGAACCGGCCGGTGGCCTCCAGCGACGGCGCCGGCAGCCAGGCGTCGTACATGAGCGCGCTGCAGACCGACGCGTCCATCAACCCGGGCAACTCCGGCGGTCCGCTGCTGGACGCGCAGGGCAACGTCATCGGCATCAACTCCGCGATCCAGTCCACCAGCAACGGCGGCTTCGGCACGGGGCAGGCGGGCTCCATCGGCCTGGGCTTCGCCATCCCGATCAACCAGGCCAAGTACGTCGCCCAGAAACTCATCGAGACCGGCAAGCCGGTGTACGCCAAGATCGGGGCATCGGTCTCGCTCGAGGACACGGCGGGCGGCGCGAAGATCACCGAGCAGGGCGCGGGCGGCTCCGAGCCCGTCGACCCGGGCGGCCCCGCCGACAAGGCCGGTCTCGAGCCCGGCGACGTCATCACCAAGCTCGACGACCGGGTCATCGACTCCGGCCCGACCCTGATCGGCGAGATCTGGACCCACAAGCCGGGCGACGAGGTCACGATCACCTACGAGCGCGACGGCAAGGAGCGCACCACGGAACTCACCCTGGGCTCCCGCGTGGGCGACAGCTGACCGCACCCGCGCACCCCGGACCCGTTACCCTTGTCCCCGCGCCGCCGATCACCGGCAGGCGCGGGGAGGCGTGCCCGAGCGGCCGAAGGGAACGGTCTTGAAAACCGTCGTGGCAGCGATGTCACCGTGGGTTCAAATCCCACCGCCTCCGCGTTGAGAGCAGTGAGAACGGCCCCTGACCTGGTATTTCGGTCGGGGGCCGTTCTCATGTCCGGCCCTGCGGCTCCCCGCTGTTCCCCGCGGTTTCCCGCTCGAACGGGCACGCGAGGGGCACGGATGGGGCACGGATGGGGCACGCCCGGACGGACGGCTATCGAGAGATCGGAATCTCGTAGACGATCTCGCAGAGCGCGGCGGGCACGACGATGTCCGCGGTCTCCACAGGGCGGCCCTGGTCGCTGTAGTACGTCCGCCGGATGTGTGTGACGAGTGAGCCCTTCTGGATGCCCAGGAGTGACGCCTCCTCGGCGGTCGCCTGCCTCGGCTCCGGCTGCTCCACGGCATGGCTGACGGTGATGCCAATCTCCGCCATACGGTTCACAACCCCCGCCCCGGCGTGCGGCCCTCCCTCGGGGAGGACGACGAGTGTGCCGCCGGTGAGGTCGTACGGCTCCCAGCTCGTCGACAGCTGCACCGGCCGGCCGTCGGCCAGGAACTCGTACGCGGTCCGCACGCACAGTTCGCCTTCGGCGATACCGAGACGCGTGGCGATCTCCGCCGGCGCCGGAACCTTTGCCTCGGTCCGGCTCTCCCAGTCCCCTTGCCTGCCCACGGCCTTCATGTCCGCGCGGAATGGCGAGCCGCTGGGCTGCTCACGCGCGGACGACCGGACCACCCGTACGCGCTGCTGTGGCTCGGCGACGTAGGTGCCGGATCCGGCGCGGCCTTCGAGCACGCCTTGGGAGATCAGCAACTCCTGTGCCCGGCGGACCACGTTGTCGCCGACGCCGTACTCCTGGCCGATCTGGGCGCGGGAGGGGAGCCGTTCCCCCGGTTCCCACTCGTGCTCCGCGATCCGCCGCCGTAGCTCGTCGGCGATGCGGAGATAGGGCGGTTGCTCAGGCATATGGAAAATCTAGTCCACTAGCTCTAATCTAGTTAACTAGCTTCACTCAAAGCGATCGCCGCTAACCGGAGGGCTGCCCTGTGCCTGCTTCCAAAGAGCGCGCGGAGGCCATCGCCGCCCGGTTATCGGCCGTCGGGCTCGCCACGCGCGTGGAGGAGCGCGACGACTGCACGGCCATCGAGGCGGAGGTGCCGGAACCACTCTCCGCCGAGTCATGGCGAGAGGTCCTGGACGCGGTGGCCGATGCCGACCGCTTCGGCCTCCTCGCCACCAGTTCGAACGACCGCACGCTTTGGGCGGTCGTACACAAAACGGTCCCCACGACGGGCGATGTCGGGGGACCGGGCCATCAGCGATAGGGGCTGAATACCGTGCTCAATCGTATCCGCCGGACTGTCTCGCGCCTCAGAGAGCGGTACCTCTACAAGGGTCGGCACCGCCGCTCCGTGCCGCCTGTGCCTGCGTCCCCGCAAGTCGCTTACGGTTCAGTGCTTTTACTGCGTCGGCACCGCGAGCACACGGGCGTTCTCGTGGGGGAGGAAACGGCGCTCGTCCGCCCGTACGTACTGGCTAGTGAGGCGCGAGCGCGGCACCGTTCGGCGGCCGTGAATTGCGCTCCCCTCGCCGGTCCTTGGTACGCCTCGGCGGGTGACCGCTGATGCCTTCCCGCCAACAGCCCCACACCACCCAACCGGCGCCCGACTCCTACCAGTCGACCTCCTGCCGCATCGGCACACACCATGCCTGTGCGGAGTCGTCCCCGCTGACTGCGCCGGTCGATGTACCGGTGATCTATGAAGCCTGCGGCTGCTTATGTCACACCATCGCCAAGTGCCCGGCACAGACGGAGACGGCACGGTGAGGGGGCCGGCACTCAGCGGCGCGGTGCTCTCTCCTGTCGAGATCACCTCGGCCAGCGTGCAGCTCGGCGACGTCATCGAGGTCGGGGGCCAGCAGTGTCGGGTGACCGACCTCTTCCAACTGCCCGGCGGAGCCAAACGACTCGTTTTCGACTCGGGCGAGTTGCTGACCATCCACACGGGGACCCGGCTCGCCGCCCTGCGGCTCGTGCGAGTGAGAGGCGGTGATCCCGCCCGTGCCCTCGCGACGCGACGCTATCGCCGATGACCTCCGGGAACGGATCGCCGCCGGCAGGCTCAAGCCCGGTGAACGCCTGCCTTCTGAGGCGCATCTGGCCGCGCAGTACATGGTGAGCACACCGACGCTGCGAAACGCGCTCGCCGTGCTCCAGGCGGAGAGCCTCGTCGAAAAGGTCCATGGCAAGGGCAACTTCGTCCGCCGTCCCCTCCGCAGGATCACGTACAGGGGAGGGGGCCGAACCCCGGGCACACACATCGTGGATCTCTCGCCTCTGAGTGTCACCGTTCACACTGCCAGGGTTCGAGCCCGCGGGCCCCTTACGGCCCTGCTGGAGACACCGACCGACAGCCCACTGACCGAGATCTCCTGTATCGGTCACGAGGGCGGCAGGCCTCATAGCCTGGCTCGGATCTACATCCCCCGGGACCTCGCGCCGACCGCCGTACTCCGTCAGTCCCTCCCATACGAAGCGGTGCTGACGCGCCTGATGGAGCTCCGCCCGCCGCTGGCGGAAGTCCGGGAGGAGATCAACGCTCGCCGCCCCACACCGGAGGAAGTGTCAACCCTTCGGATCAGCCCCGCCCTGGCAGTCCTCGCCGTGACGCGGCAGGTAACCGACACCGCTGGGCGCGTGGTTGAGGCCGCCCTCCTGGTCCTGCCGGGAGACCGCGCCCACGCGGTGTTCACCACTCACCACGTGATCGACGAGAGGCCGGCCGAAGCATGACGACGCCAAACGAACTGCGACTCCTCCCCTGGACGGGGCCCGACGGCAAGCCCTGCTTCCTCAGCACCGACGACAACGACGGACACATGTCCCGCCTGGCCGACAACATCGAGTCAGTACAACTCGGCATGGCAACCGAGCTCTTGGGCCAGGCGGTAGAGGTCCTCGCCGACGCCGAAACGGGCCCGGACGGCCTGCGCTCCTTGGTGAAGGACCTGACTGGAGCTTTGCGGGACACGCTCCGCGTTGCGACGAGTCGCGGTCACCGCCTGGATAGCCGATCTACTGATCACCGGCCCCGCTGACCAGCGGACCTGAAGAAGCCCACGGCTCTGACCAGTTCAGATGCCGTGGGCTTCTGTCGTTGTCGGTCGGCGTCGGGTGACCTTGAGCGGCCCAGAGACGGCCCGGTCCTCGCGCCCAGACTTGGCGTCAGCGGAATGAACGCCGGCGTTGGGTAGATCTCCAGGGGCTTGCCCGGCTGGTTGCCCCGGCCAGTACCGACCACGACCGGCGCAGCGTCGCATCGAGCCGCAGCCGTGCGGGCCGTCGCCTTCTGCCTGTCGGGAACATCGATCGAGCCTGTCAATCACTCGAAGCGAGCCAAGGTGAAATGGTGTGCATCCGACGGCGTAGCCGTGGCAACATCGCGGTGCAATGGCGTGAGTTACCAGGGGAGTGGGAATGTCAAAAAGCAGTCGGTCGCTTGTGCGCTTCTTCATCACCCTTCCAGAGCCGTTCCCCGTGCCCGACGGATACGTCTACCACGGGGCCCCTGTAGTTCCCGGGCCTTATGAGGTGGATAAAATGGCTCACCTCTTTGTTCATCTCAGATTCTTGCAGTCTCGCAACGTGTCTAGGCGTCACGGTTCCTTTGCGTCCGCCGCAGAGTCAATAGGGCGATACACGCAAATGGATAACTCGGATGCGGAACTTTCAGTGCCTGCACTTCAAGGTGACTACACCACCGTCGTAGCTACGACACTCGGCGACGATGCGGGAAGAGGCAACGGTAACTGGACTTCTGCTCAGGATGTGCCAATTGAGCAGGACGCGCTGAATAGATGTATTTATGCAATTCGAGAAATGGTCCGCACTTATCGAGCTACATTCGAAGTGACTTGCGTCTTGCCGTCCTATGAGCTGCTCGACATTTCGATTCCGTACCAGGTTGCGCCGTCTGCGGTAGTTACTGAGGATGGGAATGGCTTCTCTCTGGATCGATCTGAATGGGGGTCGGTAGGTCTGCTGACGCTTGACCATACCAATATTCCCGATGCCGTACAGGGTTCGGAAGTAGGCGCAGATGACAAGCATCGCCTAGACTACTTTAACGAACTCATGAATCGAGGCAACCCGCTATTCGTCTGGCGAGAGAGGTTTGTCGAAGCACGTCGAGCGCTCAACGTTGAAGGCCAGTACGGTGCGGCTGTAACTCTTAGTAATACGGCTAGTGAGGTCTTGCTGGACTCCCTCTTGGCTAGCCTCATGTGGGAATCAGGAAAAGAGTCGGCGGCTGTTGCTGATGTTTTCGCAGAGGGGCGCCTAGCGAAGCGAGTTAAGTCGCAATTTTCTGAACTCTTGGGGGGTGTCTGGGTCCTTGACGGAACCGGTCCCGTGGCCGAATGGTTCCATAAATGCTATCGGGTACGGCACAGGGTGGTGCATAGCGGATACAGCCCTTCACGCCTAGAAGCGCAAGTTGCTCTAGATTCGGTTCATCAGCTATCAAGACATTGCTGGGACCGTCTGGCCGTGAAAAGGAAGAAGTTCCCGCGAACTGCCCTAATGCTGCTAGCTGAGGAGGGGCTTCGTCGGCGCGGTAAATGGTGCAGTTTCATGAAACACTTTTCCTCAGAGATTGCGCCACGCGAAGATTCCTGGCTGCGACAGTCTCAAAAATGGCGTGAGGACGTGCAAACCCTACTGATGTCCAGTGAGTGAGGTCAGTTGAAGAGATGGTCGCAGCGTTGCGCATAAGGCTAAGGTCGGTGGAGCGGCTTTGGGCGGGAGCTGCTTTGGGGCGAGTGATCTTGGCCCCGTAAGCTTCCGGCGAGTCGGGCAGTCTGTGGACCTGCCCGTTAAAGCACGACGTTGGGGCCAAGATCTTAGAGGCTCGCCCCAAAGTGGCTGCCTAAAGCCGTGGAGCCG
>NZ_JABTTS010000055.1 GCF_018638295.1 Streptomyces sp. CHD11
GCGCGGGGCGGGGGCGGGGGCGGGGGGCTGCGCACCGGTCGGCACGGACTGCCCGGGGGCGGGCGGCGGCGACGCGGGCCCGGAGGGGGGCACGGGCCCGAGGGCGGCCGGGGTGTTTCCGCGAGGGGAGTCCAGTGCGGGCGCGGGCGGGGGTGTGGGCAGGGGTGTGGGCGTGGACGCGGTGCGGCGCTGGAGGGGAGCGCCGAGGCCGGACCGTGTGGGGGCGGTGGCCCCGGCCCGTGGTGCGGGAAGTGCCGCGTGGTGCTGTGCGGGCGCCGGAGACCCGGGCCGCTCGAGGTGCCGCACGGGCGTGCCCGTCCCGGGGCGCGTGCCCGGTCCGGACGCGGACGCCGTGCTCCTGTGGCCGTCGGCCGGACCGGAGGACCCGGCGGTCCCCGGAGACCCGGCCGGCGGCCGGGCGGCACCGGAGCGCTGGACCACGGGCGAAGCGGGTGCGGACGGGGCCGACGGTGTGGAGCGTCCCGCCGCGAGCCGCTGGATGGGGGGCCCGACGGGCGTGGCGGCCGGCGCCGGGGAGGTGACGGAGCTGTTCGGTACCGGGCCAGGCATCGGCTTGCGCACGGGAACGGAGGTGGAGCCGAGCGGCGGCAGCGTGGCCCGGCTTTCGGTGCCCTCCACGGTTCCCCCCACGGTTCCCCCCACGGACTTCCCGGGGCCCGTACGGCGCTGGACGGCGGGGGAGACGACCCCGGGGGCCGTCGTCCCGGGCGGTGGTGCGCCGGCCGGGGTGCCGAGAGTGACGGGGGGTGGCGTGGACACGGGTGTCGTGGGCGGGGTCACCGCGGCGGCGTTCGTGCGGGGCTGGACGGCGGGTGTGTCGCCGGTGCGGGCGGCGGGGGCGTCCGTGCCCGCGGTACGGCGCTGGACGGCCGGTGTGTCGCCGGGTGCGGTGGCGCGGGGTCCGGAAGCGGGGGCGGCCGCGGTCGCCGGGCCCGCGCGGTGCGGTGCGGCGGGGGCGGTCGGGCCCGTTGTTCCGGGGTTGGCCAGGCGCTGGACGGCAGGTGTGCCCTCGGGTGCGGTGGCGCGGGGTCCGGAAGCGGGGGCGGCCGGGCTCGCGGTCGCGGGGTCCGCTTGGTGCGGCGCGGCGGGAGCGGCGGTTCCGGGAGTGGTCGTGCGCGCGGACGGAGCCGTGGCCGGGACACCGGTCCGCGGCGCGGTGCCCGTACTCCGGGCCCGCTGAACGACGGCGGGAGAGGCGGGAGAGGCGGGAGAAGTGGGGATGCCGGAAGGCCGACGGGCGCCGGGCGCGGCCGGGCCCTCGCCGGCGGTGGCGGTGGCGGTGGCGGCGGTGGCGGCGGACGGGGAAGAACCGGGCGTGGGTGTGGGCCCGGGGGACCCGGCGGTGTCCGCGCTCCGGAGCACCGGGGCCGACGGGACCCGCCGGAGCGGTGCCGCGGGTGTCGTGGAGCCGGGCCGGGCGAGGCGCCGCACGGCGGTCACGGGTACGGCGCCCGGCGCGGGCACGGGTGAGCCGCCCCCGGCGCTCCCGGCAGGACCGGCCGGCGTGCGCTGCACCGCCGGCGTTCCGGACGGCACCTCCGGTGTCACTGAAGGGCCTGCCGGAGGAGCCGGTACGGAAGCGGGCGGGGAAGCCGGTGCGGGAGGGGCGACCGTGCCGGTGCCGGCGTCCGCGGGCGCGGTGCCGGGCAGTCCGGCGCCCGCGGCTCCTGGGCCGCCCGACGGGCCGGAGGCGTCGGGTTGGCGCATGCCCGGGGTGCCGCCGCCGGACCGGGCCGCCCTCCGCTGCACGGCGGGCGCGGGCTGTCGCAGAGGTACGGCCGCGGGCGCGGGACGCAGGTGCGGGGCCACGGGCGACAGCGCGGACGGCACGGCGGGAGCCAGCGCGCGGGCCGGCGTCAGGGAGCGCACCGGAGGGACCGGGGCGGGAGACACCGGTACCGGTGCCTGTTCCGCCGCCGCTCGCCCGGTGTCCCCGGCGGACGCGGTCGCCGGGCCGGGTCCGGACGTACCGGATGCCGGTCGCACGGGCGGGACGGCCCGCTGGACCACGGGCTCCTGCCCACCGCTCGGGCTGCCGGGGGCCGGGGAGCCCGGGGCCGGGGCGTCCGGGGACGGCGTGAGCGGGCCGGAACCCGCCGGCGGGGCCGTCAGGGGCGCGCCGAGCAGCGGCCGGCGACGCGTGCCGGAGGACGTACCACCCCCGGTGGCCGGGGAAGCCGCGGAGGCCGGGGCAGCGGCAGGGCGTGCGCCGGAGCCGCTCTTGGCCCGGGGCGCGGCGACCGGCAGGGCACGACGTTGGACCGGCGTCGCCGGGGCCGTCGTCCGGGTCAGCCCCGCGGGCCGGGGGGCCGGGGGGGCCGCCGGGGTGACCGACGGGCCCGAGGGGCGGCGGGCGAGGGGTTCGGCCGCACGCCGCACCGGCGGCCCCGTACCGTCGGCCGGCTGACCGGTGCCGGAGTCGCCGGGATGGCCCGGAGCGGCGACCGGCAGGGAGAGGGCGGGAAGTTCGAGTCCCGGCGAGGGCCGCGCCGAGGCGGTGAGGACGCCCTGGACCAGTCCGCCGGGTGCGCCGTCGAGCACGGCGTGGGAGAGCGTGCCGGTGAAGGCCGGGGTCTGCCAGGTGCTCAGCCTGCCGCCGAATCCCGCGTCGGCGACGGGCCACGAGGGGCGGGCGGTGGCCCGCTGGATCGGCGGCAGCCCGGTCCAGCCGGCGGTACGCACGACGGTGGCCGCGGGCAGACCGTCCCCGCCGACCCCGCCGCCACCGGCATCGGCGGCCGGTCCCGCGGACACCCGCGCCGTCGCACCCGCGTCCATGGCCGGGGACGGGGAAGGCGTGCCCGCCTCGCCCCGCCTCCCCGGCGCGTTCCTCCGCAGCCGGTCGAGGAGTCCCATGGCGCGTCAGCCCTCCGCCGTGGCGCGGGTGACGAGCGAGGTGATCTGCTCCGTGTAGCGGCGGCGGTCGCCGTGTTCGAGGTCCAGGATGTTCTCCAGGCTCCAGTGGAAGTGGTAGGCGATGTACGCGATCTCCTCGTGCAGCCGGTCGGTCGCGTACGTCACGATTCCCCCAGGCGGCTCCCGCCGAGTTCGACCTCGAACGGCTGCTCGCAGTGGGGGCAGGTCACGCCGGCCCGGGTGTGGCCCTCGGCGTTGACCTGCCGGTAGAAGTCCTGGAGGAACGCCAGGTCGGAGGCGAACATGTTCTCCACCACCCCGTCGTGCACCATCGGGAGCGTCCCCAGCCTGGTGATCACCCGGCCGAGCAGGACCACCGACAGGTACGCGGGGTTCTCCTGCACGCGGACGTCGCGCAGCGGGATCAGTTCGTCCCGGGCGGTCGCGAGCCGCATCACGCCGTGGCGGTGCACGGTCCCGGAGTCGTCGACGTAACCGCGCGGCAGCTCGAACGGGAACTCGGTGCGCAGCGCCTGGCCCATGGGGGCGGCGGACCCCGCCGGGGCCGTCCCGGCGGAGTCCGCCGGGACGGCCTGCTCCGGCTGCGCCGGGCTCTCCGCGAACGGCCCCTGTGCGGTCCCGTCCGCGGGGGCGGGGCCGGCCGGGAGGGATCCCGGCCGGGCGGTGGTGCGGCGCATTACTCGATGACCAGTTCTTCGAACGTGATGGTCACGGTCTCGGTCAGCGCGGCGGCCTCGCCGGCCTTCACCGTGCTGGTGTCGATCTTGCTGCACCAGGCGTTGCGCATGTTGTACCGCTTGACCGGGTTGTTCTGGTAGTCCATCACCATGATGGTGGCGTTCTTGCGGGCCGTGGTCATCGCGCCGTTGACCGACTCGTTGATCCACGTGTTGAACGCGGGGGACTGGGTCATACCGCGGACGACGGTGCAGGTGCCGGCCTTCTTCACACCCGGCATCTTCTTGGTGACGGGCTTGCCCTGCGACGAGACCTGCTGGTACTCGATGACGTCCTGCTCGATGCTGAGGCCGCTGACCTCGGCGAGGTACTCGACCATCACACCGTCGATCTGGAGGCCGAAATTGTGTGACGTGAGGGCGTCACCCGGCTGCAGACTCATGTGTTCTTACTTTCTTTCTGGAGAGGGGAGCGCGGAGAGCGCGGGGAAACGGAGAAGAGGACCGGACGGCCTCCCCTACTCCTCCAGCTCCCCGCTGCCGCTGGAGAACTGGGCCAGCCGGAAGATCACGAACTCGGCGGGCTTGACCGGCGCGATGCCGATCTCGCAGATGACCCGGCCGAGGTCGACGGACTCCGGCGGGTTGGTCTCCTCGTCACACTTGACGTAGTACGCCTCCTCCGGCCGGGCGCCGAAGAGGGCGCCGGAGCGCCACTCGTTGACGAGGAAGGCGGAGACGTTGCGCCGGATCCTGGCCCACAGCTGGTGGTCGTTGGGCTCGAACACCACCCACTGGGTGCCGATCAGGATCGACTCCTCCAGGTAGTTGAAGTACCGGCGGACGTTCAGGTAGCGCCAGGCCGGGTCCGAGGACAGGGTGCGCGCACCCCAGACGCGGATACCGCGGCCGGGGAAGGAGCGGATGCAGTTGACGCCGATCGGGTTGAGCAGGTCCTGCTCGCCGCGGGTGATCTGGAGCTCCAGGTCGACGGCGCCGCGCACCACCTCGTTGGCGGGCGCCTTGTGCACGCCGCGCTCGAAGTCGTTGCGGGCCCAGATGCCGGCGATGTGACCGCTCGGCGGGACCGTCCGGCTCTGGCCGCTCGCCGGGTCGAAGACCTTGACCCACGGGTAGTACAGCGCGGCGTACTTGGAGTCGTAGCCGGCCGTCTCCTGGCGCCACACCCGGATGTCACGGGCGTTCAGGCCGGGCGGCGGGTCGATGACGGCGACCCGGTCGCCCATCAGCTCGCAGTGCGCGATCAGGCCGAGCTGGACGGCCTTGACGGCCTCCAGGTCGATGGCCCCGCGCTGGTAGGCGGCCATCAGGTCGGGGACCGCGACCATGGAGATCTCGTCCACCGCCTCCAGCCCGCCGAAACCGGTGCGGTCCGCCGAGTCGCCCAGGTACTGGGCCGGGCCGGGGTGGCTCCCCGCGCCGCCGGTGACGGCCGGGGCGGCGGGAGCGGCGGCCGGGGCGACGAGGGCCACGGTCTGGTTCTCGGGGCGTGCGAGCTGCGCGGCCGGAGCCGCCTCCTGCACGGTGATGAGCTTGGAGCGCTCCTTCACCTGCGTGACGACGTAGGTACGGCTGCTCTTCTTGGCGCTCACGTCGAAGCTCTCGACGGGCCTGTCGCCGTCCTTGACGACGAGTTTGAACCGCTCGGCGGGACCCTCGCCCTCGGGATCGGAGACCTCGACGCTGAGCGGGCCGGAGCCCGCGGCCAGGGCGGTCACGGTGAACGTGCCGAGCTGCTGGGGCTTCCCGGCGGGCAGGGCGGCCGGCGCCGCCGAGCCGGTCACCTCGGCGGGGCCGCCGGACGTCTCACCGGCGGCACCGCCCGGGGCACCGCCGACGCGGACCACATAGGCCGCGCTGCCGCCGTTGTTGAAGAAGCCGTAGACGGAGTGCGCCAGGTAGTACCCGTCGGTGAAGGCACCGAAGGCAGCGACGAACTGGGTCCAGTTGGTCACCAGGGTCGGCTCGTTCAGGGGGCCGGACGGCGCGAGCCCGACGAAGGCCGCCACGGAAGTCCCCACTCCCTCGATGGGGCGCGAGCCGCTGGCCACCTCCTCGACGTAGACGCCCGGCGACAGGTAGGACGGCATGTTCTGCTCTCCTCGGGGTACAAGTCAGTACGCCGTCCACCCTCACGCGCGAAGCGCGCCGGGTGGAACGGCTGGGAGTGCTGTGGTCCGGGCACCCCTGTTGCCCGGAAGGGCAAGCGGCGTCCGGTTACCGGCGGGTCCGGGGAACGGGCGTCCACGGACTGGTCCTCCTTGGCCAGGACCTTGGCCGGCACGTGGCCGGGACTCCTGCCGGGACGTACCGCCACCGGCGGGCGCGCGGGCCGGCGGCGTACCGCACCAGGGCGGGCAACCGGGTGCCTTTCCGGGCAGTCGGCCCTGCCTCGGAGTCTCCTGATCCCCCGGTGCGGGTCCCGTAGCGTCGGCGCGTGACCCTTTGGACTTCTCTTGAGCCGGCGTCGACGACGGTGGATCCCGGTGGCGGCGCGACGGTGCGGCTGCGGGTGCGCAACACCGGTGACGTGGTGGACGAATACCGGTTCGAGCCGGTGGGGGACCTCGCGCCGTGGACGCGGGTGGAGCCGCAGACGCTGCGGTTGTATCCGGGGACCACGGGGACGGTGGAGGTGTCGTTCGCCGTGCCGCGGACGCCGGACGCGGCGGCGGGGCCGCATCCGTACGCGGTGCGGATCACGCCCACGGAGCATCCCGAGGCGACCACCGTTCCCGAAGGGAATGTGACGGTCACTCCGTTCACCGAGGTGCGGGCCGAGTTGGTGCCCCCGGTGGTGAAGGGGCGGCTGCGCGGGCGTCCGAAGCTGGCGGTGGACAACCTCGGGAACACCAAGGTGACCGCGTCGCTCAGCGGCAGTGACAACGGCGACCAGCTCTCGTACGACCTGGATCCGGGCAACGTGCAGATCGAGCCCGGACGCGCGGTGTTCGTCAAGACGCGGCTGAAGCCGCGGGAGATCATCTGGTTCGGTTCGAAGCAGGAGCGCCCGTACACGCTGGCGGTACAGCGGTCGGGCGTCGATCCGCTCGAGGTGGAGGGGAAGTTCGTCCAGCGCGGCTTCCTGCCCGGATGGCTGGCCACGGTGCTGGGGATGACCCTGGCGCTCGCGGTCGCGTTCGTGATCATCTGGCTGACCTACAAGCCGGACGTCCGGTCCCTGGCCACCGAACAGATGGCGCAGGCCGAGGCCGGTGCGATACCCGTGCCCAGCCCCGCGCTGTCCGCGCCCGCCGCCCTGCCGAGCGCCGGTCCTTCGCAGGTGGAGAAGGCGCCGGAGAAGGAGGAGGAGGACACCGGGGACGCGGCCGGAGCGGGCTCCGAGGAGGAGGAGTCGTCCGGTGACGGCGGTGGCCAGGAGGAGGAGGAGTCCGTCGCCCTGGTCGGTGACCTCATCGTGGGCAACGGCTCCGACCGGTGCGTCACCGTCCCGCTGGAGAAGGGCAAGGCAGTGGACGGCACCGGTCTGGTGCTGCAGGACTGCGACCCCGAGGCCGCCAACCAGCGGTGGGACTTCCGGGGCGACGGCACCGTCCGCTCCATGGACATGTGCATGGACGTGGCCTGGGCCTCCAAGGACGACGGCGCCCTGATCCAGCTGGCCCGGTGCAGCGGCAACCCTGCCCAGACCTTCGTGACGAGCGATGAGCAGTACCTCATCAACCCGCAGTCACTGAAGTGCGTGGACGCCATGTGGAGCGGCACCGCCAACGGAACGGGGCTGCACCTGTGGACGTGCGGGGACACGCCCAACCAGAAGTGGCAGCGGCAGTCGGTCTGACCGGTACCGGGCGGCCCCGGTACCGGGCAGTCGGTCTGACCGGTACCGGGCGGCCCCGGTACCGGGCGGTCCGCCTGACCCGGTACCGGGCGGTCCGCCTGACCCGGTGTCGGCGGCCCGCCTGACCCGGTGCCGGGCGGTCCCGGCACCGGCAGCCGGTGCGAGACGGGCCTGATGGCGCCCCGCCCCCGCGGGAGCCGGGCCGGCGCGGACGTCACGGCCGCCCCGGACGGGGCGGCCACCGGGTACCCGGGGTGACTACCAGGTGCCCTCGCCCGGCACCAGCCGGCCTGCCTTGCGGTACTCCCGTCGCGCGCCCTCGAGCAGGTCGGCCGTGGTGACCGGCCCGCCCCGGTCCGCGGCCGCGTAGGCGGCGGTGACCACGGCGCTGCGGATGGAACCGCCGGCCAGCTCGAACTCCCGCGCCACCTCGTGCGCGTCGATGCCGTCCTCGCACGGCACGCGGGAGAGGCTGTGCCGCCACAGAGCGAGCCGCTGGCCGGCGTCCGGGAACGGGAAGTCGACCACCAGGTCCAGCCGCCGGGTGAACGCCTCGTCGATGTTGGCCCGCAGGTTGGTGGTGAGCAGCGCGATGCCGTCGAAGGACTCCAGGCGCTGGAGCAGGTAGGCGCTCTCCATGTTGGCGTACCGGTCGTGCGCGTCCTTGACCTCGGACCGTTTGCCGAACACCGCGTCCGCCTCGTCGAAGAGCAGGACGGCGTCGGTGCGGTCCGCCTCGGAGAAGACGCGCTCGAGGTTCTTCTCGGTCTCGCCGACGTACTTGTCCACGATCGAGGACAGCGACACGACGTACAGGTCCAGGCCCAGCTCGGCGGCGACGACCTCGGCGGACAGTGTCTTGCCCGTGCCCGACTCGCCCGCGAACAGTCCCAGCACGCCCCGGCCCCGGCCGCCGCCGGCGCTGAGCCGCCAGTCGCCGAGCACCCGGTCGCGGTGCCGGGCCCGCCGGGCCAGTTCCCGCAGCTGGGACAGGGGCGCCCCGGGCAGCACCAGGTCGTCCCAGGTCACCGCCGGCCGGATCCGCCGGGCGTGCTGTTCCAGACCCGAGGTCGACTGCTGGCGGGCGGCGAGCCGGAGATGGTCGGGGGTGAGCGCGGTGGCGTCGAACGCGGCGAGGCGCCGGGCGGCCCGTACGGCCCGCGCCACCCGGTCGGTGCTCAGGTGGTACGGGGCCACGGTGGCGGCGAGGTCGAAGCCGAGGGCGTCGGCGGGGACGGCCGGTGTGCCCGTTCGGGCATCCGGCCGGGCACCGTCGTCGGTGTTGCCGGTGTTGCCGGTGTTGCCGGTGTCGTCAGTGCCGTCAGTGCCGTCGGTGTCGTTCAGCGCCGCGGCCCAGGTGTCCACGGCGCCCGCTCCCAGCCGGGGTGCGTCGAGGACGAGGGGGTCGTGGTCGCACCACTGCGGGTCGTACGGCCGGGAGCCGGTGAACACCACCGGCACATCGGGCACCGACAGTGCCCGCACGAGTGCCCCGGGGTCACCCGGCAGCGGGGAGACGACCACCGCGCAGTCCCGCAGCCGGGCCTCGCGCAGCAGGGCGTCCAGCGGTTCCCCGGTGTGCTCGCCGCGGGGGGCGTAGTGCAGGGCGCCGTCGGGAAGGGCCCGCGCGGCGTGCGCCAGGCCCTCGCCCTCACGGTGCTCGCGCAGGTAGACGGTGAGGGGGGCGGCGGCCAGCCGGGCGGCGAGCCGCGCGGTGAAGGGGTCGTCGCCCCGTGTGTCCGCGTCGGACGGCACGGTGAGCGGGCGGGCCCGCCCGGTGAGGGACGGATCCGGGGTGTCGTCGCCGAGGAGGTGGGCGAGGAACCGGCCCGGGACCCGCAGCGACCGGCTGAGGAAGGGGCGTTCCGGTTCCTCCACCTCGAGCAGGGCCAGGGACCGCAGGCGCGCCGAGGGGTGGAAGACGGCGCGGGTCTCGGGCCGGTGCACGGGGGCGCCGCAGAGGTCGAGCGCGAGCCCGGTGGTGGCGCGGCGCCGGCCCACGTCGTCGTTGAGGTAGCCGTACAGGGGCTCGAAGGAGCGGTCGAGGTCCGGGGCGAGTGCCACGAGCAGGACCGAGATCTCCAGCGGGCGCAGACCGAGCCGCCGCGCGAGCGGACCGAGCCGGTCGCCGGGGGGCCCGTCGCCCTCCGGCCCGTCGTCCTCGGGTCCGTCGTCCCCCGGCTGCGCGTCACCGGGACGGTCGGGTGCCGGCCGGGCGGGGGTGCTGTGGAGGTGGTGGCGTACGGCCTCCTCGGACAGGTACAGACCGCGGAGCGGGTCCTCGGCCGTCGGGTCGCCGGCGGCGCGGTGCTCGACCAGCAGGGCGACGCGTTCCCGGAGCCGTGTGACGCGCGCCAGGAGCGCCTCGGCCGGGTCGTGGGGGTGGCTGTTCAACGGGTGCGCCGCCCCCGCTCGATCTGGTGCGGACGGTGACCGCGCCCGGGTGAGTCGTCCTGGGCGCCGTCGACGGAGTGGATCCGTACGACCGCGCCCTCGGTGACCGGCGGTCCGGCGTCGTACTCGGGGAAGGACGGGAACGGGACGATGACCACCAGATCGAGTGACGGCTTGAGTTCACCGCCGAGCGCGGACCAGATCTCGGCCAGCGACCGCGACTCGGTCTGGACCCCGGCCACCGTCATCGACACCGAAAGTCCCAGCGAGGCCAGGCCCGGCGGGAGTTCGGAGGGCGGCAGGAGTTCGCGGGGCAGCAGCGTCGCCAGTACGGCGGACAACAGCCGGTGTTCGTCCTGGGGTTGCTTGGTCCAGGCGGTGATCAGGTACGACAGCCGGAACCAGCGCGGTGGCAGACGGCGCTTCACGACCTGCCCGTTCGCGTCGGCGACGGGGACCGCGCCGCGTTCGCGCCGTGAGACCTCCTCACGGATGTCGTACAGGTAGGCGTTGAGGGCGGGCGCGTTGCGGCGGGCCGCCCAGTCGCGGGTCGGGGCGTCCAGGGACACCTCGATGCCCGAGCCGGCCAGGGCGCCGCTCTTGAGAAGCCCCTTGAGGACCTCGTCCACCTCGTGGATCACCGTCGTACTCCTGCTCTGCGTGGTGCGGCCGGGCGAACCGGCGACCGGCGGCCGGACACCGGGGCGGCACCGGGGCCGCCGGACCCCGGGCCGCCGGACCCCGTCGATCGTGCCGTGGTCGCGCGGCGGTGTGCCGGCCCGCGGAACGGAGACGGGCACGGCGGGCTGCCCGAGGGGGTCGAGTCGAGTGCCCGTTCGGTCAGATGTAGCCTTCGCGAAGGGCGTACGCGACGGCGTGCGCGCGGTTGCGGAGATGCAGCCGGGTGGTGATTCCGTGCAACACGTTCTTGACCGTACGTTCGGAGTACGAGAGCTTCGTGGCGATCTCCCCCGTGTCCAGGCCTTCCGAGACGAGCCGCAGGACGTCGGCCTCACGTGCCGTCAGGCCCGTGGCGGGGCCGCCGGGATGGCCCGCGGAGGTGCGGTGCAGCGTGCCCACCTGGTTGATCAGCCGGCCCAGCAGGTCCCCGGGGAGGTCCCCGTCGCCGCGGGAGGCCGCCACGACGGCGCGCACCATCCGGTGGGCGGTGGCCTCGTGGCGCCAGACGATCGCGCCGACCCCGCACTCGACCACGTCGAGGAGTTCGTTCTCCCGGATCGCGCCGACCACGAGTACGGCGCGGCTGCCGTCACTGCGCACGAGCTTGCGCATCCGGCTCAACAGGTTTTCGTCCAGGTGGTCGTTGATGAGAAGGGCCACGGTGTCCGGACCGGGATGGCCGTCCTCCACCAGTTCGATGACCGGGTGGCGGCGGAGTTCACTGGCCGCGCCGGCCCGGGAGATGGGGTCCGGGGCGTCGACCACCACGGGGATCCGGGTCGCCTGCCCGGCGGCCGGGACCGTCTGTGAGGTTCCCAACGAGGTGCGCAACCGATGTCCCCATACCCGAGTTGCGGGCACCGTGGTGGTGTCCGCGTCCGATGCTTCGGTTACACACTCCTGTGCCGGGTGGGACGGGGCCATCGTGGAACACCACGAGACACACCACGAGATCTCGCCCGCCGCACACCGGCCGGGCACCTGTCGGCCATGTCCCGGCCGTACCTTTCCCCGGTGCGCCGCCTTTGGTCCCGGCCCGGGGGCGGGGCACAGTCCTGCGGGAATGGAACACGACCCGCGGCTCCTCGTCCATACCCATGGCATGGATTCACCCCTGGTTCGTGATTCCTGCCTCAACAGGCCGTTCCGGGCGGCCCGTCGGGGCACCCGCCAGGCCGGATTCGCGTCCTCCAGGGCGGGGGCGGTCGCCGCCCCCGCCCGTACTCCGACCCCCATCCGCCCCGGCCCAGGAGGAACCGTTGCCCTCAGTGGAAGCCCTCAGTGAACGGGGCGACGCCCTGCGCCTGCTGGCCGCGGAGGCCGAGCGCGCCCGTGCGGGATCGGGCCGGCTGGTCCTGCTGCGCGGCGCCACCGGCACCGGCCGCAGCGCGCTCCTGCGGGCCGGGGCGGAGCAGGCGGCGGCCCGGGACATGTGGGTGCTGCGGGCGCGCTGCACCCCGGTGAACAACGGCACGGACTGGGGCGTCGTCCACCAGCTCTTCGGTGAGGACGCGGACTTCCTCGACGACCCCCCGGCGTCCCCCGGCATGTCACGGGCCGCGCACCAGCGGACGCGGGCCGCGCTGCTGTGGCGGTTGCTGGAGGCGTACGCGCAGGAGGCACCGCTGTTCGTGGCGGTCGACGACGTGCACGCCGCCGACCCGCTCTCGCGCGGCTGGCTGACGGAGGCGGCCCGGCTCGTCGACGGGCTGCCGGTGCTGCTCGTGGTCACCGAGCGCAGCCAGTACGACATCGATCCGCCCGGTGCCGGTCTGGCCCGCGGGCTCTCCCCCGCCCTCGTCCGCACCCACACCCTCGCCCCGCTGAGCGACGCCGCCGCCACGGGACTGGTCCGGGCCGCTTTCCCCGGGGCCGCGCCCGACCGGGTGGCCGACTGCGTACGGGCCGGGGCGGGCAACCCGCTGCTGCTGCGTGCCCTGCTGGACGACCTGTCGTCCTGGGACACCGCCGGCGGATCCGCACCCCCGGCGTCGCTGCCGGACACCTGCGCCGCGCTGTACCCGGGCGGCTATCCGGACGCCGTGTCCTGGTGGCTGGCCGGGGCGGGCGGGGCGACGGCCAGGGTCGCCCGCTGCCTGGCCGTGCTGGAGAGCGGGACGGCGTGCGCGGTGCCGGCACCGGCTCCGTCCGCGCAGGGAGCCGGTGCGGGCGCCGCCCCCGCGCGGGACTGGTGTCCGGGGGGCTGCCCCGAGGAACGCCTCGCCACCCAGGTCCGGATCACCGCCACGATGGCCCGGGCCGACCCGGACCGGGTCGCGGGCTGGTTCACCGCGATGACCCGCCTGGGCCTGCTGCACCAGGGCGCGGACGGACTGCACCGGTACGCCCATCCGCTGCTGCGCGACGCGGTGCTGAGCGGCTGGAGCAGTGGCCGGCGCAGGGCGGCCCACCGCACCGCCGCCGAGGAGCTGATGCGCGGGGGCGCCGAGGTCGCCGTGGTGGCCGGACACCTCTCGCACGCCTCCGCGGTGGCCGAGCCCTGGGCCGTCGACGTGCTGGTCGAGGCGGCGTCCGACGAGGTCCGCGCGGGCCGCCCGCGCTGCGCCGTGGCGTTCCTCAGGCGTGCCCTGGACGAACCGATGGCGCCCGTCCGCCGGGCCACCGTCCTCATCCAGCTCGGTTCGCTGGAGTGCGCCGAGTACCCCTCCGGCGGCATCGCCCGGCTCACCGAGGCGGTACGGCTGCCGGGCGGGCCCCGTGACCTGGTCAGGGCGTTGGTGGCCCTGGCCACGGCGCTGTCCCGCAGCGGGGAGACCCGGGCGGCGCTGCGCATGCTCCGGGAGGAGGAGCACCGGCTGGTGGACGAGCCCGAACTGGTGCGCACGCTGCGCGCCGTCGCCGTCCTGATGTCCGACGAGGAAATGGGTGTCCTGAGGAAGGAGTACCGGCGGCGGTCCCTACCGGACGGGGGCACCCCGGACCTGATCGGCGCGGCCCACCGGATGCTGTCCGTGCGCTACGAGGCGACGGCCGGTCTGATCTCGTCCCGGGACGCGATGGCGCAGATCCGCGCGCTCGTCGAGGAGCCGGCCGATCCGCTCGCCGAGCCGTTCCTGTTCGGTACGGCCGCCGTCGTGGCCCAGTGGGCGGACGAACTCGACGAGGCCGCACGCCTGGTGCGGCGCGCCCTGGACACGCTGGACTCCTTCCTGATGCACCCCATGCATCATCTGCTGCTCGATGTGCGCGTGGATCTCGCGGCGGCCCGCGCGGACTTCGGCGCCGTGCTCGCCGATCCGAGGGCCCGCTCCTCCGGGTCCGGGCCGTCCGGACCCGGGCCGACCAGCGCGCACACCCAGGCCGTGATCGCGCTGGTGGAGACGGGACGGCTGGAGGAGGCCGACCGTCTCGTGGACGGGTTCGATCTGCGGACGGCACCGGACTCCTGGCGGACCCACCGCTTCCTGTACGCGCGGGGGAAGCTGCGCGCCGCCGCGGGTGACCCGGCGGCGGCGCTGGACGACTTCCTGGAGTGCGGGCGGCGCCAGACGGCGCGCGAGGCGTTCAGGTCCGTGGTCGCGCCCTGGCGCGTCGCCGCCGCCGAGTGCCGGCTGGCGCTGGGACGGCCACAGGAGGCCCTGGCCCTCGCCGAGGAGGAACTGCGGCTCGCCGAGGTGTGGGACACCCCCCGCGTACGGGGCCGCGCGCTGCGGGTGCTCGGTGAGGCGACGGGCGGCCGGCACGGCCTGGAACTCACCGGCCGCGCGGTCGGGCTGCTGCGCGACGGACCGGTCGGGACGGAGCTGATCTCGGCCCTGATCTCCCACGGCCGCCTGCTCCACGCGTCAAGGGAGCGCTCCCGCGCCCGGGAGGCGCTGCGCGAGGCGGTGGAGCGGGCCGAACGCCTCGGTGCGGTCCGGCTGCGCACCGTCGCCGGGGAACTGCTCCAGGAGGGGGGTGCGCGGCGCGCCGGTGCCCCGCGCACCGGTGCGGCCGCGCTCACCGGCAGCGAACGCCGTATCGCCGCTCTCGCGGCCGAGGGACGGACCAACGCGGAGATCGCCGCGTCGCTGCACCTCGCCCGGCGCACGGTGGAGACGCACCTGACGGCCGCCTACCGCAAACTCGGCATCAGCCGCCGCACCGAACTCCCCGCGGTCCTGCCGCCCGCCCCGCCCGGCACCACGGCCCACCCCTTCCCACCCGGCAGCCCGGCTTGCTCGGCGTGAGCCGGGGGGCGGGCAGTCCGACGAGGTCTGCCCGGTACCTCGTCCCGGCCCGGCGGCCCGGTACCTCGTCCCGGCCCGGCGGCCCGGTACCTCGTCCCGGCCCGGCGGCCCGGTACCTCGTCCCGGCCCGGCGGCCCGGTACCTCGTCCCGGCCCGGCGGCCCGGTACCTCGTCCCGGCCCGGC
>NZ_JABTTS010000056.1 GCF_018638295.1 Streptomyces sp. CHD11
GGCCCGGGAGAAGACGTCAGCGCCTGCCGCTCTTCGGGTCGACCAGGCCGGCCCGGCGCAGCGCGTCGGCCATCGCGCTGTTCCCCGGCGCGGGCGACTGACGCGAACCGCCGCCGCCTCCCGCGCCACCGCGGCCCTGGCGCTGCTGCGGCGGACGCCCGCCGCGCTGCCGGCGCTCACCGGCGGGCGGCCGCTCCTGCGGCGCCGCTTCGTCGTCCAGCCGCAGGGTCAGCGAGATCCGCTTGCGCGGAATGTCCACGTCGAGGACCTTCACCTTGACGATGTCACCCGGCTTCACCACGTCCCGCGGGTCCTTGACGAACGTCTTGGACATGGCGGACACGTGCACCAGCCCGTCCTGGTGCACGCCGACGTCCACGAACGCCCCGAACGCGGCGACGTTGGTGACGACACCCTCCAGCACCATCCCGGAGGACAGGTCGGAGATCTTCTCCACGCCCTCCTTGAAGACGGCGGTCTTGAAAGCCGGCCGCGGGTCGCGCCCCGGCTTCTCCAGCTCCCTGAGGATGTCGCTCACCGTCGGCAGACCGAACTTCTCGTCCACGAACTCCTGCGGCCGCAGCGACCGCAGCGCCGCCGTGTTGCCGATCAGCGTGGTGACCTCCCCTCCGGAGGACTTCACCATGCGCCGCACCACCGGGTAGGCCTCCGGGTGCACGCTGGACGCGTCCAGCGGGTCGTCGCCGCCGCGGATCCGCAGGAAGCCCGCGCACTGCTCGTACGCCTTCGGGCCGAGCCGTGTCACCTTCTTCAGCTCGCCGCGCGAGCGGAACGGCCCATTGCCGTCCCGGTGCGCCACGATGTTCTCGGCGAGCCCCGAGGTGATGCCGGACACCCGGGCGAGCAGCGGCGCCGACGCGGTGTTGACGTCCACCCCCACGCCGTTCACACAGTCCTCCACCACCGCGTCCAGCGAGCGCGACAGCTTCACCTCGGACAGGTCGTGCTGGTACTGGCCCACACCGATCGACTTCGGGTCGATCTTCACCAGCTCGGCCAGCGGGTCCTGGAGCCGGCGGGCGATCGACACCGCGCCGCGCAGTGACACGTCCATGTCCGGCAGTTCCCGGGAGGCGAAGGCGGAGGCCGAGTACACGGAGGCGCCCGCCTCTGACACCATCACCTTGGTCAGTTTCAGCTCGGGGTGCCTGGTGATGAGCTCGCCGGCGAGCTTGTCGGTCTCGCGGGACGCCGTGCCGTTGCCGATCGCGATCAGCTCGACCGCGTGCTCCTTCGCCAGCCGGGCCAGCCTGGCGACGGCCTCGTCCCACCGGTTGGCCGGGACATGCGGATGGATCACGTCCGTGGCCACGACCTTGCCCGTGGCGTCGACCACCGCGACCTTCACGCCCGTACGGAAGCCGGGGTCGAGGCCCAGCGTCGCGCGCGTGCCGGCCGGGGCGGCGAGCAGCAGGTCGCGCAGGTTGGCCGCGAAGACCCGCACCGCCTCGTCCTCGGCGGCGGTGCGCAGCCGCAGCCTCATGTCGATACCGAGATGCACCAGGACCCTGGTGCGCCAGGCCCAGCGGACCGTGTCGCGCAGCCACTTGTCACCGGGACGTCCCCGGTCGGCGATCCCGAACCGGTTCGCGATGATCGCCTCGTACGACGACGGCCCGTCCGTGGGCTCCTCGGGCTCCAGGACGAGGTCGAGGACCTCCTCCTTCTCGCCGCGCAGCATCGCCAGGATCCGGTGCGAGGGCAGCTCGGTGAACGGTTCGGAGAAGTCGAAGTAGTCCGAGAACTTGGCGCCGGACTCCTCCTTGCCCTCGCGTACCTTCGCGGCCAGCCGCCCTCGCCCCCACATCCGCTCGCGCAGCTCGCCGATCAGGTCGGCGTCCTCCGAGAAGCGCTCGGTGAGGATCGCGCGCGCTCCGTCCAGCGCGGCCTGCGGATCGGCGACGCCCTTGCCGGGGTCCACGAACGCGGCGGCCGCCGCGAGGGGCTCGGCACCCGGGTCGCCGAGCAGCCCCTCCGCCAGCGGCTCCAGCCCCGCCTCGCGCGCGATCTGCGCCTTGGTGCGCCGCTTGGGCTTGTACGGCAGATAGATGTCCTCCAGGCGCGCCTTGGTCTCCGCGCCCCGGATCCGGGCCTCCAGCTCGTCCGTCAGCTTGCCCTGCTCGCGCACCGACTCCAGGATCGCCGTACGCCGCTCCTCCAGCTCCCGCAGATAGCGCAGCCGTTCCTCGAGCGTGCGCAGCTGCGCGTCGTCGAGCATCTCGGTCGCTTCCTTGCGGTAGCGGGCGATGAAGGGCACCGTCGAACCGCCGTCCAGCAGTTCGACGGCTGCCCTGACCTGCCGCTCCCGTACGCCGAGCTCCTCGGCGATCCTGCCTTCGATGGACCCTGCGAGGGGTGTCGTCACGTTCCCGTACCGCCTTCTCCACTGAGGTTGCGCGGCAATTGTGGCAGGTGACGGCGACAATCGGGGATCAGGGCGGCGACTCGCCCGAGCACCGCACGGGCGGCCTCAGGCGCGACGGCCCCGGCCGGCGGACGAAGCCCCGCCGAACAGCCGGGCGAGCGCCCGGAACGGCAGTGTCACCACGGTGGCGATGGCGCCGCCGATCTGACGAAGAACATCTGCGATGGCACGGAACACGTGTCTCCCCTTTCGTTCCCGGCCGGTCCGGCCGATGCACTGCGAGTACCTCGTGAACGCTTCAACATGCACAACGGGACGAGTGGGGACCCCGTCCCTGCCCGAGCCGTACACACCGGCACGCCGGAGCCGGCCCGTGTGCGGGCGGTCATGGTGACGTGGAGACGCTCCAGGTGAAACGCGGTGTCCGGCGCTCCAGGAACGCGGCGACGCCCTCGGCGGCCTCGCCGCCGGCCCGGGCCCGCTCGCTCCAGTGCGCGTCACGGTCGGTGCGGCCGGTGGCGAACTCCTTGGCCGCGGCCTGCGTCAGCTGCGAGCGGGACACCAGGACGCGGGTGAACTCCGCGACCCGCTCGTCCAGTTCGTCCTCGGGCAGCACCTCGTCCACCAGACCGGTGCGCAGGGCCCGCGAGGTCTCGATCAACTCACCGGAGAACAGCAGGTACTTGGCGGCCGCCGGGCCCACCAGGGACACCAGCCGCCGGGTGGCCGAGGCCGGATAGACGATGCCGAGCTTCGCCGGGGTCACCCCGAACCGTGCCCCTTCCCCGGCGAACCGCAGATCACAGGCCGCCGCCAGCTGGGCCCCGCCGCCCACACAGTGTCCGCGGACCGCGGCCAGCGTCGGCTTGGGGAAGGCGGCGAGCGCCTCCTCCGCCGCCACGGCCAGCTGCTGGGCCCGCGCCGGTGACTCCCGGAGCGTGGAGATGTCCGCCCCGGCGCAGAACGTCGCGCCCGCACCGGTGAGCACCACAGCCCGCACCTCCGGATCGGCCGCCAGTGTTTCCAGCAGGGGCGGCAGGGAACCCCACATCGCGGCCGTCATGGCGTTGCGCTTCGCCGGATGGTGGATGACGACCGTGGCGACCGAGTCGGTGACGCTGTGCAGCAGCTGCGGCTCCATGCGCCGGATGCTATCCACCCCGTCCGGCGCGCCGGACGGCAGGATCCCGCCGCCCGGCGCGGGACGGGCGGACGGCGGAGACTGGGACGGGCGACGGGGGACGGGAGCGAGGAGGCACCCATGGCCAGGACCGACAGGACCGACAGGACCGCCGGGCCCCGGGGCGAGGCCGCGAAACTGAGCCGGGGTTTCAGCTGGCTCGCCGTACTCGGGGTGATCCTGGTCGTCGCCGGCCTGGTCGGCCTGGTGTACACGGGCGTGGCCACCCTGACCTCGATGCTGTTGTTCGGCTGGCTGCTGCTGATCGGTGGCGCGGTCGGGCTGCTGCACGCCGTCCAGGCACGGCACACCAACTTCTTCTGGCTCGGTGTGGTCGTCGCGGCCCTGAACATCGCGGCCGGTGTGGTGGTCATGAGGACACCGGAGGCGGCGGCCGAGGCGCTGACCATGTTCGCCGCGCTGCTCTTCCTCACCGGCGGGCTGTTCCGGCTGGTCGGCAGCCTGGTGGTGCGCGGGCCGCAGTTCGGCTGGACGCTGGTCCAGGGCGCCTTCGGCCTGCTGCTGGGTGTCCTCGTGCTGGCCACCTGGCCGAGCAGCAGCCAGTACGTCATCGGGACGTTCTTCTCGCTCTCGCTGCTCTTCGACGGGCTCGGCCTGATCGCCACCGGTTACGGCGGGCGCCGGATCGTGGGCATGGTCTCCGACCGGCTGGCGGATGAGCAGGAGGAGGGACGGGCGCGGGAGCGGGGAGAGCCGGGAGGGGCCGCGGGTAAACCCATACAAGCCGAATAGTTCGCCAGGACGACACGAGGTGCGCGAAATCGGTCCCGCAATCGATCGATTCTCACGACAACGGTCGTCATCGCTCGATATGCGCTGACTTCTCTTCAGTTCCGAGGGGCGGGGCCGATCGGTATCAACACTCGACGTGTGGTGACAATCGAGCGTGAGGGTGGCGATCCGCTGCCGTACGAAGGTGTCTGGCGCTTCACCGCCCCGGCCGTGGACGCCTCGGTCCCGCAGGCCCGCCACGCCGTACGCGACCTGCTGACGGGACAGGAGGTCCCGGTCGCGGACGACGTGGTGCAGGGGCTGCTGCTGATCGTCTCGGAGCTGGTCACCAACGCCGTACGGCACGCGGCGCTGCTGTCCCCGACGTTCGCCGTCGAGGTGGCCCTGGGCGCCGAGTGGGTACGGGTGTCCGTGGAGGACACCCATCCCTACCGCCCCACCGCCCTGGAGACCGACCATGCCCGCACCGGCGGCCGCGGACTGCTCCTGGTGCGCGAGGTCGCCCGTGAGGCCGGCGGGACCTGCGAGGTCGAGCGCACCGCGAACGGCGGCAAGGTGATCTGGGTCGTCCTGCCGCTCAAGCCCGCACAGATCTTCTAGGGCGCGCAGCCCCCGCGGGACCTGCCTCCGCCGCGGGACCTGCCGCCTCCCGCGGGACCTGCCGTCCGCCGTGGGTTCTGTCCCCGCGGGTCACCAGCCCGCGGCGGGCCCGGTCAGCTCCCGGACCGCCGGGCGGGCCGCGTCCAGGACGGTCATGAACCACGCCGAGTAGCTGTCCCGCCCGTGCCGCTCCGCCAGCTCGGCCGGGGTCACGAACGCCGTGGACGCCACTTCCTCCGGATCCGGCCGCAGCGGGGACTGCATCATGCCGACGAAGAGATGGTTGTACTCCTGCTCCACCAGGCCCGACGCCGGGTCCGGGTGGTTGTAGCGGACCGTGCCGGCCTCGGCGAGCAGCGAGGGGGACACGCCGAGCTCCTCGAAGGTCCGCCGGGCCGCCGCCGCGAACGGCGCCTCACCGGGGTAGGGATGGCCGCAGCAGGTGTTGGACCACACACCGGGGGAGTGGTACTTGCCCAGCGCCCGCTGCTGGAGCAGCAGCCGGCCGCGCTCGTCGAACAGGAACACCGAGAACGCCCGGTGCAGCTGCCCCGGCGGCTGATGGGCGGAGAGCTTCTCCGCGGTGCCGATCGTCACGCCGTCCTCGTCGACCAGTTCCAGCAAAATCGGCTCGGCGGTGCCGCTCGACGGGCTGTTCGTCGCGGTGGCAGGTGTGATCGGCATACCCATCCTTCACTCGGTCTTCGCGCCCCAAGTCTGCCGCACGAATCCGGCACTCCCGGCACTCCGGTCCCCGCCCGCATGTCCCGCGCGGTGCCGGAGGCGGCAGGCGGCGGGCGGGGAGCGGACGGGCTCGAAGCCGATCGTGCCCGTGGAGGGCGGCCGGGAACCGTCCGCCGGAGGGTGCCCGGGTGAAGGGACGCCGCCACGGGGGCGGAAGGCTGCGTTCCCCGGCGCGCGGGTGCACCGGGGGGCGCTTTCGGACCGGCTCAGTGGCAGAGACGCGCCTCGTGCTCGGCGTGCCCGACGGGCTCCAGCTGGAAGGTGCAGTGCTCCACGTCGAAGTGGTCGCCCAGACAGCCCTGCAGCTCGTGCAGCATCTTCTCGTGTCCGATGGCGTTCAGGGTGTCGGAGCTGACGACCACGTGCGCGGAGAGCACGGGCATCCCCGAGGTGATCGTCCAGGCGTGCAGATCGTGCACGTCCTCGACGCCGGGCGTGGCGAGCATGTGCTCCCGCACCTGGGCCATGTCGACCCCCTTCGGCGCCGCCTCCAGCAGGACGTCCAGGGTCTCGCGCAGCAGCTTCCAGGTCCTGGGCACGATCATCAGCGCGATCACCAGCGAGGCGATCGGGTCCGCGGCCGTCCAGCCGGTGGTCAGGATCACCAGCGCGGACAGGATCACCGCCACCGAGCCCAGCGCGTCCGCCGCCACCTCCAGGAAGGCGCCGCGTACGTTCAGGCTCTCCTTCTGCCCGCGCATCAGCAGCGACAGCGACACCATGTTGGCGACCAGGCCGACCGCGCCGAACACCATGGTCAGGCCGCCCTCGGTGGCGGCAGGGGTGACGAACCGCTCGATCGACTCGTACAGCACGAAGCCGCCGACGCCGATCAGCAGCAGACAGTTGGCCAGGGCCGCGAGGATCTCCGCGCGGGCGAGCCCGAAGGTGCGCCGCTCGCTCGGCGGGCGGTTCGCGACATGGATGGCCAGCAGGGCCATGCCGAGCCCCAGGGCGTCCGTCGCCATGTGGGCCGCGTCGGCCACCAGGGCGAGCGAGTCGGCCAGCAGCCCGCCGACGATCTCCACCACCATGACACCGAGCGTGATGGCCAGCGCCGCCCGCAGTCTGCCGCGGTACGCCGCACTGGCCGTACCGCCGGCAGGCGCGCCGTGCGCGTGCCCGTGATCGTGCCCAGCCCCCATGGGTGCCGCCGCCCTTCCGTAGATGTCCGCCGGGACCACAGTGAACTACGGGCGGGGGGTATGGGGCAACGCGGCACTGAACACCGTTGTCATGTGCCCTGACCTGCGGAAACTTTCGCAGGTCAATGCCCTCCCGGTGACCCTGCCACAGTGGCGTGGTGGAGCTGCCAGCCCCGCCAGGCCGAGTCGACCATCTCGCGCACCGAGCGGCCGGCGGTCCAGCCCAGCCGCTCCGCCGCACGGGCGGAGGAGGCCACCGCGCGGGGAGCGTCACCCGGGCGCCGGGGCTCGACGAGCGGGGCCCGGGTGTCGCCGGTGACCTCACCGATGGCCGTGATCAGCTCCCGCACCGAGACGCCCTCGCCGCGCCCGATGTTCAGCGTCAGGTCTCCGGTCACGTCCCCGTCCGACAGCCCGCGGGCCGCCGCGAGGTGCGCGTCCGCCAGATCGGCCACGTGGATGTAGTCGCGGACGCAGGTGCCGTCCGGCGTCGGATAGTCGTCGCCGAAGACGCGCGGGGCCTCGTCGCGGGTGAGCCGGTCGAAGACCATCGGCACGATGTTGTAGACGCCGGTGTCGGCCAGCTCCGGCGCCGCCGCCCCCGCCACGTTGAAGTAGCGCAGGCACACCGTGGACATGCCGTGTGCCCGGCCGGCGGCCCGTACCAGCCACTCCCCGGCGAGCTTGGTCTCGCCGTAGGGGTTCACCGGGGCGCAGGGCGTGTCCTCCGTGATCAGGTCCACCTGGGGATCGCCGTACACGGCCGCGGACGAGGAGAAGACGAAGCGCCGCACCCCGGCCTCCGCGACGGCTTCGAGCAGCGTCGCGAGACCGCCCACGTTCTCCCGGTAGTACCGGGCCGGCTGGGCCACGGACTCGGCGACCTGCTTGCGCGCGGCGAGATGCAGCACACCCGTCACCCCGTGCTCCGCGAGGGCACGCTTCAGCAGCTCGCCGTCCAGTGACGAGCCCCTGACCAGCGGGACATCGGCGGGAAGACGTTCCGGCACGCCGGCCGAGAGGTCGTCCAGGGCGACGACCCGCTCCCCGGCGCCCGTCATGGCCCGCACCACATGTGCCCCGATGTAACCGGCTCCGCCGGTGATCAGCCAAGTCATGGTCGTCCACCCTATGCCGAGCCGCACCGCGCGCTGCGCCGCGCCGTGCCCAGGCCGTCTGCCGCGCCGCACCCTGCCGCGCCGCGACCGGGCCGCTCCCGACCGTCCCCGCCGGACCGGCATCATGACCCGTAATTTCCTGAAGTGACCCTCTATATACCTTCTGGGGTGCGGTTTGTGGGACGGGCCCCGTATCCCCGATGATGACGGGCATCGGCGACGCGGGCCAACCGCGTCGGTCCAGCCGTGGAACGGGCGGTGAACGCGGGCTTCCGGATATCCGATAGCCTCTGCCGACATGCCGCCCGGAGGCCCTGCACGGGCGCTTCACCGTGCTTCATCGCCGGCGTGGACGCGTCGGCACCCAGGGAGTGAGATTCGGTTGTCGACCGCCATCCTCACCGGCCGACCGGTCCCCGGTTCGTCACTCGAGGGCGACCTGCGCGCCCTCGGGTTCGAGGTACGGACAGCGTCCGGCATAGCCGAGGCCGAGACCCTGCTCGCCGAGGTGCCCCCGGAACAGCGGGTCGCCCTGGTCGACACCCGGTTCGTGGGCCATGTGCACGCGCTGCGGCTCGGTCTCACCGACCCCCGCTTCCCGATCTCCGCGATCCCCGGCGCCGTCACCGCCCAGCAGGACGGCCGCCGGGCCCTGACCCGGGCGATGGCCCGCGAGAACTCGGCGGCCGTGACGCACGGGAGCGGCACTGCCCTCCTCGACGGCCTCGCCGACCGCGTCGCCACCGCCCTCGACGGCGACGGCGCCGACGTGCACCGTCCCGGACTCGGCAGTCTCGTGGCCGAAGTCCCCGCCGACCCCCAGGCCCGCAACGAGGCCCGCCAGGCGGTCGCCGCCGTCGACGACGAGGCCGTGCGCCTGAACTCCGCGGTCAAGGCCCGCGACGGGTTCTTCACCACCCACTTCATCAGCCCCTACTCCCGCTACGTGGCCCGCTGGTGCGCCCGCCGCGGACTGACCCCCAACCAGGTCACCACCGCCTCGCTGATCACCGCGCTGATCGCCGCCGCCTGCGCCGCGACCGGCACCCGCCCGGGCTTCGTCGCCGCCGGCGTCCTGCTGATGGCCTCCTTCGTGCTGGACTGCGCCGACGGCCAGCTGGCCCGCTACACCCTGCGGTACTCCACCCTCGGAGCCTGGCTCGACGCCACCTTCGACCGGGCCAAGGAGTACGCCTACTACGCCGGCCTCGCCCTCGGTGCCGCGCGCGGCGGCGACGACGTATGGGCCCTGGCACTCGGCGCCATGATCCTCCAGACCTGCCGGCACGTGGTCGACTTCTCCTTCAACGAGGCCCACCGCGACGCCACGCCCGGCGGCGGCCCCACCGCCGCCCTCTCCGGCCGGCTCGACCGAGTCGGCTGGACGGTCTGGGCGCGCCGCATGATCGTCCTGCCGATCGGGGAACGCTGGGCGCTGATCGCCGTCCTGACGGCCTTCACCAGCCCCCGGATCACCTTCTACGCGCTGCTCACCGGCTGCGCCGTCGCGGCCGCGTACACCACGGCGGGCCGGGTCCTGCGCTCGCTGAACCGCCGAGCCCGCCGCACCGGCGAGGAGGCACGGGCGCTCGCCGACCTCGCCGGCTCCGGCCCGCTCGCGGAGGCCCTGGCCGCCAGGCCGGCCCTCGCCGCGCGCCGGCTCCCCGCTCCGGCCGTCGCCCTGCTCGGCGGCGCGGCCGTCGTCACCACGGCCGCGCTCACCGGCTACGGCAGCGCCTGGACGGTCCTCGCCGCCTGCGTCTACGTCCTGACCTCCGCCCTCGCCGTCGCCCGCCCCCTCACGGGTGCCCTCGACTGGCTGGTGCCGCCGTTCTTCCGCGCCGCCGAGTACGGCACCCTCCTGGTCCTCGCGGCCGAAGCCGACGTGAACGGAGCCCTGCCGGCGGCCTACGGGCTGGTGGCCGCGGTCGCCTACCATCACTACGACACCGTCTACCGCATCCGCGGCGACGCGGGCGCGCCGCCGCACTGGCTGGTGCGCTCGACCGGCGGGCACGAGGTCCGCACCCTGCTGGTCGCCGTGTCGGCGGCCGTGCTCACCGCTTCCCGGTTCACCGTCGCGCTCACGGTCCTCGCCGTGACCGTGGCCCTGGTGGTGCTCGTCGAGAGCATCCGTTTCTGGGCGTCCGCAGGGGCGCCCGCCGTACACGACGAAGGAGAACCCGCATGATCGGCCTTGTGCTCGCGGCCGGCGCCGGACGCCGTCTGCGCCCCTACACCGACACCCTGCCCAAGGCGCTGGTGCCGGTGGGGCCCGCGGGTGTGGAGGGTGAGCCGACGGTCCTGGACCTGACTCTGGCCAACTTCGCCGAGATCGGGCTGACCGAGGCCGGGGTGATCGTCGGTTACCGCAAGGAGGCGGTGTACGAGCGCCGGGCGGCCCTGGAGGCGAAGTACGGGCTGAAGCTGACGCTCATCGACAACGACCGTGCCGAGGAGTGGAACAACGCCTACTCCCTGTGGTGCGGCCGTGACGCGCTCGGGGACGGGGTGATCCTGGCCAACGGGGACACTGTGCACCCGGTCTCGGTGGAGAGGACGCTGCTGGCCGCGCGCGGTGACGGCAAGCGGATCATCCTGGCGGTGGACACGGTGAAGAAGCTGGCGGACGAGGAGATGAAGGTCGTCGTCGACCCGGCGGGGGGGATGACGCGGATCACCAAGCTGATGGATCCGGCGGAGGCGACCGGTGAGTACATCGGTGTCACGCTCATCGAGGGCGGGGCGGCGGGTGAGCTGGCGGACGCGTTGAAGGCGACGTTCGAGCGGGACCCGCAGCTGTACTACGAGGACGGTTACCAGGAGCTGGTGAACCGCGGTTTCCGGATCGACGTGGCGCCGATCGGCGATGTCCCGTGGGTCGAGATCGACAACCACGACGACCTCGCCCGCGGACGGGAGATCGCGTGCCTGTACTGACCCGGCTCATCCCCTCGCCGGTCGTCGTCGACATCCGCCCGGGTGCCCTCGACGACCTGGCCTGTGTCCTCGCGGACGAGCGCATCTCGCAGTCGGGCAGGCTCGCCATCGCCGTCAGCGGCGGCTCCGGCGCCCGGCTGCGGGAACGGATCGCACCCTCGCTGCCCGGGGCCACCTGGTTCGAGGTCGGCGGCGGCACCATCGACGACGCGGTCCGGCTGGCGGGTGACATGCGGGGCGGCCACTACGACGCGGTCGTCGGACTCGGCGGCGGGAAGATCATCGACTGCGCCAAGTTCGCGGCGGCGCGCGTGGGCCTGCCCCTGGTCGCGGTCGCCACCAATCTGGCGCACGACGGCCTGTGCTCGCCGGTCGCGACCCTGGACAACGACGCCGGCCGGGGTTCGTACGGGGTGCCGAACCCGATCGCGGTCGTCATCGACCTCAACGTCATCCGCGAGGCCCCCGTCCGGTTCGTACGCTCCGGCATCGGCGACGTCATCTCCAACGTCTCCGCCGTCGCGGACTGGGAGCTGTCCCACCGCGTCAACGGCGAGAAGATCGACGGACTCGCCGCCGCCATGGCACGCCAGGCCGGCGAGGCCGTGCTGCGCCACCCCGGAGGGGTGGGCGACGACGGCTTCCTGCAGGTGCTGGCCGAGGCCCTGGTCCTCACCGGCATCGCCATGTCGGTGTCCGGCGACTCACGCCCCTCCTCCGGCGCCTGCCACGAGATCAACCACGCCTTCGACCTGCTCCACCCCAGGCGGGCGGCCGCCCACGGTGAGCAGTGCGGGCTGGGCGCCGCCTTCGCGATGTACCTGCGCGGCGCGCACGAGGAGTCGGCCGCCATGGCCGAGGTGCTGCGCCGGCACGGGCTGCCGGTGCTGCCGGAGGAGATCGGATTCACGGTGGACGAGTTCGTCCGCGTCGTGGAGTTCGCCCCCGAGACCCGCCCCGGCCGCTTCACCATCCTCGAGCATCTCGACCTGAGGACCGAACAGATCAAGGACGTCTACGCCGACTATGTCAAGGCCATCGGTCGCTGAACTCCGCCCGGTCGTGCACCCCGCCGGGGTGAAGGACCGGCGCAGCGGTGAGCACTGGATGGGGCGCCTCTACATGCGCGAGGTGTCCCTGCGGGTGGACCGCTACCTGGTGAACACCAGAGTCACACCCAACCAGCTCACCTACCTGATGACCGTCTTCGGCGTCCTCGCGGCCCCGGCCCTCCTGGTGCCCGGGGTCGCGGGAGCCGTCCTCGGCGTGGTCATGGTCCAGCTGTACCTCCTGCTGGACTGCGTCGACGGCGAGGTCGCGCGCTGGAAGAAGCAGTACTCGCTCAGCGGCGTCTACCTCGACCGGGTCGGCGCCTACCTGTGCGACGCCGCCGTCCTGGTCGGACTCGGCCTGCGCGCCGCCGACCCGTGGGGCTCCGGGCGCGTCGACTGGCTCTGGGCCTTTCTCGGCACCCTGGCGGCGCTCGGCGCGATCCTGATCAAGGCCGAGACCGACCTGGTCGGCGTCGCCCGCCACCAGGGCGGACTGCCCCCGGCGAAGGAGACCGCGTCCGAGCCGCGCTCCTCCGGCATGGCGCTGGCCCGCCGGGCCGCCGGGGCGCTCAGGTTCCACCGGCTCGTCCTCGGCATCGAGGCGTCCCTGCTGATCCTGCTGCTCGCGATCCTGGACGCCACCCGGGGCGATCTGTTCTTCACCCGGCTCGGCACCGCCGTGCTCGCCGGGATCGCGCTGCTGCAGACCGTGCTGCACCTGGTCTCCGTCCTGGCCTCGAGCAGGCTGAAGTGATCAACGCCCCGAAGGTCGGCGCGGTGATCATCACCATGGGCAACCGCCCCGCCGAACTGCGCGCCCTGCTCGACTCGGTCGCGGGGCAGGACGGCGACCCGGTCCAGGTCGTGGTGGTCGGCAACGGTTCGCCCGTCCCGGAGGTCCCCGACGGCGTGCGCACCGTGGAACTGCCGGAGAACCTCGGCATTCCCGGCGGCCGCAACGCCGGCATCGAGGTCTTCGGACCGGGTGGGCGGGACGTCGACATCCTGCTGTTCCTCGACGACGACGGCCTGCTCGCCCGCACCGACACCGCCGAGCTGTGCCGCGAGGCATTCTCGGCCGACCCGGCGCTCGGCATCATCAGTTTCCGCATCGCCGACCCGGAGACCGGTGCCACCCAGCGCCGCCACGTGCCCCGGCTGCGCGCCTCGGACCCGATGCGCTCCTCCCGCGTCACCACCTTCCTCGGCGGCGCCAACGCCGTACGCACCCAGGTCCTCGCCGAGGTCGGCGGACTGCCGGAAGCGTTCTTCTACGCCCATGAGGAGACCGATCTGGCATGGCGGGCCCTCGACGCCGGCTGGATGATCGACTACCGGTCCGACATGGTGCTGTACCACCCGGCGACCGCCCCCTCGCGGCACGCGGTCTACCACCGCATGGTCGCCCGCAACCGGGTCTGGCTCGCCCGCCGCAACCTCCCCGCGCTCCTCGTCCCGGTCTACCTGGGCGTCTGGGTCCTCCTCACCCTGCTGCGCCGCCCCTCCCGTGCGGCGCTGAAGGCCTGGTTCGGCGGGTTCGGGGAGGGCCTGACCACGCCCTGCGGGCCCCGCAGGCCCATGAAGTGGCGTACGGTGTGGCGGCTGACCCGACTGGGCCGGCCCCCCGTGATCTGACAAGCTCGTGTCCGGCAACATCGGGGCCGTACCCAGGCTCCCCGCTCATGCCAGGCCCGCTCGGGCCACGCATCTCGAGGACGAAAGTTTTTCCACCAGTGAGTGAGACAACGCACGACGGCACGGTCGCGGTCACCGCGCCCGTGTCGCCCGACGAGGGCCTCACGGCAGCCGAGCTGGCAGCCCAGTACGGCCTCACGGTCAGCGGTGCCCGGCCGTCACTCGGCGAGTACGTCCGTCAGCTCTGGGGGCGGCGGCACTTCATCGTCGCCTTCTCCCGGGCGAAGCTCACCGCCCAGTACAGCCAGGCCAAGCTCGGTCAGCTGTGGCAGGTGGCGACGCCGC
>NZ_JABTTS010000057.1 GCF_018638295.1 Streptomyces sp. CHD11
CCGCAGACCAACGGCAAGGTCGAACGCTTCAACCGCACCCTGCTCGACGAATGGGCCTACGCCCGCCCCTACCGCTCGGAGACCGAACGACGCGAAGCGTTCCCCGGCTGGCTGCACACCTACAATCACCACCGCGGACACACCGCGCTCAAGGGCCAACCACCCGCCAGCCGCGTCCCCAACCTCACAGGGCAATACACCTAGGGCACCCGCTCGGGTCCATATCCCCTACCCGGGCGAGCAGGATCGCTCGCTGTCCCCTGGCCACCGTGCCGGCGTCTGGAGTACAGGCCACCGTCGCCTCCAGCCCGCCGGTCAACCCGGCGGGCTCTCGGTGATGGGGTGGCGCGTACCACGGGTCACGCCAGAGAAAGGAACAGCTTCTCCAGCCGGGCCCGCATCTGCTCCCGGTCACCGGAGGCAGCCATGTCGCTATCGGTCAGGCAGTGCTGCAGTCCCGTGGCGATGATCGCGAAACCCGCCTTGTCCAAAGCCCGAGACGCCGCCGCGAGTTGCGTGACCACCTCCTCGCAGTCCCGCCCCTCCTCGATCATCTTGATCACACCGGCTATCTGGCCCTGCGCCCGGCGCAGTCGGTTGACCACTGTCTTCAGTTCCTCAGCCGCCATCGCCAGTTCCACAGCCCACACTCCTTCGCGATACCCCCGCAGGTATCCTATCGAAGGGGTAACCCCAACCGGGCAACATAAAGTCCCCGAGGCACCCACAACCGCCCCCACCGCCCGGTACTCCTTCCGGCTTCCCGACCTGCCCGGTGGCCTGCGGATTCTGCGCGACAGGAATGCGGCCGACAGCGAGCAGGCACCGGCAAAGGCGTGCCGGGCCGCGGCCGGCCGAGGTGTTCCGGCGGTATGAGGGCTTCAGCCCCCTTCCTCCGGGGCGCGGACGGTGCTGCCGGCCGGGGTGAGGCAGCGGCGCACGAGTGCGAGGGTGCGCTGGGTGACCGTATCGAGGGGGGTGCCGTTCTCGACGGCGGCCAGGGCGGTGTGCAGCATTCCGGCGATCAGGTCGGCCGTGAGCGCGGGCTCAGGAGCGCCGAGCTCCCGGACGGCGGCGCGGAACGGTTCGACCTGGTCCAGGTGGAGTTCCATCAGCCGCTGCTGGCAGGCCGGAGGAAGGCCGGCGTTCATGAGGGCGACGGCGGGCCGGTGTGCGCCTTCGGCGCCCAGGCGGAGGCTTTCCCCGAAGAACGCCTCGACGCGTTCCAGTGGGCCGTTCGCGGTGGCCAGGGCGCGGGCGAGTGCCTCGTTGGAGCGCCTGAAGGCCTCCTCCGTGATGGTGGCCAGGAGGGCTGCCGAGGAGTCGAAGTACTGGAAGGGGCCCGGGCCCACGTCCTGGCGGGGACGGGCCGTACCGCGGGCAAGCCGGTCATCACCGTGCGTTGAGGGGTGACGGCTCAGCGGTTCCTCCCCGGCCGTGGCACAGGACGGTCGCGCGCCGTGCGTGCTCCGACGGTCCTGTGCCACGCCTGGAAGGCGGCTCTCACCCGTACCGGTGCCGTGGGGCGCCGTCAGCGGTTACCTGACGTGGAAGCCGTAGACGTGGTAGGTGTCGGCGCCGGTGAAGGGGGCCGACGTGTGGGGCGGGAGCACCTCGACGTCCCATCCGAAGTTCGTCCTCCAGAAGACGACCACTTCGTGGGCGCCGGAGGAGAAGGAAGTGACACCGCTCTGGCTGAGCGGGACGTCGCCGGGGCCGGTCCAGCAGCGGGTGTGCTCCGTGCCGTTCTCCAGGTACGTCACCTTCACGGAATCCGTGCCGGTGCCGCAGTCGATCTCCTCGGTGGCGAACGCGGGGGCTGCCGGGAGCGCGATGCTCACCGCGACGGCGGCCAAGGCGCCCAGCGCCAGTGTTGTGGGTCGGGTTTTCACGGAGTGGTGGTTCCTTCCTGTCAGGGATCTGATGGGACGGAGCTTTAACTATCAACCATTGATCGGTTCTGTTTCAACGTTTCAGTGACATCCCTTCACGAGCCGGCCGGCGGCGACTGTCCGCGGAACGGCCTGGCCCGGAGCGCCGGACGTCCTGGGGGAGAGGCACGGCCCTCGGTACTGGTGGGCTCGCCTGTTCAACTGTCGCCAGTTCCCGGGTGAAGCGGGGACCGTTGCGACGGTGTGTGCCCCCCAGGGTGCTCGGGGGAGGGCAGGCCTGAAGGGGACGGTGGGACAACCAGCTGTGGCGGCTCGGCGACGACCTCGCCGTCCGGTTGCCCTGGGCCACCTCGAACCTGCTCACAGGGGAACAACGTCCACGGCACCCCTACTGCCGGCGTCGGATGGCTCCGCTGGACGCGCACCCGGTCGCGTAGCCGGGTGCAGCTGCGGAATCGATAGGGCCGCGCCAGTGCAGCGACGGGGGGACGCTGCCGGCGCGGCCTTGCGACGCGCGGCTTCGGGGGCGTCCGCGGCGGCGTAGCGCGTCGGCCAGCCCGCCCCTGCCGCTCACACCGCGACCGGTCGGGTGAGTTCGCGCCGGCAGGGGGCGGGCTGGCCGACGCGCTCCACGGTGACCGGGCCCGAGCGGGCAGCGGCTCGGGCGCCGGCGCGGACCGCGGTTGCCGAGCTGGGTCGGGCTTCGTGCGGTGAGGGCGGTGCGGGCACGCTCGAGCGCTGGGCCTCCAGCGCGGCGGTCGCCTCATCGGCGTCGTCGCCCGTCACCTGTACCTGTGCCGCCGACGGGTTCGGCGCAGCGTGTCCTGCTGGAGGGGAGGAACCCGGCTCGTCAGGTGACGGTCATCATGGTGGAGGGGGAGGCCTGGTTGCCCACGGTGAAGGCGACGTTGGTGGGGCCGGTGAGTGCGTCCTCGGTGGCACTGACGCAGACCCACATGACGGTTTCAGCGGTGCCGACGGCCAGATCGACGTCTGTGAAGGTCAGGGTGCTTCCGTCGGCGGAGATCGTCCCCATGTAGACGCGGGTGTCGCCGTTGGTCATGACGGTCAGCTGGTGGTCGGGCCCATGCGGCCCGCCGAAGCGGAGCCCTGCCTGGGGGAGTACTACGCTGATCGTCTGCAGGGGCACGTTGCGGGATCCGTTGTTGCCCACCTTGACGCCGGGGTACTTTTCTTCCCCGCCCCTTTGCAGGATCACCGGGTCGCCGCTCGGTGAGACGGTGAGGGCCGGGTTGACGACGATCCGTGTGGAGGGCGACGTCTTTCCTGAGACGTCGAAAGTCAGGTGGGTGGAGCCGATCGGAGAGTCGTGGTCGGCGCTCACCCCCACCCACATGAGCGTGGTGCCGGGCAGTTGCAGGTTGACGTCGGTGAAGGTGAGCGAGCCACCGTCACCGGACAACGCTCCGGCAAACGGGACGCGTGTCTTGTCGGGGTGCTCCACGGTCAGCTGGTAGTCGGCCTGGGCCTGTGTGCCCCAGAGCAGGTGACGGTCAGGGGGCAGGGTGACCGTCACCGTCAGCGGCCCCAGTGCAATGGTCGATGTAACGCGGACTCCGGGATATGCCGCCTTATCGCCGCCCTGCGTGAGCTGTTGGTCGGGCGGTCCGCCTGGTGTGACGGTGGAGTCCGTCCACTGCAACACCACTTGTCCGCGGCCGTTGGCGTCGCCGATGCCAGTGTGGTAGAGGGGGTCGCCTTTGCCACCCGACCGCGTGCCCGCACCGGGCAGGGTGCGCCCGTTGGTGACGCCGGGGCCTTGCACGAAACTGCTGCCCCCAGCTCCACCGCACTGAAATCGGCTTCCGATGACGAGGCCGCCGCCTCCGCCCGCCCAGCCTGCGCCGCCGGAGGTGTCGCCTCCGCCGCCGCCTCCGCCCATGCCCGGGATCGGCACCTTGCCCCCAGCCCGCAGTCTGAAGCTGGAGCTGCCTCTGTGGCCGGTGCTACCGCCTTGGCCCGCCATGTCCCCTGCGTTGCGGTTGATCGCGCCCTCGCCGCCAGTGGTCCCCGAGGCCCCCCTCGCCGCTGTCCACGAGCGGTCTCTCGTCACCACCGTTCCGTCCGAGCCATGCGTGCCGCCACCTGCCCCACCCGCAACGTTATTCCAGCCCTCACCACCGCCTCCGGCGATCAGAAGTGGCTCTCCCAGCCGCTGGCTGTACAGGCCGCTCATACCCCCGGCGCCCGATCCTCCTCCCATGTCGACGACGACCAGCAAGGTCTCCCCCGGCTGGACCGCGATGTCCCCGGCAGCGAACCCGCCCCCTCCGCCTCCCCAGCCCCTGCCGCCGCCACCCCAGCAACGGGCGTCGATCTTGCTGACACCGGGCGGGACGATGAACTTCTGCACTGCGCCGGTGTAATTGAACCGCTGGATGCGGTGCCCGATGGCCGGGCTCTCGACCGCCATGGGAGCTGTGGAGGGCTCGACGGCCCCCGCTGAGGCGGATACGGGAGCGATGGTCTCCGTGGCCATGTTGCTGTCCTTTCCTTGAGATCTTCGGCTGTGGTCGTGGTCGGTTGCATCGGGCGGGTTCCGTCAGGGACACCGGCCGCATGCACCGCGGGAGGTGACAGTCCCCGGGGTTTGCCTCCTTTCGCCTGTTTCGAGATCGGCACGCGTGCCGATGGCACGCCGGACGCGTTTGTCGTCGTGCCCGCGAGTTCCTGCCGGTGCTCGACGACGGCCCATCAGATGCCGCGGCCGGGGGTTTTCTGGTGCACCAAAATGCTGTGCCTCACCCGGACGTTGGACCGCCGCCGCTGTTGTCCTGACGTGGCGGTGGTCATGGCACAGCGTCCTTCCCTCGCGAGCCGGCGTCGTCGGTGGCGGTGTGCCGGGCTGCGGCAGCACCACCTCGGGTGCCTCCAGAGGTCTTCTCGCCCGGATCCGGCCCGGCGACCATGTGCGCGTCCACCGGTGCCGACGGCACTGGCGTCCCCGGCCGTCTGCTGCCGGCGCGCAGCGGTCTGCCGCGCGCGTCGAACATCCGTCTCACCCAGCGCAGGGTGGAGGCCCGCGGCCGGCCGACGGCGGGTGACCCGTCACGAGAAGGGGCCTCACCTGCGAAGGCCGTCCCGACCCCGCCCTTACGGACACCGCCGGCCGAAACCGTGATGTGCTGGCGCGAAGGACCGTCGGGGCGGGGCCGACCCAGCGATTCGACGGCCTCGCACCACAGGTCCAGATCGCACGCGGCGCTCAGCTCGTCGGAGCGGGCCCGGGCCCGGCGAGAGGCGCGCTCCCAAGTACTGGGATCCCGTAAAGAGTTCAGGGCGTCGATCCATGCGGTGGGATCGTCGCGGTAGGCGAAGATGCCGGCCTGGCCCAGGGCTTCCACGAGCCCCGGGGTGGGATGGGCGATCACCGGGATGCCGGAGGCGAACGCCTCCACCGCGACCCGCCCCCACGACTCGTACAGGCTCGGCATGAGCACCACCCGTGCCTGGCTGTACACGTGCTCACGCATCCGGTGTCCGGGCACCGAGTCGACCACCTCGCAGTTCGGCAACCGCGGCGGGGGCATCACCTGCTCCCCATAGGCGCCGCGCACTCCCCTGAACCGCCACTGCGGGCTCCAGGCGGCGATCTGCCAGAACAGCTCTCCACCCTTGTCGGCATTGAGGTTGACCAACGTCGCGCACTCGCCCGGTCGGGTGCGGTACTCGTCCGCGATCACCGGAGGGCGCACCACGATGCTCCGCCGGGGCAGGAACTCGGCCGGGTAGCGGGCGTAGAAGACCTCCCCGTCCCGCCGGACCCACTGGCTGTTGTAGACGACGAGATCGGCGCCGGCCGCAGTGTGGAAGGTGGTGTCGAAGTTGTCGTGGCAGATCACCACGACCGGGATGCGACTCTCGCGGGCCAGGCCGGCCACCAGGGGCACGTTCTCGTAATGGGACACCAGCACGTCCGCGCGGCTGGCGCGGGCCACGAAATCGATGCCGGCCTGAAAAGGCACCACGCGCACACCGTCGATCTCATAGGGCCGCTCGCTCCTGCCGGGGTGGGACAGCCAGACCTCCACCCGGTGGCCGCGCTCGGCCAGCGGCCGCAGCATCGAGTGCAGCATCCACTCCGACCCGGCGTTGTGATCCGGCGGATACCCGTACACCCGCGCCACCACCGACAACGGCCGCACGGCCGACTGTCTCGCGGCCATCCGGGACGGCCGGAGAGCCGTCCCCCGGTCCGCCCACAGGACATCCCTCGCCAGAAGGGAAGAGGCGGAAACCGCGTGCCGCAGCCCCGGCTCGCCCGGACGAGCCTGTATATGCGGCACACCAGGCCCCGTAGGCGTGTCCGCGTCGCGCGGGAGCGGCGGGACCGCCCGCGCGGGCGGCCAGGGAGCCGACAAGGACCCGGCGGCCCTGGTGTAGAGCGTCGCGGTACGGCGGCTCACGTACGCCGCCAGGGCCTGCAAACCGACATTCCCGCCGCCGCTCACGCCACCTCCCGATAAGACCGAATCGGGCAGGCAAGGAGACGGCGCCGATCCTTCCCGTACGCCGCACCTACACCGCCAGCCCGGTACAGACGTTTCGTGCCCTCACCGTGCGCACACCTGTACGCACCCGTTGTCACCGGAATGTCGGTCGGTACCAGTGCACAACTCCAGCAACGCACGTGCGCTGGCGCACACACGCGCGCTCCGGCGCGCGTTCCTGTCTCCAGCCGTCTCCAGCCGTCTCCAGCCGTCTCCGCTTCGGAGCCGGTGAGTCGTCACGGACGGTGCTGGCCGCGCTGGCCGCGTCGAGCAGGTGGGTGAGGGCGTTCACCATTCGGGTGCGCACGTCGTGCTCCGGGCTGAGTCCGGAGATCCACAGTTCAGGCAGCGTACGCTGCGGTGAACCGCTCGGCGGTGTCCCAGAGTTCGCCTTCGCGCTGAGGGTCGTAGGACTCCTCGGACGACCGGGCCGCATAAGTGCGGTCCACGTAGGACCCGGTCGGCGCCTTGGTCGTGCCGAGGACGACGTCGGCGAGGTAGCGCCCGGCGGCATCGCGGCTGGTCGCGAACGGGGTGAGGGTCATGACCGGCAGGACACGGCGCATCGCGAACCGGGAGATGGGTCCTGCGTTCCGGGCGAGGCCGGTGCCGGGGACGAATCCCGGGTTGTAGGCGACGGAGTCGATCCCGGCCGGCAGTCGGCGCGCGTACTCGTGAACCAGATAGATCGTGGCCAGCTTGCTCGTGGAGTACGCGGTACGCCCGCCGACCGCAGTGTCCGGCTTGGGGAAGGCGCCCGGACGGGCGAGGACCTCCGGGGACTTCCATGCCGGACCCGGCACCATGCCCATGTTGTGCCTGAAGTCACCGAAATGGGTGTCGCTAGCGGTGATCACGATCCGGGCGGGAGCCACGAACCGGTCCTGGAGCAGGCGGACGAACAGGTGGTTGGCGAGCACGTTGACCGTGAAGGTCGACTCGAACCCGTCGGGCCCCTTGGTCAGCGCGTTCGTGTACTGCATGCCCGCGTTGCCCACGAAGCCGCGCAGCAGCGGCAGACCACCCCGCTCCAACCGCTCGCGGATCTCGGCGGCAGCCGACTGGACGCTGCCCAGCGAGCCGAGGTCCGCCGAGACATGCGAGACCGTGTGCCCGCCCGCGCTCAGCTCTGCGGCCAGGCGTGCGCCGGAGGATCCGCGGGTGACGACGACGAGGTGCACGTGGGGCGACCGGCGCAGAATGTGCTCTGCGGCGATGCGACCGATGCCGCGGCTCGCGCCCGTCATCACGACGGTGTGCTGCATGGGAGGCTCCAATGTACGGGTCAGCCGATGTGCGCCCGGCCGGGCGCACCACCACATTCGCCGCTCGCCCCACCGCCAACCAGTGCCGTCCCCGTCACTAGGACCGGCAGTACCCAGGCTCACCGGGTGCCGAGCGGCGAGAATGGATCCATGGCTGCCTCCCGCTCCACCTTCGGCGCACTCCTGCGCGCCTGGCGCGACCGCCTCTCCCCGGCCGACGCCGGCCTCACCGCGACGGCCGGCCGTCGCGCCCCGGGACTGCGCCGCGAGGAGCTCGCGCAGCTGGCCGGGCTCTCGGTCGACTACGTCCTGCGCCTGGAGCAGGCACGCGCGAAGAATCCCTCGGCCCAGGTCGTCGGCGCCCTCTCCAGGGCCCTTCAGGTCTCCCGGCCCGAGCGCGACCAGCTGTACCGAAGCGCCGGGCTCCTGCCGCCGCAGGACGGCACGGTCAGCACCCATGTGCCCCCGGGCATCCAGCGGCTGGCCGCGCGCCTGGGCGACGTCCCGATCGGGGTGTTCACCGCTGACTGGACCCTGGTGTGGTGGAACTCCATGTGGAGCGCACTGCACGGCGACCCCTCCGTGCTCCCGACCGCCGAGCGCAACCTCGCGCGCGCCCTGTTCGGCAACGGCGCCGCTCGTGCCACGCTGTATCCCCTACAGTCCGAGCGCGGACAGGACGCCTTCGAGGCGTCGATCGTCGCCGACCTCAAGGACGCCGCCTCCCGCTACCCCGCGGACGCCCAGCTCGATCGTCTCGTACAGGAACTGCGGGCAGGATCCGACGCCTTTGCCGATCGCTGGGCCACGCAGACAGCCGCCGCTCAGCACACCACTGACCGCAAGACGATCCGGCATCCGGAGATCGGCGACATCCTGCTCGACTGCGACGTCCTGATCGTTCCGGGCGCGGACCTGCGCATGGTCACCTACACGACGGCGTCCGGTAGCAGCGACGAGGGAAAGCTCGACCTCCTGCGCGTCACAGGCGGCCGTACCGCCACCGCGCGCCCCTGACACCGGCCCCGGCTCCAGCGCTGGCGAGACGCCGTACGTCATCGCCTGCGGTGCCCCCCATCCAGCTTCCCGCCGGAAGCCTGGTCGGCGAACGATCCTGTGCGACCGTACTGCTGCTGTACCACCCGGGCGTGGCCGGCCGCCCTACCGGGAGCGGTGCATCAGCACGCGGGCCTGCCCGCTGGGAAGGGTCAGCAATCCGGCTGTTCGCCAGCCGCGGGTCCGGTAGAGCGTCAGGGCCGGTGCGGCGTGGGGATGGGTGACGAGCCAGCGGGGGCACGCCCGGGTGGCGGCGGTGAGTGTGTCGTGGAGTGCGGCTCCCAGGCCTTGTCCGCGGGCGCGCGGGGCGACCGCCAGTTCGCGCAGCTCGAACGGCACGACGCCGTGGGGTGGTGGCCGGTCGGCCAGGGCGGCGAGGTGGCAGGCGGGGCGCCCGTAGGCGAATCCGGCCGGGTGGCCTGCGCTGTCGCGGGCCAGGACGAGGATGAACCCGGGGTGCTGGGTGTCATGGGTGAGCCGGTCGAGTGAGCGGGTGACGTCGGCCGGTGTCGCGTGCCATGGGCGGGGGGCGAAGGCGGCATGAGCGAGCCGGGCGAGTGCGTCGAGATGCCGGCCGACCGCGGCCGGCGGTATCAGGTGCGGGGGTGGGAAACGGGGTGGGGGGGGGGGGGCCGGGAAGCCGAGCTTCCCGGCCCACCGGTGAGGGTGCGCTCACCGGGTTTCAGGCACCGGCGGCGGCGGTGTAACGGGCGGCGACGTCCTCCCAGTTGACCAGGTCCCAGAGCTTGGTGACGTAGTCGGGGCGGACGTTCCTGTACTGCAGGTAGTAGGCGTGCTCCCAGGCGTCGAAGACCAGCAGCGGGACGCTGCCCCGGCCGACGTTGCCGTGGTGGTCGTAGACCTGTTCCACGATCAGGCGGCGCCCCAGCGGCTCCCAGGCCAGCACGCCCCAGCCGGATCCCTGGACGCTCGTGGTGGCCACGGTGAGCTGCTTCCTGAACGCCTCGAAGCCGCCGAGGTGCTCGTCGATGGCGGTGGCCAGGGCTCCGTCGGGGCGGTCGCCGCCGTCCGGGGAGAGGTTCTGCCAGAAGATCGAGTGCAGGACGTGGCCGGAGAGGTTGAAGGCGAAGGTCTTCTCCAGCCCGACCAGGCCGGTCGGGGTGATCTGGTCCTTGTCGCGGACCTCGGCGATCCGCTCCAGGGTGTCGTTGGCGCCCTTGACGTAGGCGGCGTGGTGCTTGGCGTGGTGCAGTTCCAGGATCTCCGGCGTGATGGCCGGAGCGAGCGCGGAGTAGTCGTACGGCATGTCCGGAAGCGCGTAGGCGCCCATGTGGCTCAGCCCCTTTCCAGGCGGTGATCGTCAGAGGCAAGCATGGCCCTTATTGCAAGGTGGTTGCAACAACAACCCCTGTGCATCAGCATGGAAGGGCGGGGCCGGCCAGTCAGCTTTCGGCAGTGCGGCACCATGAACGGTGCGTCCCTTCCCGAGAGGTGATCGTCTTCTCACCCGGCGCCCGCCGGTATCGGCCGGCCCCGCCTTCGTGCCGCGTGCTCGCGCTGGACCACGATGAGGACGGCCGGGCCCGGTGGGGGTTGTGACTCGAAACCGCGGTAGTTCCTCGGGCTGACCCCGCACTCGACTCGAGCTGCGGGCGGAGCGGCTCGACTGGCTGCCCCCGGTACTCGCCTCACTCGGCCGGCCGTTCGTCATCGAGCGCCCGATGCACTCCGCGACCTGGTCATCGTGCTCGCCGATCGCCTCACGTCCTTCGCCGTCGAGCCTGACCGAAGCCCTGGCGAACGGGCCCACGAGTGACGGCATGAGGCGTCAGGCAGGTGCCTGACCTGGCTGTCCGCCCCCTGGTAGCGTTCACGGCATGTCTGCTGCTTCGTGCGCGGCCGCTTGCGCCGCGGTGACCAGGACGTCCCGCTAGCGGCGGGACGTCCGACTCACACTCCTCCTGGACGTCCAGCCGCTTCGTGGTCCCACCGGAGCGGCACGTTCGTGCTGCTCAGAGCTTCCTCTGAGCGACGGAGCACCCGATGTTCCCAGGCATTCCTCCTTCACGCGGGCACAGCCCGTCCCCCGTACGCGCATGGCTGGTGCTGTGCGCGATGTCCATGCTGCAGTTCTTCATCGCGGTCGACGTGACCGTGGTCAACATCGCCCTGCCCTCGATCGGCGCCGGCTTCGACGTCGACGGGCACACCCTGACCTGGGTCGTGGTCGGGTACACGGTCACTGGTGGCGGGATGCTGATGCTCGGTGGCCGGCTGGGCGACCTGCTCGGGCGGCGGCGCGTGCTGCTGCTCGGCACCGGCCTGTTCGGCGCCGCGTCCCTGCTGGCGGGCCTGGCGCCCACGTTTTCCCTGCTGGTGGTCGCACGCCTGCTGCAGGGCGCCGGTGAGGCCGTCGCGCTGCCCGCCGCGATGGCCACCATCGTCCTGCTGTTCCCCGACGGTCCGCGCCGGTCGCGGGCCCTGAGCGTGTGGGCGGCGGTGGCCAGCTGCGGTCTGGTGCTCGGATTCGTGCTGTCCGGACTCCTCACCGCTCACCTGGGGTGGCGGTGGATCTTTCTGGTCTCGGTCCCCTTCATCCTGATCGTGCTGCTGGCAGCGGTCTTCCTGGTCGAGGATGGCCGGCCCGTGGCCCAGGACGGCCCGCCGCTGGACGTTCCCGGCGCGCTGCTGGACGTTCCCGGCGCGCTGCTGCTGACCGCCTGCCCGCTGCTGTTCACCTTCGGCGTGGTCGAGGCGGGCGAACCCGGAACGCCCGCATGGGTGGCCCCTGCGGCGCTGGCCGGGGCGGTGGCCGCCGGGGCCGCGTTCGTGCGGGTCGAGGCACGCTCGCGCAATCCGCTGCTGCCACCGCGCTTCTTCGCCCACCGCACCCGTGTGGCGGCCAACCTGACCACGATGCTGCTGAGCGGGGCGCTGTCGACCTCGTTCCTGCTGTTCACCTTCTACCTGCAGGACCGGTCGGGCCTCGGTCCGATGGGCGCGGGTCTGACGATGCTGCCGCTGGCGCTCTCGCTGATCGTGTTCTCCATGCTCGTGCCCCGTCTGCTGGGCCGCTGGGGAGCACGCGCGTGTGTGCTGGCCGGCATCGGGTTCACCGCCGCCGCGATGGCCGCGATCGCGCTCGTCTCGGCCCTGCGGGCAGGCGGGGCGGCGATGATCCCGGCCATGCTCCTGATCGCGGCCGGAATGGGGTTCGGCATCGTGGGGCTCCAGTACCTCGCGGTCAGCGGCGTCACCGAGGACGACGCCGGGATCGCCTCGGGTGTCCAGCGCGCTGCTGACCAGCTGGGCGGGGCGACCGGGGTGGCGGTCTGCGTCGGGATCGGGTTCGCGCCGACCCTGCACTCCTTCGATCCGTTCCTGATCGCCACCCTGCTGGCCGCCGTGGGGCTCGTGGCCGGGGCGGTCATGGCCTGGCGCATGGCCACGCCCACTCCCGCAACGGACCTGCAGGAACAGGAACAGGAACAGGAACAGGAACAGGAACGGGCCGGGTGACCTTCGTCCCGCCGGGGTGTGCCGCCCCTACCGCCAAGGCGGCACACCCCGGCGGGACCGCTGGTCGTCCCCGGCGATCGGTGCGGGGTACTCACGGCAATCCGCCCCCCCCCGCAACGCCGGTACGAGCGGCTGCACAACGTGGCGGCGCCCCCGGTGTTCACGCCGGGGACGAACGCGTCTCGAGACTGTTCTGACCGCGCTGGACAGTACCGATGCCGCCAATGCCCTGGCCCGTCGAGAGCCACCGTCGTGGACCCCGNAGGCGGCACACCCCGGCGGGACCGCTGGTCGTCCCCGGCGATCGGTGCGGGGTACTCACGGCAATCCGCCCCCCCCCCGCAACGCCGGTACGAGCGGCTGCACAACGTGGCGGCGCCCCCGGTGTTCACGCCGGGGACGAACGCGTCTCGAGACTGTTCTGACCGCGCTGGACAGTACCGATGCCGCCAATGCCCTGGCCCGTCGAGAGCCACCGTCGTGGACCCCG
>NZ_JABTTS010000058.1 GCF_018638295.1 Streptomyces sp. CHD11
AGGTCCGCGTCATCCGGCGCACCACCGACATCCCCGTCCGCCACGTGAAGGCGAACAAGCCCCACAAAGTTTCCGATGTTGTCTAGGCCCACCGTCAAGCATCACCTGGGACCAGAACGTCAAACATCACCTGGGACTAGACAGGGATGAGCTGCTTGCCGTCGTGGCTCCGTACGTGGGGGCCGTTGCCGTCCAAGGCATCCAAGAGCCTGATCGCGTAGACCTCGGCCATGCGCTCGCTGACCTCGTCGGGTGTGAGCCAGGAGACGGCCGTGGACTCGCTCGATGTGCGCTCAGTGCCGCCGGAGGGCTTGCAGCGGAAGACCAGGGCGACGATGCCGCGGGTTGTGTTCTTGTAGACGCCGGTGAGTTCGTCCACCTCGACGTGGATGCCGGTCTCCTCCAGGACCTCGCGGGCTACGCCGGCTTCCGGGGTCTCGTCGAGTTCGAGTACTCCACCGGGGAGTTCCCATGTGCCGTTGTCGGCCCGGCGGATGGCCAGGAGGCGGCCGTCCTCGCGCACCACTACTCCGGCGACGGATACGGAGTGCAGAGGTGAGGGCGTTGCTTCCTGTGATTGACTCATGTACAGGAGCATAGGAGGCGGAGAACGACTATGGGAACTGCGGTAGAGGGGGGCAGGTCGGGGCCTCGGTACGTGCAGATCGCCGATGAGATCGTGCGGCAGATCCGGGCCGGTGTGCTCAAGCCCGGCGACATGGTGCCCAGTGAATCGGAGCTGGTGGAGCGCTACGGCGTCTCGGGCGGCACGATCCGCAAGGCCATGGTCGAGGTGCGGGCGAGCGGGCTCGTCGAGACTCGGCATGGCAAAGGGTCGATCGTGAAGGACCGGCCGCCGGTGCGGCATCGGTCGTCGGATCGCTTCCGGCGGTCCCATCGGCAGGGCGGTAAGGCCGCGTACCTCGCGGAGTCCGCGCAGTCCGGCGCCACGGCCAAGGTGAGCGTCCTCTATATCGGGCCCATGGAGGCCCCCGAGGATGTTGCCCGGCGGCTCGGCGTTCCCGCCGGCACTCAGGTGCTCGCGCGCCGGCGTCTCTACTTCCGCAACGGCACCCCGGTCGAGACCGCCACCTCGTACCTCCCGTGGGACGTCGTCAAGGAGATCCCGGAGCTGTTCGCCGAGAACCCCGGCGGCGGTGGCATCTACGCCCGACTCGAAGACCACGGGCACGAGTTCGCCGAGTTCGTCGAGACACTGCAAGCCCGGCCGGCCTCCAAGGTGGAGGCGTCCGAGCTGGCGCTCAGCCCCGGTGCGCCGGTGGTTCACCTGGTCCGTGAGGCTCGGACGACTGCGGGGCTCGTGGTCGAGGTCTGTGACACGCTCATGGCTGCTGACCAGTTCGTTTTCGAGTACCGGATCCCCGCTGACGACTGACGCCCGCTCAACTCGTCGCAACACGTCGTGACTTCGTAGCCGCGGCGGGTTGACTCATGTACAGGAGTCAGGCACTCTTCTTCCCATCACTCATGTACATGAGTGATGGAGTTCAGCATCTGTAGAGGAGTGATCTGCTGTGCGTCAGATTCCCGTCGAGACGTCCGGTGCCACCGTGATGGTCGCCAAGGCCCCACAGCCCAAGGTCCGCGACCGCCGCACCGGTGAGATCGCCACCGACATGGAGACCGGCGTCAAGCTGATGACGGTCGACGTGATGTTCGCGGCCAACGACGAGGTTGAGATCCTGTCCATCACCGTCCCGGAGACCGGCTTCTCCGGTGAGTTGGCCATGGGCACCCCGGTGGCGCTCACCGGTTTGGTCGCCCGGCCGTGGGAGAACGAGTTCAACGGCCAGAAGCGGCACGGGATCGCCTTCCGCGCGGTCGCCGTCACCTCGCTGGTCGACGTCGACTCGGCCTCGAAGGCGGCCTGAGCCATGACTTGGCCCACGGTCTTACTGGTGGTCGTCGCCGCTGCGGGTCTCCTGCGGTGGCGGCGCCCCGCCTGGTACTGGCTGACCTTCGGGGTCACCCTCGCGGTTCTGCGGGTCCTGGTCCGGTACGGCTCAGTCATGGACGCTTGCGGTCTGACGGTCCCGCCCTCGCGCTGGCGTCTGACGCTGGCTCGGATGACCAACCGCCCGGCCCCAGAGTCCCGCGCACCGCGCATCCTGCGGGTACGGCCCACCCGCACCGGAATGGTCCTGCGGCTCAAACTTCGGCCCGGACAAGACGCTTTCGACGTCGCCGCCGCCTCGGACCGGCTGCGCCACTCCTTCGGCATGTACGGCGTGACCTCCCGTGAGCTGCGTTCGGGCGTGGTCGAGATCCGAATGACCGGCTACGACGTGCTTAAGCGGGTGCAGATGCCTGCCAAGACCGAAGCCCGCCCGATGCGGGTCCCGGTCGCACTGCGGGAGGACGGCTCGGTCCACTACCGCGACTACCGTGCCGTCCCGCACGGCCTGACCCTCGGCGCCACGGAGTCCGGCAAGTCCGTCTATCAGCGCAACCTCGTCGCCGGCCTTGCTCCGCAGCACGTCGCCCTCGTCGGCATCGACTGCAAGCAAGGGGTCGAGCTGTTCCCGCTGGCCCGCCGGTTCTCCGCGCTCGCTGACAACCCTGACACCGCGCTGGAGCTCCTGGAGGCGCTGGTGTCCCACATGGGGGACGTGTATCAACTCATCCGGGCCGAGCAGCGTGTCAGCGTCGCTGTGCCGGATGCGGAGATCGCCGCCGACATCTGGGACCTGCCCGAAGATCTGCGGCCGGTGCCGGTCGTGGTCCTGGTCGACGAGGTCGCCGAACTCGCCCTGTACGCGAGCAAGGAGGAGGAGAAGCGCCGGGACCGGATCATCACCGCCCTGGTCCGCCTCGCCCAGCTCGGCCGCGCGGCCGGCATCTACCTGGAGATCTGCGGGCAGCGCTTCGGCTCCGAACTCGGCAAGGGCATCACCATGCTCCGCGCCCAGCTCACCGGCCGCACCGCCCACCGCGTCAACGACGAAACCTCGGCGAACATGGCCTTCGGCGACATCGCCCCGGATGCTGTCCTGGCCGCCATCCAGATCCCCGCCGAGACCCGGGGGCTCGCCATCGCCGGGCACTCCACCGGCAGTTGGCACCGCATCCGCGCCCCGCACACCTCACTTCGGCAAGCCGTGAACACCTGCAACAAGTACGCCGACCGCACCCCGGATCTTCCCGCCCTGGCGGCCTTCCGGCCCTCGGTCGCCTCCGTGCCCTCGGCGCGTGTGCCGCTGTCCAAGACGGCTCCCGCCACCGCCTGATCTCTCCACATCCCACGGTCGGCGCGACCGTTCTTCGCGCCGTGTCCCTACCCCCGCCATGCCTGATCACAGGAGGAGCTGTCATGACCCGCCCCGCCCTCCGCGTGGACGCCGTGCTCGTTCAGGCCGTCATCGCCGGGGCACTGTCCTTCGCCCATCTCCACGACCTCGCCGCCGCCGCTGGACAGGATGGCTGGAAGGCCTGGGCCTATCCGGTCTCCGTAGACCTGCTCCTCGTCGCCGCCTGGCGACGGCTGCGTACGGACGGGCCGTCCCGGCTGGCCTGGTGCTGGTTCCTGATCGCCCTCGTCGCCTCGCTCGGCGCGAACGTCGCCACTGCCGGACTCCTCGACCTGGACGACGTCCCGGCCTGGCTGCGCATCCTCGTCGCCGCCTGGCCCGCCCTGGCCTTCATGGGCGGCACTCTCCTCGCCCACTCGTCCGCAGACCACACCTCGGCTTCGCCGGGCCCTGCGCCGGTGCCGGACCCCGAACCGGCCTCCGCTGCTGAGCCGGAACCGGCCCCGGTCGACTCCGCCGACACTGCCCCGCCCCTCCCGCCCGTCCACTCCGCTCCGGCACCGCCGGCCGTTCCGGTCCCGGCCGCGCTGGTGGACCACGCCCGCAAGGTCGCGGCCGACCACGAGGAGCGGACCGGTGCCCGGATCGACACCGACACCCTGCGCGCCCGTCTCGGCGTCCCGCCGCACCTGGCCGACGCCATCGCCGCCCAACTCGCCTGACCTGAAGGGAGACACCCCGTGCTCATCGACCTGGCCGAGCTGACCGCCGCCGATCACCTCGACGCCGCCCGCGAGATGGCCGCCACCAACAGGCCCTTCCTCGCCTACCTGCTCGCCGAGGAGGCCGCCCGCCTCACCGCCGACCCGGCCACCGGCGCCGACATCCGCGCCGCCTTCCCCGACCCGAACCTGACCCGAACGGAGACCGACTGACATGCCCGCCCGCGACTTCTTCCACTCCGTGATGCGCATCGGACCGGTGCAGATCGGCACCCACCGCGACCACAACGGCACCAGCAAGCACGCCGCCGTGTGCAGCAACGACAACTGCGGTTGGTCCGCCGACTACTCCACCCGGTCCGCCGCCCAGCTCGCCGCCCGTACCCACCGCTGCCACGTCCGCTAGGAGGCCACCGTCATGGACGTCCCGCTCTGGCTCGCCCTGATCGTCGTCGGCTGGCTCGGCGTCAAGCTCGTCCGGCCGCCCTGGTGGCTGATCGCCGTGCTCCTCCTCGGCGGCTTCCTCCTCGCCGACAGCGTGCTTGCCCCAGTCATCGACACCGCCGTGAAGTAAGGAGATCCGCTGATGTTCCGGCCCAAGCTCCCGAACATGCCCCAGCCCACCAGCATCGTCACCCCGCCCGTCGTCGTCGAGCCGACCACGATCACCCCCGGTACCTCCACCCCGCCGGCCACCGTCCCAGCCCCGACCCGGCCCACGGTCCAGCTGACCCCCGGCACCGCGCTCGCCCTCGTCGGCGGCGGCACCGCCGTCGTCCTGGTCGTCGGCGCCGTCCTGGTCTCCATGCTCCTGGCCGTCGCCATCACGGGCGCCTCGGTCGCCGTCTGCGCCCTGGTGATCCGCTCGCTCGTCAACGCCGACGCCAAGCGTCGCTGACCGGCCCCCGGGCGGCCTCGATACCGCCAAGCATCCGCCGCCCGGGAGCCGTCCCTGTCCGATCTCTCAACCGGAAGGAAGCACCCAGCATGGCGCATCGCGCCTCACTCGCGCCTGAGCCTCTGCTCGACCCGGTCGTCCTCGGCGATTTGCTGCGGGTGGCCTCGGCCGACGACTACACCCGATGGGAAGAACAAATCCGCCGTACCGGCGGCTGTTCCGACCCCATCCACCTGACCGGCTGGACCCTCCACAAGGACAAGACCACCGGCGAGACCCTGCACCACTACACAACCGCAGATGAACCCGGCGGGCGCCTCCGCCTCGCCTGCGGCAACCGCCGTGCCTCGCGCTGCCCGGCCTGTGCCCGGACGTACGCGGGCGACACCTATCACCTCATCCGCGCCGGTCTCGCCGGTGACGACCGCCGCGACATCCCCGCCACCGTCCGGGATCACCCGCGCGTCTTCGCCACCCTTACCGCGCCCTCGTTCGGCCCGGTCCACAACCGGCCCGATCACGGCGTCTGCCGCTGCGGCACCCGCCACGCCTCGGACGCCCCGGAACTGGGCACCGCCCTCAACCCGGACATGTACGACTACGCGGGCGCGGTGCTGTTCAACAACCACGCCGGGCAGCTCTGGCAGCGCTTCACCACCCGGCTCCGCCGCGAACTCGCCGCCCGCGCCAGCCTTCCCCGCCGGGAACTCGCCGATCACGTCCGACTCTCGTACGGCAAGGTCGCCGAGTTCCAGAAGCGAGGCGCCCTGCACTTCCATGCGGTGATCCGGCTCGACGGACCGGACGGGCCCGGAACACCGCCGCCCGCGTGGGCTACGGTCGGCGTCCTCGCCGACGCGATCGGCGCGGCTGCGGCACACTCCTACACATCGGTCTCGGTCCCGGCCGCCGGGGACCAACCGGCCCGGTCCTTCCGCTGGGGCACGCAGCTCGACGTCCGGCCGGTGAAGGCATTCGGGGACGGCTCCGACATCACCGAACAGGCCGTCGCCTCGTACGTTGCCAAGTACTCCACCAAGGCTGCGGAGAACACCGGAACCCTTGACCGCCGCATCGGCGAACTTGCCGAACTCGACCGTCACCGGGTCCCGGACCACACCCGCCGACTCATTACCGCGTGCCGCGACCTAGATGGCCTGTACCCGGACCGGCGCCTGTGGGCCTGGGCGCACATGCTCGGTTTCCGCGGCCACTTCTCCTCGAAGTCCCGCCACTACTCCACCACCCTCGGCGCCCTCCGCCAGGCACGCGCCGACTACCGCGCCACACAGGACGCCGGGGCCCTCGGCCTGGACGACCGCGAGCCGGACACCGTCCTCGTCCTGACCGACTGGCAGTACGCCGGCCACGGCCACACCCCCGGTGAATCCGCCCTCGCCGCCACCATCGCCCGGAACATCCGACTCAACCGCGAGACCGCCCGCGAGGCTCTGGCCGGGCTGCCCGCTGACGAGAGGGGGTGGTGACCGTGGACCGCCTCCTCACCGTGGACCAGGTAGCCGAGCGCCTCGGTACGGGCGTCCGCTTCCCCCGCCGCCTCATCGAGGAACGCCGCATCACCTTCGTGAAGGTCGGCCGACACGTTCGCATCCCCGAGAGCGCCGTAGAGGCATATGTGGACGCCAACACCGTGGTACCGATCGCCCTGCGTCCCGCCGGTCTTCGGAGGGCTGCCTGATGGCCGGCAAGCGCAAGTCCCGCCGGGGCTTCGGCCGTGTCCGCAAGCTGCCGTCCGGCCGGTTTCAGGTGCGCTATCCGGGGCCTGACGGCGTCCTGCGCCCTGGGGATCGCACGTTCGCCACGTCGACCGATGCAGACCGCTGGCTCATGCGGAAGCGCATCGAGATCGAAGAGGGGCGCTGGCTCGACCCGGCCGAGGGGCAGACGACCGTACGGGACTGGTCGGCCCGCTGGCTTGCTGCTGTCTCTCCGCAGCTCAAGCACAAGACGCAGGCGTCGTATCGATCCCTGATCAATTCGCTGATTGTTCCGGCCCTCGGTGACCGCGAGCTGTCCGGCCTCCGACCGATCACCGTCGCTGAGTGGGTCGGTGGGATGAAGTCCAGGGGGCTTAGCGCGTCGCGGATCAGGCAGGCGTACCGAGTCCTGTCGCAGATCATGCGGGCGGCCGTCGACAACGACATGATCCCGCAGACGCCCTGCCGGGGCGTGAAGCTGCCTCGGATGCCGCAGACCGAGCCGCACATCCTCACCCCGCTGGAGGCTTCGCGGATCGTCCGGAGTGCGGCCAAGCCGCATGACCTGCTGATCGCCCTCCTTGCGTACGCGGGCCTGCGGGTGGGTGAGGCGTTCGCTCTTCGGCGCGTGGACATCGACGTTCCCGGCGGCTTCGTCCTGGTCGACGAGAACCTTGCCGAAGCCAACGGCACCTTGGTCTTCGACACCCCCAAGTCACATCAGAAGCGGCTCCTTAGGGTCGGTCCGTCGCTCGCGAAACGGCTCGGCCGGCACTTGGAGACGCTGCCCGGCGGGGATGACGCGCTCCTGTTCCTCACGCCGGGCGGTAAGCCGCTGCGCTACAGCCAGTGGCGCAAGGCGTACTTCGACCCGGCGGTGTCGGCAGCCGGACTGACCGACGTCACCCCGCACGACCTCCGCGCCTCGCACGGCACATGGGTCGCCGACCGGTACGGCGTCATGACCGCCGCTCACCGCCTCGGCCACTCGAACGCGAGCGTCACGACTCGGCATTACGCCCGACCGGTCGCCGGACGTGACGATCAGGTGGCTTGGGCGGCTGACTCATGGCTCAACGGGCAGGAAGGGGACGGCTCGGCTCAACTGGATGAGCCAATCTGAGGAGCAGCACGCGGCGCCGCCTCAACAGCCAGGCAGTGACTACTGGTTGTAGTCATATGCGTTCGCTGTGTACTCTTCGGGTTGTCGGTCGGGTGCTGCCCGGCTTCCTGACTGGCGCGGGTACGGCCCGGCCTAAAACCAGCGGCAATTCATGGCATCTACAGAGAAAGACGTAGTTGTGAAGATTGCCTTTGCCGCACTTGTGATCGTTTTTTTGCTGGCTCTCGTAGCAGGGTTCGCGGCCTCACTGGTCGCGGTCCTGCTGGGTGAGTCGAAAGCGACGGTCTTCGAGTGGGGAGGGAAGTCCGCTGTCTGTATGGCCACACTCGGTCTCGCAGCTGTTGGTCTGATCCTCCTCCGTACCTGAAAGGAGCTGCCCCGGCAATCATCAACCGGGGCAGCTCGGGCAGTCAGGCCGCGCCTTGCCCATCAGCCAGGGCACCAGGGGCACGCAGCGGGCACGACGACGATGACGACGGCTCAGCCGGGGTGCTCGCGCCCGTCTGACCTGCGGCGCAGCGGGCAACGGGTGTGATCGGTGAAAGGTCTTGAAAACCGTCGTGGCAGCGATGTCACCGTGGGTTCAAATCCCACCGCCTCCGCTCGCTGAGCAGTGAGAAGGGTCCTCGACCGGGTGCTCGGTCGAGGACCCTTCGCGTTCGGTAGCCACGCCTGCCCGCTGTTGCCCGCTGTTGCCCGCTTGACCGGGCACGAAGGGGCGCGTGGTCATGAGCGCACCGGGCCGGAAACGGCCGCGGTGCCTGCGGTCTTCGTCCGGTAGGAATGAAGCATGCGACCGGACAGCTGGTATCTCACCGAGGACGTCGACGCATTCCTTGCCCGTGCGGGGGAGTTCCTGCGCTCGCGGCCCGGTGCGCACGTCATGCAGTTGACGTGGGCGGAGAGAGTGCGCAAGCGCGGGCCGGGCGCGTTCGGCGGGGAGGCTCCCGTATTCGGCGTGCTGGAGGGGGAGGACGGTGTGCGTGCCGCCTTCCACCGTCTTCCGGCGAGCGGTGTGTGTCCCACCCCGTTGACGTCCGAGCAGGCCGAGGCCCTCGCCGCCCGCCTGGCCGCCGACCTGCCCTCCTTGCCCTCCGTCAGCGCCGGCCACGACACCGCCACCGCGTTCGCCGAGGCCTGGCGGCGGCGCACCGGCGTGACGCCGAGGCTCCGGGACCTGCGGCTGCGGCTGTATCGGCTCGGCACGCTCACTCCGCCGGATCCGCTGCCGGCGGGCCGGGGCCGCGTGCTGGGCGAGCGGGACCTGGGGGAGGCCGTGCTCTGGTGCGGGGAGTTCGCCGAGGCCGTGGGGGAGGACGTCACCCTGAACGCCGCCACCTGGGCCGGGAGCCGCTTCGCCGACAAGCGGTACACGCTCTGGGAGACACCGGACGGCAGGCCCGTCTCCGTCGCGGGCATGAACCCGTTGATCGGCGGCCAGGTGCAGGTGGATGTCGTCTACACCCCGGCCGGCCTGCGCGGCCGGGGCTACGCGGGCGCCGTCACGGCGGCGGTGAGCCGGTTCGCGCTGGACGCGGGGGCGCGGGACGTCGTGCTGTTCGCGGATCTGTCCAATCCCGCGAGCAACGCCCTGTACCAGGGGCTGGGTTACCGCACGCTCACCGACTGGTCGGTGTACGACCTGGCCTGAGGGTGCTCACGAGGCGGCCGACAGCAGGCGGAGCTGGCCGATCTCCGTCACGTTCTTCATCAGTTCGGCGTTCACCCAGGCGAGCATGTGCGCCGTGGTGTGCGCCGGGTCGTCCGGCCAGGGGAAGGAAGCGGTGGCGTCCAGGTCGGCGTCGGTGAGGTCGTCCAGGAGCGCGAGCCATTCCGTGCGCAGGGCGCGGAGCCGGTCGATGGTGGGCGCGCCCTCGCCGGGCCAGGTGATGTCGGTCCGCTCCCGGGGGCGGCGCCCGCGCGCGTGGTCCAGCGTCACGCTCCACCACCAGTCGATGTGCCAGCTCACCCAGGCGATGGTGGGCACGGGCACCGGGTCCGGTTCGGTGTCCGCCCAGTCGGGGATCCAGCTGCCGTCGGCGCAGCGGCGTACCGTCCAGCAGTGCGGGACCGGCTCCCGGAGGAAGTCCTCCGGTTCCAGTCGCTCGAGGTGGTACTCGAACAGCGACCAGGTCAGCTCGAACTGCCAGCGGAGCAGTCCGGTGCGGGTGGTGGGGGTGGTGGGGGCGGTCACGGTGTTACAACTCCTCGTCGGTGGCGAGCTGGTCCCAGGAGATGTCCCGGAGGGCGGGTTCGGCGTCGCAGCCCGAGGGGACGCGCGGGGCGGACTGGAACCAGACGACGGTGAGGCGGGAGCGGTACAGCACGCGGTCGTGGACCGGGTCGACGGCCTGGGAGCGGAAGCTGCCGACGCAGACCACGGCGGGCAGCACCTCCACCGGGCCGAACGCTCCCGCGTACTGGTCGGGGTACTCGCGCGGGGGCGGGATGAGATGGACCGGGGCGCCGGGGAAGGTGGTGCCGGCGGAGCGGAGCAGTCCGGCGATGGTGCGGTCGTTGAGCGGCTTGCAGGGATACCCCTCGAGCAGTCCGCCGTACGTCGACGACATGCGCAGCTCGGAGAGGTCGACCGAGCGGCCGGAGGCGAGGACGACGCGGGCGAGTGCCATGGTCGGCACTTTAGAGGGGTGGTGCATTCGAGGCTTTCGGTTTTTCGCGCGGGGCGGGGACAGGGGCGGGGGTGAGGGGAGGAGGACGGGTGCGTCAGTGGGCCGTCATGCGGGCGGCTGACGCGATCGTCGCGCGGGCTTCGCGTTCGGACAGACCGGTGGCGCGGGCGGCGTCGACCAGGGAGTCCGCCAGGGCGGGGCCGATGCCGTCCTCGTAGGCACGGCAGGCCGCCCAGAACAGGCGGGTGTTGCGCTGGCCCTCGTGCGCGGCGAGGACGAACTGGACCAGGCCCTGGCCGTGTCCGCCGGTCGACGGGGGTGTCGGGTGGTGGGCGCGGGGCGGTGGGAGGAGCATGCGCAGGAGGGCGGGCGGGCAGGTCGCCGGGGGCAGGTGCGCGGTGCCGGGGGCAGCCGTGTACGTGCCGTGGGCCGTGCGGGAGCCGGGGCCGACCAGGTAGCCGCCGGCGCCCCGGATGTCGATGCCGGGGGCGAGGCGGCCGGCGGAGTTGGGGACGACGGCGTCCGGTGGTCCGCTCAGCCACAGGTGGCGGCCGCCGCTCGGGGTCAGGACGACCACCGTGGCGGGGATCGTGAAGAGGTGACGCAGGGCCAGTTCGCGCAGGGCGGCGGAGGAGTCGGCGCCGGTCTTCGTGTCCAGGTCGACGCCGATGAGGTGGTACGGGGGAAGGCCGCAGGCGATGCCGTAGCCGGTGGCGCGGGGCGCGGCGGCGAACAGGGCGCGGATCCGGGCGGGGTCGGTGGAGGCGTCGTGGACGCCGTGGCCGAAGCGGCCGCACTCGCCGTGGCAGGCAGGCCCCGCCGGCTGCGGAGCGCCGCGGTGGGGGGAGCGCAGGGCGGGGAGTTTCGTCCGGGACAGAGGGATGACGGCGAGTCCGCGTTCGGCGGCTGACAGGGCGTGCGCGAGGGCCAGCGTCGTGGCCTGCCGGTCGGTGGTGGCCATGGTTCTATTTTCGTACACACGTTCGAAGAAGGGAAGGGGTAAAGGCACGACACGCCGGGGCGGCGCAGGTGGGGAGAAGGAGTGCCGGAACGGTTCGCCCCTTGCGGTGTTCGGGGCCGGGGCGACCCTGGCGGGGTCTCCTGGGACACGGGAGGCGAGAGGGGGTTTATCGACGTCTCGTCACGCTTGCGTGCGAAAGGCGGCTTCCGGGGTGGTTGGCCGGTATCCGGTGGGCCATCCTGATCTCGCGACGTCGTGCACAGCGCAGCGCCGGGGCGGGGGGCCGACTTCCCTGGTGACAGCCATATCTCACGCACTTGCGGTCATGAGCCGGTGCGTCCTGTGGGTTCTGGAGGGAACACAACATGGCAAACATCCGTACCGCCCGCGTCATCGCCGCCGTCTCCGCGCTTCCGCTCGCGGCCGCCCTGTTCGCCGGCGTCGCGACGGCGGACAGCGGCGCACTCGCGGACGACGGATCGAACGCGACGGCCACGAGCGGCTCCGCCGACGCCCTCGGCAACGGCGTGGGCGGCGACAACTTCGGCAACTCGGCCACCACGCAGCAGCAGGCCAGTGGTCCGGGCGCCGCGAACCAGAGCAACACCGCCCAGGTCAACGGTTCCGCGTTCACGGCCGTCAATCAGGGCAACGACAACGTGGCCATCAGTTTCACCCCGCTGTGGTGGTGATGCCGGTCGTCTGACCGTGCGGGTGGGGGGCTTGGAGCAGCTCGGAGCGGCTCGGAGCGGCTTGGTGCGGCTTGGAGGTGCTTCGGTGGGGGCGGGACGTGGGGGGGGGGGGGCCGGGGGGCGGCGCCGGCCCCGGCTCCACACCGGCGCCCTGGGTGTCCAGGTCCTCGGGGTTCTGGGCGGCTTCGGGGCCGGGCCCGGACGGTACGGCGCCGGCTCCCGCTCCGTGCGGCTCCCCGGCGGGGGCGGTCAGGATCTGCAGGGCAGCGGCCACGGGGGCGGAACG
>NZ_JABTTS010000059.1 GCF_018638295.1 Streptomyces sp. CHD11
CGCGCCCGCCGGGGCACCGGCAGCGGCGGAGGCCGCCGAGACGGTCGTCCCGACGACGCCGGCGGCTCCCGAGGCGGTGCCGGCGTCCGAGTCGGCCGCCGACTCCTCGCAGGACGCCGCTCCCCGGCGTACCCGTCGCCGCGCGACCCGCACGGTGACCACGCCGACGGCGGCCACCGGGGAGGCCGCCGCCTCCACCGAGACCGCCGCACCCGCCGAGGCTGCCGCACCCGCCGAGGCCGCCGAGGCTGCGGCTCCGCGCCGCACCCGTCGCCGGGCGACGCGCACCACGGCCACGCCGACGGCGGCCACCGAGGCGACCGGGACCACGGACACCGCCGCGGCGGTGCGAACCCCCGCCGAACCGGCCGAGACTCCCGCGGACACCGAGGTCGCCGAGATCGCCGAGAAGACCGAAATCACCGAAACCACCGAAGACGCCGCTCCGCGCCGCACCAGGCGCCGTGCCTCGCGCCGTGCCTCCGCGCCCGCCGGCGCCCCGGTGTCCGCCGAGACGGCGGAAGGTGTCGCGGGCGAGCCCGCGCAGGCCGCCCCGAACGCCGAGGAGGCCCCGGTGACCGAGAACGAGAAGCAGACACAGACCCCCGCCGAGGGCGAGCAGGCCCCGGAAGAGGCTGTCGCGGCATCCGCCGACGATGCCGCCCCGCGCCGTCGCCGCCGCGTCGTCCGCAAGGCCGCCGCCGGGTTCGCCGAGCCCGCGCGTACCGCCCGTGCCGAGGCGCGGGCGGCCGAGGACGAGGACGCGCCGCGGCGCCCCGCGCGCCCGGCCGTCGCCGTGTTCCAGCCGCCGGTCTTCACCGAGCCCCGCTTCCAGACCCCGCAGCGGGCCGCCGCCGAGGCGGCGGCCGAGGTCGTGGAACCGGTGGAGGACGAGACCGAGACCGAGGAGTTCCCGGAGGAGCGGCCCGCCGCCTCCCGCCGCCGCCGCCGGAGGCGGGGCGCCGGTGACGAGACCGAGACCGCCGCACCGGCCGCCGGGACCGCTCCCGCGCCCCGCGCGGGTGACGAGGCGGAGGAGACGGGGGCACCGGTCGAGGACCACGCCGAGACCGACACGGACGGCAACGACGCCCACGACGGGGACGACGGGGACGACGGCGAGTCCTCCGGTTCGCGCCGTCGCCGCCGCCGCGGTGGCCGTCGCCGCCGGCGCGGTGAGTCGGCCGAGGGCGACGCCGAGGGCGGCGAGCACGAGGACGGCGACGCCGGGCGGGCCATTGCCGAGCAGGCCGCCCAGGACGCCGAGGACACCGCCGAGCAGTCCACCGAGGACGCCGAGGACAGCGAGGACTTCGGCGGCTCCAGCAGCAGCCGGCGCCGTCGTCGCCGGCGCCGCCGGGCCGGTGACGGCGGCGGCGAGGGCGATTCCACGACCGACGACCCCGAGCGCACCGTCGTCAAGGTGCGCGAGCCGCGCAAGGCCGCCGAGCCGTCGGACGAGGTGCAGTCCATCAAGGGCTCCACGCGTCTGGAGGCGAAGAAGCAGCGCCGCCGCGAGGGCCGTGAGCAGGGCCGCCGCCGTGTGCCGATCATCACCGAGGCCGAGTTCCTGGCCCGCCGTGAGGCCGTCGAGCGCGTCATGGTGGTCCGTCAGCACGGCGACCGTACGCAGATCGGCGTCCTGGAGGACGGCGTGCTCGTCGAGCACTACGTCAACAAGGAGCAGGCGACCTCGTACGTCGGGAACGTCTACCTCGGCAAGGTGCAGAACGTGCTGCCGTCGATGGAGGCCGCCTTCATCGACATCGGCAAGGGCCGCAACGCCGTGCTCTACGCCGGTGAGGTCAACTTCGAGGCTCTGGGCATGGGCCACGGCCCGCGCCGCATCGAGTCCGCGCTGAAGTCCGGACAGCCGGTGCTGGTCCAGGTCACCAAGGACCCGATCGGCCACAAGGGCGCCCGCCTCACCAGCCAGGTCTCCCTCCCGGGCCGCTACCTCGTGTACGTGCCCGAGGGCTCGATGACCGGCATCAGCCGCAAGCTGCCCGACACCGAGCGGGCCCGGCTGAAGACCATCCTCAAGAAGATCGTCCCTGAGGACGCGGGCGTCATCGTGCGCACCGCCGCCGAGGGGGCGAGCGAGGACGAGCTGCGCCGCGACGTCGAACGTCTCCAGGCGCAGTGGGAGGAGATCAAGAAGAAGTCCAAGAACGGCGGCAACGCTCCGACGCTGCTGTACGGCGAGCCGGACATGACCGTCCGGGTCGTGCGGGACATCTTCAACGAGGACTTCACCAAGGTCGTCGTCAGCGGTGACGAGGCCTGGGAGACCATCCACGGTTATGTCGCGCACGTGGCGCCGGACCTGGCCGGGCGGCTGTCCCGGTGGACCAGCGAGGTCGACGTCTTCGCCACGTACCGGATCGACGAGCAGCTCGCCAAGGCGCTGGACCGCAAGGTCTGGCTGCCGAGCGGCGGTTCGCTGGTGATCGACCGGACCGAGGCGATGGTCGTCGTCGACGTCAACACCGGCAAGTTCACCGGTCAGGGCGGCAATCTCGAGGAGACGGTCACCAGGAACAACCTCGAGGCGGCCGAGGAGATCGTGCGGCAGCTGCGGCTGCGCGACCTCGGCGGCATCATCGTCATCGACTTCATCGACATGGTGCTGGAGTCCAACCGGGATCTGGTGCTGCGGCGCCTGCTGGAATGCCTGGGCCGGGACCGTACGAAGCACCAGGTCGCCGAGGTGACCTCGCTGGGTCTGGTCCAGATGACCCGCAAGCGGGTCGGCCAGGGCCTGCTGGAGTCGTTCTCGGAGACCTGCGTCCACTGCAACGGACGCGGTGTCATCGTGCACCTGGACCAGCCGGCCGCGGCCGGTGGCGGCGGCAAGCGCAGGAAGCGGGCGCGGGCCGGCGCGGCGGAGCAGCCGCACGAGCACGATCACGAGACGGCCGAGCAGGAGGCGGAGTCGGAGTCGGTGGCCGAGGTCATCGCCGAGGCCGCCGAGCCGGCGGCCCTCCCCGCTCCCGGCTTCACGCCGGACGAGGAGCTGTACAGCAGCGCCGCCGAGGCGGAGGCCGCGGCCACCCGTGGCCGTACCCGCCGCCGGACGAGCCGGCGGGCGTCCGCACCCGCGGGCGCGCCGAAGCGGGAGGCCGCCCCGGCCGACCGCGGGCGGGGCGAGGAGTCCGAGCGGGCCCAGGGGCCGGTGACGGCCGGGGAGGTCGCCACCTCCGGGGTTCCCACGGCCCAGGACGTGACGGCCGCCGAGGAGGCCGCGCGTCCGGTGCAGCCGGAGTCGGCCGCCGAGGCGCTGGCCGAGCCCGCGGCAGTCGAGGACGCCGTGGTGCCCGAGGAGAGCGCGCCCAAGGGCCGTACGCGTCGCCGGGCCACCCGCAAGGTGTCCGCGCCCGCGGGTTCCCCGGCGGGAGCGGAAGCCGCCGTGATGACGGTCGCGGAGCCCACGAAGGCGCGGGAGGCGCCGGCGGTCGAGGAGGCCCCCGCCGAGGTGGCCGCCCCGGCGGAGTCCGAGGTTCCGGCCGCCCGTCCGCGTCGCCGCGCGGTGCGCAAGCCGAGCACCACCACCGCCTCCGAGGACACAGCCGTCGTGGTCGTCCCCTCGGCGGCCCCGGCGGAGGAGCCAGCATCCCCGGCTGCCGAGGCGCCGTCCGCGGAACCCGCCGAGGCGGCATCCGGTGAGGCCGAAGCCGTCCCGGCCAAGAAGACCGCCCGCAAGGCGGCCAAGAAGGCCACGGTGAAGAAGGCCGCCACGAAGAAGACGGCGACCGCCAAGAAGACCGCCGCCAAGAAGACGACGGCCAAGAAGGCGACGGCCACCAAGACGGCCACCGCCAAGAAGACGGCCTCGAAGAAGACGGCGTCCAAGAAGACCGCGGCGGCGGCCCAGCAGCCGTCGTCCTCGGTCACGGCCGTGACCGACGAGGACTGAGCGCCCGTCCACGCTGTGTGGTCCTGTCCCCCCGTGGGCAGGACCACACCCTTGTCCCGAGGGAGCGTCCACCGCGCGTGGACGCTCCCGTCGATGAGTTCTGCCGCCGAGATGACACCTCCCCGACTCGGTCGGACCCGGGGAACCCTAAGGAGAGAACCGCGATGATAGGTCTCGTGCTCGCCGCCGGCGCCGGACGCCGTCTGCGCCCCTACACCGACACCCTGCCCAAGGCGCTGGTGCCGGTGGGGCCCGCGGGTGTGGAGGGTGAGCCGACGGTCCTGGACCTGACTCTGGCCAACTTCGCCGAGATCGGGCTGACCGAGGCCGGGGTGATCGTCGGTTACCGCAAGGAGGCGGTGTACGAGCGCCGGGCGGCGCTGGAGGCGAAGTACGGGCTGAAGCTGACGCTCATCGACAACGACCGCGCCGAGGAGTGGAACAACGCCTACTCCCTGTGGTGCGGCCGTGACGCGCTCGGGGACGGGGTGATCCTGGCCAACGGCGACACTGTGCACCCGGTCTCGGTGGAGAGGACGCTGCTGGCCGCGCGCGGTGACGGCAAGCGGATCATCCTGGCGGTGGACACGGTGAAGAAGCTGGCGGACGAGGAGATGAAGGTCGTCGTCGACCCGGCGGGGGGGATGACGCGGATCACCAAGCTGATGGATCCGGCGGAGGCGACCGGTGAGTACATCGGTGTCACGCTCATCGAGGGCGGGGCGGCGGGTGAGCTGGCGGACGCGCTGAAGGCGACGTTCGAGCGGGACCCGCAGCTGTACTACGAGGACGGTTACCAGGAGCTGGTCAACCGCGGTTTCCGGATCGACGTGGCGCCGATCGGCGATGTCCCGTGGGTCGAGATCGACAACCACGACGACCTCGCCCGCGGACGGGAGATCGCGTGCCTGTACTGACCCGGCTCATCCCCTCGCCGGTCGTCGTCGACATCCGCCCGGGTGCCCTCGACGACCTGGCGAGTGTCCTCGCGGACCAGCGGATCTCCCAGTCGGGCAGACTGGCGGTGGCGATCAGTGACGGCTCCGGCGCCCGGCTGCGGGAGCGGCTGGCGCCGGCCCTGCCGGGGGCCGACTGGTTCGAGGTCGGCGGCGGCACCATCGACGCCGCGGTGCGGCTGGCCGACAAGATGAAGTCGGGCCGTTACGACGCGGTCGTCGGACTCGGCGGGGGCAAGGTCATCGACTGCGCCAAGTACTCGGCGGCGCGCATCGGGCTGCCCATGGTCGCGGTCGCCACCAACCTCTCCCACGACGGCATCTGCTCGCCCGTCTCCATCCTGGACAACGACGCCGGCCGCGGTTCGTACGGCGTGCCCATGCCGATCGCGCTGCTCATCGATCTCGCGGTGATACGCGAGGCGCCGATCCGGTTCGTGCGTTCGGGCATCGGGGACGCGATGTCCAACATCTCCGCCGTCGCGGACTGGGAGCTCTCCCACCGGGTCAACGGGGAGAAGGTCGACGGCCTCGCCGCCGCCATGGCACGGCAGGCCGGCGAAGCCGTGCTGCGCCACCCCGGCGGCTGCGGCGACGACGGCTTCCTGACCGTGCTGTCCGAGGGGCTGGTGCTGTCCGGCATCGCCATGTCGATCGCGGGGCACACCCGGCCCTCCTCGGGGGCCTGCCACGAGATCAGTCACGCGCTGGACCTGCTGTACCCCGCGCGGGCCGCCAGCCACGGCGAACAGGTCGGCATCGGAGCGGCGTTCGCGACGCATCTGCGGGGCGACCGGGACAGTTCCCGGACCATGGCCGACGCCCTCCGCCGGCACGGGCTCCCGGTCGTGGCGCGGGAGATCGGCTTCAGCGACGAGGAGTTCGTCCGCGCCGTGGCGTTCGCCCCGGAGACCCGTCCCGGCCGTTACACGATCCTGGAGCATCTGGAGCTGTCACCGGCACAGATCGAGGACGCGTACGGGGAGTACGTCGCGTCGGTCACCGGCTGACGGAGGGGTCCGGTTTGACCCCCATGGGCCGGGCCCCGTAACCTTGACTGTCGGCGTGTCCATCTGGACCGCCACATCCCCGTAAACCTTTTTCCTCCCGGTCGCGGGTTCGCGATCGGGAGAGGTCGTCCGCGTGTGTGCGTGGGCGGCTGGCCTGCGGGGTGCCGTTCTTCGAATGAGAGAGTGAGATCCGCTTGTACGCCATCGTGCGCAGCGGTGGCCGCCAGCACAAGGTTGCTGTCGGCGACATCGTTGAGGTTGACAAGATTTCCACCGCCCAGGTCGGCGACACGGTCGAGCTCTCGACCCTGCTCGTCGTCGACGGCGACGCTGTGACCAGCGACCCGTGGGTGCTGGCCGGCATCAAGGTCCAGGCCGAGATCGTGGACCACCACAAGGGCCAGAAGATCGACATTCTGCGCTACAAGAACAAGACCGGCTACCGCCGTCGTCAGGGCCACCGCCAGCAGTACACGGCGATCAAGGTCACTGAGATCCCCGCGGCTGCGAAGTAAGGGACTGAGGAGAGATGGCACACAAGAAGGGCGCATCGTCCACCCGTAACGGTCGTGACTCCAACGCTCAGCGCCTCGGCGTGAAGCGCTTCGGTGGTCAGGCCGTCAACGCGGGCGAGATCCTGGTCCGCCAGCGCGGCACCCACTTCCACCCGGGTGCCGGCGTCGGCCGCGGCGGCGACGACACCCTGTTCGCGCTGCAGGCCGGTGCGGTGCAGTTCGGCACCCACCGTGGCCGTAAGGTCGTGAACATCGTTCCGGTCGCCTGATCCAGGCCTATCGACCGTACGTTTCGCGAGGCGGACCTCACTTCCCGGACGGGAAGGCGGGTCCGCCTTTCGCGTGTTACCCAAGAAGCACCGAAGTACATACGCACGCTGCGTCACACCGTCTCTGGAGGCACCCCTCATGACCACCTTCGTGGACCGCGTCGAACTGCATGTCGCCGCGGGTAGCGGAGGTCACGGCTGTGCCTCCGTCCATCGCGAGAAGTTCAAGCCGCTCGGCGGACCCGACGGCGGGAACGGCGGGCGCGGCGGCGATGTGATCCTCACCGTCGACCAGTCCGTGACCACCCTGCTCGACTACCACCACTCGCCGCACCGCAAGGCCACGGCCGGCAAGCCCGGTGAGGGCGGCAACCGCTCCGGCAAGGACGGCCAGGACCTGGTCCTGCCCGTGCCGGACGGCACCGTCGTGCTGGACCGGGCGGGCAACGTCCTCGCCGACCTCGTCGGCCACGGCACCTCGTACGTCGCCGCCCAGGGCGGACGCGGCGGGCTCGGCAACGCGGCCCTCGCCTCGGCCCGGCGCAAGGCGCCCGGTTTCGCGCTGCTCGGCGTGCCGGGAGACGTCCAGGACATCGTGCTGGAGCTCAAGACCGTCGCGGACGTGGCGCTCGTGGGCTACCCGAGCGCCGGCAAGTCGTCCCTGATCTCCGTGCTCAGCGCCGCCAAGCCGAAGATCGCCGACTACCCCTTCACCACGCTCGTGCCCAACCTCGGTGTCGTCACCGCCGGTTCCACCGTGTACACCATCGCCGACGTACCCGGTCTGATCCCGGGCGCCAGTCAGGGCAAGGGACTGGGCCTGGAGTTCCTGCGGCACGTCGAGCGGTGCAGTGTGCTGGTGCACGTGCTGGACACCGCCACGCTGGAGTCCGAGCGCGACCCCATCTCCGACCTCGACATCATCGAGGAGGAGCTGCGCCAGTACGGCGGCCTGGACAACCGGCCGCGGATGGTCGTCCTCAACAAGATCGACGTCCCCGACGGCAAGGACCTCGCCGAGATGGTGCGCCCCGATCTCGAGGAGCGCGGCTACCGCGTCTTCGAGGTCTCCGCCGTCGCCCACACCGGGCTGCGCGCGCTGTCCTTCGCCCTCGCCGAAGTGGTGGCCGCCGCCCGTGCCGCCAAGCCGAAGGAGGAGGCGACGCGGATCGTCATCCGGCCCAAGGCCGTGGACGACGCCGGCTTCACCGTCACCCGCGAGGAGGCCGACGGGGAACCGGTCTTCCGGGTGCGTGGCGAGAAGCCCGAACGCTGGGTGCGGCAGACCGACTTCAACAACGACGAGGCCGTCGGCTACCTGGCCGACCGGCTGAACCGCCTCGGTGTCGAGACGGAGCTGATGAAGGCCGGCGCCCGCTCCGGCGACGGGGTCGCGATCGGACCCGAGGACAACGCCGTCGTCTTCGACTGGGAGCCGACGGTCACCGCCGGCGCGGAGATGCTCGGCCGCCGCGGTGAGGACCACCGCTTCGAGGCCCCCCGCCCGGCCGCCCAGCGCCGCCGGGACCGGGACGCGGAACGGGACGAGGCACAGCAGGAGTTCGACGGCTTCGAACCGTTCTGAGGTTCATGAACGGGCTGAACGGGCCCCTGGCCGCCGCTCGAGCGGCGGCCAGGGGCCCGTTCCTTCAGTAGCCGACCGGCGGTGCGCACAGTCGGTCCCCCGCCCGACGCCCCGCCTCCACCCTGCTCCGGCCGGGTGTGACAGCCGGATGCTGCAGTGACCTCGAAGCGGTGGCCCCGTCCGGCCTGCGGCCCAGCCGGCGTCACCCCCTCGGCGTGAGTCACCGCGGTGAACGACGACGGGCCGGGACTCAGACGAGGGAGGCCTGGTCCGCCGGGTTCGTCTGCTCGGACTTCGTCTTGAGTTCGATCCGGTCGTATCCGGCCATGGTGCGCTCGAAACTGCGCGTGGCAAGAAAGAGCCGGTAGACGACGAGGACCTCGAAGAGAAGAAGGAGGACGCCCGCAGCCACCGTCGGCCACAGGATGGAATTGGCCAGCGGCGCGATGATGAATATCGTCATCTGGAACTCGATGCCGCTGAACAGGTGGATGCGGATGCGGTGGCCGACCAGGAAGTCACGGAGCCGTACGTAGCCCGGGAGCCGTGTGATGAACGTCTGCTGCTGCGGCACCGAGGGCGGTGACGCGGGCGCGGCCTGTGCGGGGATCGCAGCCGCCGGCGCGTCCGGCAGGCCCTCGTCCTCCTCCGAGGTCTTCGCCATGGCAGGCGGCTCCGCGAGCCCCAGCTCCTCGGCGCGCTCCCTCAGCTTCCGCCTCATGTCGAGGCGTACCTTCCAGATCTCGAGGGCGTCCATGTACCTCAGCATGTCGAGGAACACAACGGCCACTGCCAGCCATATGTAGGTGACGTCCTCGGTCTGCCGGTACTGCCCGCCCATCAGGGCGATGGCGCATACGAGCACACGGACACGGTCGAAGATGTAGTCGAGCCAGGCGCCGAACGCCGAGCCGTTGCCCTTCAGACGGGCGAGCTTTCCGTCCATGCAGTCGAGGATGAAACTGACGTGGTAGATGACGGCTCCGGCCACGAGCCACTGCCAGTCACCCTGTGCGAAGCAGGCCGCGGCACCGATCCCCAGGACCAGTGCGGCCCAGGTGATCTGGTTCGGAGTCACCCGTGTCCACATGGCGGTCCACCGGACCAGGGGGGTGGCGACGGGGTCGACCAGGAGAACAGTCCACCAGGCGTCTCGCTGCTTCTCGGTGAGGCGGCGGACTTCGGGGAGTGAAGGTACACGCATGACGGTAAGTCTGCATGCTCTCCCGAACGTTGTGCTCCCAAACGTGAGTGTGTGCTACATCACGGCCGGATGAAGTGCGGGTGAATAACACGGGGCGAGTGCTATGTCGGCAAGAGCGGGAAGTGGGCGGTTTCGCCGATGGAGCGGCCCGCGCGGGCTGTGTGACCATGGGGAAACCCCATCGGTGGCGTCGAGCAGCTCTGTCGAACAGGGGTGTGGCCGCTTTGCTGTAAACTCCCGCTTCGCGGCATGACCCTGAAGGAGCCCGGTGAAAGCTCCGGTATGGCGCCGTATATAGGGGAGCGGCGGTCGTCGCCGCTGGTTGTCGTGCATGTCCCACTGTGCAGACCGCGTCGGGACTCGCCGAGAGGTATGGGATTGAAGTGAGTGTGCGTACCCGCATCGGAAGCGGTCTGAAGTCGCGGACCAAGAGTGCGATGCAGGCGCAGAAGCGCCGCGCGTGGTTGTTGCGGGTGACGCGGCAGCGGCAGGGGTTGTTGCGGTCGGACGCGCGTGTGCGTCAGGTGGTGCTCGGGGGGGAGCCGCTGTGGGGGCGGGTGGTCGAGGGGTTCTCGGCGGCCGGTGCCGCGGCGGAGAATCTGGNTGCGGGTGACGCGGCAGCGGCAGGGGTTGTTGCGGTCGGACGCGCGTGTGCGTCAGGTGGTGCTCGGGGGGGAGCCGCTGTGGGGGCGGGTGGTCGAGGGGTTCTCGGCGGCCGGTGCCGCGGCGGAGAATCTGGGGCTGGTCGCGGATGCCCTGGAGCGGGCGGGTGTGGCGTATTTCGTGGTGCCGGGTGTGTCGCGTACGTCGTGGGCGGTGGGTGTGCGTGAGGCGGACCGGGAGTCGTTCCTGGCGTCGATGCGTGCGTTGTACGGGGGGAGTGTCGTTTTCGCTGCGAAGCCCCGTTCGGGTGGGGTGACGGATTTCTCGCTGTTCGCGGACGATGTGTGGCCGAAGGCGTTGTCGTCGGCTCCGGTGATGCGTTTCGGTGTGGTGCAGCTGGGTCCGGTGGGTCAGGTGCTGGCCGGGCCGCAGATGGGCTGTGATGTGGAGTTCTGGCAGGACGGGGCCGATGTGCTGGCCGGTCCTGAGGCGGAGGCGGAGCTGGCGAGGGTGTCGCCGCAGGCGTCGGCCGATGTGCTGGCGGATTCGCTGGTCGCCCCGCGCCGCAACCGCATCGCGGACGTC
>NZ_JABTTS010000005.1 GCF_018638295.1 Streptomyces sp. CHD11
GGTGACACATCACGAGAGCGGAACCACCGGAGGAATAATCCGATGGTTCACAGCGTCCTCGCTGTGTTTTTCTTCAAAGGAACCTCGACCATCCGAAACCGGATGGACGGGGTATCAACATATCTGGCGTTGACTTTTGGCACGCTGTTGAGTTCTCAAGGAACGGATGCTTCCTTTGTACTCACCCTCTCGGGCTTTCCTCCGGGCTTCCCTTCGGTCTTGCGTTTCCGACTCTATCAGACCCTTTCGAGCCTCATTCCCAGTCGGTGGGCTTTGCCGTCGAACCTCTGGCTTTCGCCTGTCGGCCTTTCGACATTCACTACGCTAACCGATCCCTCCGCCCGATTCATAATCGGGCGCTGCGGTTGTCGAATTCAGACACGCGAACATGACGAATCCGCCCCCGCTGAGGGGTGATCGTAGGTAGTGGGTGGCCGCTTCCGGCTGCAGGCGATCGCCGTACCCGGGTCAAGCGGCTCGGACTACCTTACGCATCCTCGGGGTGTGAGTCAACTTCGGCGGCGGCGCGGCACGTGGGCCCGGTAGGGGCTCACCGTCGGGTCGTTGTCGATCCAGTAGCGCCAGGGGTGAACGGCCCCCTCACCGGAGACTCCGGTACGCGGGCCCTTGCGTACCTGGTCGGGGACCGCGGGGGTGCCGGTGAGCATACGGAGCGGGGCGTCGCCGGTGGCGCAGGCGTCCGCGCCGTTCAGGGCGCGGTCGACGCCGAGGGCCGTGGCCAGGCGGGCCGGTCCTTTGGCCAGTTCTCTGTCGCTGCGGGCCGAGAGCCGACGCGTGCGGGCCGCCTCGACGCCCTCGACCACCTCGCCGGCCCGGAGGAGCACCCCGCTCGCCCGCCCTTCGGGGCCACAGACCAGGTTCATGCAGAACCACATGCCATAGGTGAAGTAGACGTACACATGACCGGGCTCACCGAACATCACCTCATTGCGGGCCGTGCGACCGCGATAAGCGTGGGAGCCCGGGTCGTTCGGACCGTCGTAGGCCTCCACCTCGGTAAGACGGAGAGCGATCGGACCCTCCGGGGTGCTGCGGACCAGGATCCGGCCGAGGAGGTCGGGGGCGACGTCGAGAACGGGGCGGTCGAAGAACTCCCTGGGCAGGGGCGTACGGTCGGGGGTCGCGATCATGCCGTCCGAGGGTACTGGAGACGGCTGGTTCCACGGGGTGGTCACCGGGCGCCGCGCTTGCCAGGGTGAGGGTCGGCGGAACCGGCCACGGCCGGATCGCGTTGTTAGGGATCAGCGGTCCTTGCACCAAACCGATGCAGGACGACAAAGGGGAGAGACATGGCGTTCAAGAAGCTGCTGGCGAGTCTGGGAGCCGGCGGGGCCTCGGTCGAGACGGAGCTGCACGAGGTCAACGTCGTACCGGGCGGGGTCGTCCAGGGCGAGGTGCGGATCCAGGGGGGATCCGTGAACCAGCAGATCGAGGGTCTGTCGGTCGGCCTGCAGGCCAAGGTCGAGGTGGAGAGCGGCGACGAAGAGTACAAGCAGAACATCGAGTTCACGAAGTCCTCGCTGGGCGGTGCCTTCGAGCTCCAGGCCGGTGCCGTGCACGCGGTGCAGTTCGGTCTGGAGATCCCCTGGGAGACGCCGATCACGATGATCGACGGGCAGTCGCTGCGCGGTATGAACATCGGTGTGACCACCGAGCTGGCCATCGCGCGCGCCGTGGACTCCGGTGACCTGGACCCGATCAGCGTGCACCCGCTGCCGGCGCAGAAGGCGATCCTGGACGCGTTCATCCAGCTGGGGTTCCGCTTCAAGAGCGCGGACATGGAGCGCGGCCACATCCGTGGCACCCGGCAGAAGCTGCCGTTCTACCAGGAGATCGAGTTCTTCCCGCCGCAGCAGTACCGGGGGCTGAACCAGGTCGAGCTGAGCTTCGTGGCCGACGAGCAGGCCATGGACGTCGTGCTGGAGATGGACAAGAAGCCGGGTCTGTTCGCCGAGGGCAGCGACACCTTCCGTTCCTTCAAGGTGGGGCTGAACGACTACCAGGGGACGGACTGGGCGGCGTACCTCAACCAGTGGCTGTCGGAGGTCGGCAGCAAGCGCAACTGGTTCTAGGGTTCTAGGCTCGGTCCCGACCGAACGCAGACGATCAGGAGGTACCGAGGTGTCCGAGCTCAAGCGCCGGCCGCTCCCCCACGACTTCCATCCGCCCGTGCCGTCGTTCACGGTGACGAGCGAGGATGTGAAGGAGGGGGCCACGCTCGGGGATGCTCAGGTCCGGTCGGCCGGCGACATCTCTCCGCACCTGCGCTGGGAGGGCTTCCCGCCGGAGACCCAGAGCTTCGCCGTGACCTGCTACGACCCGGACGCCCCGACGGGCAGCGGGTTCTGGCACTGGGTGGTGTTCGACATCCCGGTCTCGGTGACCGAGCTGCCGGCCGGTGCGGGCAGCGGATCGTTCGAAGGGCTGCCGGAGGGCGCCGTGCAGGTGCGCAACGACTACGGCAGCAAGGACTTCGGCGGTGCCGCGCCGCCGCCCGGGGACGGGCCGCACCGGTATGTGTTCACGGTGTACGCCGTGGATACGGAGAAGCTGGGTCCGGACTCGGACGCCTCTCCTGCCGTTGTGGGCTTCAACCTGCGGTTCCACACGGTCGCCCGCGCCCATCTGGTCGGTGAGTACGAGGTGCCCGCAGAATCCTGAGCGGCTCGTACGGCCTCGAGCGTTCACCGAACGTTTGCCCGCCCCTGGTCTTGGAATTGATCAGGGGCGGGCATTTTTGTTGCCGGAGGCCGCGGGGTCGCCTCCCGTGGGAGCAACAGCGGATATTGCGTTGTCCATCTCGGCGCGCCCGGCCAGAGTTGATCCCGGTCCGCCGAGGGGTGGGCCGGTGCGCACGGGAGGTGGGCTGGTGATGCGGGACACACTGGTGCTGAACGCGAGCTTCGAGCCGTTGTCGACGGTGACGCTGAACCGGGCCGTCGTTCTGGTGCTCCAGGACAAGGCCGTCGTCGAGCAGGCCCACCCCGAGCTGCGGATGCGGGGGGCCGCGGTCGACATACCGGCGCCCCGGGTGATCAGGCTCTGCCACTACGTGCGGGTGCCGTTCCGAAGACGCGCGCCGTGGTCGAGGCGGGGCGTTCTGGTGAGGGACCGTCACCGGTGCGCCTACTGCGGGCGGCGGGCCACGACGGTGGACCACGTGGTGCCGAGGTCGCGTGGCGGGCAGGACACGTGGCTGAACACGGTGGCGTCGTGTGCGCAGGACAATCACCGGAAGGCGAACCGGACGCCCGAGCAGGCGGGTATGCCGTTGCTGCGTCAGCCGTTCGAGCCGACGCCCGCCGACGCGATGCTGTTGGCGCTGGGCCACGACGACTTCGAGGCGCTGCCTGAGTGGTTGACGCTGGATGCGGCGTGACGGCTGCGCCGTAGAGGGTGGGGCCGCTCCCCGGGGCGCGGGTCGCGCGTGGTCGTTCGCACGGCTCCCCGCGCCCCTGGGCGGGTCAGTCGATGGAGGGCTTCTCCCGGCGTTCCTGGGGCGGGACGCTGGGGGCGGGGGCGCCGCCGTTGCCGCCCAGGCCGCCGAAGTTGCCCATCGCGCCGGAGAGGCCCTTGAGAGCGTCGCCGATCTCGCTGGGCACGATCCAGAGCTTGTTGGCGTCGCCCTCGGCGATCTTCGGAAGCATCTGGAGGTACTGGTAGGAGAGCAGCTTCTGGTCCGGGTCGCCGGCGTGGATGGCCTCGAAGACCGTACGGACGGCCTGGGCCTCGCCCTCGGCGCGCAGGGCGGCTGCCTTGGCCTCACCCTCGGCGCGCAGGATCTGGGACTGCTTCTCGCCCTCGGCGCGCAGGATCTCGGACTGGCGGACGCCCTCGGCCTGGAGGATGGCGGCGCGCTTGTCGCGGTCGGCGCGCATCTGCTTCTCCATCGAGTCCTGGATGGAGGTGGGCGGTTCGATGGCCTTGAGCTCCACGCGGTTGACGCGGATGCCCCACTTGCCGGTCGCTTCGTCGAGGACGCCGCGCAGGGCCGCGTTGATCTCCTCACGGGAGGTGAGGGTGCGCTCCAGGTCCATGCCGCCGATGATGTTGCGCAGAGTGGTGACGGTGAGCTGTTCGATGGCCTGGATGTAGCTGGCGACCTCGTAGGTGGCGGCGCGGGCGTCGGTCACCTGGTAGTAGATGACGGTGTCGATGTTGACGACCAGGTTGTCCTGGGTGATGACCGGTTGCGGCGGGAACGGGACGACCTGTTCGCGCAGGTCGATGCGGTTGCGGATGGTGTCGATGAACGGAACGACGATGTTGAGGCCCGCGTTGAGTGTCCGCGTGTAGCGGCCGAAGCGCTCGACGATGGCCGCGCTGGCCTGTGGGATGACTTGGATCGTCTTGATCAGGGCGATGAAGACCAACACCACCAGGATGATCAGGACGATGATGATCGGTTCCATCGTCGGTTCCCCGAACCCTTCTTAGCCTCGGCACCTGCGGCCTCTTCCGTCTGTGGAGGATTCCGCGGTTGAAGATCTTGCTGGTCGAGTCTGACAGACCGTCGGCGCAACCGGGAGGCTGTTCGCCCCAGTTGTGTCGCGGGGTCACATGATGACGGCTGTGGCTCCCTCGATGTCCACTACGTCCACTTCCTGGCCGACCTCATAGGCGCGTCCGGCTTCGAGGGCGCGCGCCGACCAGACCTCGCCGGCCAGTTTGATCCGGCCGCCGGATCCGTCGACCCGTTCCAGGACGACGGCCTGTCTGCCTTTCAGGGCGTCGATACCGGTCGCCAGTTCGGGTCGTTGCGCACGGTGTCTGCGGGCGATCGGGCGTACCAGGGCGATGAGCGCGGTCGAGACGACGGCGAAGACAGCGACCTGGGCGACGGCTCCGCCGCCGAGGCCGGAGACCGCTGCCGCGGCGACGGTGCCCACCGCGAGCATGCCGAGTTCGGGCATCGCGGTGATCACGAGCCCGATGCCGAGTACCGCCGCGCCGATCAGCCACCACAGCCATGCGTCGATGTCCACCCGGCCATGGTAGGACCGCGCACCCGGTCACCGACAGGGCGCCGGTCAGTTTGAACGCGCCGTGCGGCTACGGGTTTTGATTCTCCGTACCGGTTCAGGCCATCGGGAGGCCCTGTGCGGTCCAGCGGTCGCCGACCTGCTCGACGACGAGCGGGAGGCCGAAGCAGAGGGAGAGGTTGCGGGAGGTGAGTTCGAGTTCCAGCGGCCCCGCCGCCAGTACCTTGCCCTGGCGGACCATGAGGACGTGGGTGAAGCCCGGGGCGATCTCCTCGACATGGTGGGTGACCATGATCGTGGAGGGGGCGATCGGGTCGCGGGCGAGCCTGCCGAGGCGGCGTACGAGGTCCTCGCGGCCGCCGAGGTCGAGGCCGGCGGCGGGCTCGTCGAGGAGCAGCAGCTCGGGGTCGGTCATCAGGGCGCGGGCGATGAGGGTGCGCTTGCGCTCGCCCTCGGAGAGGGTGCCGAACTTGCGGTCCAGGTATTCGGACATGCCGAGGCGGTCGAGGAAGGCGCGGGCGCGCTGCTCGTCGATCTCCTCGTACTCCTCCTGCCAGCCGGCGGTCATGCCGTAGGCGGCGGTGAGCACGGTCTGCAGGACGGTCTGCTTCTTGGGGAGCTTGTCGGCCATGGCGATGCCGGCCATGCCGATGCGGGGGCGCAGCTCGAAGACGTCGGTGCCCGGCTTGCCGAGGGTCTCGCCGAGGATGGTGGCCGTGCCCGTGCTGGGGTAGAGGTAGCTGGACGCGAGGTTCAGGAGGGTGGTCTTGCCGGCGCCGTTGGGGCCCAGGATGACCCAGCGCTCGCCCTCCTTGACCGACCAGGAGACCTGGTCCACCAGAGCCCGGCCCTCCCGGACCACGGATACGTCCTGAAGCTCCAGAACATCGCTCATGAGCGCGTTGTCTCCCCTTGCAGTGTGGCCGGTCTCGGCTGTCGCGTACGGCTGGTGGCTCGGTCCGCCGCACCCGTGGGCGCAGCCCACCATGAAATCTACGCCACCGTCCGACCCGGACATTCCTCCGGTCCGGTTCTCGGCTCTGTCTAGGGTGTAGGCATGCTCTCGGAACCTCGCTCTGGACGCCTTGCCGCTTGGGGGAACGCCCTGCTGGCCGGACTCGTCTCGCCGGACGACGCCGTGCTCTCCATCGTCGGGGAGGACGCGGTGCACCGGGTGGCGGGGCTGCCGGGTGAGTCCGCGCCGGTGGGGCTGACGCTGGCGCTGGGGCGGCTGCGGGCGCTCGGGGTGGGCGGGCTGCGGGTGGCGCTGCCGGCGCCGGGGCATCCGCTGGGGCTGAGCGGGCCGCCGGAGTTCAATACGCGGGCGCTGGAGGCGGAGGAGGCGGTGGTCTGTTGCGGGGCCGCGCTGGGGCTGGTGCCGGAGGTGTCCGAGGCCGGGCCCGACGGTGATGTGCATGTCGAGGTGGTCTGGCACTGTCTGTCGGCACGGGAGGCGCCGACGGCCGATGTGCCCTCGCTCGGGGAGGCGGAGCGGGAGCTGGCGGAGGCGTTGCGGGAGGCGACGGAGGTGCTGACGCGACTGGATGTGGCCGGGGCGGGGCCGGTGGCGGAGGCGGCGATCGAGGCGTACCGGGCGCGGGCCTTGTCGTCGCGGGGGCGGGAGGTTCTGGCGCCGGGGTATCCGCCTCGGGCGGTGCGGGTGCTGGAGCTGGCGCAGCGGGTGGGGGTGCTGGTCTCGCTGGCGGAGGGTGCGGGGCACGGGGGTGCGGTGAGTGCGTCGGAGATCTCGGCGCGGGCGGGGGCGCTGCGGCCGGTGGAGCGGACGGCTCGGCGGGCCTTGGTCGCGGCGTACAACTCCGTTGTGGAGGAGCGGGGGGTGGGGTGAGGTTTCGTCGGCTCGGTGCCGGTGCGGGTGCCGGTGCGGGCCGGGGGTGGACGTGGGCTGGGGAGCACGGGGCGTCGGGGCTGGCCGGGGGTGGGCAGCGCGGCCCGGCGCATGCGGGGTGCCGTCGCGCCCACCCGTGCCGCCCTGCGGCACGATTGCCCGCGGGGACGCGGGGACGCGGGGACGCGGGGACGCGGGGACGCGGGGACGCGGGGACGCGGGAGGGGAAGTGTTGTCGCGGTGCTTTGGGGGGGGGTGGTTATGGGGGTGGGTGGGGCAGGGTGGAGCCCCGGATGCCTGGGTGGGGGCCGGGCGTCCGGGGCTCGGGGGCCCGCGTCAGTGGTTGACGGCGGTGTTGCCGAAGGCCGGGTTCAGCAGGCCGATGACGTTGACGCTGTTGCCGGACACGTTCACCGGGACGTCGACCGGGACCTGGATGACGTTTCCGGAGACGACGCCCGGGGAGCCCACGGCCTCACCGTGCGCGTGGCTGCCCTCGGTGGCGGAGGCCATTCCGGTGCCGGCGGCGAGCAGGCCACCGGCCACCATCGTCACGGCCGCTGCCTTCTTCAGGTTCTTCACTTTCCGAGCCCTCCTCGCGATGACCGCGGCAGGCGCCGCGGCGTGCACTGGAGAACGGCCGGAGCGGACGCGGGATACGGCCGTCCGGGGGACATTCCCACTACGGTATGAATCTCGCACCGGAGGGGAACCTTCCGCCGGGTCTCGGCGTCCGGGTCAGCCGCTGAGGCCGTGGCGGACGGCCCAGAGGGCGGCCTGGGTCCGGTCCGCCAGGTCGAGCTTCATCAGGATGTTCGACACATGGGTCTTCACGGTCTTCTCCGAGAGCACGAGCGCGCGGGCGATCTCCCGGTTGGCGCGGCCGTCCGCGATGAGCCCGAGCACCTCGCGCTCCCGCTCGGTGAGGGAGCCGCCGCGTCCCGGGCCCGAGCCGGTCTCCTCCTGGGACAGCAGCGCGCCGGCCACCTCCGCCTGGAGCAGGACGTGCCCGGCGTGCACGGAGCGGATGGCTCCGGCGAGCGCTTCGGGGTCGATGTCCTTGTACACATAGCCCGCGGCGCCCGCGCGGAGGGCGGGGACGACCGTGCGTTGCTCGGTGAAGCTGGTGACGACCAGCACCCTCGCGGGGTGGGCCAGTTCGCGGAGCCGGCGCAGCGCGTCGACGCCGTCCATGCCCGGCATCCTGACGTCCATGAGGATGACGTCGGGTGCCAGCTCCTCCGCCAGGGCGACCCCTTCGGCGCCGTCCGCGGCCTCGCCGACGACCTCGATGTCGCCCTGCACCTCGAGGAAGGTGCGCAGGCCCCGGCGCACCACCTGGTGATCGTCGACCAGCAGCACCTTGATCGCGTCAGCCACCGGGAACCTCCATCTCGATCGTGGTGCCCTTGCCGGGCGCCGATTCCACGCTCAGCCTGCCGCCGACTCCGCTCGCCCGGTCCCGCATGGAGACGAGTCCCAGATGGCGGCCCACGCGGCGCACTGCGCACGGGTCGAAGCCGCTGCCGTCGTCGCTGACCCGCAGCACCGCCCCGCCGCCCCGGCGGTCCAGAGTGACCTCGACGTGCTCGCCCCCGGAGTGCCGCAGGGCGTTGTGCAGGGCCTCCTGGGCTACGCGCAGCACCGCTTCCTCCTGGGCCGCGGGCAGGGCGCGTACGCCGTGGCCGGTGAAGGTCACCCGTGCGGTGTGGGCGCGGTCGAGGACCTGGATCTGGGTGCGGAGGGTGGCGACCAGGCCGTCCTCGTCGAGGCCGGCGGGGCGCAGTTCGACGACGGCGGCGCGCAATTCCTCGACGGCCTCGGCGGCCAGGGCGGCCACCTGCTGGAGTTCGCCCTTGGCGCGGGAGGGATCGCGGTCTACGAGGCGGGCGGCGGCCTGGGCGGTGAGCCGCAGGGAGAAGAGTTTCTGGCTCACGGCGTCGTGGAGCTCATGGGCGAGGCGGGAGCGTTCCTCGGCGATGGTCAGTTCGCGGCTGCGCTCGTAGAGCCGGGCGTTGGTCAGGGCGATCGCGGCGTGCTGGGCGAGGATGGTGAGGAGTTCCTCGTCGTCCTCGGTGAAACCGCAGGTGCCTTCGGGCCTGGCGGACTTCTTGTTGGCCAGGAACAGGGCGCCGATGACCTCGTCCCCGTCGCGGATGGGCAGGCCCAGGAAGTCGGCCAGTTCGGGGTGGGCGCTGGGCCAGCCCCCGAAGCGTGGATCGCGGCGGACGTCGGCGAGGCGCTGCGGTGTGGCCTCGTCGATCATCGCGGCGAGGATGCCGTGCTGGCGCGGCAGGGGACCGATGGCCTTCCACTGGTCGTCACTGACGCCGTCGACCACGAACTGGGCGAAGCCGCCGTGGTCGTCGGGCACGCCGAGGGCGGCGTACTGCGCGTCGAGGAGGTCGCGGGCCGAGGCGACGATCGTCTTCAGGACGTCGCGCACCTCGAGGTGCCTGCTCATGGCCAGCAGCGCGGAACTGACCGCGGCGAGGCCGGACCGGGGGCCTTGGCTCATGTCCTCACGGTACCGGCGGACCGTGACCGCGCGGATCGGGCGGGCGACGGCCCTCGGCCGGGCGCTGGTCCTAGGTCCGCCGGTCCCGCGCCGCGTCCGCCGGCGTAGGACCCGGAGGCCCGGAGGCCAAGGGCAGCGGCCCAGGAGGAATCGGACCGGTGGCGCTGCGTCCCGGGCCGAGACGACGGAGAGAGGGCACGCCGGTCACACAGCGACGGCCACGAGGGGACGGCTGCTCCCTCGGTGACCGGGAGGACCGGAACGTGACCGCGGGACGGCCGGACGGGGCACGGCGACGGACCACCTCACGCAGCGCATTGCTCCAGCAACCGCGCGTGAGACAGGGAGGCCGCCGGTGTGAGGCCGGGCATAGGGCGCACATCACGTACGAAGCGGGGTAGGAGAGACATACCGCCCCTGCGAGCGGGGCGTTCTGTCCGATCTGGGGCACTTCGCCCACCCCCGCTCCACTACCCGGCTTCGTAGGTCACACCTTTGCCTCGCCATTTTGCGGCCGCTAAGAATGGCTGCGTCGCTCAGCGCCGTGGATGTCGATCCGCGGCGTTTGTGCCGGAAGCACCTGTCCCCGCCGGACATTGAGCGACCTCCGCGCTATTCGAAGAGGTCCGTCCCGCATGTCCAAGAACATCCTGACCCGTGGCCATAGTCGTGCGCTGACCCGTCACCACAAGCTGGCCGTCGCCGGTGTCGCGGCTCTCGGTGCCGCCGCGATCGGCTTCTCGGCCGTCCCGAGCAACGCGTCCACGACCACCACGGCCGAGGCCGCCTCCGCCCCCGCGGCGAAGGTCACGTACAGCACCGTGCCGATCGAGGGCGTCGAGGCCGACGTCACCGACCAGCTCGCGGGCTCCAGCGTCAAGATCGAGCGGATCGCGGCGAAGAAGGAGGCCGCGACCCAGGCCGCCGCCGAGAAGAAGGCCGCCGCTGCCGCCGCGAAGGCCGAGGCCGAGAAGGCCCGCCAGACCGAGGAGGCCGCGAGCCGCGCCGCGGAGCGCGCCGAGGTGAAGAAGGCCGCTCCGAAGACGTACGGCAACAGCCTGGACGGCTGGATCCGTGAGTCGCTCGCCATCATGAAGAAGCACGGCATCCCCGGCTCCTACGAGGGCATCCACCGCAACATCATGCGGGAGTCCTCCGGCAACCCGAAGGCGATCAACCTCTGGGACATCAACGCCCAGAACGGCATCCCCTCCAAGGGACTGCTGCAGGTGATCCCCCCGACGTTCGACGCCTATCACGTCCCGGGCACCCCGAAGAACATCTACGACCCGGTCGCCAACATCACCGCCGCCTGCAACTACGCGGCCGACAAGTACGGCACCATGGACAACGTCGACAGCGCGTACTGAGGTCGGCGCGGACCTCTTCTCGCGAACACGGACGCCGAAGGGCGGCACCCTCCTGACGGGGTGCCGCCCTTCGGGGCCGTACGGCGGGGATCAGTTGCGCATGACCTCGGGCTCGTGGCGGCGCAGGAAGCGGGCCACGAAGAAGCCGCAGATCACACCGAGGACGACCAGCGCGCCCATGTCCATCACCCAGGCGCCGACCGTGTGCTCCCACAGCGGATCGGGGTCCCCCGCCGTCTCCGGGGGGCTGATCCTGTTGAAGTCCAGCGTGGCGCCCGAGGCGGCGACCGCCCAGCGCGACGGCATCAGGAACGAGAACTGGTTGACGCCTATCGAGCCGTGCAGCGCGAACAGACAGCCGGTGAAGACGACCTGGATGATCGCGAACATCACCAGCAGCGGCATGGTCTTCTCGGCGGTCTTCACCAGCGAGGAGATGATCAGGCCGAACATCATCGAGGTGAAACCGAGCGCCATGATCGGCACGGACAGCTCCAGCAGCGTGAAGCCGCCGAAGACCAGCCCCTCCTCCGGGAGCTCCCGGCTGGAGAAGCCGATCACACCGACCAGCAGGCCCTGCAGCACGGTGATCATGCCGAGCACGAACACCTTGGACATCAGGTACGCCGAGCGGGACAGGCCGGTGGCGCGCTCCCGCTCGTAGATGACCCGTTCCTTGATCAGCTCACGTACGGAGTTCGCCGCTCCCGCGAAACACGCGCCGACGGCGAGGATCAGCAGCACCGTGGTCGCGGTGCCGTTCGGGATGATCCGGCCGGTCTCCGGGTTCGGCGGATTGGGCAGCAGCCCCTTGTCCGCGTCGATGAGCAGGCTGACCGCGCCGAGAACGGCCGGCAGGATCACCATCAGGGCGAGGAAGCCCTTGTCGGAGACGATCACCGAGATGTAGCGGCGCACCAGGGTGACGAACTGCGACATCCAGCCCTGCGGCTTCGGCGGCTTCATCGCCTGCATCGCCGGGACCTGTACGGACTGGGCGGCGACCGCGTCGAGGTCCGCGGCGTACATCTGGTAGTGCTGCGAGCCCTTCCAGCGGCCCGCCCAGTCGTAGTCGCGGTAGTTCTCGAAGGCGGAGAAGACGTCGGCCCAGGTGTCGTAGCCGAAGAAGTTCAGCGCCTCCTCGGGCGGACCGAAGTACGCGACCGAGCCGCCCGGCGCCATCACCAGCAGCTTGTCGCAGCTCGCCAGCTCGGCCACCGAGTGGGTGACGACGAGGACGGTGCGGCCGTCGTCGGCGAGGCCGCGCAGCAACTGCATGACGTCGCGGTCCATGCCCGGGTCGAGGCCGGAGGTCGGCTCGTCCAGGAAGATCAGCGACGGCTTGGTGAGCAGCTCCAGGGCCACCGAGACACGCTTGCGCTGGCCTCCGGAGAGGGAGGTGACCTTCTTCTCCTTGTGGGGGTCCAGCTTGAGCTCGCGCAGCACCTCGTCGATGCGGGCGTCACGCTCGGCGGCCGTGGTGTCGGCCGGGAAGCGGAGCTTCGCCGCGTACTTGAGGGCCTTCTTGACGGTCAGCTCCTTGTGCAGGATGTCGTCCTGCGGGACCAGACCGATGCGCTGGCGCAGCTCGGCGAACTGCTTGTAGAGGTTCCGGTTGTCGTAGAGGACCTCTCCCTGGTCGGCGGGCCGGTAGCCGGTGAGTGCCTTGAGCAGGGTCGACTTGCCGGATCCGGACGGGCCGATGACCGCGATCAGCGACTTCTCGGGGACGCCGAAGGAGACGTCCTTGAGGATCTGCTTGCCGCCGTCGACCGTGACGGTCAGATGGCGGGCGGAGAAGGACACCTCACCGGTGTCGACGAACTCCTCGAGCCGGTCCCCGACGATCCGGAACGTCGAGTGGCCGACGCCCACGATGTCCGTGGGGCCGAGCAGCTGGGAGCCGCCCTTGGCGATCGGCAGACCGTTGACGTAGGTGCCGTTGTGCGAGCCGAGGTCGCGGATCTCCATGCGCCCGTCGGGCGTCGAGTGGAACTCGGCGTGGTTGCGGGAGACCTGGAGGTCGGAGACGACCAGGTCGTTCTCCAGCGCACGGCCGATGCGCATCACCCGGCCGAGGGAGAACTGGTGGAACGTGGTGGGGCTGCGGTCGCCATAGACCGGCGGCGCCCCCGCGCCGCCGCCGGGGCCCTGCTGCTGCGGGATGTGCGGCGCGGGCTGCCGCGGTTCCGCCTGCTGCTGCCAGTTGGGCTGCGCGGGCTGCTGCTGTGGCGGCGCCTGCTGGGTCCAGCCCGCGTTCGCGCCCTGCGCGGCGTACGGCTGCTGTGTCTGCGGCGTGGCGGCCGCAGCCGCGGCGCCGGACAGCGTCACGCGCGGTCCGTCGGTGGCGTTGCCCAGGTTCAGCACCGTGTCGGAGCTGATCTCCAGATGGTGGATCCGCTGCCCCTGTACGAATGTGCCGTTGGTGCTGCCGTGGTCCTCGATGACCCAGCCGCGCCCGTTGAAGCTGATCGTGGCGTGACGCCAGGAGACCCTGGCGTCGTCCAGCACGACGTCCCCCTGCGGATCACGTCCGAGGGTGTAAGCCCTGGACGGATCGAGCGTCCAGGTCCGTCCGTTTGATTCCAGTACGAGTTCCGGCACTCCAGCCCCACTGAGTTGTCCCCCGAGTTTCCCCCATCGCAGGGAGTCTAGGGATGTCGAACATCGGGGGGAACTATTTCAGGCTCGGCCCTCCGACCGAAAGCCGGGCCTTGTCACGAGCGCGCACCAACGCATCGACCGGCGTGCGTCGGCGGGGTTGAAATCGGCCCGGAGAGTGGTAAACCACGCGAGGGGGACATGCGCGGTCCACGTACCGCGCCGCGGATCGGGGGGTCTGCCATGAGTGCTGCCAGGAGCGTCGGCGACGCACGGCCCGGCCCGCGCGTGCCGTGGGCCGATGTGCTGATGACCGCGGTCGCCGCGGTGAGCTGGGCGCTGATCGGGATGGCGGGGACGGCCGCGCTCGGACTGCGGCTGCTGGACGCGGACGCGGCCGGTTCGCTGGGTCCGATGACCGCCGCCGTGGTGGCGCTGGGGGCGGGCGGTTCGGTCACGCCGTCCGGCGACGTGTCCGCGTACGGGCTGTCGGGCATGGAGGCGGACACGGCCGTCGGCGTCACGCCCCTGGGCGTGAGCCTGGTGGGGGCGCTGCTGCTCGCGTACTTCTTCCTTCGTTCCCTGCGGGCGGCGGGAGTCGCCCTCTCCCCCGCCGAACTTCTCGCCCGCGCGGGAGCGGTGGTCGCGCTGTTCGTGGCGATGACCGGCGGACTGGTCCGGGCCGGGCACGACGTCATCACCATCGACGGCGGCTCGCTGGTGCCGGCCGATCTGCCGGGCGCGGGTGGGGGCGGGGTCGAGATCCCGGGGCTGGGGGATGTCGGCGGGCTGGTGCCGGACCGGGTCGGTGACCTCGTCGATGCCTCGACGGCGGTCGGCTTCACCGTCGACACGGTACCGACGCTGCTCGGCGGGCTCGGCTGGTCGGCCGGTGTGCTGCTCGTCGCGCTGTGCGCGTCCCGCCGTACACCTCTGCCGCGCGGCTGGGACGCCGTGCACCGGGTGGTGCGGCCGGCGGTGTCGGCGGTGGTCGCGGTGCTGCTGGTGGCGGTGGCGGCGGGGCTGGCCGCGGCGGGGTACGCGGCGATCGGCGACGACCATCCCCGGCGGATCGCGGGGGCGGCGCTGCTGGGGGCGCCGAACGGGGTGTGGGTGGGGGTACCGATCGGTCTGTTCGTGCCCTGGGACGGGCGGGCGAGCGGGGCGCTGCTCGACGTGCTGCCGCACCCTGTGGACGACCTCCTGCGGGACGGTTCGGAGCGGCCCGTCATGCTGGGGCGACTGGCCGAGCTCGACGGGCGGATGTGGCTGCTGGGGGTGGCCGCCGCGCTGATGATGCTGCTGGCCGGGGTACTGACGGGAGTGCGCACGCCGGTGCCGGGGGCGCGGCCCGGGGCGGCGGGTTTCGCGGGGCGGTGCGCGCTGCGTCTGGGTGTCGCCACGGCGCTGACGCTGCCGCTGCTGGCCCGGCTGACGGAGGTGTCCGCGAACGCCTCGCTGTCCGTGCTGGGCTTCGACGCGTTCGACGCGGGCATCGAGCTGCGCGGGCGTCTCGGTACGGCCCTGCTGCTGGGGGCGGTGTGGGGTGCGGGCGCGGGCGCGGTGGGGGCGCTGCTGGCTTGGGTCAGCGGGGCGGCGGGGGCGCGGGCGGTGGCGGCGCGGGGTGCGGTGGGCGAGGAGGGGGATGCGTTGGGCGAGGAGGGGGATGCGTTGGGCGAGGAGGGGGATGCGTTGGGCGGGGAAGGGGATGCGTTGGGCGGGGAAGGGGGCGGGGAGGGGCAGGATGCGGCGCGGGCCGGGCCGTATGCGCCGGGGGTTCCCTACCGGCCGCCGAATCCGGACACCAATCCGTATCTGCGGCTGCCGCGGGAGGTGCTGGGGCCGTCGGTTCCGCCGGCTTCCGGCGGGGGTGAGGGGGATGTCTCCGGTGCGCCCACCGTGATCGGGCCGGCCGGGCCGGCCGGTCGGCGCGGGCCCCGGCGGCGAGCCGAAGGTCCGGGCGCGGGTGAGCGGCCACCCCTGTGGCCGGAGGAGGGACCTCCGCCACCGCCACCGCCGCCTCCGTGACCGGCCTCTTCCTTCGCCCCCGCCGCCCCGCCCCGTCCCGGAACCGGGGCTCCGGGGGCAGGGCGTCCGGGTGGCGGACCTCGGGAGCGCGGGGTGCCGGGTGCCGGATACGGTGGGAGCACCATGAGCGCATCGCAGACCTCCGACGTTCCCACTCTCCTTGTCAAGATCTTCGGCAGGGACAGGCCGGGCATCACGGCCGGCCTCTTCGACACCCTCGCCGCCTACTCGGTCGACGTGGTCGACATCGAGCAGGTCGTCACCCGTGGCCGCATCGTGCTCTGCGCGCTCGTGAGCGAGCCGCCGGGCGGCCTGGAAGGAGATCTGCGGGCCACCGTCCACAGCTGGGCGGAGTCGATGAAGATGCAGGCGGAGATCATCTCCGGCCGGGGCGACAACCGTCCTCGCGGGCTCGGCCGCTCCCTGGTCACGGTGCTGGGCCACCCCCTCACCTCGGAGGCGACGGCGGCGATCGCCTCGCGTATCACCAGAGCGGGCGGCAACATCGACCGTATCTTCCGGCTGGCCAAGTATCCGGTCACGGCGGTGGAGTTCGCGGTGTCCGGCGTGGAGACGGAACCGCTGCGCACCGCGCTGGTCACCGACGCGGCCCGGCTCGGGGTGGATATAGCCGTGGTCGGGGCGGGGCTGTACCGGCGGGCGCAGCGCCTGGTCGTCATGGATGTGGACTCCACGCTGATCCAGGACGAGGTGATCGAGCTCTTCGCCGCGCACGCCGGCTGTCAGGACAAGGTCACCGAGGTGACCGAGGCCGCGATGCGCGGCGAGCTGGACTTCGAGCAGTCGCTGCACGCCCGCGTGGCGCTGCTGGCGGGGCTGGACGCCTCCGTGGTGGACAAGGTCCGCAGCGAGGTGCGGCTGACGCCGGGCGCCCGCACCCTGATCCGTACGCTCAAGCGCCTCGGTTACCAGGTGGGCGTGGTCTCCGGTGGATTCACCCAGGTCACGGATGATCTGAAGGAGCGGCTGGGGCTGGACTTCGCCCAGGCCAACACCCTGGAGGTCGTCGACGGGAAGCTGACCGGCCGGGTGACCGGGGAGATCGTCGACCGGGCCGGCAAGGCGCGGCTGCTGCGCCGGTTCGCCGCCGAGGCGGGGGTGCCGCTGTCGCAGACGGTGGCGATCGGCGACGGTGCGAACGATCTGGACATGCTGAACGCGGCGGGGCTGGGTGTCGCCTTCAACGCCAAGCCGGTGGTGCGCGAGGCCGCCCACACGGCGGTCAGCTTCCCCTTCCTGGACACCGTGCTGTACCTGCTGGGTGTCACACGCGAGGAGGTCGAGGCCGCGGACACGCTCGACCTGGTCTGAGCCCGGCCGCGGACGCTGCGCGCATCGGTACGGCGCGGGCCCGGCACCGACGGACGTCGGATGCCGGGCCCGTGCCGTGTCCCGGTGTCACTCGGTCGGCGCCCAGTAGTCGGTCAGCGTGCCGGCACCCGGCTCGAGGGACTTCCACGAACCGGTGAAGGACACGATGGCGAAGGCGGCGGCCGGGTAGCCGAGGCGGCTCATGCGCTCACGGGCGTCGCCCTCGGACGTGCCGGCCAGAATGTCGGCGAGCCCCTGGATGCCCGGGTTGTGGCCGATCAGCACGACATTCTGCGCGTCGTCGGGGGTTTCGTTGAGCAGGGCGATCAGCTCGCCTGGCGAGGCCTCGTAGATCCGCTCCTCGTAGACCGTTTTCGGCCGCTGCGGGAACTCGTGTACCGCGATCTTCCAGGTCTCGCGGGTCCGGACCGAGGTGGAGCACAGGGCCAGATCGAAGGCGATACCGGTATCCGCGAGCTTGCGTCCGGCGACCGCGGCATCCGTGCGGCCCCGCTCGGCGAGGGGGCGCTCATGGTCGGACACCGGGGGCCAGTCGGCTTTCGCATGCCGGAAAAGGACAATCCTGCGGGGTTCTGCGACGCTCATGTAGCCCAGCTTCGCATGAAACAGGGCACGGGGCGCAGGGAGTTGACCAGCCCTTCGGAGGGTGTTCAGCGGGCCATGAGCTGCTGCGCGCGCTCGACGAGGTGGGTGATCGTGGGCTCACCCGCGGCCGCGTGGGCGTCGGCGGGGTCGAGGATCACGGTGAGCAGTGCCACGAAGGCGAGCGTGGGCAGGGCCAGGGCCCACCACGGCAGCCGGGTCTGGGCGCCGCCCCGGGGGGCCGGGTGGGGCCGGGTGTGCGTGCGCGCCGACATGGGGCCTCCGCTCCTCGCGTGTCCGTGGCCCGCCGTTCGCGGCCACATCTCGAAGGTACGGACCGTGCGGGCGCCAACCCATCCGGTGAGCCACCCACTTGACCCTGAGCCTGGCCCCCTAGGGGGTGGTGGTGCCAGCACCACCATCGTGCGCGGGCGGAGCCCGGGGGCGTCACGGCGCGAGGATGGTCGCTATCACTCCGATGACGATGAAGATGGCGAAGAACGCGCCGAAGATGAGCACCAGCTTGCGCTGGCCGTTCTGCGGATTCGGGTCGAGGACTGGCATGGGGCAAGTCTCGCATCCCGCTCGGGTGTGGCGCGCTTCAGGGGTGACGCGGCGTGGTGGCCTGCCGACCGGGGGAATGGGATGTCTGCGGGGCCTGCCCGGGAGGGTGCTCAGGTTCCGCGGGCCCGGCGGTGGGGTGCGGGTGGTGCGCTTGGCGGCGGGGTGTGCGTGGGTCGTGCGGCGAGGTCGCCAGGGCCGCGTCAGCGGGGAGGGGGCGGCCGGGGGCGCGTCACCCAGAGCGGGACGGTCGGGGTGGGTCGGTTGCGGCGGGTCGGTCGGGATGGGTCGGCTTCCGGGTGTGGGGGGTTGTCTTCTCGCCCCCGCCGCCCCTTCCCTTCCCGGCCCTGGGGGCTCCGCCCCCAGCCCCCCCCCGTTTGCGCAGTTCCCCGCGCCCCCTGTGGGGGTCAGGCGGGCGTTGCCTCTTCCTCTATCGTGCGGTCGCGGCCTGCCAGAATGCCGGCGATCATCTGCGGGATCATCAGACCGGCCATCAGGGCGATCGGCAGGCCCCAGCCGCCGCTGTGCTGGTAGAGCACGCCCACCAGGAGCGGACCCGGGATGGAGATCAGGTAGCCGGTGCTCTGTGCGAAGGCGGACAGCTGGGTCACGCCCGCGCTGCTCCGGGCCCGCATCCCGACCATGGTGAGTGCCAGCGGGAAGGCACAGTTGGCGACGCCCAGCAGCACCGCCCAGGCCCACGCACCGGCGGCCGGCGCGAGGTACAGGCCGGCGTAGCCGACGAGGCCGCTCGCACCCAGTACGAGCACGATCGGGCCCTGGTGGGGCAGCCGGGTGGCGAGGCGCGGTATGACGAACGCCAGCGGTACGCCCATCACCATGGTGACGGCGAGGAGCAGCCCGGCCGTACCGGCGGGGACGCCCGCGTCCCGGAAGATCTGCGCCATCCAGCCCATGGTGATGTAGGCGGCGGTGGCCTGGAGTCCGAAGAAGACGGCCAGCGCCCACGCGGTGCGACTGCGGGTGACGCGCAGCGCGGGCGCCGCCGCGGCGGCCGGTGCGTTCGAGTCCCGCGCGAGCGCCTGTCCGTCCGGGGACCCGCCGCGTGTGCGCACGAAGGGGATCCACGGCAGCACCGCGGCGGCGGCCAGGCCCGCCCACACGGCGAGGCCGGACTGCCAGTTCCCGCCCAGCGCGCCGGTCAGCGGCACTGTCACCGCGGCCGCCGTGGCGGTGCCCAGGGCGAGCGCCATGGAGTACAGGCCGGTCATGGTGCCGACCCGGTCGGGGAACCAGCGTTTGACGATGACCGGCATCAGGACGTTGCTGACGGCGATGCCCATCAGGGCGAGGGCGCTGGTGGCCAGGAAGGCCGCCGTGCCGCCGGCGTACGGGCGTATCAGCAGACCGGCGGCGATGGCGACCATGCCGGCGCAGACCACCGCGCCCGCCCCGAAGCGGCGGGCCAGGCGGGGTGCGGTGACGCCGAAGACGGCGAAGCAGAGCGGGGGCACAGAGGTGAGCAGTCCGGCGACGCTGCCGCTCATGCCGAGCCCGTCGCGGACCTCCTCGAGCAGGGCGCCCAGGCTGGTGATGGCGGGGCGGAGGTTCACCGCGGCCAGCACGATGCCGACGACGATCAGCCGCGTGCGCCACCCGCGCGCGTCCCGGGCTCCGGGGCGTTCACGGGCTTCGGGGACGGCCGGTGTGCGTGCGGTCGTGGACGTGGGCGTCCGGGTTTCCTCGCGAGCCATGGAGCCCATCATAGAATGATGGGATGATTAACTGTCCAGGTCGAGGTCGCCGTGGGGCGCCCCTGTCGTGCGAAGGTGTGTCATGCCTCTGAGCCATCCACGCCGTTCGGCGCTGTCCGAGCAGGTCATCACCGCTCTGCGGGCGCAGATCACCTCGGGTGAGTGGCCGGTCGGCGCCCGCATTCCCACCGAGCCCGAACTGGTCGAACAGCTGGGAGTGGCCCGTAACACGGTCCGTGAGGCCGTCCGCGCGCTGGCGCACAACGGGCTGCTGGACATCCGTCAGGGCTCGGGCACGTACGTGGTGGCCACCAGCGAGCTGGCGGGCGTGATGCACCGCCGTTTCGCCGGCGCCGACCCCCGGCACATTGCCGAGCTCCGTTCGACGCTGGAGTCCGCCGCCGCGCGGATGGCCGCCGAGCGGCGCACGGAGAAGGACCTCAAGCAGATCGACACCCTGCTGCTGCGCCGGGAGGAGGCCTGGGAGTCGGAGGACGCGGAGGCGTTCGTGGCGGCGGACGCCACGTTCCACCTGGCCGTCGTGGCCGCCTCGCACAACGACGTGATGACCGCGATGTACGCGGACCTGAGCGAGGTGCTCCGGGACTGGCTGCGCGGCGACGTGAGCGAGGGCATGTCCCCCGAGACGCATATGGACCACGGACGGCTGGTGGACGCGATCCGCGCGGGGGACGCGGCGACGGCGGCCGAGGAGGCAGCCGCCTACCCCTTCGCATGCCGTCCGGGGCGGACCGGCCCGGCCTCCGGCGGCTGAGCCGCCCGCCGCGTGCGGGACGCTGCGACACGAAGGGCCCGCGCCCCGGCGGGACGCGGGCCCTCGTGAGGCGTACGGGTCAGGCGCCGATGGCGTGCAGACCGCCGTCCACGTGCACGATCTCGCCCGTGGTCTTCGGGAACCAGTCGCTCAGCAGGGCGACGACACCGCGGCCGGCCGGCTCGGGGTCCTTCAGGTCCCACTCCAGCGGCGCGCGGGTGTCCCACACCGAGGCCAGCTCGCCGAAGCCCGGGATGGACTTGGCGGCCATGGAGCCGAGCGGGCCCGCGGAGATGAGGTTGCAGCGGACGTTCTGCTTGCCCAGGTCGCGCGCCATGTAGCGGCTGGTCGCCTCCAGCGCGGCCTTGGCGGGGCCCATCCAGTCGTACTGCGGCCAGGCGTACTGCGCGTCGAAGGTGAGGCCGACGACGGAGCCGCCGTTCTGCATCAGCGGCAGGCAGGCCATGGTCAGCGACTTCAGCGAGAACGCCGAGACGTGCATGGCCGTGGCGACCGACTCGAACGGCGTGTTGAGGAAGTTGCCCCCGAGCGCGTCCTGCGGCGCGAAGCCGATGGAGTGCACGACGCCGTCGAGGCCGCCCAGCTCCTCGCCGACGATGTCGGCCAGACGGCCGAGGTGCTCGTCGTTGGTGACGTCCAGCTCGATGACCTTGACCGGCTTGGGCAGCTTCCTGGCGATGCGCTCGGTCAGAGTGGGCCGCGGGAACGCGGTCAGGATGACCTCGGCGCCCTGTTCCTGGGCCAGCTTGGCGGTGTGGAAGGCGATGGACGCCTCCGTCAGCACACCGGTGATCAGGACGCGCTTGCCCTCAAGAATTCCGCTCATGGTGTGTCAGTGACCCATTCCCAGTCCGCCGTCAACGGGAATGACGGCTCCAGTGATGTACGAGGCGTCGTCCGAGGCGAGGAACCGCACGGCTGCGGCGATCTCCCCGGGCTTCGCGTACCGGCCCAGCGGCACCTGGGACACGATGGCCGACCGCTGGTCGTCGGTGAGCACCTTGGTCATGTCGGTGTCGACGAAGCCGGGCGCCACGACGTTGAAGGTGATGTTGCGCGAGCCCAGCTCACGGGCGAGGGACCGCGCGAAGCCGACCAGGCCGGCCTTCGAGGCGGCGTAGTTCGACTGCCCCGCGGAGCCGAGCAGTCCGACCACCGAGGAGATCAGCACGACCCGGCCCTTCTTGGCGCGCAGCATGCCGCGGTTGGCACGCTTGACGACCCGGAAGGTGCCGGTGAGGTTGGTGTCGACGACCGAGGTGAAATCCTCCTCGGACATGCGCATCAGGAGCTGGTCCTTGGTGACCCCGGCGTTGGCCACGAGCACCTCGACGGTGCCGTGCGCCTCCTCGATCTCCTTGTAGGCCTGCTCCACCTGCTCGGGGTCGGTGATGTCGCACCGGACGGCCAGGCAGCCCAGTTCGGTGAGGGCGGCCGGCGGCTCACCCGAGCGGTACGTGATGGCGACCTTGTCGCCGGCGTCGGCGAACGCGCGGGCGATGGCGAGGCCGATGCCCCGGTTGCCTCCGGTGACGAGAACCGAGCGGCTCAACGGATCACCCTTTCGATAGCGGTCTGGTCCAGCCGCCCCGGACCCCCCACGACAGGCGGCTTCCCCGAAAACCTATCGGTCCGGGTCCGCCGCGGGACATCAGGGCACCGACAGTGGCTCCCGTGGCCTCCTGTCGGGTTCCTACAGTTCAGCCGTCGTCTCGGTCCGCAGTAGCGGGTGCGTGGGCCGCCGGCGCTTCGGTGCGAGCGGTTCCGGGCATCCCGCGGCGTAGGTCACCAGAGCGGTGAGGTCGTCCCGCACGGAGAGGGCGCTCGCCGCATGCACTGCGGTCGGCCCCCTTGATCACGTGCATCCGCTGGGTCACGTGCCACGTCTTCGCATCGGACACCCGCCGGACGACGGACCACGCGACTGATTCACCCCACTGCCCCGCCCCTCCCCTTTCGCCGGTGGTCTGCCGGTCGTGCGCGCCAGGCATTTCAGGGAAGCCCGCTGCGTGAGACGTGGTTCACTGCCCCCCAAGGGTCAGTACAGGCAAGCCCCGAAGGGATTTCCACCCGTGCCCCATGAAGTCGATCAGTCGTTTCTGGCACTGCCGCTGAGAGCCCTCGCCGACGCCGCGCTCGCGCGGGCGCGGGCGCTCGGGGCGGAGCACGCGGACTTCCGTCTGGAACGGGTGCGCAGCGCGTCCTGGCGGTTCCGGGACGCCAGGCCGGCCGGATCGTCGGACACCACCGACCTCGGCTACGCGGTGCGCGTGGTGCACGGGGGGACCTGGGGGTTCGCGTCCGGGGTGGATCTGACCCTCGACGCCGCCGCCAAGGTCGCCTCGCGGGCGGTGGCGATGGCGAAGCTGTCCGCGCAGGTGATCCGGGCCGCCGGGTCCGACGAGAGGGTGGAGCTGGCCGACGAGCCGGTGCACTCCGAGAAGACCTGGGTGTCGTCGTACGGGATCGATCCGTTCGCCGTGCCCGACGGGGAGAAGGCCGGGCTGCTGGCCGAGTGGAGCGCCCGGCTGCTGGCGGCGGGCGGGGTGGACCACGTGGACGCCTCGCTGCTGACCGTGCACGAGAACAAGTTCTACGCGGACACCGCCGGGACCGTGACGACGCAGCAGCGGGTGCGGCTGCATCCGGCGTTCACGGCCGTGTCCGTGGACGACTCCAGCGGTGAGTTCGACTCGATGCGGACCACCGCGCCGCCCGTCGGGCGCGGCTGGGAGTATCTGACGGGCACCGGCTGGGACTGGGAGGACGAGCTGGCGCGGATTCCGGAGCTGCTGGCCGAGAAGATGCGGGCGCCGAGCGTCGAGGCGGGGCTGTACGACCTGGTGGTGGACCCGTCCAACCTGTGGCTGACCATCCACGAGTCCATCGGGCACGCCACCGAGCTGGACCGGGCGCTCGGCTACGAGGCGGCGTACGCGGGGACGTCGTTCGCCACCTTCGACCAGCTGGGGACGCTGAAGTACGGCTCCGAGCTGATGAACGTCACCGGTGACCGCACCGCCGAGCACGGGCTGGCGACCGTCGGCTACGACGACGAGGGTGTCGAGGCGCAGTCCTGGGACCTGGTGAGGGACGGCACGCTGGTCGGCTACCAGCTGGACCGGCGGATCGCCCGGCTGACCGGGTTCGAGCGCTCCAACGGGTGCGCGTTCGCGGACTCCCCCGGCCGGGTGCCGGTGCAGCGGATGGCGAACGTGTCGCTGGCGCCCGATCCGGCGGGGATGTCGACGGAGGATCTGATCGGGGGCGTGGACCGGGGCATCTACGTCGTCGGCGACCGGTCGTGGTCGATCGACATGCAGCGGTACAACTTCCAGTTCACCGGTCAGCGGTTCCACCGGATCGAGAACGGACGGCTGGCGGGGCAGTTGCGCGATGTCGCCTATCAGGCCACGACCACGGACTTCTGGGGATCCATGGCGGCCGTCGGCGGGCCGCAGACGTATGTCCTGGGCGGTGCCTTCAACTGCGGCAAGGCACAGCCGGGGCAGGTGGCGGCGGTGTCACACGGCTGCCCGTCCGCGCTGTTCAAGGGAGTCAACATCCTCAACACCACGCAGGAGGCCGGGCGATGAGCGCGCCTGTGAACAAGCCTTACGAGATCGTCGAGCGCGCGCTCGGGCTGTCCCGGGCCGACGGCTGTGTCGTGATCGCCGACGAGGAGTCGAGCGCCAATCTGCGCTGGGCGGGCAACGCGCTCACCACGAACGGTGTCACGCGCGGGCGCACGCTCACCGTGATCGCCACGGTGGACGGCGCCGAGGGCACCGCCTCGGGGGTCGTGTCCCGGTCCGCGGTGACCGTGGACGAGCTGGAGCCGCTGGTGCGGGCCGCCGAGGCCGCCGCGCGCGGCGCCGGTCCGGCCGAGGACGCTCAGCCACTGGTCACGGGGGTCGACCACTCCCCCGAGTTCACCGAGGCTCCCGCCGAGACCTCCTCCGCCGTGTTCGCGGACTTCGCTCCGGCGCTGGGCGAGGCGTTCGCCCGCGCGCGTGCCGGTGGCCGTGAGCTGTACGGCTTCGCCCACCACGAGCTGGTCTCCAGCTATGTCGGTACCTCGTCGGGGCTGCGGCTGCGGCACGACCAGCCGAACGGCACGCTGGAGCTGAACGCCAAGTCGCCGGACCGTACCCGGTCGGCGTGGGCGGGGCGCTCCACGCGGGACTTCGCGGACGTCGACCCGACCGCGCTCGACGCCGAGCTGGCCGTACGGCTGGGCTGGGCCGGGCGGCGTCTGGAACTGCCCGCGGGCCGGTACGAGACACTGCTGCCGCCGTCCGCGGTGGCGGACCTGCTGATCTACCAGCTGTGGTCGGCGTCGGGGCGGGACGCGGCGGAGGGCCGCACGGTGTTCTCCAGGCCGGGCGGCGGCACGCGGATCGGCGAGCGGCTGACCGAGCTGCCGCTGACGCTGCGCAGCGACCCGCGCGAGCCCGGACTGGAGTCGGCGCCGTTCGTGATCGCGCACTCCTCCGGCGGCGACCGGTCGGTGTTCGACAACGGACTGCCGCTGGAGGCCACGGAGTGGATCCGCGCGGGCGAGCTGAACCGGCTGACGACCAGCAGGCACGGCGCGGGCCTGACCGGGCTGCCGGTGACACCCGGGATCGACAACCTGATTCTGGACGGCGGCGGCGACCGGCCCCTGGAGGACATGGTCGCGGCCACCGAGCGCGGACTGCTGCTGACCTGTCTCTGGTACATCCGCGAGGTCGATCCGGCGACGCTGCTGCTCACGGGGCTGACCCGGGACGGGGTGTATCTCGTGGAGAACGGCGAGGTCACCGGGGAGGTCAACAACTTCCGGTTCAACGAGTCCCCGGTGGACCTGCTCGGCCGGGCGGTGGAGGCGGGCCGTACGGAGAGAACGCTGCCCCGGGAGTGGAGCGACTGGTTCACCCGGGCCGCGATGCCGGCGCTGCGGGTCCCCGATTTCCATATGAGCTCGGTCAGCCAGGGCGTATAACCTCGTAGGCGTTCACCATCGGCCGTCATCCGACCGGCCGGAGATCATCGAGGAGACACGAGAACCGTGACGGACATCGTCGACGAGCTGAAGTGGCGCGGGCTGTTCGCCCAGTCCACCGACGAGGACGCTTTGCGCAAGGCTCTCGCGGACGGTCCCGTCACGTTCTATTGCGGCTTCGACCCGACCGCGCCGTCGCTGCACGTGGGGCATCTGGTGCAGGTGCTCACCCTGCGCCGGCTCCAGCAGGCCGGCCACCGGCCGCTGGCGCTGGTCGGCGGGGCCACCGGGCAGATCGGTGACCCGCGCCCGACCGCCGAGCGCACGCTGAACTCGCCGGAGACCGTCGCGGGCTGGGTCGAGCGGCTGCGCGGCCAGATCGAGCCCTTCCTGGCCTTCGAGGGCGAGAACGCGGCCACGATGGTCAACAACCTCGACTGGACGCAGAACCTCTCCGCGATCGAGTTCCTGCGGGACATCGGCAAGCACTTCCGGGTCAACAAGATGCTGACCAAGGACTCGGTCGCCCGGCGCCTGGAGTCCTCGGAGGGCATCAGCTACACGGAGTTCAGCTACCAGTTGCTGCAGGCGATGGACTTCCTCCAGCTGTACCGGCGGTACGGCTGCACGATGCAGCAGGGCGGCAGCGACCAGTGGGGCAACCTCACGGCGGGTCTCGACCTGCTGCACCGGCTGGAGCCGGACGCCACGGCCCACGCCTACGCCACACCGCTGATGACGAAGGCGGACGGCACCAAGTTCGGCAAGACGGAGAGCGGCGCCGTCTGGCTGGACCCGGAGATGACGACGCCGTACGCGTTCTACCAGTTCTGGCTGAACGTGGACGACCGGGACATCTCCGGCTACATGCGGATCCTGTCGTTCCAGTCCCGCGAGGAGCTGGAGGAGCTGGAGCGGCAGACCGCCGAGCGGCCGCAGGCGCGGGCCGCGCAGCGCGCGCTGGCGGAGGAGCTGACGACGCTGGTGCACGGCGCGGACCAGACGGCCGCCGTGATCGCCGCGTCGAAGGCCCTCTTCGGCCAGGGTGAGCTGACGGAGCTGGACGACCGCACGCTGGCGGCGGCACTCTCCGAGGTGCCGCACGTCCGGGTGGGCGAGCTGCCCGCGGTCGTGGACCTGTTCGCCGAGGTCGGTCTGGCGCCGAGCAAGTCGGCCGCGCGGCGCACGGTGAAGGAGGGCGGCGCCTACGTGAACAACGTCAAGGTGACCGCCGAGGACGCCGTCCCCGCCGAGGAGGACCTGCTGCACGGGCGCTGGCTGGTGCTGCGCCGGGGCAAGAAGAACCTGGCGGCGGTGGAGGTCACGGCCGGCTGAGCCGGCGGCCCGCGAAGGGCGGTCCCCGGAAGACACCGGGCGCCGCCCTTCCGCTGTCGCGGGGAGTCGGGTCAGGCGCGCTGCTCTCCGTGCTTCCTGCGCTTCATCGTGGTGTACAGCATGTCCACGAAGAAGACGATCACGATGGCGGCGACCAGCTGGAAGATGTGCCGCCCCCAGTCGATGCCCCGGGTCTCCTCGATCCCGAAGCCCCGCGCGACGGCGTTGCCCGCGATGGCGCCGGCCATGCCACAGATGGTGGCCAGCCACAGCGGGATGTGCTGCTTGCCGGGGATCACCGCCTTGGCGATCAGACCGAGCACGAGTCCCACGATGATCGCCCACAACCAGCCCATGACTGCCTCCTCGTACGGCTTGACGCGAGCATTGCGACCAGTGTCGGACGAGAGGTGGTACGCCGCATGTCGGGCGTGGCGTACGCGCAACGGCGCAGGCCGTGCGGCCGGAGAGGGGCGGACCCGGGATCGTGACCGGGGTGGCAGCGGCGTACCGTGGACGTGGCGGTTCACCGGTTTCCCCGACCGGTCCGCGCGACGGTGGGGGCGGAGAAGGTCCGATACGGGTGGATGTGGAATGTGATGCGGAAGCAGCGTGCCGACGCCCAGGTGTTCCGGATCACCGGTGCCCGGACGGGCCTGGAGGAGGATGTGCGCGGGCGGCAGCGCCGGTACGTCATCTCGATGATCGTGCGTACGATCTCGGTCATCCTCGCGGCGACCCTGTGGGACGTGGAGCGGCATGTCGCGATCGTGGCGCTGGTGCTCGGGGCGGTGCTGCCGTACGTGGCGGTGGTGATCGCCAACGCCGGGCGCGAAAACGCGCCGTCGCTGCCGTCGACCTTCGTGACGACGCCGATGAAGCCGATGATCGCGCCGCCGCGGACGAATGACGGTTCAGCGGAATCCGATGCGGAGGACACGGCGTCCCGGACCGCGCCGGACGGACGAACGGAGCGGCCCGAGCGGTCGTGAAGATCGGGGTGTGAGGACGGACGGCGTCAAGGGGAAGACACTTCTGCGCCAAGCTCAAGAAAAGCTCAGATCAATCATGTGCGTACGGTGCCGGGGGCGGGGTGACCCGTGACATACTTCGTACGCGCTCCGCATCCCCCGTCGGAGCGACGGACCGACGCCGGGCAGCTCCCCCCGTGGCTGCTCGGCGTCGCCTCTTTTCCGCCGGGTTAGGGTCGGTGTGTGATGCTCCCCGATCCCGAGACTCCGATCTGTTCCGCCAAGGGGTGCCGTGCGGCAGCCGTGTGGGTGCTTGCGTGGAACAACCCCAAGGTGCATACCCCCGAGCGGCGGAAGACATGGCTCGCCTGCGACGAGCACCGGGAGCATTTGTCGCAGTTCCTGGGGATGCGGGACTTCCTGAAGGAGGTCGTTCCTCTGGAGGAGTGGGAGGCGCGGGACGGCTGACCGCCCTGTCCACGCGTGGTGCCGACCGTTCGCGGCCGAGGGCGCGTCGTGGCTGGCCGCGCTGCACCCCGCGCCCCCGGGGTGGTTGCCGGCGGCCCTGCCCGACGGCCTCCCCCGGACGGAACAGCTAGCCTCCGATCGCGGACATCGGCCGGTCCGGCTGGACGAACGCCGGGTCGTCCAGGCCCGCCCCCGCCTTCTTGCCCCACATGGCCTGCTTCCAGAGGCGGGCGATCTCCTCGTCGCCGGCGTCGGAGCGCAGTACCGCGCGCAGGTCGGTCTCCTCGGTGGCGAAGAGGCAGGTGCGGACCTGTCCGTCGGCGGTGAGGCGGGTGCGGTCGCAGGCGGAGCAGAAGGGGCGGGTGACGGAGGCGATGACGCCGACGCGGTGCGGGCCGCCGTCGACCAGCCAGCGCTCGGCCGGCGCCGAGCCGCGTGCCTGCTCGCCCTCGGGGGTCAGCTCGAAGCGGGTACGCAGGGAGGTGAGGATGTCCCCGGCGGTGATCATGCCGTCGCGCTTCCAGCCGTGCTGGGCGTCCAGGGGCATCTGCTCGATGAAGCGCAGTTCGTAGTCGTGCTCCACCGCCCAGGCCAGGAGGTCGGGGGCCTCGTCGTCGTTGAGCCCCGGCATCAGGACCGAGTTGACCTTGACGGGGGTCAGACCGGCCTCGCGGGCCGCGTGGAGGCCGTCGAGGACGTCCCTGTGGCGGTCACGGCGGGTGAGTGTCCTGAAAACGTCCGGGCGCAGGGTGTCGAGGGAGACGTTGACCCGGTCCAGGCCCGCCTCCTTGAGGGCGGTCGCGGTGCGCCGCAGGCCGATGCCGTTGGTGGTGAGTGACATCTGCGGCCGGGGCTCCAGGGCGGCGACGCGCGCGACGATGCCGGCCAGGCCGGGGCGGAGCAGCGGCTCGCCGCCGGTGAAGCGGACCTCCTCGATACCCAGGGAGGTGACGGCGATGCCGATGAGACGGACGATCTCGTCGTCGGTGAGCAGGTCGGGCTTGGCCAGCCACTGCAGCCCCTCCTCGGGCATGCAGTAGGTGCAGCGCAGATTGCACCGGTCCGTCAGCGAGACCCTCAGATCGGTGGCCACTCGGCCGTAGGTGTCAATGAGCACGTGGGCCCCCTCCCTCGACGCGGATCACTCCTGTCCCGTACCTGCGAGCGTACGCGACGCCTCCGACAACCCACATCGGCCGAAGGGGACGAGACACGCGGCGGCCGCGTCGCAGGGCCCTCCGGGGGTCCCACGACGCGGCCGCCGCGCGCGGTGCGGATGCGCGGATCAGTGGGCGCCGGTGCCGGTCAGCGACCGGACCTCCAGCTCCGCGAACTTCTTGACGTCCGGCTCCTCCTTGGACAGGACGGTGCCGAGCCAGCCCATCAGGAAGCCGAAGGGGATGGAGATGAGGCCCGGGTTCTGCAGCGGGAACCAGGCGAAGTCGACATCCGGGAACATCGAGTTCGCCGAGCCGGAGACCACGGGCGAGAACAGCACCAGGCCGACGGCGACGGTGAGACCGCCGTAGATCGACCACAGCGCGCCCTGGGTGGTGAACCGCTTCCAGAACAGGCTGTAGAGGATGGTCGGCAGGTTGGCCGACGCGGCGACCGCGAACGCCAGCGCGACCAGGCCGGCCACGTTGAGGTCGCGGGCCAGGGAACCGAGCGCGATGGAGACGACGCCGATGAGGACGGTCGCCCAGCGGGCCGCCCTCATCTCCTCCTTCTCCGTGGCCTGCCCCTTGCGGATGACGTTGGCGTAGATGTCGTGGGCGAAGGAGGACGAGGAGGCGAGGGTGAGCCCGGCGACCACGGCGAGGATCGTCGCGAAGGCGACCGCCGAGATGGTGGCGAGCAGGATCGCGCCCCAGGCCGAGTCGACGCCGCCCAGATGCAGGGCGAGCAGCGGGGCCGCCGTGTTGCCGGACGCGTTGGAGGAGATGATCTCCTCCTGTGAGATCAACGCTGCCGCGCCGAAGCCGAGGGCGATGGTCATCAGGTAGAAGCCGCCGATGATGCCGATCGCCCAGTTCACGGACTTACGGGCGGCCTTGGCGTTGGGCACCGTGTAGAAGCGGATCAGGATGTGCGGCAGGCCGGCGGTACCGAGCACCAGGGCGATGCCCAGGGAGAGGAAGTCCAGCTTGGTCATGCTGTCCACGCCGTACTTCAGGCCGGGCTCCAGGAAGGCCTCGCCCTTGCCGCTGTTCTCGGCCGCGCTGCCCAGCAGGTCGGAGATGTTGAAGTTGAACTTCAGCAGCACCAGGAACGTGATGAGGATCGTGCCGCCGATGAGCAGCACGGCCTTGACCATCTGGACCCAGGTGGTGCCCTTCATACCGCCGATGGAGACGTACACGATCATCAGGATGCCGACGAGGGCGACGATGAGGATCTTGCCCGCGTCGGAGGTGATGCCGAGCAGCAGCGAGACGAGGATGCCCGCGCCCGCCATCTGGGCCAGCAGGTAGAAGATCGACACGACGATGGTGGAGGTACCGGCGGCGGTGCGCACCGGCCGCTGTCGCATCCGGTAGGCGAGGACGTCACCCATCGTGTAGCGGCCGGAGTTCCGCAGCGGCTCGGCGACCAGGAGGAGGGCCACCAGCCAGGCGACCAGGAAGCCGATGGAGTACAGGAAGCCGTCGTAGCCGAAGAGGGCGATGGCGCCCGCGATGCCGAGGAAGGACGCGGCCGACATGTAGTCGCCGGAGACCGCGAGTCCGTTCTGGAAGGCACTGAACTGCCGTCCGCCCGCGTAGAAGTCGGCGGCGTCCTTGGTCTGCTTGCCGGCCCAGACGGTGATGCCGAGCGTCCCGAGGACGAACAGCGCGAACAGCGTGATGATGAGCGGACGGTGCTCGCTCGCCTCGTTGGCGGCGAGCTGGACGGTGATCATCGAGGGGCTCATGCGCCGCCCTCCATACGGGCCTTGATGGCCTCGGCCTTGGGGTCGAGTTTCGTCGCGGCGTGCCGGGAGTACCACCACGCGATGAGGAACGTGGTGGCGAACTGCAGCAGGCCGAAGACGAAGGCGATGTTGATGTTGCCGAACAGCTTGGTGCCCATGAAGCCGCCCGCGTAGCTGGAGAGCAGGACGTACATCAGGTACCAGATGATGAAGGCGATGGTCAGCGGGAAGGCGAAGGAGCGGTAGGAGCGGCGCAGTTCACCGAACTCAGCGCTCTCCTGCACCTCGGTGAACTCCTCGGGAGTGGGGAGTTTGTGTTGTTCTGTCGAGGGGGGCGGTGCTTCGGCGGCCACGGAGTCTCCTCGCGTTGGTTCTGTTCGGGCGGGGACGAAAGGCGAGTGTCCTCGGCCTTCCTGCTCAAGGGCACGGCGCCACGCGAGGACGGGTTCAACGGTCCGCGCTTCTTTTCCGCGGACGTTTTGCGAAGCCGTTTCCCGCAGATGATTGCTGGCCAGCGAGTGCGCGGGATAGCTTCGCCGTGCACCACCCCGTCATGTACCTGCCCGAGCGCCATCCGTGTCTCGGGCCGGTTTCGTTTCCGGATGATGTGGAGATCCCATGGCTCATCTGCGTTCCAGACGCCGGCTGGCCCTCGCCGTGCCCCTTGCACTGTCCCTGACCGCCTCGCTCGGTTTCCTGCCGGCGGCGGCCTCGGCGGCCCCGCGGACGGTGCCGGCCGGCCAGGCGGCGGACGCGCCCGCCCTGGCGTACGTCGTCAACACCACGGTGGACCGCCGCACGATCGCCTCCGTGGAGCGGGCGATCGCGAAGGCCGGCGGAACCGTCGTGGTCACCCACGACCGGATCGGTGTGATCGTCGCCCATTCGGCGAACCCGGACTTCGGCGAGGAGATCCGCCGGGCCCGCGGCGTGAAGTCGGCCGGCGCCACCCGTACCGCGCCGCTGACCCGCGCGGGGACGACGGACGAGGGCGCCGTCGACCATGTGACGGCCGCCGAGGCCGCGCGGACCCGGGCCGTCTCCGCCAAGACCCCAGGCAGCGAACCGCTCGAGGCCGACCAGTGGGACCTGCGGGCGATCGGCGCCGACAAGGCCGCGAGGATCAACCCGGGCAGCAGCAGGGTGACCGTCGCCGTGATCGACACCGGCGTCGACGACACCCACCCCGACCTGGCGCCGAACTTCTCGGCGTCCCAGTCGGCCAACTGCGTGGGCGGCAAGGCGGACACCAGCGAGGGCGCCTGGCGGCCGTACACGGACGACGACTACCACGGCACGCATGTGGCCGGTGAGATCGCCGCGGCCCGCAACGGCATCGGTGTCGCCGGTGTCGCGCCCGGCGTCAAGGTGGCCGGCATCAAGGTCAGCGACCCGGACAACGGCCTGTTCTACCCGGAGAACGTCGTCTGCGCGTTCGTGTTCGCCGCCGACCACGGTGTGGAGATCACCAACAACAGCTACTACGTGGACCCGTGGCTGTACAACTGCATGGACGACCCGGACCAGAAGGCGATCGTCGACGCGGTCAACCGGGCCCAGCTGTACGCGCAGCGCAAGGGCACACTGCACCTGGCCTCGGCCGGCAACTCCAACCACGACCTGGCCTCGGACGCCATCGACGACGCGTCCAGCCCGAACGACACCACGCCGGTCGAGCGCACCATCGACCCGGGCGAGTGCTACGACCTGCCCACCCAGCTGCCGGGCGTGGTCACCGTCAGCGCGACGGGGGCGCAGAACCTCAAGTCGTACTACTCCACGTACGGCCACGGAGTCGTCGACGTGGCCGCGCCCGGTGGCGACGGGCGCTACCAGACGCCGGACACCCCGTCGAAGAACGGCCGCATCCTCTCCACGATGCCGAACGGCGGGTACGCCTTCCTGCAGGGCACCTCGATGGCCTCGCCGCACGCCGCCGGTGTCGCCGCGCTCCTGAAGTCCAAGCACCCCTGGGCCACTCCGGCGGTGCTGCAGACACTGCTCAAGGTCCAGGCGGACAACCCCGGCTGCCCCGAGTCGTACGACCAGGACGGTGACGGCACGCAGGACGCGACATGCGAGGGCGGTGACCGGGTCAACGGTTTCTACGGGTTCGGCATCGTCGACGCGCTGCGCGCCGTCAAGTGAGCCCGTGGTCCCCCTCCCGCCCCGTCCGCCCCGCAACAGTGAACGAACTGGAGACTTCATGACAGTGTCTCAGCCGCGCCGCCGCCGCGCGCTCGTCCTCCCGGCCGGTATGGCCATGGCGACCGCGCTGGCGTTCCTGCCGAACACCGCGGCCACCGCGGCCACCGCCGCCCCGGCCGACGGCCGGCCGGCCGCCGCCACCTCCGGCACCACCGCGGAATCGCTCAGCTACGTGGTCAACGTGCGGGGCGGCCACGGCACCCCGGCGCACGTGAGGAAGGCGATCGCCAAGGCCGGCGGCACGATCGTGACGTCGTACGACAGGATCGGCGTCATCGTCGTCCACTCCTCGAACGCCGACTTCGCCAGGACCGTTCGCAAGGTACGCGGTGTGCAGTCGGCCGGTGCCACCCGGCACGCGCCGCTGCCGTCGGCGGCCACCGCGGACACGGTCACCCCGAAGGTGCTCGGCGCCGCCGAGATCGCCGAGGCGAGGGCCGACGCCGTGGACGGGCAGGACCCGCTCCAGGGACTCCAGTGGTCCCTGCCCGCCATCAAGGCGGACCAGGCGCACGAGAAGTCGCTGGGCAGCTCGCGGGTGACCGTCGCCGTCATCGACACCGGCGTGGACGACACCCACCCCGACATCGCGCCCAACTTCGACCGGGCCGCGTCGGTCAACTGTGTGACGGGCAAGCCGGACACCAGCGAGGGCGCCTGGCGGCCGGGCGCGCAGGAGAGCCCGCACGGCACGCATGTCGCCGGTGAGATCGCCGCCGCGAAGAACGGCATCGGCATGACGGGCGTGGCGCCCGGGGTGAAGGTCTCGGGCATCAAGGTGTCCAACCCGGACGGCTACTTCTACACCGAGGCCGTGGTCTGCGGCTTCATGTGGGCCGCCGAGCACGGGGTCGACGTCACCAACAACAGCTATTACACCGACCCCTGGTACTTCAACTGCAAGGACGACCCGGACCAGAAGGCGCTCCTCGAGGCCGTCACCCGGGCCACCCGGTACGCGGAGCGCAGGGGCGCGGTCAACGTGGCCGCGGCCGGCAACGAGAACTACGACCTCGCGGCCGACGAGATCACCGACCCGGTCTCCCCGAACGACGGCACCCCGTCCGACCGGGTGATCGACCCCGCCGAGTGCCTGGACATCCCGACCCAGTTGCCGGGTGTGGTGACGGTCGCCTCTACCGGCGCCAAGGGTCTGAAGTCGTCGTTCTCCAACTACGGCCGGGGAGTCATCGACATCGCCGCGCCCGGCGGCGACTCGACGGCCTATCAGACGCCGGCCCCGCCGGCCACCAGCGGCCTGATCCTGGGCACGCTGCCCGGCGGCAGGTGGGGTTACATGGCGGGCACGTCGATGGCGTCCCCGCATGTCGCGGGTGTCGCCGCGCTGATCAAGTCGAGGCATCCGTACGCCCCGCCGGCGCTGGTGAAGGCCCTGCTGTACGCCCAGGCCGACGCCACCGCCTGCACGGACCCGTACGACATCGACGGCGACGGCAAGGTCGACGCGGTGTGCGAGGGCCCGAGGAACCGCAACGGCTTCTACGGCTGGGGCACCGCCGACGCGCTGGACGCGGTGACGCGGTAGTCGCGCGGGACCGGTGAGAGAACGAGGGGCCGGGCGGATCCGCCCGGACCCTCGGCTGCTCCCGGGGGCGCGGTCCCGCCTGCCGGGCCGGTGCTGCACAGTGCTGCCATGACCGCTCTCACGTCCGTCTGGTCCGCCCTCGGCGGCGATCCCGCCCTCCTCGCCCGGGTGTCGGCCGTCGAACGGCCCGGTGTGCTGCCCGCCCGGCTGCCGGTGCGGGACCTGGCCCGCGCCTGTGTGGGCGCGTGCGCGCTGGCCGCCGCCGAGCTCGGGGCGCGGCGGGCGGGAGACGACGAGGTACCGGCGGTGCGGGTGGACGACGGGGCGGTGGCGACGGCGTTCGTCAGCGAGCGGCACCTGCTGGTCGGCGGCCGGGCCCCGGAGAGCTTCGCCCCGCTGTCGCGCCTCTGGCGTACGGCGGACGGGTGGGTGCGCACCCACGCCAACTATCCGCACCACCGGGCCCGGCTGCTCGACGCGCTGGGTGTGGCGGACGACCCGGACGCGGTGGCCCCGGCCGTCGCGGAGCGGTCCGCGCGCGAGATCGAGGAGACGGTGTACGCGGCGGGCGGCCTCGCCGTCGCCCTGCGTACGCCCGGGGAGTGGGCGGCGCACGAACAGGCCGCGGCGCTGCGGTCCCGTCCCCCGGTGGAGCTCTCGCGGCTGGACGCGTCCCCCGCGCGGGTGCTCACACGGGTGGGCCCAGGCCCGCTGCTGCCGGCCGCCGGACTGCGGGTGCTGGACCTCACCCGGGTCATCGCCGGCCCGGTCGCCACCCGCACCCTCGCCCTGCTCGGCGCGGACGTGCTGCGGGTGGACGCCCCGTGGCTGCCGGAACTCCCCGACCAGCACGCCGACACCGGCTTCGGGAAGCGGTCGGCGCTGCTGGACCTGGCCGCCGGCCGGGATCTCTTCGAGGAACTGCTGGCGACGGCGGACGTGGTGGTCACCGGGTACCGTCCGGGCGCCCTGGGCCGCTTCGGGCTGACCCCGCGGGAGCTCGCCGCGCGGCGTCCCGGAGTGGTGGTGGCCGAGCTGTCGGCGTGGGGCGCGTACGGGCCCTGGGACGGCCGGCGCGGTTTCGACAGCCTGGTGCAGGTGGCCACGGGAATCGCCTCGGCCGAGGCGCGGGAGGGCCGGCCCGGCGCGCTGCCGGCCCAGGCGCTCGACCACGGCACCGGGTACCTGCTGGCGGCCGGGGTGCTACGGGCCCTGACCGGCCAGACCGGCGAGGGCGGCAGCAGGCTCGTACGGGTGGCCCTGGCACGGACGGCGGGGTGGCTGCTGGAGGAGGCGGGGCACCTGCCGGAGGAGGCGGGCCACCCGCCGGAGAGAACGGGACGCCCGCCGGAGGGAACGGGCCACCCGCCGGAGGAAGCGGGGCGGGCGGGTGGGGCGGGTGCCGGTGAGGTGGGTCCCGGGCCGTGGCTGGCGGAGGCGGACAGTCCGCTGGGGCGGCTGCGGTACGCCCTGCCGCCGGTGTCGTTCGCCGGTGGCCCGCGCGACTGGGCGCGGCCGCCGGGGAGTTGGGGGGCGGATCCGGCGCGCTGGATGTGACGGCGGCGGCACACGCGCACGGAAGCACAATACGCACATTCCGCCCGGGACTTGCCCGATTGGTGTGATCTTGTGAAGATCCCGGGGTGACTCTGACGAAGCCCGTGCCCGGGGGGACCGGTGCACACAGGGGTACCCCGCGACCGGGTGCCGGGCGGGCCGCCGCCGTACTCGTGCTGGTGGTGCTGGGCGCGCTGATACCGCTCCTCGGCCCCGCCCCGGCGCTGCACGGCACCGGGGAGGAGGCGGCGCCCGGCACCGGCGGTACGGCCCTGCTCCGCACGCTGCTCTTCGCGGCGCTCGCCGTACCCGTCGGCGAACTGTTCGTACGACGGCTGGTCCGCTCCGTGCCGGGGGCTCCCGCCACCCTGCCCCCCAGCTGGTCGACGGCCGCGAACTGTGTCGGCCTGGCGGCCGCCGTCGCCCTCGCCGCCGTCGTGGCCGCCGGCAACCTCGTTCCCGGCAGCCTCGCCGACATCGACGTCGGCGGACTCCACGGCTCCCGGGACGGCAAGCTGGCCCTCCTGGAGGTCAACGGCTTCCTCGCGGCGGCCCTGTGCGCCGCCTCCGGCCGTCCCGCCACACAACTGTGGCCGCTGGCCGCGGTCGTCGTCGCGGAGGCGCTGCGCGCGCACCCGACGACCGAGTACAGCCCCCTGATCGGCTCCGGGCTGACCCTGGTGCATCTGACCTGCGCGTCGCTCTGGGTGGGTGGTCTGGTGTACGCGCTGCGGACGATGAGGGTGTGGGGGCGCGACGAGGCGGGCGGCGCGCTGCTGGGGCGCTACGCGCGCGTGGCGGCCGTGCTGCTGGCCGCCATCACCGCGACGGGAGTGTGCAGTTCACTGCGCCGGATGCCGGCGGGGAGCATCCTGGAACAGCTGACGGACACCGCGTACGGACGGGTCCTCCTCGCCAAGGTGATCCTCATGGCCGGCGTCGCCGCCCTCGCGCTGTGGGCGCGGATCCGGCTGGCCCGCGCGGCCGATCCGCTGACCGCGAGTTCACCCGCGCGGGCCGAGGTGTACGCGCTCGCCCTGGTGGTCGCGGTGTCAGGACTCCTGACGGCGCTTCCGGTGCCGATCCGCTGGTGACCGCGGGGCGGAAACGTCCGGGCACCTGTCCGTATGTGCCCCGGTATCCGAACAGGTGCCCCGCGCGGGGCACCTGACGGACAGCAGTGTCGGTCGCGGCCCGTATCCTCGTGAACCATGCTCGAAGACCTCACCGCCGCAGCCCCCTCCCCCGCCACGTGGCCGGCCGCGTATCCCCGGGGGTACGCGGTCGTCGACGTCGAGACCACGGGGCTGGCCCGGGACGACCGCATCATCTCCGCGGCCGTCTACCGGCTGGACGCGCGGGGCGAGGTCGAGGACCACTGGTACACGGTCCTCGATCCGGAGCGCGATCCGGGCCCGGTGTGGATCCACGGCCTGACGAGCGAGATACTCAAGGGGGCGCCCCGCTTCCAGGAGGTCGCCGCGGAGTTCGCGGCCCGGCTGGAGGGCCGGGTACTGGTCGCGCACAACGCCGTATTCGACTGGCAGATGATCGCCCGGGAGTACGCCCGCGCGCGCGGCGAGGCGCCGGTGAAGCAGCGGCTGTGCACCATCGCCCTCTCCAAGGAGCTGAAACTGCCGCTGCCCAACCACAAGCTGGAGTCCCTGGCCGCGCACTTCGGCGTCGTGCAGCAGCGGGCGCACCACGCGCTGGACGACGCGCGCGTGCTGGCGGAGGCGTTCCGGCCCAGTCTGCGGGCCGCGGCGGCGGGCGGTCTGCGGCTGCCGCTGCACGAGTGCCTGCCGCTGACCGAGTGGACGGACCGGCCCCGCATCGGACAGCAGGCCGGCCACGGCGGCCGGCATCCGGCCGGTTGGCGTCCGTCCCGGAAGCGGCCCGCGTGCCCCCACCCCAACCCGGGACGGTACGAACCGGGCAAGCGGCTCAAACAGGGCATGCGGGTGGCGTTCTCCGGAGACACCACCGTCGAGCGGGACCTGCTGGAGGACCGCGCGACCGAGGCCGGGCTGCACGTCGCCACCAGTCTGTCCCGGCTGACCAGCCTCCTGGTCACCAACGACCCCGACTCGGGGACGTCCAAGGTGGTCAAGGCCCGGCAGTACGGCACGCCGGTGGTCGACGAGGCGGCGTTCGGCCAGTTGCTCGGGGACGTCGAATCCGCCTGACCCGGCCGGGCGCGGCACGGCGTCCGGGCCGTACGGACGGGTGATTGGCGGGCGACTCGCCCGCCGCCCGCTCGCCCCGCGGCGGGCCGACCGCTCACGCTGTGCCCCATGGCGACATGTGAAGTGTGCGGCAACAGTTATGGAATGACCTTCGAGGTGCACGCGCAGGGCGGGGCGGTGCACGTCTTCGACTGCTTCGCCTGTGCGATCCACCGCATGGCCCCGATCTGCGAGCACTGCCGGGTGCGGATCATCGGCCAGGGCGTGGAGGCCGACGGGCACTGGTACTGCGGCGCCCACTGCGCCCGCGCGGAGGGGGCGGCGGGGATCGTCGACCGGGTGTGAAGGGACGTACCCGCGGACAAGCACCCCTCGGCGGAGTTGTACGGTCGGAGGGTGTACCGCTTTCTGTTGTCCCGCCAATGGGTGACCATCACCCTGGTCGCCCTGGTCCTCATCCCCACGATGATCTGGCTGGGCTTCTGGCAGATGGACCGCCATGACCAGCGCGCCGCCCGGAACCAACTGGTCACCGACGCGCTGGAGGCCGACCCGGTCCCGGTGGAGCGGCTCACCTCCCCGGGGCACGCCGTGACCCGGGCCGAGCGGTACCGCACCGTGACCGCCGTGGGCCGCTTCGACACGGATGACGAGGTCGTCGTCCGCCGCCGCACCAACGCCGACGACAAGGTCGGCTTCCACGTCCTCACCCCCTTCGTCCTCGACGACGGCCGAGTGCTGCTCGTCAACCGGGGCTGGATCCCCTCGGACGGGCCGAGCCAGACCGCCTTCCCCGAGGTTCCCGCTCCCCCGCGCGGCGAGATCACCATCCGGGGCCGGCTGATGCCCGACGAGACGACCGAGGCGAGCGGTATCAAGGACCTCGAGGGTCTGCCGGACCGGCAGGTCATGCTGGTCAACAGTGAGCAGGAGGCCGAGCGGCTCGGCGCCCGGGTGCTCGGCGGGTACCTGGCGCAGACGGCGCCCGAGCCGCGGGACGGCACTCCGGAGCAGCTGGGGAGCCCCGGCAAGGAGAACGCGGCGCTGAACTACGCGTACGCCGTCCAGTGGTGGCTGTTCGCGGTGGCCGTGCCGGTCGGCTGGGTCGTGCTGGTCCGCCGTGAGCGGCGGGAGCGGTCCGGGGCGGCGGCGGTGCCGGACGCCGGGGAGCCGGCACCCGCGGTGGTGTAGCCCGGCCCCGCCGGGCCCACGCACCGTGACCGGGAGGCACCGGTGCGTGGCACGGCCCGCGCTCCTCTCCCGGTGCGGGGCGCTCTGTGCGAGAGTGGCGCGGCGCGCCGGGCGGGTGGCCGTCCGCGCGGCGCGCCGGGCGGAGGAGCCATCCGTCCGTTGTCATCCGGACGGGCCCTCCGCGCAACTCTTCCCCGAGGGCACAGCACTCCAGGGACGGGGAGGTGACGCATGGCCGACGGCGCCATGACCGCGACGTTCCTCGCCGTGATCGGCGGGGCGTCGCTGCTCGCCGTCACCGCGCGACGGCTCCGGCCGAGCGACAGGCTGCCCTCGCTGGAGGGCTGGGCGCTGGCCGACCGGAGCCTCGGCCCCGGCTGGACCTGGCTGCTGCTCGGCGGGACGGTCTACACCGCGTACACCTTCACCGCCGTCCCGGGTCTGGTGTACGGCAACGGCGCCCCCGCCTTCTTCGCGGTGCCGTACACGGTGATCGTCTGTCCGCTGGCGTTCGTGCTGCTCAGCCGCTTGTGGAGCGTGGCCCGGCGGCACGGTTACATCACCGCCGCCGACTTCGTGCGCGGCCGCTACGGCTCGCCCCCGCTGGCCCTGGCCGTCGCGCTGACCGGGATCCTGGCGACGATGCCGTACCTGGCGCTCCAGCTGCTCGGCATCCGCGCGGTGCTCACCGCGGGCGGTCTGTATCCGCACGGCGCCACCGGGGACCTGGTGATGGTGGGGGTGTTCGCGGGTCTCGCCGTGGCCACCTACCGGCACGGGCTGCGGGCGCCGACGGTGATCTCCGCGATGAAGGCGGTGGCGGTGTTCGTCTCGCTGACCGCCGTCTGCTGGCTGGTACTGGAGCGGTTCGGCGGCCCCGGAGCGGTCTTCGACGGGGCGGCGCGCGCCCTCGGCGGTACGGACACGGCCCACTCGCCGCTGCTGCTCGCGCCGGACCAGCAGCCCGCCTACGCCACGCTGGCGCTCGGCTCCGCGCTGGCGCTGCTGATGTACCCGCATGTGCTCACCGCCGGGTTCGCCGCCGACGGGACGCGCACCCTGCGCAAGGTGTCAGCGGGGCTGCCCGCCTGGACCGCGCTGCTGGCGCTGTTCGGGTTCCTCGGCATCGCGGCGCTGGCGGCCGGGGTGCGGGCCCCCGAGGGCGGGGCCGAGGCGGCGGTGCCGATGCTGGTCGACCGGCTGATGCCGGGCCCGCTGGCCGGGCTGGTGTTCGGTGCGATCGTGGTGGGCGCGCTGGTGCCGGCGGCGGTGATGTCGATCGCCGCGGCGACCAGTTTCGTACGGAACGTGTACGTCGAGTACGTCCATCCGACGGCCACGCCGAAACGGCAGGTGCGGGTCGCCAAGGCGGTGTCGCTGACCGCGAAGCTCGGCGCCGTGGCGTTCGTGTTCGGCCTGCGCGACCAGGACGCCGTCAATCTCCAGCTGCTCGGCGGGGTGTGGATCCTGCAGATCTTCCCCGCGGTGGCCGTCGGGCTGTACACGCGGTGGCTGCATCCGCGGGCGCTGCTCGCGGGGTGGGCGGTGGGCATGGCCGCCGGAACGTTTCTGGTGGTGCGCGAGGGGTTCTCCTCCATCGTGCCGCTCGGTACGGGCGACGGACCGCTGGAGATCTACGCCGGGGTCGCCGCCCTGCTGCTCAATCTGACCGTCGCGGTGTCCGGCACCGCGGCCCTCGCACGGTTCGGTGTTCCGCGCGGCGCCGACGCCACCGACCTGTCGTCCCGGCTGACGGCCGGGCGACGTCCGGAGACGGGAGCGAACAACTCGTGAGACGCAGACCGCACGCCCGGACCGCCCTGCCGCCGGCCCCCACGTCACCTCCGCCCGCCGCGCCCCCGCCGCCTTCCGCGGTTCCGGCCGGGCCGCTCGGGCCCGCCGTCACCGGCGCCGCCGACCTGGAGCGGGAGGCCGGTGTCGCCCGCCTCTTCGAACTGCACTACTCCTCGATGCTGCGGCTCGCCGTGCTGCTCGGCGCCGACGACCCGGAGAACGTGGTCGCCGAGGCGTACTACCAGATCTACCGCAAGTGGCGGCGGCTGAAGGACGTGGCCGCCGCGGAGGCGTATCTGCGCTCCACGGTCTGCAATCTGACCCGGATGCGGATACGCCACCTCCAGGTCGCCCGCCGGCACGAGGAACACCCGCCGGCCCCGGCCGACCGGACGGTGGCCTCCGCCGAGAACACCGCGCTGCTCCACGACGACCAGCGGGTGCTGATCGGCGCCCTGCAGCATCTTCCGGCCCGGCAGCGCGAGGCTCTGGTGCTGCGGCACTGGCTCGGGCTGAAGGAGAGCGAGATAGCCGCCGCGATGGGCATCACCCGCGGCTCCGTCAAGACACACACCTCGCGCGGTATCGCCGCGCTGACCCAGGCGATGGAGGCCCGGCGATGACGCATCGAGACGCGACTCCGTCGCGTGGCACCAGCCCGGACCGCGCGGACCGCGGCCGGACCGAACCGCCCCGCCCGCCGGACGCGGAGCGCACCGAACGGGAACTGCGCGAGGCCCTCCGAGTGCTGGCCGGCGAGGTGCTGCCGGACCCCGACGCCTACCGCACCGCGCGCGGCGAGTGGCTGCGCCGGGAACGCCGGCGGCGGCTCGTGCTCACCGTACTCGTCGCGGTCGTCTTCACCCTGGCCACGCTGATCGGCCTGTGGGTGCTCAACCAGGCCCCCTCCCAGCCCGGAGTCATCTTCTCCGGTGACGGCGCCGCGGCGGCCGACGGCCCGTCACTCCTCCGGCTTCGCCCCTGATTGCCACGCCCGATGGACGGGAACCCGCACTCCGTGCACCGTATCGAGGACTACGCGCTCATCGGCGACGAACAGACCGCTGCCCTGGTGGGCGCGGACGGCTCGGTCGACTGGCTCTGCCTGCCCCGCTTCGACTCGGCGGCGTGCTTCGCACGGCTGCTCGGCGACGAGAACAACGGGCACTGGCGGATCGCTCCGGTCGGCGCGGACCGGTACACCCGCCGCTCCTACCGCGAGGACACCCTCGTCCTGGACACCGAGTGGGAGACCCCCGAGGGGGCGGTGCTGGTCACCGACCTGATGCCGCAGCGCCACCGCGCGCCCGACCTGGTCCGCATCGTGCAGGGTGTACGGGGTGAGGTGACCGTGCGCAGCACGCTCCGGCTGCGCTTCGACTACGGCTCGGTCGTGCCCTGGGTGCGCAGGGAGGACGGCCACCGGGTGGCGGTGGCCGGACCGGACTCGGCGTGGCTGCGCAGCGTCCCGGAGGTGCCCACCTGGGGCGAGGACCTGGGCACCCACTCGGAGTTCACCGTGAAGGAGGGCGAACGGGTCGCGTTCGTGCTGACCTGGCACCCCTCCCACGAGCCGCGGCCCGCGCTCGTCGATCCGTACGCCTCCCTGCGGCACAGCGTCAAGGACTGGCAGGCGTGGGCGCGCCGCTGCCGCTACGACGGCCCGCACCGGGACATGGTCGTCCGGTCGCTGATCACGCTCAAGGCGCTCACCTACCGTCCCACCGGCGGCATCGTCGCCGCGCCCACCACCTCGCTGCCGGAGGAGCCGGGCGGGGTGCGCAACTGGGACTACCGCTTCTGCTGGCTGCGGGACTCCACGCTGACCCTGCGCGCGCTGCTGGCCGCCGGGTACCAGGAGGAGGCGGAGGCGTGGCGCAACTGGCTGCTCCGTGCGGTCGCGGGCGACCCGGCGGACCTCCAGATCATGTACGGGCTCGCGGGCGAGCGGCGGCTGCCGGAGTTCGAACTGCCGTGGCTCTCCGGTTTCGGCGGGGCCAGACCGGTACGGGTCGGCAACGACGCGGTGAACCAGCTCCAGCTCGACGTGTACGGGGAGGTCATGGACTCCCTGGCGCTGGCCCGGCGTTCGGGGCTGTCCCCGCACCCGGACGTGTGGGCGCTGCAGTCGGTACTGCTGCGGTTCCTGCGTACGGCCTGGCGGCAGCCGGACGAGGGGCTGTGGGAGGTGCGCGGCGGACGGCGCCACTTCGTGCACTCCAAGGTGATGGTGTGGGTGGCCGCCGACCGCGCCGTGCGCGCCATGGAGGACTTCCCGGACCTGGAGGGGGACCTGGACGGCTGGCGCGAGCTGCGGGACGAGGTGCACCGGGAGGTGTGCGAGAAGGGGTACGACGCCGCGCGGAACACGTTCACGCAGTCCTACGGATCGTGTGAACTCGACGCGGCGCTGCTGATCATTCCCCGGGTGGGCTTTCTGCCGCCGGACGATCCGCGGGTGCTCGGCACCATCGAGGCGATCCGTGCGGAGCTGGGCCAGGACGGACTCGTACGCCGGTACACGCCGGACGCCGCGCGGGTCGACGGGCTGCCCGGTGAGGAGGGGACCTTCCTGGTGTGCTCGTTCTGGCTGGCGGACGCCCTGCACATGACGGGGCGGACCAAGGAGGCCCGCGAGCTGTTCGAACGTCTCCTCGGGCTCACCAACGACGTGGGGCTGCTGGCGGAGGAGTACGACCCGGTGGGCGGACGGCTGCTGGGGAACTTCCCGCAGGCGTTCAGTCACATCGGTCTGGTCAACACCGCCCTCGCCCTGTTCGGCGCCGAGGGGGCAGGATAGACGTCATGGATCTTGGGCTGAAGGACCGGGTGTACGTCGTCACCGGGGCGACCCGCGGGCTGGGCAACGCCTCCGCGCGCGAGCTCGTCGCCGACGGTGCGAAGGTGGTCGTCACGGGGCGTGAGGAGAAGTCCGTCGCGGAGGCGGCGGCCGCGCTGGGGCCGGGCGCGGCCGGGGTGGCCGTCGACAACGCCGACCCGTCGGCGCCGGAGCGGCTGATCGCGGCCGCGCGGGAGCGGTTCGGGCGCTTCGACGGCATGCTCGTCAGCGTGGGCGGACCGCCGCCGGGGTTCGTCGCGGACACCACGGACGAGCAGTGGCGGTCGGCGTTCGAGTCGGTGTTCCTGGGCGCGGTGCGGATGGCGCGGGCGGCGGCGGGAGAGCTGGGCGCGGGGGGTGTCATCGGGTTCGTGCTGTCGGGGTCGGTGCATGAGCCGATTCCCGGGCTGACGATCTCGAACGGGCTGCGCCCTGGGCTGGCCGGCTTCGCCAAGTCGCTGGCGGACGAGCTGGGGCCGCGGGGGATCCGGGTGGTGGGGCTGCTGCCGGGGCGGATCGACACGGACCGGGTGCGGGAACTGGACGCGTTGTCCGCGGACCCGGGGGCGACGCGGCAGGCCGCGGAGTCACGGATTGCGCTGCGGCGGTACGGGACGCCGGAGGAGTTCGGTCGTACGGCGGCGTATCTGCTGTCGCCGGCGGCTTCCTATCTGTCGGGGGTGATGGTGCCCGTGGACGGGGGTTCCCGGCACGGGTTCTGACGCGGGGCGGGCCGGTGGGGTGGGCGTACGAGCGCGGGGCGCGGGGGCGGGGCAGGGTGTGTTCGCGCTGCCCGGCGCTTTCGGGGTGTCTCCCCCACTGGGGGAGACCCGACTGCCCGCGGGAACGGGCGGGTGCGGGCTGCGGACTGCGGGCTGCGGGCTGCAGGTCAGGTCACTCGTTCGGGGCGGTGTTTCTGGGCGTGGAGGCGGGCCTCCGTCGGGAGGGTGGCCAGACCTGTCGCGTCGCGGGCGTGAGCGAGGGCGCCCGTGGTGAGGGTGTGCAGGGCGGCGCCGGGCCCGACGTGGGGTTCCAGGGTGAGGAGCACCCGCGTCCGGGCACCGCCCCGGCCGCCGGTGAGCGCGACGTGCGCCTGTGCGACCCCGTCCAGGCCGTTCGCCTCCTCCGCCATGGCGTGTTCCAGCGCCCTGCCGCGCAGTGCCGCGCCCTCGCCGTCACCGGTGTCGACCAGGATCTCCGCCAGTCGCCGCCGGCGCACCACCGCGACCAGCCACCACAGACAGAGCAGGACGACCACGGCGAGGACGGCGATGACGACCGGCCACCACCAGGTCTGGTCCCGCCACCGGGTCCGCTCGGCTCCGTCCAGCAGTACGTCGCCGCGTCCGTGGTGCAGCCACCAGGAAGGGGCCGGCGCCCCCAGGCCGATCGCCAGCACGGAACCGCCGAGGGCGATCAGCACCAGACCGGCGATCGCGAGCAGCACACGGTTGACACCCTTGGACACCGCTACCGTTCCTTCCGTCCGGGCCGCCGCACACGCAGCGACAGGGTGGGCGGCCGGGCCAGGCCCAGCCCTTCGGCCGCCTCGTCGAGTACCGCGGTCACGTCGGCCCGTACGTCGTCCAGTTCGCGGAAGTGCGACACCGCGCGGACATCGGCGCGGCTCCGCCCCATCCTGACCCGCGCCGACTGCACGCCGGCCACCGCCATGACCCGGTCGCGCAGCACCATCGCGGCGGCGTCGCGGTTCAGTCCCGCGCGTACGTCGGGATGAGTGCGGCGCATCGGGAGCAGGGAACGCAGGCCGGGTGTCACGGCGAGCAGGAGCAGCCAGAGCCCGAGCGCGGCCGCGACGGCCGCGCCGGTCAGCACCCAGACGTCGTCCAGGGGCCGCCGCGCCAGTTGCCGGGCCAGCTCCCTGCGCCAGCTCATCCCGTCCCGCTGGGCGCGCACGGCGACGATGTCGTACAGGAACGCGCCCGCGATCACCAGGATCGCCAGCGCCAGCAGGCCCGCGGGGACCCGGCGGGCCGACCAGAACCGCCGGTGCCCGTCGTCGCGCCGGCCGGCGCCGGCCGGTCCCGCGCGGGCGGGGGATTCTGTTCCACGGCCGTGCCGTGGGGGTCGCTCATCGCGTCCTCCCGTGCTCCGTGCCGGATCCGGCCAAGGGATGCAGCCGTTCCACCTGGACCGCGACCTCGGGCACGGCCATGCCGGTCAACGTGCGTACCCGGTCGACCACGTGGCGCCGTACCCGACGGCACCGGCCGCCGATGTCGCCGGGGTAGTCGAGTTCGATGTGCACACGGATCCGGGCGGCGTCATGACGCACGGCCACATGCGCGTGCGGCGGCGCGGCGTCCGGCGGCAGGGTGCCGACCGCCTCGCGGGCCGCCTGCGAGGCGATCTTCGCGACCACCCGGTCGGCGATCCTGGTCTCCCCGCGCTCGCCCGCCGCGACGGCCCGGGGACTTCCGCCGAGTCCGACGGTGCCCGTGCTCACCGCCGTCACCGCCGCCGTTCGTCACGAGGACGGAAGAAGTCGCCGAGTTCCAGGTCACCCTCGAGGAACCGCCCGACGACGAAGCCGACGGCGCCCAGGGCAGCCACCAGCAGGAAGGCCCCGAAACCGCCGAAGTATCCGGCGAAGCCCAGAGCCATGCCGGCGATCATGCCGACCACGGCCATGTTCATGGTGCGCTCCTCCACTCCACACTCACCGGCTCCTACTGAAGACGGGACTCCTGCTGCTCCTCTTCCTCCTCCTCGGGCAGTTTCACGTCACTCACCGCGATGTTGACCTCGACCACCTCCAGGCCGGTCATCCGCTCGACCGCCGCGACGACGTTCTCCCGTACGTCCCTGGCGACATCGGCGATGGACACGCCGTAGTCGACGACGATCTCCAGGTCGAGCGCCGTCTGCACCTCGCCGACCTCGGCCTTCACACCGCGCGTCACCGACTTCGTGCCGCCGGGCACCCGGTCGCGTACCGCCCCGAAGGTCCGCGACAGTCCGCTGCCCATGGCGTGCACGCCGAGCACGTCCCGGGCGGCCAGGCCGGCGATCTTCTCCACGACCCCGTCGGCGATGGTGGTGCGGCCACGGGTGGAGGGGTCACCTCCGCCGCGCCGGGCCGCCTGGCCCTTGCGCGGGGCGGTTTCGAGGTTCTTCTCCGGGTCGGATGCCTGTGCGCCCGAACCTGAGTCGGTCATGTCGGTCATCGCCGTACATCCCTTCGGTCGTCCTCCTCCGACAACCGTAAGCACGGTTGCCGGGTATCGCGCCAGGAATGCGGCAGGCTGGAGGAGTGACGGCGGACCGATGGACGCACGCGGTGCGACAGCAGGTGGGGCTGGGCAGGCTCGTGCCCCTGGGCGGAGCGCGCGACGGCGCGTGGATCGCGGAGCGGGCGGCGGCGGTACTGCTGCGCCACGCGGTGGCGCGGGACACGCCCGGCGTACGCCTGGACGGGTTGCGGATCGGGCTCGCGGGACCACAGGACGCGGACGGGCCGGCCGTGCCGCCGCCGCCCGGCGCACTGCCACCGGGGCCGCTGCGGCTGGCCGCGCGGTTCGCGGCCACTGCCGCCCAGCCGCTGCCGGTGACCGCGTCCGGTCTGCGTGCGGCGCTGGCCGGGGCGGCCGCGGAGCGGATCGGGCTGGCGGTGACGGAGGTGGACCTGTGCGTGACGGAGCTGCTGGACACCGAGCCGCCGACGCCGCCCGCCCCGCTGGCGCGCGAGCCCGAGCCGGCCTCCGAGCCGGCCTCTGGTCCGGCCGGCCCCGGCGACCCGGAGGCGGGCCGGGTCGCGGTCGCCGCGCTCGCCGTCCCCGGGGTGACGCGGCTGACGGGCGGGCCGGCCCGCCCGGTCCGTCGGGCCGGACATCAGGACGGTGCGGCCCTGCCCCGCCGGCATGTGCGCGTGGACCTCGCCGTCCGGATGGACCACCGCCCCCTGGAGGTGGCCCGGGCGGTCCGGGAGGCCGTGTCGGCGGCCCTGCCGGACCGGCCGACGGTGTCCGTCCTGGTCACCGCCCTCGACTGACCGGCCACCGGGCCCCGCACCGGGACGGAGCACGCGGCACTGTCCTTTCGGCTGCGCCGGTGGGCCGTCGCGGCGGGCGGGACCCGTGGCCGTCCGGTCCGGGACGGATCCGGGCGGGCAGCAGCACCCGCGGCCCCGCTCGTTCACCACGCGCCTCACCGGACGAAGCCACGCCGGTCTCACAGCCCGCTCCCGCGCGGCCGGGCGGGTGACCGCCGTCCGCGAAGTGTCCTGGGGAGTGTCAGGCCGGTCCGGCCGGCGGCAGGTGTCCGCCGCCGGGGCGCGGGCGTCGTCCGGGTGCTACTCGCCGAGGCCGGCCAGGTCGCGCAGGCGGCGGGCCTGGGCGGCCCGTTCCGCGACGCGCTGCTCCTCGTAGGTGCGGTCCTGGGCGCCGCGCAGGAGGGTCTTCGTCTCGATGACGGCGTCCCGGGGGGCGGCCAGCAGCGCGGCGGCGAGGTCCTGGACGGCCGCGTCCAGGTCGGCCGCGGGCACGGCGACGTTGGCCAGGCCGGTATGTACGGACTCCTCGGCCGTGACGAAGCGCCCGGTCGCGCAGATCTCCAGGGCGCGGGCGTAGCCGACGAGGCCCACCAGGGGGTGGGTGCCGGTCAGGTCGGGGACGAGTCCGAGGCCGGTCTCGCGCATGGCGAACTGCACGTCGTCCGCGACGACGCGCAGGTCGCAGGCGAGGGCCAGCTGGAATCCGGCTCCGATGGCGTGCCCCTGCACGGCGGCGATGGACACGATGTCGCTGCGCCGCCACCAGGTGAACGCCTCCTGGTACACGGCGATGGTGGCGTCCAGTTCGGCGTCGTCACCGCGCGCGAGGTCGAGGAACGACGGCTCGCCCTCGATTCCCTCGGGAGAGAGCATCTGCCGGTCGAGCCCGGCGGAGAAGGACTTGCCCTCGCCGCGGAGCACCACGACCCGGACGGAGCCGGGCAGCAGCCGGCCCGCCTCGGTCAGCGCCCGCCACAGAGCGGGGCTCTGCGCGTTGCGCTTGGCCGGGTTGGTCAGCGTCACCGTGGCGATCGCGTCGTCGACGGTGAGCCGTACGCCGTCCTTGTCGAGTACCGGACCGAGGTCCTGGGCGGACGAAGCCATGGGGCGCCTCCGATGGGTGCGGTCATGTAAGTGACTGCACAGTAACCACCCGGCCGGCCAATCGGCCGACCGGGTGGCCACCATCGGGTTTCGTGGCGCCGGGATCAGGCCGACGGGGCCTTTTTGCCCCGTGTCGCCCCGCCACGCCCTCGCAGCGTGACGCCCGACTCGCTGAGCATGCGGTGCACAAAGCCATACGAGCGGCCGGTCTCCTCGGCCAACGCCCGGATGCTCGCACCGGCGTCGTACTTCTTCTTCAGGTCTGCCGCGAGCTTGTCGCGCGCGGCGCCGGTCACCCGGCTGCCCTTCTTCAGAGTCTCGGCCACCCGTGCCTCCTCATGGGAAGTGCGCTCTGGTCTCCTCATGATCACCCCTTCCGGCCCTCATGGCCACCCATTCGGCAAGGTCGATGAGACAAGGTGGTGACGACAGGAGCGCGTCCGCACATTCGGAACCAGTGATTCCGGCCGGCCCCGTCGATACCTCCCACCGGCTTCCCTCGAGAAGCACCAGGTCAGGGAGGCGCGACGGCCGGGCCCCGGTTCACCGGGGGCCCGGCCGCGAAATCCGTGTAGGACACACCTCGGGATGAGGAGATCTCACTCGATTGATGGATCACCGATGGGCCGAATGATCCATACGCAGTGGATCACGCCCGCGGTCACCCGGGGCCGGCGCCCCGGGCGTGGCTCAGGCGAGAGCGACCAGGTCCGCGTAGTCGGCGCCCCACAGGTCCTCGACACCGTCCGGCAGCAGGATGATCCGCTCCGGCTGGAGCGCCTCCACGGCGCCCTCGTCGTGGGTGACGAGGACGACCGCGCCCTTGTACGTGCGCAGCGCGCCGAGGATCTCCTCGCGGCTGGCCGGGTCCAGGTTGTTGGTCGGCTCGTCGAGGAGCAGCACGTTGGCCGAGGAGACCACGAGGGTCGCCAGCGCCAGACGGGTCTTCTCACCGCCGGAGAGGACGCCGGCGGGCTTGTCCACGTCGTCGCCGGAGAACAGGAACGAGCCGAGCGTCTTGCGGACCTCGACCAGGTCGAGATCGGGGGCGGCGGAGCGCATGTTCTCCAGGACCGTGCGGTCCGGGTCGAGGGTCTCGTGCTCCTGCGCGTAGTAGCCGAGCTTCAGGCCGTGGCCCTCGATGACCTGGCCGGTGTCGGGCTTCTCGGCGCCGCCGAGAAGGCGGAGCAGGGTGGTCTTGCCCGCGCCGTTGAGGCCGAGGATGACGACGCGGGAGCCCTTGTCGATGGCCAGGTCCACGTCGGTGAAGATCTCCAGCGAGCCGTAGGACTTCGACAGTCCCTCCGCCATGAGCGGGGTCTTGCCGCACGGGGACGGCTCGGGGAAGCGCAGCTTGGCGACCTTGTCCGACTTCCGCTCCGCCTCCAGGCCGGCCAGCAGCTTGTCCGCCCGGCGGGCCATGTTCTGCGCGGCGACGGTCTTGGTGGCCTTGGCGCGCATCTTGTCGGCCTGCGAATGCAGCGCGGACGCCTTCTTCTCGGCGTTCTGCCGCTCGCGCTTGCGGCGCTTCTCGTCGGCCTCGCGCTGCTGCTGGTACAGCTTCCAGCCCATGTTGTAGACGTCGATCTGGGCGCGGTTGGCGTCCAGGTAGAACACCTTGTTGACGACCGTCTCGACCAGATCGACGTCGTGGGAGATCACGATGAAGCCGCCGCGGTAGGTCTTGAGGTAGTCGCGCAGCCAGACGATCGAGTCGGCGTCGAGGTGGTTGGTCGGTTCGTCGAGCAGCAGGGTGTCCGCGTCGGAGAACAGGATCCTGGCGAGCTCGACGCGGCGGCGCTGACCGCCGGAGAGGGTGTGCAGGGGCTGGCCGAGCACGCGGTCGGGCAGGTTCAGCGCGGCGGCGATGGTCGCGGCCTCGGCCTCGGCGGCGTATCCGCCCTTGGTGAGGAACTCGGTCTCGTGGCGCTCGTACTGCTTGAGGGCCTTCTCACGGGTGGCGCCCTGCCCGTTGGCGATGCGCTGCTCGTTGTCGCGCATCTTGCGGATCAGCGTGTCGAGGCCGCGGGCGGAGAGGATGCGGTCGCGGGCGAGGACGTCGAGGTCGCCGGTGCGCGGGTCCTGGGGCAGGTAACCGACCTCGCCGGAGCGGGTGACCGTACCGGCGGCGGGGATACCCATGCCGGCGAGGACCTTGGTGAGGGTGGTCTTGCCCGCTCCGTTACGGCCGACCAGGCCGATGCGGTCGCCCTTGGCGATGCGGAAGGTGGCGCTTTCGATGAGCACACGGGCACCGGCGCGCAGCTCGATGCCGGAGGCGGAGATCACGGACAGACTCCAGGGCAGGTAAGGGTTGGCGGTGGGCGGCTGAGGACGTTCCCGCCGTCTAATGCGCGAGGAGAATGGCCATACGGGCCATTCTAACGGGGCCCTGCAACACCTTTTCCGGGTGCGGGCGGCCCGGCGTTGCCGGTGCCCGGTGCCAGACTGGCGGCAACGGGACATACCGGTGTACGCGAGACACAGGGAAGTGATCGCATGACAGGCACGGGTGGCGGGCGTCCGAGTGTCGTTCCGACGTTGCTGTACGGGGACGCGAAGGCGGCGATCCGGCAGCTCACGGAGGCGTTCGGATTCCGGGAGCTGTCGGTCTACGAGGGCGAGGACGGCACGGTGATGCACGCCGAGCTGGTGCAGGGCAACGGCGTGGTGATGCTGGGCTCGAAGGGCCGGGGCGGGGTGTTCGACACGGCGATGAAGGGCGCGGGCCCGGCCGGGGTGTACGTCGTCGTGGACGACGTCGACGCACACCACCGGCGCGCGGTGGAGCAGGGCGCGGAGATCCTGATGCCGCCGACGGACCAGGACTACGGCTCACGGGACTACATGGCCCGGGACGCGGAGGGCAACGTCTGGAGCTTCGGGACGTACGCCCCGGAGACGGGAGGCTGAGGCCCGGCCCCCGGGCCCCGGGCGGCGTGGTGCCGGCGGGCGGGTCAGCCTCCGGTATGGACCTGGAAGGCCGCCCGGCGGACCGCCTTGGCCAGCGCCGGGTCGGGGTGGGCGGCGGCCAGGGCCACCAGGACCTGCACCGTGCGCGGGTGGCCGACGGCGCGCACCTCGCTGAGCAGGGCGGGGACGGTCGGCTGCACCGCGGACTCCAGGTGCCGGACCAGCAGCGGGGCCTCGCCGTGGTCGGCGACGGCGGCGGCGGTGTCGACCCACAGCCAGGTGGACTCCTCGCGGGTGAGGACCTCGTGGGCGTCCTCCGGGTCGGCTCCGTCGTGCTCGGCGAGCCACAGCAGCGCGTACGGCCGCAGCGTCGGCTCGTCGAGCACGGTGCGGACCTCGGGCTCGGCGGGGGCACCGACCACGCGCAGCGCCTCGAAGGCGAGGCCGCGCAGCAGGGCGTCCTCGCCGCGGGCGGCGTCGATCAGTTCGGTGACGGCGCTGCCGACCGGCCGGGCGGCGAGCCAGGCCCGGTATTCGGCGCGGGCCGCGTTGGGCCGTAGCCGGCCGCAGCCGCGCAGCATGTCCTCGGCGCCCTGCTCGATGTTCCCCGCGGGGCTCTGGGCGGCGACGCAGATCTGTTCCAGCTTGACCCAGACCGCCCAGCTGCCGAGCGGGGTGAGCGTCGCCTGTCCGTCGCCGTAGGTGAGGGCGCCGACGGAGGCCAGGGCCCGCAGCGCCCAGTCGAGCAGCGGCTCGAGCGGGGCGTCGGCGGCCGGCTCGGTGAGCGCGGGGCGGAGCGGGCCGGTCTGCTGCGCGTAGTCGATCTCGCAGCGTTCCGTGCGGAGTTCGGTGACGCGCTGCTGCAGCAGGTCGAGGAGCTGCGGCACGGGGACGGGGCCGGCGGACAGCTGGAGGAAGGAGAGCACCTGCGGCATGGCCGTGACGACCTCGGCGACGGCGGCGGGCTCGTACTCCTCGGGTTCGGGGTGGGCCAGCGACCACGCGTCGCACAGGGCGACCCAGCCGCGCAGTACGGCGCTGTCGTCGCGGTTCCAGGCGCGCAGCCGCCAGCCGGGGCGGGCGGTGTCGCCGTGCACCTCGATGAGGCCGGCCAGCCGGGCGGTGTCCCAGTCGGCGCGGACCTGAGCGGCGGTCAGTCCGAGGTGCCGGGCCGCCCGTTCCGCGGTCGCGTCGGAGAGAGTGGCCTTGCCGTCGGTGGTGGCGCTGTCCCCGCCGGGGCCGAGGGCGGCGTCGGCCCAGCGGGCGACGCGGGCCGCGGCGGCCAGACCGGAGCGCGCCATTCTGGCCAGCTCCGCCGGTGCGGGGGTGCCTTCCGGGGGGCGTGGCGCGGGGCGGCGCGGGCGCCGCTGGTTGATCGCTGTGGGGGCGGCGGCCAGGGGTCGCGGGCGGACGAGTCGAAGCCTGGAGTCGCGCGGGATACGGGACGTCACGGGTGCAGTCTCGCGGTTGACGGTCCGAAAACCCAAACGGAATGCCGGCGGGGGCGCGGGGACGGTCCGCGCCCCCGCCCCGGACGCGGGCGGAGGAGGTGATCAGGCCAGTGGTCCAGGGCGGAACGGAATCGTCGGCACCGGCTTCACATCAAGGGGGTCAGAAAGCGCCGCAGGGCCTCTTCGTAGGTCTCCGGGCCGGCGTTCCACATGGCGGCGTGCGGAGCGCCGCCGACGGCGTGCAGGGTGATGGTGTTCGGATGGGCCGCGGCGAGGCGGCGGGAGAACCGCCAGGGAGCCACCTTGTCGTCGGGGCCGTGGAAGATGTGGGTGGGGACACTGATCCGGTCCAGGTGGACGGCGCCGGGGCTGCGCTCGCCGTACAGGCCCGTGCGGCCCTGGGCGGCGCGGACGGCGAGCGGCAGCAGCGCGCCCGGGGTGCGGCGGGCCGCGGCGAGGGCGCGCAGGGTGGCCTCCCAGCTGAGGACGGGCGAGTCGAGGACGAGACCGGCGACGCGTGCGCGCAGCTCGGAGCGGGCCGCGGCGCGCAGCGCCATGGTGGCGCCGCTGGACCAGCCGTAGAGGATCACCTGCCGGGCACCGGAGCTCACCGCGTGGCGCAGTACCGCGTCGAGGTCGCGCCACTCGGTCTCGCCGAGGTGGTTGAGGCGGTCGGGGGAGGCCGGGGCGCCCGGGTCGCCCCGGTAGGCGGGGGCCAGCACCGGGAAGCGGTGACGGTGCAGGAACTCCATGACGTTCATGGTGTGCTCCCGGGTGGTGCCGAGACCGTGGACGGTGATCACCCAGGTGTCCCGGTCGCCCGGCACGAACCAGACGGGCAGCGGGCCGAGCTCCCCGGGCACGCCGAGGCCGGTGTGGTCCAGGCCGAGGGCGGTGCCGGGGTCGCCGACGTGGACGTTCGGGGTGAACCAGGCGCGGTCGCCGGGCTCGGGGGTGCCGTAGGTGACGCGTTCCAGCCGGCGTACGACGGTGTCGGCGGTGGCCTGGGTGCCGGACAGCACGGGGCCGACGACCGCGTGGAAGCCGTCACCGGTGAGGCCGTGGCGGCCGGGCCGCAGGGCGGCGAGGCCGCGGGTCAGGGTGACCTGGCCGGCGGCGGTGGCGTGGACCGTGAGCCGGGGCTCGGCGGGCAGGGGGCCGCCCGGGGGGATTCTGAGGGCTGCGTCGCTGGCGAACCGGCCGGCGGCCACCGCGGCGGCGCCGGCGCCCATCACGGCGGTGACGGCAGCGGCCGTCGCTCTGACAGTGCGCACGCTCTCCAGTGTCCTGTCGGAACGCACAACCGGCCAGTGGGCGCGGTCGTGGGGGCCCGTGCGGGGTGGTCCCGCGGGGCGGTCCCGCGGGGCGGTGCGGGTTCTCCGGGCGGCGGCGGGCCGCCTGGGATCGGTTCCGGCGGCCTCCGGGCGGCGGCGGGCCGGGCCAGCCGCTCCGCGGCCCTGGCCGTCGCGGTTCCGCTTCACGGTTTCGGGGGCGGGGGCGGGGGGCCGGGGGGCGCCTGGTGGGGAGGGCGGGGGAGTCCTTCTCGCCCCCGCCGCCCCTTCCCGTCCCGTCTCCGGGGGCCTCGCCCCCCGGACCCCCGTTCGCGCGGTTCCCCGCACGCCTGGCGGGTGCGGGTGCGGGTGTGTCAGGGGTGTTGGCCGTAGGTCCGCAGGCGGGCTTCCGCGTCGGCGAGCTGGGTCGCGGTCAGGAGGTGCGGGGAGCGGCCGGGGACCGAGGAGGCGGTCAGCCAGAGTCTGCACATCCACTCCAGTTGGGCCGTGCGGTCGTAGGCCTGGGTGAGGGTCGTGCCGTGGGTGAGCGTGCCGTGGTTCTGCAGCAGGCAGCCGGTGCGGTCCTCGAGGGCGCGGAGCATGTTGGCGGCCAGTTCGTCGGTGCCGTAGGTCGCGTAGCGGGCGACCCGGACGGGGCCGCCGAGTGCCGCGGCCATGTAGTGGATGAGCGGCAGTTCGCCGACGAGCGTGGAGACGGCCGTGGCATGCACGGCGTGCGTGTGGACGACGGCGCTCGCGCCGGTGGTGCGGTACACGGCGAGATGCAGCGGCAGCTCGCTGGTCGGGACCAGTGCGCCGAGCACCTGGCGGCCGTCGAGGTCGACCCCGGTCACATCGTCCGCCGTGAGCCGGTCGTACGGTACGCCCGACGGCGTGACCAGCACTGTTCCGCCGATCCGGACCGAGACATTGCCGGAGGTGCCGACCACCAGTCCGTCGGCGACGGTCCGGCGCGCGGCCTCGACGAGTTCCGTCCAGGCGCGTGCCTCGTCCCCGGACGCCCGCCGGCTCGCTCTGGGATCCCCGGAGTCCTCCGTATCCCGCTCGTCCCGCCTCTGTTCAGCCATGCGGGGATCCTGCCAGGCGGACCACGCGCATGGGCCGACCGGCGGAGCGATCACCCCCTCTTACGGTCACCACGATGCCTGTTCCAGTTCATCTTCCGTTCACCCTGGTTACTTACGTTCAACCAGCCAATGACCTCGAACGATTGCCTGGGTAAATGGAAAGCTTCTCGCTGATCCTCGCGATTGTGGTGGTAACCGCACTCGCGTTCGATTTCACGAACGGTTTCCACGACACCGCGAACGCGATGGCAACGACCATTTCGACCGGTGCGCTGAGGCCCAAGGTCGCGGTGGCCATGTCCGCCGTGCTGAACCTCGTGGGCGCATTCCTCTCGGTGGAGGTCGCCAACACGATCTCCAAGGGCCTCGTCGACGAGGCCGGCATCCGTCCCGAGGTCATCTTCGCCGCCCTGGTCGGCGCGATCCTCTGGAATCTCCTGACCTGGCTGGTCGGCCTGCCGTCCAGCTCCTCGCACGCCCTCATGGGCGGTCTGATCGGCGCCACCGTCGCCTCCGCCGGCTTCGGCGCGGTGCACGGCGACGTCCTCGTCACCAAGGTACTGATCCCCGCGATCGCCGCCCCGCTGGTGGCAGGCCTCGCCGCGATGTACGCGACCCGGCTGACCTACCGCATGGGCAAGATGGCCGACGGCAAGTCCGCCGAGAAGGGCTACCGCGCCGGCCAGATCGCCTCCGCCGGCCTGGTCTCCCTGGCCCACGGCACCAACGACGCCCAGAAGACCATGGGCATCATCACGCTCGCCCTGGTCGCCGGCGGCGCCGTCGCCCCCGACTCCGACCCGCCCATGTGGGTCATCCTCTCCGCGGGCATCGCCATCGCGCTGGGCACCTACCTCGGCGGATGGCGCATCATCCGCACCATGGGCAAGGGCCTGACCGACCTCCAGCCGCAGCAGGGCTTCGCCGCCCAGACCAGTGCCGCGACGGTCATCCTGGCCTCCTCGCACCTCGGCTTCTCCCTCTCCACCACGCATTCCGTCTCCGGTTCCGTGATGGGTGCGGGCCTGGGCCGCAAGGGCGGTGTCGTCCGCTGGTCGACCGCCACCCGGATGTTCGCCGCCTGGGGTCTGACGCTGCCCGCGGCGGCCTTCGTCGCGGCCGTCGCCGAGTGGGTCTGCCGCGCCGGCGACTGGGGCACCGCAGTGGTGGCCGTCTTCCTGATCGTCTCCAGCGCGGCGATCTGGAAGATCTCCCGGCGCGAGATCGTCGACCACACCAACGTCAACGACCACGAGGAACCGGCCGAGGAGCCGTCCGGCGTGGTGACGCAGGCGATGGCCGCGGTGACCCCTCCCCCGGCGGGCGCCGCGACCGAGGAACTCGCCACCACCATCCCGGCCCCCGCCGACCCGGCGGCGCCGCCGGCCAAGACCGCAGTCTGACCGCGCCCCGGAACGAAGGAAGAAGAGCACCATGAGCATCGACTGGGTGGCCCTCGGCTCCGTCTTCGGCGTCAGCCTCGTCGTCACGGTGGCCCTGGTGGGCCTGTTCGTCCTCGGCATCAGCGGTCTGTCCCGCCGGGAGCGGGCCGCCGCGCAGGGGCAGTCCGCGGGCCTGGCGGTCACCAGCGCGTACGCCTGCTTCGCCGGGTGCGCGGCGGCGGTCGCGTACGGGATCTACCTGATCATGGCCTGAGCACGGCCCGGCCCGGCCTGAACACGGCCCGGTCATGATCTGACCGCAAGACCGGCTCCGTCCGGCGGGCGGTGCGCGAGCCCCGGCTCCCGCACCGCCCGCCGACGCGTGCGCGTCCCGCCGGCCGTTCACCCACCGGAACCCCTCTGTGGGCCTCAGCACACTTCAGCCTCGCTGGTCAACGGCAAGTTGACGACCCTTCCGGGACCGTGGTGGACTGCCACAGCCAATACGGCGGCAGAAGAGGAAGCCGGTGCGATTCCGGCGCGGTCCCGCCACTGTCACCGGGGGTGAAACACCCCCGGGAGCCAGGAACTCTCGCCGCCGGTCTCGTCGAACCAGGGCGTGGACACCCTGAGTGAGGACACATCGCCATGCGCGGCAGCCTGCCGAGGTCGACCAGCGACACCCCACCCCGCTTCGGGGCCACTCCCTCCGGATCCGTCACCGGCTGAACCCATGGGTGCCGATCGCGTGTTCGCGTACGGTGCCGCTGCCGGCCTCCTCGGCGACCTGCTCCTCGGCGATCCCCGCCGCGGGCACCCGGTCGCCGCTTTCGGGCGGGCCGCGGCTGCCGTGGAACGGGTGCTGTGGCGGGACGACCGGGGACGCGGCGCGGTGCACACCGCCGTGTGCGTCGGCTCGGCCGTCGCCCTGGGAGGCCTCGCCGCCCACTGTGTACGCTCCTCCCCCGCCGCCTCCGCCGCCCTGACCGGTGTCGCCACCTGGGCCGTCGTGGGCGGCACCTCGCTGGCCCGTGAGGCCCGCGCCGTCGGGCGGGCGCTGGAGGCCGGGGACGTCGACGCGGCCCGGTCCCGTCTGCCGCACCTGTGCGGCCGGGACCCGCAGGCGCTGGACGCCGACGGGATCGCCCGCGCGGTGGTCGAGTCCGTCGCCGAGAACACCTCCGACGCCGTGGTGGGCGCGCTGGTGTGGGGCGCCGTCGCCGGGGTGCCCGGCCTGCTGGGGTTCCGGGCCGTCAACACACTCGACGCGATGGTCGGCCACAGGTCCCCCCGCTACCGCCGCTACGGCTGGGCCTCCGCCCGCCTCGACGACGTCGCCGGGTGGCCGGGGGCGCGGCTGACCGCCGCACTCGCCGCGCTCGCGGGACCTGACCCGCGCGGGGCCGTACGGGCATGGCGCGCGGACGCGGCGCAGCACCCGAGCCCCAACGCCGGCCCCGTCGAGGCCTCCTTCGCGGGCGCCCTCGGCGTACGGCTCGGCGGGACCCTCTCCTACGGCGGACGGGTCGAGCACCGGCCCGTGCTGGGCGGCGGCGGGCGGGCCGTGGCCGTGGCCGACATCGAGCGGGCGGTACGGCTCTCACGGCGGGTCGGCTGGCTCGCCCTCGGCGCCGGCGTTCTCGCGCGGAGCGTCGTGAAGGGACGTGCGTCATGAGCGGTGGCGGTCTGCTGGTCGCCGGGACCACCTCGGACGCCGGCAAGAGCGTGGTCACCGCCGGGATCTGCCGGTGGCTGGCACGACGCGGCGTCAAGGTCGCGCCGTTCAAGGCGCAGAACATGTCACTGAACTCGTTCGTCACCCGGGAGGGCGCCGAGATCGGCCGGGCGCAGGCCATGCAGGCGCAGGCCTGCCGGATCGAGCCGACGGCCCTGATGAACCCCGTGCTGCTCAAGCCCGGTGGCGAGAGGTCCAGCCAGGTGGTGCTGCTGGGCAGGTCCGTCGGTGAGATGAGCGCACGCGGCTACCACGGCGGCCGGCAGCAGCGGCTGCTCGGCACGGTGCTGGACTGCCTGGAGCAGCTCCGGGAGACGTACGACGCGGTGATCTGCGAGGGCGCGGGCAGCCCGGCGGAGATCAATCTGAGGCGCACGGACATCGTCAACATGGGGATCGCCCGGGGCGCCGGGCTGCCCGTGCTGGTGGTGGGCGACATCGACCGGGGCGGCGTCTTCGCGTCGTTCTTCGGCACGGTCGCCCTGCTGGCCCGGGAGGACCAGGATCTGGTCGCCGGGTTCCTGGTGAACAAGTTCCGGGGCGATGTGTCCCTGCTGGAACCGGGCCTGGAGATGCTGCACGGCCTGACCGGGCGGCGGACGTACGGCGTGCTGCCCTTCCGGCACGGGCTCGGCATCGACGAGGAGGACGGACTGAGGGTGTCCCTGCGCGGCGCCGTACGGGAGTCGGTGGTGGCCGCTCCGGCCGGTGAGGACGTGCTGCGGGTGGCCGTCTGCGCGGTGCCGCTGATGTCCAACTTCACCGACGTCGACGCCCTCGCCGCCGAACCGGGTGTCGTGGTGCGGTTCGTGGACCGGCCCGAGGAACTCGCCGACGCCGACCTGGTGGTCGTACCGGGCACCCGCGGCACCGTACGGGCGCTGGAGTGGCTGCGGGAGCGCGGGCTGGCGGACGCGCTGCGGCGGCGGGCGGCCCGGGGGCGGCCCGTGCTCGGGATCTGCGGCGGCTTCCAGATCCTCGGCGAGCACATCGACGACGAGGTGGAGAGCCGCGCCGGTCACGTGGACGGGCTCGGGATCCTGCCCGTACGGGTGCGGTTCGCCCGCGAGAAGACACTCGCCCGGCCCGCCGGGGAGGCCCTCGGGGAGTCCGTCGAGGGGTACGAGATCCATCACGGTGTCGCCGAGGTCCTCGGAGGCGACCCCTTCCTGGACGGCTGCCGGGCAGGGGCGGTCTGGGGGACGCACTGGCACGGATCATTGGAGTCGGACGGTTTCCGGCGCGCCTTCCTGCGCGAGGTGGCCGCCGCCGCGGGACGCCGCTTCGTACCGGCACCCGGCACCTCGTTCGCCGCGTTGCGCGAGGAGCAGCTCGACCGGCTCGGCGACCTGATCGAACAGCACGCGGACACGGACGCGCTGTGGCGGCTCATCGAGTCCGGCGCGCCACGAGGACTGCCCTACATTCCACCGGGAGCGCCCGTATGAGCACTGTGCTGTTGTTGTCGACCGCCGACACGGACCTGCTGGCGGCCCGTGCTTCCGGCGCCTCCTACCGGATCGGCAACCCGACCCGCGTGGACGTGGCGGAGGAACTGCCCGCGCTGCTGGACGGGACGGACGTCGCCGTCGTCCGGCTGCTGGGCGGGAAACGCGCCTGGGAGGACGGGCTCGCGGCCCTGAGGGCGGCCGGGGTGCCCACGGTGCTGCTCGGCGGGGAGAACGTGCCGGACGCGGAGCTGATGGCCGAGTCGTCGGTGCCGGCCGGGGTGGTGGCGGAGGCGCTGCGGTACCTCGTCGAGGGCGGTCCGGACAACCTCACCGAGCTGGCCCGGTTCCTGTCGGACACCGTGATGCTGACCGGCGAGGGCTTCGAACCGCCGCGCGCGATGCCGGAGTTCGGCGTCCACGGCACCCGGGACCTGGTGGCCGGACGCCCGACGGTCGGCGTGCTCTTCTACCGCGCGCACGAACTGAGCGGCAACACCGCCTTCGTGGACACGCTGTGCGACGCGATCGAGGCGCGGGGCGCCAACGCCCTTCCCGTCTACTGCGGTTCGCTGCGCGGCGCCGACCCGGGACTGTACGAGCTGCTGGCGAGGACCGACACCCTCGTCGCCACCGTGCTCGCGGCCGGCGGCACGCACGCCTCGCAGGCGTCGGCGGGCGGTGACGAGGAGGCCTGGGACATCGGAGCGCTCGCCGACCTGGACGTGCCGGTGCTGCAGGGTCTGTGTCTCACGTCCTCGCGTGCCGCGTGGGAGGCGTCCGACGCCGCCCTGTCCCCCATGGACGCGGCGATGCAGGTCGCCATCCCGGAGTTCGACGGGCGGCTGATCACGGTCCCGTTCAGCTTCAAGGAACAGGGCCCCGACGACGTCCCGGTGTACGTGGCCGACCCGGAACGGGCGGCGCGGGTGGCGGGCATCGCGGTGCGGCACGCCCGGCTGGGGCACCGGCCGAACTCCGAGAAGAAGGTCGCGCTCGTCTTCACCGCCTACCCGACGAAGCACTCGCGCGTCGGCAACGCGGTGGGCCTGGACACCCCCGCCTCGGCGGTACGGGTGCTGGACGCGCTGCGGGACGCGGGCTACGCCGTCGACGGATACCCATCGCAGGGCGACGAGCTGATCCACCGGCTGATCGAGGCCGGCGGACACGACGTGGAATGGCTGACCGAGGAGCAGATGGCCGCGGCGCCCGCGCGGGTACCGCCGGCGGACTACCGGGCGTGGTTCGAGAAGCTGGACCCAGAGCTGCGGGACGGCATGCGGGAGGCATGGGGCGAGCCGCCGGGGTCGCTGTACATCGACGGGGACGACATCGTCCTCGCGTCGCTCCGGTTCGGGAACGTCGTGGTGATGATCCAGCCGCCGCGCGGCTTCGGGGAGAACCCGATCGCGATCTACCACGACCCCGACATGCCGCCGTCCCACCACTACATGGCGGCCTACCGCTGGCTGGAGCACGGTTTCGGCGCCGACGCGATCGTGCACATGGGCAAGCACGGCACGATGGAGTGGCTGCCGGGCAAGGGGCTGGGGCTGGGCGCCGGGTGCGCGCCGGACGCGGTGCTGGCTGACCTGCCGCTGATCTACCCGTTCATCGTCAACGACCCCGGCGAGGGCACCCAGGCCAAGCGGCGCGGGCACGCGACGGTCGTCGATCACCTCGTGCCGCCGATGGCGCGGGCCGACACCTACGGCGATCTCGCGAAGCTGGAGCAACTGCTCGACGAGTACGCGCTGGTCTCGGACCTGGACCCGGAGAAGGCTCCGGCGGTGCGGGCGCAGATCTGGACGCTGGTGAAGGCGGCCGAGCTCCACCACGACCTGCGTGTGGACGACCAGCCGGACGACGACGACTTCGACTCGTTCGTCATGCACATCGACGGCTATCTGTGCGAGATCAAGGACGTGCAGATCCGCGACGGCCTGCACATCCTGGGCGGCGGTCCGGTCGGCGAGGCGCGGGTGAACCTGGTGCTGGCGGTGCTGCGCGCCTCACAGGTGTGGGGCGGGCGGGCGAACGCCCTGCCGGGTCTGCGGGCTGCGCTGGCCGGGCACTTCGGGCTGGTGGAGAAGGAGTTGCTGGCCGAGCCGGGCGCGCCGGTGAAGGTCGCGGCGGAGCTGACGGATCTGGTGGACGGCCCGGCGCGTACGGGCGCCGACGCGGTCGACCTGCTGGAGCAGCTCTGCCGGCGGTTCGCGGAGGGACTGGAGGAACGCGGCTGGGCGGCCGGCGCCGTTCCCGCGCTGGTGCGGGAGGTGCTGGGCACGGAACTCCCCGACGCGGTGGCCGTGCTGCGGTTCGCCTGCGAGGAGGTCGTGCCCCGGCTGGCCCGGACGACGGACGAGATCGGGCACATCCTGCGGGCGCTGGACGGGGGTTACGTCCCGGCCGGTCCTTCGGGGTCACCCACCCGCGGACTGGTCAACGTGCTCCCGACCGGACGCAACTTCTACTCCGTCGACCCCAAGGCGATCCCGTCGCGGCTGAGCTGGGAGGTCGGGCAGTCGCTCGCCGACTCGCTGGTGCAGCGGTATCTGCAGGACACGGGCGAGTATCCGAAGTCCGTGGGCCTCACGGTGTGGGGTACGTCGGCGATGCGCACCCAGGGCGACGACATCGCCGAGATCCTGGCGCTGCTGGGCTGCCGCCCGGTGTGGGACGACGCGTCGCGCCGGGTGACCGGGTTCGAGGTGGTCGGGCTCGAGGAGCTGGGCCGGCCGCGCATCGACGTCACGGTCCGCATCTCCGGGTTCTTCCGGGACGCGTTCCCGCATGTGGTGGGGCTGATCGACGACGCGGTGCGGGCGGTGGCGGAGCTGGACGAACCGGCCGAGTCCAACTACGTACGGGCGCACGCCGACGAGGACACCGCCGAGCACGGCGACCGGCGGCGGGCCACGGCGCGTGTCTTCGGCTCGAAGCCGGGGGCGTACGGGGCCGGTCTGCTGCCGCTGATCGACGCCCGCAACTGGCGCTCGGACGCCGACCTGGCCGAGGTGTACGCGGTGTGGGGCGGCTACGCGTACGGGCGCGGGCTCGACGGGCGTGCGGCGCGCGGCGACATGGAGACGGCGTTCCGGCGGATCGCGGTCGCCGCGAAGAACGTCGACACCCGCGAGCACGATCTCGTCGACGCCGACGACTACTTCCAGTACCACGGCGGCATGGTCGCCATGGTGCGCCATCTGACGGGGGCCAGTCCCGAGGCGTACGTGGGGGATTCGGCGACACCGGACCAGGTGAGGACGAGGACCCTCGGCGAGGAGACGCACCGGGTCTTCCGGGCCCGCGTGGTCAACCCCCGCTGGATGGCCGCGATGCGGCGCCACGGCTACAAGGGTGCCTTCGAGATGGCGGCGACCGTCGACTACCTCTTCGGCTACGACGCCACGGCCGGGGTCGTGGACGACTGGATGTACGAGAAGCTCAGCGCGGAGTACGTCTTCGACGCGGAGAACCGCGACTTCATGAGGAAGTCCAATCCCTGGGCGCTGCGAGGCGTCACGGAACGGCTGCTGGAGGCCGCCGACCGTGGACTGTGGGCGGAGCCGGACGCGGACACGCTGGAACGGCTGCGCGCGACCTACCTGGAACTCGAAGGCGATCTGGAGGGTGACGACCAGTGACCATCCCTTTTCCGTTCACAGCCGTCGTCGGACAGGACGACCTGCGGCTCGCGCTGCTGCTCAACGCGGTGTCACCGCAGGTCGGTGGAGTACTCGTCCGAGGTGAGAAGGGCACCGCCAAGTCCACCACCGTGCGGGCGCTTTCGGCGCTGCTGCCGGAAGTCGCGGTGGTGCCCGGGTGCAGGTTCTCCTGCGACCCGTCGGCGCCCGACCCCGGGTGCCCGGACGGGCCGCACGAGCGCGGGGGCGGTGCCGGGCGGCCCGCCCGGATGGTCGAGCTGCCCGTCGGGGCCTCCGAGGACCGGCTGGTGGGCGCGCTCGACATCGAGCGGGCGCTGGCGGAGGGCGTGAAGGCCTTCGAGCCCGGCCTGCTGGCCGACGCGCACCGCGGGATCCTGTACGTCGACGAGGTCAACCTGCTCCACGACCATCTGGTCGACCTGTTGTTGGACGCGGCCGCCATGGGTGCCTCGTACGTCGAGCGCGAGGGTGTCTCCGTACGGCATGCGTCGAAGTTCCTGCTCGTCGGGACCATGAACCCCGAGGAGGGCGAGCTGCGGCCGCAGCTCCTCGACCGGTTCGGCCTCACCGTCGAGGTCGCCGCCTCGCGCGAGCCCGACCAGCGGGTCGAGGTCGTACGGCGGCGGCTCGCGTACGACGACGGCCCCGCCGGGTTCGCCGCGCGGTGGGCCGGCGAGGAGGCCGCCGCACGGGCGCGGATCGTCGCGGCGCGGGAGCTGTTGCCGTCGGTACGGCTCGGGGAGGGGGCGTTGCGGCAGATCGCGGCGACCTGTGCGGCCTTCGAGGTGGACGGTATGCGGGCCGACATCGTGATGGCGCGTACGGCGACCGCGCTGGCCGCCTGGGCGGGGCGGACGGACGTACTCGCCGAGGATGTGCGGCAGGCCGCGCTGCTGGCCCTCCCCCACCGCCGTCGGCGGAACCCGTTCGACGCGCCTGGGCTCGACGAGGACAAGCTCGACGAGACGCTGGAGGAGTTCGGGGGCGACGACGATCCCGACACCGATCCTGACGGGCCGGACGGGGGCGGCGGGCAGCCGCCCGCTGAGGGTCCGGAAGGCCCGGAGGGCGGTGCCGGCACCGAGGCGGAGGCCGGGGAGGCAGGACAGCCCTCGGGGGCCGGTTCCGGTGAGCGGGCTCCGGTGGGCGCCGCCGAGCCGTTCCGGACGAAGGTGCTGAGCGTGCCCGGGATCGGTGAGGGTGCCGCCGGCCGGCGGTCGAGGGCGCGGACCGAGCACGGGCGGACGACGGGGGCGCGGCGGCCCAGTGGTGCGCTGACCACGTTGCATCTGGCGGCGACCGTGCGGGCGGCCGCGCCGTATCAGCGGGCGCGGGGCCGGTCGGGGCCCGGGCTGGTGGTGCGGCGGGACGATCTGCGGCAGGCGACGCGCGAGGGACGCGAGTCCAATCTCGTACTGTTCGTCGTCGACGCCTCCGGGTCCATGGCAGCGCGGCAGCGGATGGGCGCCGTGAAGGGTGCCGTGGTGTCGCTGCTGCTCGACGCCTACCAGCGGCGGGACAAGGTGGGGCTGGTGACCTTCCGGGGGTCGGCGGCCGATGTGGCGCTGCCGCCCACGTCGTCGGTGGACGCCGCGGCGGCCCGGCTGGAAGGACTGCCGACCGGTGGGCGGACGCCGCTGGCGGCGGGGCTGCTCAGGGCGCACGACGTGCTGCGGGTGGAGCGGTTGCGGGACCCCGCGCGGCGGCCACTGGTCGTCGTGGTGACGGACGGGCGGGCGACCGGTGGTCCCGAGCCGGTGGCGCTGGCCTCGCGTGCGGCGCGGCTGTTCGCGGCCGAGGGGGTCGCTTCGGTGGTCGTGGACTGCGAGTCCGGGCCGGTGCGGCTGGGGCTCGCCGGGCGGCTGGCCGGTGAGCTGGGCGGCAGTGCCGTGACGCTGGACGAGCTGCGGGCCGACTCGATCGCCGGGCTGGTCAGGGATGTGCAGGGGACTTCGAGGAGGGCCGCGTAGTGCCGAAGGGGCAGCCGAGTGTCGTACCGGACGACGGGCTGACGACCCGGCAGCGGCGCAACCGTCCGCTGGTCGTCGTGCACACGGGCATCGGCAAGGGGAAGTCGACCGCCGCGTTCGGGCTCGCCCTGCGGGCCTGGAACCAGGGGTGGCCGATCGGGGTGTTCCAGTTCGTCAAGTCGGCGAAGTGGAAGGTCGGCGAGGAGAACGCGCTGCGGGTGCTCGGTGCCTCCGGCGAGGGCGGCTCCGTCGACTGGCACAAGATGGGCGAGGGCTGGTCGTGGATCCAGCGCGATCCGCGGGGGGACGACCTCAGCAACGAGGAGAAGGCCCGCGAGGGCTGGGAGCAGGTCAAGCGGGACCTCGCAGCCGAGACGTACCGGCTGTACGTGCTCGACGAGTTCGCGTACCCGATGCACTGGGGGTGGGTGGACACCGACGAGGTGGTGTCCGTGCTGCGGGAGCGGCCGGGAACGCAGCATGTGGTGATCACGGGACGGAACGCGCCGGAGAAGCTGGTCGGGGTCGCCGACCTCGTGACCGACATGTCCAAGGTGAAGCACCCCATGGACGTGGGGCAGAAGGGGCAGAGAGGCATCGAGTGGTGAACTCCGTCCCTCGGCTGGTGATCGCCGCGCCCGCGTCGGGCAGTGGCAAGACCACCGTCGCCACCGGGTTGATGGCCGCGCTGTCCGCGCGGGGGTTCGCCGTGTCTCCGCACAAGGTGGGGCCCGACTACATCGATCCCGGGTACCACTGCCTGGCCACCGGGCGGGTGGGGCGGAACCTCGACGCGTATCTGTGCGGTCCGGAGCTGGTGGCTCCGCTGTTCGCGCACGGCGCGCGGGGGTGTGACGTCGCCGTCGTCGAGGGGGCGATGGGGCTGTACGACGGGGCCGCGGGGGAAGGGGAGCTGGCCTCGACCGCGCAGGTCGCCAAGCTGCTGCGGGCGCCGGTCGTGCTGGTCGTGGACGCGTCGTCGCAGTCGCGGTCGGTGGCGGCGCTGGTACACGGGTTCGTGAGCTGGGATCCGGAGGTGCGGATCGGGGGCGTGATCCTGAACAAGGTCGCCTCGGACCGGCACGAGGAATTGTTGCGGCAGGCGCTGGAGTCCGTGGGGGTGCCGGCGCTCGGTGCCTTGCGGCGGGCCCGGCAGGTCGATGTGCCGTCGCGGCACTTGGGGCTGGTGCCCGTGGCCGAGCGGGGGGCCGCTGCTGTCGAGGCCGTCTCGGCGATGGGCGCGCAGGTGGCTGACGGGTGTGATCTGTCGGCGTTGGTCGCGCTTGCGCGCAGTGCGGGGTCCCTGGCGGGTGCGGGGTGGGACGCGGGTGCGGCTCTGGTTTCGTCACCCCCGCCGCCCCTTCCCGTCCCCTCCCCGAGGGCTCTGCCCCCGGACCCCCGTTCGGCCCTCGACGGGCCTCGCCCTCGAACGCCGGACGGGCTGGATCGCGCCGGGCGAGCCGTGCGAGTGGCCGTCGCGGGTGGGAGCGCCTTCAGCTTCTCGTACGCCGAGCATGCCGAGTTGCTCTCCGCTGCCGGGGCCGAGGTGGTCGTCTTCGACCCGTTGCGGGACGAGGAACTGCCCGAGGGGACGGCCGGGCTGGTCGTCGGTGGCGGATTTCCCGAGGTGTACGCCTCCGAGCTGTCCGCCAACGAGTCGCTGCGGAAGGCCGTCTGCGAACTGGCCCTCGCCGGGGCTCCAGTCGCCGCCGAGTGCGCCGGGCTGCTGTATCTGTGCCGGGAGCTGGACGGGCTGCCCATGTGCGGGGTGCTGGACGCCTCCGCGCGGATGGCGGAGCGGCTGACCCTCGGGTACCGGGACGCCGTCGCGGTGAGCGACAGCGCGCTCGCCGCCGCGGGGACGCGGATGCGCGGGCACGAGTTCCACCGGACCGTGGTCGAGCCGGGGGCCGGGGACGCTCCCGCCTGGGGGATGCGGGCGCCCGAGCGGCGTGTGGAGGGATTCGTGGAGCGCGGTGTGCACGCGAGCTATCTGCACACGCACTGGGCGTCCGAGCCCGGTGTCGCCCGTCGGTTCGTGGAGAGGTGCCGCACATCATGAGCAGGCTGATCGGGGTGGGCGTCGGGCCCGGGGATCCGGAGCTGGTGACCGTCAAGGGGGTCAACGCGCTGCGGGCCGCGGATGTCGTGGTCGTACCCGTGATGGACAGCGGCGAGCGGGGGCGGGCCGAGGCGACGGTGCTGCACCACGTGCCCGCCGGGAAGGTCGTCCGGGTGGTGTTCGCGCTGAACGAGCGGACCGACCGGGCGCGGCGCGAGGCGGCCTGGGACGCCGCCGGTGAGCGGGTCGCGGGGCTGCTGCGGGAGCACCGTGCCGTCGCCTTCGCGACCATCGGGGACCCCAACGTGTACTCGACGTTCACGTATCTCGCGCAGACCCTCGTGGCGCTGGTGCCGGACACCGTGGTCGAGACCGTTCCGGGGATCACCGCCATGCAGGAGCTCGCGGCGCGTTCCGGTGCCGTGCTGACCGAGGGGACCGAGCCGCTCACGCTGGTTCCGGTGACCGCGGGGGCCGCCGTGCTCAAGGACGCCCTGGCCGGGCCCGGGACCGTCGTCGCGTACAAGTTCGGGCGGCAGGCCGGTGAGGTCGCCGAGGCGCTGCGGGAGACCGGGCGGATCGGTGACGCGGTGTGGGGGTCGGCGCTCGGGCTGCCGGAGGAGTCGGTGCGGCCGGCCGCCGAGCTGGACGGGGCGCCGCTGCCGTATCTGTCGACGCTCATCGCACCGCCCCGGCGCGACGGCGGGCGGGGCGGCAAACTGTGAGCCGGTCCGGTCCGTGCTCAGTGCACGGCGCCCACCACCAGCCAGATGAACAGCACGCCCGCGACCGTGCACAGCAGGGTGGAACGGGCCGGGTGCTCGTGGTGGGCCTCGGGCAGGATCTCGGCCGCCGCGATGTAGAGCAGGGCGCCGCCGAACAGGCCGAGGTAGCCGCCGAGCAGCGGTTCCGGGATGGTGAAGAACAGCGTGGACGCCGCGCCGGCCACCGGTGCCGCCGCGGCGGCGAACAGCATCGCCAGCGCGCGGCGGCGGGCGTTCCCGTAGACGCGCGTGAGGGTGTACGTGTTGAAGCCGTCCGCGAAGTCGTGGGCGATGACGGCCACCGCGACGGCGGCGCCCATACCGCCGCCGACCTGGAAGGCCGCGCCGATCGCCACGCCGTCCATGGCGCTGTGGCCGACCATCGCGGCAGCGGCGGTGAGACCCATTTCGGGGGTTCGGCCGTTGCCCTCCCCGGCGCCGTGGGCGGCCTGCCGGTGGGCCAGCAGGCGTTCCACCAGATGGGCGAGCAGGAAGCCGCCCACGAAGAGCAGCAGGGCCGCCGGTACCCCGTGCACCTCGGCACCGGCCGCCTCCAGGGACTCCGGGAGGAGTTCCAGGCCGACGACGCCGAGCATCAGGCCGCCTGCCAGGCCCAGCACCAGGTGGCGGCGGTCGGTCACGCGGTGCGCCGACCAGCCGCCGGCCAGCGTCATCAGGAACGCGCCGAGCGCGACGAGGACCGCCATGTGTTCTTCGTATCCGATCGGCGGCCGGTCGCGCACGCGTGACAGCCGCCCACCGCCCACTTCTTGATCCCGTGACCCGCAGGAGAGGACCCCATCCCATGGCCGACGCCACCACCGGCAAGGTGACCTTCGTCGGGGCCGGCCCCGGCGCCGCCGATCTGCTGACGTTCCGTGCCGCGCGGGCCATCGCCGAGGCCGATGTGGTGATCTGGGCCGCCAGCCTGGTGCAGGAGGAGGTCCTGCGGCACGCGCGCGAGGACGCCGAGATCCTCGACTCGGCGACGATGTCCCTGGAGGACGTGGTGGCCGTCTACGGGCGGGCCCACGCGGACGGGCTGCGAATCGCCCGGATCCATTCCGGTGACCCGGCGCTGTGGGGCGGGACGCAGGAGCAGGTCGACCGGTGTGCGGAGCTCGGTCTCGCGACGGAGATCGTGCCCGGTGTGTCGTCGTTCTCAGCCGTCGCGGCGATCGCGGGGCGGGAGCTGACCATTCCCGAGGTGGCGCAGTCGGTCGTGCTGACCCGGCTCGGCGGGGGCAAGACACCGATGCCCCCGGGCGAGGAGGTCCGCGAGTTCGCGCGGCACGGCACCACCATGGCGGTCTTCCTGTCGGCCGCCCGCAGCGGGCAGCTGGTGCGGGAACTGCTGGAGGGCGGCTACCCGACGGCCACCCCGGTCGTCGTCGCGTACCAGGCGACCTGGCCGGAGGAACTGGTCGTGAGGTGCACGATCGGCACGCTGGAGGAGACGGTCAAGGAACACCGGCTGTGGAAGCACACGCTGTTCCTGGTCGGTCCGGCGCTGGACGCGCACGGCACACGGTCGCATCTGTACCACCCGGGTCACTTCCACGGCTTCCGCAAGGCGGATCCGCAGGCGCGCCGTGCGCTGCGTTCGCGGGGTGCGAGCACATGATCACCGTCGTCGGGACCGGGACCGGGGCGGCGGTCGATGCCCGGGTGACGGCGGGGGCGGAGCTGGTCGTGGGCGGGCGGCGGCATCTGGACGCCGTACGGCTGCCGGAGGGGGCCGAACGCATCGTGCTCGGGCCGCTGGCGCCCGCGCTCGACACCATCGGGACGTACGTCGCCGAGGAGCGGCCGGTGCTGGTGCTGGCGTCCGGTGATCCGGGGTTCTTCGGGATCGTGCGGGCTCTGGCCGAGCGGTTCGGGCCGGAGCGGCTCGATGTACGGCCAGGTGTCCCGTCCGTGGCCGCCGCGTTCGCGCGGGCCGGGCTGGCGTGGGACGACGCCGTGGTGGTGAGCGCGCACGGCAGGGACACGCGTACGGCGGTGAATCTCTGCCGGGCGTTCCCGAAGGTGGCCGTGCTGACGGGTCCCGGGGCGGGTCCGGCCGAGCTGGGGGCGGCGCTGCGGAACACCGCTCGGGTGCTGGTCGTCGCCACCGCGCTGGGTTCCGCCGGGGAGCGGGTGGAGCGGGTGACGCCCGCCGGGGCCGCCGCGCGTGACTGGGGTGCGGCGGTGAGTGTGGTGCTGTGCCTGGACGAGGCGCGGGTCGTCGGGCCCGTGCGGACCGTCGCGGGAGGAATCGGGCAGCCCGCCGGCTGGGCGCTGGACGAGGCGGAGTTCGATCACCGCGACTCCATGATCACCAAGTTCGAGGTGCGGGCCCTGGCCCTGGCCCGGCTGGGGCCGCGCCCCGGTGAGCTGGTGTGGGACGTCGGCGCGGGATCGGGATCGGTGGCCGTGGAGTGCGCGCGGCTGGGAGCCGCCGTCACCGCCGTCGAGAAGACACCGGACGGCGTGCAGCGGATCCGCGCCAACGCCGTCGCGCACGGGGTCGACGTGCGGGTGGTGCACGGCGCGGCGCCCGGGGCGCTGTCCGGACTGGACGAGGTCCCGGACGCCGTGTTCGTCGGCGGCGGGGGACGCGAACTGCCGGCGGTCGTCACCGCGTGCGCGCGGCGGGCGCGGCGGGCGGTCGTCGTCGCCTTGGCGGCGCTGGACCGGGTCCCGGCGGCCCGCCGGGCGCTGACGGAAGCCGGTCTCTCCTGCGAGGCGGTGCTGGTGCAGTCGTCGCGGCTCGCTCCGCTGCCGGGCGACGTGACCCGGCTGGCGGCCGCCAATCCGGTTTTCCTGCTGTGGGGCATCCGGCCTCCGGCGCACAGTGAAGGAGCTGCCCAGTGATCGGCCTCATCTCCGCCACCGCGGCGGGAGCGGCGGCACGGGACCGGCTGGCCGCGGCGTGGCCGGACCGTACCCGCGTCTACGCGGGACGTCCCGTGCCGGACGCCGTGCGGGCGGCGTTCGCCGAGTGCGAGCAGCTCGTGTGCTTTCTCGCCACGGGGGCCGTGGTCCGGCTGGTGGCGCCGCTGCTCGGCGACAAGGCGGACGATCCGGGCGTGGTCTGTGTCGACGAGGGCGGACGCTTCGCCGTGTCGCTGGTGGGCGGGCACGGGGGCGGGGCGAACGAACTCGCCCGCGCGGTCGGCGAGGTGCTGGGGGCGCGGCCCGTGGTGACGACGGCGACGGACGCGGTCCGGCTGCCCGGTCTGGACACGCTCGGTCTGCCGGTGGAGGGGAACGTCGCCGCCGTGTCCCGGGCCCTGCTCGACCGCGAGGCGGTCGCGTTGCGCGCCGAGGTGAGCTGGCCGCTGCCGCCGCTGCCGGTCGCGGAGGAGGGGGCGTACACGATCCGCGTCACGGACCGGCTGCACGCGCCGGGTGAGCGGGAGGTGGTGCTCCGGCCGCCGACGCTCGTCGTCGGGGTGGGTGCCTCGAGGGGCGCGCCCGTCGAGGAGGTGCTCGGCCTGATCGAGGAGGCCCTGCGCACGGCCGGTCTGTCGGCGGCGTCGGTCGCCGCTCTGGCCACCGTGGACGCCAAGGCGGGCGAGCCCGGCATCGTGGCGGCGGCCCGGCGGCTCGGGGTGCCCGTGGTGACGTACTCCGCCGGGGAGCTGGCGCGCGTCGAGGTGCCCAACCCCTCCGAAGCACCGCTGGCCGCCGTCGGCACCCCGTCGGTCGCGGAGGCCGCCGCGCTGGTCGGCGGGGGCGAACTCCTGGTACCCAAGCGGAAGTCGGCGGGGCGGCCCGCGATGGCGACCTGCGCGGTCGTACGGCGTCCGGGGCGGGGGCGGCTCGCGCTGGTCGGGCTGGGGCCCGGTGCGCGGGATCTGCTCACCCCGCGGGCGAAGGCCGAACTGCGGCGCGCCTCCGTACTGGTGGGGCTCGACCAGTACGTCGACCAGATCCGCGATCTGCTGCGCCCCGGCACCCGGGTCCTGGAGTCCGGTCTCGGGGCGGAGGAGGAGCGGGCCCGTACCGCCGTCGCCGAGGCCCGGCGCGGGCAGGCGGTGGCGCTGATCGGCAGCGGGGACGCGGGGGTGTACGCGATGGCCTCCCCGGCGCTCGCGGAGGCGTCCGACGACATCGACGTGGTCGGGGTGCCCGGTGTGACGGCGGCGCTGGCGGCCGGGGCGATCCTGGGGGCGCCGCTGGGCCACGACCATGTGTCGGTCAGCCTGTCCGACCTGCACACACCGTGGGAGGTCATCGAACGGCGGGTGCGCGCGGCGGCGGAGGCGGACCTCGTGGTGACGTTCTACAACCCGCGCAGCCGGGGCCGTGACTGGCAGCTTCCGACGGCTCTCGCGATCCTCGCGGAGCACCGGGACCCGGCGACACCGGTCGGGGTGGTGCGCAACGCCTCCCGGACGGACGAGTCGAGCCGGCTCACCACACTGGCCGCGCTGGATCCGGCGACGGTCGACATGATGACGGTCGTGACCGTGGGCAACACGGCGACCCGTGAGATCGCGGGGCGCATGGTCACCCCGCGCGGCTACCGCTGGCAGGAGGAGTCACGGTGAACCGTGTGGTGCACCCCATCGAGCGGGAGTCCTTCCGGCGGCTGCGGGCCCGCCTCGACACCTCGCACCTGCCGCCCCTGACCCGGGCGGTGGTGGAGCGGGTCGTGCACTCCTCCGCCGATCTCGAGTACGCCTCCGATCTCGTCATGGACGAGGGCCCGCTGGCGAGGGCGCATGCCGCGCTGCACGCCGGGGCGCCGGTCGTGGCCGACGTGGAGATGGTGGCGGCCGGGATCACCCGCCGGGAGACCGTGTGCCGGCTGCGGGACGCCGGGTCCGGGCCGGGACTCACACGTTCGGCGCACGCCGTGCGGCTGGCGTACGAGGAGGTCGGTCCGGGCGCCCTGTGGGTGATCGGCTGTGCCCCGACCGCTCTCGAGGAGCTCCTGACGCTGGACGCCTCCCCCGCGCTCGTCATCGGACTGCCCGTCGGTTTCGTCGGCGCGGCCGAGTCCAAGGCCGCGCTGCGGGAGAGCGGACTGCCCGCCGTGAGCAACGTGTCCGAGAAGGGCGGCTCCGCGGTCGCGGCCGCCGCGCTCAACGCCCTGCTGTACCACCCCGTCCCACTCGCATCCACCACCGAGTCCGAGGAGACCCTGTGACCACCCCGCCCGCCCTGCTCATCGCCGGCCACGGCACCCGGGACGACGCCGGAGCGGAGGCGTTCCGCGACTTCGTGCGGGAACTGGGGCGCCGCCACCCCGGCCTGCCCGTCGCCGGAGGGTTCATCGAGCTGTCCCCGCCGCCCCTGGGCGAGGCCGTCGCGGAACTGGTGCGGCGGGGGGTGCGGCGGTTCGCGGCCGTTCCGCTGATGCTGGTGTCCGCCGGGCACGCCAAGGGGGACATCCCGGCGGCGCTGGCCCGCGAGAAGGAACGCCACCCGGGCGTCTCGTACACCTACGGCCGTCCGCTGGGTCCGCACCCGGGGCTGCTGAGGGTGCTGGAGCGGCGGCTGGCCGAGGCGCTGGATCCGTCCTGGGACCCGTCCGAGGTGACGGTCCTGCTGGTGGGGCGCGGGTCGACGGACCCGGATGCCAACGCCGAGGTGTTCAAGGCGGCACGGCTGCTGTGGGAGGGGCGGGGCTACGCGGCTGTCGAGACGGCGTTCGTGTCGCTGGCGGCGCCGGACGTGCCGGAAGGGCTGGAGCGGTGCGTGCGGCTGGGCGCCCGGCGGATCGTGGTCCTGCCGTACTTCCTGTTCACCGGGATCCTGCCGGACCGGGTGCGGCGGCAGACGGCGCAGTGGGCGGCGGCGCGTCCGGGGACCGGGGTACGGTCGGCGGACGTCATCGGACCGGAACCGGAACTGCTGGATCTGGTGATGGAGCGGTACGAGGAGGCCGTGAAGGGTGACCTCAGGATGAACTGCGACACGTGTGTGTACCGGATCGCGCTCCCCGGCTTCGAGGACAAGGTGGGTCTCCCCCAGCAGCCGCACTTCCACCCCGACGACGACGGCCACCACCACGGCCACGGTCACGCGCACTCCCATGCGCACTGATCCGGCGGGTGCCGGCGGGCACGACCTGCGCCACCACGGTGACGCCGAGGTCCGCGACGACGGCTCCGCGCTGACCGACCTCGCGGTGAACGTCCGTACGGACACGCCTCCGGCATGGCTGCGGGAACACATCGCCGCGTCGCTGTCCGGACTCGCCGCCTACCCGGACGGGCGGGCCGCACGGGCGGCCGTGGCGGCGCGGCACGGCCACGCGGAGGAACGGGTGCTGCTGACCGCCGGGGCGGCGGAGGCGTTCGTGCTGCTGGCGCGGGCGCTGAAGGTGCGTCGGCCGGTGGTGGTGCACCCGCAGTTCACGGAGCCCGAGGCGGCGCTGCGGGACGCGGGGCACACGGTGGACCGGGTGCTGCTGCGGGAAGCGGACGGCTTCCGGCTGGACCCGGCGGCGGTGCCCGGGGACGCGGACCTGGTGGTGATCGGCAACCCGACGAACCCCACGTCGGTGCTGCACCCGGCGGCCACGGTGGCCGCGCTGGCCCGGCCCGGACGCACGCTGGTGGTGGACGAGGCGTTCATGGACGCGGTGCCCGGCGAGCGGGAGGCACTGGCCGGCCGCACGGACGTCCCCGGGCTCGTCGTGCTGCGCAGCCTCACCAAGACATGGGGGCTGGCGGGGCTGCGGATCGGCTACGTCCTGGCGGCCCCGGAGACCGTCGCGGAGCTGGAGCGCGCGCAGCCGTTGTGGCCGGTGTCGACGCCGGCGCTGGTGGCGGCGGAGGCGTGTGTGGGCCCCCGGGCGCTGGCGGAGGCGGCCGCCGCGGCGCGGCGCGGGGCGGCCGACCGGGGGTATCTGGTGGCGGGGCTGCGGGAGTTCGCGGCCCGCGGGGTCCGGATCACGGAACCGGCCGAGGGCCCGTTCGTGCTGGTCCGGATGCCGGAGGCGGCGGCGGTGCGGCGGCGGTTGCGCGCCCTCGGCTACGCGGTGCGGCGGGGGGACACGTTCCCCGGTCTGGACGGGGACTGGCTCCGGCTGGCGGTACGGGACCGGGCGACGACGGACGGTTTTCTGTCCGCGCTGAGCCGGTCGCTGCTCTCACCTTGAATCGTCCCCGCCGCCCCTTCCCGTCCCGGAACCGGGGCTTCGCCCCCGGGGACGGGGCAGGGAAGGGGCGGCGGGGGCGGGCTCCTCCCGCCGCGTCAGCTTCTGCGGCCCCGGCGCGACAGCAGCACCGCCGCGCCCCCGGCCCCAAGGAGAGCGACCGCGCCGGCCGCGATGTACGGAGTCGTCGAGTCACCCCCGGTCTCGGCCAGATCGGCGGCGGGGGCAGCCTGCTCCGCCCGCGCCCCCTGCGGCTGGACCCCCGCGGGCGCGTCCGCTGCCGCCTCCCCGGCTTCGGCCGGCGCCGGTTCGGCCGCTGCCCCGGCAGGGGCCTCGCACGCGGCCTCGGCCAACGTCAGCGTGCCGTCGACCTCGGCGACGTTGAGCTTCAACGGGTTGACGGAGACCTCGAGCCGCAGCGCGGTCGCGGCGGCCGTGGTCGACGTGGTCCCGGTCTTCGACAGGTCCAGCCTGACCGACCCGACGCCCGGCACCTCGACATGGGTGGGGCCCTCGGCGGTCAGCGCGACGCGTTTGCCGAGGACCGTCACCGCGGCGGGCAGGGTCACCGAGGCGTGCGGGACCTCCCCGGCCCCGCAGACCGCCCTGGAGCTCACCGCCTCCAGCTCGACGACCGGCAGCAGCGGAAGACCGGGCACATGGAGCCGGGCCTTGGCGAGGGTGGTGGACGCCTCGGCCCGGTCGCCGTTCACCGTCGCCTCCGCGTCGGCCACCTCCGCCCGCAGCACGCTGAAGGGTTTGCCGCCGTCGACACCGTCGAGGGCGGCGGTGAGCGCCGTCTTCCGCGCGCTCCGCGGTGCGTGGACCTCGTTGAGGGTGACGGCGAGCGGGGCGTGCACGGTCTTGTTGAGCAGGGACACGTCGAGCCCGGTGCGCAGTACGGCGGCGCTCGCGCTGCCGTGCCCCTCGGTGGCGTGCGCGGAACCCGCGCCGGCCAGCGCGGCGGGACCCGCGGCGAGGGCGGTGGCCGTGACAACGGCGGCCCAACGGCGTGCGGGCATAAGGAAGTTGATGGTGTACAAGGTGGTGGGACCCCCACGAGACATGACTGGGACCCCGAAAGGATGTCCGCGCGTACGACGGTCCGTCAGCGATCCACCGACTCTTCACTCCTTCGGGGCGGACCAGCGCTTCCGTTCGAATCCCGTGGTACGGCTGTTCCCCGCCGTCACCCTCCGGCGCTTCAGCGGGGCGTGCGCGACTACGCGACCACGCGCCCGCCGAGCACCACCCGGCGCGGATCCGCCAGCACCCGGACGTCCGCGCGCGGGTCGGAGCCGTAGACCACCAGGTCGGCAGGGGCCCCCTCCGCCAGGCCGGGGCGGCCGAGCCACTTCCGGGCCGCCCAGGTGCCGGCGGCCAGCGCCTCGACGGGCGGGATCCCCGCCTTGGTCAGTTCCGCGACCTCGTCGGCCGCGAGGCCGTGCGGGAGGGCGCCGCCCGCGTCCGTGCCGACGAAGACGGGGATGCCGGCGTCGTAGGCGGAGCGCACGGTGTCGTAGCGGCGTTCGTGGAGCCGGCGCATATGGGCCGACCAGCGCGGGAACCGGGACTCGCCGCCGTCGGCGAGGGCGGGGAAGGTGGCGATGTTGACGAGGGTGGGGACGATCGCGACGCCCCGTTCGGCGAAGAGCGGGATCGTGTCGTCGGTGAGGCCCGTGGCGTGTTCGACGCAGTCGATGCCGGCCTCGGCCAGGTCCCGCAGGGAGTCCTCGGCGAAGCAGTGCGCGGTGACGCGGGCGCCCAGCCGGTGCGCCTCGGCGATCGCGGCCTCGACGGCCCCGCGCGGCCAGCAGGCCGAGAGATCGCCCAGGTCGCGGTCGATCCAGTCGCCGACCAGTTTCACCCAGCCGTCCGAGCGCCGGGCCTCCTGGGCGACGTACGCGGTGAGATCTCCGGGTTCGACCTCCCAGGCGTAGTTGCGGATGTAGCGGCGGGTGCGGGCGATGTGCCGGCCGGCCCGGATGATCCTCGGGAGGTCCTCACGGTCGTCGGTCCAGCGGGTGTCGGACGGCGACCCGGCGTCCCGCAGCAGCAGGGCGCCGGCGTCTCGGTCGGTGAGCGCCTGCTTCTCGGCGACGTCGTCGGGGACGGCGCCGTGCCGGTCCAGGCCCACATGACAGTGGGCGTCGACCAGACCGGGCAGCACCCAGCCGTCGACGGTGCGGACGTCGCGGGCGCCGGCGGGACGGTCGTAGGAGATCCGCCCGTCGACGACCCACAGCTCGCTCCGTACCTCGTCCGGACCGACGAGGATCCGCCCCTTCACGTGCAGCACCGCGCGTTCGCTCATACCCGGCACCCTAGTGAGGGACTACGGCGACTTGCCCACCTGGTCGGAGGTCTCCTCCTCGACGTCCGCCATGGCGGGGTCGAGGAGGCGGGAGAGGAAGTGCCGGGTGCGTTCGTGCCGCGGCCGGCCGATGACCTGCTCGGGGGCGCCGTCCTCGACCACCACTCCGCCGTCCATGAAGACGACCCGGTCGGCGACCTCGCGGGCGAAGGTCATCTCGTGGGTGACGACCATCATGGTCATGCCCTCGTTCGCGAGCATCCGCATCACGGCGAGGACGTCGCCGACCAGTTCGGGGTCGAGCGCCGAGGTCGGCTCGTCGAAGAGCATCACCTCGGGGCCCATCGCCAGCGCGCGGGCGATGGCGACGCGCTGCTGCTGACCGCCGGAGAGGGAGGACGGGTAGGCGTCGGCCTTCTCGGCGAGGCCCACGCGCCGAAGGTTCTCGGCGGCGACCCTCCCGGCCTCCGCCTTGCCCCTGCGCAGGACCCGGCGCTGCGGCAGCGTGAGGTTCTCGGTCACGGTGAGGTGCGGGAACAGGTTGAACTGCTGGAAGACCATCCCGATGCGGCGGCGTACGGCATCGATGTCGACGTCCGGATCGGTGAGTTCCGTTCCGCCGACGTGGACCTCTCCCCCGGTGGGTTCCTCCAGCAGGTTCACGCAGCGCAGCAGGGTCGACTTGCCGGACCCGGAGGGGCCGATGACGCAGACGACCTCGCCCTGGCCGATCTCCAGGTCGATGCCGCGCAGCACATGGTTGTCACCGAAGGACTTGTGCAGACCGCTGACGCGGATCTCCGGCGGGCTCGGGGTCATTTCACGGCCTCCTGGGCCTTGGCCTCCATGCGGCGCACGACGAAGCCGAGCGGGATGGTGATCAGCAGGTAGCACAGGCCGGCCACCAGGATCGGGGTGGAGTTGGCGGTCTGGCTGGCCAGATCGCGGCCGTACTTGGACAGTTCGCGCTCCCCCAGGGTGACGCCGAGGAAGAGCACCAGCGAGGAGTCCTTGAAGAGCAGGACCAGCTCGTTGGTGAGCGGCGGGAGAATGATCCGGAAGGCCTGCGGGACGATGACGGAGATCATGGCCCGGGCGGGCGAGAAACCCAGTGAACGGGCCGCCTCCATCTGCCCCTTGGGTACGGCCTGGATGCCGGCCCGGATCGTCTCCGCCATGTACGCGGCCGCCACCAGGCCGAGCGCGAGGGCGACCTTGCCGTAGGTGCCGCCGATGATCTCGGTGCCGGGGAAGGCGAGCGGCACGGCGACGCCGATGAAGATGAAGATCAGCAGGGCGGGCAGGCCGCGGAAGATCTCGATGTAGACGCCGGCCAGCCAGCGGTACGGCGCGACGGACGACAGCCGCATCAGCGCGATCACCATGCCGAGGGCGAGCCCGACTGCGAAGCCGGTCACCGTGAAGAGCACGGTGTTCTTCAGCGCCAGCGTGATGACCTCCGGGAACATCCGCTCGGCGATGTCGATCTGCGCGAACTGGTTCTGCAGTCTGTCCCAGTCGGCCGAGACCGCGAAGGCGATCACGGCCGCGACGAAGACGGCGTACTGGACGCCGCGTGACAGGCTGCGCTTCTGCCGCCTGGTCAGGCCCTTCCTCTTCGGCCGGACCGGCGGCTTCTCCGTATCGGTCATCGGGTCAGGACGCGGCCGGCGAGGCGGCGGACTCGTCGTAGGGGCCGATCCACTGCTCGTACAGCTTCTTGTACGTGCCGTCGGCCTCGGCGTCCGCGAGGGCCTTGTTGACCGCCTCGCGCAGCGCGGTGTTGCCCTTCTTCACCGTGACGCCGTACTCCTCGCCGGTGTCGATCTGCTCGGCGACCTCGAAGGCGTCGGCGTTGGCCTTGTCCTTCAGCCAGCCCTGGACGACGGGGTAGTCGATGACGACGGCCTTGACCTGGCCGGTGCGCAGTCCGTTGAGGACGGCGTCGGAGGACTCGAAGGAGACGGGGTCCAGGCCCTCCTCCTTGACGTGGTCCTCACCGGTGGTCTGCGCCTGGGCGCCGAGCTTGACACCCTGGGACTTCACGTCGGCGAGGGAGGTGACGCCGCTGCCCCGGTCGACGAGTACGGCCTGCGTGGCGTTGAAGTACGGGTCGGAGAAGTCGACGTTCTTCTTGCGCTCCTCGGTGATGGTCATCCCGGCCGCCGCCAGGTCGCACTCACCGGCGTTGAGGAAGGCGCCGGTCTTGAAGTTCTCGAAGGGCGTGTCGAGGATCTCCTGCCGCACACCGAGGTCCTCGGCGACCAGGTCGATCAGTGCGACGTCGAAGCCCTGCACCTTGCCGTCGATCTCCGACTGGAAGGGCGGGTACGGGAGGTGGGTGCAGGTGGTGAGCTGCCCCGCCTTGACGAGTTCGACGCCGCCGGCGGTCGTGGAGCCGCCGCCCCCGTCGTCGCTGGAGGTGCAGGCGGTCAGGAGTACCAGCCCGGCCGTCGCGGTGGTGGCGGCCAGTATGCGGGTCCGGCGGCCGGGGAGCGTCTTCACGAGAGCCTCCTGATCAAGGAACGATGCGTTCCGATTATAAGGAAGGGTTTGAGATACCCAAACCATTCCGGTGGCCGGTGGCCGGAGGGCGGCCCGGCCCCGGAACCCCGCGGCCGGGCCGCCCTCCGGGCCAAGGTCTACCCTCGACCTCGTCGAACGTACCCACCACCGTCGCGAAGCAAAGAGAGCCCCGCCGTGACCCACCTCCTCCTCGATCTGCCCCCGATGAGCGCCGCGCACTTCGCCTCGATCGAGGACCGGGTGGCAAGGCTGCTGGGCACCCGCCAGGACGTCGTGATCACGCAGGGGGAGGCGCTGCTCCCGCTGGAGGGCGCGATCCGTGCGACCGCCGGTCCCGGCACGACCGCGCTGAACATCATCACCGGCCCCTACGGCCAGACCTTCGGCGACTGGCTGCGGGACTGCGGGGCCACCGTGATCGACCTGACGGTGCCGTTCCACACGGCGGTGACGGCCGGGCAGGTCCGGGACGCCTTCGCGGAGCACCCGGAGATCGGCTTCGTGTCCCTGGTGCACGCGGAGGCCGCCACCGGGAACACCAACCCGGTCGCGGAGATCGGCGAGGTGGCCCGGGCGCACGGGGCGCTCTTCTACCTGGACGCGGTCGCCTCGATCGGGGCGGAACCGGTGCTGCCGGACACATGGGGCGTGGACCTGTGCGTGATCGGGGCGCAGAAGGCGATGGGCGGTCCGGCCGGGGTCTCGGCGGTGTCGGTGAGTGAGCGGGCGTGGGCGCGGATGGCCGCGAACCCGCGGGCGCCGCGCCGTTCCTACCTCTCCCTCCTCGACTGGAAGGAGCGCTGGATCGACGGCGGCCGTACGGCGCTGCCGCACGCGCCGGCGCAGTTGGAGATGCTGGCGCTGGAGGCGTGCGTGGAGCGGATCGAGGCGGTGGGGCTGGACACGGTGATGTCCCGGCACGCGTCTGCCGCGGCGGCGGCCCGGGCGGGGGCGCTCGCCCTGGGCGGGGGGCTGGAGCCGTACGTGCGGGCCGCGGCCGAGGCGGCACCCGTCGCCACGACGCTGCGGGCGCCGGGCGGCACCGCGGCCTCGGAACTGGTGGCCCGCGCCCTGGCCGCCGATCCGGCCGCCCCGCTGGCGGCGGGCGGCGGCGCACTCGCGGGGGAGATGATCCGCGTCAACCACTACGGTCCCGGGTCGACCCCCGGCACGGTACGCGCCTGCCTGACGGCCCTGGGCACGGCGATGAGCGGTGCGGATCTGACGGTGAACCTCCCCGCGGCGCTGGAGGCGGCGGACAAGGCCTGGCGGTAGGCGTCCGCGGGCCGGGCCCGGCGAGGGCCGGGCGGGCACCGGTCCGCACGGGGTGCCCGTCCACCCCGCCGAGGCGGACGAACGGCACGACTCTCGCGCCGGCCTGTTGCGCGAGAGCGTCGGCCCGGTGTCCGTGATCTGAATTCCGTGGGATTATCGCATTCACCCGCACAGACGCCCCCGTGACATTCTTTCGCTTATATCTCCATTACTTTCCGGAGCAGCTTCCCGTCTTCTTCTGCCCGCTTTCTCCGGTCCTAAACGCCACGATTCAGCAGAGCGGAAGCGGGCCGTCACGGGAGTTACACACTTGTGATCGGTTCCACAGGGCGCCCGTTTTGCACCCTTCATCCCAGGGCAAAGGGTGCATATCGTCGACTTTCCGCGCGGGCTCGCCTGCTCGCGCGATAACATGGATCGAGCCTGTACGTAACCCCGACAGACGATGCAATTTTGAATTTACCTGGGTAAGTTCAATTCGCATGACTGCCGCACAAGCAGACCTGCAAATCGACCGCCCCACCGTGGCGGACGGAGCCGTGCTGTGGCGGATAGCCAAAGACTCGAAGGTCCTCGACCTGAACTCGTCGTACAGCTATCTGCTGTGGTGCCGTGACTTCGCCGCCACTTCGGCCGTCGCTCGCGACGAGCGCGGCGAGCCGATCGGCTTCGTCAGCGGATACCTGCGGCCGGACAGCCCGCGCACCCTGTTCGTCTGGCAGGTCGCGGTCGACGCGTCGTACCGTGGCCGCGGACTCGCCGCGGCCCTGCTCGACGGTCTGGCCGCCCGGACCGCCGCCGAACACGGGGTGGACACCGTCGAGACGACCATCACCCCGGGCAACACCGCGTCCGAGCGCCTGTTCACCGCGTTCGCGGAGCGCCACGGCGCCCTGCTGGAGCGCGAGGTGCTGTTCGACGCCGGCCGGTTCCCCGACGGGCCGCACGACCCCGAGGTGCTGTACCGCATCGGGCCGTTCGCACCCTGACCGGGCCGGACCGGCCCCTCCCCCCGATCTTCCGACTCCCTCTGACCTCCCACGCCACCGAGGAGCGATTCTTCGTGACCATCACCCAGCCCGACCTCAGCGTCTTCGAGACCCTCGAGTCCGAGGTACGAAGCTACTGCCGCGGCTGGCCCACCGTCTTCGACCGTGCGCACGGCAGCCGTATGTACGACGAGGACGGCCACGAGTACCTCGACTTCTTCGCCGGAGCGGGTTCACTCAACTACGGGCACAACAACGCCGTGCTGAAACGGGCGCTGATCGACTACCTGGAGCGGGACGGCGTCACGCACGGTCTCGACATGTCGACGACGGCCAAGCGCGCCTTCCTGGAGTCCTTCCAGAACTGGATCCTGCGCCCGCGCGACCTTCCGTACAAGGTCATGTTCCCGGGGCCGACGGGCACCAACGCCGTGGAGTCCGCGCTGAAGCTGGCGCGGAAGGTGAAGGGGCGCGAGGCCATCGTGTCCTTCACCAACGCCTTCCACGGCATGTCCCTGGGCTCGCTCGCCGTGACCGGCAACGCGTTCAAGCGGGCCGGCGCCGGCATCCCGCTGGTGCACGGCACGCCGATGCCGTTCGACAACTACTTCGACGGCCAGGTTCCGGACTTCCTGTGGTTCGAGCGGCTCCTGGAGGACCAGGGGTCCGGCCTCAACAAGCCCGCCGCGGTGATCGTCGAGACCGTGCAGGGCGAGGGCGGCATCAACGTCGCCCGTCCGCAGTGGCTGCGCGCCCTGGCCGAGCTGTGCGAACGCCAGGACATGCTGCTCATCGTCGACGACATCCAGATGGGCTGCGGCCGTACCGGCGCCTTCTTCTCCTTCGAGGAGGCCGGCATCACGCCCGACATCGTCACCGTCTCCAAGTCGATCAGCGGCTACGGACTGCCGATGGCGCTCACCCTGTTCAAGCCCGAGCTGGACGTCTGGGAGCCGGGCGAGCACAACGGCACCTTCCGCGGGAACAACCCCGCCTTCGTCACGGCCACCGCGGCCCTGGAGGCGTACTGGGCCGACGGCTCGGCGATGGAGAAGCAGACCCGCTCGCGCGGCGAGCAGGTCGAGCAGGCGCTGATCGCCATCACCGAGGAGAACCCCGCCGACGTCAAGGAGTACCGGGGCCGCGGCCTCGTGTGGGGCATGGAGTTCCACGACAAGGCCCGCGCGGGCCGGATCGCCCAGCGCGCCTTCGAGCTCGGCCTGCTGATCGAGACGTCCGGCCCGGAGAGCGAGGTCGTCAAGCTGCTCCCCGCACTGACCATCACCCCGGGCGAGCTGGACGAGGGTCTGCGGATCCTCGCCCGCGCCGCCCGCGAAACCGCCTGAAACACCAAGCCGAGGAGGCATCGCACCACCGTGATCGTCCGTTCGTTCAAGGAGCTCGAAGGCACCGACCGGCACGTGAAGTCCGCGTCCGGCACATGGGAGAGCAAGCGCATCGTCCTGGCCAAGGAGAAGGTCGGCTTCTCCGTGCACGAGACGATTCTGTACGCGGGTACGGAGACGTCGATGTGGTACGCGAACCACATCGAGGCCGTCGTCTGCACCAAGGGCGACGCCGAGCTGACCGACCGCGAGACGGGGGAGACGTACCACATCACCCCCGGCACCATGTATCTCCTCAACGGCCATGAGCGGCACACGCTCAAGGTCAAGGAGGACTTCCACTGCATCTGTGTCTTCAACCCGCCCGTCACCGGACGGGAGGACCACGACGAGAACGGCGTATACCCGCTGCTCACCGAGGAGGTGTGAGTCACCGTGACCACGACCACGACCACGAACGTCACCGATCTCTACCCCACCCGCGGTGCCACCGAGGTGGCAACCCCCCGGCAGGACCCGGTGGTCTGGGGCGGCCCGGACGCCCCCGGGCCCGTCCCGGCCGGTGATCTGCGGTCCCTGGACCGCGACGGATTCCTCGCCATCGACCAGCTCATCGGGCCGGACGAGGTGAGTGTCTACCGGAACGAGCTGGAGCGGCTCATCGCCGACCCGGCCATCCGCGCGGACGACCGCTCGATCATCGAGCCGCAGTCCAAGGAGATCCGGTCCGTCTTCGAGGTGCACAGGATCAGCGAGATCTTCGCGAACCTGGTACGCGACGAGCGGGTCGTCGGCCGGGCACGGCAGATCCTCGGCTCCGACGTCTACGTCCACCAGTCGCGGATCAACGTCAAGCCGGGCTTCGGGGCGAGCGGCTTCTACTGGCACTCGGACTTCGAGACCTGGCACGCCGAGGACGGTCTGCCGAACATGCGCACCATCTCGGTCTCGATCGCGCTCACCGAGAACTACGACACCAACGGCGGTCTCATGATCATGCCGGGGTCGCACAAGACGTTCCTCGGGTGCGCGGGGGCCACGCCGAAGGACAACTACAAGAAGTCCCTGCAGATGCAGGACGCGGGGACGCCGTCCGACGAGGCGCTGACGAAGATGGCGTCGGAGTACGGCATCAAGCTGTTCACCGGCAGGGCCGGCTCGGCGACCTGGTTCGACTGCAACGCCATGCACGGCTCCGGCGACAACATCACGCCGTTCCCGCGCAGCAACGTGTTCATCGTCTTCAACAGCGTCGAGAACGCGGCGGTCGAGCCGTTCGCGGCCCCGATCCGGCGGCCCGAGTACATCGGGGCGCGGGACTTCACCCCGGTGAAGTAGGGCGGCGGGACGGTGCGGCGGGCGTCACGGCGGTGACGCGGGCGCACCTCAAGGACTGCGGGCCGGGCCTCCTCGTGTGGGACAGGGAGGCACCGGCCCGCTGCCGTGCGCACCGGCGGACGGTCAGCCGGACAGCACGTCCAGCAGCCGGTCCACGTCGTCCCGCGTGTTGTAGAGGTGGAAGGACGCCCGCAGATGGCCCGCACGGTTCGACACCTGGATGCCGGCCTGTGCCAGTTCCGGCTGCCGGGCGCCGAGTCCGGGCACGGACACGATCGGTGAGCCGGGTGCCGGCACGGGTGTGCGGCCGAGGTCGGCGAGCCCCGCGCGGAAGCGGTCGGCGAGGGCCAGGTCGTGGCCACGGATCGCGTCCACGCCGATCTCCTCGACGAGTTCGAGGGAGGCGCGCAGTCCCGCGTGGTCCAGCAGGGCCGGGCTGGAGTCGAACCGCCTGGCGGAACGGGCGAGTTCGGTGACGGGGCCGTAGCAGCTGTCCCACGGGTCCTCCCCCGCGACCCAGCCCGCCTGCACCGGTGTCAGATCGCCGAAGTCCTCGGGGACGACGAGGAAGGCCACGCCGTGCGGGCCGAGCAGCCACTTGTGGGTGATGGTGACGCTGTAGTCGCAGGCGTCGGCCGTCACCGGCAGCCAGCCGGCCGCCTGGGAGAAGTCGACGTAGGTACGCGCCCCGTGGCCGCGGGCCGCCTCGCCCAGCGCGTCGAGGTCGGCGACCCGGCCGTCCGCGGACTGCGCGGCGCTGACCGCGACGAGCGCGGTGCCGGGCCTGACGGATTCGGCGAGCCGCTCCAGCGGGGCCGACCGCACCTTGAGGTCGCCGCGGGTGTGGAAGGGGTTCAGCACGGAGGTGAAGTCACCCTCGGCGGTGAGGACTTCGGCGCCCGGCGGCAGCGACGCGGCGATCAGCGCGGTGTGCAGGGCGACCGTGGCGCCGGCCGCGACCCGCCGGGTGGGGACGCCGGCCAGCCGGGCGTAGGCGGCGCGGCAGGCCTCGGCATCGGCGAACAGCGGATCCAGCGAGCGGCCCTCCGCGCGCAGCCGGGCGGCGTCCTGGAGCGCGGCGACGGTGCGGGCGGGCAGGAGAGCGTTGCTCGCGGTGTTGAGGTAGGTGTTCCGCGGGGCGAACTCGGCACGGACGAGGTGGTCGAAAGTTGCCATGGAACCACTCTGCGGCCCCGGCGGCCTCCCGTCCATTGCCGCATTCCGCGCGGTACCGCGAAGGAAGCCTTATGTGTACGTGCTGACCTGCGTGTCTACTGCTGCGGTACCGCGCATCCGTCCGGGCCGCACACCTCCGCGCCGCCGCCGGCCATCGTCAGCGGCGGGCGCTCGCCCCAGGCCTGGGTGAGTGCCTGGGTGAAGACCTCCGCGGGCTGCGCGCCGGAGACGCCGTACTTGCGGTCGAGCACGAAGAACGGCACACCGTTCGCGCCGAGTTCCGCGGCCTCGCGCTCGTCGGCGCGGACCTCGTCGGCGTAGGCCGCGGGGTCGGCGAGGACCGCGCGCACGGCGTCGGTGTCGAGACCGGCCCCGGCGGCGAGTTCGACGAGCCGTTCGTCGTCGTCGAAGACGGACCGTTCCTCGGCGAAGTTCGCCCGGTAGAGCAGGTCGAGCAGTTCCACCTGGCGGCCCTGCTCGCGGGCGTGGTGCAGCAGGCGGTGCATGTCGAAGGTGCCGCCGTGGTCACGGCCCCGGGTGCGGTAGGGCAGGCCCTCGGCTGCGGCCTGGGCACCGAGGTTGTCCTCGCCGGCCTCGGCCTGTGCCCGGCTCATGCCGTACTTCTTGGTGAGCATGGTGATCACCGGCTGGATGTCGCCCTTGGCCCGGCCCGGGTCCAGTTCGAAGGAACGGTGCACCACCTCGACCTGCTCGCGGTGCGGAAAGGACGCCAGCGCCTTCTCGAAGCGGGCCTTTCCGACGTAGCACCAGGGGCAGGCGATGTCGCTCCAGATCTCGACGCGCATGAGTCGGCTCTCTCCAGGATCGTGGCGGGCGCGGAGGCTCCCTCCGGCAACCGCATGAACATTCAAGGAGCTGCTTTCATTCCCCCTGCCCCGCTCTTCCCGCCCTTTCACCGCTCCCGCCCGCTCCGGCTTTCCTCAGCTGCCGTCGCGCAGATCGTGCGGCCAGTGCAGCCGGTACTCGAGGTGGTCGAAGGTCACCACACAGCCCTCCCCCATCGGCGACTGCGTCATGAATCCGACCAGGGCGGCACCGGTCTCCTCCTCGTCGCCGAGGGTGAAGAACCGGACGAAGGTCCAGCGCTCGCCGTCGCGGGAGGCGTGGAAGGCGAAGGCGCGGCCGGTGCGGCTCACCCGGAGCCAGACGGAGCTGCCGTCGACGGTGAAGGAGTTGGCGTCGTCCGAGTGACCCCGGGTGACCACCGTGCAGACGGTGGGGACGTCCGGGGAGTACTCCAGGCAGAGCTTGGCCCAGGCCCGTTCGCCGACGTGGACGTACAGCACCCCGGCGTCGAAGGTGCCGGCGAAGCCGACCGTGACCCGCGCGATCAGCTGGAAGTCGCCCTCGGGGGCACCCAGCAGACGCGGCGCGTCGGCGGCCGGTTCCAGTGCCTCACCGGTGGGCGGCACGAAACGGTCCTGCCGGGGCCCGGCCCATCCGCTGAGGACGCCGTCCTCGTACGACCAGGAGCCGTCGGGGCCGTAGGTGCGCAAGGGGAAGGGGAGTTCGGCGATTTTCAGGTCCATGACGGGATTGTCCCAGGCGGAGCCCGGCGCCGCGGCCCGGGGTGGCGTCCCGGTCAGCGGGACTGGAGGGCGTCGAGGGCCACGGCCTGGGCGATGGCGAGACGCAGGTCGAGCGCGGGCGACTGCACGTCGACGACATAGCGGTCACGCAGTCCGAACTTCTTGTCCACCCGCATCACCTGCCCGCCGTCCGAGGTGAAGTCGAAGTGGTACGGCCACATGAACGGTACGAAGTCGAGCGGCACCAGCCCCCAGAGACGGCGCGCCACCGCCACGAACCGGTTGCGTTCGCGCCCGACGGCGGCGATCGAACCCGGCTGGTCCATCTCCCACGTCGAGCGCAGCAGGGAGGAGCCGAACCTCTTGCTGAACGTGCCGACGACGCCGCCGCCCGCGTCCCGCACGTCGTAGGAGGCGCCCAGGTCGACGATCTGGCGTGCCGCTGCGGTGAACAGCACCTGCCGCCTGGACTCGTCGGTGTAGAAGGTCATCTGCTCCTTGAGCGTCATCCGCTTCTGCTCGGCGAAGGCGAGGACCTTGCCGTCCGAGCCGTCCGGCAGGGTCTCGGTCACGACGTACCTGTTGATCATGAGGCTGGTCTTCTGCCGGACGGTGAAACGGTCGTTCACGTGCTCTTGTCTGGTGTCCACTGCTGCGCTCCGTCAGTCGTCGGTGTCGGACGCCGGCGCTCCCGTTCCCCCGGCCGGCAGAGCCATCCTCTCCCCGATCCCCGGCCCTGGTCAGTCTCCGTAAGTCGCTGTCCGCAGCGACGGAAGAGGACAGGGCCGGCGGCGCGGGCGTGTTCACTTTCGTCGCCCGGTACCGCGCCGAAGGGGGGATGCGGGGGCCCGGAGGCGGCCCTCTATGGTCTGCGCGTGGACCCAGAAGAGATATCGCCTGCCCGCCGGCCGTTGCGTTCCCGTCTCGCCGCCGCCTCGCCCTGGACCCGCAAGCGGGTCGCCGGGGAGATCGCCTACGTCGTGGTCCTCTCCGGCACCGCCGGTCTGCTCTACGCGGCGGAGACCGGATCCGGGGCACGGGGCGGTGCCATCGCCCTGCTCGTCGCCGTACTGTCGCTCACCCGCCGTGCGTGGCCGACGACCGTGCTGATCGTCTCGTCGGCCCTGGCCGGCACGATCGGCGGCGCGTTCGCGCTGCTGGTCTGCGTGAGCTGGTCGGCGGGCAGCCGCATCAAACGCCCGGCGCGGGCGCTGGGCGCCTACGCGGCCGGGCTCGTGTGCTATCTCCTCGCCGTCGTCATCAGCTCGGACCCCGAGGATCTCGGGATGTCGCTCCTGCTGACGGCCACGCTGAGCGGCGGCCCGTTCCTGGTGCTGGCGGTCGTGCCGGGGCTGGCCTCCCGCTACCGCGCGCAGCGCCACAACCTGCTGGACGCCCTGCAGCGGCACAACGCCCAACTGGTCCGCGAGCAGGTGATGGTGGCACGGCAGGCCAGGCTGATGGAACGCCAGCGCATCGCCCAGGACATGCACGACAGTCTCGGCCACCAGCTCGCGCTGATCGCCGTGCACGCCGGAGCGCTGGAGGTGGACCCCGAGCTGAAGGGGCGCCAGCGGGAGGGGGTGGGCATCCTCCGGGAGGCCTCCCGGACGGCGATGCAGGAGCTGCGCGAGGCCGTGGGCATCCTGCGGGACGGTGTGGAAGCGCCCCAGCCGGGTTCCGAGGACGAGGGCGCCGGGCCCTCGACGGCCCGGGTGGCGGCCTCCGTCGACAAGCTGATCGAGTCGTCCCGGGCCGCGGGCACGAAGGTCGGGCTGCACCGCTCCGGCACCGAACGGCCGCTCGCGCCCGCCGCCGACCACGCGGTGTACCGCATCGCCCAGGAGGGCCTGACCAACGCGCACAAGCACGCGCCGGGCGCCGCGATCACCGTGTCCCTGCGCTACGAACCGGACAGCCTGGTGATCGAGGTGGCCAACGGGCCCGCACCGGCCGGGGCGTCGGGCCCGGCCGCGATCAGCGGGGGCCAGGGGCTGGCGGGGCTTCAGGAGCGGGCCCGGCTGGTCGGCGGCATGGTGCACACCGGCCGCACCCCCGCGGGCGGCTTCCGTCTCGCCGGGGTGCTGCCCTACGCGGACGGCGAGAGTCCGGCCCGGCCGGACGGCGCGACTTCCGTCGCCGCGGACGACGACTTCCGGTGGCAGACCGGCGAGGGGCCGGCGGGCGACGGTGGAGCGGTCAACGGACACCGGTCCGACCCGCAGAAGGAGTTCGCCGCCATCATGAGCAGCAAGAAGAACGTCGCCCTGGGATGTGCCCTCACCGCCGTCGTCCTCGTCGTGGGCACCGTCGCCCTGCTGGTGTGGGGCGTGTCGAAGCTGATCGACGAGGTGGAGGCGGGCGTCATCCCGGCGAGCGTCTACGACTCGGCCCGGATCGGCGACGCCGAGGCGGACATCAGGGACGAGTTCCCGGCCGGCGACTCGATGCTCCTCGACGGCGTGGAGGAGGACGGCCCGCCGCTGCCCGCGGACGCGGTCTGCGAGCACTTCGTGGACGACGAGGAGGACATCGTCTACCGGTTCTGCTTCCGTGACGGGAAGCTGTCCGCCAAGGAGTCCTACCCGCACGACATCTGACCGGGCGGTACATCACCGCACCCGCGACGGAATCGGGCATGATGGGCGAGTCGCATCATCCGCTTGTCACACCGACACCGCGCAGGAGGCCGCGTGATCCGGGTCCTCGTCGCCGACGACGAGCCGCTCATCAGGGCCGGCATCAGGATGATCCTGACCTCGGCGGACGACATCGATGTCGTCGCCGAGGCGCGGGACGGCCGGGAAGCGGTGGAGACCGTCCGGAGCACCGCCGTCGACGTGGCCCTGCTGGACATCCAGATGCCCGTGCTGGACGGACTGGCCGCGCTGGCCGAGATCGGCCGGGCGGCGCCGCGGACACGCGTGCTCATCCTGACGACGTTCGGGGAACGGGACAACGTCCTGCGGGCACTCGGCCACGGCAGCGCGGGCTTCCTGCTGAAGGACTCCGCCCCGGGGGAACTGATCCACGCGGTCCGCGCGGCGGCGGCCGGCAACGCCTATCTGTCCCCGGCCGCCACCCGGCACGTGGTGGACTCCCTCGCCTCCCCCGCCGCCACCGTGCGCGGCGAGGAGGCACGCAGGCGCCTGGCCGGCCTGACGGAACGCGAACGCCAGGTGCTGGCCCTGCTCGGGGAGGGCCTGTCCAACGCGGACGCCGGGGCCCGGCTGCACATGAGCGAGGCCACGGTGAAGACCTACGTCAGCCGCATCCTGACCAAGCTCGACTGTCACAACCGGGTCCAGGCGGCGCTCCTGGCCCGCGACGCGGGCCTGGAGCCGACCACGGGGTGAGCCGCCTCAGCGCTCCAGCGTGCCGTTGAACCTCCGGGGCAGCCCCAGCGGGTTGTCGTCCCTGAGCTCAGCGGGCAGCAGCGCCTCGGGCGTGGTCTGGTAGACGACCGGCCGCAGCCATCGCTCCACGGCCGTGCCGCCCACCGACGTGGACGTGGAGGTCGTCGCCGGGTACGGGCCGCCGTGATGCTGGGCCGGGGCGACCGCGACGCCCGTCGGCCAGCCGTTCACCAGCACGCGTCCGGCCAACGGCGTGAGTTCCCGCACCAGTTCGGCACCGCGGCCCTCCCCGGCCGCCTCCCCGGCGGACAGCTGCACGGTCGCGGTGAGGTTGCCCGGCAGCCGTGCGAGCACACCGCGCACCTCGCTGTCGTCCTCGTAGCGGGCCACCACGGTGACCGGTCCGAAGCACTCCTCCAGGAGCAGGTCGTGGGCGCCCTCCTGGGCCAGCCGGCTCGCGGGGACGGTGAGGAAGCCCGCGCTGACGGTGTGCTCACCCCCGGCGCCCGGGGTGACCGGGGACTCCACATCGGGCAGCCCGGTGCGCTCGGCGACCCCGGCGACGAAGTTGTCGCGCATGCGGTGGTCGAGCAGGACGCCCGCGTCGGTGTCGCTGACCGCCTCCGTGAGGGACTTGAGCAGTCCGTCACCGGCCGGTCCTGCGGGAGCCAGCACGAGGCCCGGCTTCACACAGAACTGGCCGACGCCCAGGGTCATCGAGCCGGCCAGCCCGGCGCCGATGGCCTCGCCGCGCTCGGCGGCGGCGGCCTCGGTGACGACGACCGGGTTCAGGGAGCCCAGCTCACCGTGGAAGGGGATGGGAACGGGCCGTGCGGCGGCCGCGTCGAAGAGGGCCCGGCCGCCGCGGACGGAACCGGTGAACCCGGCCGCCGAGACCTGCGCGTGCCGGATCAGCTCGATACCGGCGTCGAAGCCGTGCACCAGACCGAGTACGCCGTCGGGGATGTCGTGCCGGGCCGCGGCCCGGCGCAGCACCCTGGCCACCAGCTCGGACAGTCCGGGGTGGTCCGGGTGGGCCTTGACCACGACCGGGCAGCCGGCCGCGAGCGCGCTGGCGGTGTCGCCGCCGGCCACGGAGAAGGCGAAGGGGAAGTTGGACGCGGAGTAGACGGCGACGACGCCCAGCGGGATCTTGTAGCGGCGCAGGTCCGGCACGGGCGGGGTCGCGGTGTCGTCGGGGTGGTTGATGACGACGTCGAGGAAGGCGCCCTCCTCCACGATGCCGGCGAAGGCGCGCAGCTGGTAGCAGGTACGCGCGAGCTCGCCGGTGAGCCGGGCCGGGCCGAGCGCGGTCTCCGCGTCGGCGGCTTCGACGAGCTGGTCACGGGCGGCCTCGAGTTCATCCGCGGCCGTGCGCAGGAAGGCCGCGCGGACGGCGCGGTCCGCCAGCGCGCCGCGCGCGTCGTGCGCCGCGCGGACGGCGGCGTCCACCTCCTGGGCTGTGGCCTCCACCGCAACCTGTTCGCGCTGCTTCCCGGTTCGGGGGTCGACACTCCAGACTGGTGCTGCTGCCACCGGGGTCCCTCCACTTGATTGCCGCGTGCGATGCCGCAGTACGTACGCCATCCATCAGCGGTGTTCGATATACTGAACGCTGTCTCTGTAGATGAATGCACTTCGGAGACTATTTCCGGCGAACGAAGGGGTCAAGGGCGATGTCGGCTGGCGAGACAGGCGGCGGGGCGCAGGTCAAGTCCGCGGTGCGGACCGTTGAACTGCTCGAATACTTCGCCGGGCGCCCCGGTATGCACTCCCTGGCGGCGGTCCAGGAGGCCGTCGGGTACCCCAAGTCGAGCCTCTACATGCTGCTGCGCACCCTTGTGGAGCTCGGCTGGGTGGAGACGGACGCGACGGGCACCCGGTACGGCATCGGCGTCCGGGCGCTGCTGGTGGGCACGTCGTACATCGACGGCGACGAGGTCGTCGCGGCCGCCCGGCCCACGCTGGACCGGCTCTCGGACGACACCACCGAGACCATCCACCTCGCCCGGCTGGACGGCACCAACGTCGTCTATCTCGCCACCCGGCAGTCCCAGCACTACCTGCGCCCGTTCACCCGGGTCGGCCGCAGGCTGCCCGCGCACTCGACGTCGCTGGGCAAGGCGCTGCTGAGCACGTACCCGGACGAGCAGGTGCGCAAGATGCTCCCGGAGACGCTGCCCGCGCTGACCGAACACACCCTCACCGACCGGGAGCGGCTCATCGAGGAGCTGCACCAGGTACGGGAGCAGGGTTTCGCGGTGGACCGCGAGGAGAACACGCTGGGGCTGCGCTGCTTCGGTGTGGCGATCCCCTACCGCACCCCCGCGCGGGACGCGATCAGCTGCTCGGTGCCGGTCGCCCGGCTGACCCCCGCGCACGAGCAGATGGTCAAGGACGCCCTGTTCGACGCCCGCGACCGGCTCGCCCTGGCCACCCGGAGGATCTGACCCGTGGACATCTCCCTGCGGCCGGTGCACGACAGCGATCTGCCGGTCTTCTACCGCCAGTCCAACGACCCGGAGGCGCTGCGCATGGCCGCCTTCACCCCTGAGGACCCGGCCGACCGGGACCGCTTCGACGCCCACTGGGCGCGCGTCCGCAACTCCCCGCGGATCGTGGCGCGCACGGTGCTGGGCGACGGGGACGTGGTGGGGAGCGCCGCGGTGTACGGGGAGGCGGGCGAGCGCGAGGTGACGTACTGGGTCGACCGCGCCTACTGGGGCCAGGGCGTCGCCACGGCCGCGCTGCGCGCCCTGCTGGCCGAGGTGGACGAGCGCCCGCTGTACGCGCGCGTGGCCGCCGACAACGCGGGATCGCGGCGGGTCCTGGAGCGGTGCGGCTTCGAGGTCTCCGCGCGGGCCGTCGCGTACGCCCCCGCGCGGGGGACGGAGATCGAGGAGCTCCTGCTCACCCTGGAGGGCTGACCCGGCTCCGCCCCGCGCGGCGGAGGCGGATCGCCGGCTCCTCCACCGCCGGGCGGCCCCGGCCGGCGGGGAACGCGGCCGCGCGGGGACTGAACCTTTTCGGCCCCCGGACCGTCTCTACGAGCGGACGGGCCGCTCCCCTCCCCCCGGGGGCGGCCCGTCCGCCTCGTGCCCGGTCACCTGACGCCGAGGAGCTGCTCGATCGGGTCGATGGCGCCGGCACCTCGTCAGCGCGGCCTGCCGCCCGGACACGCGCACGCCCCGCCCCGCCCCGGCCGTCTCACAGGACGGCGTCCAGCCAGGCGTACACCTCGTCCTGCATCGCGGCGTCGAAGGTGTGGCCGTGCTCCGGCCAGGTCTTCAGCCGCAGCCGCCCCCCGGCACCCCAGGCACGCCAGACGGCGCGCAGCCTGTCGCGGGCGACCCGTACCCCGGCGGCGGGGAACAGGGCGTCGAGCCCGCCGTGGAAGAGGAGCATCGGCTTCGGCGCGGCGATGCTCGCCACATCGGGGATGTCCAGGTGCCGGGCGAGCCCGGGATGGAGCATGTGGAACGCCGACTGCCCGCGCAGGGTGTTGTTGCCGGGCACCATCATGTCCTTGAGCCCGGTCATCCAGCAGACGCTCGCCGCCGCCGCGACGTGGTCGCTGAGGGCCGCGGCCTGCCAGGCTCGGTAGCCGCCCATCGACCAGCCGACGGCGGCGATCCGGCGGGCGTCCACCCGGTCGAGCCCGGCGAGGAAGGCCGCGGCCCGCTGGTCCTCGCGGGCGTGGAGACCGGCGAGGGAGGAGCCGAGGTGGTAGAGGTTGCTCGCCAGGGCCTGCTGCTGCTCATGAACCAGGGGTCCGCGCTCACCCCAGCCGAGTGCGTCCGTGCAGAGCACGACATGGCCGCGCCGGGCGAGTTCGTCACCGGTGAAGCGCCCGTCGAAGTGGCGCCCGGCCCACTCCCTCGCGGAGGCGCGCCGGGTGTCGTCGTACCAGGGCCGGACGCACTTCTCCTTGCCGATGTCGAAGCGGGAGCCGTGGTCGTGCAGGAGCAGGACGGCCGGGAAGGGGCCGGTGCCGTGCGGGGTGAGCAGGGCGCCGCGGACCCGGGTGTGCCGGGTGAGCGAGAGCGTCACCAGCTCCCTGTCGTAGCCGTCCGCTGCGGGCCCGGCCGTGTACTCGGGGGCGTACGGGATGTCGTCCTGGGGTGGCACGACGAGCAGTTCCTCGACCTTGGCCCGGGCCGCCCGGCGCCACGCCGCGATGTCGCGGACGGGTGAGGCGCCCCAGGCGAGCGGGAACGTCAGGTCGTCCTTGAGCGCCCGGAGCAGTCCGGGCGGGCCCGGGACGGAGGTCATCCGCGGGGCCGCCGGTCGCCGAGCCAGGTCTCCCTGGTGTGGGAGGCGGCCTCGGCTCCGGCGAGCAGCACGTTCCTTCGGGACGGGGGCGAGGGCATGCGGTGCTCCTTGGGTGACGGAGACGGGCCGGCGCGGTCCGCAGTGGGGGCGGACCGCGCCGGCCGGATGGGGGCGGGGTCAGCGCAGACGGCCGGCGCCCGCGCCGAGCCCGACCAGGACCGGGACCGCCCAGGCAGGGTGGACCGCGGTGCGCAGGGTGGGCGTCCAGCCGGCGCCGGACCTCAGGGGTGCGTCGGGGAGCTCCGCGTTGTGCGCGGCGATCAGGTCGGTCCGCTCGCCGTTGACGAGGTTGTGCCGGGCGGTGAGCGGCGAGTCGTTCCACCGCTTGAGGATCTTGGCCGGGCTGACGCCCCGCGGCAGGGTGAACGCGTTGTGCTCGGCGACGAGCTGGGACTCCTTGCCGATGCCGAAGCTGTAGGAGTAGCCGGCCTCGGCCACGAAGTGGTTGTTGTACACGTCGACCTGTCCGAAGCGGACCCGCGGAGCGCGCTCGACCAGGCCCGAGAACAGGTTGTGGTGGAAGGTCGCCTTCAGTCTGCCCCGGTCGCCGACGGCGGTGGACTCGCTGTCGCTGTTGCCGATGAGGATCGTCTTGTCGTGCTCGGTGAAGACGTTCCAGGAGGCGGTGACGTGGTTGGCGCCCCGCACGATGTCCAGTTCGCCGTCGTGCTGCTGGTAGAGCATGCCGAAGTGGGTCGGCGCCTCGCTGTCGGGGTGCTCTCCGTCGGTGAAGGTGTTGTGGTCCAGCCAGACGTGGGTGGAGCCGTACACGACGGCGGTGTCGTACTCGGAGTTCCAGTTGCCCCGGTCCCCGTCGGTCGGGTCCCACTGCGGGAAGCAGTCGACCGGGCTCTCGAGGGTGAGGTTGCGGACGATGACGTTGTCCACGCCCTTGATCTGCAGACTGGCGCCCTTGATGCCGGCGTTCCGGCCGACGCCGATGATCGTGGTGCGGGAGGGGATGGGCGCCTTGATGGCCGCGTCCTGCCGCTCGGCGGAGGCCCTGCGCAGTCCCTCCGGGCTGTCGTCGGGCTCGGCGCTCAGGTCCTGCTCCAGGCCCCAGGTCTCCGGGGCGTACTTCTCGAGGTAGGCGTCGAAGTCGTACCCGGGCGCGGCGAGCGCGGCGCAGCCCTCGGAGACCGCGTCGATGGTCCCCCTCACCTTGATGATCCTCGGTGCGTCGCCGCCGTCCGCCAGGGCCGCCTTGAATTCGGCCCAGTCGGTCACGGTGTACACGTGTTCGGCGGCGGCGCGGGCCCCTCCCGTGGTGCCGGTGCCGTGGGAGGCCCAGCCGTCGCCCGCGGGCAGCGTCTGCCGGGCGACGTCGCGGTGGTGGTGCGACGGGGAGTGGGCCTGGGCGGCGCCGGTGCCGGTCAGCGTCAGGACGAGGGCGGTGCAGCCGGCCAGGGAGGCGGCTCTCAGAGTGGCATGCACATGCCATTTCGATCTGTTCATGGTGCGGCTCTCCTTCTCGTGGTCCAGGGGGTGTTACGCGACGGGCTCCGGCCAGGTGATCCACGACTCCGGGACCACCCCACTGCGCCTTTCAGCGAGGGCGGACGGGAAGCGCCCTTCCGGGGGCGCGGGGCTGTACCCGATATGCGGCTCCGCCGCGTGGGCGCGATCAGCCACGGACGGCCCGCAGCCCGAAACCACAGGCCGCCCCTCGGCGGAACCGATCCGGATCAGCCCATCTGCTCATCCCACTCAGCCTGCGCGGCGTCCAGCTTCTCGGCCAGCCCGTCCAGGAAGGACTTCGCGCTCATGTCGCCCAGCAGCACCTTCTGGAAGCTCGGCTCGCTCTCCGCCTTGGAGATGGTGTTCCAGTCCGGCAGGTAGTACGGAAGCTGCACGATGCTCGTCGACCCGTCACTCAGCGCGTCCGCCGCCAGCTTCGTGGGCTCCGCCTCGGAGATCCATCCGTCCTTCGCGGCGTCCAGGTGTGCCGGCACCTGTCCCGCCGACTCGTTGAACTTCGAGTTGGACTGCGCCGACGTGGCGAACTCGATGAACTTCCAGGCGGCCTCCTTGTTCTCGGAGGTCTTGAACAGGCCGACGCCGTCGACCGGGTTGGAGACCTGCACCCGCTTGCCGCCGGGCCCGGTGGGCTGCGGGATGCCCCGGAACTTCTCCGCGCCGAGCGCCTTCACGTGGTCCTGGTACGAGCCCAGGTTGTGGTTCAGCATGCCGATCTCACCGGAGTCCCACTGCGCGACCATCTTGGTGAAGTCGTTGTTGAGGTCGGCGGCGGGGGTGACCTCCTTGAACAGTCCCGCGTACTTCTCCAGGGCCGTCACGTTCCCCGGGTCGTTGACCGTGGTCTTCTTGCCGGTGGAGTCCCAGAACGAGGTGATACCGGACTGGCCGTACATCGCGTCCAGGGCCTGGGCTATCGAACCGGCGCCCCCGCGGATGGTGTAGCCGAACTTGTTGTCGCCCTTGTCGGTGAGCTTCTCCGCGGCCGTGTAGAACCGGTCCCAGGTGGTCGGCTCCTCCAGGCCCGCCTTCTCGAACAGGTCGGTGCGGTAGTAGAGGACGCCGTTGTTGGCCGAGGTCGGCACGGAGTACAGCTGGTCGTCACCGCCGCCGGCCGCCCGCATCGATTCGACCATGTCCTCGTTGAGCTTGCCGCTCAGCGCCGACTCGCCCAGCCGGTCGTCCAGCGGGTCGAGCGCGCCCTGGGCGGCGAAGCCCGCGAGCATCGACGCGCTGATGCCGCCCACGTCCGGCAGACCGTCGGCCTGGATGGCGGTGTCGACCTTGGACTGGTACTCGGTGGAGGCGATGCCGACGTACTGGACGTCGATGTCGGGGTTGGCCTTCTCGAAGTCGGCGATGATCTCCTTCCAGATGTCGGTGCGGACACCGCCGTTGTTGTCCCAGAAGACGATCTTGCCCTTGCCGCTGCCCTCGGCGCCGTCCGCGCCGCTGCCGTCGTCGCCGCAGGCGGTGGCGGTCAGGGCGAGCACGGCCCCGAGGGCCACGGCGGCCGAGGTGCGGCGGCCTCTGCCGGTGCTGTTGGTGAGCATGCTGATCCTCATTGGTCGGCTCTCTTCTCCTGGATACGGATCCTGAACTGCGTGAACGTGGCGGTGCCGGCGTGTCCCCGACCGGAGGGCGCCAGGGCGACCAGACCGAGCAGGGCACCGACCCAGCGCCACGGCGTGGCGGCGAAGACCTGACCGGAGGGGCGCAGGCCGTCCCCGGTGTCGTACGAGAAGCGGCAGCGCGCACCGTCACCGATGTCGATGCGCAGCCGTGCCCGGCCGCCGGGAGCGGGGCGTGGATGAGCGGCGTCCCGTTCCCTCTCGGCGACCGTCTCGGCGAACCGGTGCACCAGGTGCACCGCGCCGCCGGCGTCCCGCTGGAGCCCGATCCAGCGGTAGGCGTCGCCGAGGACCGCGAGTCCGGCGCGTGCTCCCGGTTCCTCGCTGTCGAGCCGCAGGTCCACCTCGACGGTGCACGGGGTGCCGGGCAGCCGCTGGGTGAGGACGTGGGGCAGGGCGCGCAGGTCGTGCGCGTCGGCGGAGCGGACACAGGTCAGCCGCAGTCCGTCGGCGGAGTGCTGGGTGGCCCAGCCGTCCCGGGGGTTGGCGGCCCACTGCCACTGGCGGCCGGGGCGCCCGCCGGGGAAGTCGTCGTCGGTGGCGGGCGCGGCGGGCGGCTGCGCGGGCGGATCGGGGCGGCGGTGCACGGCGACGGGGGCGCCGTCGTCCCCGATCACCGGCCAGCCTTCCTGATCCCAGCGCATGGGCTGGAGGTGCACGACACGGCCGTACGCGCCGCGCTGCTGGAAGTGCAGGAACCAGTCCTCGCCGGACGGGGTGCGCACCCATCCGCCCTGGTGGGGACCGTTGACGCCGGTGTCCTTCTGCTCGAGGACCACCTTCTCCTCGTAGGGGCCGAAGAACGCGCGGGAGCGGAAGGCCCCCTGCCAGCCGGTCTCCACTCCCCCGGCGGGGGCGAGGATCCAGAACCAGCCGTCGTGCCGGTAGAGCTTGGGCCCTTCCAGGGTGAACCAGCCGGGGATGCGGTCGCCGTCGACGATCACCTTGCCCTCGTCGAGGAGTTCGGTGCCGTGCGGGTGCATCCGGTGGCCGGTGAGGCGGTTCTTGACGCCGGAGCGGGACTTGGCCCAGGCGTGCACGAGATACGCCTCGCCGGTCTCGTCGTCCCACAGGGGGCAGGGGTCGATGAGGCCCTTTCCGGCCTTCACCAGGAGCGGCCGGCTCCAGGGGCCCCGGATCCCGGGGCCGTTGACCTGGAAGATGCCCTGGTCGGGGTCGCCCCAGAAGATCCAGAAGCGGTCGCCGTGGTGGCGCAGGGCGGGGGCCCAGACCCCGCAGTCGTGCCGGGGGGTGGCGAACTCGGCCTCGGGCTCGAGGCGTTCGAGAGCGTGGCCGACGAGGGTCCAGTTGACCAGGTCGCGGGAGTGCAGCAGGGGCAGTCCGGGGACGCGGCCGAAGCTGGAGGCGGTCAGGTAGAAGTCGTCGCCGACCCGGATCACGTCCGGGTCGGACCAGTCGGCGTTCAGGACGGGGTTGCGGTAGGTGAGGTCCGCCGGTTCGGCGCTCACGTGCTCACCGCCCTGCGGACCAGGGCGGCGGCCTCGTCGCGGCCGAGGCGGCCGTCGGCGACGACGGTGACGATCCGGCGGACCAGCGTCCCACCGGGCGGGAGGGCCAGCCGGGCGGCGTGGGCGAGGGAGGAGCCGACGCCCGGGTACTCGGCGGTGCGGACGAACCAGGGGTCCTGCCGGGTCGGTGCGGTGGCCCCCGCGAAGACCAGGGTCCAGGCGGATCCGGTGAGGGCCAGCCAGTCGGCCGTGCTGCCGTGCACCTCGCTCTCGCCCTCGGCGCGGGCGGTGAACACCTGCGGTGCCGTCTCCTCCTTGGGGGCCCGCCAGAAGAAGCCCCCGTAGGCGGCGCCGGGGCGGCCGTTGGTGGCGGGGCTGCCGAGGGACAGCGGGCCCGGCGTGGTGTTGGTCAGGGAGAAGGTGAGGTCCAGCGCCCAGGCGGTGCCGGTGAGTTCGGTGGCGGTGACGGTACGGCGCTCGCGCAGCAGTTCACCGGGCGCCGCCACCCAGCGCAGTTCCTCGACGAATCCGCCGGGGTCGCGCAGCCGGTAGGCGGCGTGCCGCTGGCTACCGTGGTTGTCCAGCTCGGTCGGGCCCCGGCCCCGGACGTAGGTGCGTCCGCCCCAGAAGTTGAACCCCTCGACGTCGGGAACGGCGACACCGACGCCGAGGTGGTGTGGGTGGTCGGCGGGGCCGAGCTCGGTGACGGCCGTGCCGGCCAGGGTCGTGACGGGGTGCAGATAGGGCCGCGGGGAAAGCCGGCCGGGCAGCTCGGGCCGGGTGACGTACCGGCCGACGGGCCGGTCCGCGACACGCAGCACCACCTGGTCGTCGCCGGTCATCGGCTGCTCACCTCTTTCGGCGGGTGGTGGGCGGGCAGGGCCCAGGGGGCGCCCAGCTCGGAGTAGAGGGACAGGGTGTCGGCGGCGGCGGCGACCAGGGCGTCGATGCCGGGCACGACCCGGCGGTCCTCGCCGGGGACGCGGTGCCAGGCACCGGCAGGCAGCGGGGCCGGATCGGGGGCCTCACGGATCGCCTCGACGACCCGCATGAAGGCGCCCGTCCCGTCCGGGGTGACCAGCAGGGGGGTGCCGTCGGTGAGGTGGGCGGCGAGGTTCTCCAGCAGGTCGGTGCGGTCGAACCGCGTCTCCTCGGGGCTGTGCCCGGCGCGCTGGAGCAGGATCCGGTCCTGCCTGTACCAGAAGGTGATCCGGCCGCGGGTGCCGTGCACCATGACGTACGGCTCCTCCTCCCGCTCTGCGCACAGCGTCGCGGCGACGGTGACCGAACCGCCGCGCACGGTGGTGATCCGTACGCAGGAGGTGTCGTCGGACTCGATGTCGTTGGCGCGCAGCAGCTCGGTCTCGATGCCGGCGACGTCCTCGGCGCGGGTGCTCCCGTCGAGCGCGAGGGCGGTGGCGACGGCGTGCGCGAGGGGGTTGGTGAGCGCCCCGTCGATCACGTCGACGCCGTCCATCCGGCGCCGGCCCGCCCAGGGCGCCCGGCGGAAGTACGCCTCGGGCCGTATCCAGGCGCCGGCCCCGCCGATGCCCGTCACCCGGCCGACGGCGCCCCCGGCGACCAGCTCGCGGATGGCGGGCACGGCGGCCGAGCCCAGTGACTGGAAGCCGATCTGGCAGGCGACCCCGGCCGCCGCGACCCCGTCGGCCATCCGGCGGAACTCGGCGTACGACGGCGCGGGGGGCTTCTCCAGCAGGAGGTGCACCCCCCGTCCGGCCGCCGCGAGGGCGAGGCCGGTGTGGGTGGGGATCGGGGTGCAGATGACCGCGATCCGGGCCCCGGTGGAGTCGAGCAGCGCGCCGAGGTCCGTGGACTGGGCGGGGAGTTCCCCGCCGGACTCGTCCTCGGTGAGCGGGCTGGTCTCACAGATGCCGACGAGCCGTACGACGCCCTTCTCCTGGAGCCGGCGGATGTTCCCGAGGTGCCACCGGCCGTGGCCGCGGGCACCGGCGAGGACGACGGGGAAGGGCGGGCCGAGTGGGGGCCGGGGCGCGCTCATCCCTTCACCGCCCCCGCGCTGAACCCGGTGATCAGCCACTTCTGGATGAAGGCGAACACGATCACCACGGGGACGGCCGCGATGATGCCGCCCGCCGCGAGGGCGCCGAGGTCGACGCTGTCCGCGCTCATCAGGGTGTTCAGGCCGACCGGGATGGTCTGCTTCTCCTGGTTGTTGAGGAACATCAGGGCGAACAGGAAGTGGTTCCAGGAGTGCACGAAGGCGAAGGAGCCGACGGCGATCAGGCCCGGCCTCAGGAGGGGCAGGACGACCACCCGGAAGGCCCTGAACCGGTCGCAGCCGTCGACCCAGGCGGCCTCCTCCAGGGAGTACGGCACGTTCTTGATGAAGTTGCTGATCAGGATCATCGACAGCGGCAGCTGGAAGACCGTCTCGGCGATCATGACGCTGACCAGGGAGTTGATCATCTGCAGTTCGGCGAAGATCTCGAACAGCGGGACCAGGAGCAGCGCGCCGGGCACGAACTGCGAGCAGAGCAGGGTCAGCATGAACGTCCGTTTGACCTTGAAGTCGAACCGGGCGAGCGCGTAACCGCCGGCCAGCGCGACCAGGGTCGTCATGAGCAGGGTGGCGACGCCGACCAGGACGCTGTTGTAGAAGAAGGTGGCGAAGCCGCGGTCCGTCCAGACCTTCTCGAAGTGGGCGCCCGTCATCGGCCAGGGCACCAGCGAGGTGGAGCCGGCCGGGCGCAGCGCGAAGAGCAGGATCCAGTAGAAGGGGATGAGGGTGAAGACGAGGTAGATGCCCAGGGGCAGGTAGATCTGCCAGCGGGGTGCCTCGTCCCAGGCCCGGCGTCTGGGCGCCGGACGCGGCGGTTCGGGGGCGGTGCGCGCGGGCGCGGGGGCGGCCACGGTGGCCTCCTTGGTGATCACTTCTCGCCTCCGAACTTGCTCAGCCGCAGGTAGACCATCGAGCAGAAGAGCAGGATCACGAACGCGACCGTCGTCAGGGCCGACGCGTAGCCGAAGTCATGGGCGTCGACCGAGGTGTTGGCGATGTAGAGCGGCAGTGTCGTGGTCACGCCCGCGGGTCCGCCGCCGGTCAGCGTGTAGAGCAGGTCGACGTTGTTGAACTCCCACACCGCGCGCAGCAGGGTGGAGAGGATGATGGCGTCCTTCAGGTGCGGCAGCGTGATGTGGAGGAACTGCTGGAAGCGGCTCGCCCCGTCGACCTCGGCGGCCTCGTAGAGGTCCTTGGAGACGGACTGGAGGTCGGCGAGGATGAGGATCGCGAAGAAGGGGACACCGCGCCAGAGATCGGCGACGACCACCGCCGGGAAGACGGTGGAGGTGTCCGACAGCCAGCTGACCCCGTAGTCGCCGAGCCCCATGTCGGCGAGGTAGCGGGTGATGCCGGTCTGGGAGTTGTAGAGCAGCACCCAGATCGCCGAGGTCAGCACGCCGGAGACGGCCCAGGGGGAGAAGACCAGCGCGCGGCCGAGGGAGCGGCCGACGAAGGTCTGGTTGACGATGAGGGCGAGGGCGAGACCGAACATCAGCTGGAGGCCGACCTCGACGAAGACCCACTTGGCGCTGAAGACGAGGGTGTCCCAGAAGAGCGGGTCCTCGGTGAAGATGTGGGTGAAGTTGTCGAAGCCGGCGAAGCCGTTCCGCCAGGGTTTGGTGGGGTTGTACTCCTGCAGGCTGTAGTAGAAGACGCTGAGGACCGGGTAGGCGATGAATCCCAGCATGAGCAGGGCGGCCGGCGCGATCAGCAGGTAGGGCAGCCTGCGGGGCGTGGCGGAGGCACGGCGCCGCCGGGGTGGCGCGGGCGGTTTCGCCACGGCTGCGGCTCGGGCCATGACTGTTCTCCGTTTCTCGGTACGTCGTGCTGTGTGGTGCCTGAGCGGTGCAAGCGCTTTCTTCATAGGTGTGCGGAATCCGCCCGATCGCACGGATCAGCCCGCGTAGGGGTCCTGGACCGTGCCCGGGCGGGCGAGGAACTCGAAGTCGCAGCCGGTGTCGGCCTGGGTGATCTGGTCGCTGTAGAGCGCGCCGTAGCCGCGCTCGTAGCGCTCGGGCGGCGGTGTCCACTCCGCCCGGCGCCGCTGGAGCTCCTCGTCGTCGACGTTGAGCCTGAGCGCGCGGCTCTCGACGTCGAGGGTGATCGAGTCCCCGGTACGCACCAGGGCCAGCGGTCCGCCGACATGCGACTCGGGGGCCACGTGCAGCACACAGGTGCCGTAGCTGGTCCCGCTCATCCGGGCGTCGGAGATCCGGACCATGTCCCGCACGCCCTGCTTGAGCAGGTGGCCGGGCAGCGGCAGCATCCCGTACTCGGGCATGCCGGGACCGCCCTTGGGTCCGGCGCCCCGCAGCACCAGCACGCTGTCGGCGGTGATGTTCAGCGCCGGGTCGTCGATGGTCCGCTGCATCTGCCGGTAGTCGTCGAAGACGACGGCGCGGCCGGTGTGCTTGAGCAGGTGCGGTGCGGCGGCGATGTGCTTGATGACGGCGCCGTCGGGGCAGAGGTTGCCGCGCAGGACGGCGACCCCGCCCTCCTCCGCGACCGGGTTGTCCCGGGTGCGGATGACGTCGTCGTCGTGCACCCGCGCGCCGGCGAGCTGCTCGCGCAGGGTGTCGTGGCAGACGGTGGGGCGGTCGAGATGGAGCAGGTCGGGTATGCGGGAGAGGAACCCGGGCAGACCGCCCGCGAAGTGGAAGTCCTCCATCAGGTACGTCTGACCGCCGGGCCGCACATTGGCCAGCACCGGGACGGTGCGGGCAACGCGGTCGAAGTCGTCCAGGGTGAGCTTGACGCCGGCGCGTCCGGCCATGGCGATCAGATGGATGACGGCGTTGGTGGAGCCGCCGAGTCCGAGAACGGTGGTCACCGCGTCCTCGAAGGCGTCCGCGGTGAGGATGTCGCTCAGCTTCCGGTCCCTGCGGACCAGGTCGACGATGGTCATGCCCGACTTCGCGGCCATCCGGTCGTGCCCGGAGTCGACGGCCGGGATGCTGGACGCGCCCGGGACCGTGACGCCGAGGGCCTCGGCGGCGGCGGTCAGCGTGGACGCCGTCCCCATCGTCATGCAGTGGCCGGGCGAGCGGGCCAGGCCGCTCTCCAGTTCCTGCATCTCGCAGTCGCCGATGACGCCGGCCCGCCTGTCGTCCCAGTACTTCCACATGTCGGTGCCGGAACCGAGCACCTCCCCCCGCCAGTGTCCGGGCAGCATGGGCCCGGCGGGCACGAACACGGCGGGCAGGCCGGCGCTGGCGGCGCCCATCAGCAGGGCGGGCGTGGACTTGTCGCAGCCGCCCATCAGCACGGCCCCGTCGACCGGGTACGACCGCAGCAGCTCCTCGGTCTCCATGGCGAGGAGGTTGCGGTAGAGCATGGGGGTCGGCTTCTGGAAGGTCTCGCTGAGGGTGGAGACCGGGAATTCGAGGGGGAAGCCGCCGGCCTGCCACACCCCCCGCTTGACGGCCTGGGCGCGGTCGCGCAGGTGGACGTGGCAGGGGTTGATGTCGGACCAGGTGTTGAGGATCGCGATGACCGGCTTGCCCAGGTGCTCCTCGGGCAGGTAGCCGAGCTGACGGGTGCGGGCGCGGTGACTGAAGGAGCGCAGCCCAGTCGCGACGCCGCCGCCGTACCACTGGTGGCTGCGGAGCTGCTCGGGGGACTTCCCGGGGTTCATATCGACCACCCCGCGGCGATCGCGGCGACCTCGGCGCGTTCGCTCTCCGGCAGCGGCCTGCTCGGCGGGCGGACCTCACGGCGGCACAGGCCGAGGGAGGCGAGGGCCTCCTTGACGACGGTGACGTTGTTGGCGGAGCCGTTGGCGGCGCGCAGTTCCTCGAAGCGGCGGATCTGCTCCCACACCTTCATGGCGGTCGGGTAGTCGCCGGAGCGCAGCGCTTCCAGCATGTGCAGCGAGACGGACGGCGCGACGTTGACCAGGCCCGAGGTGAAGCCGGTGGCTCCGGCCGAGAAGTAGGAGGGGGCGTACGGCTCGGCGAGCCCCGCCACCCACACGAACCGTTCCCGCCCCGCGTCCCGGGAGAACGCGGCGAACCTGGCCGCGTCCGGGACCGAGTACTTCACGCCGATGACGTTGGGGCAGCTGTCGGCGAGTTCGGCGAGGCGGGCGCCGGAGAGCTGGGCGTTGCGGATGTAGGGGACGACGCCCAGTTCGGGCACGGCCCCGGCGATGGCCCGGTGGTAGTCGACCCAGCCGCTCTGCGAGACGTAGGGGTGGACCGGCTGGTGCACCATCACCATCTGCGCGCCGAGTTCACAGGCGTGCCTCGCGGAGCCGACGGCGGTGGGCACGTCGTGGCCCACCCCTACCAGGACGGCGGACCTGCCACCGGCCTCCTCCATGGTCAGCTCGGTGACCAGACGGCGCTCTTGGGGAGTCAGGGCGTAGAACTCGCCGGTGTTGCCGTTGGGGGTGAGAGTCGTGATGCCGGCGTCGAGGAGACGACACAGCAGTGCCCGGTAGGTCACCGGGTCGATGGAGCCGTCCTCGGCGAACGGGGTCACCGGGATCGCCACCACGCCGGCCAGCGCCGCCCGCTGGGTCTCGAACGTCGCCGTCATGACCGACCGTCCTCTTCCTGGGCTTCCGGGGCCGTGGACTCCCCGTCGAACTCCGCTTCGGGGAAGGCCCGCCGCACGAACGACGCGATGTGCGCGTGCAGGGCGCGTGCCGCGCCGTCCGCGTCCCCGTCGAGGGCGAGCCGCAGGATCTCCCGGTGCTCGCCGGCCTCCCGCTCCCAGGAGGGGTCGGCGGCCCAGGCGACGGCGGAGACCAGGGCGGCCTGGTCACGCACCTCGTCGAGCATCCGGCCGAGCAGCGGATTGCCGCACGGCACGTAGAGGGCGCGGTGGAACGCGCGGTTGGCGAGGGACCGTTCGGCGGTGTCCCCGGCGCCGTCGGCCCGGGTCAGCGCGTCGCGTGCGGCGTCCAGGGAGGCACCGCGGCGCACGGCGCGCCTGAGCGCCTCGGGCTCGAGGAGCAGCCGCACGTCGTAGACCTCGCGGGCCATGTCCGCGTCGACCATGCGCACCGTGACGCCCTTGTACTGGCTCATCACGACCAGACCCGTGCCGGCCAGGGTCTTGAGCGCCTCCCGCACCGGAGTCTTGGACACCCCGAACTGTGCGGCGAGGTCGGTCTCGACCAGGGCCTGGCCCGGTGTCAGCCGGCCGGTCAGGATGCGGCGTTTGATCTCCTCCAGCACGTACTGCGTGCGTGAGGGGATCGGCGTGGGCACAGAGGTCATGCGCGCCTCTCGGATCTCGCGTAAGGATCGCGTATCGGATCTCGCGTATCGCGTCTCATATATGACGTACGAAGTACGACGCGGATGACCGTAGGAGGGGGCGCGGAGTCTCGTCAATGCTTCTGACAAAGGAAGTCGGGTTCCGACAGAAAGGGCTTACTACCTTCTCGCGCGGCGTGTCCGGCGCACCGGTTCACTGTCGCGACGCGAGCGGGCGTCCGGGCACCCGAAGAACCCGGCGGGCCTCCCCGTCGCCCGGCGCGCGGGAGGGGCCACGGGCTTGGTCAGCGGTCGGCGGTCGGCGTGCGGAGAGGAGATCCCGTACGGCGCCGGTCCGCGCCGTATCCGTGTGCCGCCGCAACTCGGCGAACGCACCGGGGGCTCCACGCCCGACCCACACCTTGGCGCCCTTCTCCGCGGAGGAGGTGCCCGGATCCGAGGGGCGGGAAGACGCGGGGAGGGTGCGAGCGACGCGGGGAGGCTACGCGCCCCTCGCCGGCCCGCGTGTCCGCGTCATGCGGGCCGCGTCCAGCCCGGGTCCCGGCCACTGAGGCCGATCGTCCGGTCCAGAAGCGTCGCGTCCGGCGGGACGGGGACCACGGGGCCGAAGATGCCGTCGCCCCGGTCACCCTCCTCGGCGGCGGCCAGCAGCAAGGCGTGCGCGGCCTCCAGCGCCGCGGGGTCGGGCGCGTACGGCTGTCCGGTCGCGCGGGCCAGGTCCCAGCCGTGGATCACCAGTTCGTCGGCGGCGACCGCGGCGGCGACCTCGCCCGGCAGCTCCACGCCGCCCGCACGGGTCATGCCGGTCCAGGCGGCGGGGTCCCGCCAGACCTCGGCGAGCTCGTCGAGCACCTTGGGCAGTTCCTCGCGCCAGCCGGGGCCGATGTCGGGCAGGGCGCCCTCCGGGCTGGTGTCCGTGGTGACGCCCAGATCCTTGCGCCCGGCGTCGCGGAAGGCGACGGCCAGCCCGAGGAGGTGGCCCAGCACATGGCGTACGGCGTACTCCGGACAGGGCGTCCGGTGCGCCAGCCGCGGCTCGGTGACGCCCTCGGCGAGGCGCGCCACGATCCGGGCCTGTGGTCCGAGATCAAACATGCTGTCGGTCATCGGGCCGCTCCTCCTGATGGTGGTCCTGAAGAGGTAGACCGACCGGAACGACGGAACTCATCGCCCCCTGCCCTCCCGGTCGAACCGGGGCTGCCGTCGTGGTGGGCGTCAGGCATCGCGGTCCCGCAGCCTCTCCTCACGGGTCCTGATCACCCGCAGCCGCTCCGGCTGCCGCGAGGTCCACCGAACCGGCCCGTGCTCCGACCGCAGCATCCACGTCACGCCACCGTGCACGTCCGCGACGATCCCGCGCCGGCCGGCGTTCCCGTCATGGACCAGGTCGCCCACCCACGCGCGCCGCGTCTGTTCGCCGGTCATCCACGTCCCTTCCCGTGCAGCTCCGCCCACACCTGTTTCCCCCACGGCAGTGGCTCGGTACCCCAGTGCGTCGCCAGCGCCGCCACAAGAGCGAGGCCGCGCCCTCCTTCGTCCTCGGGGCCCGGCGCCCTGCGCACCGGCAGGTCCTTCGAGAAATCCACGACGCCGATGCGCACGCATGTCGCGTCGGGCCTCTCGACCACCACCCGGATGGAGCCCCGCCGGGCATGCTGGATCGCGTTCGACACCAGTTCGGAGACGATGAGGGCACCGTCCTCGGCCAAGTCGTCCAGGCGCCACGCGGCACACGCGGCGCGGACCAGGCGCCGAGCGGGCGCGGCACTCTCGGGCCGACGGGGCAGGGTCTCGCCGTACCAGGGGTGTCCGGTCCTACGAACCCGCGTTGCAGGTTGCGGCATGTCGGTCTGCTCTCTCGGATCGGCCAAGCCCAGAGGCCGTTCGCACGGCCGCCGGGGCGCTGTCCTCTCATGCAAGCGACATGCCGGGAACGCTGACAGGGACGCAACGCCCCACTTTCACCACGCTATTCGCCGACCCCCAGAAACTCCGCCAACGGCCGCAGGCCCGGCGGATGGTTGGGGAGTGCCCAGAGGTCACGCACGATGGCCACGGCCAATGTGTGGTGCTGCATCCAGGTCGGTGCCACACGGCGCAGGGACTCCAGGGTCTTCACCGCTCCGGCCGCGTCGCCCATGTCCGTGTGGGCTCGTGCCACGTCCAGGAGCAGCCACGTACGCCAGGAGGGCGGTGTGTCCTTGCTCAGCCGCATCCCCTTGGCCAACACCAGAGCGTCCTGCGGGTGCCCGTACTGCACCGCGAGCCGGACGCGTTCGATGCGGACCGACGACGGGCTGAAGACGCTGACCATGCGGTTGTCTCCGCCATCGGGCAACGTGGCGACGCGGGCGGCTTCCTTCTCCGCCGATTCCATCATCGCTGCCGCGCGCTCGTAGTCGCCGCTCCGTGCGGCCGACGTGGCAGCACTCATGGTCAGCGCGCCCCACACCTTCAAGCCGTCGGCTGTCTCCGTACGACTCGCGTTCGCCATGTCCTCGGCGGCCCGAAGCGCGACACTCAGCGCGTCGTCCAGACGCCCCTGCCGCTGGTACGTCCACGCCGTGGAATTGACGATCATCGGCAGAAGCAACGGATCAGAGGACTGCCCCGCAGCCTCTATCGCACGCTCCAGGCTGATGAGAGCAAGATCCGTCTTTCCCATCCGCACGGCGACGTGTCCGGCGAGCTGAAGGACTTTGCCCAGTGCGGCGAAGCCGGCCCGGCGGTCGTCGTGGTTCCCCGAGGCCGTGGCAGCGTGTGCATCCGAGATCAGTTCCGGCAGCGCCTTCATCACCGTGTCGAACTCGGCGGAGTGGTACTGCGTCCAGCCTTCCGCGATCTGCTCCCGCAGCCGGTCCGGCGAGAAGTCGGACCCTGGCGGCGCGGGCTCCCGTACGAAGAGTGCCGGCATGATGGCGCGGCGCACCGACACGAAACGCGGTCCATCGTTCTCCCCTGTCGAGGAGACCGCCGGTGGGTCGCCCAGAAGCGTGGTCAACTCCACGCCGAGACCGTTCGCCAGCGCGTGCAGCGTGGGAAGACGTGCCGAGTGCTTCCGCCCCTGTTCGAGATGGCGGATCACATCGACGGACACTTCGGAGCGCTCGGCCAGCTCTTCTTGCGTCAGAGAGGCCAGACGGCGCAAGCGGCGCAGGGTCTTCCCCAGGTCTTCGTTTGCCACGCAGCCACGGTACGCCCGCCACGACGGGGAGAAAGCACCGATATCACCGCCCGCGGCGGCACTGTGCGGGGCCACCCGCGTAAGGCCCTCGTAGACACCCGGCCGCACACAGGACCCGATCCCGGCCCGCGCCCACGGCATCGTCGTCGGGCCCTCGGCGAACGTGCCTTCGCCCGACTCACGTCCTGGCGCATCATGCGCGGAGCACGCTCCTCCACCCGCCGCATCAGCCGCGCCGTTCAAGCCGACCAAGCCGTCCACGTACTACTGACCTGCGACTGTTCAGGATGAAAGAGCCCTACTGAGCTTCTCCAGAACGCGGTCGCGGAGAAGCTCGTACTCCTCGCGCAGCCTGACCATCTCGGGCGGGCGGAGAATGACGACGCCCTCGGTGACGATCTCCTCCGGACCGAACTGTTCACGGGTGAGATCGATCTCGACACCCATGCCCAGGCGGTTCCACCAGTGGTAGTCCACGCGTTCTCCGTCGACGTGGACCTCCCCCGTATCAGCTCGCCCCCCAGCAGGTCATTGAGCACCATGGCGATCACCCCGCACTGGTCCCGGGCCGGGTTGCCCCGGTACAGCGCGACCGGCACTCGGGTGTGCACGTCTCGGCACTCCAACTGCCGCGTACAGCCTGTTCGATGTCGGTGAGAAGCAACGGTGCCATGCGGGTAGTCCTGCCGACAGGCACTGCCATCGACACCGGCACCCGGGTTCCGATGCAACCCTCCACAACCCGGCCGTGTCTTACGGACATGATCAGACACCTTGCCCGGACAGGTGCGGCGCTCACCATCGCGGCCTTACTCCTGACTGCCTGCTCCGGCGACCAGGAGACCCCCGTCGCCAAGCACCCCGTCTTCGACCGAAAGCTTGGCCTCCAGGTCTACCTCGCCCTGCGCCAGACACAGAAGGCGGGCGGTGCCGACTTCGTCCAGACCATGACCTTCGAATCGAAGAAGGGCCGGGCGGTGCAAACCGTCAGCGGGCGGATGGACTTCAGGAAGGGAACGGGCGAGGCGACCACGAAGTGGCGACTGTCGAAACAGCTCCCCCGCGAAACGAAGGACACGCTCCTGGGCGCCACTCCGGGCAAGGGAAACGCCGACCCCTCGGCACGCGTCCTCGTCGACCTCCGACGCATCCACTACCGCGCCGGGTCGGCGGCGTACTGGCTCCAGTACACGACGGGCAACACCGGTCCGGACCTCGGCATCGACGGCATCGACCACCTGCGCGGATCCGAAGGACCGGTGGGCGGCACCCTCCTTGAAGGACTCGGTGCCACGGAGGCGACATCCCGGCGGACCGACGGCTCCCGGCGCACCTATGAGGCGGACATGTCCACCAGCGCCGCCGGGCAACTGTTCCCCGAGGACCTCATGCGCGAGCTGTTCACCCCCTTCCCCACCGGATCCTCCGGCAAGAGCGCCCCGATGCCGGCGACCGTCTCCGTGGACGGCCGGGGCCGCGTCACACACGTGCGAGCCGACCTCTCGACGACCCTGGGGAAGAAGGGCAGCGCGTTCGAGGACATGACCTCCCTGACCATTGACCTCCGACTCTCCGGTCACGGTGTGTCGAAGCCCGCCACGAAGCCCGACGGATCCGTCCTACCGGCCCGCGAGGCGGTCCGTTCCGCCGACTCGGTGAAGCCCGGTGGCTGCGTCGACTTCAGCACGGGCCAGCGGCTCTTGGACACCGTCGTGGACGTACCGTGCTCGGGCGCGCACGACGGCAGGGTCTTCGCCCAGAGAGCACTCGGCGCGGGCCCCTACCCGGGCAGCACGGCCACCCGGGAGAAAGCAGCCGACGCCTGCCGCGCCGCCTATGACACCGCTCCCGGGGCATGGATCTCCGGATCGGACCGGACCGGGCACTACTGGCATATGTGGCCGAATCAGAAAAAATGGGAACAAGGTGGAAGGCGTGCCAGTTGCTACGTCGTCACCACCAGGGGCACCACCTGAAGCAGGTGACGGAAGTCCGTGACCGGGCGGCCCGAAACAGGGCGGCCTGGTCACCCGCAAACGGGTGCATGTCATCCGCCGGCACAGGGCGGCAGAGGTTACTAGATGTACTGACCGGGGACGTTGATTGAGCTTGATGGAGTATGTCCCGTGCCGGTTGTCTCGGGGTCGGCGCGGCGTGTGGATGCCGAGCAGCTCACCATCGTGGGGTGCGGAGCCAATGGATGTCTTCGGAGCAGGCGGCCGCGACCTTGGGGGTGCGGTTGTCGACGCTGTATGCCTACGTGTCGCGCGGGGTGATCTCGCGGGAAGTGGCAACGGATCCTGAAGGGCAGCGGGTTTCGCGTTTCCGGCGCGATGACGTGCTGGCGCTGGCCCGGGCCCGGGATCGGCCTCGGGCGGGCGCGTGGGCGCCACTGATCGAGTCCGATGTCACGCAGTTGGACGCCTCCGGGCGACTCGCCTTCCGCGGGGTCGACGTGGCGGACTGCGCTGGATGGGGATTCGAACGGACGGCATGCCACGTACTCGACACACCGGGCGCAGTTTGGCGCGCGAACTCCGAGACCGCGACACCCGACGTGGGGCGAGCCACGGACACGATCCGCTGGACCGTGATGCAGTTGGCCGCTCAAGACGAGTTCCGTGAGCAGATTGATCCCGACCATTGCCGGGACGTTGCGACCTCAGCGGTCGCAGCCTCCACTGTGGCGTTGACCGGGCTCCGCGATGGCACGGTCGCCGAACGGCTTGCCCGCACTTGGGCGCCCGATGCTGCCGACGAGGCTTGGTATCCGGCCGTCACCCAGGCCATTGACGTGGCCCTGAGCGTCCTTGTTGACCACGAGCTCACGGCCTCCACGGTTGCCGCACGCGCTGCAGCCGGAGTCCGTACCGATCCGTGGACAGTGCTTCTCGCCGGGCTGGCTGCGATGAGCGGCCCCTTCCAAGCGGGTGCCAGCCGGGCTGCTGCGGCGGCGCTGCGTGAGTGGGATGCAGCCCGAACCGTGCCCTTGGCGCCGGTGCCGGGGTTCGGGCACAAGGTGTATGTCGGTCCTGATCCCCGCGCTGTCCTGCTCCTCGACTGCGTAGCCGCTGTGTGCCCTGCGACGGTCGAGTTGATAAACGACCTCGCTGTCCAGATGGCACGCGTGCACAGTTTGCACCCGAACATCGATGCCGCTCTGGGGGGCTTGATTCTCGCGGCGGACCTGCCCGACCACGCCGGCGAAGTCATCTTCACTCTCGCCCGCATTCCGGGCCTCATGGCTCATGCTCTCGAGGAGTACCCCCACGGACTGCGTCTGCGCCCACGAGCCCTCGCCAGATATCTCCGGCAGGTTCAGTGCCACGGCGGTGCATGTTGATCCTGTCAACGTCGACCTCAACGTGGGTGTCCCGGCATTCTCACCGGCCATGAACGGCAACACTGGAGGACATCGCGCCTCCCGTCATGACATGCACGCCATCGCCGAACGGTATCGTGCCTTCGCCACCGACCAGGCCGCTGGATCGTCCCCGACCTTGCAGCGATGGGCCGAGGCGATCGCCGAGGACACTGACCTGCTTGCGCTGCTGACCCCGCTGCCGCCCGGCAAGCAGCAGCCCAACCTGGTGTTCGCCGCAGCTCAATGGCACGGCGCACGACCCGGGGACGTGGACTCCTTACGCGAACTACTCACCACCCGGTGGACGACTGTAGAAGCCACGATCCGCGCGCGAGCGACGCAGACCAACGAGGCTGCCCGCTGCGCGGCGATCCTGCTGAGCCTGCAGTTCGTCCCCGGGGCGGTCGCCCTCCTCGAAATCGGTGCGGCCGCCGGCTTGTGCTTGATCCCGGATCAGTACTCCTACACGTTCAGCGGCGACGTCCGCCTCGACCCGGTGAGCGGGCCCAGCCCCGTCTCCATCGGCATCCACCTCGGCGATGGTCTCAAGCCCCCGGTCGCAATGCCGGACATCTCGTGGCGCGCGGGAATCGACCTGAATCCGTTGAACCCCGCCGATCCCGACACCCTCGCCTGGCTCCAGACCCTCATCTGGCCCGAGCACGAAGCCCGCCGTACACGTCTCACCGCAGCCGCCGCACTCGCCCGCCCGCAGCAGGCCTCCGGCCACCAGAGCCTGTCGTCTCAGAGCCCGGCCAGTACCGAGCGCACCGTCGAAAGATCCCCGTCCGACGCCAACCCCGCGTGGTACAGCCGCAGTTCCGTCGCGCCCAGGCGGCGGGCCTCCGCCGCGTCGGCCGCAAGAGTGGCGGGGCTGCCGCCCATGCCGGAGACGACGGTGAGGTTGGCGGCGAGGACGGTGTCCGGGCCGGCCTCCCGGGCGAAGGGGGTCAGCGAGCCGGGTCCTCCGGTACAGGGGACGACCACACCGTCGGCGACGGAGAGGATGTGCGCCGGGTCGACGCCCGCGTTGGCGCCGCAGTGGTAGGAGACCGGGTCGGCGTGCAACAACACCTGGAAGCCTTCGGGCGCTTCCTCCCGTACGGCGGCCACCGCCTCCTCCTGCAGTGTGCGGGCCGTCTCGTCGCGCCAGGCGCGGGTGACGTCCGCCGGGGTCTGGCCGAGGAGTTTCCCGACGCCCGCCCAGCCGCCGTCGGAGGGCGCCCCCTGCCACACCGGCTCCAGTGCGGTGCGTACGGAGGCGGCGAGCTCGTCGGCGTCCAGGCCGTGGGTGCCGTAGCCGTCGCGGCAGGACGGGCAGAAGCAGAGGGACATCAGGTACTGCCCGGCGTCCCCGAGGCCGACCCCGGCGGTCTTGTCGTGGGCGTGCAGGTGGGCCAGTCCGTACCAGCCGAGGGACTCCAGTTCGGTGCCGCGGGCGCCGGGGCGGACCGCCGCTTCGGCGGCGAGGTCGGTCAGGTAGGCGCGGGTGGCCGGCTGGGCGACGCACGGCGCCCAGGGGTAACGGTCGCCGTAGGCGTTGACCACCGAGGTGTCCGGATGCTCCGCGCCCAGGCGGGAGTTGTGGGCGAGCACGACCCAGGTGTGCACCTCCAGGCCCGCGTCCGTGAGCGCTGCCGCCGCCTCGCCGAAGGCGTCGCCGGGCGCCCAGTCACCGGCCGGACAGGGGCGCAGGGCGCGGCCGGACCAGCGGTCCTCCCCCACCGGGTAGAGCACGGCGGCGTGTCCGGCGGTGACGACGCGGTGGCGCGGGTGACGGGGGGTCAGCGCGCGGGTGGAGTGGTAGGCGGAGGCGAGGGTCACCTGCGCCGTGCCGAGCGCGGCGATCCGCGCGGGGGCCTCCGGGTCCCCGTTGACGTCCCAGGGATAGACGAACGCCGATGCCTTCACCGGTCCTCCTCGAGCAGCGCGAGTCCCCGCTCGATCAGTTGAGCGAGCTGCTTGACATGATCCCCCGCGGGTTCGTGCAGCGGCGGCCGCACCTCCCCCACGTCCAGGCCGCGCATCCGGACGCCGGCCTTGACGAGGGAGACGGCGTACCCGTGACCCTTGGCTCGCAGTTCGACGAACGGCCGGTAGAAGCCGTCGATCAGACGGTTCACGCCGGCCTCGTCGCCGGTGCGCAGGGCGGTGTGGCAGGCGAGGGCGATCTCGGGCACGAAGCAGAACACCGCGGACGAGTACAGGGTGATGCCCAGGCCCCGGTAGGCGGGCTGGGTGAGTTCGGCGGTGGGCAGCCCGTTGAAGTAGAGGAAGTCCCCGGGGTCCGCCGCGCGGACGGCGCTGACGGTGCGCTGCATCAGGTCGAGGTCACCGTGGCCGTCCTTGAGGCCGATGATGCCGTCGGTGCGGGCCAGCCCGGCGACGGCCTCCGGCGTGAAGACGGCGTTGTCGCGCTGGTAGACGATCACGGGCAGCGCGGTGGCCGCGGCGATCTCCCGGTAGTGCCGCAGCAGTCCCTCCTGACCCGCCTTGACCAGGTACGGCGGCATGGCGAGCAGCCCGTCGGCCCCGGCGTCCCCGGCGAGCCGGGCGTAGCGGACCGCGAGCGCGGTGCCGTAGCCGGCGCCCGCGACCACCGGTACGCGCCCCTCGGTGGCCTCCACGGCGGCCCGGACGCAGCTCTCGAACTCCTCCGGCGTCAGCGCGTGGAACTCCCCGGTCCCGCAGGCGGCGAACACCGCGGCGGCCCCGGCCTCCACCCCGCGCCGCACATGCAGCCGGTAGGTGTCGAGATCGACGGCGCCGTCCGGCCCGTACGCGGTGACCGGGAAGAACAACGGCCCGCTGGGGACTTCGAGTCGGGCGGCGAGAGGGGCTGAGGTCACGAGCTCTCCCTGGTCCATATTCTTGATTCATGTCCATATCCCTGAACGGCCCCCACGCTAAGGCGCCCCGGGGACGCCGGTCAAGCACCGCGTCGGGCCGCACAACAGCCAATTCCCGCGTTCGGCGGGACGTCGCGCGGCAGCCGCGGGATACTTGACGGGCCACGGACCATCTCCTTAGCGTGTCCACGCATATGAATGTTGTGCGCCCACCTGCACGGGCGCCTCGTCCGGCGCCGCAAGGAGACCCGAGGATGCCCGCTCCCCGCACCGTTCTGCTCACCGGCGCCGCCGGCGGCCTCGGCACCCTGATGCGGGACCTGCTCCCCGAATACGGCTACACGCTGCGCCTGTTCGACCTGCGCCCCGTCGACGGCGAACCCGACGCGATCGTCGCGGACCTCGCCGACAGGGACGCCGTACGCGAGGCCGTCCGCGGGGTCGACGCGATCGTGCACCTCGCGGGCATCTCGCTGGAGTCCTCCTTCGAGAAGATCCTCAAGGCCAACATCGAGGGCACCTACCACCTGTACGAGGCGGCCCGCGAGGAAGGGGTGGGGCGCGTCGTCTTCGCCTCCTCCAACCACGCCACCGGCTACACCCCGCGTCCGCGGGGCGACGATCCCCTCATCACCGTCGGCACCCCGCACCGCCCGGACACCTTCTACGGCCTGTCCAAGTGCTTCGGCGAGGACCTCGCCCAGCTCTACTGGGAGAAACACGGCCTGGAGACCGTCTCCGTGCGCATCGGCTCCTGTTTCCCCGAGCCGACCAGCGTGCGCATGCTCTCGCTGTGGATGAGCCCCGGCGACGGCGCGCGCCTCCTCCACGCGGCGCTGACCGCCGAGAACGTCGGGCACACCGTGGTCCACGGCTCCTCCGCCAACACCCGCCTGTGGTGGGACCTCACCTCCGCGCGGGCGCTCGGCTACGAGCCGCGCGACGACTCCGAGCCGTACGCGGCCAAGCTGATCGCCGAGCAGGGCGAGCCGGCCCCGGACGATCCGGCGCACGACCGCCTGGGCGGCCACTTCGTCACCGACCCGCCCCTCTGGCCGTACTGACCGGCCACCGCGGCGGATTTCACGACACTCACAGGAGCGGACGGGCACCGAACGGGCCCGTCCGCTCCAGCATTCGGGCATCCACCCTGCCCGAACCCACGTCGGGGCCCGCGGGCATGCAGGTCGAAGACGGGCAACCATCGCGCCAAACGGGCACAAGCGGGCAGCATCGGATCCGTAACAGGCCTGTTCAGCAGTCGAGCACCGCTGTACAACTTGCCCCATGGACGCCACCGGGCCCGAACGGGCAGCTCCGCTCGGCCGGACGGAGGCGATCAGGCAAGGAAGACCGTACGGAAGCGGGTGTCGGCGATGACGACGGCCAGAGCGGCGAAGACCGCCGAGGAGCGCCAGCGCGAGATCGTTCTCCTGGCACGGGCCACCGGCTCGGTCGAGGTCACCGCGCTCGCCACCGAGCTGGGCGTGGCCCGGGAGACCGTCCGGCGGGACCTGCGCGTCCTGGAGGACCACGGACTGCTCCGCCGCACCCATGGCGGCGCCTGCCCGGTGGAGAGCGCGGGCTTCGAGACGACCCTGGCCTTCCGCGCCACCAGCCACGTACCCGAGAAGCGCAGGATCGCGGCCGCCGCGGCCGAGCTGCTCGGGGACGCGGAGACGGTCTTCGTCGACGAGGGCTTCACCCCGCAGCTCATCGCCGAGGCCCTGCCCCGCGACCGGGCGCTGACCGTGGTGACCGCCAGCCTGCCGACCGCCGGCGCCCTGGCCGAGGCCGAGAACGTCTCCGTCCTGCTGCTCGGCGGCCGGGTCCGCCCCGGGACGCTGGCGACCGTCGACCACTGGACCACGAGGATGCTGGCCGGATTCGTCATCGACCTGGCGTACATCGGCGCCAACGGCGTCTCCCGCGAACACGGCCTGACCACCCCGGACCCGGCGGTCAGCGAGGTGAAGGCGCAGGCCATCCGTTCGGCGCGGCGCACCGTCTTCGCCGGGGTGCACACCAAGTTCGGCGCGGTCAGCTTCTGCCGCTTCGCCGAGATCGGCGCCCTGGACGCCATCGTCACCAGCACCCTGCTCCCCGCCTCCGAGGCCCACCGCCACTCCCTGCTCGGCCCCCAGGTCATCCGCGTCTGACCACCGGGGTGCCCGCCGCACCACCACGTCCCCGCAACCCCGCTTTCCGCAGCACCGGGTCCGCCACCCACCGCGGGCCCGCACAACCCACAGCTCCCGCTTTGTCCCCATACGACCAGGAGTACCGCATGCGAACCGAGAGCCGACGCATACCCCGTTCCCTCTTCGCAGTGGCCGCGTCAGCGGCGCTGATCACCCCGCTCGCCGCCTGTTCGGGCGCCGGCGGGTCCGGAGGATCGTCCGACGGCCGTTCCATCAACGTCCTGATGGTGAACAACCCGCAGATGGTCGATCTGCAGAAGCTCACCGCCGACAACTTCACCAAGGACACCGGCATCAAGGTGAACTTCACGGTGCTGCCGGAGAACGACGTCAGAGACAAGATCAGCCAGGACTTCGCCAACCAGGCCGGCCAGTACGACGTCGCGACACTCAGCAACTACGAGATCCCGATCTACGCCAAGAACGGCTGGCTGCACACCCTGGACTCCTACGTCGAGGGCGACACCGCCTTCGACCAGGACGACATCCTGCCGCCGATGACCAAGGCCCTCACCGCCGAGGACGGCAAGCTCTACGGCGAGCCGTTCTACGGCGAGTCCTCCTTCCTGATGTACCGCAAGGACGTCCTCGAGAAGGAAGGACTGACCATGCCCGAGAAGCCCACCTGGAAGCAGGTCGCCGACCTCGCCGGGAAGGTGGACACCGCGAACCCCGGTATGAAGGGCATCTGCCTGCGCGGCCTGCCCGGCTGGGGCGAGGTCATGGCCCCGCTGACCACGGTGGTGAACACCTTCGGCGGTACCTGGTTCGACGAGGACTGGACGCCCCGCCTGGACTCCGATGAGTTCAAGGAGGCCACGCAGTTCTACGTCGACCTGGTCCGCGAGCACGGCGAGGCCGGCGCGGCCCAGGCCGGCTACGCCGAGTGCCTGAACAACATGACCCAGGGCAAGACCGCCATGTGGTACGACGCCACGGCCGGCGCCGGCTCCCTGGAGGCCGACGGCTCCCCGGTCAAGGGCAAGATCGGCTACGTCCCCGCGCCGGTCGAGAAGACCGACAGCTCGGGCTGGCTCTACACCTGGGCCTGGGGCATCCAGAAGGCGTCCGACAACGCCGACGACGCCTGGAAGTTCATCTCCTGGGCGTCCGGCAAGGAGTACGAGAAGCTCGTCGGCGAGAAGGTCGGCTGGTCCAGCGTCCCGGCCGGCAAGCGCGCCTCGACCTACGACATCCCGGACTACCGCGAGCAGGCCGCCGCCTTCGCGGACGTCACCCGGGACGCCATCGCGAGCGCCAAGCCCGAGGACCCGGGGGTGCAGCCCCGGCCCGCGCCCGGCATCCAGTTCGTCGGCATCCCCGAGTTCACCGACCTCGGCACCAAGGTCTCCCAGGAGATCAGCTCCGCCATCGCCGGACGCCAGTCGGTGGACAGCGCCCTGGACAAGGCCCAGAAGCTCGCCGAGGCCGTCGCCGAGAAGTACGAGGCGTCATGACCCTGACGAAGACGGACCGGGCCGCCGCCGCTCCCCAGCGGCCGGCGGCCCCGCCGCCGAACCGCATGCGCGCCTGGGCCACCCGCGCCCCACTGCTGCCCGCGCTGATCTTCATGATCGTCGTGACGCAGCTGCCCTTCGTGGCCACGCTGGTGATCTCGTTCCTCGACTGGAACGCGCTCTACCCCGACGACCGCAGCTTCGCCGGCTTCTCCAACTACGGTGACGTGCTGAGCGACCCCGCCCTGCGGAAGTCGATCTGGACCACCATCCTGCTCACCGTCACCGTGGTACTGGTCAGCCTGCTCCTCGGTCTCCTGCTCGCGCTGCTCCTCGACCGCCGCTTCCGCGGCCGGGCCGTGGTGCGCACCATGCTCATCGCCCCGTTCCTGCTGGTGCCGGTCGCCGCCGCGCTGCTGTGGAAGCACGTGCTGTTCAACCCCGAGTACGGCCTGTTCAACGGCATCCTGCACGCCATCGGCGGGGACGGTGCGGCGCAGCCGGACTGGATCTCCGAGATGCCGCTGATAGCGGTGGAGGCATCGCTGATCTGGCAGTGGACGCCGTTCATGATGCTGATCCTGCTCGCCGGACTGCAGAGCCGCGACTCCCAGCTGATCGAGGCCGCCCGGATGGACGGCGCGAGCGACTGGCAGGTGTTCGTCCACATCACGCTGCCGCATCTGCGCCGCTATCTCGAACTGGGCGTGCTGCTCGGCTCCATCTACATCGTGCAGAACTTCGACGCGGTGTTCACGATCACCTCCGGAGGGCTGGGCACCGCCAACCTGCCGTACACGATCTACCAGACCTTCTACCAGGCCCACGAGAACGGTCTCGCCTCCGCGGCCGGCGTCATCGTCGTGATCGGCTCGATCATCCTGGCGATCTTCGCGCTGCGCGTCGTGTCGTCGCTGTTCCGTGAGGAGGGGTCCCGCTGATGGCCACCGTCACCACCACTCCGGCCGCCACCACCGCAACGGCCCGGCGTCCCGGGCCGGGCGGCAGGCTCCGGGAGAGTGCCCTGGGCATCGTCGCCTGGCTGGCCGGTCTCGTCTTCGTGGCGCCCCTGCTGTGGATGCTCCTCACGTCCTTCCACTCCGAGGCCGACGCGGCGACCAACCCGCCCTCGGTGACCGCCCCGCTGACGCTGGACAGCTACCGCGAGTTCTTCGGACTGACCGGCGGCGCCAGCCCCTGGCCGGCGATGATCAACTCCATGACCGCCTCGGTGGTCTCCACGCTGCTGACCCTGCTCCTTGCCGTGCCCGCCGCGTACGCGCTCTCCATCCGGCCGGTGAAGAAGTGGACCGATGTCCTGTTCTTCTTCCTCTCCACCAAGATGCTGCCGCTGGTGGCCGGCCTGCTGCCGATCTACCTCTTCGCGAAGAACACCGGCCTGCTCGACAACATCTGGGCGCTGGTCATTCTCTACACGGCGATGAACCTGCCGATCGCGGTGTGGATGATGCAGTCCTTCCTCGCCGAGGTGCCGGTCGAGATCATCGAGGCGGCCCAGATCGACGGGGCGAGACTGCCGACGGTCCTGGGCCGCGTGGTCGCCCCGATCGCCCTGCCCGGCATCGCGGCGACGGCGCTGATCTGCTTCATCTTCAGCTGGAACGAACTGCTGTTCGCCCGGGTACTGACAGGCGTGGTCGCCGAGACCGCCCCCGTCTTCCTCACCGGCTTCATCACCAGCCAGGGCCTCTTCCTGGCCAAGGTGTGCGCCGCCTCGCTCGTCATCTCCCTGCCGGTGCTCGCCGCGGGGTTCGCCGCCCAGGACAAACTCGTCCAGGGCCTGTCGTTGGGAGCCGTCAAATGAAGGCCGCCGTCATCGAGTCCGTGGGCAAGGCCGTCGTCGCCGAGGTCCCGGACCCGACGCCAGGACCCCGCGACGTCGTCGTGGAGGTCGCGGCCTGCGGGCTGTGCGGTACGGATCTGCACATCCTCCAGGGCGAGTTCGCCCCCGAGCTGCCGATCGTGCCCGGCCACGAGTTCGCCGGCGAGGTCGTCGGCGTCGGCTCCCTGGTCACCGAGCTCGCGCTCGGCGACCAGGTGGCGGTGGACCCCTCCCTGTACTGCCACGAGTGCCGCTACTGCCGCGTCGGCCACAACAACATGTGCGAGCGGTGGGCGGCGATCGGCGTCACCACGGCGGGCGGCGCCGCCCAGTACGCGGTGGCTCCGGTGGCGAACTGCGTCAAACTCCCCGAGCACGTACGCACCCAGGACGCCGCGCTGATCGAGCCGCTGTCCTGCGCGGTGCGCGGCTACGACGTGCTCCAGTCGCGCCTCGGCGCGCACGTCCTGATCTACGGCTCCGGAACCATGGGGCTGATGATGCTGGAGCTGGCCAAGCGGACCGGCGCGGCGAGCGTCGACATGGTGGACCTGAATCCGGCGCGGCTGGAGACGGCACGGCGGCTGGGGGTCACCGGGTCGGCGGCGAACCCGGACGAACTCGACCGGCCGCAGGGGTGGGACCTGGTGATCGACGCGACGGGAAACGCCGCGGCGATCCAGGACGGGCTGGACCGGGTGGCGAAGGCCGGCACCTTCCTGCAGTTCGGGGTCGCGGACTACGCGACGCGGGTGCAGATCGATCCGTACCGGATCTACAACCAGGAGATCACGATCACCGGGTCGATGGCCGTGCTGCACAGCTACGAGCGGGCGGCGGAGCTGTTCGCCGGGGGTGTACTGGACCCGGACGTCTTCATCAGCGACCGTCTCCCGCTGGACCGGTACCCGCAGGCCCTGGACCAGTTCGCGGCGGGTGTGGGCCGGAAGATCGTGGTGGTCCCCTGACCTCCCGGCCCACCGCTCCGGGCGAGGGGCGGGCACGTTCCGGGGCCCGGCGGCGGAGCCGCTGAGGACGGGGCGGGGCTGTCCCCGGGAAAACCCCTGGGCCACCCCGCCCCCGCCGCCGTACGATCCCCGGCATGGCCAGACCGAGCGGCTTCGCCTACGAGGCCCACACCGGCGGCACCGTCCGCATCACCCACCACCACCGCCCCGCCACCACCCTCCACGGCGACCGGGCCGCCCGGTTCCTCAGCGAGGTCACCACCGCCCCCGACCCCCAGCTCGTCATGGCCCGCTGGACGGGGAACTACAAGCGCGGCAACGAGCGGACCGCCCGGAACCACCCCCGCAACCGCCGCTGAGCCCGGCCGGAAACCGACTGCGCCATACGGGCCACAGGTAAGGGAACGGCAAAACGGTCCCGCTCGTTCACCCGGCATGACAGCTATGACCCCCGGCTCGAACATCCCCCTCCCCACCGCCCGCGTGACGGTGGACGTCGCCGCTCCGGTGCGGCTCGACGTATCGGGCCTGCTGCTCACCGCCGATGGCAAGGTGCGCTCCGACGACGACTTCATCTTCTACAACCAGCCCGCCGGCCCCGGCGTGACCTACCGCTCCGGCGGCGGCACCGCCCCCGACGCCATCACGGTCGACACCAGCGCCGTGCCCCCCGGCATCGAGAAGGTCGTCGTCACCGCGAGCCCCGACGCCGCGGGCCAGACCTTCCAGGGCATCGAGCCGACGGCCACCCTCCGCGACGCGGACACCGGCGCCGTCCTGGCCTCGTTCACTCCCCCGGGGCTCGGCTCCGAGACGGCCCTGGTGGTCGTCGAGGTCTATCTGCGCAACGGCGTCTGGAAGGCCCGCGCCGTCGGCCAGGGCTACGCCGACGGCCTCGCCGGCATCGCCACCGACTTCGGCGTCACGGTCGAGGAACCGGCCGCCCCCGCCCAGCCGGCGGCACCTCCCGCCCCGCCGGTGGCCGCACCGCAGGCACCCCCCGTTGCGGCCGCCCCCGCCGCGCCCCCGGCACCGCCCGCCGCGGCCCCCGGCACCGGGAAGATCAACCTCGACAAGGGCCGGGTCAGCCTCCAGAAGAACCAGACCGTCTCGCTGATGAAGGGCGGCCGCCCGCTGCTCTCCCAGGTCACGATGGGCCTGGGCTGGGAGCCGGCCTACCGGGGCAAGGACATCGACCTCGACGCCTCGGTCATCGCCTTCGGCCCGCAGCGCAACCACATCGACAGCTGCTACTTCGGCAAGCTCCAGATCGTGGGCGGCGCGGTCCGCCACTCCGGCGACAACCTCACCGGAGAGGGCGGCGGGGACGACGAGACGATCATCGTCGACCTCGGCCGGCTCCCCATGGAGGTCTCCGGCCTGGTCTTCACGGTCAACTCCTTCTCCGGCCAGAAGTTCACCGAGGTCGCCAAGGCCTACTGCCGCCTCCTGGACACCACCACCGGGGAGGAACTGGTCCGCTTCGACCTCACGGGCGCCGAACCGCAGACGGGCGTGATGATGGCGAAGCTGATCCGCCAGTTCTCCGGCGAGTGGGAGATGACCGCGATGGGCGACTTCGTGAAGGGGCGCACGGTTCGCAGCATGGTGAAGCCCGCCGCCCAGTCGCTGTAGCCGCGGGAGCGGGACACCGGGCGTCCCGGTCACGAGACGCCCGGTGTCACCTCATCCCGCCGCCGCCCACGGCCAGTCGGCGTCCCGCCCGGCCTCGAGCAGCGGAATCATCCGGAAGGCGGCGTCCGACAGACCACCGAAGGTGTGCCGGTTCTCCTACATGTGACCCGCTGCTCTAACGCCGCTGCCGCTTCCAGGGCCCCGTGACGGCGAGCATGATCCCCGGCTCCTGGATGTTGGCGTACAGGGTCCTGCCGTCCGGGGAGAAGGTCACGCCGGTGAACTCGCTGTACTCCGGCTCCTCCTCGGTACCGATGTTCAGTTCGTTGCGGGCGATGGGGTAGGTGCGTCCGCTGTCGGTGGCCCCGAACAGGTGCTGGGCGCCGTCGCCGTCCTCGGCGATGATCAGGCCGCCGTACGGCGAGACGGTGATGTTGTCCGGGCCGTCGAAGGAGCCGTCCCTCGCCGGGTCCCGGTCGGCGCCGAGCAGCACCTTCAGTGTCAGGGTGCGGCGCCTGGGGTCGTAGAACCAGACCTGGCCGTCGTGCTGCTCGGGGCTCTCGTCGCGGGCGTAGGAGGAGACGAGGTACGCCCCGCCGTCGCCCCACCACATGCCCTCCAGTTTCCGGCCGCGGGTGACCTCGCCGGGACCGAACTGCTCACGGACCGCCACCTCGCGGGCGTCGCGGTCGGGCACGTCCACCCAGTCGACGCCGTACACGGTGCCGGTCCTGGTGGCCCGGGAGAGGTCGTCGACGTACCGGCCGCCGGAGTCGTAGCACGTGGGCGCCTGGAGGACACCCGCGTCGTCGGCGAGGGCGCGGAACCTGCCGGGGCCGTGGCGGAAGCCCTGCGGCGGGGTCCAGCGGTAGAAGAGGCCGTTGGGCTCGTCGGCGTCCTCGGTGAGGTAGGCGTGGCCGCGCCTGGGGTCGATGACGACGGCCTCGTGGTCGTAGCGGCCGAGGAACTTCAGCGGCCTGGGGTCCAGGTTGGCGCGCCGGTCGGCGGGGTCGACCTCGAAGACGTAGCCGTGGTCCCTGGTCATCCCGTTCTCGCCGGCCCGGTCGGAGTTCTCCTCGCAGGTGAGCCAGGTGCCCCAGGGGGTGCTGCCGCCCGCGCAGTTGTCGGCCGTGCCGGCGATGCCGACCCATTCGGCGACGGCGCCGTCGGGGCGCACCTCGACGATCGTGCAGCCGCCGGGTGCGGCCGGGTCGTAGACCAGGCCCTCGGTGAGCGGCACCGGGAACTCGGCCTCGTCGCGCGGGCCGTCCATCTCGTGGTTGTTGACCAGGAGGACGCTGCCGCGCGGGCCGGGGAAGGCGGCCGTTCCGTCGTGCTCGGCGGGCGTGAACTCACCGGACTCCAGGCGGGTCCTGCCGGCGTGGGTGAGGACGCGGTAGGTGAACCCCGCGGGCAGGGCGAGGAGCCCTTCCGGGTCCGGCACGAGCGGTCCGTAGCCGGCGCCCCCGTGCCGGCCGGCCGCCTCCCCGGCGACGTCGGCGGAGGCGAGCGCGTGGGGCGCGGAGGCGAGGGCGCCGGCCGTGCCCGCCAGCGCGATCCCGGCGCCGGTGAGGGCGGACGTTCTGGCGAAGTCCCTGCGGGTGAGCGGCATGCCGGCTCCAGGTGAGGGTGGGCGGACCGTGGCGGTGCGCACGTCACGCTTCCGCCCTCACCTGAACGCCGGTCGAACGGCGGGGGTCACGGCACCTCTCGGGTCCGTGAAACTCAGCCCCCGTGCTGGGACCGGGCCTTGAACGCGGCCTTCCGCGCCTCCTTCGCCACCTTCTTGTCCGGGTGCAGCCGCCCCATGGCCTCCAGTACGTCCGCCGTGGCCGGGTGGCCCACCCGCCAGGCGGTGTCGAAGAAGCCGCTGTGCTGCTGGGCCAGCCCTTCCACCAGGGAGCGCAGCTCCTCGGAGTTGCCCTCCGCGGCGAGCTGGGCGGCGACCGTGTCGATGGTCAGCCAGAAGATGAGGGCCTCGGAGGGCGGCGGTACGTCGGCCGCTCCGTGCTCGGCCAGCCACACCCGCGCCAGTCCGCCCAGTTCGGGATCGTCCAGGACTTCCCGCAGGGCGGGTTCGGCCGACGCGCCGACGAGTGACAGCGCCTGCTGGCAGCGCAGCCGCCGCAGGGGCGCGCCCTCGTCGGCGCCGCGGGCGGCGGCGAGCAGCTCGCGCGCCGACTCGAGGGGCTGCCGCCGGGCGAGCCACTGCTCGGTCTCCGCGTGGGCGGCCGCCGGCGGGAAGACGGCCGTGCCGTCGAGCAGCGCGTCGGCTCCCTTGTCGGCGAGGTCACCGACCGCGGGCGCCTCGAATCCGGCCTCCAGCAGCCGGGCGTGCAGGCCGTAGAGGCCGAGCGGGGTGAGCCGCACCATGCCGTAGCGGGACACGTCCGTGTCGTCGTCCGGTGCGGCGGGCTCCTCGTCGGCGTCGGCCATCAACGCCTCGTCGACCGGCTGGTACTCCACGACGCCGACCGGCTCGAGCATGCGGAACTGGTCGTCCAGCCGCATCATGGCGTCGGAGACCTGCTCCAGGACGTCGTTGGTGGGCTCGGGCATGTCGTCGGGCACGATCACCGACGCGGCCAGCGCGGGCAGCGGCACGGGCGCTCCGCCGGGGGTTTCCGCCCCGACCGTCAACAGGTAGAGGTTGCCGAGCACTCCGTCCAGGAAGTCGGCCTCGGCCTCGGGGTCGAAGTCGAGTGCGCCGAGGTCGGGTTCCCCGGAGCCCTCGCTTCCGGCGAGGGCGTCGAGAAGTCCGTCCAGATCCGGGACGCTCGCGTCGCCGATCAGCGTCTCCAGGGCGGCGAGCCACACCTCCAGCACGTCCTGCGGGGATCCCCCGGTCAGCAGCGCCAGTTCGGCGCCCGCGGCGACCGTGCCCTGCTCCTCGTCGACGACCTCGACGAGTCCGGTGTCGACGGCGACCCGCCAGGCCTCACTGGCGTGGGCGGCGGCGTCGTCACCGGTCAGTTCGAGCTCCGCGGCGGCCGCCCGCAGTTGGTCCTCGACGAGTCCGCCACCGGCGTCCACGCGGGTCGCGGGCCCGGCCCAGCGGGCGAGCCGGGCGGCGCGGGACAGCACCGGGGTGGACAGGGCGTCGCGCGCCAGCTCCGGTTCGGGGCGCAGCCGCGCCGGCGGCAGGATGGAGCTGTCTGACATCGGCTTGTTTCTCCTAGGCCTTCTTACGACTCGGCCACTCAGCCTAGACGGATTTCCCCCCATGCCGCCCGCTTCCTCTCACCTTCCGTGACCGTACATGGCCGAAACCTTGACAAGTGGCTTGGCCAGGCTGGAGATTGACGCGCGTAGACAGGCAGTGACCCACGCTCCACCCTCATCCCGGCGTAGATCACGTTCCCGGAGGAATTCCGTTGCCCAGCAAGCCGTCCGCGCGTCTCGCCGCGCTCACCGTCGCCGCCGTGTGCACCGCGGCGTCCACCATCGTCCTCGCCTCGCCCGCGCACGCGGACTCCGTTCGCATCCATGACATCCAGGGTGACACCCGCACCTCCCCGTACGCGGGCGAGCAGGTCACCGGTGTGACCGGAATCGTCACCGGCGTCCGCGCCTACGGCTCGTCCCGCGGCTTCTGGATACAGGACCCGGCGCCGGACTCCGACCCGGCCACCAGTGAGGGCGTCTTCGTCTTCACGGGGTCGTCCACCCCGCAGGGTGTCGCGGTCGGCGACGCCGTCAGTGTCTCGGGCACGGTGTCGGAGTACGTTCCCGGCGGTACCTCCTCCGGCAACCAGTCCCTGACGGAGATCACCCGCGCGTCCTTCACGGTCGTCTCCAGCGGCAACCCGGTCCCGGCCGCGACGCCGGTCACCGCGAGCTCCGTACCGGCCGCGTACACCCCGGTCCCGGACGGTTCGGTCGGCGACCTGCCGCTGCGTCCCGGCCGGTACGCGCTCGACCTCTACGAGTCGCTGGAGGGCATGAACGTCCAGGTGTCCGACACCCGGGTGGTGGGCGCCACCGACCCCTACACGGAACTCTGGGTCACGGTGAAGCCCTGGGAGCACCGCAACCTGCGCGGCGGCACGGTCTACGGCTCGTACGGCTCGCAGAACACCGGCCGGCTGCAGATCCAGTCGCTGGGCAGCCCGGCCGGCTTCCCCGACGCGAACGTCGGCGACACCCTCACCGGCGACACCACGGGCCCTCTGGACTACAACCAGTTCGGCGGCTACACCCTGGTGGCGAACACGCTGGGCGCCCTGGAGTCCGGGAATCTGCGGCGCGAGACGACCCGCCGGCAGCACCGCTCCGAACTGGCGATCGCGACCTACAACGTCGAGAACCTCGACCCCTCCGACGACACCTTCGACGCCCACGCCACCGCGATCGTGGACCACCTCCGCTCGCCCGACATCGTGTCGCTGGAGGAGATCCAGGACAACAACGGCGCTACCGACGACGGCACGGTCGCCGCGGACCGGACCCTGGCCACGCTGATCGACGCCATCGAGGCGGCGGGCGGCCCGCGCTACGACTGGCGCGCCATCGACCCGGCCGACAAGGCGGACGGCGGCCAGCCGGGCGGCAACATCCGCCAGGCGTTCCTCTTCAACCCGGCCCGGGTCTCCTTCACCGACCGTCCCGGCGGCGACGCCACCACCCCCACCGATGTCACGAAGGTCCGCGGCCAGGCGGCGCTGACCCTCTCCCCCGGCCGGATCGACCCGGCTTCCGCCGCCTTCGAGGACAGCCGCAAGCCCCTGGCCGGAGAGTTCAGGTTCCGGGGCCGCACGGTCGTCGTCATCGCCAACCACTTCGCCTCGAAGGGCGGCGACCAGGGTCTGACCTCGCAGTACCAGCCCCCGTCCCGCGGCTCGGAGACCCAGCGTCACCTCCAGGCCGCAGCGGTCCACGACTTCACCGCGAAGATCCTGAAGACCCAGAAGAACGCGCGGGTGGTCGCCCTCGGCGACATCAACGACTTCGAGTTCTCCGAGACCACCGCCATCCTGGAGGGCCGCGGCACTCTCTGGTCGGCGATCAAGTCCCTGCCCAGGCAGGAGCGTTACTCGTACGTCTACCAGGGCAACAGCCAGGTCCTGGACCAGATCCTGATCTCTGGGTCGATCCGCCGCTTCAGTTACGACAGCGTGCACATCAACGCGGAGTTCCACGACCAGATCAGCGACCACGACCCGCAGGTCCTGCGCTTCCGCCCGTAGGGGAACCACCCGGGAACGCGACTGCCCGCGGCCGGCTCAGCAGTGGTGGCGCCGCACCATCACCGCGCCGACGGCGGCGGCGACCACCGCGCCCGCGATGATCACCGGCTTGCGGTGCCGCAGGCCGGCCTGCCCGGCGTGCGCGGCGCTGCTGCGCATCTGCACGGTCATGGCCCCGGCCCGGTCCCGCAGATCGTCCGCCCGCGCCTTCGCCCGCCCCTTCACATCCATCTTCCCGGCCAACTCCTCCACGGTGTCGCCGAGTTCGTGCCGGGTCCGCTCGATCTGCTGCCGCAGCTCATCGGGCCCCTTGGCCCCCCGCCCCGCCACGGCACGCTCCGCGTCCGCGTCCACATGGGCCCCCGCGGGTGAGCCCGAGCGCCTCACGTCGTGCGTCATCGGTGCGCCCTTCCCTTGATCTCGTCCACATCGGCCTTCACACTGCCGAGCGTCTTCTCCGGTTTGGGCGGTGTGGCCCGGCGCAACTGCCCACGGCCGGCGAGGGCCAGCACCCCGGCGATGAGGAACAGCACGCCCGTGACGATCAGCGCCGCGGCCCACAGGGGCAGCACCAGGTCCAGCGCAGCGACACCCGTACCGGCCAGCGCCAGCAGCCCGGCATAACCGAACGCGCCCGCCGCCCCCAGCATCCCGCCGCCCTTCCCGGCGCGGCGGCCCTTCTCCGCCAGTTCCTCCTTGGCGAGCGCCACTTCCTGCCGTGCGAGCCGTGAGATCTGTTCGGTGGCCTGTCCGACGAGCTCGCCCACGCTGTGCTCGTCCCGAACCGGCCGTCGCTCGATGGTTCCGGTCACGATGCGCCTCCTCTCGGGTCGGGAGACCCGAGTACCCCTGCGCACCCCGCCCTATCCATAAAGCGATGCTTACGCATATCCACCGAAACGCGTAAGCGGGACTTCACGCCATGACGGGCGGGCCCACGAAGGTCCCCGGCCTGGACACGGAGACGGGCCGGACCCCCGCCGAGTGAGGATCCGGCCCGCCGGGGCAGCCCTCCGGCCGCCCACCCGTCAGTCCCAGACGTACCCGTCCCCGAGCAGCAGGAAGTGCTCCAGCACATCCTCCGCGGGGTCGTCGATCTGCCCGACGTCGGTGTTGAGCAGTGCCACCCGGTGGCCGTTGTTCGAGCCGGTGGAGGTCTCGTCCGCGTGGGCGGTGCCGGCCAGCGTCCCGCACAGCATCAGCATGGCCGCCACGCCCATCACTCCGACCACGCAGCGCAGTACGCCCCGCACCCACTTGTTCGCCATCGCCCGTCCCCAATTCCTGTATGTCAGTCGTTCCGGCGGCTGATCGGACCCTGTGTCCACCCGTTCATCTGCCAAAACGACCCGGAGGTCACGGGGAGTAACCCGTACGGGCGTGACGGACGGTTCAGTTGTGGCTGTGGAGAACGTCGTTGAGGCCGCCCCAGACCGCGTTGTTCGGGCGGGCCTCGACCGTGCCGGTGACGGAGTTGCGGCGGAAGAGGATGTGGGAGGCGCCGGACAGCTCGCGCGCCTTGACGACCTCGCCGTCGGGCATCGTGACCCGGGTACCGGCGGTGACGTACAGCCCCGCCTCGACCACGCATTCGTCACCGAGGGCGATACCGACGCCCGCCTCGGCGCCGATCAGGCACCGCTCGCCGACGGAGATGCGCACGTTGCCGCCGCCGGACAGGGTGCCCATGGTCGAGGCGCCGCCGCCGATGTCGGAGCCGTCGCCGATCACGACACCCGCGGAGATGCGGCCCTCGACCATCGACGTACCGAGCGTGCCGGCGTTGAAGTTGACGAAGCCCTCGTGCATGACGGTGGTGCCCTCGGCGAGGTGCGCACCGAGCCGCACCCGGTCGGCGTCGGCGATGCGGACGCCCTTGGGCGCGACGTAGTCCGTCATGCGCGGGAACTTGTCGACGGACGTCACGGCGAGGTGCAGGCCCTCGGCGCGGGCGTTCAGCCGCACCTTCTCGATGTCGTCCACGGCGACCGGACCGAGCGAGGTCCAGGCGACGTTGGCGAGGTGGGCGAAGATGCCGTCCAGGTTCTGGCCGTGCGGCTTCACCAGGCGGTGCGAGAGCAGGTGGAGGCGCAGGTACACGTCGTGCGCGTCGACGGGCTTCTCGTCCAGCGAGGAGATGACCGTGCGGACCGCGACGACCTCGACGCCCCGGCGGGCGTCCGGCCCGACCGCCGCGGGGGCGCCGCCGCCCAGCAGTTCGGCGGCCCGCTCGGCGGAGAGCCGCTCGGTGCCGGAAGGACCGGGGCCGGCGGCGAGCTCGGGGGCGGGGTACCAGGTGTCGAGGACGGTGCCGTCGGCGGCGAGGGTGGCGAGGCCGGCGGCCACGGCGCCGATGGCGCTCTGAGCAGTCGTGTCGGTCATAAGGGCAACCTAACCGTCCGGCGCCCACGGACGCGAACCGGTCCCCGGGCATCTCACGTGCCGGTCGAGCGCCCGCACCCGCACCGGGCGGGCACCACGCCACCAGGCCGGACCGTCCCCCGCCGGGCCCGTCGCGACGGCCCGGCGACCGGACACCACCCGGCGCCCGGCCACGGCCACGCACCGCCCACCCGCTCCGCGGCGCCCGCGACGCGTGCACCCGGCGCCACCGGCGGAGGTGCCCGCCACAGCGGACGACGGCCCCGGTCCCCCGCCCTCACCCTCACCCTCACCCTCACCCTCACCCCGCCACGATCACCCTGCTCAGCGCCTCCCGCGCGTACGCCTCGTCGTAGGGCGTGCCGGTCAGCAGTACCTGGAGGCAGATGCCGTCCACCAGGGCGACCAGCGCCCGCGCCGTGACCGGGTCCGTGCGGCGGGACAGCTGTTCGGTGAGGCCCTCGCACCACTCGGCGGCGACGGGGCGCAGGGCGGGGCGGCGCAGGGCGGCCAGATAGAGCTCGTACTCCAGCTCGACCCCGTTGCGGTCGCCGGCGAGCCATTCGCCCATCAGCGCCGCGAGTTCGGTCGCCACATCGGCGCGCGGGTCCTCGAGCCCGCCCCGCGCGGCGACCGCCTTGGCGAAGCCCTCGTTGGCCTGCCGCAGTGCGGCGACCATCAGCTCGTCGAGCGTCCTGAAGTGATACGTGGTGGAGCCGAGCGGCACGTCCGCCTCCGCGGCGACGGTGCGGTGGCTGAGCCCGGCGATGCCGCCGCGGCCCACCACGCGGATCGCCGCGTCGATGATCCGCTGGCGCCGCTCGGGGTCGTGGCGCCGGGCCATCAGTGCGCGCCGCCCACGTTCAGCACCACGACGCCGATGATGATCAGCGCGATCCCGGCGGCCTTGGTGACGGTCAGTCCCTCGCCGAGGAAGGCCACTCCGATGGTGGCGATGGCGGCGGTGCCCACCCCCGCCCAGATGGCGTAGGCCGTGCCGACTGCGATGGTTCGGAGCGTCTGGGCGAGGAGGGCGAAGGAGACGATGTATCCGAGCACGGTGAGCAGCGAGGGCCAGAGCCTGCTGAAGCCGTCGCTGTACTTCATGGCGGTGGTGGCGCACACCTCGGCGGCGATGGCTCCGGCCAGCAGCAGGTATCCCATGTGTACGAGCGTACACAACGCATCGGGGGGCCGCGCACCAGAACGGAGTGCGGGCGGAGGTCAGACGTTGAAGCCCAGCGCCCGAAGCTGCTCGCGGCCGTCGTCGGTGATCTTGTCCGGTCCCCACGGCGGCATCCAGACCCAGTTGATGCGCAGCTCGTTGACCAGGCCGTCCGTGGCGGACTTCGCCTGGTCCTCGATGACGTCGGTCAGCGGGCAGGCCGCCGAGGTCAGGGTCATGTCGATGGTCGCCACATTGGAGTCGTCGATGTGGACGCCGTAGATCAGGCCGAGGTTGACGACGTCGATGCCCAGCTCGGGGTCGACGACATCCAGCAGGGCCTCACGGACCTCCTCCTCGGAAGCCGGTTTCATCTCCACGGTCTCGCTCATGCCGTTGTCCTTTCGGCGTCGGCGCCCAGAGCCTGGGCCGTCGCGTCCTTCCACGCCATCCAGCTGAGGAGGGCGCACTTCACCCGGGCGGGGTACTTGGAGACCCCGGCGAACGCGACCGCGTCCTCCAGGATCTCCTCCATCGCGTCGTCGGGCTCGATCTTCCCCTTGGACTGCATCAGTTCCAGGAAGGTCACCTGGATCCTCTGCGCCTCGGCGAGGTCCTTGCCGACCAGCAGGTCGTTCAGTACGGAGGCGGATGCCTGGCTGATGGAACAGCCCTGCCCCTCGTAGCTGACGTCACTGATCCTCGTGCCGTCGTACTTCACGCGCAGCGTGATCTCGTCACCGCACGTCGGGTTGACGTGGTGCACCTCGGCGTCGCCATCCCGAAGCCCCCGGCCGTGCGGGTTCTTGTAGTGGTCCAGGATGACCTCCTGGTACATGGAGTCCAGCCTCACGCCTCAGCCCCTCATCCGAAGAAGTTCCGTACGTGCTCCAGGCCCTCGACCAGTGCGTCGACCTCGGCCGGCGTGGAGTACAGATAGAACGACGCCCGAGTGGTCGCAGGAATTCCGTACCGCAGGCAGACGGGGCGCGCGCAGTGATGGCCGACCCGCACCGCGATGCCCTGCTCGTCGAGGACCTGGCCCACGTCGTGCGGGTGAATGTCACCCAGGGTGAACGAGATGGCGGCGCCCCGGTCCTCGGCCGTGGGCGGGCCGATGAAACGCAGGCCCGGGACCTCGGTGAGGCGCTTCACCGCGTACTCGGTGATGGCGTGCTCGTGGGCGAGGATCTTGTCCATCCCGATGGCCGACAGGTAGTCGATCGCCGCGCCCAGACCGACCGCCTGGGCGATCGGCGGGGTGCCCGCCTCGAACTTGTGCGGGGCGGGCGCGTAGGTCGACGAACTCATCGACACGGTCTCGATCATCTCGCCGCCGCCGAGGAACGGAGGCAGGTCCTCCAGCAGTTCCTGGCGGCCCCAGAGCACGCCGATGCCGGTCGGACCGCACATCTTGTGGCCGGTGAAGGCCACGAAGTCGGCCTGCAGGGCCTGGACGTCCATGGGCATGTGCGGCGCGGCCTGCGAGGCGTCGATGCACACCAGGGCACCGACCTCCTGGGCGCGGCGCACTATCGCCTCGACCGGGTTGACCGTGCCCAGGATGTTGGACACCAGCACGAAGGAGACGATCTTCGTCTTCTCGGTGATGATCTCGTCGATGTTGGACAGGTCGAGCCGGCCGTCGTCGGTGAGGCCGAACCACTTCAGCTTCGCGCCCGTGCGCTGCGCGAGCAGCTGCCACGGCACGATGTTGGAGTGGTGCTCCATCTCCGTGATGACGATCTCGGTCTCGTGGTCCACCCGGTAGGGCTCGTCGGCCCAGCCGAGCATGTTGGCCACGAGGTTGAGCGACTCGGAGGCGTTCTTGGTGAAGATCACCTCGTCGCGGGAGGGGGCGTTGATGAACTCCGCGACCTTGTCGCGCGCGCCCTCGTACAGCGCCGTGGCCTCCTCGGCGAGCACATGCACACCGCGGTGGACGTTGGCGTTGTGGCGCTCGTAGTACTCGCTCATGGCGTCGAGCACCTGACGCGGCTTCTGGCTGGTCGCCGCGTTGTCCAGGTACACGAGCTTCCGGCCGTCGTGGACCTGGCGGTCCAGGATGGGGAAGTCCTTGCGGATCGCCTCGCCCAGAAGATCAGGCACGGTGAGGAGGCCCGGCAGCTGTGTCACTCGGATGCGCCACCCTTCACGTATGCCTCGTAGCCCTCGGCCTCCAGCGTGTCCGCCAGCTCCGGGCCGCCGGACTTGACGATGCGGCCGTTCGCGAACACGTGGACGTGGTCGGGCTTGATGTAGCGCAGGATGCGCGTGTAGTGCGTGATCAGCAGGGTGCCGACCTCGCCCGCCTCGCGGACCCGGTTGACGCCCTCGGAGACGACGCGCAGGGCGTCGACGTCCAGGCCGGAGTCGGTCTCGTCGAGCACCGCGATCTTCGGCTTGAGCAGCTCGAGCTGAAGGATCTCGTGGCGCTTCTTCTCACCGCCGGAGAAGCCCTCGTTGACGTTGCGCTCGGCGAAGGCCGGGTCCATGTTGAGGCGCTGCATGGCCTCCTTGACCTCCTTCACCCAGGTACGCAGCTTCGGGGCCTCGCCGCGGACGGCGGTGGCGGAGGTGCGCAGGAAGTTGGAGACCGAGACGCCGGGGACCTCGACCGGGTACTGCATGGCGAGGAACAGACCGGCGCGGGCGCGCTCGTCGACGGACATCTCCATGACGTCCTCGCCGTCGAGGGTGACGGTGCCGCCGGAGACGGTGTACTTGGGGTGACCGGCGAGCGCGTAGGCGAGAGTCGACTTGCCCGAGCCGTTGGGGCCCATGATGGCGTGCGTCTCGCCCTGCTTCACGGTGAGGTCGACGCCCTTGAGGATCTCCTTCGTGGCGTTGTCGGCCTCGACGGTGACGTGCAGGTCTCGGATTTCAAGCGTTGCCATGGGTGCCTCAGGACTCCTGGGAGAGGGAGACGAGCACGTCGTCCCCTTCGATCTTTACGGGGTATACGGGAACGGGGCGCGTGGCCGGAAGGCTGTCGGGCTTGCCGGAACGCAGGTCGAAGCGCGAGCCGTGCAGCCAGCACTCGATGTGGCAGTCGTCGACCTCGCCCTCGGAGAGGGAGACGTTCGCGTGCGAGCAGATGTCGTTGATCGCGAACACCTCGCCCTCGGTGCGCACGAGGGAGACCGGCGTACCGTCGAGTTCCACCCGCTTCGGGGTGTCCTCCTCCAGCTCACTCAGCCCACAGGCGCGTTGAAAGGTCATCCGACCGCGGCCTCCAGCTCCTCCTCGATCTTGGCGAGCAGGCGCTCCTCGATGTCCGGGAGGCCGATCTGCTGGACGAGTTCGGCGAAGAAGCCGCGCACGACCAGTCGCCGGGCGTCCTGCTCGGGGATGCCGCGGGCCATCAGGTAGAAGAGCTGTTCGTCGTCGAAGCGGCCGGTCGCGGAGGCGTGTCCGGCGCCGACGATCTCGCCGGTCTCGATCTCCAGGTTGGGCACGGAGTCGACGCGGGCGCCGTCGGTGAGCACCAGGTTGCGGTTCATCTCGTAGGTGTCGGTGCCCTCGGCCTTGGCCTCGATGAGCACGTCACCGATCCACACGGCGTGCGCGTCGTCGCCCTGGAGCGCGCCCTTGTAGACGACGTTGGACTTGCAGTGCGGGACGTTGTGGTCGACCAGGAGGCGGTGCTCCTGGTGCTGACCCTTGTCGGTGAGGTACAGACCGAAGAGCTCGGCCTCGCCACCGGGACCGGCGTAGGACACGCGCGGGTGGAGGCGTACGACGTCGCCGCCGAAGGTGACGACGACCGACTTGAAGGAGGCGTCGCGGCCGATCAGCGTGTTGTGCTGGGCGACGTGCACCGCCTTGTCGTCCCAGTCCTGGACGGAGACGACGGTCAGCTTGGCGCCGTCACCGAGGACGAAGTCGACGTTGGCGGCGAGCACCGCGTCACCGGTGTGGTCGATGACCACGAGGGCCTCGGCGAACGCGCCGAGCTCGATCACCTGGTGACCGTAGGCGGTGCCGCCCTCGCCGTGCACCGCGATGCGGATCGGCTCGGTGAGGACGGTCTCCTTCGCCACGGTCACGACCGAGGCCTGCTCGAAGGCGGAGTACGCCTGGGCGGCGACCCGGTCCACCGGGGTGCCGGCACGGCCGAGCCGCGCGTCGTCGCGGCCGACCGTCTCGACGGTGACGCCCTCGGGCGCCTCGACGGCGACCTTGACGCCGCCGGTGGCGGTGGCGGTGCCGTCGTGCAGACCGCGCAGCCGGTCCAGCGGGGTGAACCGCCATTCCTCCTCACGGCCGTGAGGGACGGGGAAGTCCGCCACGTCGAAGGACGGGGGCGCGCTCATGCGGGTGGCGACGGTCGACTCGGCGGCCACCGCGATCGAGCCCGCGGTGGTGCTGCCCACGGGCGGGGGTCCCCCCGCCGGAGCGTAGCCGGAGGTGGGGGAGTTCTGAGCCTCAGCCATGGCTGTCGTAGTGCTCGCTTTCCTTTGCGTAAGGGGCTTGACGGAACGGCGTGGTGCTCTAGCCGACCGCGCCTTCCATCTGCAGCTCGATCAGCCGGTTGAGCTCGAGCGCGTACTCCATCGGCAGTTCCTTGGCGATCGGCTCGACGAAACCGCGCACGATCATCGCCATCGCCTCGAACTCGGTCAGACCGCGGCTCATCAGGTAGAAGAGCTGGTCCTCGGAGACCTTGGAGACGGTCGCCTCGTGGCCCATGGACACGTCGTCCTCGCGGACGTCCACGTAGGGGTAGGTGTCCGAGCGGGAGATGGTGTCGACCAGCAGCGCGTCGCAGAGCACGTTGGACTTGGAGCCCGGGGCGCCCTCACCGATCTCGATCAGACCCCGGTACGAGGTACGGCCACCACCGCGCGCCACCGACTTGGAGACGATGTTGGAGGAGGTGTTGGGGGCCATGTGCACCATCTTGGCGCCGGCGTCCTGGTGCTGGCCCTCGCCGGCGAAGGCGATGGACAGCGTCTCGCCCTTGGCGTGCTCGCCCATCAGGTAGACGGCCGGGTACTTCATCGTCACCTTGGAGCCGATGTTGCCGTCGACCCACTCCATGGTCGCGCCCTCGTAGGCCACGGCGCGCTTGGTGACCAGGTTGTAGACGTTGTTCGACCAGTTCTGGATGGTCGTGTAGCGGCAGCGGGCGTTCTTCTTGACGATGATCTCGACGACCGCGGAGTGCAGCGAGTCCGACTTGTAGATCGGGGCGGTGCAGCCCTCGACGTAGTGCACGTAGGCACCCTCGTCGACGATGATCAGGGTCCGCTCGAACTGGCCCATGTTCTCGGTGTTGATCCGGAAGTAGGCCTGGAGCGGGATCTCGACGTGCACGCCCGGCGGGACGTAGATGAAGGATCCGCCCGACCACACCGCGGAGTTCAGCGACGCGAACTTGTTGTCGCCGACCGGGATGACCGTGCCGAAGTACTCCTTGAAGAGCTCCGGGTGCTCCTTCAGGGCGGTGTCGGTGTCCAGGAAGATGACACCCTGCTCCTCCAGGTCCTCACGGATCTGGTGGTAGACGACCTCCGACTCGTACTGGGCGGCGACACCGGCGACCAGGCGGTTCTTCTCGGCCTCGGGGATGCCGAGGCGGTCGTAGGTGTTCTTGATGTCCTCGGGCAGGTCCTCCCAGGACTCCGCCTGCTTCTCCGTGGAGCGCACGAAGTACTTGATGTTGTCGAAGTCGATGCCGGAGAGGTCGGAGCCCCAGTTCGGCATGGGCTTCTTCGCGAACAGGCGCAGGCCCTTGAGGCGGAGCTTGGTCATCCACTCCGGCTCGTCCTTCTTGGCGGAGATGTCCCGGACGACGTCCTCGTCCACACCGCGGCGCGCCGACGCTCCGGCGTCGTCACGGTCGGCCCAGCCGTATTCGTACGTACCCAGACCCTCGAGCTCGGGGTGGGCAGTCTCCGTGGGGAGTGTCATGCGGGGTTCCTCCCGGACGTGCTTTCAGATGCTTGGTGGGAAATCTTGGGGATGAACGTCGTGCAGACGCCGTCGCCGTGCGCGATGGTTGCCAGTCGCTGCACATGCGTACCGAGGAGCTCGGCGAAGAACTCCGTCTCGGCCTCGCACAGCTGCGGGAACTGCTCGGCGGCGTGGGCCACCGGGCAGTGGTGCTGGCAGAGCTGCTCGCCGACCGGTGCGCTGCGCGCGGTGGCAGCGTACCCGTCCACGCTCAGGGCCTTGGCCAGCGCTTCCGTCCGTTCCTCGGGGGCCACGCCCTCGACCGCCTTGCGGTATGTCTCGCCCTGGGCGGCGATCCTCGCGCGGGCGAACGCGGCGATCGCCTCGCTGCCGCCCTCCCGCTCGCCGATCCACCGCAGGGCGTCCACGGCCAGTGTGTCGTAGGACTGGTCGAAGGCGTCGCGTCCGCAGTCGGTCAGGGCGAAGACCTTGGCCGGGCGCCCGCGCGTGCGCGCGCCGTAGACCCGGCGCTCGCGGGCCTCCACGACGTTGTCGGCGGCCAGCGCGTCCAGGTGCCGGCGTACGGCCGCCTGGGTGAGTCCGAGACGCTCGGCAAGCTCGGCGACGGTCGACGGGCCGTGGTCCAGGACGGAGCGGGCCACACGGTTGCGGGTGGACCGCTCACCGGTTGCCAGTTCCTCGTGGGGAGCCTCGCCGACGTATTTCACAACACCATTGTTGCGTAATTCATCCGGCCCCGGCAAGCCGCGCCCTTCCGGCCCGACGGTGCGCTGCGTCACTTAGGTAAACCTAATCCGACCTGCGGAAACGATCTCTGGTCGATCAGGCCGGTGCCGCTCCGCGACGGCACCGGAACGCTGCCGGACCGTCCCCGCACCCGCTCCGACCGGCCCTCTCGTCGTCCGCGACCCCCTCACCGGCGCAGCCGCCGAGGGCCGGCCGGCCACGCACCGCCCCCGCGTGGACGCGAGGAGGGGTACCAGCACCCGGCGCCCTGACGCCGCCGGCGCCTCCCTAGAATCGTGTCCCATGCGAAGTGAGCCCGTGGTCCAGGTGCAGGCCCTGGTGAAGCGGTACGGCACGAAGACCGCGGTGAACGGCCTCGACCTGGTGGCCCGGCAGGGCGTGACCGCCGTGCTCGGCCCCAACGGGGCGGGCAAGACGACCACGGTCGAGACCTGCGAGGGGTACCGGCGGCCGGACTCCGGCACCGTGCGCGTCCTGGGCCTCGACCCGGTACGGCAGTCGGCGGAGCTGCGGCCCCGGGTCGGTGTGATGCTGCAGTCCGGCGGCGTCTACTCGGGCGCGCGCGCCGACGAGATGCTCCGGCACGTGGCGAGACTGCACGCCCATCCGCTGGACGTGGACGCGCTGATCGAGCGCCTGGGGCTCGGCTCCTGCGGCCGGACCTCCTACCGGCGGCTCTCCGGCGGCCAGCAGCAGCGGCTCGCGCTGGCGATGGCCGTGGTGGGGCGCCCCGAGCTGGTCTTCCTGGACGAGCCGACCGCCGGCCTCGACCCGCAGGCCCGCCGCGCCACCTGGGACCTGGTCCGGGACCTGCGCGACGACGGCGTCTCCGTCATCCTCACCACCCACTACATGGACGAGGCCGAGCAGCTCGCCGGCGACGTGGCGATCATCGACGCCGGCCGGGTCATCGCCCAGGGCTCCCCGGAGGAGCTGTGCCGGGGCGGCGCCGAGAACACGCTCCGCTTCTCCGGCCGGCCGGGCCTGGACGTGGTCTCGCTGCTGAAGGCGCTGCCCGACGGCTCCACGGCCGCCGAGGTGACCGCGGGCTCGTACCGGGTCACCGGTGAGGTCGACCCGCAGCTGCTCGCCACGGTGACCTCGTGGTGCGCGCAGCACGGGGTGATGCCGGACCGGATCTCGGTGGAACGGCACACCCTGGAAGACGCCTTCCTGGAACTGACGGGCAAGGAGCTGCGCTCATGATGCGGGCCCGGACACGAACCGGCCGGGGGTCCGGGCATCACGCCGCGGGACGACCCGGTCCCGAGACGACCGGCAAGGAGTTGCGCGCGTGACCGCTACCGGTACCTACTCACCGAAGCCGGGCGCGGCACCCCTGGCCCGCATGATCGCCGCCCAGGCGGTGCTCGAGACCAAGATGCTGCTGCGCAACGGCGAGCAGCTGCTGCTGACGGTGATCATCCCCACGCTGCTGCTGGTGCTCTTCGGCACCGTCGACGTGGTGGACCTCGGCGAGGGCGAGGCGGTGGACTTCCTCGCCCCCGGCATCCTCGCCCTCGCGGTGATGTCGACGGCGTTCACCGGACAGGCCATCGCGACCGGCTTCGAGCGGCGGTACGGCGTGCTGAAGCGGCTGGCCTCCTCTCCGCTGCCGCGTTGGGGGCTGATGACCGCGAAGACGCTGTCCGTCCTGGTCACCGAGGTGCTCCAGGTGCTGCTGGTGACGGTCGTGGCCCTCGCGCTCGGCTGGTCCCCGCACGGTGATCCGCTGTCCGTGTTCCTGCTGCTGCTCCTGGGCACGGCCGCCTTCTCGGGGCTCGGTCTGCTGATGGCGGGCACGCTCAGGGCCGAGGCGACGCTGGCCGCCGCCAATCTGGTCTTCCTGCTGCTGCTCGTCGGCGGCGGGGTGGTCGTACCGCTGGACAGGTTCCCGGACGCGGCCCAGGACGTGCTCGGCCTGCTGCCCATCTCGGCCCTCTCGGAAGGGCTGCGGGACGTGCTCCAGCACGGGGCCGGGATGCCGTGGGGCAGCCTCGGGATCCTCGCCCTCTGGGCGGTCGCCGGGCTCGCGGCGGCCGGGAGGTACTTCCGGTGGGAGTAGCCGGGACGCCCGGGACGGACCCTCGTGAAAGCGTGCACAAGCGGCGCCCTACGATGGGCGGGTGCCGAACGTGACCCGCGCCGACGCCCAGGCGGCCCTGCGCAATCCCCTCGCCTTCATCGCCGCACGCTGGACCCCGGACCCCCGGACCGTCCGCCGGGCGGCCCTCTCCGCTCTCGCCATGGCGGTGCTCATCGTGGTCACCGGCGGTGCCGTCCGGCTCACCGGGTCCGGCCTGGGATGCCCGACCTGGCCCAAGTGCACCGACGACTCGCTCGTCAACACCTCGGAGATGGGCCTGCACGGCGTCATCGAGTTCGGCAACCGCCTGCTGACGTACGTACTGTGTGCCGCCGTCGGCTGGGCGATCGTCGCCGCGCGCTCCCAGAAGCCGTTCCGGCGCGGCCTGACCCGGCTGGGCTGGGCGCAGTTCTGGATCGTCATGGGCAACGCGGTCCTCGGCGGCATCGTGGTCCTGGTCGGCCTGAACCCGTACACGGTCGCGGCCCACTTCCTGCTCTCCTCGGCGCTGATCGCGGTCGCCGCGGTGATGTGGCAGCGCGTCCGCGAGGGCGACGGGGAACCCCGTCCGCTGGTCGGCCCGGCCGTGCGGCAGCTGGTGTGGTTCCTGGTGGCCGCCACCGTGCTGCTGATCGCCGTCGGCACGGTGGTCACCGGCGCGGGTCCGCACGCGGGTGACTCCAGCGAGGTCGAGCGGATACCGCTGGACTGGGAGACGGTCAGCAAGCTGCACGCCGTACTGGCGTGGATCGTGGTGACGCTGACGTTCGCGCTGTGGTTCGTCCTGAAGGCGGTCGACGCCCCCAGGGCTCCGCTGGCCCGCACCCGCGAACTGTTCCTGATCCTGCTCGCCCAGGGCGCCATCGGCTACGTCCAGTACTTCACCGACCTCCCCGAGGTCCTGGTCGGCCTGCACATGTTCGGCTCGTGCGTGATGTGGATCTGGGTGGTGCGGGTCCTGCTGTCGCTGCGCGAGCGCCCGGAGGCCACGACCCCGGACGCCCTCGTGCCACCCGCTCAGGAGCCGGCCACCAGCGCGTCGATCGCCGGCCCGAGGTAGGCCCGGGTCAGGCGGGCCCGGCGCCGTACCCGGTCCCCGGCCGGCGGCGCGGTGTCGTCGTAGCGCCGCCTTCTGATGTCGTCGACGACCTCGCCGGGCGCACCGGGGCCGGGCAGCACGTCCAGCGCCTCCCGCTCGGAGATCAGGCGGCCCTCACGCAGCGTGACGGTGGCACGGGCGAAGGTCGGCAGGCCCAGGTCGACCCACACGTCCTGCGTCCAGTGGGCGGTCCGGTCCACCTCCCGCCGCCAGAAGTCACGCTGGTCGCGCACCACGAACGCGGCGAGTTCACCGTCCGGCACCGGCGGCAGTACGTCCGCGGGCGGCACCCCGCGCAGGACGCGGCCGAAGGCGTGCAGTTCGGTCCGGGTGACGGGAGTGACGGGGCGCTTGAACAGCTGCGCGTGCGCCCAGGTGGGATGGCGCCGCCCGGCGCCCGCCGCGGTGTCCGGGGTGAGGTAGGTGCAGTGGAGCCGGTCGGCGAGCGGCTCGGCCCGTAGCCGGGCGTGCAGCAGCGCGATCCGCCACACCGTCCGCGGGCCGACCGGATGGTCCGGGACCGCGATCAGGTCCAGGTCGCTGCGGCCCTCCACATAGTCGCCCCCGGCCGGCGAGCCGTGCGCCCATACGGCGACGGGGCCGAGCGGCGCCAGGCCGTCGAGGAAGCGGGCGAGCAGGGCGTCGGTCGGCATCGGCCCCGTCTTCACCGCTCACTCCAGCCCGTACACCCCGCTCACCCCAGCCCGTACACCCTGCCCGCGTTTCCCGAAGCGATCATGCGGGCCACCCGCCGGGCGTCGTCCGGCGACCACGCGCCCTCGGCCACCCAGGTGCCGAGCACCCGGCCGAGTGCCTCACGGAACAGGTGCGCGCCGACCACGTGCAGCTCGGGCAGACCGCGGGCGCCGGTGGAGAAGAGGATCTTGCCGAAGGGGGCGAGCTCCAGGATCTCCGCGAGGACGGTCGCCGCGCGGGCGCCGGTGCGGACCAGCGCGGCCCCGCAGTCCGCGTGGACGTGCGGGAAGACACCGGCGAGATGGGCGGCGTGGCGGTGGTACGGGTAGCCGTGCAGCAGCACGAGGTCGGTGCCGAGGCCCGCGGTGGCCCGGACGAAGTCGGTGAGCAGGACCGGGTCGGTGCGGTCGACGCGGGCGCCCGGCGCGCCGAGCCCGGCGTGGAGCTGGAGGGGCCGGCCCGAGGCCACGGCGACCCACAGCAGATGCCGCAGCAGCACCGGGTCGCTCAGCCGGCCCCCTGGCCTGCGCCCGGCCAGCCAGCGCCCCGCCGCGCCGCGCACCTCCCCCGGCCCGGGCGGGTCGGGGGCGAGCGCCAGACCGTGCCGCAGGCCGGCGACGGAGGTGAAGGCGACCGCGTGCGCGGCGGCCGCGTGCACGGACTCGGCGAGGTTGGCGAGGAAGGACGCGACGGTGCCGGAGGTGTCGGCGACCTGTTCGGCCAGCTGTTCGAGGCGGATGATCTCGTGCGCGTCGGCCTCGCCCGCCCGCCCCAGCTCGGCGGGCCCGGTGAGGTCGCCGGGCAGCCCCGTGTCCACCAGGTAGGCGGTGATCCCGCTGCCCCGCAGCAGCCGCCGCCCGGCCTCCATCACGCCCAGCTCACGGCGCCGGGCGAGATACCGGGCGGGCGGGCAGTGCGGCTCCAGGCCGAGCAGCGGCGGGCACCAGCGCCGTACGGCGAACCCGGTCTGGGTGTCGAAGAGGGTGGTGCCGGGGGCGGGTGGCCCCTCGGTGCGGGCGAGCTGGGCCTCGAAGGTGCCGAGGCCCAGCTCCGTGCGGAGTACGCCGTGGCAGTACTGGTCCACGAGGGACGGCGGGTCGATCATCTCCGGACTCTCCCCGTGTGGACGCTGTCACTGCCTACAGGTCCTAACGGGTGAACCGGTCAGTAGGTGTTGCCCGGAGCGGCTTCAGCCGTTGGAAGGGCCGCCGACCTGGATGCCCGCCATGCGGCTCCACTCGTACGGACCCGTCCTCACCTTCGCCGCGAAGTCGCCGTCGAAGTCCTCGTGGACGGTGATGCCCGCCTTCTCGGCGGACTGCCGCGCGATCTCCGTGGAGGGCGCGACGAGGTCGCCCCACGCGCCGTCCTCGCCCACCAGGACGATCCGGGCGCCGCGCTGTCCGAGGTACTGGATCTTCCCCTCGGCGCCGCCGTGCGCCCCGGCGAAGCCGCCGATCTGCTGGGCGAGCCGGGCCGCCTTCTTCCCTGCCTTCGGGTCCACCTGCTGCGTGTCTGCCATGACCAGGATGCTACCGACGGGTAGAGCGGACGGCGACGGGCGGGGTCCGTGGCCTTGGCCACGCACCCCGCCCGAGCGGCGGTCCGGCTGCGGCTACCGCAGGAACGGGTCCACCGCGACGGCCACGAAGAGCAGCGACACATAGGTGATGGACCAGTGGAACAGGCGCATCTCCTTGAGCTTCCCGCCCGTCACCTCGGCCTTCGCGCGGTGGAGCAGCGCGTGGGCCTCCCACAGCCACCAGCCGCCCGCCGCGAGGGCGACGGCCGTGTAGAACCAGCCGGTGTAGCCGAGCGGAGTGAGCAGCAGCGACACCCCGACCATGACCCAGCTGTAGAGCACGATCTGTTTGGCGACGGCCTTGTTCCCGGCGACGACCGGCAGCATCGGCACGCCGACGCGCGCGTAGTCGTCCTTCACCTTCATCGACAGCGGCCAGTAGTGCGGCGGCGTCCAGAAGAAGATGACGAGGAAGAGGATGACCGGGGCCCACGCCATCGAGTCGGTGACGGCGGACCAGCCGATCAGTACCGGCATACAGCCGGCGATGCCGCCCCAGACGATGTTCTGCGACGTACGGCGCTTGAGGATCATCGTGTAGACGACGACGTAGAAGAGGAGCGCGCCGAGGGAGAGCCAGGCCGACAGCCAGTTGACGGTGAGGCCGAAGAGCAGGGTCGACACGACCGCGAGGGCGATACCGAAGGCGAGGCACTCGCGCGGGCCGACCATGCCGGTCACCAGCGGACGCTGCGAGGTGCGGTCCATCAGCGCGTCGATGTCGCGGTCGATGTACATGTTCAGCGCGTTGGCGCCGCCCGCGGACAGGTAGCCGCCGACGCAGGTCAGCAACACCAGCTTCAGGTCGGGCACACCCCGCTGCGCCAGGAACATCACCGGGACCGTGGTGATGAGCAGCAACTCGATGATCCGCGGCTTGGTGAGCGCCACAAAGGCCATCACACGGGCCCCGAACGGCCGGTGGGCAGTGCTCCGACTGGTCCCCAGCACCCCGGCTGGACGGGATTCAACGGCCGTCACGTACACCCCTACAGAGACATCCCAGCAAGCCTCCCCAGGTGAAGCGGGGGTAAGGACTCGCGCGTACCACGCCACTGTAGACGTTGCCCAGACCCGGATATTCGCGGGGGTCGGCCCGTGTTGGAAGGTGCCTTCCCCGGCGGTTCGGACGGGGCCCTCCGAGGTGCGTCCGGGGGCTCGATTGAGCACCCGGATGAGCGGCTCCGTATTCATCTGCCGAACGCGGAAACCCGCACTCGGCAGGCGGATCCGAAAAGGTGCCCGCACTCTGGAATGACCTGGAAAAACGCCTGTCCTACGGGGGTAGGCTCGACCACGCCGGTGGGCAGTCACCGGCATCCGAATCCATGTGGAGAGGAGCCCTGACTCAGGGTGAGCACAAAGCCGACCACCACAGACCTCGAGTGGACCGAGTTGGACCAGCGGGCCGTCGACACCGCCCGCGTCCTGGCCGCCGATGCCGTACAGAAGGTCGGTAACGGCCATCCGGGTACGGCGATGAGCCTGGCACCTGCCGCGTACACCCTCTTCCAGAAGGTGATGCGGCACGACCCGGCGGACGCCGACTGGGTCGGGCGCGACCGTTTCGTGCTGTCCGCCGGGCACTCGTCCCTGACCCTGTACACCCAGCTCTACCTGGCCGGCTTCGGCCTGGAGCTGGACGACCTGAAGGCGTTCCGCACCTGGGGTTCGAAGACCCCGGGCCACCCGGAGTACGGCCACACCACGGGTGTGGAGACCACGACCGGCCCGCTGGGCCAGGGTGTCGCGAACGCGGTGGGCATGGCGATGGCCGCCCGCTACGAGCGCGGCCTGTTCGACCCGGAGGCCGCCGAGGGCGAGTCCCCGTTCGACCACTTCGTGTACTGCATCGCCGGTGACGGCTGCCTCCAGGAGGGCATCTCCGCCGAGGCGTCCTCGATGGCCGGGCACCAGAAGCTGGGCAACCTGGTCCTGCTGTGGGACGACAACCACATCTCGATCGAGGGCGACACCGAGACGGCCGTCTCCGAGGACACCGTCAAGCGGTACGAGGCGTACGGCTGGCACGTGCAGCGGGTCGCCCCGAAGCCGGACGGCGACCTGGACCCGCACGCGCTCCACGACGCGATCGAGGAGGCGAAGAAGGTCACGGACCGCCCGTCCTTCATCGCCATGCGCTCGATCATCGCCTGGCCCGCCCCGAACGCGCAGAACACCGAGGCCGCGCACGGCTCGGCGCTGGGCGACGACGAGGTCGCGGCCACCAAGCGGGTACTGGGCTTCGACCCCGAGCAGTCGTTCGAGGTGACCGACGAGGTCATCGGCCACACCCGCAAGGCGCTGGAGCGGGGCGAGGCGGCCCGCGCGGTGTGGGAGAAGTCCTACCAGCAGTGGCGGGACAACAACCCGGAGCGTGCCGCCGAGTACGACCGGATCGCCGCGGGCGACCTGCCGGCGGGCTGGCAGGAGTCCATCCCGGTGTTCGAGCCGGGCAAGGGCGTCGCCACCCGTGCCGCGTCCGGCAAGGTGCTCCAGGCGCTCGGCGCGGTGGTCCCGGAGCTGTGGGGCGGCTCGGCCGACCTGGCGGGCTCCAACAACACCACGATCGACAAGACGTCGTCGTTCCTCCCGGCCGGCAACCCGCTGCCCGAGGCGGACCCGTACGGCCGCACGATCCACTTCGGCATCCGTGAGCACGCGATGGCCGCCCAGATGAACGGCATCGCGCTGCACGGCAACACCCGTATCTACGGCGGCACCTTCCTGGTGTTCTCCGACTACATGCGCAACGCGGTGCGGCTGTCGGCGCTGATGCACCTGCCGGTGACGTACGTGTGGACGCACGACTCCATCGGTCTGGGCGAGGACGGACCGACGCACCAGCCGGTGGAGCACCTGGCGGCGCTGCGTGCCATTCCGGGGCTGAACGTCGTCCGCCCGGCGGACGCCAACGAGACCGCGATCGTCTGGCGGGAGATCCTCACCCGCTGGACGAAGGAGTTCGGCAAGGGCGCCCCGCACGGTCTGGCGCTGACCCGTCAGGGCGTGCCGACGTACGAGCCGAACGAGGACGCGGCGCGCGGCGGCTACGTGCTGTTCGAGGCCGAGGGCGGTGAGCCCGAGGTCATCCTGATCGCGACCGGCTCCGAGGTCCACGTGGCCGTCGGGGCACGCGAGCGGCTGCAGGCCGACGGTGTGCCCACGCGCGTGGTGTCGATGCCGTCCGTGGAGTGGTTCGAGGAGCAGGACCAGGGGTACCGGGACAGCGTCCTGCCGCCCTCCGTGAGGGCGCGGGTGGCTGTCGAGGCGGGGATCGGCCTCACCTGGCACAGGTTCGTCGGGGACACCGGCCGGATCGTGTCCCTGGAGCACTTCGGTGCCTCCGCCGACGGCAAGGTGCTGTTCGAGGAGTTCGGCTTCACCGCCGAGAACGTGGCCGCCGTCGCGCGGACTGTACTTGATTCAACTACTGGGATTGCCGCAGCCCAGCGCTGACGCCCATATACGACACGTAGGAGATGGAATTTCCATGACAGACGCATTGAAGCGCCTTTCCGACGAGGGCGTCGCGATCTGGCTGGACGACCTGTCGCGCAAGCGCATCACGTCCGGCAATCTCGCCGAGCTGATGGACCAGCAGCACGTCGTGGGCGTCACCACCAACCCGACGATCTTCCAGAAGGCGATCTCCGAGGGCGACGGCTACGACACGCAGCTGACCGACCTCGCCGCCCGCAAGGTCACCGTCGAAGAGGCCGTCCGCATGATCACCACGGCGGACGTCCGCGACGCCGCCGACATCCTGCGCCCGGTCTTCGACGCCACCGGTGGCCAGGACGGCCGGGTCTCGATCGAGGTCGACCCGCGGCTGGCGCACAACACCCGTTCGACGGTGGCCGAGGCCAAGCAGCTTGCCTGGCTGGTGGACCGGCCCAACACGCTGATCAAGATCCCGGCGACCGAGGCCGGTATCCCGGCCATCGCCGAGACCATCGGCCTGGGTATCAGCGTCAACGTCACGCTGATCTTCTCCCTGGAGCGCTACCGCAAGGTCATGGACGCGTTCCTGACCGGTCTGGAGAAGGCGAAGGAGCGCGGTCTGGACCTGTCGAAGATCCACTCCGTGGCGTCCTTCTTCGTGTCCCGCGTGGACACCGAGATCGACAAGCGCATCGACGCGCTGGGCACCGACGAGGCCGAGGCGCTGCGCGGCAAGGCCGCGATCGCCAACGCGCGTCTGGCCTACCAGGCGTACGAGGAGGTCTTCTCCTCGGACCGCTGGAGCGCGCTGGAGCGCGCCGGCGCCAACAAGCAGCGTCCGCTGTGGGCGTCGACCGGTGTGAAGGACAAGGCCTACAAGGCCACCATGTACGTCGACGAGCTGGTGGCGCCGAACACGGTGAACACCATGCCCGAGGCGACGCTGTACGCCACCGAGGAGCAGGGCGAGATCCGGGGCGACGCCGTCCGCGGCACCTACGAGCAGGCGCGCGCCGACCTCGACGCGGTCGAGGCGCTCGGCATCGCGTACGACGACGTGGTGCAGCTGCTCGAGGACGAGGGCGTCGACAAGTTCGAGGCCTCCTGGAACGACCTGCTGAAGTCGACCGAGGCCGAGCTGCAGCGCCTCGCCCCCTCGGAGGGCTGAAACCTTGTCGAGCAGCAATCCGCTGCGTGACCCGGCGGACCGACGGCTCCCGCGTATCGCGGGGCCGTCGGGCCTGGTCATCTTCGGCGTCACGGGTGACCTGTCGCGGAAGAAGCTCATGCCGGCCGTGTACGACCTCGCCAACCGGGGGCTGCTGCCGCCGGGCTTCTCGCTGGTGGGCTTCGCCCGCCGGGAGTGGGCGAACGAGGACTTCGCGCAGGAGGTCCACGACGCGGTCAAGGAGCATGCCAGAACCCCCTTCCGCGAGGAGGTCTGGCAGCAGCTCATCCAGGGCATGCGCTTCGTGCAGGGCACCTTCGACGACGACGAGTCCTTCGAGCGGCTGCGCGGCACGATCGAGGAACTGGACAAGGCCCAGGGCACGGGCGGCAACTTCGCCTTCTACCTGTCGGTGCCGCCGCGTTCGTTCCCGGTGGTCATCCAGCAGCTGAAGAAGCACGGGCTGGCCGACCAGACGGGCGGTTCCTGGCGGCGCGCGGTCATCGAGAAGCCGTTCGGCCACGACCTGAAGTCGGCCGAGGAACTGAACCGCATCGTGCACGAGGTGTTCGCCCCGGACCAGGTGTTCCGGATCGACCACTACCTGGGCAAGGAGACCGTCCAGAACATCCTGGCGCTGCGCTTCGCCAACACCATGTTCGAGCCGATCTGGAACCGGTCCTTCGTCGACCACGTGCAGATCACCATGGCCGAGGACATCGGCATCGGCGGGCGGGCCGGCTACTACGACGGCATCGGCGCGGCCCGTGACGTCATCCAGAACCACCTCCTGCAGCTTCTCGCGCTGACCGCCATGGAGGAGCCCGCCTCCTTCGACGCGGACTCGCTGGCGGCCGAGAAGACCAAGGTGCTCGGTGCCGTCCGGCTGCCGAAGGACCTGGGCCGGGACACCGTGCGCGGGCAGTACGCGGCCGGCTGGCAGGGCGGCGCCAAGGCGGTCGGGTATCTGGAGGAGGAGGGCATCGATGCCTCCTCGAAGACCGACACCTACGCGGCGATCCGCGTCGGCATCGACAACCGCCGCTGGGCGGGTGTCCCCTTCTACCTGCGCACCGGCAAGCGGCTGGGCCGCCGGGTCACCGAGATCGCGGTGGTCTTCCAGCGGGCGCCGCACTCCCCCTTCGACTCCACCGCCACCGAGGAACTGGGCTCGAACGCGATCGTCATCCGCGTCCAGCCCGACGAGGGCGTCACCGTACGCTTCGGCTCCAAGGTGCCGGGCACGTCGATGGAGATCCGGGACGTGTCGATGGACTTCGCCTACGGCGAGTCCTTCACCGAGTCCAGCCCCGAGGCGTACGAGCGCCTCATCCTCGATGTCCTGCTCGGCGACTCCAACCTCTTCCCGCGCACGGAGGAGGTCGAACTGTCCTGGAAGATCCTCGACCCGATCGAGGAGTACTGGGACGCCAACGGCAGGCCGGCCCAGTACCCGGCCGGCACCTGGGGACCCGTCGAGGCGGACGACATGCTCGAGCGAGACGGACGGAGCTGGCGCCGGCCATGAAAACAGACCTCACGGACACCACGGCCAGCAAGATCAACAAGGCGTTGGTGAAGGGCCGCCGCGCCATCGGCACACCTGCCGTCGGCATGGTGCTGACGCTGGTCATCGTCACGGACGAGGAGAACGCCTACGACGCGCTGAGGGCGGCGAGCGACGCCTCGCACGAGCACCCTTCGCGCACCCTCGTCGTCATCAAGCGCGTCTCCCGCTCGCTCCGCGACCGCACCCGGTCCCGGCTGGACGCCGAGGTGCGGGTCGGCGCGGACGCCGGTACCGGCGAGACCGTCATCCTGCGTCTCTACGGCGACGTCGTCGACCACGCCCAGTCGGTGGTACTTCCGCTGCTGCTCCCCGACGCCCCGGTCGTGGTGTGGTGGCCGGTCAACGCCCCGCTGGACCCGGCGCAGGACCCGCTGGGCGCGCTGGCCCAGCGCAGGGTGACCGACACCTACGCCTGCGAGAAGCCGGTGGAGGAGCTCGCCGCCCGCGCCGCCGCCTACACCCCCGGCGACACGGACCTGTCGTGGACACGCATCACGCCCTGGCGCTCGATGCTGGCCGCGGCGCTGGACCAGGTCGCGTGCGAGGTACAGAGCGTGGAGGTGGAGGGCGAGGAGTTCAACCCGAGCTGTGAGCTGCTGGCGATGTGGCTCGCGGACCGGCTGGACGTACCCGTCAGGCGTTCGCGCTCCCACGGCCCCGGGCTCACCGCGGTGCGCATGGACACCGACTGCGGCCCGATCTCGCTGGACCGCGCCGACGGATCGCTGGCGACCCTCTCCATACAGGGCCAGCCCCAGCGCGGGGTGGCGCTCAAGCGCCGGGAGACGGCCGAGCTGATCGCGGAGGAACTGCGCCGCCTCGACCCGGACGACACCTACGCCTCCGCCCTGCGCTACGGCGTGGAGCGCCTGAAGTCACCGGGTGGGGACGGAGCACCGGCCAAAGGAGAACGGGAAGGGATCCCCGCCCCCGTCGAGTCGGCTGCGAAAGCTCCCGCGGCCCAGGCGACGGCGCAGGCACCGGTGAAGAGGGCGGCGGCGAAGTGAGTACGACACCACAGCTGGTCGTGCACCGGGACAAGGACCTGATGGCGCGGGCGGCCGCGGCCCGCCTGATCACCCGGATCGTGGACGCGCAGACCGCTCGGGGCTCGGCGTCCGTGGTCCTGACCGGTGGCCGCAACGGCAACGGTCTGCTGGCCGCGCTGGCCGGGGCCCCGGCCCGGGACGCGGTCGACTGGTCCCGGCTGGACCTGTGGTGGGGCGATGAACGCTTCCTCCCGGAGGGCGACCCGGACCGCAATGTCACCCAGGCCCGCGAGGCACTGCTCGACGCGGTGCCGCTGGACCCGAAGCGGGTGCACGCCATGCCCGCGTCGGACGGGCCGCACGGCTCGGACGTGGACGCGGCGGCGGCCGCCTACGCGGAGGAACTGGCCGCCGCGGGTGACCCGGTGCCCGACTTCGACGTCCTGATGCTGGGCGTGGGCCCGGACACGCACGTGGCCTCCCTCTTCCCGGAACACCCCGCGGTCCGTGAGTCGCAGCGCACGGTGGTGGGCGTCCACGGCGCCCCCAAACCCCCGCCGACCAGGGTGACGCTGACCCTTCCGGCGATCCGGGCGGCCAGGGAGGTCTGGCTGCTGGCCGCGGGCGAGGACAAGGCGGAGGCAGCGGCGATCGCCCTCTCGGGCGCCGGCGAGATCCAGGCCCCGGCAGCGGGCGCCCAGGGCCGGTCCCGCACTCTCTGGCTCCTGGACGCGGCAGCGGCCTCCCAGCTGCCCCGCGCCCTCTACCCACCGGCGTCGGCGTAGACGGCCCGTCTGGAGGCACCCCCTCCGGAGGAGTCCGAGGACACGGCAGCCCGTCCAGGGCCGATGGCGGTCCGGGGCGCGGCCCCGGAGACCGGAAGGGAAGGGGCGGCGGCGGGGGCGGGATCCCCCACCGTCCCCGCCGCCGCTCCCCTACTTCACCGACCCCGCCATGACCCCCTGCACGAAGTGCCGCTGGAACGCGAAGAACACGACCACCGGCACGATCAGTGACAGGAACGCCCCCGGCGCGAGCACATCGATGTTGCTGCCGAACTGCCGGATCTGCGACTGCAACTGCACCGTGAGCGGCTGCGAGGAGCTGTCCGCGAAGAGCAGCGCGACCAGCATGTCGTTCCACACCCACAGGAACTGGAAGATCGCGAGGGAGGCGATCGCCGGCCGCCCCACCGGCAGCACCAGCCGGGTGAAGATCCGCCACTCGCTGCCCCCGTCCATCCGCGCCGCCTCCAGCATCTCCTTCGGCATCTCGGCGAAGTAGTTCCGCAGCAGGAACACCGCGAACGGCAGCCCGTACGCCACGTGGAAGAGCACGACGCCGGGGATCGTCCCGAACAGGCCCAGCTGTCCGAAGAGTTTGGCGACCGGCAGCAGCCCGATCTGCACGGGCACGACCAACAGCGCGACGACGGCGAGGAAGACGGCGTCCCGCCCCGGGAAGTCCAGCCAGGCGAAGGCGTATCCGGCGAGCGCCGCCAGCACCACGACCAGTACGGTCGTCGGCACCGAGATCAGCACGGTGTTCCAGAACGCCTGGGTGATGCCCGAGTTCTCCAGCAGCGCCGAGTAGTTCTCGAAGGACAGCTGACCCGGGCCGGTGAAAACGGTCCACCACCCGCCCTTCGCGGTGTCCTCCGCCGACCGCAGCGAGGACAGGAACAGGCCCGCCAGCGGGGTCATCCACACCAGTCCGATGACCACCAGGAACGCCTGCACCACCACGTTGCCCAGCGCACGCCGCACCGCGTTCATCGCTCACTCCTTCGGAACCGGCGGACGTTGAACACCATGGCCGGGATGACCAGGAGCAGCAGCAGGACCCCGAGCGCGCTGCCCAGCCCCTGGTTGTTGCCGCCGCCGAAGGACACCAGCCACATCTGGGTCGCGAGCACGGTCGCGTCCGCCTGCACGGGCCCGGGCGCGATGATGTAGACGAGGTCGAAGACCTTCATCACGTTGATCACCAGGGTCACGAAGACGACGGTGAGGACCGGCCCGAGCAGCGGGACGGTGATCCGGCGGAAGATCTGCCACTCGCCCGCGCCGTCCATACGGGCCGCTTCCAGCGCGTCCCGGGGCAGCGCGGCGAGCCCCGCGCCGATCAGCACCATCGCGAACCCGGTCCAGATCCACAGGTACGCCCCGATGATCGCCGGAGTGACCAGCGCCGGGCCGAGCCAGGAGATGCCGTCGTAGGGCGGGGCGAAGTTCGACGAGGGCAGCTTCAGGGCGTACGCGCCGCCGTCCAGACCGGTGAACCGGAAGGATCCGTCGGCCGCGGTCGTCGTGCGCGCGACCGTGTCACCGTCGCGCACCGCCTCGACGGTGACCCCGGGCAGTCCGCTCTCCTCCTGGTCCACCACGCCCGGCTCCCCTCCTCCGCCGGGCGTGAAGTCGAGGTACACCACACCGCGCACCTCGTCGGCGCCGGCCTTCCCGGCCGCCGCCGCGAGGGCGGGTGCGGCGTCCCCGGGCAGGTCCTTGGGGGCGACCCCGACCAGCCCCAGCACGGCCGCCGTCCCGCCGGGCGACACCTGCGCACCGGTGACGTACGAACCGTCCGTCCCCTTGATCAGCCCCTCCCCCTCGCGTGCGCGGGCGGCCGGATACGAGGAGCTGCCCTCGAAGGCATCGTGGACGGAGACGACGGCGGCGTTGAGGACACCCTTGTCCGGGTCCTCGTCGTAGGCGAGCCGGAAGATGATGCCGGCCGCCAGGAAGGACACCGCCATCGGCATGAACAGCAGCAGCTTGAAGGCGGTGGCCCAGCGGACCTTCTCCACCAGGACGGCCAGGATCAGCCCCAGCCCGGTCAGCAGGGTCGGCGCGACCACCACCCAGATGGCGGTGTTGCGGACGGCCTTGAGTGTGGTCGGGTCCCGGAACATCTCGGTGTAGTTCCCGCCGCCCACGAACTCGTTGCCGGAGGCGTCGAAGAAGCTGCGGCCGATGGAGAACAGCACCGGGTAGACCACCAGCGCGCCCAGCAGGAGCAGCGCGGGGAACGCGAACAGCAGGGCGATGACCCGCCCCCGACGGCGCTGGCGCCGGGCGCGCGCGCTGTCGGGGTGCACAGGTGCCGGAGGGCTCGCCTCTTTCACCAGGGTGGCGGTCATGGCCGTCAGTTCCCGTAGGCCTTGGCGGCGGCCTTCTCGAGCTCGGCCGCGGTCTTCGCCGGGTCGGACGGGTCGCGCAGGAAGTCCTGGAGGATCTTCCACTCGCCGGCGCCCTTGGTGCCGCCGAAGGCCGCGGGGGCCTGGTCGGACATGTCGAAGCGGACGGAGTCACCGGCCTCGATCAGGGACTCGGCGGTGGCGCGGGTGACGTCGTCGCCGTAGGAGGCGGGGTCGAGCTTGCTGTTCGGGGACAGGAAGCCGCCCGCCTCGGCCCACACCGCGGCGGCCTCGGGGGTCGCCAGGTACTCCAGGAGCGCCATACCGGCCTTGCCGTTCTTGCCGTCCTTGAGGACGACGGCCGCGTCACCGCCGCTGACCACGGGGGCCCGGCCGTCGCCGACCGGCGGGAAGGGGAAGAAGTTCGCGTCGGTGCCGATGTTCCTGCCGAACTGGTCCTTGGCGACGCCGGCGACGAAGTCGCCCTCGTAGACCATGGCGGCCTCGGCCTCGGGTCCGAAGACCTTCTCCACGGAGCCGGGGAAGTCGGTGTTGAGGGCGCCCTTCTGGCCGCCCTCGATCAGCTGCTTGTCCTTGAACAGCTCGCCGAGGGTGGTGAGCGCCTCGACGACGGTGGGGTCGGTCCACTTGATCTCGTGCGCGGCGAGGGCGTCGTACTTCTCGGGTCCGGCCTGGGAGAGGTAGACGTTCTCGAACCAGTCGGTGAGGGTCCAGCCGTCCTGCCCGGCGACGGAGAAGGCCGCGAGCCCGGAGTCGGAGATGGTCCGTCCGTCCTCGAGCATGGCGTCGTAGGTCTTCGGCGGGGTGACGCCGGCCTGTTCGAGGGCTTCGGCGCTGTACCAGACGGTGGACTTGTGGGCGGCCTTGAAGTAGAGGCCGTACAGCTCGCCGTCGACGGTGCCGTAGTTCTGCCAGACGTCGGCGAAGTTCTCGCCGACGGTTGCCCCGACCTTCTTGTCCAGCGGCTCGAGCCAGCCGTTCTCGGCGAACTGCTTGAGCACACCGACCTGCGGGACCATGACGACGTCGGGGGCGTTGCCGCCCTCGATCTTGCTGCCGACGACGGTGGAGACGTTGTCGCCGGTGGAGACGAACTGGGTCTTGGCGCCGGTCTTCTCGGTGAAGGCGTCCAGCACCTTCTGGAAGTTCTTCTGCTCGCTGCCGGACCAGACACCGGCCACGGTGACGCTCTGGCCGTCGAGCGACTTGTCGCCGCCGCCGGCCGCGACGGGCTCGCCGCCGCCGCAGGCGGTCGCGCCGAGCGCGAGGACGAGGGCGGTGCATCCGGTGAGCAGGGTGGTACGTCGTCGCATCATCATCGATGTCCCTTCGGGGATACGGGAGTTGACCGGACTTGCTTGCTTCGTAAGCACGGCGCCCGCCTCGGGCGCCCCGCTCAGGAGTCGATCCACCAGGCGGCGGTGGAGCCGGGCAGCACTCCGGGCGGGCAGGGCCCGCTGGCGAGCAGCGGGGTGCCGGGGACCGGAGCGGGTACGGGGGCGGCCGTGAAGTTGACGGCGCAGACGAGGTCGTCGCCGCGGGCGAAGGCGAGGACGCCGGGCTGGGTGTCCAGCCAGCTCAGCGTCCCCTCACCCAGCTGGGGCAGGGCTGACCGCAGTTGCAGACCGTCGCGGTACAGATGCCAGGAGGAGCGGGTGTCGGCGAGGGCGCGGTGGGTGGCGTACTCGGCGAAGTACTCCGGCTGCGGCAGCCAGGGTTTGGCACCCTCGGCGCCGGAGGTGAAGCCGAACGGGGAGGCGTGCCCCGACCAGGGCAGCGGCACCCGGCAGCCGTCCCGTATCCGCGCGCGGCTGCCGGTGCGGCGGAAGATCGGGTCGGTGAGCACGTCGTCGGGCAGGTCGATGACCTCGGGCAGGCCCAGTTCCTCACCCTGGTAGATGTACGCGGCTCCGGGAAGCGCCAGCATCAGCAGGGCGGCGGCGCGGGCGCGGGCGGCGCCGAGTCCGCTGCCCTCGGGGGCGGGTTCGCCGTAGCGGGTGACGGTGCGGACCTGGTCGTGGTTGTTGAGGACCCAGGTGACGGTGGAACCGGTGCCGGCGATGTCCTGCATGGCCTCGGCGATGACCTTGCGGAAGGCGTCGGCGTCCCAGGGGGCTCCCAGCAGGTCGAAGAAGAAGGCCTGATGGAGCTCGTCGGCGCGGACGTACCGGGCGTGCTCGCGGGCGGTGGGGACGGAGACCTCGCCGACCAGGAGGCGTTCGCGGCCGTCGCGGGCGGTGTACTCCTCGCACACGGCGCGCCAGTGCCGCCACACGTCGTGCACCTCGGGCTGGTTCCAGGCGAGCGGGTTGACCGAGTCGCGGGTGCGGGCGTCGGCCTCCGGGTCCGGGGAGTCGGGCAGTGCCGGGTGCTTGAACAGGCCGGCGGCGACATCGATGCGGAAGCCGTCGACGCCCCGGTCCAGCCAGAAGCGCAGGGTGCGGTCGAAGTCGGCGGCGACGTCGGGGTCGCGCCAGTTCCAGTCCGGCTGTTCGGGCGTGAACATGTGCAGGTACCACTGGCCGGGGCTGCCGTCGGGCTCGGTGACACGGGTCCAGGCGGGGCCGCCGAACATGGCGTGCCAGTTGTTGGGCGGCTCGGCGCCGTCCGGCCCGCGGCCGTCGGCGAAGTGGAACCGGGCGCGTTCCGGGCCGCCGGGGGCAGCGGCGAGTGCCTCGCGGAACCAGAGGTGCTCGCTGGAGCAGTGGTTGGGGACGATGTCCAGCAGGACCTTGACGCCGAGGCGGCGGGCGGCGGCCGTCAGCCGGTCGAATTCGGCGAGGTCGCCGAAGACGGGGTCGACGTCGCGGTAGTCGGCCACGTCGTAGCCGTGGTCGTGCTGCGGCGAGGGGTAGAAGGGGCTCAGCCAGATCCCGTCCACGCCGAGCTTCTTCAGGTACGGCAGTCCCGCCCTGACCCCGGCGAGATCGCCGATGCCGTCACCGGTGCTGTCCAGAAAGCTGCGGACGTACACCTGGTAGATCACCGCGTCCCGCCACCAGTGCTGCCTGTTCACCCCAGTGACCTGTCTGTGAGGAGCCTCGTTCGTTATGCATACATGTTAGGTAGACATGTCGAGAGGGTGTCAATGAAGTTGCCCGAGCTACTGGGCGGTTGTGGCGCATGAATCGGTACATACCGAGGCACACCAGGCACCTTTGAGACACCCGCGTTACCTAACAAGTAACTAGAAGAGGGTCGCGATCGCTCTACCGCGCGGAGACGGCGGCGAGTTCGCCCGCCAGCCGGCGCACCGCGGCCTCGGGCGTCTGCCGCCCGGTCATCGCGTCGTGCACCACCGCCTGCACCACCAGGCTCACCTGGTCGTAGTGCGGGCTCTTGGGGCGCGGAGCGGCGGCGAGCACGCTCTCGCGCAGGGTCGGCAGATACGGGAAGCGCCGGATCAGCGCCGGATCCGCGTACACGTCGGCCCGTACCGGCGGCAGCGCGCCCCGGGTGAGCACCTGGCGCTGGACGCGCTCACTGGTGAGGTACGCGATCAGCCGCGCGGCGGAGTCGGGGTGCCGGGCATGGCTGCTGACCGCCAGGTTCGAGCCGCCGAGGACACTGGTGCCCGGGCCGTCCGGGCCCGGCAGCGGTACGGCGCCGACCCGGCCGGCGACCCTGGAACCGGACGCGGAGGCGGCGACGTAGGCATAGGGCCAGTTGCGCAGGAAGAGCAGCCGCCCGTCCTGGAAGGCCTGCTTGGACTCCTCCTCCTTGTACGCCAGCGCCTCCTGCGGGATCCAGCCCTCACTGACCCCGCGGGCGAGGAAGCCGATGCCCTTCCTCGCCGCCCGGGAGTTCACGGTGACCCGCTCGCCCTCGTCGCCGAGGATGGTGCCGCCCGCCGAGTACACGGCCTCGGCCGCGTTCACGGTGAGGCCCTCGTAGGGGAGGAACTGGCCCGCGTAGCCGTCGAGTCCGTACGCGGGGGCGACCGTCTTCGCGGCCCGCTCCAGCTCGGCCCAGGTGCGCGGCGGCGGGACGCCCGCTTCGGCGAGGACGTCCGCGCGGTACAGGAGCAGCCCGGCGTTGGTGACGTACGGGACGGCGTACAGCCGGTCGTCGTAGGTCGCCGTGGCCACGACCGGGGGCAGGAAGGTGTCGAGCGGGAAGCGGTCCCGGGGCAGCGGGCGGATCCAGCCGGCGGCGGCGAACTCCGAGGTCCAGCTGACGTCGATGTTGAGCACGTCGAACCGGCCTCGCTCACCGCCGCGCAGGTCCGTGATCATCTGTGCCCGGGTCTCGTCGGCGGAGTCGGGCAGTTCGACGAGGGTGACCTTCTCGCCGGGATGGGTACGGTTCCAGCCTTCGAGCACCGACCCGAGATACCCGGTGAGATCGCCCGCGGTGGCCAGGGTGAGCGGTCCGCGACCGCTCCCGCCTGCCTGGTCGGTCCGCGCGCCGGAGGCGACGTAACCGGTCAGGACGACGACCAGGACGAGAAGGCCCCTACCCGCGGCATGGATCCACCGCATAGGTTCCTCCCTGTACACCGGCACCCGGGCACCCTTGCCGGGGTCAGTGGCCATGTATACCTGTTAGGTATGGGCGATACTAGGGCCTGCGGCACATTGCCCACAGGACGCGAGGAGGAGAGCACGAGTGCGGCTGCCCCTCCTGGCGCTGCTCGCCCGCGGCCCGGCCCACGGATATGAGCTCAAGCAGGACCTTGAGCAACTGCTGGGCTCCGCGTACCCTCAGCCGAACGTCGGCCAGATCTACGTCACCCTCGGCCGCCTCGAGAAGACCGGACTGATCGAGGGCGAGGCCGTCGAGCAGTCCAGCCGGCCCAACAAGAAGGTCTACCACCTCACCGACGCCGGGCGGGAGGCGCTGCGCGTCTGGTACGAGGAGACGGCGGACGAACCGCGGGTGCGGGACGAGTTCTTCATGAAACTGGCGCTGGCCCCGCAGACCGGTCTCACCGACCGGATCGCCCTGATCAACAGGCAGCGGCGACAGTATCTGAACACCATGCGGCAGCTGTCGAAGCTGGCCGCCGCAGAGGACCGGGACAACCGCATCTCCCAACTGCTGATCGAGGGCGCCATGCTGCATCTGCAGGCCGACCTCGACTGGCTGGAACGGTGCCAGGAAGAGCTGGAGGAGCTTCGGTGAGCGAGAGCGTCGCTGAAGTGCTGCGCGCCGAAGGCCTGGTCAAGACGCACCACGGCGAGGGCGCCCCGGCGCATGCCGTGCGCGGCGTCGACCTCCGGGTGACGCGCGGTGAGTTCGTGGCGATCACCGGTCCGTCCGGTGCGGGCAAGTCGACGCTGCTGCATCTGCTCGGCGGGCTACAGCGGCCGGACGCGGGCAGTCTCTGGCTGGACGGCGAGCGCACCGACGGCTACAGCGAGGCCCGCTGGGCCGTGGAGCGCCGCAGGCGCATCGGGATCGTCTTCCAGTTCTTCAACCTCGTCTCCGATCTGTCGGTCGCCGACAATGTGGAGCTGCCCGCGCTGCTCGCCGGGGTACCGCCGAAGAAGGCCCGCGCCGGGCGGGAGGAGCTCCTCAGCGAACTCGGCCTCGAGGGCAAGGAGCGCAGCATGCCGGGCGAGCTGTCCGGAGGTGAGCAGCAGCGGGTCGCCCTCGCCCGGGCGCTGGTCAACCATCCGCCGCTGCTGCTGGCCGACGAGCCCGCGGGCAGCCTGGACAGCAAGGGCACCCGCGAGGTGATGCGGCTGCTGTCCCGCTTCCACCGGCGTGGGCAGACCATCGCGCTGGTCACCCACGACGCCCGGCTGGCCAGCGCCGCGGACCGGGTGATCAGCTTCTTCGACGGCCGGATCGCCGACGACGCGGAACTCGACGGCGGCACGCCGCCGCGCCGTGCCGGGGCATCGGGTGTGCTGGAGCTCAGGGACTGACATGCGCTGCCACGACCGTCCCCCGAGGAGCTGACCGCCGGTGCGAGCGACTCTGCGCTGGGCGCACTCCGATCTGCGGACGCACCGCGGCGAGGCGCTGTTCCTGGTGCTCGCCACCGCGGGCATCGTCGTCTCCCTGCTGCTGGCCGCGGCCCTGTTCGGGTACGCCACCAATCCCTGGCAGCGGGTCTTCACCCAGGCGCACGGCGCGCACGTCACGCTGCACACCACCGCAGCCGCCGACGCCGGGAGACTGGCCGGTCTGGACGGGGTGGAGGCCGTCGCCGGCCCCTACCCGGCGGCCTCGCTCACCCTCGCCTCGCAGGCCGGCCGTGCCTCCGTGGAGCTGCGCGGCACCTCCGCCGAGCCGCGGGTGGGCCGCCCGCTGGTCACCTCCGGACACTGGCTGGACCCGGCCGCCCCGGACGGGGTGGTGCTGGAGAGCCGGCTCGCCCGCGCGCTGCTGACGGCCCCCGGCGACACGCTCACCGTGCCCGGCACCGCGCGGAAGCTCACCGTGGTGGGCATCGCCGACAGTGCCGAACCCCGCTACCGGCCGGGCGAGCGCACGGGCCTGGTGTGGGTTCTGCCCCCGGCCGTGCCGGACCCGGACAGCCAGGTGATGGGGCTGCGGCTGACCGACCCGGGCGACACCGGGTACGCGGTGCAGCGGGCGGTGACCGAGCTGGGCGCCGGGGCGATCGGCGAGGTGGCCACCTGGCAGCAGGCGCGCGCCGAGGCACAGGGTGACAACCGGCTCCTGGGGCAGGTGCTGGGCCTGTTCGGGCTCGGCGCGCTGGCCGCCGCCGGATTCGCCGTGCACGGGGCGATCGCCACCCGGATCCGGGGGCATCTGCGCGACCTCTCCATCCTGAAGGCGATCGGCTTCACGCCCGGTCAGGTCGTCCGGGTCTTCCTGGTCCAGCACCTGGTCTACGCCCTGCTCGGGGCGGTGGCCGCCGCCGCGCTCACCGAGGTGCTGGGCAGTGCGGTGCCGGGGCGGCTCGGCGACGCGGTAGCCGTGTGGCAGGGGCTGCCCGGTCACACCGTGGCACTGGTCACGGTGCCGGCCGGGGCGGTGCTGTTCATCGGCGCGACCACCGGCCTGGCCGCCTGGCGGGCGGGCCGGGTGCCGCCGGTCCCGGTGCCGCGGCCCGCGGCCTCACCGGCGGGCCGGCTGAGCGGTGTGGCGCGGCGGGCGCTGGGAGCGCGGGTGCCGCCGGCGCTGGTCCTGGGCTGGCACAAGGCGTTCGCCCGCCGGTCGCGCTCACTGGGCGCGGTGGGCAGGCTGGCCCTGCCGCTGCTGCTGATCGTCGTGGCGCTGAGCGCCTGGACCACCATCGACCGCTTCCACACCAGTCCCGAGCGGATGGGCCTGCCCACCGCGCTCGGTGTCCGCGCGGACGCCTCGCTGGGCGACCGGGGGACCCGTGCCCTGCTGGAGCGCGATCCGCAGGTCGCCGCGGCCTACCCGGGCGTGGAGGTGGCCGCGCTGGTCCCCGGCCAGACCGCGACCATCGCCCTGCGCGGACTGGGCACCCAACGGGAGCCGTACCCGTTCACGCTGGCCGAGGGCCGCGCCGCGCGCGGGCCGGACGAGGCGGTGGCCGGGCAGGGCCTGCTCGACCTGTTGCACGTCCAGGTGGGCGACTGGGTGCGGATGACCGTCGGCGACCAGCCGCAGATCCTGCACATCGTCGGCCGCAGCATCGAACCGGAGAACGCCGGCCGGGTCATCTCCACCTCGCTCGACACCCTCCGCGCCAACGACCCGGACCTCAGGCCCAGCCTCTACCAGCTGCGGCTGGAGCCGGGTGCCGACCCGGACGCGGTCGCCGCCCGGCTGGCCTCGGCGGGCCGCGGTCACCTGGAGGTGCACACGGTGGCCAATCCGGCGGACGGGCTGTCCCCGCTGCGCGCGGTCGTGCTCGGGCTGATCGTGATCCTCTCGCTGATCGGGCTGATCGAACTGCTGACGGCCATCGGCGGCACGGTCCGTGAGGGCGAGCGCGATCTGCTGGCGCTCAAGGCCGTCGGGCTCTCCCCCCGCCAGATCACCGCCGTCACGGTCACGGCCACCGCCGGTACGGCCCTGGCGGCCGTGCTGCTCGCCCTGGCCCTCGGTCTGCCGCTGGCGCACTGGCTGATCGACGCGCAGGGGAGATCGAGCGGTATCGGCGCCGGGATCGCCCAGGGGCCCTCACCCGTGCTCCTGCTGCTGCTCGGGACGGCCGCCGTGCTGGGCGCCGGCGCCCTCGCCGCTCTTCCCGCCGCGCGAGCGGCCCGACGTCGTCTCGCGGACACCCTGAGCGCGGTGGCCTGAATTCGCCCCCGCCGCCCTTTCCCGTCCCGAACCCGGGGCTCCGCCCCAGACCCCGGCTCCTCAGACGCCGGAGGGGCTGACTTCCAGCCCCTCCGGCTCCCGGACCTGGGGCGGAGCCCCCGGGGGACGGGACCGGGAAGGGGCGGCGGGGGCGGCATACGAGGCCCACGGCCACCGTCCGCTCACCCGCGTAGGGTCAGCGCCGGCCGCGTGGGGTCAGCGCCGGCCGCGCAGCTCCCGGTAGGTGGCGACCAGGGCCTTGGTGGACGCGTCCAGGCCCGGGACATCCGCGCCTTCCGTGAGCGCGGGCTCGACGCGCTTGGCGAGGACCTTGCCGAGTTCGACGCCCCACTGGTCGAAGGAGTCGATGTTCCAGATCGCGCCCTGTACGAACACCTTGTGCTCGTACAGGGCGACGAGCTGGCCGAGCACGGACGGCGTCAGCTCGCGCGCGAGGATCGTGGTGGTGGGGTGGTCGCCCTTGAACGTCTTGTGCGGGACCAGTTCCTCCGGCACCCCTTCCCCGCGCACCTCCTCCGGGGTCTTGCCGAAGGCGAGAGCCTGCGTCTGAGCGAAGAAGTTGGCCATCAACAGGTCGTGCTGCGCCTTGAGTTCGTCGCTCAGCTCGGCGACGGGCTCGGCGAAGCCGATGAAGTCGGCCGGGATCAGCTTCGTGCCCTGGTGGATCAACTGGTAGTAGGCGTGCTGCCCGTTGGTGCCCGGCGTGCCCCACACGACCGGGCCGGTCTGCCACTCCACCTCGCGCCCGTCCCGGTCGACGTACTTGCCGTTGGACTCCATGTCGAGCTGCTGGAGGTAGGCGGTGAACTTCGACAGGTAGTGGGAGTACGGCAGGACCGCGTGCGACTGCGCGTCGTGGAAGTTGCCGTACCAGACGCCCAGCAGGCCCAGCAGCAGTGGCACGTTGGACTCGGCGGGGGCGGTGCGGAAGTGCTCGTCCACGGTGCGGAATCCGTCGAGCATCTCCCGGAAGCGGTCCGGGCCGATGGCGATCATCAGCGACAGCCCGATCGCCGAGTCGAAGGAGTAGCGGCCGCCGACCCAGTCCCAGAACTCGAACATGTTCGACGTGTCGATGCCGAAGTCGGCGACCTTGCCGGCGTTCGTCGACAGGGCGACGAAGTGCTTCGCGACGGCGTCCTCTTCCCCACCGAGGGAGTTGAGCAGCCAGGTCCGCGCCGAGGTCGCGTTGGTGACCGTCTCGATGGTGGTGAAGGTCTTCGACGCGACGATGAACAGCGTCTCGGCCGGGTCCAGGTCCCGGGTCGCCTCGTGCAGGTCGGCGCCGTCCACGTTGGACACGAAGCGGAGCGTGAGGTCCCGGTCGGTCCAGGCGCGCAGCACCTCGTACGCCATGGCGGGGCCCAGGTCGGAGCCGCCGATGCCGATGTTGACGATGCTGCGGATGCGCTTGCCGGTGTGGCCGGTCCATTCACCGGAGCGGACCCGGCCGGCGAAGTCGGCCATCCGGTCGAGGACGGCGTGCACGGCCGGTACGACGTTCTCCCCGTCGACCTCGATCACCGAGTCCCGGGCGGCCCGGAGCGCGGTGTGCAGCACGGCCCGGTCCTCGGTGGTGTTGATCCTCTCGCCGCGGAACATGGCGTCGCGCAGCCCGAACACGTCGGTGGCGGCGGCCAACTCCCTCAGCAGCCGCAGGGTTTCGTCGGTGACCAGGTGCTTGGAGTAGTCGACGTACAGGTCACCGACCCGGAGGGTGTACCCGGTGCCGCGGCCGGGGTCGGCGGCGAACAGTTCGCGCAGCCGCGCCTCGCCGAGTTCCTCACGGTGCTTGGCCAGTGCGGTCCATTCGGGCGTCTGATTGAGCCTCGTACGGCCGTCTGCGTTCATCTCGGACTTCAGCCTTCTTCCTTGGGTGTCCCCGCTGTGCCGGCTGTTCCCAACCTAATTGATCAGCGGTGAAGAAGGCCGGAGGAGTCCGGGGTCCGGAACCGGCCCGTCGGAAGCACCCAGGACCTGCCCGCAGGTCCTGGGTGCGCCGCGGCCGGAAAGGCCCTAGATCTCGCCCCGCAGCTTGGCGAGCGCTTCGGCGAGGATCGCCTCGCCGTCCGCGTCACTGCGGCGCTCCCGCACGTAGGCCAGGTGGGTCTTGTAGGGCTCGGTACGCGGCGGGTCCGGAGGGCTGTCGCGGTCCTGCCCGGCCGGGAATCCGCAGCGGGGGCAGTCCCAGGTATCGGGCACCTGCGCGTCGCTCGCGAAGCTCGGCTGTGTCTCGTGCCCGTTGGAGCACCAGAAGGAGATGCGCAGCCGCGGCGCGGACTCGCCGCGCTCGGCCTCGCCCATCGGCCCCGCCCCGACCCGGCTTCCCCGGATCGCGTTGCCACTTGCCACGGTCGTAACTCCCTGCGTGATGGTGCCGCGAAGCGAGTCGGCCTTCCGCTTCGCCGCGGGCGCCTCAGTCTACGTAAGGCCCAACGCGCGTCCAGTGATAGGAGTTACCTTCCCTCGCTCCCAGACGCAAGCCCCATGATAGGCAAGCGCTCAGCCGCGCGTACCGAACATGGGGCCTCAACCGGAAATGCGAGCGGAATGCGCCCTCGGGTCAGTTGTTCGTCTTCATGGTGATGCCGAGCACGACGATGCACGCGAACCAGAGCAGACCGACCACGACGGTGATCCGGTCGAGGTTGCGCTCGGCGACCGAGGAGCCGCCGACGGAGGACTGCATGCCACCACCGAACATGTCGGAGAGACCGCCGCCCTTTCCCTTGTGCATCAGCACCAGCAGCATCAGCAGCAGGCTGAAGACGATCAGGGCGATGGTGAACCCCATAATCACGGCTGGACCAACTTCCTCGGACTCGGATGGACGACGCGGGGCCCAGCACACTGCTGGACCCCGCAAGGGTACGACGAATCGCCGTTACCGCATACTCACTGGTCGCGGAATCGGGCGATCTTGACGAACTCGTCGGCGTCCAGCGAGGCGCCGCCGACCAGCGCACCGTCGATGTCGGCCTGCGCCATGATCTCGGCGACGTTGCCGGACTTGACCGAGCCGCCGTACTGGATGCGGACCCGGTCGGCCAGCTCCTGGGTGTAGAGCTCGGCGATCTTCCCGCGGATGGCGGCGCAGACCTCCTGGGCGTCGTCGGCGCCGCAGACCTTGCCGGTGCCGATGGCCCACACCGGCTCGTAGGCGACGACGACCGTCTCGGCCTGCTCGGCCGGCAGGTCCTTCAGTCCGCCCTCGACCTGGGCGAGGGTGTGGGCGACGTGGTTGCCCGCCTCACGGACCTCCAGCTCCTCGCCGACGCAGAGGATCGGGGTGATGCCGTGCTTGTAGGCGGCCTTCACCTTGGCGTTGACGATCTCGTCGGTCTCGGCGTGGTACTGCCGGCGCTCGGAGTGGCCGACGGCCACGTAGGTGCACTTCAGCTTGGCCAGCATGGAGCCGGAGATCTCGCCGGTGTAGGCACCGCCGTCGTGCGCCGAGATGTCCTGGGCGCCGTACTTGATCTTCAGCTTGTCACCGTCGACCAGCGTCTGCACGGAGCGCAGGTCGGTGAAGGGCGGCAGGACGGCGACCTCGACGGCCTCGTAGTCCTTGTCGGCCAGGGCGAAGGCGAGCTTCTGGACGTGGGCGATGGCCTCGAGGTGGTTGAGGTTCATCTTCCAGTTGCCCGCCATCAGCGGCGTGCGGCCTGTTTCCAGTGCGGTCATGTGAGGGTCAGTCCTCCAGTGCGGCGAGGCCGGGGAGCGTCTTGCCCTCGAGGTATTCGAGGGAGGCGCCGCCTCCGGTCGAGATGTGGCCGAATGCCTGCTCGTCGAAGCCCAGGGTACGGACCGCGGCGGCGGAGTCTCCGCCGCCCACCACGGTGAAACCCGGGGAGTCGATGAGGGCCTGGGCGACCGCCTTGGTGCCCTCGGCGTAATCGGGGTGCTCGAAGACGCCCATGGGACCGTTCCAGAAGACGGTGCCGGCGTCGGCGAGCTTCGAGGCGTACAGCTTGCGGGTCTGCGGGCCGATGTCCAGGCCCATCCGGCCGGCCGGCATGGCGTCCGCGGCGACGGTGTCGGGGTGGGCCGGCGCCTTGGTCCTCATGTCGGGGAACTCGGCCGCGACCAGGGTGTCGACCGGCAGCACCAGTTCGACGCCGGTCTTCCCGGCGCGCTCCATGTACTCCCGTACGACCGGGATCTGGTCCTCCTGCAGCAGGGACGAGCCGATCTCGTGGCCCTGGGCCTTGAGGAAGGTGTACGCCATGCCGCCGCCGATGAGGATGCGGTCGGCCCTGCCGAGCAGTTGGTCGATGACGGCGAGCTTGTCGGAGACCTTGGCGCCGCCGAGGGCGACCACGTAGGGCCGCCGGACGTCGTCGGTGAGCTTCTTCAGCACGCCGACCTCGGTGGCGATGAGGTGTCCGGCGTAGTGCGGCAGCCGCGCCGGGAGGTCGAAGACCGAGGCGTGCTTGCGGTGCACCGCTCCGAAGCCGTCGCCCACGTACGCGTCGGCGAGGGCGGCCAGCCGGTCGGCGAAGGCGCCGCGCTCGGCGTCGTCCTTGCTGGTCTCGCCGGCGTTGAAGCGCAGGTTCTCGATGACCGCGACCTGTCCGCCGGCGAGGCCGGCGACGGTGGCGGTGGCGGAGTCACCGACGGTGTCGGTCGCGAAGGCGACGTCGGCGCCGAGGAGTTCACCGAGGCGCGCGGCGGCCGGGGCGAGGGAGAAGGCCGGGTCCGGGGCGCCCTTGGGGCGGCCCAGGTGCGAGGCCACGACCACGCGGGCGCCCGCCCCTGCGAGTGCCCTGACGGTGGGCACCACGGCGCGGATACGGCCGTCGTCGGTGATGGCGGTGCCGTCCAGCGGCACGTTGAGGTCGGCGCGGACGAAGACCCGCTTGCCCGCGACGCCTTCGGAGAGGAGTTCGTCGATCGTCTTCATAGGGGCTCCCTGGCTAGAGCTCGTGTTCGGCTGAGCTCGTGATCGCTCGTGATCGCTCGTGATCGAAGAAGAGCGGCTGTTCCGATACGTGCGTCAGGGCTCGGCCCGCGCGTTGCCGCACCGGCCGAGCCCTGCACTCATATCAGGCCGTCTGCTCCACGATCAGAGCTGGTTGCCCACGAAGACCGTCAGGTCGACCAGGCGGTTGGAGTAGCCCCACTCATTGTCGTACCAACCGATGATCTTCACGCTCTTGCCGTCCTGGACCATGGTCAGGGACGAGTCGAAGGTGCAGGACGCCGGGGCGTTGACGATGTCGGAGGAGACGATCGCGTCCTCGGTGTACTCGAGGTAGCCCTTCAGCTCGCCCTCGGCGGCCTTCTGGAAGGCGGCGTTGACCTCTTCCTTGGTGACCTCGCGGCCGAGCTCGACGACCAGGTCGGTGACCGAGCCGGTCGGGACCGGGACGCGCATCGCGATGCCGTCCAGCTTGCCCTTGAGCTGCGGCAGCACCAGCGCGGTGGCCTTCGCGGCACCGGTGGTGGTCGGGATGATGTTCTCGGCGGCGGCACGCGCGCGACGCAGGTCCTTGTGCGGGAAGTCGAGGATCCGCTGGTCGTTGGTGTACGCGTGCACCGTCGTCATCAGGCCCTTGACGATGCCGAAGTTCTCGTCCAGCACCTTCGCCATCGGCGCCACACAGTTGGTGGTGCAGGAGGCGTTGGAGATGACGTGGTGGTTCGCCGGGTCGTACTGGTCGTGGTTCACGCCCATGACGAGGGTGATGTCCTCGTCCTTCGCCGGGGCGGAGATGATGACCTTCTTGGCGCCACCGGTGATGTGCTTGCCGGCGTCTTCCTTCTTGGTGAAGATGCCGGTCGACTCGATGACGATGTCGACTCCCAGCTCGCCCCACGGGATGTCGGCGGGGTTGCGCTCGGAGAGGACCTTGACCGTCTTGTCCCCGACGGTGATGGTGTTCTCGGTGTGCGAGACCTCCTGCTTGAGGCGGCCCAGGATGGTGTCGTACTTCAGCAGATGTGCAGTGGTCGCCGTGTCACCCAGGTCGTTGACGGCCACGATCTCGATGTCGGCGCCCTGCTCCAGCAATGCGCGGAAGTAGTTGCGACCGATGCGGCCGAACCCGTTGATGCCTACGCGGATCGTCACGAACCGATCTCCTCGTTGGTACGCCGGCTGTGACGCCGGCGAGCTGTATTTGGGATGTCCCCGACCACTGTCGACCCTACCCCTCCGGGACCCTGGCCGTGACATCGAGTTGCCCCATACCCGGCAGGGCGGTCCGTACCCGTCAGTAGGGTACGGACCGCCCGTGCCGGCAGCCCCTTCTCACCTCGTTCCTCCACGGAAGGCGGTGTGCCGGCGGCCTGCCGTGTTCACCTGCCGAGGGCATCCAGCGCCCTCCTCAGCAGCGCGGACCGGTCGGCCGCGGACGTCAGGTGCTCCAGACCGAAGCCCAGCAGCACGGTGTCGCCGGTGGTGACCGCGCCGTGGGTCCGGAACAGTGCCCCGGTGCGTGCCCAGTCCTTCAGCACGGCCGGACTGCCCGCGGGCGGCCCGGACGCCTGCCAGGCACCGAGCGAGGCCTCGAAGCCCTCGGTCCCCGCCGCCGTACCGCCGACGACCAGGGAGGCCTCGTCCGCGAGGACGCCCCGGCCGCCGCTGCCCGGGTCGGTGACGTAGGCGAGGGACACCTCGACCGTTCTCCCGGCGTAGGCGCTCAGGTCGAACTCCACCTGCCGCCAGCCCGCGGAGGAACCGGTGAGGCTGTTCCAGGACCCGGTGGTGCCGGTCGCGGCACAGCCGTCGTCGGACAGCGTCAGGTAGTGCTCCAGCCAGGGATGCCCGGCCAGATAGAACCCGGCCGCGCACTCGGCGGGCACGGTGGTGCGGGTGGCGCCGCCCGCTTCGGGGAGGGTCGTCCAGTCGCCGGCGCCGGAGGTGTGCGCCTCGGCGATGACGTTGTCGTAGCCGGGCTCGGTGTCCCACAGCAACTGGGTGCGCAGGGTGGGCCGCTCGGCCGCGGTGGTGCCGGTGAGGTCGATGGTGCGGGTGAGGCGCTTGTAGCCGTCGTCGGTGTGCACGGCGGCGGCCATGTACGAGCCGGCGTAGGGCCCGTACGGGTTGACGGTGCCGGGGTACTGCCCGGCACCGGCGCTCGCGAACCGGGGGTAGCGGTCGGCGGGCAGTTCGTCGGAGGTGACGGCGTAGGTGCCGGCCCGGTCCAGCGGGTTGCCGGGCGCGTCGCCCAGCGGGCCGGTGAAGCCGCTCAGCGCTCCGTCTCCGGTGAAGCCGGTGACTTCCGGGGCCGGAGTGCGGCTGTAGGCCCCCAGGTAGTACTGGCTGAAGTCGTCCGAGAGGGTGCCGTCCCCGAGGTCGACGCTGCCGCCCGCCTGCTCGCCCGCCTCGATCAGCCGGCCGCCCTCGTTGAGGAAGGCCCGGAGCTGGAGCTGGGTGGCGACGCCGGGGGTGGCCGCGCCGGTGTGGTGCACGACCGTGCGGAAGTGGCTCAGCACGCCGAGGGCGTCCGGGGCTCCCTGCTCGGCGACGTCCCAGACCGCCGCGCGGTGGCCGCTCGCCCTGAGCGCGTCGACGTACTTCCGGCTGTGAGTGGCCTTCGCACCCTCTTCCGAGACGACGAGGACGTCCGCGCGGGGGCGTGCGGACACGGTGTAGGTGAAGTGCCCGCCGGTGACCTTGCTGCCCCGGCGGGCCTCGCCGGTGAACCAGACCTCGACCCTGTCGCCGGGCTTGCCGTGCCGCACCTTCGCCCGGTACTCGTCGAAGTAGAGGTTGTCCTCACCGCCGTACCGCTCGCCGCCCTTGAAGCGCCTGAGGTCCGCGCCGTGCGTGCGGCCGCCGTTGACGCGGTACTCGAGCTCCTTGTCGCGCAGGGCCTTGCGGACGACGACGGAGACCTCCTGGGCGGCGCCGCGGGCGTACGACGCGGTGAAGGGCGCCGGGGTGAAGTCCGCGGCCTCCAGACCGACCGGGGAGGACGGCCGGTCGGGGTGGGCGGCGGACTCGGCGACGGAGAGCGCGAACGGGATGTTCTTGGCGAACTCCTGCTGGATCAGCCGCTCGTCGTCGGGGAAGTTGAAGCCCGACCGGCAGTCGCGCGCGTTCCACCCGTCGCCGGGGTCGGCGTCGGACACGGTCTGGCAGGTCGACATCTCGGGCGTGAACATCGCCATGCCGTTGACGTTGGCCGCGTGGCCGTCGGCCTCACCGTTGGTGGTGTAGAGCTCCGAGGAGAGCTGCGGGTGGTAGCCGGGGATCGCGGAGTTGCCCGGCGTGCCGGCGAGGGCCTCGTAGAGGACGTCGTCGGGGGTGGGTGTGGCCACCTGCCAGCCCACTCCGTAGAGCAGGAGTTCCGCCGCGGAGTGGTAGTTGATGCCGTACGTGAAACCGATGCGCTTCTGGAAGGCGTCGACGGCCCTGGTCTCGGGCTCGGAGCCGGGGCTCGCGCCGCGGTAGGTCTGGCTGGTGGGGTGGGGGGACGAGCCCTCGTCGTCGTAGCCCCACTTGTAGGGGAAGTTGCGGTTGAGGTCGACGCCGTCGCCGGTGCCGATGGCGCCGTCGCCGTTGACGTCACGCAGGTTCTTGCGCCACAGACGGTTGGCGTCGCCGGCGAAGGTGTGGTCGTAGCCGTCGGGGTTGGCGGAGAGGACGAACCACAGTTCGGTGGTGTCGACGATCCTCTTGATCCGCTTGTCCGTCTGGTAGGAGTCCAGGTAGTGGTGCATCAGCCGCCGGGTCATCTCCGGGGTGATCCACTCGCGCGCGTGCTGGTTGGACATGTAGAGCACGGCCGGCCGGGAGCCGTCCCCGGTCTCCCTGGCCTTCCTGGTGAGCTTCAGGGCGAGGATGTCCTGGCCCCGCACCGTCCTGCCGATGGAGACGACCTTGGTGAGACCGGGGTGCTCCCGCGCGGTGCGGAGGATCTCCTCCTTGAGCCCGCCCTTCGCGCCGTACGGGCGGAACACGCCCTCGGCGGAGTCCTCGACCCGGGCCTGCGCGCGGGCGGAGAGGGTGTGCTCGGTGAGGTCGACGCCCTGTCGCTCCAGCTTCTGCGCCTGCCCTTCGGTGAGGTAGACCTCGACGGTGGCGGTGCCCGTCTCGGGCACCCGCTCGCCGAGTTCGTGGCCGTCCTGGCCGGCCGCCAGCAGCAGGGGGACCTGCCGCTCGGTGACGTCGGCGCGGAAGACCTTGACCTCCTCGGGGCCGGGAGCCGCGGGGTCACCGGGCTGTGCCTGGGCGATGGGTGCAAGACTCGCTCCGCCGATCAGGAGCGTGCCGACAGCGAGGATCGATCTCGCTCTGTGTCTCATGAGCCCCCCAGAGAGTGGTCCGCCACAGCGGCGAACAGATGCCAGGCTCATGACACACCATGATCGAGTCAAGGGCGCCACCACGACACACGGCGACCGGTACCGGCCACCCAAGTGGGTGCCGGCGACGCAGCTCTGATCACCCGTCAGACAACTCGACGGTCAGACCGGCCGGCCTGACGGGCCGGGACCACGGGCGGAGCACCACCCGCCGGCGCAGCCCTCGACCGGCCGCTCCCACCCCGGTCGTCAAGCGGCTCCACGGCCGCACGAGCCCTGACGGCAGCCCCGTCGTACGGGGCGGGCGTCCTGCGGAGCCGGTGCGTCCTGCGGGAGGGCTGGGCGGGCGGGGCGGGCGGGTCAGACGGCGAGTTTGTCGTCCAGCTCCTCGCCGATGTTGGCGTCCGTGCCCGGGATGCCGAGGTCGGAGGCGCGCTTGTCGGCCATGGCCAGCAGCCGGCGGATCCGGCCGGCCACGGCGTCCTTGGTCAGCGGCGGGTCGGCGAGCGCGCCCAGTTCCTCGAGGGAGGCCTGCTTGTGCTCCATGCGCAGCCGGCCGGCCGCGGCCAGGTGCTCGGGGACGTCGTCGGCGAGGATCTCCAGGGCTCGCTGGACCCGGGCGCCGGCCGCGACCGCCGCGCGGGCGGAGCGGCGCAGGTTGGCGTCGTCGAAGTTGGCCAGCCGGTTCGCCGTGGCACGCACCTCGCGGCGCATCCGGCGCTCCTCCCAGGCCAGCACCGATTCGTGGGCGCCGAGCCGGGTGAGCAGCGCGCCGATGGCGTCGCCGTCACGGACCACCACCCGGTCCACACCGCGGACCTCCCGGGCCTTGGCCGGGATGTGCAGCCTGCGGGCGGCACCGACCAGGGCGAGCGCGGCCTCCGGGCCGGGGCAGGTCACCTCCAGGGAGCAGGACCGGCCGGGCTCGGTGAGGGAGCCGTGCGCCAGGAAGGCCCCGCGCCAGGCCGCCTCGGCGTCACAGGTCGCTCCCGAGACCACCTGTGGGGGCAGACCCCGGATCGGGCGGCCCCGGCCGTCCACCAGCCCGGTCTGGCGGGCCAGCTGGTCACCGCCCGCGACCACCCGGACGACGTAACGCGAGCCGCGGCGCAGTCCGCCCGGCGCCATCACGATGAGTTCGGAGCTGTGGCCGAAGATCTCCAGGATGTCCCGCTTGAGCCGGCGCGCCGCCATCGCGGTGTCCAGCTCCGCCTCGATCACGATGCGCCCGCTCACCAGGTGGAGGCCGCCGGCGAACCGCAGAATGGCGGAGACCTCCGCCTTCCTGCAGCAGGTACGGGTGACGGGGAGCCGGCTGATCTCGTCCTTCACCGCTGCCGTCATCGCCATGGGCCGATCCTTCCATGCATCCGAAAAATACGGTCGTACGCGGCGGCCAACAGCTCCGGGTCGTGCCGGGGGCTTCCGTCGGGCCGGGCCACGGGGGCCAGCTCGACCGCGGCGCCGAACCGCTCGGCGGCTTCGGTCAGTGAATCGCGGTCGGGCACGGCGGCCTCGTCGGCCAGCACCACGTCCAGAGCGAGTTTAGGGGCGTGTCGTCCCAAAACCTCCAAATGACGCTGCGGTGAGAAGCCCTCGGTTTCCCCGGGCTGCGGCGCGAGGTTCAGCGAGAGCACCCTGCGGGCCTTCGTCTCGACGAGCGCGTCCAGCAGTTCGGGCACGAGCAGATGCGGGATGACGGAGGAGAACCAGGAGCCGGGGCCGAGCACCACCCAGTCCGCGTCGAGGACCGCCGCCACCGCCTCGGGGACGGCCGGCGGGTCGTTCGGGACGAGGTGGACGGACTGCACCTCGCCGGGGGTGAGGGCGACGGTGGCCTGACCGCGGACCGTGCCGGTCTCCTCCGGCCGCTCGGGGTCGTGGCCCTTGACGAGAGCCTGGAGCTCCAGCGGCACGGCGGACATGGGCAGCACGCGCCCGTGCGCGCCGAGCAGCAGGCCCACCAGGTCCAGCGCCTGCACATGGTCACCGAGCTGCTCCCACAGGGCGACGATCAGCAGATTGCCGACCGCGTGCTCGTGCAGGTCGCCCTGGGACTGGAAGCGGTGCTGGATGACCCGGGCCCAGGTCTGGCCCCAGTCGTCGTCCCCGCACAGCGCGGCCAGCGCCTTGCGCAGATCACCCGGGGGCAGTACGCCCAGTTCGTCGCGCAGGCGCCCGCTGGAGCCGCCGTCGTCGGCGACGGTGACGACGGCCGTGAGGTCGCCGGTGATCCGGCGCAGGGCGGCGAGCGAGGCCGAGAGGCCCATGCCGCCGCCGAGGGCGACGACCTTGGGCTGGGCACCCCTGCGGCGCGGTCTGGCGCCCCGGGTCTCGACCGGACGGCCGGCGCGGCCCTCGGGGACCGCTCTGCGCAGCCGGCTCAGCCGGGGGGTACGTCGTGTCATTCCCGTCCCATGTCCCGGTGGACGACCACCGTCTCCACACCCTCGGCGACGAGCCGGGCGGCGAGCTTCTCCGACATGGCGACCGAGCGGTGCTTGCCACCCGTACAGCCCACAGCGATGGTCACATAGCGCTTGCCCTCACGCCGGTAGCCCGCGGCGATCAGCCGCAGCATCTCGGCGTACCGGTCGAGGAACTCCTTGGCGCCGGGCTGGTTGAAGATGTACGACGCCACCTCCTCGTTGAGGCCGGTGTACGGACGCAGTTCCGGGACCCAGTGCGGGTTGGGCAGGAACCGCATGTCCACGACCATGTCGGCGTCGACGGGGAGGCCGTACTTGAAGCCGAAGGACATGACGGTGGCCCGCAGCTCGGGCTCCTCCTCACCGGCGAACTGGGCGTCCATCTTGGCCCGCAGCTCGTGCACGTTGAGGCTGGAGGTGTCGATCACCAGGTCGGCGTCGCCGCGCAGCTCGCGCAGCAGCTCCCGCTCGGCGGCGATGCCGTCGACGATGCGGCCGTCGCCCTGGAGGGGGTGCGGGCGCCGCACGGACTCGAAGCGGCGCACCAGGGCGTCGTCGGAGGACTCCAGGAAGACGGTCCGCCGGGTGACGCCCCGCCCGTCGAGGTCGGCGAGGGACTCGCGCAGATTGTCGAAGAAGCGCCGGCCGCGGACGTCGACGACGACCGCGATCCGCGCCACGTTGCCCTGCGAACGCGCGCCGAGCTCCACCATGGTGGTGATCAGCGCGGGCGGCAGGTTGTCCACCACGAACCAGCCCAGGTCCTCCAGACACTTCGCCGCCGTCGAGCGGCCGGCCCCGGACATGCCGGAGATGATCACCAGCTCGGGGATGCCCGCCTCGGGCACCCCGCCGTTTTCCTTGCCCGTTTCCACCTGTGCTCCGTCGTTCCGGCGGGCGCTCCCGCGGGTCTCGGTCCCGCCAGTGTGCTGCCTCGCCCCGTCCTGCTCCGCTGCGGGCTGCCCTGTCTCGTGCTCGGTCATCGCTCCTGCCCCCGTCGTTCGTCCGGGGCGCCCGTGGACACGGGCTCCCCGGGAGAACCCGTCGCCTGCCCGGGTTCATCCGTGTCATCCATGATCTCGCCCGTCGCCGTGTTCACCGCGGGGGCGGCGGGTTCCGCCCGCGCAAGAGCCCCGGCGATCGTTTCGGCCGTCTTGCGTCCTATGCCAGGAACCTCGCAGATCTGGTCGATTGTCGCCGCTCGCAGCTTCTTCAACGAACCGAAGTGCTTGAGCAGTGCCTGTCTGCGCGTCTCGCCGAGGCCGGGCACATCGTCCAGCGGGCTGGAGCGGAAACGCTTGGTCCGTTTGGTCCGCTGGTAGGAGATCGCGAAGCGGTGCGCCTCGTCACGGACCCGCTGGAGCAGATAGAGGCCCTCGCTGGTACGGGGCAGCACCACCGGGTCGTCGTCGCCCGGCAGCCAGACCTCCTCCAGCCGCTTGGCGAGTCCGCACACGGCGATGTCGTCGATGCCCAGGTCGTCCAGCGCCCGCCGGGCCGCCGCGACCTGCGGGGCGCCGCCGTCGACCACGACGAGCTGCGGCGGGTAGGCGAACCGCCGGGGACGGCCGTCGTCCTCGGTGAGCGTGTGCGCGGGCGGCTCGGCGAGCCCTCCGGCCGGCGTCCCGGCCCCCGGGTCCTCGCCGTCGGTCCACTCCCCCGTGCGCTCCTTCTCCGCGAGGTAGCGCCGGAAGCGCCGGGTGATCACCTCGTGCATGGAACGGACGTCGTCCTGTCCCTGGCCGTGCCAGAGCTGCGTGTCCCCGGCCCGGCCCTTGATCTGGAAGCGCCGGTACTCGCTCTTGCGGGCCAGCCCGTCCTCGAAGACGACCATGGAGGCCACCACGTCGTCGCCCTGGAGATGGGAGATGTCGTAGCACTCGATCCTCAGCGGGGCGCTGTCCAGGTCCAGGGCGTCGGTGATCTCCTCCAGCGCGCGCGAGCGCGTGGTGAGGTCGGAGGCGCGCTTGGTCTTGTGCAGCACGAGCGACTGCTGGGCGTTGCGCTCCACGGTCTCCATCAGGGCTCTCTTGTCCCCGCGCTGCGGGATGCGCAGGGAGACGCCCGAGCCGCGCCGCCCGGTCAGCCACTCCTGGACCGGCTCCACCGGGTCCGGCAGGGCGGGAACCAGGACCTCCCGGGGGACCGCGTCGCCGGTCTCCTCGCCGTAGAGCTGCTGCAGGGCGTGCTCGACCAGGGCGCCGGTGGTGATCTCCTCGACCTTGTCGGTGACCCAGCCGCGCTGGCCGCGCACGCGTCCGCCCCGCACGTGGAAGATCTGGACGGCCGCCTCCAGCTCGTCCTCGGCGACCGCGATCAGGTCGGCGTCGGTCGCGTCGGCGAGCACGACCGCGTTCTTCTCCATGGCCTTCCTCAGGGCCCCTATGTCGTCGCGCAGGCGCGCGGCCCGCTCGTACTCCATCTCCTCGGCCGCCTCCGTCATCCGCGCCTCCAGACGGCGGAGGTAGGTACCGGTGCGGCCTGCCATGAAGTCGCAGAACTCCTCGGCCAGCTCACGGTGTTCCCCGGCGGAGACCCGGTCCACACAGGGCGCCGAGCACTTGTCGATGTAGCCGAGCAGGCACGGCCGGCCGGTGCGGGCGGCGTTCTTGAACACTCCGGCCGAGCAGGTACGCACCGGGAAGACGCGCAGCATCAGGTCCACCGTGTCGCGGATCGCCCACGCGTGCGCGTACGGACCGAAGTAGCGCACGCCCTTCTTCTTGTGACCGCGCATCACCTGGACGCGCGGAAACTCCTCGCCCATCGTCACCGCGAGGTACGGGTAGCTCTTGTCGTCGCGGTACTTGACGTTGAACCGGGGGTCGTACTCCTTGATCCAGGAGTACTCCAGCTGGAGCGCCTCCACCTCCGTGGACACCACCGTCCACTCCACGGACGCGGCCGTGGTCACCATCGAGCGCGTGCGGGGGTGCAGCCCGGCCAGGTCCTGGAAGTAGTTCGCCAGGCGCTGGCGCAGGCTCTTCGCCTTTCCGACGTAGATCACCCGGCGGTGCTCGTCGCGGAACCGGTAGACCCCCGGCGAGTCGGGGATCTCACCCGGTTTGGGGCGGTAGCTGGAGGGGTCGGCCATGTCTCACACCCTACTGGCGGAGACCGACAGCGCGGCGGGGCTGTGGACGGCCGGGGGCGCGGTGCGGCCCGGAAGGGGTTACGGCGGGTGGGAAGCGGGAAGGTGGGGGTTCCGTCCCCCGGACGGTCATGAGGCGGTCAGGACGGTCACGAGTCGGAGGACTGGTCGGATGCGACAGACGCGGATCGAGAAACCACGACGGCCGGCCCGCTCCCGCCGGTACACGGACGAGACGTCCGCGCTCCTCGACTCCCTCGACCCGCGCGATCCGGACATCGTGCGCGCGAAGCGCCTGCGGTCGCGCCTTCAGGGGCCGGACGGCGCGGGCGGCTCCTAGACCGCCTCGCGGAAGGTCCGGAAGGGCAGGAAGAGCTTCCGGAAGGGCTTCCGGAACGGACGAGAACCACATCACGGCGCGTGCCCCCGGCGGGTGTGCGCCGCTGTTGGGCGTCAGGTGTTGTCGGGACTAGGTCAACACGCTTCAATGCGGGGGGACTCGGGACCCTGAACGGCGGCGTACGGATGTGAAGGCTCCGCCATGCCGACGGGGGCGGGCTCCGGGGTGCCCCGCGCGAACGGTCTGACCAGCCGTTGTGGACATTCACAGAAAGGCCCCTGCATGCCGCACGCCACACAGCACGCGGACGTCGACACCGCGGAACTGGACTCGGCCCTGCGTGGCGGCCCGTTCCACGTCGCCCTGCGCGCCGCCATAGCCGCGCGGGGACTGCCGTTGCAGCGGGTGCAGCACCATCTGTCGCGCCACGGCGTCAGGGTGGGCGTCACCAGCCTGAGTTACTGGCAGCAGGGCGCCCGCCGCCCTCAGCGCCCGGAGTCACTGCGTGCCGTACGGGCACTGGAGGAGATCCTGGAGCTGCCGGAGGAGTCCCTGATCCGGCTGCTCGCCGAATCCGACGCGCGCGCGGCGGACCGCCGCTCCCCCGGCCGCTCCTACCGCTCCCTGGTGGAGGCGTCGGGCGCCCTGGAACGCCTGCTGGCCGGCTTCGGCACACCGCGCGACGGCGGGCTGCACGCCCTGGGACACCACGAGCGGGTACGGATCGGAGCGCACCGGGAGCTGGCGGGGTGCGAGTCGCACCACATCGTGCGCGCGCACCGGGACGGCGTCGACCGCTATGTGGCCGTCCATCACGGCGACCCCGGCTCCGCGCCGGAGCGGATGACCGTGCACGCGCTGGAGAACTGCCGGACCGGGCGGGTGCGCCGGGACCACGACACCGGTGTGCTCGCCGTCGAACTGCTCTTCGACACTCGGCTGCGGGCCGGGGACACCTTCCTCTTCCGCTACGCCGTCGAGGACGGCACGGCCGGTGTCTCGCGCGAGTACGTGCGCGGGGCGGACTCCCCCGGCGGCCAGTACGCGCTCCAGGTGTGCTTCGACCCCGGGGCGCTCCCGGTGCGCTGTCACCGGTTCACCCAGCATTCGGCCGCGGCACCGCGCGGAGGGCGCCAGGAGCTGCCGCTACGGGGACGGCACCACTCGGTGCACCTCGTGGAACCGCGACTGCGGTCGGGCTACGTGGGGATCTCCTGGGACTGGGACTGACCCCGGTCAGACCTGCGGGGCGGCGACCAGCGTGCCGTTCTTCACCTCGACGGTCAGCTGCTTCAGTGGCGCCACGGCCGGCTCGCGCAGCACCTTGCCGGTGGTGGCGTCGAACTCGCTGCCGTGACACGGGCAGATCAGTCTCGTCCCGTCCAGCCTGTCGACGGGGCAGCCCGCGTGCGTGCAGATGCTGCCGTACGCCTTGAGAGTGCCGTCACCGCTCCGGGTGACCACCACGTTGTGGTCCCGGTACAGCTTCGCGCCGCCCTCGGGAACCTCGCTCTGCGGACCGAGCTCGACGGGCCCGCTCAGCGGAGCGGCCCCGTCCTCGTCGCCCTGACACGCGGTGAGCCCCAGAGCCGCGACGGGGGTGAGAGCCACGCCTCGCAGAACGGTACGGCGGCTCGCGGCGGGTCGGGCGGACATGAGAACTCCACTGGTGCAACGTCGACAGACGGGGGCCACCAGGGACGATACCGGGGGCGCCCGTGCTCGCCGCGCGCGGGTGAATCCGCCTCCGTCTTCGTCTCCGTCTCCGTCTTCGCGGGCGCTCGTGCCGCAGGGCGGCACGGATGGGCGGTGGGCGTCCCTCCGCCCGAGCTGAGCCGAGAGCGGGGGCACCCCGCAGGCGCCGGACTGCGCAGGATCCCCCCCGGCGCCGACATCGCGTAAACGCTTACGCAAGCGTTTACGCACGCCACTCACGTGGGCTACGGTCCCCACCAGGACGTGACGGCACGAAGGGAGCGCCCCGATGGCAACCATGGCCGACGTGGCCCGCACCGCGGGTGTCTCCGTCGCCACCGTCTCCCACGTCCTGAACAACACCCGCCCGGTGCGCCCCCACACCCGCCGTGCCGTCCTCGACGCCATCGAGGAACTGGGGTACACCCCCAACACCCTCGCCCGCTCCCTGGTGACCTCCCGCACCCGGTCGATCGGGCTGGCGGTGTCGGCGATCAGCAACCCGTTCTTCACGGAGATCCTCCAGGGTGTCGAGGCCGCGGCCCTGGAGCACGGCTACAGCCTCCTCATCGCGGACCCGCACGACGACCCCGACCACGAACGCAAGGTCGTCCAGCTGCTGCACGAGCGCCGCGTGGAGGGCCTGATCGTCGCCCCGTCCGCCCAGCCGCACGCGCTCCTCACCTACCTGGGACGCCACCGGGTGCCCACCGTCTTCCTGGACCGGCTGGTCAGGACGCCCACGGCCGGCGGCGAAGGCCTCCGTTTCGACCAGGTGTGCGCCGAGAGCACAGCGCCGACAGCCGGCCTGGTGACCCATCTCGCCGGCCTGGGCCACCGCCGGATCGGCCTGGTCGCCGGGCTGCCGGGGCTCAGTACGACCGCCGAGCGGATCACCGGCTACCGGCACGGGCTGGCGGCGGCCGGTCTGCCGTACGACGAGCGGCTCCTGGTGCACGGCGACTCCGAGACGGCCGGGGCCGAACGGGCCACCACCACCCTGCTGGCCCTCCACGCGCCTCCCACCGCGCTGGTCACCGCCAACAACGCCATGACCATCGGCGCACTGCGCACCCTGCGGGACCACGGTCTGTCCGTTCCCCGGGACATCGCCCTGTGCTGCTTCGACGACTTCGCCTGGGCCGATCTGTTCTCGCCCCGTCTCACGGCCGTCGCCCAGCCCAGCCGGGAGATCGGCTCCCGGGCCGTGCGCGTACTCCTGGAACGTCTCGCCGAACCGGACCGGCCCACCCGGACCGAACAGCTCCCCTGCGCCTTCGTGCACCGCACCTCCTGCGGCTGTCCGGGCGACCCGATGAGCCCATGACTCCCCCTGAGTCCTCATCGGCGCCAAGAACCCGACCACCCCGCCAGAAGGGACCCATCGTGATCGTCGTAGCCGGTGAGGCACTGATCGACCTGGTACCGCAGGGCGCGGGCGCGCTCGCGGCATTGACCCCGGCGCTCGGCGGCGGGCCGTTCAACACCGCGGTGGCGCTGGGCCGCCTCGGCTCCCCCACCGCCTTCTGCTCCCGGGTGTCCCGTGACTCCTTCGGCGAGGCGCTGCTGGACCGGCTGCGGGAGACCGGCGTGGACGTGTCACCGGTGCAGCGCGGCGACGAGCCGACGACGCTCGCCGTGGCCTCGGTCGACGCGGGCGGATCGGCGGCCTACTCCTTCTACGTGGAGGGGACCGCCGACCGGCTGTTCGCCGCCCCAGGGACCTTGCCGGCCGGTACCCGCGCGGTGTCCTTCGGCACCTGTTCGCTGGTGCTGGAGCCCGGTGCGAGCGCCTATGAGGAGTTGATGCGCAGCACGTCCGCGCGAGGCGTGTTCACGGCGCTGGACCCGAACATCCGGGCGGGTCTGATCCCGGACGCCGACGCCTACCGCGCCCGTTTCCGCGGCTGGCTGCCGTCGGTGTCGCTGCTGAAGCTCTCCGAGGAGGACGCCCGCTGGCTCGGCGGATCCCCGCGCGAGTGGCTGGCGGCCGGCCCGGCGGCGGTCGTGGTCACCCGGGGCGGGGACGGACTGACGGCGTACACCCGTGACGGCGGCGAGTACACGGTGCCCGGCGAGCGGATCGAGGTGGCCGACACGATCGGCGCGGGTGACACGGTGAACGCGGCGCTGCTGCACGGCCTGGCGGCTCGCGACGCGCTGAGCGCCGAGGGGGTCTGCGCGCTGGGTCCGCGGGGCTGGCGGGACCTGCTCGGCTTCGCGGCCCGCGCGGCGGCGATCACCTGCTCCCGCGCGGGAGCGGAACCGCCCTACGCCCGCGAACTGGTGGCGGGAGGCGCCTGACACATGCGCACGCCCTGCCGCGTGGGGACGTACGGTCCCGCGGCAGGGCGTGTGGGGTGCGAGGCGTGCCGGTCAGGCCTTGGCGGCCCGCGTCGTCTTCTTCGCGGCGGCCTTGGTGGCCGTCTTCCTGGCGGCGGCCTTGGTGGCCGTCTTCGTGGCCGCGCCGCTGTCCACCGCCTTGGTGGCGGTCTTCCGGGCGCCGGACTTGGCGGCGACCGTCTTCTTCGCCGCCGTCCTGCGCGGGGCGCTCACCTGGGCGGCGTCGCTGATCCGGTCCGAGTCGAGGACGTCCCGCAGGAACTTGCCGGTGTGGCTGGCCGGAACGCCGGCCACCTGCTCGGGCGTACCCTCCGCGACGACCAGGCCGCCGCCGGAACCGCCCTCGGGGCCCATGTCGACGACCCAGTCGGCGGTCTTGATCACGTCGAGGTTGTGCTCGATGACGATGACCGTGTTGCCCTTGTCGACCAGGCCGGACAGGACCGTCAGCAGCTTGCTGATGTCCTCGAAGTGCAGGCCGGTGGTCGGCTCGTCCAGCACGTAGACCGTGCGGCCGGTGGAGCGCTTCTGCAGCTCGCTCGCGAGCTTGACGCGCTGGGCCTCACCGCCGGACAGGGTGGTCGCTGCCTGGCCGAGCCGGACGTAGCCGAGACCGACGTCGTGGAGCGTCCGCATGTGACGGGAGATCGCCGGGACGGCCTCGAAGAAGTGCATGGCCTCCTCGATCGGCATGCTCAGCACATCGGCGATGGACTTGCCCTTGTAGTGGACCTCAAGGGTCTCCCGGTTGTAGCGGGCGCCGTGGCAGACCTCGCACGGGACGTACACGTCCGGGAGGAAGTTCATCTCGATCTTGATGGTGCCGTCGCCCGCGCAGTTCTCGCAGCGGCCGCCCTTGACGTTGAAGGAGAAGCGGCCCGGCAGATAGCCGCGGACCTTCGCCTCCGTCGTCTCGGCGAACAGCCGGCGGACGTGGTCGAAGACACCGGTGTACGTCGCCGGGTTGGAGCGCGGGGTGCGTCCGATGGGCGACTGGTCGACGTGCACGACCTTGTCGACGAGTTCGTCGCCGTCGACGCGCGTGTGCCGGCCGGGGACGCTGCGGGCGCCGTTCAGCTCACGGGCCAGATGCGTGTACAGGATGTCGTTGACCAGCGTCGACTTGCCGGAGCCGGACACTCCGGTCACCGCGGTGAACACCCCCAGCGGGAAGGACACGTCGATGTCCTGAAGGTTGTTCTCCCGGGCGCCGTGCACGGTGAGCCTGCGCGACGGGTCGTGCGGGCGGCGGATGTCGGGCAGCGGGATGGCCTTCTTGCCGGACAGGTACCGACCGGTCTGCGACTCGGCGTTGTCCAGCAGTTCCTTGTACGAACCGCTGTGCACGACCTTGCCGCCGTGCTCACCGGCGCCGGGGCCGATGTCGACGATCCAGTCGGCCACCTTGATGGTGTCCTCGTCGTGCTCGACGACGATGAGCGTGTTACCCATGTCGCGCAGGCGGACGAGGGTCTCGATCAGCCGGTGGTTGTCGCGCTGGTGCAGTCCGATGGACGGCTCGTCGAGGACATAGAGCACGCCGACGAGTCCGGAACCGATCTGGGTGGCCAGGCGGATGCGCTGGGCCTCACCGCCGGAGAGGGTGCCCGCCGCGCGGTTCAGCGAGAGGTAGTCCAGGCCGACATCGACCAGGAACCGCAGCCGCTCGTTGACCTCCTTGAGCACCCGCTCGGCGATCTTCTTGTCGCGTGCGGTGAGCTTCAGTTCGCCCAGGAAGTCCGCGCAGTCGCTGATGGACATCGAGGAGACCTCGGCGATGGACCTGCCCATGACCGTGACGGCGAGGACGACCGGCTTGAGGCGGGTGCCCGCGCAGGAGGGACACGGCACCTCGCGCATGTAGCCCTCGAAGCGCTCGCGGCTGGAGTCGCTCTCGGCCTCGCTGTGCCGGCGCTTGACGAAGGGGACGGCGCCCTCGAAGGCCGTCGTGTACCGGCGCTCGCGGCCGTAGCGGTTGCGGTAGCGGACCTCGACCTGGGTCTTGTGTCCGTGCAGCAGTGCCTTCTTGGCGCGCTGCGGCAGGCCGGCGAAGGGAATGTCCGTCCGGAAGCCCAACGCGTCCGCGAGGGCGCCGATCAGACGGCCGAAGTAGTCCTTGGTGTGGCCGTGCGACCAGGGGTGGACGGCGCCCTCGTCGAGGCTCTTGTCCGGGTCGGGGACGATCAGCTCGGGGTCGACCTCCATGCGCGTACCGATGCCGGTGCACTCGGGGCACGCGCCGAAGGGCGAGTTGAAGGAGAAGGAGCGGGGCTCGAGCTCCTCGAAGGACAGGTCGTCGTACGGGCAGTACAGGTGCTCGGAGAACATGCGCTCGCGCTCGGGGTCGTCCTCGGGGAGGTCGACGAAGTCGAGCACGACCATGCCGCCGGACAGGCCGAGGGCGGTCTCCACGGAGTCGGTGAGGCGCCGCTTGGCGCCGTCCTTCACGGTGAGGCGGTCGACGACCACCTCGATGGTGTGCTTCTCCTGCTTCTTCAGCGTGGGCGGGCTGGAGAGCTGAACGGTCTCGCCGTCCACCCGCGCGCGTGAGTACCCCTTGGTCTGGAGGTCGGAGAAGAGGTCGACGAACTCGCCCTTGCGCTCGCGCACCAGCGGGGAGAGGACCTGGAAGCGGCTGCCCTCGGGCAGCTGCAGGACCCGGTCGACGATGGCCTGGGGCGACTGGCGGCTGATGGGCCGGGAGCACTCGGGGCAGTGCGGCTTGCCGATGCGCGCGAAGAGCAGCCGGAGGTAGTCGTAGACCTCGGTGATGGTGCCGACCGTGGAGCGCGGGTTGCGGGAGGTCGACTTCTGGTCGATGGAGACCGCCGGGGAGAGGCCCTCGATGAAGTCGACGTCCGGCTTGTCCATCTGGCCGAGGAACTGCCGGGCGTAGGAGGACAGCGACTCCACGTAGCGCCGCTGGCCCTCGGCGAAGATGGTGTCGAAGGCCAGCGAGGACTTGCCCGACCCCGACAGGCCCGTGAAGACGATGAGCGAGTCGCGCGGAAGGTCGAGCGAGACGTTCTTGAGGTTGTGCTCGCGCGCTCCACGGACGATGAGACGGTCGGCCACGCCGGTCCGCACCTTTCTTGAGAGAAGTGACAGGGGCGGGGCCCCCGTCTTTCTCAGACTAGGGGGAGCCACTGACAACGCCGGTTCGGATTCACGGGTTGTCAACAATCCCCGGCTCTCCAGCATGCCCGACGCCACCTTCGACCTTATAGCACGTACATTCGATTTACGGTCGCATTCCGCTGCCTTCACCCGAAGGGGTGACCGGGCTAGGGTCGGCCCCATGATTGATCACGCTGATGACCTGGCATCTGTACAGACCGCTACGGAACGGCTGCTCACCGCACTCGTCGCCCTGGACGACAGGGCTGTGACCCAGTCCTCACGCCTGCCCGGCTGGACCCGCGGCCACGTACTGGCCCACCTGGCCCGCAACGCGGACGCACTGGTGAACGTGCTGGAGGGCCGGCCCATGTACGCCTCCGCGGAGGCCCGGGACGCCGACATCGAGCGGGACGCCCCGCGCCCCCTCGACGTCCAGGTCGCCGATGTGCGGGAGAGCGCGGAGCGCTTCCGTGCCGCGGGGGCCGCCCCGGCCGACTGGTCCCGCAGCGTGGCCCTGCGCAACGGAGTCACCGACCGCGCCGAGCGGGTGCCGTTCCGGCGCTGGATCGAGGTGGAACTGCACCATGTGGACCTCGGGATCGGCTACGGGCTGGAGGACCTGCCGGAGGACTTCACGGAGCGGGAGATCGGCTTCCTCGCCGCGCGGTTCGCCGGTCACCAGGACGTGCCGTCGGTCTCCCTGGTCACCGCGGACGGCCGGACCTGGACGACCGGCGGCGGATCGGAAGGCGACCCGGTCGCGGTCGAGGGAACCGCCGCCGACCTGCTCGGCTGGCTCGCCGGCCGCAGGGACGGGGCCGGGCTGACCGTGAAGGGCGGCGCGCTTCCGTCACTCCCCCCGCTCTGAGGTCTGTCCGGCACCGGTTCCGGCGCTAGGCTGGCAGCCATGACGTACAGCGGTCGGGTGACGGTCGGCGGCCCAGCCGACGTGCACGAACTCAAGGACCTGATGATCACCAAGGTCGCGGTCGGCCCCATGAACAACAACGCCTACCTGCTGCGTTGCCGGGCCACCGACGAGCAGTTGCTGATCGACGCGGCCAACGACGCGAAGACCCTGCTGGGCACCATCGGTGACGACGGCATCGCGTCCGTCGTCACCACCCACCGGCACGGCGACCACTGGCAGGCGCTCGCCGAGGTGGTGGCCGCCACCGGCGCCCGCACCCACGCCGGCCGGGACGACGCCGAGGGCATCCCGGTTCCGACCGACGTGCCGGTCGACGACGGCGACACCATCCGGGTGGGGCAGGTGGAACTCACCGCCCGCCACCTGGTCGGACACACCCCCGGTTCCATCGCCCTGGTCTACGACGATCCCCACGGACATCCGCACCTGTTCACCGGGGACTGTCTGTTCCCGGGGGGCCCCGGCCGGACAACACAGCCCGAGGAGTTCAACTCCTTGATGGACGGCCTGGAGACCAAGGTATTCGATGCCCTGCCCGATGAGACCTGGGTCTATCCCGGCCACGGCGACGACACCTCGCTGGGCGCGGAGCGGCCCCACCTGCCGGAGTGGCGCGCGCGGGGCTGGTGACGCCGGTATCGGGCGTCCGCCCGGCCGGCGGGTGCTACGCCCGGGCCAGCCCCGGACCGGCGAGCGCCGCGATCCGCTCCACCGCGAACACGTATCCCTGGACGCCGCATCCCGCGATGACCCCGTCCGCGCGCAGCGAGACATAGGAGTGGTGCCGGAACGACTCGCGCCGGTGGATGTTGGAGATGTGCACCTCGATCACGGGAAGCCCGTCACAGGCGTTGAGGGCGTCGAGGATCGCCACGGAGGTGTGCGAGTAGGCGCCGGGGTTGATGATGATCCCGCAGTGATCCAGCCGCGCCTCGTGGATCCAGTCCACCAGCTGCCCCTCGTGGTTGGACTGGCGCAGCTCCACCGTGCCGTTGTGGACGGCCGCCGCCCTGGCGCACATCGCCTCGACGTCGGCGAGCGTGTCGGAGCCGTAGATCTCCGGCTGACGCTGCCCGAGCAGGTTCAGATTCGGGCCGTTGAGGATCATGATCGGGGCGTTGGCCAGGGTGCGGGGCACGGTTCCTCCGGTCCGTCGGGGCGGGCGGTTCTCGGCGGAACCGCTGATCGTCCCCGGTTTATCACGGTGCGGCGCGGGCCCGCCCGGCCCTGACCTCCGCCCATGCCGACTCCTTCGTACCCACCCGAGCCCTCACCGGGCGACCGCGTCGCCGTGATCTCCCCCTCGTCCGGTCTTCCGGGGCTTTTCCCGCTGCCGTACGAACTGGGCCTCGAGCGGCTGCGCGGGGAGTACGGGCTGGACCCGGTCGAGTATCCGGCGACGCGCCGGATGGGCTCGACGCCCCGGGAACGTGCCGACGACATCCGTGCCGCCTTCGCCGACCCGGACATCAAGGCGGTCATGGCGTCGATCGGCGGCGACGACCAGATCACCGTGATACCCCTGCTGGACAGGGAGGGGATCCGCGCCAACCCGAAACCGTTCTTCGGGATGAGCGACAACACCCATCTCCTCGCGTTTCTCCACGAGAGCGGGATCGTCACCTTCCACGGTGCGAGCGTGATGGCCGAGCTGGGCCGTCCCGGAGCCATGCACCCGCGGACCGCCGAGTCGCTGCGGGCCGCCCTGTTCACGCCCGGCCCGTACGAACTGCTGCCGGCCGAACGGTTTCGCGACCTGGACCGCGACTGGGCGGACCCCGCCACGTTCGACGCGGAGCCGGAGACGCGCCCCGGCGCGGGCTGGACCTGGGTGAACGCCGGCCGGGTGGTGGAGGGCCGCACCTGGGGCGGCTGTCTGGAGGTGGTCGGCCGGATGCTGATGGCCGGCCGCGGGGTGGCGCGGGACCTGTCCGTGTACGACGGCGGAGTGCTGTTCCTGGAGACCTCCGAGGAGCTGCCGAGCGGCGAGGAGGTCTTCCGCACCCTGCGGAGCATGGGCGAGCGTGGTCTGCCCGGACGCTTCTCGGCGCTCCTCATGGGCCGCCCGAAGACCTGGTCCTCCCGAGCGGCCCCACACGCCCGGGGAGGCCGCGGCCTACGCGGCCGAGCAGCGCGAGGCCGTGCTGCGGGCCGTGCGGGACTATGCGCCCGACGCCCTCGTCGTGTTCGACGTGGACCTCGGGCACACCGACCCGCAACTGGTGATCCCCTACGGAGGTGTCGTCCGCGTCGACGGTCCCGCCCGGCATGTCACCGTCACGTACTGACGTCGGGAGGGCGTCGGGCTACGGGTTGACGGCCAGTTCGAGATAGGCGGCGAGCAGCACCAGGTGCACCCCGCCCTGGAGGGGTGTGGCCCGCCCGGGGACCACGGTCAGCGCGCCCACCACCATGGTCAGGGCGAGCAGCACCAGGTGGGTGTTGCCGAGCCCGAGGACGAGAGGTCCGGTGAGCCAGAGGGAGGCCAGCGCCACGGCGGGGATGGTCAGGCCGATGCTGGCCATCGCCGAGCCGAGCGCGAGGTTCATGCTGGTCTGCACCTGGTTGCGGCGCGCGGCACGCACCGCGGCGATGGTCTCCGGGAGAAGGACCAGCAGAGCGATGATCACACCGACGACGGAGTGTCCCAGCCCCACGGCCTGCACCCCCGACTCGATGGTGGGCGAGACGCCTTTGGCCAGACCGACCACTCCGACCAGTGCCAGGGCCAGCAGGCATAGGCTGATCAGAGCGGTGCGGGTGGAGGGCGCGGGGGCGTGCTCCACCGCTTTGGGGTTCTCGCTCTGCCTGGCTACCGGCAGGAAGTAGTCACGATGTCTGACGGTCTGGGTCGCGACGAACAGGCCGTAGAGGACCAGCGAGGAGACCGCCGCGAACGTGAGCTGCACGGTGGAGAACTCCGGCCCCGGCTTGCTCGTCGTGAAGGTCGGCAGTACGAGACTGAGTGTCGCCAGGGTCGCGACCGTGGCGAGGGCCGCTCCGGTGCCTTCCGAATTGAAGACCGCGGTGCCGTGGCGCAGTGAGCCCACCAGCAGGCTGAGGCCGAGGATGCCGTTGACGGTGATCATCACGGCCGCGAACACGGTGTCCCGGGCGAGGGTCGCGCTCTGGTCTCCGCCGTCCATCATCAGCGTGACGATCAGCGCCACCTCGATGACGGTGACGGCGACCGCGAGGACCAGGGAGCCGAAGGGCTCCCCGACCCGGTGTGCGACCACCTCGGCGTGGTGCACGGCGGCCATCACGGACGCCGCGAGCACCAGGGTCACCAACGCGACGATGCCGCCGGGCAGATCGCGGCCCCAGGTCAGCACCAGCAGCACCACGGCGGACACGGGCGCGGCGACCGTCCACCGCGTCGCCAGTGCCCTGAACCGAGCGATCACGGAACGATCGTCGCAGACGCGAAGGGCCGCCGCACTCCGCTGCGGGCCTGCGCCCGAGGGCCGGCCGCGGTGGGCACGGGAGGTGTCACCGCCGCCCGGCGTATCCCTCCGCCGCGTCCTGGCCGTCTCGGGGTCATCACGGTCACGCATGGTCTCCTGGTGCGGGTCGGATGGGGTCGGCGGCGCCGGTGAGCGGCGCGTTCTGAGACAGAGCGGCACCGGGAGCGGTGGCCGACGATGTGCGGCTCTTCGCTCCCGGTGCCGGATCTCCCTGTGCGTCCGACAGGATCAGGCGTCGAGGTCGTTCTTCGTGAGGCTGTCGTCCCTGGCCGTGGCCGCCGCGGTCTCCGCCTGCTTGCGGGAGGCCCGGAGGCTGGTGATGGTGGTGACGATCAGGACGGAGCAGATCACGCCCAGCGACACGGGGATGCCGATCTCCGGGACGTGGACCCCGGATTCGTGCAGTGCGTGCAGCACCAGCTTCACGCCGATGAAGCCGAGGATGATCGACAGGCCGTAGGAGAGGTGGACGAGCTTCCTGAGCAGTCCGCCGATGAGGAAGTACAGCTGCCTGAGGCCCATCAGCGCGAACGCGTTCGCGGTGAACACGATGTACGGGTCCTGGGTCAGACCGAAGATCGCGGGGATCGAGTCGAGCGCGAACAGGACGTCCGTGGTGCCGATGGCGAGCATCACGACAAGCATCGGGGTCATGACCCGCTTGCCGTTCTCCTCGATCCACAGCCTGGTGCCGTGGTAGCGGTCGGCTACACCGAAGCGGCGCTCGGCGGCCTTGAGCAGCTTGTTCTCCTCGAACTCCTCGTCGTCCGCGTCGGCCCGGGCTTCCTGGATGAGCTTCCAGGCCGTCCAGATGAGGAAGGCGCCGAAGATGTAGAACACCCACGAGAAGCTCGCCAGGATCGCGGCGCCGGCGGCGATGAATATCGCGCGCAGCACCAGGGCGATCAGAACACCGATCAGGAGCACCCGCTGCTGGTACTGCGACGGCACCGCGAACTTCGCCATGATCAGGACGAAGACGAAGAGGTTGTCGACGCTCAGCGACTTCTCGGTGATGTATCCGGCGAAGAACTCGCCACCGGCCTGGCCTCCGCCCCAGATCACCAGACCGAGCCCGAAGAGCCCGGCCAGGATGATCCAGACGACCGTCCAGATTCCGGCTTCCCTGATGGATACGTCATGCGGTTTGCGGCCGATGAAGAAATCGACAGCGATCAGGGCACTCAGGCCCACGATCGTAAGGACCCATAGGGTCATGGACACATCCACTGCGCCTCCGGCAGATACGTAAGACAGGGAAAGTCAGCGTCGTCGCTGCCGGAGGTCTCTTCCACCCGGGCCACCAGACACTCGAGTTGTGTCCGAAGGTCCTTCGGGCCGACGCCCCGGGATCTGGCCTGATCCGTATTGACGGGGTCGCCGCACAGACGGGGAGTACTCCCCTCCGTGCGGCCAAGGGTACTCAATCACCAAGGGTTGGTAAAGGAGCAAGTAAAGAAACTTACAAAGCCGCAGGTCAAGGGGGGGGGTTCACAAGGGCTTGGGCAACCCGGTTCCGGTCACCGGTGCCCTGTGCGGCGGGCCGCAGCGACCTGGGTGAGCACCTGCTCGAGGACCTGACTTCCGGGCGGCACCAGCGGCGGCTCGTACGTCCAGGCGTGCCCCACCCACGGGTCGGCCAGGTGGTCGTCGGGCACCGGAGTCAGCCGCAGCAGCGCACGCCAGAGCGGGTCCAGCAGCGGGCCGTAGGCCGAGGACTCCTCGCGGTCGGCGACCATCATCAGATGGACGCCGACGGACGGGCCCTCGTCGGCGAGGTAGCGCAACTGGTTCACGGCCCGGTCGTCGAAGCCGTGGGGGAAGTCGTTGACGATCAGCAGCTGCTGGGAGGTGTCGAAGCCGGGCGGCAGCGCGTCCGGCGCACCTCCCCGCAGCGCCATCTGCACCAGGTCGACCCGCTGGATGAGCCGGCCGAGCACCTCCGTGACGCCCGCGGCACCCTGGGCGGGCGGGCCGGCCAGTACCCCGGTACGGGTCAGCGGCGCCAGTGCCTGCGCACCCGCTCCTGCCGGGTCGATGACGTGCACGGTGAACTCGCCCGCCGGATAGACGGCGAGCAGCCGGGCCGCGTGCGCCACCGCGGTCTCCACGGCGAGGCGCCGCGCCTCGTGCGAGTCGGTGAACGAACCGTCGAGGGAGTCGGCCCGGCCGCTGTCGATCCACAGGCCGCGCTCCAGCGGCAGGCGGAGCAGCATGGGAACGCGGATCGGGTCGGCCTCGGGAAGACGCAGGTCGCCCAGGCGGATCGCCATGGGAATCTCCATGGGCACCCGGTAGGCGTGCCAAACGGGGTTGTCCCAGCGGGCGAACGCCAGGGGCAGGGCGGGCTCGACCACCTCGGCCTCGGCGACGAGCTGGGCGAGGTCCCGGTCGAGGGACTCCCGTGCCTGTCCGACAAGCTGGGCGTGCCGGGACCGGGCGCTCTCACGGGCCGCGTCGCCCTGGCCGCCGATGCGGCTGCGCGGGTCGGACAGGGCCTGCTCGAGCTCCTTGTCCATCCGCGACTCGGCGAAGTCGACGGCGCTGCGGTAGGCGGCGGTGGTGCGGGCCAGGTCCTCGAACATGCCCCAGACCTGGTTGTAGAGCCGCTCCTCCATGGACCAGCCGGTCGCGTCCCCCGCGACGGGCTGTGCGGGCTGCCCGGGGTGGGGCCGCGGAGCGGCGGGCGGGGGCGGCGGCGGGGCGGAGTCCCGCCGACGGGGGTGGCTGTAGTCGACCGGGCCGCCGCCGGTGGGCGCGGACGGCTCCGCGGCCCCGGCCGCTCCGTAGGCCGGCTGCGGTCCGCCCGGGCCGGGTCCGTCGGCCGGCTGTCCGCCGTAGGACGGCGGTACGGGGCCGGGTGTGCCCTGGGGCGCGGTGCCGCCCTGGTCGGGGCCGACCGCGGGCGCGGCGGCCTGCCGGGGGCGGTTGCCCTCGGTGGTGCGGGACGGCGGCGCCTGCACGGAGCGGGCGATCCCCCGCGCGACCGCCTCGTTGATGCTGCCGGCCAGCTGTACGGCCTCGGGGAGGCCCTGGTCCCCGAGGAGTTCGGCCAGGCCGCCCGCGTAGCCCTGGCCGACGGCGCGCACCTTCCAGGCGTCCTGGCGCCGGTAGAGCTCCAGCGCGACGACGGCCGACTCGGCCTCCAGGCCGGTGATGGTGTAGCTGGCGACCTCGCCGCCGTCCAGACCGGTGACGGCCACGAAGGGGGCCGCCACGGCGCCGAACCGGGTGGGCCCCGGGCCGCTTCCCCGGCCGGGCAGGGCGAGCAGCACACTGACGCGGTGCACCGCGTTCGTCATGGCGTCCAGGTCCACCGCGAGACGGTGGTCGGCGGCCGCCTGACGCGGCACCTCCAGACCGGGCCGGGTGGGCGCGCCCGGGTGGGCCACCCACTCCACTCCGTGGATCCGGCCGTTCTCGTCGCCGAGCGCGGCCGTGGCCACGACCGGTGTGCCGGCCGAGATCCGGATCTCCAGACGGGACTGGGAGAGCGGGTGGTTCTGTCCCCGCACCAGCTCGGCCGTCATCGCCTTGGTCCCCCTGCGTCGCGTGTGATCGGTCGTCCGCCGCCCGCCGGCCCCCGCCCGGGGGCCGGTTCGTCTTCGGGTTCCTACAGGACCGGCAGGATGGCCGGCATCAGGTCCTGGAAGGTGCGGCCGTTGGCCGGGTTGCCGAGCGCCGTCATGGTCCAGCTGGTGCCGGTGCGGTGCACCTTGGCCATGATCTGGGCCGTGTAGGCGCCGCCGCCGGCCAGCGTGTAGCGGGCCAGCTCCTGGCCGTTGGTCTCGTCGACGAGACGGCAGAACGCGTTCTGCACCTCCTGGAACGTCTGGCCCGTGAAGGAGTTCACGGTGAAGACGATCTGGTCGATGTGGACCGGGACGCGCGACAGGTCGACGAGGACGGCCTCGTCGTCGCCGCCCTGGCCGACGCCGCCGACGAGGTTGTCACCGGTGTGGCGCACGGAGCCGTCGTCGCTCACGAGGTGACGGAAGAAGACGACGTCGACCGGCTGCTTGTCGGCGAACAGGACGGCCGAGGCGTCCAGGTCGATCTCCCGGGTGCGCGAGCCGAACAGGCCGCGACGGGGAGCCGCCTGCCAGCCGAGACCCATGCGCACCGCGGTCAGGCTGCCGCCGTCCTTCTTTTCCAGACTGATGGCCTGACCCTTGGTCATGTTGACGGTCACGCGCTGATTCCCCTCTCGGACTGTCCCCTGTTGCCGCGGAACCGCGGTTGACCTGAACCCTACGCAGGGGCACTGACAGTGACGTAGCCAGGTCCGCACTTTGTGTCGTTCTTGCAACACATCCCGTACGGGAGGTCAGGACAGGCCCGCCTCCCGCATCTGCCGCAGTTCCTTCTTCATCTCCGACACCTCGTCGCGCAGCCGGGCCGCGATCTCGAACTGGAGGTCCGCGGCGGCGGACCGCATCCGCGCGGTGAGGTCCTCGATCTGCCCGGCCAGCTCGGCAGCGGGGCGGTCGGTCGGCACGGTCTCGTCGGCCTTGCCCCTGGTCCTCTTCGCCGCCTTGCCGCCGAGGGCGGGGACGGGGGCCTTGGCGGCGCCGCCGTCCTTCTTGGCCTGGCGGTAACCCGAGCCGAGCAGCTGCTCGGTGTCGATGTCCTCGCGGGCGATCTGGGCGACGATGTCGTTGATCTTCTTGCGGAGCGGCTGCGGGTCGATGCCCCTCGCCCGGTTGTACGCGACCTGCTTCTCCCTGCGGCGGTTGGTCTCGTCGATGGCCTTCTCCATCGCCGGGGTGATCCGGTCGGCGTACATGTGGACCTGGCCGGAGACATTGCGCGCCGCGCGGCCGATGGTCTGGATCAGCGAGGTGCCCGAGCGCAGGAAGCCCTCCTTGTCCGCGTCGAGGATCGCCACCAGCGACACCTCGGGCAGGTCGAGGCCCTCCCGCAGCAGGTTGATGCCGACGAGCACGTCGTACTCGCCACTGCGCAGCTCCCGCAGCAGCTCCACCCGGCGCAGGGTGTCGACGTCGCTGTGCAGGTAGCGCACCTGGATGCCGAGTTCCAGGAAGTAGTCGGTGAGGTCCTCGGCCATCTTCTTGGTGAGCGTGGTGACCAGGACGCGCTCGTCCTTGGCCACGCGCTCGCGGATCTCGTGCACCAGGTCGTCGATCTGGCCCTCGGTCGGCTTGACCACGACTTCGGGGTCGACGAGGCCGGTGGGGCGGATGATCTGCTCGACGAAGCCGTCGGACCGGGAGAGTTCGTACTGTCCGGGGGTGGCCGACAGATAGACGGTCTGGCCGACGCGCTCCTGGAACTCCTCCCACTTGAGCGGGCGGTTGTCCAGGGCGGAGGGGAGCCGGAAACCGTGGTCGACGAGGGTGCGCTTGCGGGAGGCGTCGCCTTCGTACATGGCGCCGATCTGCGGGACGGTGACATGCGACTCGTCGATGACGAGGAGGAAGTCGTCCGGGAAGTAGTCCAGCAGGGTGTTCGGCGGCGATCCGGGGGCCCGGCCGTCGAAGTGCATCGAGTAGTTCTCCACGCCGGAGCAGGAACCGATCTGGCGGAGCATCTCGACGTCGTACGTGCTGCGCATGCGCAGTCGCTGGGCCTCCAGCAGCTTGCCCTGGTTCTCCAGTTCGCTCAGGCGCTCGCCGAGCTCCTTCTCGATGTCGTTGACCGCGCGCTCCAGCCGCTCCGGTCCTGCGACGTAGTGCGACGCGGGGAAGATGTAGAGCTGCTGGTCGTCGCTGACGATCTCGCCGGTGAGCGGGTGGAGGGTGGACAGCGCCTCGATCTCGTCGCCGAACATCTCGATGCGGACGGCGAGCTCCTCGTAGACCGGGAAGATCTCGATGGTGTCGCCGCGCACACGGAAGGTGCCGCGGGAGAAGGCCATGTCGTTGCGCGTGTACTGGATGTCGACGAAACGGCGCAGCAGCTCGTCGCGGTCGAACTCGTCGCCCACGCGGAGCGGGACCATGCGGTCCACGTACTCCTGCGGCGTACCCAGGCCGTAGATGCAGGAGACGGAGGCGACCACGACGACGTCGCGGCGGGTGAGCAGCGAGTTGGTCGCCGAGTGGCGCAGCCGCTCGACCTCCTCGTTGACCGAGGAGTCCTTCTCGATGTAGGTGTCCGACTGGGGGACGTACGCCTCGGGCTGGTAGTAGTCGTAGTACGAGACGAAGTACTCCACCGCGTTGTTCGGCAGCAGCTCCCGGAACTCGTTGGCCAGCTGGGCGGCCAGGGTCTTGTTGGGCGCCATCACCAGGGTGGGGCGCTGGAGCTTCTCGATCATCCACGCGGTGGTGGCGGACTTTCCGGTGCCGGTCGCGCCGAGCAGGACGACGTCCTTCTCACCTGCTTCGATACGCCGGGCGAGGTCGGCGATGGCCGTCGGCTGGTCGCCGCTCGGCTGGTAGGGGCTGACGACCTCGAAGGGCGCCACCGTGCGTTCGATCTGGGAAACGGGCCGCATGCCATCCACGGTACGACCCCCCACTGACAACGCGTCCGGATCAGCGTCGTTGCGGGGTCCGGGAGCGGTGTTCCACGGGGCCGCGCAGCCGCAGGCGGGCGCGCGGCGGACGGTGGTGGGCCGGGGGGTGGGCGGGGATGCCGGGCCGGTGCTCGGCGGGGGACCTCCCGGGCCCGCCCGTGACCAGCAGCGGGTCGAAGATCGCCACGATGCCCGCGAGGACGAGGAAGGCGAGCGGGCCGACCATGAGGGGTCCGAGCAGCGCGGCGGCGGATTCGCCCTGCGCGGGGGTGGCCGTGCCGTGGACGTGGACGTCGAGCGCGGCCATGCCCGTGTAGTGCATTCCGGTGACCGCGAGCCCCATGACGAGACTCGCCCCCACGCTCCACAGGAAGCCCTTGACCTGTCCGGCCGCCCAGAGGGCGGCGCTGGCGGCGGCCATGGCGATGGCCACGGAGGCGGCGACCAGGACGGTGTTGTAATCCAGGCTTCCGTCGAGGCTCATGCCGGCCATGCCGAGGTAGTGCATCGAGGCGATGCCGAGGCCGGTGACGGTGCCCCCGGTGAACAGGGCCGTGCCCGAGGCGCCCCGGTAGCCGACGATGAAGATCCCGGTGCCGACCATGAGGATGCCGACGGCGAGGCTCGCGAACGTCAGGGCCCGGTCGTAGTGGATCGGGGTGCCCTCTATCGCGAAGCCCATCATGCCGACGAAGTGCATCGTCCATATGCCGGAGCCGATGGCCACGGATCCCAGGACGAGCCAGAGGGGCCGTCGGCGCCGGGGGGCCGTGATGGCCCTGGTGGTGCAGCGGAGCCCCAGGGCGCCGCCGAGGCAGGCCATGAGGAAGGCCGCCAGCGGTGTGACCAGACCGTAGCTGAATCCGTCGACCGTGCCTTGCATGCGCGGCTGCCCTTCCCGCCCTGTTCGTCCCGCAGTGTCCCGATGTCGTCCCCCTCCCGGATCCGCGGGGCGGCCCGGGTTGCCGCAGAGAGTATGACCCCCACCGCAATGGTCGAACGACTTTCCAGCAAAGAAACACGTCCTTGCCCCAGGTGTGTGGCACCCGTGTGCGGAGTTCGGGCAACTCCGTTCAATCCGCGGCCATCCGGCGCCCACCTCGCGTTGACCGTCTGCTGTCACAGTTGGACCGAACGTGACCGATCGACGCGAGGAGTCCGCATGCACGCACGCGCCGTCGCCGCCTCGACCACCGCGCTCCTGGGAACCGCCGCCCTCCTGCTCCCGCTCTCCCCCGCGCGGGCCGCCGGCGACGCCACCCCGCACCCCGCGGTCATCGCCCACCGGGGCGCCTCCGCCTACGCGCCCGAGAACACCCTCGCGGCCGTCGACAAGGCGGCCGCCCTCGGTACCGAGTGGGTGGAGAACGACGTCCAGCGCACCAGGGACGGTGAACTCGTCGTCCTCCACGACGACAGCCTGCAGCGCACCACCGACGTCGAGGAGGTCTTCCCCGGCCGGGCTCCGTGGAAGGTGAAGGACTTCACCGCGGCGGAGATCGCCCGGCTGGACGCGGGCAGCTGGTTCGACCCCGTGTACGCGGGCGCGCGTGTGCCGACGCTCGAACAGTTCGTGCACCGCGTGGAGCGGTACGACCAGAAGCTGCTGCTGGAGCTCAAGAACCCCCAGCTCTATCCGGGCATCGAGAAGGAGACCCTCAAGGTCCTGAGCAACGAGGGGTGGCTCGACCGCCGGCATGTGGAGGACCGGCTGGTCGTGCAGAGCTTCAGCGCGGACAGCGTGCGGACCGTCCATGCTCTGGAGCCCGCGGTGAAGACCGGATTCCTCGGGACGCCGCCCGTCGCGGACCTGCCCTCGTACGCGGCCTTCACCGATCAGATCAATCCCTCGCACGGCTCGCTGTCCGCCCCCTACGTCGCCGCCGTACACGGCTTCCGGGGGCCCCGCGGGAAGCGGATGGAGGTGCTCACCTGGACCGTGAACGACGCGGCGGCGGCCCGGCGGGTCGCCGGGTTCGGGGTGGACGGCATCATCACCAACACGCCCGACGTGGTGCGGGACGCGGTGGGCGGCTGACCGTCCGTCCCGGTCAGCCGTCAACCGTCACCGGTCACCGGTCACCGGCCGGCGTTGTCGGTGGCGGGCCGTACCGTGGGGCGCATGGACAGCCATGGGCAGTACGGGCGGCGGGTGGTGTGGGCCGTCGTGGACACCGGCATCGGCCCGCTGCTGCTGGCCGCGACCCGTGAGGGCCTGGTCAACGTCGTGTTCCACGCCACGGACACAGTGCGCGACAGCGCGCTGGAGCGGCTGGCGTCCCGGCTCGGCACCGAACCGGCCGAGCTGGGCAGCGCGCCGGCCGACGGGTCCGGCTCCGCGCTGGTGGCCGAGGCGATACGTCAGGTGGAGGCGTACTTCGCGGGGCAGCGGCACTCCTTCGAGCTGCCGCTGGACTGGTCCCTGACAGCGGGCTTCAACCGGGACGTGCTCCGGGAGCTGGCCGCCGGGGTGCCGTTCGGCACCGTCGTCGGGTACGGCGATCTGGCCGGACGGGTGGGGCAGCCGGGTGGCGCGCAGGCCGTGGGCACGGCCATGGGCGCCAATCCCCTGCCGGTGGTCGTGCCCTGTCACCGGGTCGTGGAGCGCGACGGGGGCATCGGCGGCTTCGGCGGCGGTCTCGAGACCAAGCGGCGGCTGCTCGCCCTGGAGGGTGTGCTGCCCGAGCCGCTGTTCTGACGGGCCGGACAGCGGGCACCGCCGGTCACTCAGTCGTAATGCCGCGCCTCGAACAGATTGCCGTCCGGGTCGCGGAAGTAGAAACTTCGCCGGGCTCGCCCGCGCGCCCCGAAGGAGTCGTGCGAGAGGTCCGTCATGGGTACCGACCGCGCCTCCAGCCTGCCGCGGAGGGCGTCGAAGCCCTCGGCGGGCAGGGACAGGCAGACGTGGTTGACGGGGTGGCCCGAACTCTCCGCCGCTCCGGGAAGCATCGTCATGCGTTCCGCCATGGTCAGTGGCATGAGGTCGAGAATCGTCTCCTCGTTGACACGCACCGAGGGGAACGGCGCCTCGCCCGCGGAGTACTCGGGGAGCCGGACCGGCTCCAGGCCCACGGCTTCGTCGTAGAAGCCGGCGGCCGCGATGGGATCACGCACCCACAGCACGATGTGGTCGAGACGCGTCGTGTGGTCTGTCATCTTTGCCAGCCTCCGTGACCGGTGCCGGGACGCGCAAGGGGTTTGGTCCGGGGCCCGGCCCGCCAGAGATGAGGGAGAGGCGGCAGACAGGAGGCAGGCGCGTGGTGCTGACGGTGTCCGAAGAGGTACGGGAGGCGATCGCCGCGGACCGGCCGGTGGTGGCCCTGGAGTCCACGATCATCGCGCACGGGCTGCCCCGGCCGCGCAATCTCCGGGTGGCGCTGGAGCTGGAGGAGGCCGTACGGCAGGAGGGCGCGGTTCCGGCGACGATCGCCGTACTGGACGGGCGTCCTCTGGTCGGTCTGGACAAGGAGCAGCTGGAGCGGGTCGCCACCGAGGACGGCATCCGCAAGCTGGGCCATCGTGATCTGCCGCTCGCGGTGGCCGCGGCGGCGAGCGGGGCGACCACGGTGTCGGCCACGGCCCTGCTCGCGGCGCTCGCGGGGATACGGGTGTTCGCCACCGGAGGGCTCGGCGGGGTGCACCGGCAGTGGACGGTGACGCAGGACGAGTCGGCGGACCTGGGTCTGCTGGCGCGTACCCGGATCACCGTGGTGTGCGCGGGGGTGAAGTCGATCCTGGACGTGCCCGCGACCCTGCAGCGGCTGGAGAGCCTGGGGGTGCCGGTCGCCGGGTACGGCACGGACCGCTTCCCCGGCTTCTATCTGTCCGACTCGGGGCACCCCGTGGACTGGCGGCTGGACACACCGGGGCAGGTGGCGGGCGTCATGCGGGCGCGGGACGCGCTCGGCGGGCCGGAGTCGGCGCTGATCGTGGCCAATCCCGTCCCGGAAGCCGAGCAGCTGGATCCCGCAGTGCACGCGCGGGTGCTCGACGAGGCGTTGCGCGCGTGCGAGGCGCAGGGGGTCACCGGTCAGGGGGTCACTCCCTTCCTGCTCGACCACCTGGTCCGTGGCACCGACGGTGCCTCACTCGCCGCGAACCTGGCCGCGGTCCGGGGCAACGTACGCCTGGCGGCACGCATCGCGGCGGCGTGGGCCGCCGGGGAGTGACGGGGGCCGTGCGGGGCGGGGCGCTCCTGGTCGTCGGTGACGTGATCACGGATGTGGTGGCCCGGCACCGGGGCCCGCTCGCCCCGGGGACGGACACGACGGCGGCGATCCGGACGGTGCCGGGCGGCGCGGGCGCCAATGTGGCCTGCTGGGCGGCGCGCCGCGGGGGCGTCGAGGTGCGGCTCCTCGGGCGGGTGGGCGCGGACGCCGCGGCCTGGCACGAGAGGGAGCTGGCCGCCTGTGGGGTCCGTTCGCTGCTGGTCGTGGACGGACGGGCACCGACGGGGACGGTCGTCTGCCTGGTCGACGAGGGCGCGGCGGCCGAGCGGACCTTCCTCACCGACAGCGGCGCGTCGCTGCGGCTCGACCCCGGCGACTGGTCGGACACGCTGCTGGACGGTGTGGCGCGGCTGCATCTGTCGGGTTATCTGCTGTTCACCGAACCGAGCCGGGCCTTTGTCGCGGTGGCCCTGAAGGCCGCCCGTGCGCGGGGCGTTCCGGTGAGTCTGGATCCGGCGTCGGCCGGGTTCCTCGGCGTGCTGGGCGCCGGTCGTTTCCTGGCCTGCGTCGAAGGGGTGGACGTGCTGCTGCCGAGCCGTGACGAGGCGTGCCTGCTGACCGGGGCGTCCGACACCGCGGAGGCCGCGGCGCGGCTGAGCCGCCATGTTCCGCTGGTGGTGGCCAAGCAGGGCGCGCGGGGCGCGCTGCTGGCACGGTCCGGCGAGGTGTACGCCCGGGTCCCCGCCGTGCCGGTCACGCCGCACGACACCACGGGCGCGGGAGACGCCTTCACCGGTGCGTTTCTCGCGGCCCTGCTCGCCGGCGCCGGGCCGGAACAGGCGGCGGCGGAAGGCTGTGGGGCGGGCGCGCTGGCTGTGGAGCGGACCGGGGGCCGCCCGCCCGCCCTCGCCTGATCCCAGCGGGGCACCGCCGGCGAGGGCTTCCGGGCTTCCCTTGTCCACAGGCGGTCAGGGCCGAACGGCCGTTGTCCACAGGCTCGCACGCGGTGCGTCCAGGTCCGGCAGACTGACGAGGCAGGCGCGAAGATCAGGGCCGCCGCCCGTGGAAGGCGGGACGGCGCGCGGACTACGCAGAGGGGGATGGATGCCGATGGGGACCGACAGCCGTGGTGGGACCGCAGCCGTACCGCACGTTCCGGCGCGACCGCCCGCTCCGACACGGGCGGCAGTATCGCGTCGGCTCCGTACCGGGCACCGGGGCCTGGGCCGGGTCAGCCCGTGGCTGACCTGGCGTAGACGCTCTCGGCCCAGGTGGCGATCTGGCTGTCCGTCAGGTGACGCGCCAGATCGGCTTCGCTGATCATGCCGACGAGGCGCTTGTCGTCGATGACGGGGAGCCTGCGGATCTGGTGGGTCCGCATCTCGCGCAGGACGTCGTCGACACTGGCGTCCGCCTCGATCCAGCGCGGGGTGCCCTTGGCCATCTCGCCGGCGGTGACCCGGGCGGGGTCGTGGCCCAGGGCGACGCAGCCGACGACGATGTCCCGGTCGGTGAGGATGCCGCAGAGCCGCTCGTTCACGTCGCTGACGGGAAGGGCGCCGACGTTCAGTTCGCGCATCAACTGAGCGGCACGGTCGAGGGTTTCGTGAGCGGGGACCCATTGGGCGCCGCGGTGCATGATGTCTCCGGCGGTGGTCATGAGGTACCTCCCGTTGCCCGGACGGCCGGCGCGGCGCGGGGCACACCGCGAGTCCCGGTGCCCTTCATTCTCGTCGTGCCTCCCGGGGACGGCACCCGGAGGGCGGATCACGGCGGAGAGGGACGGGACGCCCGGTTCTGCCGGTGTCAGCAGCGCCATGCCGGGTGGCGGGGATCGTCGGCCCTCACCAGTACGTCGGCCGTTCCGGCCGGGTCGGTCTCCCGCTCGTAGCGTTCGAAGGCCGGGAGTGTCCAGTGGTCGGCCTCGGGGGTACGGCGGCGCAGTGCGCCCGGCGAGAGGAGGACGTGCACGCTCAGATCGAAGGGGAACCAGTGGCGCAGAAGGAGGGGGCCGTGCAGCAACAGCACGCCGCCGGGCGGAAGCTCGGCATAGGGGCTGCGGGTGGCGCGGTCCGTGACGGGGTCCCAGAGGTCGGGCAGGACCCGCCCGCTTCCGCCCGGTTCGAGGGGGGCGAACACCTCGCGCCACAGGGCCGCGGTGTCGTACCAGCCGCTGTAGTAGGACTCCTCGTCCCGGCGACCGTACTCCAGCCGGACCGAGGCGGGGCGGAGGAAGCCGTCGGCGCCCACCACCAGGGAGGGACGGCCGCGTATCCGCAGCGCTCCGGCGACCCGATCGGCGAGGTCTCCCGCTCGGGCGGCCGGAGCACCGTCGAAGGCGACCCGGGGCCAGGGTCCGCCGTCGGCCGTCTTGAGCTCCAGCAGGCGGTCGGCGAGGAGGTCGCCGAGCCGTTCCCAGGTGATCGCTTCGAGTCGCACACGGCCATGATGCGTCCATCCGCTGTCCGGAGCGTGGCCCGGGGGCCGGTGTCGCTCGGCCGGGGCCGGGTGTCTCCGGCCGGTGTGCTGGGCCCGGCCCGGGCGCTCACCGGGTGCCCTGTGCACTGCGGGTGGCCGGTACCGCCCTTGAGAGGGTGCGACCCGGCACAGTGGCGCGGGTGCGGTGCCCCGCCGGAGCAGCCGTGGGGGGCAGGACCGTGCGGGCGTGCGCCGGAACCGGGCATGCGCTCCCGGGTCCCGGGGAAACGGCCGACGCAGCCGCCGAGCAGCCCCGCCGAAGTCGTGGGGCCGTATGAGTCGTGGGGCCGTATGAGGGGGGAGGGAAGGAGGGTGGGACGCCCCCGGAGCGGGGGCGTCCGAGGGCGTTACGGCTTGCGGGCCACCGCTGCGTAACCGGGGATGATGCCGTCGGTCTGGCCCGGTATCGGGTCACCCAGTTCCGGGTGCCACTCGTGGGGGACCTGGACTCCGGGGGCGACCAGCTCGAGACCGTCGAAGAAGCGGGTGAAGTCCGGCCGGGACCGGAGGGCCAGGGTGACGCCGGCCGCCCTGAGCTTCTCGGTCGCCGCCGCCGATTCCTCGGGAGTGAAGTCGGCGGTCGCGTGGGTGATGACCAGGTGACTGCCCGGGGGCAGTGCGTCCACCAGCCGCCCCACCAGCGCGTGCGCGCCTTCCTCGTCGGGGACGAAGTGGAGCAGCGCGATGAGGGACAGCGCGACCGGCTCGCTGAAGTCGAGGACCTTGCGAGCCCCCTCCAGGATGGCGTCCGGATCACGCACGTCCGCCTGGAGGTACTCGGTCGCGCCCTCGTCCGTGCCCCGCAGCAGCGCCGCGGCATGCGCCAGCACGATGGGGTCGTTGTCGCAGTACACGACCCGGGCGTCCGGCACGGTCCGCTGGGCCACCTGGTGCAGGTTGGGCTCGGTGGGTATGCCGGTGCCGATGTCGAGGAACTGGCGCACGCCCTGGCCGGCCAGCCAGCGCGTGGCCCGCTGCATGAACGCGCGGTTGACGCGCGCCATGACCGGCACGCGCGGGTCGAGCTCCAGCATCTGCCGGCCCATGGCCTCGTCGACGGGGTAGTTGTCCTTGCCTCCGAGGTACCAGTCGTACATCCGCGCGGGGTGCGGCCGGGTCGTGTCGATCTCCACGGGGTGCTGCCCGGTCATGACGGACTCCATAAGTCTCTGCAAGCGTTAGTGATCAAGTCAGTGCCAAGTCAGAAGGGGGACGAACGCAAAGGTAGAGGGGGCAACGGGTGTCACGACAGCAGAAAATCCGCCTCTCCCGCCTTCGCTCCCTCGATGAAGGCCGTCATCTCCGCGGAGGTGTAGATGAGCGCGGGACCATCCGGATCGGTGGACTGACGTACGGCGATCCGGCCGTCGTCGAGTTTCATCGCCTCCAGGCAGTTCCCTCCGTTGCCGCCGCTCCACGGCTTGTGCCAGCCCTCGCTGCCCAGCTCCCGCGCGGGCATGCCGTTGTAGATCCGCTCGGTGCGGACCCGCGACGAGGACGGGGATTTCCGGGACCTGATGAGTTCCATTTACAGCTCCTTGCGGAGATCCCGGAGGATCTCCTTCGTGCGATGTGCCGAAGCGGCCTGCGCCGCCATGCGGTCCATGACCTCCAGGTGGGTCGCCACCTCGGTGCGCGCGTCCAGGTAGACGGCGCCGGTCAGGTACTCGCTGTAGACCATGTCCGGCAGTTCGGGCATGGCAAATCGGAACAGCACGAACGGCCCATACGTGCCGGGATGCGGCCCGCCGGCGAAGGTCGCGACCTGCAGCGTCACATGGGACAGCTTCGTGGCCTCGAGCAGTTTGTCGATCTGCGCACGCATCACCTCCGGGCCGCCGACCTGGCGGCGGAGCACGGTCTCGTCCATCACGACCCACAGTCGGGGCGCGTCCTTGCGGGTGAGCAGTTCCTGCCGCTGCATGCGCAGGTCGACGTGGCGCTCGATGTCCTCGGGCCGGGTCTGCCCTATGGCACCGGAGCGCAGCACGCCGCGCGCGTAGTCCTCGGTCTGAAGCACTCCGGGGACGAAATGGGGTTCGTAACTGCGGATGAGGGAGGCGGCACCCTCCAGGCTGACGTACATCGAGAACCAGCCGGGCAGGATGTCATGGAAGCGCTGCCACCAACCGGGGCGGTTGGCGTCCTCCGCCAGCTGCACGAAGGCGTCGGATTCGTCGTCGGAGACGCCGTACGCCTTCAGCAGGAGCTGGAGGTACGGAATCTTGAGGCCGACCTCGGCCATCTCCATGCGGCGCACGGTGGCGGGGGCGACCCGGAGGATACGGGCAGCCTCCTCGCGCTTGAGTCCCGCCCGTTCCCGCAGGTCCAGCAGACGCCGGCCGAGGACGACCTGGCCCACCGTCGGCGCGGACCGCGGTTCGCTCACACTCCACCTCCCTCGAACAGATCCTGACAGCCCGGCGGCGCCATTCGAAGATCCTTTCGAAGACTCATTAAAAACGAACTTTCGTTCGAATGAGTCTTCGGCGATCCCAACTGGCGCCGCGCGAGATGCTGTTGCGTGCAGTGTGCCACGACTGTCCAGACCGTCACACAGCACTCTGCATTTTTCAGAGTGACACTTGCCAAGTGTTCACGGCGGGGCGATAGTGGCAAGCGTGATTCCGTCCGCGCCCTTAGGAACAGACGCCGCCGCAGGTTCCATCGGCCTCGGCACCGCCTCGGCACCCGCCCCTTCGGGGGCCGCCGCCGAGCGCCGGTTCCGCTTCGAGCTGGCCGCTCATCCGGGCTCCCCGGCTCAGGCCAGACGCCTGACCAGGGCACGGCTGACCGGCTGGTCGGTATGCGAGGACACCTGCGACACGGCGGAACTGGTCGTCTCCGAACTCGTCACCAACGCCATCGTGCACACCGCGAGCAGTCATATCGTCTGCGAGCTCCATGACGGCGGCGATCTGGTGCGCATAGCCGTGCGGGACGAGGGCTGCGCGCCGGACAGACCGCGCGCCAACACCCGGCAGCGGCCGGAGGAGGAGCACGGCAGGGGACTGCTCCTCGTCGACGCCCTGTGCCACTCCTGGGGCGCCCACGAGCAGGGCCCCGGGCTGCTGGTCTGGGCCGATCTCTCCCACCGGGCGGACACCCCCCGCGAACCGGTCGGCCCCCATAACGACCTGGGCTGGGGCGCCCGCCCGAAGCCCGGTTCGCCCGACGCCCCGGAGGGCGGCGGTCAGGGTGACACCGACGAGGCCGGCCACCGGGACGGAGGGCCGGCGTGACGGGCCCGGCCGGCACCCGCGTGCTGAGCCTGGACTCGCTGGTCCGCCTCCGGCGCGGACAGGACCCCCGAGCCGCTTCCCGGCGCCTGCCGGTTCCCGAGGGCATGACGGCCCCCATGGGCTGTGACGCCGTGGCCGTACCCGCCCGCTTCGGCCCGATGGTGCTGCCCCGGCTGCCCCGGGTGGGGTGCGTCTACGCCGATGAGGCGCACTGGTGGTGGCTGGTCCCGTCCGACTCCGACTACGCCCTGGACTGGCCCGCCCCCGCGCACTACGCGGCCGGCGCGCTCCTCCCCGACACCGAGGCCCCCGGCCTGCCCGGCCTGATCCACCGCCCCGACGGCACGCTCCCCTACACGCCGCCGATACCGCTCTATCTGGCCGTCTGCCGTCTGACGGGAACCGCCCCCGCCTGGTCCCGCCCGGTCACCGCGTAACAGCCCGTAGCTGCCCCCGCCGGACCGCGCGCCCTCCGGCGCCCGCTCACACCGTCACATCGGCCACGCCGCCGTCCGCGCGGACGATCACCAGAAACATGTCGGTCGCGAGGTCCATGACAACCTCGGCGGGCAGTCCCTCAAGGCGCCGCGCGTGCGCGAACTCCTCCGCCGGCCACGAGCCGCGCGGTCCACCTGCGGGAAAGCGTTCGAGCACTGTTCGCCCGTTCACCCTGCCACCTCCATGTAGCGCTGTACTCGTAGAGTTAAACGCCAACCATGGGGTGAACGCCTCGTCCGGTGACGGTACTGAGACGTAGTTGACACCCGTTCACCGCCAAGTGTGAGCGGGATCTCGACTTTACGGAGTAATCCGTCACCCTCCGTATCGCCTCTCACACGCGTGGTACCGCCCGTCCGGCGCTCGCTCGGCACTCGCCGCTACCTCGCTGTCGCCCGGGGCGTACCAGTCGTCGTACTCGTCGTGACAGCGGGCCGTTCCGCCCACGCCGGGTACCCGGAGGCCGACCCGCCCTCCCGGTCGCCCCGGATCATGGGCAGCCGGCGCCGCTCGGCGCTCGGCGTGTCCCGCGCGTGGGTGACCGCCTGGTCCTTGATCGGTTGTTCCTCGCGCGCCGCGTGCCACTCGGCGCGCGAGGCGATGCCCGGAGCCGACACGTCTCTCCCGTGGGCGACGGTCCTGTTGCGGACGGTGGCTCCCGGGCCGTGCGGAACGCACCGCCGGCGCCCGGGGAATCTCAGGCGCCGTACTCCTGGATCCGCCGGCCGTGGCTCCGGTCGACCAGCGCCGGCAGCCGCTCCCCCAGTTCCTCCACCACCTCGGCGACATCGATCGTGAGCAGTTCCCGGTCCCGCATGAGGGTCCGGCCGTCGACGACGGTCGTGCGGACGTCGGCGGCACGGGCGCTGTGCACCAGGGTCGCGGCGAGGTCGTGCACGGGCTGTGTGTGCGGGCCGGTCAGGTCGACGAGGACGAGATCGGCGCGGCGGCCGGGCGCGATGCTGCCGGCGCTCCCGCCGAGCCCGACCGCGCGGGCACTCTGCAGTGAAGCGTGGTGCAGGGCCTGACGGGAGGTCAGCCAACGCGGGTCGCCCTCCGCCGACTTCTGGATCAGGGAGATGAGCGCCATCGTCTCCCACACGTCGAGGGAGTTGTTGGAGGCGGCCCCGTCCGTGGCGAGCCCGACCGGGATGCCGATGTCCCGCAGCGCCCGCACCGGTGTGGTGCCGGGCCAGGCGAACTTGAGGTACCCGCGGGGCGCCGTCGCCACGGCCGTCCGGCCCTCCGCCCGCTCCAGCAGCGGCAGGTCGTCCTCGATGATGCCGGTGCCGTGCGCGATGAGCACGTCCGTGTCCAGGATGCCGGTGCGGGAGAGGACCCCGATCGGGGTGACACCGTGCCGGGCGAGGGAGGCCTCGGTCTGGTCGCGGTTCTCGGCGGCGTGCAGATGCACGGGCAGCCCGTGCTCGCGGGCCAGCGCCGCCGTGGCGGTGAGGTCGGCGTCGTCCACGGTGTAGGGGGCGTGCGGGGCGAGCGCGGTGGTGATCCGGCCGCCGGCCGCGCCCCGGTGCCGCAGCGCGAACTCCAGTGACCGCTCGCGCCCGCGCACACCCTGGGAGGAGAAGTACGCCTCTCCCAGCAGCGCCCGCATCCCGCACTCGGCGACCACGGCGGCGACCGTGTCCATGGAGAAGTAGTGGTCGGCGAAGCAGGTGACGCCGGCCCGGATCATCTCCGCGCAGGCGAGCCGCGCGCCCAGTTCGACGTCCCGCTCGGTGAGGTTGGACTCCACCGGCCAGATGACGTCGTTGAACCATTCCTCGGTCGGCAGGTCCTCGGCGAGACCGCGCAGGGACACCATCGGAGCATGTGTATGACAGTTGATCAGACCGGGGAGCGCGATCTGCCCCCGGCCGTCGATCCACTCGTCGGCCGCCCGCCCGGCGACGGCCTCGGCGGTCGTCACTTCCTCCACCACCCCGTCACGTACGACGACGGCCGCGTTCTCGGTGAAGCCGATCCGTTCTTGATCGTCGTGCGTGAGGACGGTACATCCGGTGATGATGAGCCCGGCGGGACTCTCCACGGCAGAAGGCGTCATCACGTCAACGTACGACTCCTTCCTGACCCTGAGTGAGCCGAACCGCGACATCCCGTCGCGGCTCTGTCGCGGGGCGGGCCGGGCGCGCACCCTGGCCTCACCATGAGCCCGCCCACGGCTGAAAGGGGCCCGGCATGCTCCTCGGCACCTGGAATCTGGAGAACCTCTACCGGCCCGGCGGCCCCTTCGGGCCCGGGGACCAGGCCGCGTACGAGTCGAAACTGGCCGCGCTCGCCGCCGTGATCACGGAGCTCGATCCGGTGCTGCTCGGTGTGCAGGAGGTCGGCGACCCCGGCGCGCTGGAGGACCTGGCCGCGATGCTGGACGACGACTGGCACATCGCCCTCTCGGAACACGCGGACGGCCGGGGCATACGTGTCGGCTTCCTGAGCCGCACGGAGCCGGCGGTGGTCGCCGACACGGCGGCGTTCCCCGCGAAGCTGCGCCCGGTGCAGGCGGACGACGCCGGACCGGCCGCCGACAGGGCGGGCCGGGGCCTCCTCGCGGTGGAGGTGGACGGCGAGCAGGGGCCGTTGCGGGTGGCGGTGTGTCACCTCAAGTCGAAGCTGCTGTCGTATCCGAACGGCCGTTTCCATCCGCGTGACGAGGGCGAACGGGCCCGCTACGGCGCCTACGCCCTGTACCGGCGGGCGGCGGAGGCGGCGACCCTGCGCGCCCTCGCGGACGAGTTGCTCGGCGGCGACGGACGGGACCGGGACGTGGCGGTGCTCGGCGACCTCAACGACGAGGTACAGGCGGCGACCACGCAGATCCTGCTCGGCCCGCCGGGGTCGGAGATCGGCACACCGGGCCACGACCGGCCGGACAACGGCGACGCGGTCCGGCTGTGGGACGTGGCCCCGCTGATCCCGGCCGACCGCCGCTACTCCCGGATCAGCGCCGGACGCCGGGAACTGATCGACCATGTGCTGCTCAGCCATCGGCTGGTACGCCGGGTGACGGTGGCGGGTACGGGACTGCCGGACGAGGCCGCGCCGCGGCTGCCGTCGGTCGGGCAGGACCCCGGGGAGCGGCGTGGGGCGGCGGGGTCGGACCACGCACCGGTATGGGTGCGGGTGGCCTGACCGGCCGGACTTCCCCCGGCCCGCCCGACGCCCGGACCGCCGGGTGACGGTGGCGGGTGCGGGACCGCGGCCCGATCCCGGCCGTACGGGCCATCGGAGTCATCCGGCGAGGCGCAGGTCCGGCAGGTGGAGTCGCACGGTGCCGTGGCGCCGGGCGAGTTCGTCCCGCAGTCCGGCGAGCCGCGCCAGTTGCCGGGGGTCGAGGCGGCCGGTGTCGTCGAGGTGGACGGCGCAGGCGGTGGTGGTGTCGACGAGCAGTTCGAGGGTGGCGGCGATGCCGTCGGCGCCGTCCGCGTGCCGGGCCAGCGCGGGCAGTTCGGCGGAGGCGAGAGCGATGGCCGTACGGGCTTCGGCGAGGGTGCGGTAGGCCTCGCGGCGCAGCGCCCACCGGACCTCGCGGTCGCGGACCTCGCGGTTGTGGGCCCCGCGGTCGCGGGCCGCGCCGGTGCCGGACGCGGCGAGCACATGGTCGAGGTACACCTGCGCCGCGGCGCCCGCTTCGGCCAGTCGGGCGCGGATGGCGCCGCCGCGCTGTCCCGGCATCGGAAGATGACCGACGACCAGGACGACGGCGCAGGCCAGCAGCGTCTCACCGATGCGGGCGACCGAGGCCTGCGGTTCACCCCCGGCCATGACCAGGGCGAGCACGAGCACGGTGACGACGGCGGTCTGCGCGCCGAAGTGCCGGGCGGCCACCGGGAGCAGCGCCCCGCTGATCACGACCAGCGCGACGAGCCCGTCCGGCCGGGGCAGCACCGCGGCGAACCCGGCGAACAGCAGCGCCCCGAGGACGGTTCCGGCGGCCCGGGACAGGACCCGGGAGGCAAGCGGTCCGAGGTCCGGCTTGACGAGGAAGACGGCGGTGGCGGGCAGCCAGTACCAGTGTTCGTGCTGCCCGTACCAGCGGGCGTGATGGAGCACCTGGGCGAGGGCGGCGCTCACCCCGAAGCCCAGGGCGACCCGCATGCCGTACTCGCGGCCGCGGGCACCGAGAACGGTCCGCAGCCGGGCGGTCCGGAACCGCTTGCGGCTGTGCAGGTCGCCGCCCTCGCCCCGGTCGAAGACCTCGGCGGCCCGCAGCAGCGCGTCGTCGAGGGCGCGCAGTGCGGGGACGGTCCGGGAGGGGGCGGGCAGCGGCCCGGTGGGGGTGCCGCCGCGTACGGCGGCGGCGAGACGGCGGGGTCCTTCGGAGGCGCGAGGCGGTACGGGATCCCCCGCCCAGGCCAGTGCGGTCGCGGCCTCGGCGAGCGGGAGGGCGGCGGCGTACCGGGCGTGCAGCCGGCGTTCCGTGACGGTGGAGGCGTACCGCCGCAGTCTGGGCCCTGCCAGGGCGTCCTGCGCCTGGTCGAGGGCGGCGGTGAGCGCGGCGCGGTGTGCGGTGGCGGTGTCCGTACCGGCGGCGTCGAGAAGCCCGGCGACGGCGTCGTACACCCCGGCCACGGCGGCCCGTTCACCGTCGAACCGGAAGTCGAGCCGGAAGCCCGACCGGAGGTTCCCGGCCTGCGCTTCCGGCATCGCCAGCCGCAGAAGCAGCAGCCACCCCGCCCCGGCGAGAAGGGCGAGGGCCCGCTGCCATCCCGGCTCCGGCAACGGCATGCCGGCCCCGACGGCGGCACCGACCAGCACCTGGGTACCGGCGGAGGAGCCCACCGGCCCCGCCGCGCTGACGGCTCCGGCGGCCAGGCCGAGCGCGGTCAGCAGCAGGGTGAGCGGCACGGCGGGGAGGTGGTCACCGGTGTAGGTCCCCAGTGCCAGTCCGGCCGCTCCGGCGAGCGCGGGCCCGCCGATCCGTCCGACAGCGGCGCGCCGGCTGCCGGGCCGGTCGTTGATCCCGGCGAACATGGCACCGATGGCGGCGACGACGCCGAGCGTGGGCCGCCCGGCGAGGACCGCGGCGAGCAGGAGAGGGCCGCCGCCCAGCGCGCCCCGGGTGACCGCGCTCCACGGGACGGGTCCGCGCTGGGCGCGCAGGGCGTGGGCGAGCCATGGTGGCGGGGCGGGGCGGGGGCGGATCACGGGTCTCCAGTCGACGTGTCGGGGAGCGTGCTCGCGGGCGACGGTGACCGGGCCGTGGGGAAGGTGATCACCACGGTAGGCGGGTCCGTGGAAGGAAAGCGAACGGCGGTGTTTCCGGGAGGTGACGAGGCCGGCCGCGAGCCGCTTGGCGCCGGAGGCCGCGGCAGTCCCGCCGCCCCTCCGGCGTCCCTTCTCCACGGGCCCGGCCACCGGGTTGACCCGTCATCACGCCCCGCGGGGCGATCCGAGCACCGCAGCACCGCAGCACCGCAGCACCGCAGCACCGCAGCACCGGGCGTCGTCGTCCCCGGGCAGCGACGGCTCCGCCCGACGGGGACATTGGGCCGTTGGAAGGAAATACCGCTCCCCGCGCGCCCGGTCACCGTGTTCGATCTACGCTTCCCGGTAGGGGGAGGAAAGGCCCGCGCCATTCCCGCCGAGGAGAACCGATGGCTGAACGCGTTGCAGCACCACGTCGCCGTGGTTACAAAGAAGGCGTCGGCGGCGATATGCTTGCCGAATTCCTGGGTACGTTCGTCCTGATTCTGCTGGGCGTGGGATCGGTGGCTGTCGCCGTCGTCGGCCTGCCCGGTTCAGGGCGGCAATTCGTGGAATTCGGGCCGGCGAACTGGCTCATCATCGCATGGGGATGGGGTCTCGCCGTCGTCTTCGGCGTCTATGTGGCCGGCGGCATCAGCGGAGCCCACATCAATCCGGCGGTGACACTGGCCTTCGCCGTCCGCAGGGACTTCCCCTGGCGGAAGGTCCTGCCGTACTGGCTGGCCCAGGTCGTGGGCGCCTTCGTCGCCGCCGCACTCGTGTACGCCTGCTACCGGTGGGCCATCGACGCGGCCGACGCCAAGGCGGAACTCGCACGGGACGAGTCACTGGCGACCTACTCCATCTTCGCCACCTTCCCCGCCGAATACTTCGGTGATTCCTGGTGGGGACCGCTCCTCGACCAGATCGTGGGAACCGGGATCCTGCTGCTGCTGATCTGCTCCCTCATCGACATGCGCAACGTGGCTCCGCTGTCGAATCTCCACCCGTTCCTCATCGGACTGGTGGTCGTCGCGATCGGGCTGACCTTCGGCACCAATGCCGGATACGCCATCAATCCCGCGCGAGATTTCGGACCCCGGCTGTTCACCTATTTCGAGGGCTGGGGCGACATCGCCCTGCCGGGTACATTCGGATGGTTCAGCGGCTATTGGTGGATCCCCATCGTCGGCCCGCTCATCGGCGGAGTCGCCGGCGTCCTCGTCTACGACCTGATCATCAAGCCCGTGATCACCGCCAGGGCAGGAGCGCAGGAGGAAGGCCCCGCCACCGAGGAACCGTAGATCCCCAGGCCCTGTCGTCACACCAGGAGAGGTGGCAGCAATGCCCGAATTCGTCGGCGCGGTGGACCAGGGAACCACCAGCACCCGATTCATGATCTTCGACCACGCCGGGAACGAGGTGGCGAAGCACCAGCTCGAGCACCAGCAGATCCTGCCGCGGTCCGGCTGGGTCGAGCACGACCCGGTGGAGATCTGGGAGCGCACCAACACGGTGATCCAGAACGCCCTGCGCGACGGAGGCCTGGCGGCCACCGATCTGCGGACCATCGGCATCACCAACCAGCGTGAGACGACGGTGGTCTGGGACCCGCGCACCGGTCGCCCGTACCACAACGCGATCGTCTGGCAGGACACCCGCACGGACCGTATCGCCACCGCCCTCGAACGCGACGGCCATGGCGACGTCATCCGTCACAAGGCCGGTCTGCCGCCGGCCACCTACTTCTCCGGCGGCAAGATCAAGTGGATGCTGGAGAACGTGGACGGGCTGCGGGAGGCCGCCGAGGCGGGCCACGCCCTGTTCGGCAACACCGACGCCTGGGTGCTGTGGAACCTCACCGGCGGACCGAACGGCGGTGTGCACGCCACCGACGTGACCAACGCCAGCCGCACCATGCTGATGAATCTCGAGACCCTGGACTGGGACGACGAGCTGCTGGGCATCTTCGGCATCCCGCGGTCCATGCTGCCCGAGATCCACGCCTCGTCCGACGCCGAGGCGTACGGGCATGCCCGTACCTCCCGGCCGCTGAGCGCCGCCGTCCCGATCACCGGCGTACTCGGCGACCAGCACGCGGCGACCGTGGGCCAGGTCTGCTTCTCCCCCGGCGAGGCCAAGAACACCTACGGCACCGGCAACTTCCTGGTGCTCAACACCGGCGAGGAGCTGGTGCGTTCGCGCAGCGGTCTGCTGACGACGGTGGCGTACCAGTTCGCGGGCAGTCCCGCGGTCTACGCACTGGAGGGGTCGATCGCCGTCACCGGCGCGGCCGTGCAGTGGCTGCGCGACCAGTTGAAGATCATCGGGAGTGCCCCGGACAGCGAGCAGCTGGCCCGTTCGGTGGAGGACAACGGCGGGATGTACTTCGTCCCGGCCTTCTCCGGCCTGTTCGCCCCGTACTGGCGTTCCGACGCCCGCGGCGCCATGGTGGGCCTGGCCCGGTACAACACCGGGGGGCACATCGCACGGGCCACGCTGGAGGCGATCTGCTACCAGAGCCGCGACGTGGTCGAGGCCATGGAGAAGGACTCGGGTGTGCACCTGGACGTGCTCAAGGTCGACGGCGGCGTCACCGCGAACGATCTGTGCATGCAGATCCAGGCCGATGTGCTGGGAGTACCGGTCAGCCGTCCCGTGGTCGCCGAGACCACCGCACTGGGCGCCGCCTACGCCGCCGGGCTCGCCGTCGGCTTCTGGCGGGACACCGACGAGCTGCGCACCCACTGGCAGGAGTCGAAGCGCTGGAGCCCCGAGTGGAGCGAGGAGCGGCGCCGACAGGGCTACCAGGACTGGAAGCGGGCGGTGGAGCGCACCCTGGACTGGGTCAAGGTCGACGACGACTGACGGTGTCCCGGGAGGGATCCGCGGGCCCGGACAGGGCCTGACCGGCAGGTGACGGTCCCCGCGGTATCCGCGATTCACGGTGTCCGCGGTCGCCGGCAGGCGCCGGACACCGTGGTCAGCGGTCGGAGATGTCCTCGCGAAGGCCGTCGGAGAACTCCCACCACGACAGCGGCAGCCAGTCGCCGTTCACGAAGCCGTCGACCGCCGCACCCCGACCACGGACCGTCACCGTCGTCCCCGGCGGGTAGGTGGTACCGGACAGCCCGGGCACGGGGACAAGCAGGGTTCCCAGTCTTTGCGCCGCCATGTCGACCCCTCTCCGCTTCTCGTCGGTCTCGTCGGTCTCGGCTTCTCGTCACTCACGCCGCCCTCCGGCGCTCCCCGGATCCCGGACTCCCGGATTCCCGGCGTGCCTGCGGACGACCTGTGTGCGGACATTACCGGCTTGCCTCGAGGGACAGACCGGAGAATCATGAGATATCGGTCACGCGGAACATCGGGGAGAGGCGCGCCACCGGACACGTATGCCATCGAGTGGAGGTCGTAGACATGAAGGCCGTCGTGTACAAGGGACCGTTCGAGGTCGCGGTCGAGGACGTCGACAATCCCACCATTCAGCATCCGAACGACGTGATCGTACGCGTCACCTCGACCGCGATCTGCGGCTCCGACCTGCACATGTACGAGGGCCGTACTGCCGCCGAGCCCGGCATCACGTTCGGTCACGAGAACATGGGGACCATCGCTGAGGTCGGCTCGGGCGTCACCTCGCTCAAGGAGGGCGACCGCGTGGTCATGCCCTTCAACGTCGCCTGCGGGTTCTGCACCAACTGCGTGGAGGGGTTCACCGGTTACTGTCTGACCGTCAACCCCGGCTTCCCCGGCGGCGCCTACGGCTATGTCGCCATGGGCCCCTGGAAGGGCGGTCAGGCGGAGTATCTGCGCGTTCCCTACGCCGACTTCAACTGCCTGAAACTGCCGCCGGGAAAGGAACACGAGAACGACTTCATCCTGCTCGCCGACATCTTCCCGACGGGCTACCACGGCTGTGAACTCGCCCAGGTCCGCCCCGGCGAGAGCGTCACGGTGTACGGCGCGGGCCCGGTCGGTCTCATGGCCGCCTACTCGGCGCTGCTGCGCGGCGCGAGGAAGGTGTTCGTCGTGGACCGGGTCCCCGAGCGGCTGCAGAAGGCCGAGGAGATCGGCGCGGTGCCCATCAACTTCGCCGAGGGCGACCCGGTCGAGCAGATCCACGAGCAGACCGAGGGCCTGGGCACCGACAAGGGCGTCGACGCGGTCGGTTACCAGGCGTCGGCGGGCGGCACGGACACCGACCGCGAGGAACCGGCGACCGTCCTGAACTCCCTGATCCGTACGGTCCGGGCCACCGGGATGCTCGGCGTCCCCGGGCTCTACGTCCCCTCCGACCCCGGCGCCCCCGACGAGCAGTCCAAGCAGGGCATGCTCCTCGTCGCGGTCGGCAAGCTCTTCGAGAAGGGGCTGAAACTGGGCACGGGGCAGTGCAACGTGAAGCGCTACAACCGGCAGCTGCGCGACATGATCATCGAGGGACGGGCCGCGCCCAGCTTCGTCGTCTCCCATGAACTGCCGTTGGATGAGGCACCGTCGGCGTACGACAAGTTCGACAAGCGGATCGAGGGCTACACGAAGGTGATCCTGCGCCCGTGACACGGCCGCCCGGCGGGCCCCGGCGGGCGAAATCCGGATGCGGCAACGGCCAGGGTGGTGGACGATCGGCGACGCCGGCCGTCCACCTCTCCAGGAGTTCCCGTGATCCAGCGTGTCACCGTGCCCTCCCTGTTCCCGCCGCCCGCCTACTCCCACGCCTCCGTCGTCGAGGCCGGCACCAGGCTGGCGTTCCTCGCCGGGTCGGTCCCGCTGGACGCGGACGGGAAGCTGGCCGGCGAGGGGGATCCGGTGCGGCAGGCCCGGCAGGTGATCGCCAACCTCGGCGAACAGCTGCGGGCGGTGGGCAGCGGCCTGGAGCACGTCGTGGCGACGGATGTGTACGTCGTGAGCGCCGAGCCCGCCACGCTCTCCGCCGTGTGGGAGGTCGTCGAGACCTCCGGGCTGAGCAGCGGACCCCACGCGTCGACCCTGATCGGTGTGGCCTGCCTCGGCTACACCGGGCAGCTCGTGGAGATCACGGCGACGGCGGTCGTACCCGACCCGGCCGGCTCGTGACGGCCACGGAGCGGACGGTGGTCCTGCGCCGGGCCGTCGCCTCCGATGCGGGGGCCGCGGCCGGGGTGTGGCTGCGGTCCTTCGCCGCAGCGCTGCCGGACGTGGTCCGGCCCCGGTCCGACGACGAGGTGCGGGAGTACTTCCGGCATGTTCTGGTGCCCCTGCGTGAGACGTGGGTGGCCGGGGCGGCGGGGGCCGGCGTCGTCGGTGTGCTGGTGCTGGAGGGTGAGGAGCTGGAGCAGCTGTACCTCGCCCCCGGGTGGCGCGGACGCGGGATCGGTGACCGGTTCGTCACCCTGGCCAAGGAGCGCAGACCCGGAGGGCTGTCCCTGTGGACCTTCCAGGTCAACGCCCCCGCGCACCGCTTCTACGAGCGCCACGGGTTCGCGGCCGTGGAGTGCACGGACGGCTCCGCCAACGAGGAACGGGAGCCGGACGTGCGGTACGTGTGGCGGCCGTAGCGACGTCACCGGTCGTGGGACGTCAGGGACGGGACCGGGAGTCGGGTGTGCGGGGGCGGGCGTACCGGTCCGTCGCCGCCACCAGTGCCTCGTCGCCGGCCGCCCCCGCGTCATGACCGGTCCCGTCCACGATCACCAGTTCGCTGTCGGGCCAGGCGTGGTGCAGCCGCCAGACGATGCCGAGGAGGTTGCCGACGTCGAGACTGCCCTGGACCAGGGTTCCGGGGACGCCCTTCAGGAGGTGGGCGTCGCCGAGGACGACACCCTCGCCGTCGTCCCTGCCTTCGCCCTCGGCCCCGCCGAGGAAGTGGCCGTTGCCCCAGTAGTGCGTGACGGTACGGGCGAAGCCCAGACGGAACTGTGGGTCGTGGAAGCGTTCGACCGAGCCCGGTGGGGCGGGGACGATCGCCGTCTCCCAGTCGGTCCAGGCACGGGCGGCGCGCTCCCTGACCCCCGGGTCGGGCGACTCCAGCAGCCCGTTGAAAGCGGCGGCCAGATTGCCCTCGCGTGCGCCGGCGGGCAGTGCGGCGAGAAAACGCTCGTGGGCCTCGGGGAAGAACGTGCCCAGCCCCCGGGTCAGCAGGGCCACTTCGGCGTTCGATCCGGTGGCGACGCCGGTGAGAACCAGTTCGGACACGACTGCCGGGTGGGTCTGCGCGTACCGCAGGCCCAGGGCCGACCCCCACGACACGCCCCACACCAGCCATCGCTCGATGCCCAGGTGGGCGCGCAGCAGTTCCAGGTCCGCGACGAGGTGGGCGGTCGTGTTCACGCTCATGTCGGTGGCGGGGTCGCTCGCGGAGGGCAGTGACCGTCCGGCGCCGCGCTGGTCGAGCAGGACGATCCGGTAGGCGGCCGGGTCGAAGTAGCGCCGCAGGCCCGGACCGGCCGTGGAGCCGGGCCCGCCGTGCAGCACCACGGCGGGCTTGCCGTGCGGATTTCCGCTGGTCTCCCAGTACACGTGGTTGCCGTCACCGACGTCGAGCATGCCGTGGTCGTACGGTTCGATCTCCGGGTATCTGCCCATCGGGGCACCGTAGTGGCACCGGCCGGGTCCGCACCTCCCCTTTACGCCGTCTCCAGTCCCGCCGTGGCGGCCGCCGTGCGCAGTGCCTCCCTGAGCATCTCCGGGGTGAGCCGGCCGGTGAAGGTGTTGCGCTGGCTGACGTGGAAGCAGCCGAAGAGGTGGAGGCCGGGGCCGTCGGGGGCGTCCAGTGCGGTGTGGGCGCCGTGGGCGAAGGCGGGCCGGGGCCGCGGGACGGTCCACCCCGCCCCGGCGAGGGCCGGCAGCGCCGCCTGCCACCCGAAGGCACCGAGGACGAGTGCGGCCCGGACCGTCGGCCGCAACAGGCGCAGCTCCCGCACCAGCCAGGGCCGGCAGGCGTCCCGCTCCCCGGGGGTGGGCTTGTTGGCGGGCGGGGCGCAGTGCACGGGCGAGGTGACGCGCACTCCGTACAGTTCCAGTCCGTCGCCGACGTGGGCGGAGCCCGGCTGCGAGGCCAGCCCCACGTCGTACAGCGCCCGGTACAGGACGTCTCCGGAGCGGTCCCCGGTGAACATCCGCCCCGTACGGTTCCCGCCGTGGGCCGCGGGCGCCAGTCCGATGATCAGCAGCCGGGCGTCCGGCGGCCCGAATCCTGGCACCGGCCTGCCCCAGTACGTCCAGTCCGCGAACGCGGCCCGCTTGGTACGGGCCACCTCCTCACGCCAGTCGACGAGCCGGGGGCAGGCACGGCAGCCGGCGATGCGCTGATCGAGCAGGGAGAGGCCACTGGGGTCCATCACTCCACGGTAGAGGCCGGGCCGGCCGGGAAATCCCCGCGTCACCGGCCGGCTCCGGAGACTAAGGTCGGGAGCATGGCTTCCGAGAGTGCCGAGAACCCCGAGAACGCTGCCGCCGTGGCCGCCGCCGAGGCGGCCGGACCGGGGAGCGGTGAGTCCGTGCGCATCGACAGCTGGATCTGGTCGGTGCGGCTGGTGAAGACCCGCTCTCTCGGTGCCGCCGCCTGCCGGGGCGGACATGTCCGGGTGAACGGCGAGCGGGTGAAGCCCTCGCACTCCGTCCGGGTCGGTGACGAGGTGCGGCTGCGGGCCGAGACCCGGGAACGGGTCGTCGTCGTCAAACGGCTGATCCGCAAGCGGGTGGGCGCGCCGGTCGCGGTCCAGTGCTACCTCGACAACTCCCCGCCGCCCCCGCCCCGCGACGCCGTCGCCCCGGCCGGAATCCGCGACCGCGGCACCGGCCGTCCGACCAAGCGTGACCGCCGCGAGCTGGAACGCCTGCGCGGACTGGGCGGATTCGGTGCCGGGGCGCCCGGCCGAACCGCCGGGCCGCCCCGCGGGAGTGGTGTGACGGACGGGCCCGGCGGCCTGGGCGCCGCTTCCCGGGATGCCGGTGGCCGCGGGGGAACCGATGACCGCCGAGCGCCTGGCGCGGGCGGTGGTCGCGGCCGGGCGCCGGACACGGCCGGGGAGGGTGGCGGAGCCGGAGGCCGGGCCGACGACGGGGGCCGCAGGTCCCGCGGCAGACGCTCCGGCGGCGCGCGCCCCGCCTGACCGGAAGGTCGCCGTATGACCGGCACCCCGTCGGGCCGCGTCCACCCGCAGGCACGGCCGCCGACGGCGCCCGCCCCGGTGTTCGGCACGCGCACCGCCAGCGTGCGCCCCACCTGACCGGACGCTCGTCGTGCACACCGCATCAGGCCCCGCGGAGACGGGCACCGGGCCGCTTCGGGGGTTCGGGGCCCTGAGGAGAGGCCCCGGCCCGGGAGGACGGGGACGGGGAGGTGTGCCTCCGCGACACGGCCCTGACCGGGGCAAGGGTCCCCACTGCCCGGCGGGCCTCAGCTCCGGTGCCGCAGCAGTCGCAGCAGGTCCTTGTTGTGGTCCCGGCGGGCCCAGGCGATGAGGACGAGCGGCACGATCAGGACGACCGGTGTCGCCGCGTTCTCCCCGTCGAGGACTGTGATCTGCGTGACGAAGGCGCCCACCATCAGCGCGGCCAGACCGGTCGCCGCCGCGGACTGGAGCACCGGCACCAGCAGGCCGATCGCTCCGGCGAGTTCGAGGAGGCCGATGGCGTACATGCCCGTGCTGCCCCAGCCCATCTCGTCGAAGGGACCGGCCGCCGAGGAGTGCGCGATCAGCTTGGGCAGCGCGCTCGCGACCGCGTAGAAGAGGGCGAGCAGGATCTGCAGTCCGCGCAGGGCGGTACGGGCCCGCCGCCCACGGGCTGTCGCCGACTCGGCGACAACGGTCCTGGAAGGGACGGAAGTCGTGACGGGAGCGGAGGTCTCGGGCACGGGGGTCTCCTGTGGGATGCGGTCCGTGGTGCTGTCACAGAGGTAGACCGACGCCCTCCCCCGAACTCATCGCGCGCGGGGGCCATTCCGCCGTCATCCGCCGGCCGTGGGCACCGCCCGCACCCATGTCCTGTCCGCCGTCAGATACCGGTCCACCCTCAGTCCCTCCTCCCCCAGTGCCTCCTCGAACTGCTGCCGCGTCAGCGGCCGGGCTCGGAACGTCTGGGTCCAGACCGCGTCCGGGAACACGTACTCCACGTGCACCGAGTCGACCCCGTCGCCCACCGGCTCCGCCGACACGATCCGTATGGTGCCGCCGGACGGGTCCTTCCGCTCGCGCGGCACATCCGTGTGGTGGTCCTCGCCCTCCCGCTGGATCAGCACACAGCCGCCCTCGGCCAGATGTCGCACGCAGGTGCGCAGCAGGCCCCGCCGCACCTCCACATCCCCCGCGTGCACCAGGAAGGACGCCAGCAGGACCACGTCGAACGTCTCGCCCGCGTCGAGTCCCTCTATCGGGCCGCATATCGTCCGCGCCCCGCGCACCCGCTCGAGCATCTCTGCGGACTCGTCCACCGCGGTGACGTCGAACCCCCGCTCCAGCAGCGCGTGGGTCATCCGTCCCACACCGCTGCCCAGCTCCAGCAGGCGTGCTCCCGTCGGCACCGCGCCGGCGACGATGTCCGGCTCGTCCCCGACGGTGAGCCGCGAGTAGAGCTCCACCGCACAGCCGTCCGGGGTGATCGCCCCCGGCCCCGTCCCTCCGTACCCGTCACGCCTTCTCAGCTCCATGTCCGTCCAACGGACCCTTTCCGCACGCCCGTTCCCACCTCCTGCAGGTTCACCCGTTCGAGTGAGTGCCGGTCTCTTCCGGCGGGTGGTGAACCGGCCTGTTCCGGGCACTCGGACAGGGAAAACCGCAGGTGGCGGGCGAGAGTGGTGGTGAGGTCGATGCGTACGGGCAGTGAACCGGTGACCGCCCGCAGTGCTCTGCGGATGCGGTTCTGGCTGAGCGTGTGGGGTGTGGTCTGGGCGGCGGCCGGGACGGTGGCGTTCGCGCTCGCCGGACATCCCGGCTGGGCGGTGGCCTGCGGGGCGCTGTGGCTGCTGATCACGGTCGACCTGATCGTCGTCGTCCGGCACATCCGCCACGGGCCGCGCTACCAGCCCGGCCCGGACATCCCTCCCTACGAACCGCCGGAGCGACGTCCGTAGCCGGGCGCGTCGCCGTCAGGCGCCGAAGCCGTCACGCGCCTGAGCCGTCACGCGTCGAAGCGGGCCGCCTTCAGGTACTCCGGATTGGGGTCCAGGGCGGCCGCCAGCCGGAAGTGGCGCCTGGCCGGGTGCGGGCGGTTCTGCCGCTGATAGGTGCGGGCGAGGGCGAAGTGGGCGAAGGCGTTGTCCGGCTCGCGCTCCAGGACCAGGGAGAACTCCAGCTCGGCGGGCCGCAGCTGGGCCGCCGCGAAGAAGGCGCGAGCCCGCAGCAGGCGCGCGGCGGTGTTCTCCGGGTGGACGTCGATCACGCCGTCCAGCAGCTTCACCGCGCCCTTCGGGTCACGGGAGGCGAGCAGCTGTTCGGCGGCACGGAAGTCGATGACATGCGTCTGAGGCGTACGTCCGGTCGGACCACTGATCTCGGGCACGGCGGAATCCTTCCCTCACTCAGCACGTTCAACGCCCCGCCGGAAGCCGTCTATTCCGGGCCGGACGACCGTGCCCGGTGCTCCAGCCCGGACCACACGTCCTTGACGCGCTGCGCCAGCTCGTCGAGGGGTACGTCGTTGTCGATGACGATGTCGGCGATCGCCCGGCGCTGCTCGCGGGACGCCTGGGCGCCCATCCGCGCGCGTGCGTCCTCCTCCGTCATGCCGCGCCGGCCCACGAGCCGCTCGAGCTGGGTCGCAGGGCTCGCGTCCACGACGATCACGAGGTCGTAGAGGGACTCCAGACCGTTCTCGGTCAGCAGCGGGACGTCGTGCACGACGACCGCGTCCTCGGGGGCGGCCTCCTCCAGCTCGCGGGAGCGGGCTTCCACCAGGGGGTGGACGATCGAGTTCAGGACGGCGAGCCTCTCCGGGTCGGCGAAGACGATCGAGCCCAGCCGGGCCCGGTCGAGGCTGCCGTCCTCGGCCAGGATCCCCTCACCGAAGGCGTCCACCACGGCGCGGAGGCCCGGCGTGCCCGGCTCGACGACTTCCCGCGCGATGCGGTCCGCGTCGATCAGGACTGCCCCGCACTCGACGAGCAGCCGCGACACCTCACTCTTGCCGGCCCCGATACCGCCGGTCAGACCCACTGTCAGCATGGGCAGCAGCCTAGCCAGGCCGGTCCGGCGGGCGGCGCCGGGGAGGGCGCCGGCGCGCCACCGGCGAGCGGGAACGGCGCCGGGTGTGCCGAGGGCGTCAGCTGTCGCCTTCCCGTTCCGCCAGGAAACGTTCGAACTCGCGGCCGATCTCGTCCGCCGAGGGGATCTCCGCCGGCTCGGCCAGCATGTTGCCCCGGGTCTCCGCGCCCGCCGCGGCGTCGTACTGGTGCTCGAGGCCCTGGACGAGGGCGGTCAGTTCCTCGTCGCCCTCCCGGATCTGGCGGTCGATCTCGGTCTGGGTGCGGTGGGCGTCGGTGCGCAGGGAGTGCGCGACACCGGGCAGGACCAGTCCGGTGGCGGCCGTCAGCGTCTCCAGGGCGGTCAGTGCCGCGTCCGGGTAAGGGGAACGGGCGATGTAGTGCGGCACGTGCGCGGCGACGCCCAGGACGTCGTGTCCGGCCTGCATGAGCCGGTACTCGACCAGCGCCTCGGCGCTGCCGGGCACCTGCGCCTCGTCGAAGACACTGCTGGTCACCGGGACGAGGTCGGTGCGGTTGCCGTGCGGGGTGATGCCGACGGGGCGGGTGTGCGGAACGCCCATGGGGATGCCGTGGAAGTTGACCGAGAGGCGGACGCCGAGCCGTTCCACGATCTGCTGGACGGCCGCGGCGAAGCGCTCCCACTCGACATCCGGCTCGGGCCCGGACAGCAGCAGGAACGGTGCCCCGGTGGCGTCCTGGACGAGGCGCACCTCGATGGCGGGGACCTCGTAGTCGCTCCAGCGGTCGCGGGTGAAGGTCAGCAGCGGACGCCGGGCCCGGTAGTCGACGAGCCGGTCGTGGTCGAACCGGGCGACGACCTGGTGGGGCAGCGCGCCGAGCAGCCGGTCGACGATCTGGTCGCCGGTCTCCCCCGCGTCGATGTATCCGTCGAAGTGGTAGAGCATGACAAGTCCGGCCGACTCCTGGGCCAGCGCCATGTCGACGACGCCGAGCCCCTTCGGCTCCCATGCGTACAAACCCTGCGGATCAAGCACAGTGACCGCTCCTCCTCGTGTCCGTACAGCACAACGTGGCCGGCGACACCGGCATTCCCGGGCCCGAGCCGATCAGGGGCGACTTCTCCGGTCGGGGGCGCGGGACCTGTGCGACAAGCCCCCTCCGGCCCTGTGGCGATCCGCCTGCCCCACTCCCGGACAGTGCTGCTCCGCCCCGGGACAGCACTGAGGGGCCGCACCTCGAAAGGTACGGCCCCTCAGTCAACGGCTAAGCCTCAGCGGAGAGCGTCAGCTCTGCCCACCCGCCAGCTTCTCCCGCAGCGCGGCCAGCGCCTCGTCCGAGGCCAGCGCGCCGGACTGGTCGCCACCCTCGGAGGAGTACGAACCGCCGCCGCCACCGCCGCCACCGGACGCGGCCGGAGCCGCACCCGCGGTGTCGGTGCCCTCGGCAGCGGCCTTCTCGTCCGCCTCGCGGGACTTGATGACCTGCGCCTGGTGCTGCTCGAAGCGGGACTGCGCCTCGGCGTACTGGGTCTCCCACGCCTCCCGCTGGGTCTCGTAGCCCTCGAGCCAGTCGTTGGTCTCGGGGTCGAAGCCCTCGGGGTAGATGTAGTTGCCCTGGTCGTCGTAGGACGCGGCCATGCCGTACAGGGTCGGGTCGAACTCGACCGTCGACGGGTCGGCACCGAAGGCCTCGTTGGCCTGCTTCAGCGAGAGGCTGATGCGACGGCGCTCGAGGTCGATGTCGATGACCTTGACGAAGATCTCGTCGTTGACCTGGACGACCTGCTCCGGGATCTCCACGTGGCGCTCGGCCAGCTCGGAGATGTGGACCAGACCCTCGATCCCCTCGTCCACGCGGACGAACGCACCGAACGGAACCAGCTTCGTGACCTTGCCGGGCACGACCTGGCCGATCTGGTGGGTACGGGCGAACTGCTGCCACGGGTCTTCCTGGGTCGCCTTCAGCGACAGGGAGACACGCTCGCGGTCCATGTCGACGTCGAGGACCTCGACCGTGACCTCCTGGCCGACCTCGACGACCTCGGAGGGGTGGTCGATGTGCTTCCAGGACAGCTCGGAGACGTGAACCAGACCGTCGACGCCACCCAGGTCCACGAAGGCACCGAAGTTGACGATCGAGGAGACGACGCCGGAACGGACCTGACCCTTCTGGAGGGTCGTGAGGAAGGTCTGGCGGACCTCGGACTGGGTCTGCTCGAGCCAGGCACGGCGGGACAGAACCACGTTGTTGCGATTCTTGTCCAGCTCGATGATCTTCGCCTCGAGCTCCTTGCCCACGTAGGGCTGGAGGTCGCGAACACGGCGCATCTCGACCAGGGAGGCCGGGAGGAAGCCGCGGAGGCCGATGTCGAGGATGAGACCACCCTTGACGACCTCGATGACGGTACCGGTGACGATGCCGTCCTCTTCCTTGATCTTCTCGATGGTGCCCCAGGCACGCTCGTACTGGGCGCGCTTCTTCGAGAGGATCAGGCGGCCTTCCTTGTCCTCCTTCTGAAGGACAAGGGCCTCGATCTCGTCACCGACGGCGACGACCTCGTTCGGGTCGACGTCGTGCTTGATCGAGAGCTCGCGGCTCGGGATGACACCTTCGGTCTTGTAACCGATGTCGAGCAGGACCTCGTCCCGGTCGACCTTCACGATGACGCCGTCGACGATGTCGCCGTCGTTGAAGTACTTGATCGTCTCGTCGATCGCGGCGAGGAATGCTTCCTCGTTACCGATGTCGTTGACCGCAACCTGCGGGGTGGTGGCGGTGGTCTCGGTGCTGCTCGTCATGTGGGAAAGGGCTCCGGTACGGACATTGAAGTCGTAGGTACTGCTACGCCGGAGCCCGTTTCGCTCTGCAGAAGCCGGACAGCCAAGTAAGCGTCCCACCAGATACTGGCGATGACGCCTCGAGAACCGAGGGGACATACAACAGATGCGAGCGCAGCCTGCTACGTCTGAGGCGCGCAAGCTCGCAGCGCAACTTGTAGCATACGGGGGCAGCCGGGCAGGGTCAATGCGCGAAGCCGCCCACCCGGGGCAGATCGCCGCATAACCGGCACAAGTCCCATCATCCGAGGCCACGCAGGGGCGGAGAACCCGCTTCCGCGACACACCGGAGTCCGGATGGACGGAAGAGTACGACGAGGGAGCCGATCATCCAAGAGCCCGTAGCACCCGAACCGGAAGCGACCCGGCGGGAGGCCGGCGTCGCGGAGAGCACCCGCGCCAACCGGGGCTGGTGGGACCGCAACGCGGACGAGTACCAGACCGAGCACGGCACCTTCCTCGGCGACGACCGCTTCGTGTGGGGTCCCGAGGGCCTGGACGAGGTGGAGGCGGAGCTGCTCGGTCCGCAGGAGGAGCTGAAGGGGCGGGACGTCCTGGAACTGGGCGCCGGCGCGGCGCAGTGCTCGCGCTGGCTGGCCGCCCAGGGGGCGCGTCCGGTGGCCCTGGACATCTCGCACCGGCAGTTGCAGCACGCGCTGCGCATCGGCGGGCCGGTCCCGCTGGTGTGCGCCGACGCGGGCGCGCTGCCGTTCGCCGACGGCTCCTTCGACCTGGCCTGCTCGGCGTACGGGGCGCTGCCCTTCGTCGCCGATCCGCGGGTGGTGCTGCGCGAGGTGCGCCGGGTGCTGCGGCCCGGGGGCCGGCTGGTGTTCTCCCTGACGCATCCGGTCCGCTGGGCGTTCCCGGACGAGCCGGGTCCGGAGGGGCTGAGCGTCTCCGGTTCGTACTTCGACCGCACGCCGTACGTGGAGCAGGACGACGACGGCCGCGCGGTGTACGTCGAGCACCACCGGACGCTCGGCGACCGGGTGCGCGACGTCGTCGCCTCGGGGTTCCGGCTGGTGGATCTGGTCGAGCCGGAGTGGCCGCGGTGGAACACCTCCGAATGGGGCGGCTGGTCCCCGCTGCGCGGCCGGCTGATCCCGGGGACGGCGATCTTCGTGTGCGTACGGGACTGAGCGCGTGCTCCGTCATGACGCCCTGGACGCCCTCCCCGTACGCGACGCCCTGCCGGGGCTGACCGACGCGCTCGACGCGCACGGCACCGCCGTGCTGGAGGCGCCGCCCGGGACAGGTAAGACGACGCTGGTGCCGTTGGCCCTGGCGGGGCTGCTCGGAGCGGGCCCCGCGCGGCGGGTGGTGGTCGCCGAGCCACGGCGGATCGCCGCCCGCGCGGCGGCACGGCGGATGGCGTGGCTGCTGGGTGAGCGGGTCGGCGAGTCCGTCGGTTTCACCGTGCGCGGGGAGCGGGCGGTCGGACGGCGCACGCGCGTGGAGGTCGTCACGACCGGGGTGCTCCTGCAGCGGCTGCAGCGCGACCAGGAGCTGGCCGGGACGGATGTGGTGGTGCTCGACGAGTGCCACGAGCGGCATCTGGACGCGGACACGACGGCGGCGTTCCTCTGGGACGTGCGCGGGACGCTCCGCCCCGACCTGCGGCTGGTGGCCGCGTCGGCGACCACGGACGCGGAGGGCTGGGCGCGGCTGCTGGGGGGCGCGCCGGTGGTACGGGCACGCGGTGCCGCGTACCCGGTGGAGGTGGTGTGGGCGCCTCCCGCACGTGCGCTGCCGCCGCCGCACGGCATGCGGGTCGATCCGGCGCTGCTGACGCATGTGGCGGCGGTGGTGCGGCGGGTCCTGGCCGAGCGGGACGGGGACGTGCTGGCCTTCCTGCCCGGAGTGGGCGAGATCGCGCGGGTGGCCGGGCAGCTCGGGGATCTGGACGGCGTGGATCTGCTCCAGGTGCACGGGCGGGCGCCGGCCGCCGTGCAGGACGCGGTACTGGCGCCCGGCGAGCGGCGCCGGGTGGTGCTGGCGACGTCCGTGGCGGAGTCGTCGCTGACGGTTCCCGGGGTGCGGACGGTCGTGGATTCGGGTCTCGCCCGGGAGCCGCGGGTCGATCACGCGCGGGGGCTGAGCGCGCTGACGACGGTACGGGCGTCCCGCGCGGCGGGGCGGCAGCGGGCGGGGCGTGCCGGACGTGAGGCGCCGGGTGCGGTGTACCGCTGCTGGGCGGAGGCGGAGGACGCGCGGCTGCCGCGCTTCCCCTCCCCGGAGATCAAGGTCGCCGATCTGACGGCGTTCGCGCTCCAGGCGGCCTGCTGGGGTGATCCGGACGCCTCCGGCCTGGCGCTGCTGGATCCCCCGCCGGGCGGGGCGATGGCGGCGGCCCGCTCCGTCCTGACGGCCGTCGGGGCGGTGGACCCGGGCGGACGTGCCACGGAGCGCGGTGTGCGGTTGTCACGGCTGGGGCTGCATCCCCGGCTGGGGCGGGCGCTGCTGGACGCGGCTCCGGTGGTGGGCGCGGGCCTCGCCGCCGAGGTGGTCGCCCTGATCGGCGAGGAGCCACCACGCGGCTACGGCGACGACCTGGCCGGCGCCCTGCGCACCGCCCGGCACGGCGGTGACGCGTACGCCGCCCGCTGGCGCTCAGAGGTCCGCCGGCTGCGCCGCCTCGTCCCGGAGCCCCCGCACACCACGGACCCGACACCACCGGACCCTCCCTCACGCCCCGGGGACGGTGACGGGTCCGCTGTGGATCCCGCGGCCGGGGCGGAGGACGCGGGTACGGGCGCGGGTACGGATACCGGCGCGGGAGGCGCGTGGGAGGTGTCGGGCCCGGCGGGCGGCGGGGAGGACGGCCGGATCGGGGTGGTGGTCGCGCTCGCCTTTCCCGAGCGGGTGGCGCGCAGGGACGGCGGGGCGTATCTGATGGTGTCCGGGACCCGGGCCGAGGTGGGGGCGGGGTCCGGGTTGCGGGGAGCGGAATGGCTCGCCGTCGCCGTGGCCGACCGGCCGGTGGGGCGCGGGCACGCGCGTGTGGCGCTCGGAGCGGTCGTCGGCGAGGGGATCGCGCGGCATGCCGCCGGTGCGCTGCTGGAGCGCCGCGCGGAGGTGCGCTGGGCCGGCGGGGACGTCGTCGCGCGGCGGGTCGAGCGGCTGGGGGCGGTGGAGCTGGCCGTACGGCCGCATACCGGCGCCGACCCCGTGCTGGTACGGGCCGCGCTGCTGGACGGTCTGCGGGAGGAGGGGTTCGGGCTGTTGCGGTGGCCGGCCGGGGCGGCCGTACTGCGGCAGCGGCTGGCCTTCGTGCACGGGCGGCTCGGTGAGCCGTGGCCCGATGTGTCCGACGGCGCGCTGCACGGGCGCGTGGAGGAGTGGCTGGAGCCGGAGCTGAGCCGGGCACGGCGGCGGGCCGATCTCGCCCGGATCGACGCCGGGCAGGCGCTCGGGCGGCTGCTCCCCTGGGCCGGCGGCGAGGCCGCCCGGCTCGACGAACTCGCGCCCGAACGGATCACCGTCCCCAGCGGGTCCGCGGTCCGGATCGACTACTCCGACCCGCAGCGGCCGGTGCTCGCGGTGAAGCTGCAGGAGATGTTCGGGCTCCAGGAGTCGCCGCGGGTGGCCGGGGTGCCGCTGCTGGTCCATCTGCTGTCCCCGGCGGGGCGGCCTGCCGCCGTGACCGCCGATCTCGCCTCCTTCTGGCGGGACGGATACAAGGGCGTACGGGCCGAGCTGCGCGGACGCTATCCCAGGCATCCCTGGCCGGAGGATCCGGCCGCCGCCGAGCCGACCCGGCACACCAACGCGCGGCTCAGGCGGTGAGCCGCGGCCGGCTCCCATGCGAACGGGCCGGCTCCGACGGGAACCGGGTCGCACACGGCAGCGGCTTCCGGGAGCGCCCCTGCCCTGCTCGGGTGTACGGCCCGGCGCATGCGTCCGGCGGCCGCCGGGGCATGCGGCGCGCGCGGGCGGTGAGGGAGCGGCGTACGGGCCGGGCGGCGTGCGGGCCTGAGGCGTACGGGCCTGACGGCGTGGGCGCCTACGGGCCGGGCGGCTCATGGCCGGGCGCCGCCCAAACGTGCGGTCTCCTCGGTGAGACGGCGCGCCACCGCCCGTCGGTGCGGTGGCGTGCCGCCGTCGTCCGTCAGGCCGCTGGACTCGTCGACGGGGTCGGGAGCGGTGTTCCGGCTCCGTCTCCGGCCTCGTCTCCGTCCCCGGCCCCGTCCGGCTCCACGGTGAGTTCGACCGTGAGGGTCGCTCCGCCGGCGGTGGTCACGCGGAGCAGGAACGTGCCGGTGGTGTCGTCCGCGTACAGCTGGGGCAGCTGCAGCAGACCGTCCGCGTCGGTCTCGAGACCGGTGAGCGTGCGGATCACCTCGCCGTCGTTCTTGAAGTAGGGACCCTTGTCGTTCTCGGCCGGGTCGCCGGTGGACCTGATGAGCGTGGCGGTGGCGGCGACCTTGTCGGCGACCGCTCCGCCGTAGGTGGCCTTCAGCTCCACCGCTTCGGCGAACTTCCCGCCCGGGGTACAGGTCAGGGCCGTGTCGCCGGTACGGACGAGGGTGTCGGCGACGCGTTGCGTGACCGTCGCCCGATAGGCGATGCCCGGTACCTCGCGGCCCACGACGACGGCCCGGACGGCGAACGCGCCGGTCTTCTCCCCCGCCCGGAGCGCGGGCGCCACGGCGACACCTGAACGGTCGGTGACGACGGTGGCCACGCTCTCGCCGCCCGCGAACGTGGCGTCGGTGGCGCCGTAGACCGTGAAGCGGATCCGCACCCTGGCCACCGCCTTGCCGGCGTCCGTCTCCGCGCGGGCGCTGATCCTCTGGTCGAAGGCGTCCCCCGCCATCGCGGTGAGCGTCGCGGTGCCCGCGTGCTCCAGGCGGTCCACCGTGTCGGTGGGGGTCGGCGGCGTGGTGGGCGCGGGAGTGGTGGGCGGCGGGGTGGTGGGCGGCGGGGTGGTCGGGGTTCCCGAGCCGGGCGGCTTCGGGTCCGGACTCGGGCCGGAACCGCCCGGCCTGTCCGGCGTGGGGCCGGGCCTCGTCGACGGGGTGGCCGGTGTCGAGGGGGTGGGCGTGGGACGGGCCGTCCTGTTGTCGCTGCGGTCCCCGGGCAGGGCGCCGGTGCCGTCCGGGACCTCGTGGGTGCCCTTGCGGTAGTACTCCAGCCACGACAGGACGGTGTTCACATAGTCCGTCGAGTTGTTGTAGCTGAGGATCGCCTTCCTGAGGTCGCCCCGGTCGGACAGGTCCCAGTCGAAGCGGCACAGGTAGTGGCCGGCGGAGAGGGCGGCGTCGTAGATGTTGTTCGGGTCCTCGAGGCCGTCGCCGTTGCCGTCGCGGCCCGCCCAGTCCCAGGTGGAGGGGATGAACTGCATGGGGCCCACGGCCTGGTCGTAGGCGCTGTTGCCGTCGTAGGCACCGTCGTCGGTGTCCTTGATGAGGGCGAAGCCGTTGCCGTCGAGCTGCGGGCCGAGGATCGGGGAGAGCGTGGTGCCGTCGGCGTCGACGCGTCCGCCCCGGGCCTGGCCGGATTCCACCTTGCCGATGGCGGCCAGGAGCTGCCAGGGCAGATTGCAGCCGGGCTTCTTCTCGCGCAGCGCGGCCTCGGCCTGCTTGTAGGCGTCGAGAACGGTCGCCGGTATGCCCGCCTCGGCCTCACCCTGGCCGACCGTGCCGGTGCCGGTGCCCGGGGAGGGGTTGGGGCTGTTGAGCGGCGGAAGGTCCGTGTAGTACGGCGAGTTGCCGGTGGCGCTGCCGCCGTCGGCGGTCTCCCCGGCCGAGGGCGTGGCATCGGAGGCGGACTGTCTGCCCTGGTCGTCCGGAGTCACGCCCGGGGCCTGGGAGGCGGACAGTGCCGCCACCGCCGCCGCGGCCACGGCGGTGGTTGCCGCTCCCTTGCGCAGCCTCCTGCCGAAATGCGCCGCCATAGAGTGAACCCCTCCCGTGGGCGCTGTGGCGCCCGTCAACGCGTGCTTGTCCGCCCCGCTGTGGCTGTGGCTGTGGCGTTCCCGCCGCCCCACCGGTCGCCCTGTACGGACCGTCCGGCACGACGGCCCTCGCGACCCTACGACAACTTCCCTTGCGCGGACACCTGTTCATGACCGATATTCACCAGTTGGCCACGTTCACGCTGCGAGCGGGCCCGTGACCGCGGTCCCGCATACTGGGGACCTTCCGATCGACGGGGCTCCGGTGGCCCGGTCAAGGCCTGCCGCGGGGAGTCGACTTGCCGTTCACGCTGAGCCACGCGGTGGCGGTTCTGCCGGCCGTGCGCACCGACGGGAGCGGCCGGGGCCCTCTGGTCCCCTCCGTGCTGATCGCCGGCAGCTTCGCTCCCGACATGACCTACTACGCGGCGAGTGTCCGGTCGGGGGCGATGGAGTTCGGCGAGGTGACACACGCCTTCCGGGGCGTGCTCACGGTCGATGTGCTCATCGCCTGGGCGCTGGTGGGGCTGTGGCTGCTGGTGCGCGAGCCGCTGGTGGCGCTGCTGCCCCGGGCGCGGCAGGGACGGGTGGCTGCACTGGTGCGCTGCGGAGCGCCGCGTGCGCGCATGGGGCCGTCGCTGGTGGCGCGCTGGTACGTCTCGGCGGTGCTGGGGGCGCTGACGCATGTGGTCTGGGACGCGTTCACGCATCTCGACCGGTGGGGGACGCGGGTGTTTCCCGTGCTGGGCGAGGAGTTCGCCGGGTCGCCGCTGTACTGGTACCTGCAGTACGGCGGTTCGGCGGTGGCCGCGGTCGTCATCGCGCTGTTCGTGGCACGCGCGCTGAGCCGGCCGGAGCACGGGGCGGCCGTGACGGCAGGCGGTGGCGGGGTGCCGGTCCTCTCGGCGACCGACCGGTGGTGGGCCGTCGCGCTGCTCGGCGGGGCCGCGCTGGTGGCGGCGGGGCAGCGGGCCTCGCGGTGGTGGGACTACTGGGGGGCGACCGCGAAGCCCTGGGAACTGATCCCGACGGTGTGTTTCGGCGCGGGCGCGGGGCTGGTCCTCGCGCTGCCGCTGTACGCGCTCGCCGTCAGGACGTGGCGTCCGGCCACCCGGGCCACGGAGGGCTCGGCGGACGGCGGTACGCGGCGGCCGGACCGTACGGCCGCACGCTGACGGTGTCGCTCGCCGCCACGAACACGGTGACGGTACGGACAGGGCGGGGCCGGGGCAGCAGGGTGACCACGAGGGTGAGATAGGCGCGGGCCAGTTCGGCCCACAGCCTCCAGGGTGGCTGCTCACCGGTGGGGGTGCGGTCGCCCCGCCGGCAGCCGGCGGTGACTCGGCGGCCGAGGTCCGCGGTGGCGTTGCGCAGCGCGGTGGTGAGGGTGACGGGGATGCGGGCGGTACTGGCGGCGGCCGCGAAGACCGGAACCGGCGGAAACGCCTTGGGGGTGGGTCCGTCGGCGTCGGCCCGCGGGGGTGCCGCCGTGCGATGCAGCATGCGTATACCCATGCGTCGCATCCTGTCGGCCGCCCCGGCCGACGGCGTGTCCGCGGGGGCCACGCGAGTGACGTTCCCGCCGCGGTTCGGTGGCGGGGGCACCCGTGGCGGGGCCGCGTCACGCGCGCCAGGCCCCTGCCGCTTCGGTGGCCGTCTGCCGGGGGACGGTACGGGTTCTCCGGGACCTCGGACCCGGGAACCCCCGGACATCACCGGGGCGGACACGCACCCCCGCGGCAGGCACAGCACCGGGGCACCGGTGCCCCGGTGCCGGACAGAACAGCGGACGTGACCCACCGGGGCGGTCGGTCACCGCCGAGCCGCGCCGTCGTACGAGCCCGCCCTCGCGGCCCGCACAGGGCGACGCCGCAGAACTGGGCTCCGGGGCAGCTTTCCGCCCCCGCCGGGCCGAATGAGGCGGGCACGGCCGGCGGCTCACCGCGACCACCGCGGGAAGACGCCGCCGGACCGCACCGGCATGCGCCCGTGACGGACCGGGCGCCGCCGCGACAGGCGCGGTGCCAGGGCGGGGGTCGGACCCCGGGGTACCGAGTCGCCGGAACACCACCGGCCCCCGGCGAGCCGGCGTCGCCGGCCCGCACCGCCGGGTCACTCCCGTCCTGCCGGGTCACTCGGCGTGCGTGCCCGTCGGCGCGGCGGACGGATGCGGTCGGCGCGCGCACCCCACCGGACGCCCTCCGCCGGAGCAGCCTTCGAGCTCCGGCCGCAACGGCACGCCGGGAGCCGCGGCACCCCCGGGCCGCCCCGGCCGACGGACGGCGTCCGGGGGTTCGCGGCTGCCCGCCCGGCGGGCTAGTGCGCTGCCGACTCCCAGTCCGGTCCCACGCCCACCGAGACGCCGAGCGGGACCCGGAGCTGGACGGCGGCGGCCATTTCCCGGCGGACCAGGTCCTCCACCGCCGCGCGCTCGCCCGGGGCGAGTTCCAGGACGATCTCGTCGTGGACCTGGAGGAGCATGCGGGAGCGCAGGTCCGCCCCGCGCAGCGCGCGGTCCACGTTCAGCATCGCGATCTTGACGATGTCCGCGGCCGTGCCCTGGATCGGCGCGTTGAGCGCCATGCGCTCGGCCGCCTCGCGGCGCTGACGGTTGTCGCTGTTGAGGTCGGGCAGATAGCGGCGGCGGCCGAACAGCGTCGCCGTGTACCCGGTCGCCCTCGCCTCATCGACGACCCGGCGCAGATAGTCCCGTACGCCGCCGAACCGCTCGAAGTACGCGTCCATCAGCGCTCGCGCCTCGGCCGCCTCGATGTTCAGCTGCTGGGAGAGGCCGAAGGCCGACAGCCCGTACGCCAGGCCGTACGACATCGCCTTGATCTTGCGGCGCATCTCCGCGTCGACCGCGGACTGCTCGACGGAGAACACCTGTGCGGCCGCCGTGGTGTGCAGGTCCTCGCCGGAGGTGAACGCCTCGGTCAGGCCGGCGTCCTCGGAGAGGTGGGCCATCACGCGCAGTTCGATCTGGCTGTAGTCGGCGGTCAGCAGGGACTCGAAGCCCTCGCCGACGACGAAACCCCGGCGGATGGCGCGGCCCTCGTCCGTGCGGACCGGGATGTTCTGGAGGTTGGGGTCCGTGGAGGACAGACGGCCCGTCGCCGCGACGGTCTGGTTGAACGTGGTGTGGATACGGCCGTCCGCGGCGATCGTCTTGATCAGGCCCTCGACGGTGACGCGGAGCTTCGCCTGCTCACGGTGGCGGAGCATGATCACCGGCAGTTCGCTGTCGGTCTGGCCCGCCAGCCAGGCCAGCGCGTCGGCGTCCGTGGTGTAGCCGGTCTTCGTCTTCTTCGTCTTCGGCAGGGCCAGCTCGCCGAAGAGGACCTCCTGGAGCTGCTTGGGCGAGCCCAGGTTGAACTCGTGCCCCGCCGCCGCGTGCGCCTCCTTCACCGCCTGCTGCACGGCGCCCGCGAACATCTGCTCCATCGCCTGGAGGTGCTCCCGGCCGGCCGCGATGCCGTGCCGCTCCATGCGGGCCAGCAGCGCGGACGTGGGCAGCTCCATGTCGCGGAGCAGATCCGCCGCCCCCACCTCCGCCAGGCGGCCCTCGAAGGCCTCGCCCAGGTCGAGGATGGCACGGGCCTGCACCATCAGGGCCTCGGCCTCCGCGCCGTCGTCCGCGCCGAAGGCCAGCTGGCCGTCGGGCGCGGCGGCGGGCGCCAGCTCGCGGTGCAGGTACTCCAGGGACAGCGCGTCCAGATCGAACGTGCGGCGGCCCGGCTTCACCAGGTACGCGGCGAGGGCGGTGTCCATGGTGACGCCCTCGACGCTCCAGCCGTGCTCGGCGAAGACACGCATCGCGCTCTTGGCGTTGTGGAACACCTTGGGGCGCTCCGGGTCGGCCAGCCACGCGCTGAACGCCTGCTCGTCGGTCTCGTCCAGCTCGGACGGGTCGAACCAGGCGGCCGGTCCGGCGGCCGAGGCCAGCGCGATCTCGGCGACCGAGCCGGTGCCGAGCGCCCAGGTGCCGACGGGGGCGATGCCGAGGGGGCCGGTGCCGTGCTCCCCGAGCCAGCCGGTCAGCTCGCCGGTGCCCAGCACCGTGCCGTCCAGCTCCACGCCCTCCGCGACGACCGGGGTGGTCTCGGCCTCCTCGGCGCCCGGGTCGACGGCGAACAGGCGCTCGCGCAGCGACGGGTTCCTGATCTCCAGGGTGTCCAGGAGCGTCGCCACGGCCTTGCGGTCGTAGGCGGCCCGCTCCAGGTCCGGGACGCCTCTGGGCAGCTCGACGCGGCGCTCGAGCTCGGTGAGACGGCGGTTGAGCTTGACGGACTCCAGGTGGTCGCGCAGGTTCTGCCCGGCCTTGCCCTTGACCTCGTCGGCGCGCTCGACCAGTTCGGCGAAGGAGCCGAACTGGTTGATCCACTTCGCGGCGGTCTTCTCGCCGACGCCGGGGATGCCGGGCAGGTTGTCGGACGGGTCACCGCGCAGTGCGGCGAAGTCGGGGTACTGGGCCGGGGTCAGGCCGTACTTCTCGAAGACCTTCTCCGGGGTGAAACGCGTCAGCTCGGAGACGCCCTTCGTCGGGTACAGCACCGTGGTGTGCTCGGAGACCAGCTGGAAGGAGTCGCGGTCGCCGGTGACGATCAGCACGTCGAAGCCCTCGGCCTCGGCCTGGGCGGCGAGGGTGGCGATGACGTCGTCCGCCTCGAAGCCCTCGACGGCGAAGCGCTGCGCGTGCATCGCGTCGAGCAGTTCGCCGATCAGCTCGACCTGGCCCTTGAACTCGTCCGGGGTCTTGGAGCGGTTCGCCTTGTACTCGGTGAACTCCTCCGAGCGCCAGGTCTTGCGGGAGACGTCGAAGGCGGCGGCGAAGTGGGTGGGGGCCTCGTCACGGAGTGTGTTGGCCAGCATCGACGCGAAGCCGTAGATCGCGTTCGTCGGCTGGCCCGTCGCGGTGGTGAAGTTTTCCGCGGGCAGCGCGAAGAACGCGCGGTACGCGAGGGAGTGCCCGTCCATGAGCATCAGGCGGGGACGGGGACCGCCGGGGGTCTGGTCGGTCTTCTTCGATGCTGTGTCTGCCACAGGTCCGATCCTGCCATGTGCGACTGACAGTCGGTCCCGGCCGTGGTTCCGGCCGCGGGTGCCGGGGTTGATTCGCCCCTCCTTCCCCCCGGTCCCGTCCCCTGACCGGCCTGCCGGCCCCGGCCTCGAACGCCGGACGGGCCGAGAAGGCTCCTTCTGTCCGGCCCCCGTCGCCGCCGGCGTCGCGTGGCAGGATCGGAGACGTACCTCACACGTGCGTGAACAGGAGTGTGCGATGGCCACGAAGCCGCCCAAGGGTGATCCCGTCCAGGACGCCCCGCAGGTCGCCGAGCCGAAGCGGACGGCCGCCGGGCTCCCCGCGATCGGTCACACCCTGCGGATGGCCCAGCAGCAGATGGGCGTGAGGCGCACGGCGCTGACGCTGCTCAGCGTCAACCAGAAGGACGGCTTCGACTGCCCGGGCTGCGCCTGGCCGGAGCCCGAGCACCGGCACCGGGCGGAGTTCTGTGAGAACGGTGCGAAGGCGGTGGCCGAGGAGGCCACCCTGCGCCGGGTCACCCCGGAGTTCTTCGCCGAGCACCCCGTCGCGGAACTGGCCGGCCGCAGCGGCTACTGGCTGGGACAGCAGGGGCGGCTGACGCACCCCATGTACCTCCCGGAGGGCGGGGAGCACTACGAGCCGGTGAGCTGGGAGCGTGCCTTCGACATCGTCGCCGAGGAGATCACCGCCCTCGGCTCCCCCGACGAGGCCGTCTTCTACACCTCGGGCCGCACCAGCAACGAGGCCGCCTTCCTCTACCAGTTGTTCGCCCGAGAGCTCGGCACCAACAACCTGCCCGACTGCTCCAACATGTGCCACGAGTCGTCCGGCTCCGCCCTGTCGGAGACGATCGGCGTCGGCAAGGGCAGCGTGCTGCTGGAGGACCTCCACCAGGCCGATCTGATCGTCGTCGCCGGCCAGAACCCCGGTACCAACCATCCGCGCATGCTGTCCGCCCTGGAGAAGGCCAAGGCGAACGGAGCGCGGATCATCAGCGTCAACCCGCTGCCGGAGGCGGGCCTGGAGCGCTTCAAGAACCCGCAGACCGCCAAGGGGCTCGCCACCGGCGCTGCACTGACCGATCTGTTCCTGCAGATCCGCCTCGGCGGCGACCAGGCCCTCTTCCGCCTCCTCAACCGGCTGATCCTCGACACGCCGGGTGCGGTGGACGAGGAGTTCGTACGCGAACACACCCACGGCTACGAGGAGTTCGCCGAGGCCGCGCGCGCCGCCGACTGGGACGGGACGCTCACCGCGACCGGCCTCACGCGCGGGGACATCGAGCAGTGCCTGCGGATGGTCCTGGAGTCCGAGCGCGTCATCGTCTGCTGGGCGATGGGCCTCACCCAGCACAAGCACTCCGTGCCCATGATCCGCGAGATCGTCAACTTCCTGCTGCTGCGCGGCAACATCGGCCGGCCGGGCGCGGGGGTGTGCCCGGTGCGCGGACACTCCAACGTGCAGGGCGACCGCACCATGGGCATCTTCGAGCGGCCCGCGCCGGCGTTCCTCGACGCCCTGGAGAAGGAGTTCGGCTTCGCGCCACCGCGCGAGCACGGGTACGACGTCGTACGGGCCATCCGGGCGCTGCGCGACGGGAAGGCGAAGGTCTTCTTCGCCATGGGCGGCAACTTCGTCTCCGCCTCCCCCGACACGGAGGTCACCGAGGCCGCGATGCGCCGCGCCCGGCTGACGGTGCACGTGTCGACCAAGCTCAACCGCTCGCACACCGTCACGGGCGCGCGGGCGCTGATCCTGCCGACGCTGGGCCGCACCGAGCGCGACGTGCAGGGCGCGGGCGAGCAGTTCGTGACGGTCGAGGACTCCATGGGCATGGTGCACGCCTCGCGGGGCCGGCTGGAACCGGCGGGCGGGCAGCTGCTGTCCGAGCCGGCCATCGTGTGCCGGCTGGCCCGCCGTGTCCTCGGCGAGGGCAGCACGGTGCCGTGGGAGGAGTTCGGACGGGACTACGCGACGATCCGCGACCGCATCGCGCGGGTGATCCCCGGCTTCGAGGACTTCAACGCGCGCGTGGCACGTCCCGGGGGCTTCGCCCTCCCGCACGCCCCGCGCGACGAGCGCCGCTTCCCCACGGCCACCGGCAAGGCCAACTTCACCGCCGCGCCGGTGGAGTACCCCGAGCTGCCGGCGGGCCGGCTGCTGTTGCAGACGCTGCGTTCGCACGACCAGTACAACACCACGATCTACGGTCTCGACGACCGCTACCGGGGCATCAGGAACGGCCGCCGCGTGGTGCTGGTGAACCCCGAGGACGCGCGGGAACTGCGGCTCGGGGACGGCACTTACGTCGACCTGGTCGGCGAGTGGAAGGACGGCGTGGAGCGCAGGGCGCCCGGTTTCCGCGTCGTGCACTACCCGACGGCCCGGGGCTGCGCCGCGGCGTACTACCCGGAGACGAACGTCCTGGTCCCGCTGGACGCCACCGCGGACACCAGTAACACCCCGGCCAGCAAGTCCGTGGTGGTGCGTCTGGAACAATCGGCGACCGACTGAGCGTTCGCTCAGCAGACAGCCGTACCGACGCACGACGAGACGAATGGAGCCGGCCCATGGGAGAGCAGCAGCAGGTGAGGTTCCCACAGGAGGTCATCGACGAGTACGCCGCGCTCGGCGTCGATCTGCCGGCCCTGTTCTCCGCGGGTCACCTGGGTACGCGGATGGGTGTGCAGATCCTGGAGGCCTCCGCGGAGCGGGTCGTGGGGACGATGCCGGTGGAGGGCAACACCCAGCCCTACGGACTGCTCCACGGCGGCGCCTCCGCCGTACTGGCCGAGACGCTGGGGTCGGTGGGCTCGATGCTGCACGGCGGGAGCACCAGGATCGCGGTCGGCGTCGACCTCAACTGCACCCACCACCGCGGCGCGCGCTCCGGTCTGGTCACCGGCGTGGCCACGCCCGTGCACCGGGGGCGCTCGACGGCGACGTACGAGATCGTCATCACCGACGAGGCGGGCAAGCGGGTGTGCACCGCCCGGCTGACCTGCCTGCTGCGGGACGTGAAGCCCGGTGAGGCGGAGCAGGCGGCCGGCTGACGGAGGCCGGCCGGCGGACCCGGCCCGTGAGGCCGCGGGGGCGGCGCCGTGCGCGTCTGTCGCTCCCGCGGCTCCGGGCGCTCCGGCGCGCCTCGCCATTGCCTGCCGCACGCGGGCGCCCTAGCGTTCGGGGCATGCGACGGGGAGGCATCTCTCGGGCGTGGGCGGGGGCGTCCGGCAGGTCCCTCGCGGCCGCGCCGACGGCGGGTCCGACGGCGGCCGGGTGCGGCACGGCGGCTTCCGGCCGCACGCGGGCGGCCCCCAGGGCGGGCTCCTCCACGAGGAACGGGACCGGCGGCCGTCGCGGGTCCCTGCCGTCGTCACCGCACGTGACGTCCGACCTGCACCTGTGCACGGAGGTCGCCGGCCACCGGTCGCGCGAGGTGCCCGCCGGCCGCGGTCACCGCGGGCACGGCCACCACCCGTCCGTGGGGCAGCCCGGCGGCCGGGACGACCGGCCGCGCGAGGCGGCCGGCG